>CAVSZS010000001.1:0-41337 GCA_963732485.1 Candidatus Aminicenantota bacterium
CACCTCGAGCTGGAAACCCGCGAAAATGCCAGCCTGCACCCGCGTGCCGCACGCAGCGCCGCCAGCAGCCGCGAGCGCCAGGAGAAGCCCTCGCCGGTGCGCACCGAGTTTCAGCGCGACCGCGACCGCATTCTGCACTCCAAGGCCTTCCGCCGCCTGAAGCATAAAACCCAGGTATTCATCTCTCCCGAGGGGGACCACTACCGCACGCGGCTGACCCACACCCTGGAACTGAGCCAGATCGCCCGCACCGTTGCCCGGGCGCTGAACCTGAACGAGGACCTGACCGAGGCCATCGCCCTGGGCCATGACCTGGGGCACACGCCCTTCGGGCACATCGGCGAGGCGGTCCTGGACAAGCTTTGCCCCGGGGGCTTCCACCACTATGAACAGAGCCTGCGCGTGGTCGAAAAACTGGAGGACGGCGGCCGGGGGCTGAACCTGACCCGTGAGGTCCGCGACGGCATCCTCAAGCACTCCAAGGGGCAGGGCGAGGTCATCCCCGGGGACCGCCGGCTGCTGCCGTTCACCCTCGAGGGCCAGATCGTGCGCCTGGCCGACATGATCACCTATGTCAACCACGACATCGATGACGCCAAGCGCGCCGGCATCATCTCCGACAGCGACATCCCCGAGCCGAGCCGCAAACTGCTGGGCACGAAGTACGCCAAGCGCATCGATACCGTCGTCATCGACGTCATCAACGAGACCTTGGCGAACGGGCTGGAGATCATCGCCATATCGGCGCCGGTCTTCGCCGAGCTGTTGCGCCTGCGCGACTTTCTTTTCAAGAACGTCTATTCGCGCGAGGAACGGCTGGTTGAAAAAGAAGAGATCCGCGCGGTGCTCCTGGCCATCCACGCCCACGTCGGCCGCGATCCGGGCGCCTTCATCAACCCCTATCCGGCGGAAGACGGCGTGGCCGTGCGCACCATCGACTTCATCGCCGGCATGACCGACAACTATGCCATGAACCTGTACGAGAAGATTAGGACAGAATACTGGACTTTCAGCGTGGACGGTTGACGGATGACGCTCCAGAGTTACGAAAGCAATCAACGGCGGAAGCCCCGGGCACCGCCACGATGAACTCAAAATAGTCGAGATTCTCAATATGATCAGGGAACGCCAATTTGCGCTGCCTCGACTAAAGCAGAATAGGTTTACGGTTGACGGTTGACGGTCGACGGTAGACGGTTAAGAAAAGAAATAAGGCAAATGTTCCCTGCCCCGGTAGAATGAACGCAAAATTCGAGATTCCCAAGAGTAGGGAACGCAAATTTGCGTTGCCTCCGGCAAAACGAAAAAGGCAAAAGTTCCCGACGCGCGCAGATTGATTGATTCTCTTTGTTATTGACTTTGCCGATCGATTTAAAGAGAATAGTGGTGGCGGAAATCCAGCAAATGAATCTTCCCTGGATTGCAAGGAGAACAACATGAAGTCGATGCGAATTTGGCTGGTTATGTTCCTGGCGATCGCGATCCTCGGCGCCAGCACCTGCGCCAAGAACGACGACAACGGCGGCGGCGATGACGCCGACCTGCCGAATTTCGTCCAGGAGACCTGCGCGGGATGCGTGCAGGAGAGCGTGCTCGCGAGCGGCTTCCGCTTTTTCAGCTACGTGAAGAACATCGGCGGCAGCGGCAAGATCGGCATGTCCATCAGCAGCACCAAAGGCAGTGCCTCAAAGGAATTCACGGTGACCGCCAACACCAGCTACGTTTTCTCGGCCGACGTTCCCGCCCAAACCAAGAGCTCGGCCTCGTTCACCTACATGGCGAAATTTCCCGGCAAAGCGGGATATACCGACTCGCGCACGAAGAACGGATTCGATTGCACGGGAGCGCCGGCCAATCTGCAGCTCAACAAGCGCTAAACGCATAATCTAAAAAACCGGACCTACGTGACGCGTCATGCATGATACGTAATGAGTGATGCGTGATAAGTGATGAGAAAATGCACTCGGTGAAATAAAGAAATTTCGGCGAAATAGTAAATAGATCTCCTCTTTCTCATCACTCATCACTGAGGGCCGTTTGAGCTCGTTCACTTATCACTTAGACTGAGTTATCTCTCGCTGTTTCGAATTACGAATCACGTAGTTCCGCAAGTTCGTTCACGTGTTACGAAGTCATTTAGGTGCCAGCCAGGACTTGAACTCCGCCTCTAGTTGCGCCGCATTCAACGCGCCGCTGGTGCGGTGCACTTCGCGCCCCTTGACGAACAGGACCAGGGTGGGGACGCCGAATATCTGGTATTGCGAGGCCAGTCCCGGCTCGGCTTCGATGTCGACCTTGGCCACGGTGACGTCGGGGCGCGTCGCGGCGAACTTTTGCAGCACCGTTGCCAGGAGCTTGCAGGGCTGGCACCACGAGGCCCAAAAATCGATCAGCACCGGCTGGGGGTTCAGGCCGATCGCCGACTCGAAACTATCCGTGGTCAGGACCCGGATCGGGTCCGCCCCGGGAGGCGGCAGCGGCTTCTTGCACTTGCCGCACAAAGGCACGCCGCGCATGCCTTCGCGGACACGGTTCCTGGCGCCGCAGGCCGGGCAGGCGATGACGTCACTCATGGTTTCTCTCCGCCGCAAGCTCCCTGATCATTTCCAGGAGTTTCGGGATGGCTTCGCCGGCCCCGGTACGGGCCACGACCTTCCCCTTGCGGAAAACAAAGGCCCGCTCCCTGGAGAAAGCCAGGCCGATATCGGCGTCCGCGGCTTCGCCGGGACCGTTGACCTCGCAGCCCATGAGGGCGACGCGCAAGCGGCCGGGGAAGCGCAGGCGGTTGACCTTTCTTTCGAACTCGGCGACCAGCGGGATCAGGTCGACCGAGGTGCGGGCGCAGGTCGGGCAGGAGACGACGTCGATGCCGTTGCGCGCCAGGCCGGCGGCCGCCAGTATCTGCCGGGCCACGCGGATCTCGCGCACCGGGTCGGCGGTCAGCGAAACGCGGATGGTGTTGCCGATGCCGTCGATGAGCAGGCTGCCGATGCCTATCGCCGAGCGGATGCTGCCGGCGAAATACGATCCGGCCTCGGTAATTCCCACGTGCAGCGGGTAGCCGCAGCTGCGGTCGGCCAGGCGGTTGGCGGCAATCGTCTCCCTGACGTCGTGCGATTTCAGGGACAGCTTCAGGTCAAGGAAGCCCTGGTCCTCGAAAAATTTGACCTTGTCGAGAAGCGAGCCGACCATGGCCTCGGCAAGGGCGAGGCCGCTGCGTTTGTATTTTTTTTCAAGCGAGCCGGCGTTCACCCCGATGCGGATGGAAACTTTTTTCGCCCCTGCCAGGCGGATGACCGCTTTCAGCTTATCGTTGCCGCCGATGTTGCCCGGGTTGATGCGCACGCCGTGGGCGCCGTTCTCGAGGGCCCCCAGGGCCAGGCGGGAGTCGAAATGAATATCGGCTATCACCGGCAGCGGCGAGCGGGCGACGATGCGCTTGAAGGCGGGCAGGGCCGAGCGCTGCGGGACGGCGACGCGCACGATATCGCAGCCCGCGGCCTTCAGCCTGTTGATCTGCGCCAGAGTTCCCGTGATATCTTCGGCGGCGGTGTTGGTCATCGACTGGATGGAAACGGGGTGGTTGCCGCCGATCCCCACAGGGCCCACAAAGAGTTCCCGCTTCATAAATGAATTATACCGGACTCATAAGTGAAAAGTAAGTAGTGAAAAGTGAAAAGAAAAATTAGCGGCAGCGCATGGTTCACGGCTTCTTCCATCTTCTGCTTTTCACTTTTTACTTTTCACAAAAAAAAAGGGCGGCCTTTGGAAGCCGCCCTTTTTTTAGTTCGTTACGATACAGTAATGGGAATAGCCTTGGTCTGCGCTTCCTCCTTTTTGGGGATGGTCAGCACCAGGATGCCGTCCTTCAGGGCAGCGTCGATCTTTTGGGGATCGATGTTCTTGGGGATGGTGAAGGACCGTTCAAACAGGCCGTAGCTGCGCTCCAGGCGATGGCAGTTCTCGTTCTTGGTCTCCTCTTCCTGCTTGCGCTCACCGCGCAAGGTCAGGGTTTCACCCGAGAATTCCACCTTGATCTCCTCTTTTTTGAACCCCGGCAGCTCCACTTTGAACACATAAGCCTCTTTTGACTCATAAATGTCGGTCATGGGGCGCCAGGCGCTCGGAGTCAAGCCGTTTTTTGCTGACTCATCGTAAAAGTCCTCGCCTAGAAGCCGGTTCCAGCGGTCATACATATTGACCAGGTCCGAATAGGGTTGCCATTTGCTTATTCTCATTGTAACCTCCTTTTTTAATGAAATTATAGTATTGAAACTGATTTCTGTCAACAATCTTATTTATATTTTATTAAATATATCTTAGCGTTTTGTTATCAATTAAGTATTGCTTTTGCCTATTGATTTCCAACCACGCTTGGGCTATGATTCAAATCGATGAACATCATGGAACTTCTCGCAAAACTGCGCCAGAATGACGCGGTAGCCTTGGCCAAGGCCATCTCCATTGTGGAAAATCGCAGGAAAGACTATAAAAAACTTCTGGAAGCGATCTATCCCCTTCCCGGGACCGCGCTGAAGATCGGCATAACCGGTGCCCCGGGCAGCGGCAAAAGTTCCCTGATCGAAAAAATGATCGCCGGTTTCAAGGAGCAGGGACTGTCCATCGCCGTCCTTGCCGTCGATCCCTCCTCGCCGCTCTCGGGCGGCGCCCTGCTCGGCGACCGCCTGCGCATGATCCAGCACAGCAACGACCCCAATGTCTTCATCCGCAGCATCGCCAACCGCGGCCATCTCGGCGGCCTGAGCCTTTCCACCCACGAGATCATCGACCTGCTGCAGGCGGCGGGAAAAGACATCATCATTATCGAAACGGTGGGGGTCGGGCAATCCGAAGTCGACATCGTCAACGTCGCCGACGTGGTATTGATGGTCATCAACCCCGACAGCGGCGACGAGATCCAGATATTCAAGGCGGGCATCATCGAGATCGCCGACATCTTCGTCGTCAACAAGTCAGACCTGGGCGGCAGCGACAACAAGGTCGGCGAGATCCGCAATTATTTCGCCTACTCGGGCCGCGATCCGCTGGTCTTCCCCACTTCGGTCAAGGAGGACAAGGGCATCCCGGAGCTGCTGGCCGGCATCCGCGGCTACCAGGGCCGGGAAGGGGGGCGCATCCGTGAAAAGGGCGCCAAAATGAAGAAAAGCTACATCGAAAAGATCGTGGCCGAGCGTTTCCAGGACGAGATGCGCCTCGATCCGGCGATCGCCGCCCTGCTGCAGGGGGCCGAAACCGCCAACCCCTACCGCCTGGCCGACGAGATCGTGCAGAAGCTGAAAACAGGAGGCCAAGATGATAAAAAAAATTGACCATATCGCCATCGCCGTCAAAAACCTGGACGAAGAGATCACGCGCTACCGCGACGTGCTGGGCCTCGAATTCCTGGGCAAGGAAGTGGTGGCCGCGCAGAAGGTAACCGTGGCTTTTTTCAAGGTCGGCGACGTCTTCATCGAGCTGCTCGAGCCGCTTGCGGAGGATTCCCCGGTGAGCGCCTTCATCGAAAAAAAAGGCGGCGGACTGCACCACCTGGCCCTGGAAGTGGATGATATCCAGGCCGCCATCCAGCGGCTGGGGGAAAAGAACGTGCAGATGCTGGACCGCGAGCCGCGCCACGGCGCCCACAACTCTCTCATCGCCTTCGCCCACCCCAAGAGCTTTTCCGGGGTGCTGTTCGAGCTGAAGCAGACAGGGGATGGCGAATAAGGTCCGCCTGGCCATCCTGTGGCACATGCATCAGCCGTGCTACAGGAACCCCGGCAGCCACAGGTTCGACCTTCCCTGGCTGCGGCTGCACGCCCTCAAGGACTACTTCGGCATGGTCCACATCCTGGAGGAGTTTCCCGACCTGCGCCTGACCTTCAACCTGGTGCCATCGCTGCTGTCAGGCCTCGAGCAATACCTGCAGGGAGGGAGCGATGCCTTCCGCGATGTCTTCCGCAAGCCGGCCGCGGAGCTGGCGCCCGACGAAGTACAGTTCCTGGTCCGTCATTTCTTCTCCATCCAGCACGAGAACCATATCAAGCCCCACCGGCGCTACGAATTTCTGTATCGAAAAAAAATGGAGCATCTGGAGGGGCAGTCCGACCCCGACTGGCGCCGGGTGTTCAGCATCGCCGAGCTGCGCGATATCCAGGTGTGGTTCGAGCTGGCCTACATCGATGAATCCTACCGCGTCAATGACCCCCGCGTCGCGGCGCTGCTCTGCCAGGGCAAGAACTTTTCCGAGGAGGACAAGGAGACGCTGAGCGCCGTCGAAGGCGAGATCCTGCGGCGCGTGATCCCGGAATACAAGAAATTTCAGGACAGCGGCCAAGTCGAGCTTTGCACCAGCCCGTTCTACCATCCCATCCTGCCCCTGCTGCTGGACCCGCAGGCCGGGCGCAAGGCCAACGAGCGCCTGGCGCCCTACGACCTCGATTTCAACTGGGAGGAGGACGCCAGGGCACAGCTGCAGAACGGGCTCGACCTGATGGAAAAAACTTTCGGCAAGCGCCCGCGCGGCATCTGGCCCCCCGAGGGCGGCGTCTCGGAAGCGACGCTGCAGCTGCTGGCCGGAGCCGGCATCGCCTGGACCGCGTCCGACGAGGAGGTGCTCAGCCGCTCGCTGCCGCGCCCCCTGGAGCGCGACGCCCGCCTGGCCATCGCCGACCCCGGCGCCCTCTACTCCCCCTATTTCCTCACCGGCCTGCCGCTCAGGATATTCTTCCGCGACCACCTGCTCTCCGACCTGATCGGCTTCTATTTTCAGAAATTCCCCGCCCGCGACGCGGCCGCCGACCTGCTCTCCCGCATCAAGGCCATCGCGGCGTCCGGCCCCGAAGGGTTGATCGTGCCCATCATCCTCGACGGCGAGAACGCCTGGGAATTCTACCCGGGCTCGGGACGCGAATTCCTGCGCGCCTTCTACCGTCTGGTCTGCGACGACCCGGACATCGAGACCGTCACGTTCTCCCAGGCCGCCGCCGCACCGGCGCGCGAGCTGGCGCGACTGAAATGCGGCTCGTGGATCAACGGCAACTTCGACATCTGGATCGGCGACCGCGAGGACCAGAAGGCCTGGGAGCTCCTCAAGGGGGCTCGCGACGCCTTCAGCGCCGAGCGCGACCGATTGTCCGCGGAGCAGGTGGCCGAGATCGAAGGCTATCTGCACGTCGCGGAAGGGAGCGACTGGTTCTGGTGGTACGGCAGGGAAAATTACACCCCGGACATCGACATTTTCGACAGCCTTTTCCGCCTCAACCTGCAAAAAATCCACGAGACGCTGGGGCAGCCCGTCCCGGACGCCCTGCAGCACCCGGTGCCGACCGCCGCCCCCTCCGACCGCCTGCTGGTGGTGCCGCCGCGCGACGCCATGGCGGCCCGCATCGACGGCGAGGCCAGCGACTACTTCGAGTGGCTCGACGCCGGCCGCGTCGACATCCTCTCCTACGGCGGCGCCATGAACATCGCCAACCCGCTGGTCAAGACCCTCCTTTTCGGCTTCGACCCCGGCTACGCCTATCTGCGCATCGACACCAAAAAGCACGCCCGCACCTATTTCGAAACCGGGTTTTCGCTGCGCCTGCTCCTGCAGGGCGGCGCCGCAAGCTGGCAGGGCGAGATCGGTTTTAACGGCCGGGAACTGGAAATGAAGGGCATTCCCATGGGCGACGCGGCGGTCGGCGGCATCATCGAATGCCGCATCCCGCTCGCCATGCTGGGCGCGAGCGCCGGGGACGATCTGCGGCTGCAGATGTTCTGGTCATTCAACGGCCAGCCCTTCCAGACCATCCCCGCCGGCGCGCCGCTGACATTGCGGGTGCCGAGCGCCAAAGATTACGCGGCTTACTGGCAAGTCTGAGCTCCGTGACGCGTGACGCGTAACGCGTGACATGTAAGAGATAAAATTCCAAGCACCAAATCCCAAATTCCAAATAAATTCCAAATTCCAATGACCGAAATCAAATCTCCAGTAAGTATGGGGATGCAAGAAAACTCACCCCCACCCCCCGCGTTGCGGGATGGCATCGCCAGATGCCTCATAAACCTTCGGCATGGCGATGCGTACTTCTTGTGAAGAGAGGGGGAGGAAGCACTGCTCTTCTCTTTGCGAAGAGAAGGGGTCGGGGGATGAGTTGTGATTTTCTGTCATCCCTATTTCTCTTCGTTTTGGTCACTTGTAATTGGCGGAGCGTTGTGATTTGGTCTGTAATTTGGGATTCGATTTTTTTGATCTTTCGCGTCACGCGTCACGCGTTACGCGTCACGAATCGCATTGCAATTTATAGGCCCATTGCATATAATCCGCTAATGACAAAACCAGCAAAGAAATCCACCTTCACCATGCCCCACCCCATCGTTCTGATCTACGTCCTGGTCATACTGATGGTCATTCTCACCTGGATCATCCCCTCGGGCGAGTTCCAGCGCGTCGAGACCAAGGTGGGCGGCAGCAGCCGCCTGGTCACCGTCCCCGGCACCTTCCACCGCGTGGCGCAGCAGCCGGCCGGCCTGGAGACGCTCTTGCTGTCGCCGATCCGCGGCTTCCAGGACGGCATGCTGATCATCGTCTTTCTGTTCATCATCGGCGGCGCTTTCAACGTCATCAACGAGAGCGGCGCCATCAACCTGGCCATCAAGCGCATGGCCGCGGCTTTCTCGCGCCGCCCGCGCCTGCAACCCTTCATCATCCCGGTATTGATGCTGGTGTTCTCCATCGCCGGATCGGTGTTCGGCATGTGCGAGGAGACGATGCCCTTCATCCTGATCTTCATCCCGCTGGCCTTGTCGCTGGGCTATGATTCCATCGTCGGCGTGGCCATCCCCTTCCTGGGCGCCGCCGCCGGCTTCGCCGCCGCCGCATTCAACCCGTTCACCGTGGGCATCGCCCAGGGGCTGTCGAACCTGCCGCTCTATTCCGGCCTGGCATATCGCCTGATCGCCTGGGTGATCGGCACCACGATCACCATCGCCTTCGTCATGGTGTATGCCGCCAGGATCAAGAAGGACCCGACCAGGAGCCTGGTCTACGACCTGGACAGGGCGCGGACCGAGACCGGACCGGCCAACGGCACAGACATGGCCGAGTGGAACTGGCACCATCGCGCCGTGCTGGCGGTCTTCGGGCTGGGAATGGTCCTGCTGGTCGCGGGCATCCTGATCAAGGAATGGTACATCGAGGAAATCGCCGCCCTGTTCCTGGGCATGGGCCTCATCGCGGGCTTCGTCGCCGGGCAGGGCCCCAGCAGGATCGCGAAAAATTTCGTCGCCGGGGCCCGTGATTTTATCGGCGTGGCTTTCGTCATCGCCTGCGGCCGGGCCATCCTGATCGTCGCCCAGGACGCCAAGATCCTGGACACGATGCTCTACTCCGCATCCAACTTCATTTCCGTGTTCCCGCGCATCGTCACCGCGCAGATGATGTTCCTCACCCAGATCGTGATCAACTTCTTCGTCCACTCGGGGACGGCCCAGGCGGCGCTGACCATGCCCATCATGGCCCCCCTGAGCGATTTGGTGCACATCACGCGCCAGACCACCGTCTTCGCCTACCAGCTCTGCGAATTCGTGAACCCCATCCTGCCCACCTCGGCGGTGACCATGGGCGTGCTGGGCATGGCCAAGATCCCCTGGGACAAGTGGGCCAAGTGGTTCCTGCCGCTGATGCTGATCCTCGTGGCCTTGAGCCTGCTGCTGCTCATCCCGCCGGTGCTGATGAACTGGGGACCGTTCTAAAGAATAAAAAGTAATAAGCAAAAGATAAAATAGATAATCCCGGTTCCTTAATTCTTCAACTCACCCCCTGCCCCCTCTCTTCCCGAAGAGAGGGGGAAATTGCAACTTCCTTCGCTCCCCTTCTCTTCCCAAGAGAAGGGGTTGGGGGATGAGTTTGATTTCAATTTCTCACCTTTTGCCTTTTCTTTCCTCGTCACTTGTCACTTGTCACTCGTCACTCTATAATCTCCTCATGGTCTGGCTCATTCCGCTCGCCTATGCCGCCCTTGGCGCGTTCTCCATGGTCATGCAGACCATCCTGCTGCGCGAATTCTTCGTCGTGGCGGCGGGCAACGAGATCTCCTTCGGCATCGCCATGGCCGGCTGGCTGCTCGGCGTCGGCGCCGGTTCCCTCGTTGGCGCCTTTTTCAGCCGCAAGCGGAAATCCACGGCAGCGGCATTTTCCTGGGCGGCGCTGGCCATGTGCCTCGTCGCCCCCCTGCTGCTCGCCGCTACGCGCAGCCTGCACGTGTTCGGGGCCATGCCCCAGGGAGCGCTGCTGCCCCTGGCCAAGACCTTTTACCTGGTCCCGCTGCTCGCCCTGCCCTTCAGCGCTCTGAGCGGCTTTGCCTTTCCGCTGGCCGCCAAGCTTGCCCCCCGGCCCGCGGCAAAGGCGGCCGGCGCCATGACCGGCGCCTATGCCTGGGAAGCGCTGGGCGCGATGGCCGGCGGCCTGGCCTACACGTTCTGGCTGGTGGAACAGCTCGACCCGCTCACCATCATCGTCCTGTTCGCCTTGCCGCTGCTGCTGGGCGCCGGGCTGGTTTCCCGCCAGGCCCTGGCAACACCGCCCGGCGTCGGCGCGCTGCTGGCCGCGCTTCTGCTGCTGGCAGCCATCATCAGCGGCGGCACGGGCCGCTGCGAGAGCTGGCTGGTCGCGCAGCGCTGGCAAGGAATCTCGGCCGGTACGCTGGTCGCCGTTCGCGACACGCGCTACCAGAACCTGCAGCTGGGCCTGGCCGACGGCCAATACAGCCTGTTCGCCAACGGCCAACTGGCGGCTGTTTTTCCCGACGACAGCAACGACGACGTGCTTGCCGCCCAGCTTCTCTCCCAGCATCCGCGCCCGCGCGACATACTGGTTATCGGCGACGTCTTCGCCGGGCTGGCCAAGCGACTCCTGCGCTACCCGATCGCCGCGCTCGTCGCCGTTGAGATCGATGAGCGCTACGCCGCGCTGGTCCGCGATCACCTGGACGCCGGCGGCCGATCCGCCCTGCGCGACACCCGCCTGCGCGCGATCACCATGGACGGGCGCCGTTTTGTACGGCTGGCGGCGAGCCATGCTGCCGGCGGCAGGAAGCGCTTTGACCTGGTGTTCATCCACCAGCCCGATGCCTGGACCGCCCAGATCAACCGCTACTACACCAGGGAGTTCTTTCTTGACATCAGGGAAATCCTGGCCCCGGGCGGAGTCGTCGCCCTGCGCCTGGCCTCGGCGGAGAACTACGCCTCGGAGATCGTCGTTCCCTACACGGCCGCCATCTTTCACACCCTGAAGAGCGTGTTCCCCGAGGTCGCGGTACTTCCGGGCATGAGCAATGCCTTCTTCGCATCAAGCGCGGCTGCCAGCGTCAGCGAGGACCCCGCGGTCCTCGCCCGCCGCTACCTGGCCCTGGCCCCGCCGCCGGCGCGCCTCGCGCCTCTTTTCACCTCTCTCTTCCCGGAGGAAAAGACCGCCTTTATCAAAGGCGCCCTGGAGAAAAACAAACCGCGGCAGCTGAACCGCGACGATCGCCCCATCGCCTATTTCCTGGGCAGCCGCCTCCTGGGTTGGAGTTCTGGCAGTCCCCTTTCCGCGTTGTTCGACTTCTTCAAAGGATTCACGTTTCCCATCGCCCTGCTGGCCTTTTGCCTGCTGCTGTTGCCCGCGGTCCTGTCGGCGCTCCCTGAACCGCCGGGGGCACGGCACAACGATGCCAACGGTGCTGGCCGCATTCAGCGGCGGCTTTGCCGGGCTCTCCTTCGAGATCGCGGCCATTTTCATTTTCCAGAACAACTGGGGCTTCGTCTACCAGGCTGTGGGCATGCTGATCGCCTTGTTCATGCTGGGACTTGGCCGCCGGGGCCGCCTGGACCGGCCGCTGGCTGAGAAGGGAGCGCCCGGCTCCCGGGCGGGCGTTACGCCGGCTGGCAGCGGTGCAGGCGCTGATCGCGGTCCTCAACCTGGCTCTGTTGTTGCTGCTGCGCCTCGATCTCCAGCCAAGCTGGCCGGGGCAGCTGCTGCTGGCGGCCTGGCTGGGGGTCATGGGGATGCTAAGCGGGGCGATCCTGCCCCTGGGCCTGCGCGTCCTCGATCGCCGGCCGGCGGACCAGGCGGCCGGATTGTTGAACGCCGCGGATTATCTCGGCGGCGCCGTCGGCTCGCTGCTCATGGCCGCTTTTTTCCTGCCGCTGCTGGGCACGGCCAACAGCCTGCTGCTCATATCCTTCCTGGCGCTGGCGGCGGCCGCCCTGCTGCGCCTCGCTCCGGCAGACGCCCGCTGAAAAGGTTGCCCTGTTCAGGAGAGAGAAGCGATCCGCGAAAACGCCGCGCGGCGTTCAGAGGGGGGCGGGCGTCGCCTGCATGTCGTCCAGGATGCGCAGGGCTTCCTCGATGACCGGGTCCTTGCACAAGCCGTCGAGCCACTCTTTGCGCTTTTCATCCTGCGGCAGCGGCGGCATCGGCGCCGCCATTGCTGCTGCTCGCCCGCAAATAGGGATAGGCGGCCTGCTGGCGGTTGTAGGTTTCGGCTTCCTGGAAAAGGGTTTCCTGCTCGGCCTGGAATTTCTTCAAGTTCAGGGTCGCCTGGGTCGATTGCCGCTGCTTTTTCAGGCGCGTCACGTTTGCCTCCACCAGGCGGAAACGGGGATTGGCCCCCAGGCGCTCGCGGCTTTTCTTCTGGAGCGCGGAGAGGCCGGGGCCCGCCTGGTTCCAGGTCGCAAAGGAGAGCGAGGGGACGGTATCCCAGGGCAGGGAGTTCTTCTGGTTCTTTTCGCCCACTTCCAGATACGCATACAGATCCGGCAGGAGGACATCCGGGGCTACTCCCTGGTACTGGGTGGAGCCGCCGGTGATGCGGTAGTATTTCTGCACGGTCAGGGTCAGGGCCCCCAGCGGCCGCAGGTGGTTCATGTCGGGCGAGATGAAGCGGTCCAGGTCCAGCATGACCTGCACCGTCCCCTTGCCGAAAGTCTGGTCGCCGACCACGATGGCGCGGCGGTAATCCTGCAGGGCGGCGGCGACGATCTCCGACGCCGAGGCGCTGAATGAATTGACCAGGATGACCAACGGCCCGCGGTAGCTGATCTTGCCGTCGCGGTCCTCATAGACCTGGGGGGCGGAATGGCGGTCCTTCACCTGCACCACCGGGCCTTTCTCGATAAACAGCCCCGACAGCTTGACGGCGTCGTCCAGGGCGCCGCCGCCGTTGCCGCGCAGGTCGAGGATCATGCCCTCGACGCCCGCGTCGGCCAGCTTGCGGACCTCCCTGTCCACGTCGTCCGCGGCGTTGCGTCCGCCCGAGCGGTTGAAGTCGTGGTAGAACTTGGGCAGGTAGACGTAGCCGAATTTCCGCTTCAACTGGTCGTTCTCCAGGATGGCCGAGCGGGCATAG
The DNA here is from genome assembly GCA_963732485.1 of Candidatus Aminicenantota bacterium. Classification (GTDB taxonomy): domain Bacteria; phylum Acidobacteriota; class Aminicenantia; order UBA2199; family UBA2199; genus UBA2199. The sequence goes on from CAVSZS010000001.1 coordinate 13,371, forward strand.
GTTTCCTGCAGCTCGACCACGTTGCGCACCAGCGCCACCTGGAGGATGCGGCCGTCGGGCTTGCGGACGGTCAGGCGCACCTGGCTGCCCTTCTTGCCGCGCACCAGGCGGGCGGCGTCGGAAACGCTCATGCCCACGATGTCGACAGGCTCTTCGTCTCCCTGGCCGACCTTGAGAATGATGTCCTCGGCCTTGAGGATGTTCTGGATCCAGGCCGGGCTGCCGGGGATGACCTCGAAAATCTTGACAAAGCCGTCGTCCTCGCCCAGCAGGGCGCCGATGCCCTCGAGGGTACCCGACATGTCGATGTCGAAATCTTCCTTGGCCCGCGGGGGAAAATACTGGCTGTGAGGGTCGAAGATGGCGGTCAGGGAGTTGAAGAACAGGGACTGCATCTCCTCCGAGCGCTCCTGGAGCAGGCGGCCGAACAGGCGTTCCACGCTCTTGCCCACCGCCTGGCGCGCCTTGGCTTCCAGTTCCGGGGAAAATTCGTTGGCGGGCTTCAGGGCGCCGTTCTTCTCGGCGGCGGCTGTCTTCTGCAGGTTGATGTACTGGGTCAGGGTGAGGTATTTCAGCCACTGCCGCCACCAGGCGCGCAGCTGGGGCAGATCGCGGCTGGTTTCGCGCTTGTCGGAGTCGAGCTCGATCTGCTCGTCCGCGGAGAAGTCGAAAGGTTTGGCCAGGATCTCGCGGGCAAAGCCCTGCACCTGCAGCACGCGCTGCCGCAGCAGCTGCCGGCCCAGGCGCGGCAGGGAGAAGTCGCCCTGCAGCAATCCGTCGTCCACTTTGGTTGCGTAGACCTTGAGCGTTTCCAGGTCGGCCTGGACCAGGAAATTCCTGCCGTTGTCGAGGTATTTCTCATACTGGGCCAGGCTTTTCACCGAGAAATCGTCGTCAATCTTCTTGCCGCTGTAGTGCCAGTTGGCCAGCCAGTTGGCGATCATCTTGCTCAGGACCTTTTCCCGCTCCGGGGCTAGGGCGCCGGTTTGCATGGCCCCGGACAGCAGCAGCGACAGCAGCAGGATCAGGAATATTTTGCCTTTCATGGATGTTCCTCAGGGGAGTAATACGATTGTAGCGCGAATTTCGCCCAAAAACAAGGCACAAATAAGGGAAGAAAAAGGGAAGACAAAGGGAAAGGCAGAGGGAAGTCAGAGTAAGAAACAATTCCTCCTCCCACTCTCTCTTCCCTCATTCTTCCCTCTCTCTTCCCTTTCTCTTCCCTTATTCCCGCCTCAGAACCTGCTAAGATTGTGTTATAATTACTCATGGATTTCAGCTCCCGCTTGCCTATTGACGACTACCGCCGCGAGATCGAGCGCGCCATTGCCGAAAACCCGGTCGTGATCCTCACCGCCGAGACCGGGGCCGGCAAGTCAACCCGCGTCCCCTGGTGGCTGTGGCGCGCCGGCAAAAGGGTCCATGTCACCCAGCCGCGGCGCATCGCCGCCCGCGCCCTGTCCAACTACCTCGCCCGCAGCTGCAACGTCGCGTGGGGCCGGGAGATCGGCTACCAGACGGGCTTGGAGAGCAACAAGTCGCCGGCCACCACCCTGCTCTACCTCACCGACGGCGTGCAGATGGTGCGCGAGATCCAGGGGCACCGCGACTACGACGTGCTGGTGCTCGACGAGATCCACGAATGGAACCTGAACCAGGAGGTCCTGGTCGGCCAGGTGAAAAAAAACCTCGACGAGGGGGTCTTCCGCCGTAACGGCAAGCGCGCCCTGATCATGAGCGCCACGCTCAAGGCCAGGCAGATATCGGCATTCCTGCACCACGCCCCTGTGATCACCGTCCCCGGGCGCGGCTTCCCGGTCGAATGCCAGCGGCGCCATCCCTGCTTTCTGCTGCCCGACGCCGCCACCATGCTGGAGGAGGGGCACAACGTCCTGATCTTCCAGCCGGGCAAGCAGGAGATCGACGACACCATCCAGAACCTCAAGGACCTGCTCGACCACGACGGCAGCAAGGCGGTCATCCTGCCGCTGCACTCGGAGCTGTCCATCAACGAACAGGCGAAAGTGTTCAAGAACTACCCGTTGCCCAAGGCGGTGGTGGCCACCGACATCGCCCAGACCAGCCTGACCATCGACGACATCGACGCCGTCATCGACAGCGGCATCAAGAAGGAGGTGCGCCTGGTCAGCGGCATCGAGGGGCTCTACCCCACCGAGATCTCGGCGTCGGAGTGCCGCCAGCGCGCCGGCCGCGCCGGCCGCGTTAAAAAAGGCTTCTACATCCTCTGCTCGGAGCGCGGCATCGAGGACCGCCTGGACTTCGCCGAGCCCGAGATCCGGCGCCTCAACCTGGAAAGCGTGGTCTACGCATGTTCAAGTGGGGCATCTCGCCGCTGGAGTTCAGCTTCTTCCACAAGCCGAACCGCGGCCTGATGCTCAAGGCCATCCAGAGCCTCAGGACCTTCGGCGCCCTGAGCGCCGACGCGGAAAACCGCGTGACCGCCGACGGCCGGCGCATGGCGGACCTGCCGCTGTCGCTGCGCAGCGCCCGCCTGCTGCTCGAAGCCGAGAAAGGGGGGCCGCGGGTCATCGACCGGGCGCTGAAGGTGATCGCCATCTTCGAGACCCGCGGCGTGGTCAGCAAGGAGTTCGCCGGCGAGTACTATTCCCCCACGCCCCTCAAGTCGGACCTGCTCAACCAGCTCGACCTCTGGGAAGACCAGCGCAACAACGGCCGCCTGATCTCGCACAAGAAATCGGCTCTGGCGCGCGAGATCTACAACGAACTGAGAAGACGGCTGGATTCGGCGAAAGGCCCGGCAACGGGGCGGAAGGATCCCCGCCATGGCGGCGCCTGGCCGGCGGCGCGCGCGCCGCTGGCGCCGAACGAGCAAAAGCACCTGTTCCGGGCCATCCTGTCGGGTTTTTGCGACGGAGTCTATTTCAAGGGCGAAGGCATCTATTGGCGCGAAGGCGAGGAACGGCAGATCGAGCGCACCTCGATCCTGAACCAGTCCCGGCCGGAGATGGTCGTCGGCCTGCCGTTCGACCTGGTCATCAACCGCGAGGACCCGCGCACCGGCGTCAAGGAGGAGAAGTACATCCCGCTGCTCACCTTCTGCTCCGAGATCTCGCTGCAGCAGCTCGAAGAGCTCAAGCCCTTCAGCTACGAGAAGCGCCGGCGCGTGGCGCTGCGGGAAGACACGCTCGCGATCTCCGAGGAAATCTCATTCGGCTCGCGCCTGGTGCGCTCCGTGGCCGTGGATCCCGACTGGAAACAGCCCGGCGAACAGCACCAGGTCCTGACCCTGGCCATCGATTGGTTCGAAAAAAACTACGAACAGCTCCCGGGCTGCAGCGAGATCGAGAAGAACCGCGCCTGGTTCGCCGAGGCCGAGCGCGCCCTGGGCGAAACGCTGCCGCCGTTCGCCCCGGCGCTGCGCGATTATCTATACCGCCAGCTGCGCCGCAGCCTCAAGATCGACGACCTGCGGTTTTTTTTCCAGTTCCACCCCGCCCTGCAGCGGCTCAGCCTGCGCCAGCTTCTCCCCTTCCGCTATCTGAAAAAGCTGAAGGACGCCCGCTGGCCCGGGTGCCTGGAAGTCAAAGACATGACGCTGCCGATCGCATACATCGACGGCCGGCCGGTGCTGAAGCTGGACCATGCCCAGTTCCACCGCCTGGAAGCGGGCGATATCCGCCTGCCCTCCGGCGAAGAACCGGGCTTCCTGCTGCAGGGGGAGACCTATCGCGACTGGACCGCGGCAGCCTCCGCCTACAACGACATGCTGAAGGAGCAGATCTTTCAGCGCAAATGGCAGGACATGAAAAAGAGCGTCCAGGTCGGCGACGTCCTGGAGGTGCCCTTTCCCCTCAGCTTCCAGGGCGGCAACGGCAAGGACAACGCGGCGTTTGAATTCTATTCGGCGCCGGCTTTCGAGGACGATCAGGTCGTCCTGATCCATTTTCGCACCCGCGAGGAAGCGCAGGCCCATTTCGTTGGCCTCGCCGACCGCTGGGAAGAGCGCAAGACGCGCCACAGGAAGGAATCCATGGACAACATATTTCGCGGCAAAGGCTGGAAGGTCAAATGACGGGCGCAGCAGCGGTCAACGAGAAAGCCCTGGCCCGGCGCGTCAAGGACCATGTGCTGGGCAGCAGCCACGACTTCTTCGCCGTGGTCCATCCTGGCTTCGAGGCCACGGCGCAAGCGGAACTGCGCGAGCTGGGAATTAGCTCCCCGCGCATCGCGGGGAGCGGCGGCGTCGCCTTCAGCGGCAGGCTCGAAGACGCCTGGCGGGTGAACCTGGGCGCCGGCACGGTCAGCCGCCTGCTCATGCGCCTCGGCGAGTTCAAGGCCACCGGCTTCGGTGAATTCCGCGCCAAGCTCGCCGCCGTTCCCTGGGAACTGCACCTGGCCGAAGCCGCCCGGGTCGCTTTCTCGACCCAGTCCGGCCGTTCGCGGCTGTGGCACGAAGGCAAGCTCGACGAGGAAGCCGCGCGCGCCGTCGCCGAACGCCTTGCTGCCTATGGCCGCCACGCGCAGTTCAGCGCCAGGAACGCCGGCGACGCGGCGGATGGTCAAACCATCTATCTGCGCGTGGAGGAGAACCGCTGCCAGGTCAGCCTGGATACGAGCGGTCCGCTTCTCTACCGCCGCGGCCGCGGGAAATTCGTGGAACAGGCCCCTTTGCGGGAAACCCTGGCCTGCTCGGTGCTGCACGCGGCCGCAATCGGGAATTACCGCGTCCTGATCGATCCCTTCTGCGGCTCGGGCACCTTCGCCCTGGAGGCCGGCGCCGTCCTCAGCGGCCGCCCCGTCAACCTGGACCGCGATTTCGCCTTCCAGGGCTGGCCGGCTTTCAAGCCCACGCGCTTCCAGCATTTCAAGGCCGAACTGGAAAAAGAATTCCGCGAGCGCATGCCCCGCGGCAACCGCAAGATCTACAGCTCCGACATAGACGCCAAGGCCGCCGACACGGCGAAGCGCAACCTGGAGCTCGCCGGCCTGGCTGCCATTACCGAAGTCGACCAGGCTGACTTCTTCCATCTCCATGCTCCGGCCTGCGACCCTGCCTCGGTCCTTCTGGTAATGAACCCTCCCTATGGCGTCCGCCAGGAGCAGGACAGCGACACCGCGGCTCTCTACCGGCGCATCGGCGAAAAGGTCCGCCGCGACTACGCCGGCTGCGGCTTCGCCATCATCGTGCCGGGACTGGAACTCGAGAAAGCGCTGGGGCTGCCGCACGAGAAAAAGATCCTGTTCCGCAATGGCGGAATTCCGGTGGCATTGCTGATCCATAACTCAGTGACAAGTAACGAGTGACGAGTGACACGGAAGAAGAAGACATTACGTGATGTAGGGGTGAACGTGATGATCGCCCAAGACCGATTTGATAAGGCAGGATCGTAGGGGCAGACTTCCGTGCCTGCCCTGCGACAAGAATCGGGCCCCTGCGCAAAGAAGGGCGGCCACGCGAGGACCGCCCCTACGGGATAAAATTTCGCCGCAACGCAATCTTATGTTATATTGAGAATAATGAACTTAAAACGAATTTTCTATTCTCGCCATGGCGTTGACTCTTGCATATGTTTTTTCTCTCCTGCGCTCAAAACAAGAAAGTCTACGTGGCGCCGAAGACGCCGCTGATAAAACCGCCGCACCAGGCCATCCTGCCGCCCGTGCCGCCGCCGCCGGCCGTGTGGACGGCCGAGAACGCCCTGCTGCCGGCAACCGTCGTTCCCGAGCTCAGGGACGACGAAGCGGCGCAGACGCTGCTCGACGCCATCGACCTCAGCCTGGCCAAGTTCGCGGCCATGGACAACGCCGCCATTCTGCGCTTCGGCGCCGAAGCCGTACCGGTGGCGCGCGTCGTCGCCGGCATGCAGGATTTCCGCGCCAAGCTGGCCGTGACCGGGCTGAATGAGGACTTCTTCAACTACCTGCGCGAAAACTACGTCTTCTATGCCAGCGCCGCGGCCCAGGTGACATTCACCGGCTACTACGAGCCGTTGCTGCGCGGGTCGCGCCGCGAGTCGCCGCGCTTTCCCTACCCGCTTTACGGCCGACCCGGCGACCTGGTGACCGTTGACCTGCCGCAGTTCTATTTTTACAAGGACCAGCCCAACATGGCCCAGATCAAGGGGCGCGTGGAGGGCAACCGCCTCGTTCCCTACTATTCCCGCGAGCAGATCGATTTCCGCAGCCAGCTGCGCGGCCGCAACCTGGAGATCGTCTGGATCGACAGCCTGGTCGACATCTTCTTCCTGCACATCCAGGGGTCGGGGATCGTCGAGCTCGAGGACGGCAGCCGCATCTACGTGGGCTACGCCGACCAGAACGGCCTCCCATTCCGCTCGCTCGGCAAGTACCTGCTCGACATGCAGCTCATCGAGCGCGGCCAGCTCTCCCTGCAGGGGATGAAGGCATTTCTGAAGGAGCACCCCGAAGCCATCCCCGCGGCGCTCACCGCCAATCCCAGCTATATTTTCTTCCAGATCAGCGAGCAGAGCGCCACCGGCACCTTCGGCACGCGCCTGACCCCCTGGCGCAGCATCGCCAGCGATCCGCGCCTGTTTCCCCTAGGCGCCCTGGCCTGGATCGAGTGCGAGAAGCCGGTTTTTGACGCCAACAAGCGCATCACGGGCTGGGAGCGCTTCGGCCGCTTCGTCCTCAACCAGGACACCGGCGGCGCCATCCGCGGCGCCGACCGCGTCGACCTCTTCACCGGCAGCGGCGAGCGCAGCGAGCTCGTCGCCGGCGGCATGAAGCAGAAGGGGTCACTGTTTTTTCTTCTGAAAAAACAGGCAGAAGCGGTCGCTCCGCTTCCGATCACGAATTAAATCCGCGCAGAAGGATCGAACAGACATACGTGGTTCACACCCCGTCCCCGATCTCCTTCTCGTCGCGATCCTCCCGCCTCTGGATCTTCGGGTGGAACATGCCGGCAAAGGGGATGACGAGGAAGAGCAGCAGCAAGAGGAAGTTCTTCACCTTGCTCAGGCTTCGACTTGCCGTCCCGGGATTTTCCTTTTCCATGATCCCATTATAACAGCCCCACGTCCGGTTGCATACGATAGAACCCAGGCGTAGGGGCACAGCGTGCTGTGCCCTCTTATTGAGTTTGGAACGAGGCATGGGGTGCCGTGCCCATACGGAAAGACAAAGGATCGATATATCCAAGCGAAACTTCCAATTCCCTATGTCAGGACTTGTAGATCCCCTGGCGGGGGCCGAACGAGATCAAAATGATGGAGTCGGATTCAATCTGGTAGATCAAGCGTTGGGAGAGGGAACCGGCTGAGAAGCGGAGAGAACGGAAAGGAGACAGCTCGCCTTTCAGCTTCTTCCCGGCCAAAGGGTTCTCCATTACTTCGCCCACAGCATTCCTCAAAGCCTGCCTTCCCATATCGGAACGGAGTTTCTCCCTCTGCTTTTTGAACTTGGCGGTCTCAAGAAGCCGCATCAAATATTGTCCAGGCTCAACTCGCTGACCCGGCCGGCTTGGCGGTCCACCGCAGCCTCGAAGATATCCTTGATCTCCTCAATGGTCAGTTCGGGGTTTTCAATAGCCGCCAGCCCGACTTTCAGGGCATAGCGCAGGGCGCTGGAAAAATCGCGCTGGTCCTTTTTGGCGAACAGGGTCAATTCATCCAACAATTCTTTTTCCAAGGCAACTGTTTTTCTTACCATTTCGATCCTCTCTTTTCATATAATATATGATTATTTCATATGATTGTCAACACAATAATATTATAAATTGGTTTTTGTTGCCCCTAATATGCAGGTGCGCGGTCATCGCGGCCGGTCTCGTATTCTGAATTATTGATTGTAAGAGGGGCGGGATAACCCCGCCCCTACGCCTATGGGCAGGCGTATTTGCGGATGACGGCCTCGGCCGCGCGCAGGCCGTCGACTGCCGACGACATGATGCCGCCGGCGTAGCCGGCTCCCTCGCCGGCGGGATACAGGCCGTTGATATTGGATTCAAGGGCGTCGTTGCGCACGATGCGCAGCGGCGACGAGCTGCGCGATTCAATAGCGGTCAGGACGGCATCGGGGCGGTCGAATCCCGGCAGCCGCCGGGCGAAGAAAGGCAGGGCCAGGCGCAGGGTTTCGTTCACATAATCCGGAAGGCAGGCGTCCAAGCGGGCAAACCTCCAGCCGGGTCGGTAGCTGGGAGCGATCTTGCCTGGAGCCGTCGACGGCTGGTCGGCCAGGAAATCCCCCACCAACTGTACAGGCGCAAAATAATTGCTTCCGCCCAGGGCGAACGCTTTTCTTTCCCAGATTCTCTGGAACTCGACCCCGGCCAACGGATGGCCGGAGCCGAAATCGGCCGGAGTGACGCCGACCAGCAGGGCGCTGTTGGCATTGGCGTTGTCGCGGGCGTACAGGCTCATGCCGTTGGTCGCCACGCCGCCGGCTTCGGTAGCCGCGGCCACCACCAGCCCGCCCGGGCACATGCAGAACGTATAAGCCGAGCGCCCGCCGGGGCCGTGAAAGAACATTTTGTAATCGGCCGCTCCCAGGCGCGGGTGGCCGGCGCTGGCGCCGTACTGCGCCTCGTCGATCATGTCCTGCGGGTGCTCGATGCGCACGCCGATGGAGAAGGGCTTGGCCTGCAGCTCCACGCCGCGCGCGAGGAGCATGGCGAAGGTGTCGCGGGCGCTGTTGCCCGGTGCCAGGATCACCGCCGGCGCTTCCAGGCTCCCCTGCCCGGCCACGGCCACGGCGACCATCTTGCCATCCCTGAGCAAAAGATCGTCAACGCGCGCCTGGAAGCGGACCTCGCCGCCCAGGGCGAGGATCGTGGCGCGGATGCGGCTGACGATGGCCGGCAAACGGTCGCTGCCCAAGTGGGGGCGGTTCAGGAACAAGATATCGGGGTCGGCGCCGGCAGCGACGAATTCTTCCAGCACCTTGCGGCAGCGCGGGTCGTGGATCAGGGTCGTCAGCTTGCCGTCGGAAAAGGCGCCGGCGCCGCCCTCGCCGAAGTGCAGGTTGGAATCGGCGCTGAGAGCGCCGCCGGACCAGAAAAGCTCCACGTCGCGGTAGCGCTCCGCCACCGGCTTGCCGCGCTCCAGGAGCAGCGGCCGGTAGCCAAGGCGCGCCAGCAGCAGGGCGGCGAAGAGCCCGGCCGGACCGCTGCCGATCACCACCGGCGGGCGTTCGAGCCTTTCGCGGCCGGGGATGGGCGCGGAATAGGTCATGTCGGGAGTTGGCACGAGCGCCGGGGTTTTCCGCCGGCGCAGGAAGCGCTCCTCGTTGCTCACCGTCGCGTCCACGGAATAGACCAGATGGACTGCCCCTTTTTTGCGCGCGTCCACGGCCTGGCGAAACACATGAAATTCCAGCAGCTCTTCCGGGCGGATGTTGAGCCTGGAAAGGACGGCACGCTTCAGGGCGCCGTCATCGTGGTCCAATGCAAGCTTTATTTCAGTAAGGCGCAGCATAACCGCTCAGCGGGCGGCCGCGGATAGACCGGCCAGCCGGCCCGACGACCAGGCCCACTGCAGGTTAAAGCCGCCGCAATCGCCGTCGACGTCAAGGATCTCGCCGCAGAAATAGAGCCCGGGAACGAGACGCGACTCCAGGGTGGCCGGGTCCACTTCATCCAGGGCGACGCCTCCGGCCGTGGCCTGCGCCTCGGGCCAGGGCATGGTGCCGTTGATCGGCAGCGACCAGCTCTTCAGGAGCCGGGCCAGTTGGTTCCTGGGGGCGGCGGTAAATTCCGCTCCCAGCAGGGCGTGGTCGACGATGCCGGCCGCGGACAGGACCACGGGTATCAGGCGCTTGTGCAACAGGCCGACAAGGCCGTCGGCCAGCGATTTGTGCGCCTGGAGGCGGAAGCGCTTCTCCAATGTGGCGTCGAGTTCATCCAGGCCCGTGCCGGGGAACATGTCGAGGACGACGCGCGGGGACTTGCCCAGCTTCAGGGCCACGGCCGCGGAACGGCTGAGCTGCAGCACCGGCAGCCCCGAGATGCCGTTGTCGGTGAACAGGAACTCCCCTTGCTCGCCGCGCAGGACTTCAGCGCCGCAGCGCACTTCGCCGCGGCCGGTAAAACTGACGCCTTTCAAGCCGCGCAGGAAATCGGCGCCCAGGCGCAGCGGCACCAGCGCCGCCACGGGCTCGATCAACCGGTGCCCCAGCGCCGCGGCCAGGCGCAGCCCCAGGCCGTCGGAGCCGAACTGCGGCGCGGCCATGCCGCCGCCGGCGAGGACCAGGCGCGCAGCGGTCAACTCTCCCCCGGCGGCCAGCTGCAACTCGAACCCCTGCTGCGCCCGGTGGACGCTTCTGACCTCGTAGCCGGTGCGCACGTCTACGCGCAGGCGCTGCAATTCCCAACGCAGGACGTCCAACACGGCCGAAGCCTGGCCGGAACGGGGATAGATTCTCCCTTCCGCCTCGGTCACGCAGGCGAGGCCGAGCTCCGCGAAAAATTCGCGGGTGGGTTCGACCGGGAAGGCGCCGAGCACCGCGGCGATGAAGGCGGGATCGCCGCCATGGTAGTGCGCACAGGAGGCGTCGGTGTTGCTGAGGTTGCAGCGGCCATTGCCGGTGGCCAGGAGTTTCTTGCCGACGCGGTCCTTGCGCTCGAGCAGCGTTACCGCGGCACCAGCGCGGGCGGCATGGATGGCGGCCATCATGCCCGAGCTGCCGCCGCCGATCACCGTGACCCTGAGCTCTTCCGCCATGGGCACCGGCTTACCGCCAGCGGTAAAAATGATCGATCACCCGCGCCCCCGGCTTGAGGGCATGGAAGCGCTTCAGGCTGTTGCTGATGAAGGCCTTGGCTTCGGCCACGGCGCGGGGCAGCGGACGTCCCTTGGCCAGGTTGGCCGCGATCGCCGCCGAGAACGTGCACCCCGACCCGTGGCTGTTGACCCCGGCGATCCTCGCCGACCTGAATGCCGTCACCCCCTTCCTGTCCACCAGCAGGTCGATGGCGCCGGCTGCGGTCAGGTGGCCGCCCTTCATGAGGAACGGCACGCCGTAATGGTCACAGAGCAGAACGCCGGCCTCGCGCAGGTCGTCCAGGGTGCGGATCTCGCCGCAGCAGAGGAATTCCGCCTCGGGGACATTGGGGGTGACCAGGGCGGCCAGGGGAAACAGCCGCTGGCAGAGGACGCGGATGGCCGCGGGATTGATGAGCCGGCTTCCCGAAGTGGCGGCAAACACCGGGTCGACCACCAGCGGCAGGCGCCGCCGCTCCGCGAGCACGGCGGCCACGACCTCGATGATGCCGCGGTTGAACAGCATGCCGGTCTTGACGGCCTTGACCGGATAGCCCTCCAGGACGGCGCGCAACTGCGCCTCGACCACGGCGGGACGGATGGCCTGGATGGCGCGCACGCCATCCAGGTTCTGGGCGGTGATGGCGGTGATGACGCTGGCGCCATACACGCCGCAGGCGGAAAACGTCTTGATATCGGCCTGGATGCCGGCGCCGCCTCCCGAATCGGAGCCGGCGACGGTCAGGGCGACCGTGTTTTTGATCAAGGGACGCTTACTTGTTGACCTGGAACGTCTTGTCGCCCTTTTCCAGGAAGGCCACGATCTGGCGCGCGGCGGCGAGCCCCGAGTTGACGTTGGCTTCCTCGGTCTGCGCCCCCATCTTCTTGGCGGTGAAGACAAAGCGGCCGGCGTATTTCTCGGCGATCTCGGCGGCGCCGAGCGGCGCGACGTCGGCGCCGTACTTGAAGTCGGGACGCTCGGCGAACATCTTCAGCAGCGAGGGCTCGTCAACCACCTCGGCGCGGGCGGTGTTGATCAGGGCGGCGCCTTTTTTCATCCTGGCCAGCAGCTCGAAGTTGATGGAGTTCACCGTCTCCTTGGTCTTGGGAATGTGGACCGAGACGTAGTCGCAGCTCTTGTAGAGCTCATCCAGCGACGTGACCGGGACGACGCCGTCCTTTTTCATGGCCTCGGCCGTGACGAACGGGTCAAACGCGAATATCTCCATGCCGAAGCCTTTGGCGATGGGCGCGACGCAGCGGCCGACGGCGCCGTAGGCCTGCAGCCCCAGCTTCTTGCCGCGCAGCTCGCTCCCCGACTTGCCGGAGAAGGCGCCGCGCGCCAGGTAGAGCATCAGGGCGAAGACCAGCTCGGCGACGGCGTTGGAATTCTGCCCGGGGGTGTTCATGGCCACGATGTTTTTGGCTGTGGCCGCCTTGAGGTCGATGTTGTCGTAGCCGGCGCCGGCGCGCACCACGATGCGCAGCTTGGCGGCGGCGTTCAGCACCGCCTCGTCGGCGATGTCGCTGCGGATGATCATGCCGTCCACGTCGGCCACGGCCTTCAGCAGGTCTTCCTTGGCCTTATAGTTTTCCAGCGGCACCATTTCGTAGCCCGCCTTGGTGAAGATATCCCTGATCCCTTCCACCGCGATCTTGGCGAAAGGTTTTTCGGTCGCCAGCAGGATCTTTTTGCTCATGTCGTTCCTCCTTGGTAATTTTTCCAGGCAGCTGAATTTTAATGGGTTGCGTGGCGGATGTCAAATGCCGGGATGGCGCCTGAGAGGCCGGGCGGAGCTTACGGCTGCTTGCCGAGGACGATCTCGCGCGCCAGCTCGGTGATGGCGCGGAAATCGATCTTGCCGCTGCCGTGCTTGGGCATCTCGGGGATGACCACGAAGCGGCCGGGCAGGGCGATCTTGGGCAGCTGCTCGGCCATGGCGCCGAGGATGGCCTTGTCGTCCACCTGCTGGGTGACGGCGGCGACGATCCTGGCCCCGCGCAGGGGGTCGGGTATCTCCACCACGCAGCATTCGACCCCTTCGGGCAGCAGTTTCTCCAGGACGTCCTCGACCTTGACCAGGGAGACCATTTCGCCGCCGATCTTCAGGAAGCGCTTCAGCCGCCCCACGTGCCAGAAATAACCGTCGGCGTCCATGTAGCCCATGTCGCCGGTGTCGTACCAGCCATGGCGGATGCTCAGCGAGGTCCCCTCGAAATCGTCGAAATAGCCCTTCATCACGTTTTCGCCCTTGACCAGGATCTTGCCGATCTCCTCGACCCCGCAGGCTTCGCCCGTCTCGTAATGCTCGATCCTGACCTGCACCCCTTCCAGGGGGCGGCCGACGCTGCCGGGACGGTTATGCGACAGGGTGTTCACGGTTATGCCCGGGCTGGTCTCGGTGGCGCCGTAGGCTTCGAGCAGGGTCTTGCTGTGCTTTTTCAAAAAACCGGCGCGTAGGGCTTCCGGGCACTTGTCGGCGCCGCTGAGCAGGATGCGCACCGTATCAAAATCGCCGGGTCGGGAGTTGCGCAGGTAGCCCCAGAAAAAAGTGGGCGTTCCCGCCATCAGCGTGATCTTCTCCTCGCGGGCGATGGCGCTGATCACCTTGAAATCGAGGGGGTTGGCGTAGGTGACCAGGGTCATTCCCTCCAGCAACGGCACCCAGAGGTTGGCCGTCTGGCCAAAGACGTGAAAATAGGGCAGGTTGGCCAGGAAGATGTCGTCGCCGGTGAAGTCGTAGGCCTTCTTCAGGCTCTCGTAGTTGGCCCGGATGTTGCGGTGGCTGAGCTGCACCCCCTTGGGCTCCTTTTCGCTGCCGGAGGTGAACAGGATGAGCAGGGTGTCGTCTTCTTCGCCCTGGTGCAATGAAGCCAGGATGCTCTCGACGGGGCGGCCGGCCTTGAGCGCCGCCCCCACCTTGTCCAGGACCGTGACCGACGCCATGACGTCCTCGAGATAGACCATGCCCTCGACGTGCGGGCAATTGATCTTCTGGCAGAGGGCGCGCGAGGTGATGATGGTGGTGAAGGCGCACTTGTTCTGGGCATAGCGGCAGTTGGCCGCGGCGCCGGTCGAATAGTTGATCATCACCGGCACCCGCCCGCCGAGCAGCGTGGCCAGGACGGTCAGCACCGAGCCGGCCGAGTTGGGCATCATGACGCCCAGGAAACCCGGGTCGTAGTTGCGGAATTTCTTGACCAGGATCAGCATGCCGATGAGCAGCCGCTTGTAGGAGATGCGGCGGTCGAGAGTGCGGTCGATCACGGCGAGCTTTTTTTCATTCTGCTTGGCGACGCGAATGACTTGCTGGTGAAGCATCATCGGGGACCCCCTTGGCGGCCGCGGGTGCCGCGATATCGTTATATTTTAACCGTCGCATGATACAAGTTTTCGCGGCAGGTGTCAATCCTCAGGGAGGAAGAAGGGAAGAGAGAGGGAAGAATGAGGGAAGAAAAAGGGAAGAGAGAGTGGGAAGAGTCCTGTCTAAAATTCTTTCCCACTTTGTCTTCCCTCTCTCTTCCCTCTGCCTTCCCTCTCTCTTCCCTTGACAGGCCTGCTGCTCCAGCCTATGCTACGGCTCAGGATGAAAGTCGATCACCTTGCCGAATTCAAACTGGTTGCCGAGCGCTCGCGCTTCCATGCCGTCCTCTTTCCCGCCGCGAGCGAGGACGACGTGCTGAAGATGGCGCGCCTGAAAAAAGGCGAGCACCGCAAGGCCAACCACCACTGCTGGGCCTTTCGCGGCCCGGGCGGCGAGAGAGCGCGCGACGACGGCGAAGTGGGCCACCCCGGCCGTGTCCTGCTCGAGCTGCTGCGCCGCGAGGACCTGGAGGGCGGCCTGCTGGTCTCGCGCGTCTTCGGCGGCGTCAAGCTCGGCATCGGCGGGGTTTCCCGGGCTTTCCGCGACGCTGGAGAAGGAGCGATTGCCGGTTACAAGAAGCAAAGCAAATAGAATGGCCCCAGCAAAAAGCAAGGAAACAGGAATGTTTTTATTATTCTCGCATCAATGAAATGAAGCCAAGCGAATAGCGTTTCCTTATACCCGATTCCCCTGTAACGCAAATTGTGCTAGCATGAGGCATGCCTGTCGAGCCGTTGGTTTTGCGGATTGAAAACGGCGTCTCCCGCTATCACAAGGCCGTTAAATTTCTCGGGCTTTTGCTTTTCTTTTTTTTGCTGATCGTGATCACCTATCCCAAGCTCTTGCCGAATTTTTCCACCATGGCCCCCAGAGCGGACAGCGATGACATGCATTACATCGTCAGCATAATCAACTATTCGCTGAACTCTCCCCTGCGGGAAATCTACCACCTCCCGTTCTATTACCCCACCCCTTTCATCACCACATTCGGCCATCCCTTGTTCGGCATTTCGCTGGTTTTTAAAATTTTCCAGGTTTGCCGCTTGAACTTTTATCAAAGCTACAATCTTTATATCATTTTCGGCTTGCTCCTCGGGACCTGGGGCTGCTATTTGCTGGCCAGGGAAATTTCGGGCAGCCCGCTTTTTTCACTGGCATTTTCGGTTTTCTATATTTTTTTTGACCGCAATTATCTTCATTTCGCCTGGCTCAATTTTTTTTCCCATGCCTGTTTGCCTTTCATTTTTTACTTTTTCATCCGCTATATGAGGTCCGGAAAACAGGTCCATCTGCTGGCAGGAATCTTCTTCGCCTTTTCCCAGTTTGTCGCCTCAATTTATTACGGTTTCTATCTCTGGGTCTTCATCCTGCCTTTTTTTCTCGCATTTTCACTGGCCGTAAAATTGTGCGATCGAGGAAAATTTATTAGAATCCTCATTGGCCTGGCGGTGGCTTTCGGAATGCTCTTGCTGATCTATCATCCCTTCCTGACGAACGCGAAACCGGAAAGGGCATTCAATGCGAAATGGTTGCTGGCGCCCGACTCGTTTTTTAATTCCGCAAAAATTCTCTTCAACATGCATGTGCTTGACCTGGGCAAATACAGTTTCCAAAAAGGCTACCGCTTCATCCCGGGATATACCTTCAATTTTTTTACGCTTCTTTTTTTCGCGGTTTTTCTGGATCGGAATCGGAAGAAGCACTTCACATTGCTCTGCGCCCTGTTTTTCATCGCCAATTTGACGTTTTTTGAAAATGGGCATTTTTTTGAGTTCTCATTCCTTGTTCTCGTCATTTTCCTCGCCTACCTGGCTTGGCGATCCTGGCCGGCCATGGAGAGCAGAGTCAAGACGATCCTGCTGACCCTCTCGGCATCGATCCTGATTCTGTTCCATTTTGAAAAGCTGCCCATATTGAATGAAATCTCTTTATATGAATTTTTTATCCACCTGAGAATTCTTCCCGGGCCGAGCGGATTGCGCAATGTCGATCGGCTGATCCCCCTCTGCACGCCGTTATTGATCGCAATCGCCGCGACCGCGGCCGCTACGCTCGCCACGACTCTGAATTTTTCGAAAATCAGATCGACAATTTTCGCCATGGCGATCATGATGCTGCTTTTCATGGAGAATTATTCCTTTTTTCAAGAAAAGATGATGCGGCCGCTGCCACTGTCCTCGATCTATCGGCAAATTCCCTTTAGGCAAGGCAAGATCATATTGGAATTGCCTTTTTATGATAGACGTTCAAAGCCTGTCAGAGCGTCGCGTGAAACCAGAGTATACATGGTTAACTGGGTGCAGCATCAAAATTACCTGCTCAATGGCTGGACCAGCTTCCTGCCCAAGCAATACTTCCTGGATCTGCAAAAAAATGTCCCTTGTTTTGATGCCACATTCCCCTCTGAAAGCCATTTAAAAAAACTGATCGCCAATTATTCCCTTACCCATATTGTATTTCACTGGAACAGGCTAGGTGCCTTGAAATATCGCATGCGCGCCAACCTGGCCAAAATAAACAAATACGGAAAAATCATTTACCAGGATCCAGGCTCAACGATCCTGGGAGTGCAGGAATACATGCCGGTTACGCGACTGACCCGGACTTTTTCTTATGCCCACTTGCGCTGGCACAAGATCACGATTATCCTCAAGCATCCGTACGATAAATCCATCCAATTGTTCCTGAATAACAAGCCCTCCTCCCGGATCTACGCCCAGGGCAAGCAGATCGTCTTGAATATGCAGAAGGAAAAGCTTGCCCTCGCAAAAAACAGGATCGACATCCATTTCGATCAGGAAATTCAACTGGACGAGCTCGTTATCCTGTGAAAGCAGCGGCTCGCGCATTTCGGAGACCAGGAATAGTTGTCGGCATTGCTTATTGGCGCATCCATGTCGAACAGCGGTCGGGCATTTGACTCGGCTGAAAGTTTCGCATAAAATCGAAGCGAGAGGCCCGGATGAAACGCGGATTGATCTTATTGTTCCTGCCAATTGTCCTGGTCACAGCCGGCGGCATCCGCCCATATCTGCAATCCGGCCCCTGGTATCCCGCCGACGCCGCCGAGCTGCAAAAAATGCTCGACGGCTTCTTCGCCGCCCCCCTGCCGGCGCAAAATACAACGATCGTCCGCGGCATCGTCGCCCCCCACGCCGGCTTGCGCTACTCGGGCCGCTGCGCCGCCCAGGCCTACAAGGCCCTCGCCCCCGGGCAGGGTATCCGCCGCGTCATCCTGCTGGGGTCGGCGCATAACTCGGGATTCTACGGGGCCCGCGTCGCCGACTACGAAGCCTGGTCCACGCCGCTGGGCGCCGTCGCGGTCGACACCGGGATCTGCCGCGAGCTGGGGGGCAAGCCGTTTTTCAAAAGCGACCGCGACGCCATGCGCGCCGAGCACGCGCTGGAGAACCAGCTGCCCTTCCTGCAGCGGGCCCTGGGGAGCGGCGTTTTCCGCATCGTCCCCATTCTTTTCGGCCGGCTCGCCAAAAAAGACTTCGCGGCCATGGCCGCGACGATCGCCCCTTACGTCGACGAACACACCCTGGTCGTGGCCAGCAGCGACCTGACCCACTACGGCGAAACCTTTTCCTACACCCCGTTCCGCCGCGATATCGCCGCCAACCTCGACAAGCTGGACAAGGGCTTCATCGAGCCGGTCCTGCGCCTCGCTTTCGACCGCTATTGCGCCTACCATGAAAAGACCGGCATCACGGCCTGCGGCTTTGTCGCCATCGGTGTCATGATCCGCCTGTTCGAAAAAAAGAATTACAACGCCGAGCTGGCCGACTACTCCAGGTCGGGCGACCTCAACGGCGATTACTCGACCAGCGTCAGCTACGCCTCCATCGTATTCAGCGAAAAAGAGCCTGGCGGCGGCGAACCCGCAGGGCTCGACCGTGCCGAGCAGAAGCTGCTGCTTGAGCTGGCGCGCTCGACCCTGCGCGGATATTTCCAGGGCCAGCCGCTGTCGCAGGCCGAAGAACGCTTCGCTGCACGGAAGAAATTGCTGCGGCCGCTCGGCGTATTCGTGACGCTGCGCAAAAGGGGCAGCCTGCGCGGCTGCATCGGCAGCATGGTCGGGGCAGAGCCCCTCTACCGCGGCGTCATGAGCAACGTCATCCATGCCGCAGTCGATGACCCGCGATTCCCGGCGCTGCAGGAAAAGGAACTGGACGGGGTGGAGATCGAGATCTCGGTGCTGACCCCGCCGCGGCGGGTCGACGGCTACCGCGCCATCCGCCTGGGCAGCGACGGCGTGGTCATTCGCGACAACCGGGCGCAGGCGGTTTTCCTGCCCCAGGTGGCTGCCGAGACCGGCTGGAGCCTGGACGAGTTTTTGGGCCAGCTCTGCCTGAAAGCCGGGCTGGAGCGCGGCGCCTATCGCTCCTCCCCCACCATGCAATTTTTCGTTTTCCAGGCCCAGGTCTTCGGCGAAAGCCAGCCGCACTGATGGGCCTCTCGCGCCGGCGCTTCGTCAGAACCCTGACCTGTTCCGGAGCCGCCCTGGCCGCCCCCATGCTGCTCCCCGCTTCCCTGGCGATGGCGGCAACCAGGAAACCGGTTGCCCGCGGGGCCGCCCATTACGAAAAACTGGGCGGCAGCAGGATCGAATGCCGCATCTGCCCGCATCGCTGCCAGGTCGCCAACCGGAAGCGCGGCCATTGCGGCACCCGCGAGAACCGCGGCGGCGCCTACATGACTCTGGTCTACGGCCAGCCCAGCGCCGTCCATGTCGACCCGATCGAAAAAAAACCGCTGTTCCACTACCATCCCGGCAGCCGCGCCCTCTCGCTGGGCACGGCGGGCTGCAATTTCAACTGCCGCTTCTGCCAGAACTGGGAGATCTCCCAGCGCCGGCCGGAACAACTGCAAACCATCGACTTGTTGCCGGAGGCGGTTATCCGCCGGGCCAGGAGCAACGACTGCCGCGTCGTCGCCCATACCTATAACGAGCCGGTCGTCGCCTTCGAGTACGTGCGCGACTGCGCCGCCCTGGGCCGGGAACAGGGCGTGCCCAACGTCATGATCAGCAACGGCTTCATCGCCAAGGAACCCATGCGCGAACTGTGCCGCTACCTGGGCGCGGTGAAGATCGACCTCAAGGCCTTCCGCAAGACATTCTACATCGAGCAATGCGGCGGCCTGCTGCAGCCGGTCCTGGACACCCTGCTCACCTTGAGGGCGGAAGGGATCTGGTTCGAGATCGTGGTGCTGCTGATCCCGGGTCTGAACGACTCGCGCCGGGAGACGGAAGCCATGTGCCGTTGGCTGGCGCGCGAACTGGGCCCCGACGTGCCCCTGCATTTTTCGCGCTTCGCCCCCACCTACAAGCTGAAGAACGTGCCGCCCACGCCGCCGGCGACGCTGCAGCAGGCGCGGCGCATCGCCCTCGCCGCCGGCATCCGCTTCTGCTATATCGGCAACCTGCTGTCGGACGCGGAACACACCTACTGCCCGGCCTGCGGCAAGGTGCTGCTGCGCCGCCTGATGTATACCGTCGAGAACGAAGCGCTCAGGGACGGCCGCTGCGCGTTCTGCCAGACGAAAATCCCAGGCGTCTTTGCCTGAGCCGGGGGCGGAAACAGGCTTTTTATTTCGTCCGTTTTGTTATATAATAAATTTTTAATCGCCAGCTCCGGCGCCTGACGCAAAAAAACCTCCAGGGAGACCCAGATGGCCGAGAAAATCCTTATCCGCGACCTTACGCTCCGCGACGGGCAGCAATCACAGTTCGCCACGCGCATGAACCAGGCCCAGGTGGACCGCCTCCTGCCCCATTATCAGAAGGCCGGATTTTACGCCATGGAGGTCTGGGGCGGCGCCGTGCCCGACTCGGTGATGCGCTTCCTGAACGAGAACCCCTGGACGCGGCTGGAAACGATCAAGTCGGCCATCGGCTCGGTTTCCAAGCTCACCGCCCTGTCGCGCGGCCGCAACCTGTTCGGCTACAACCCCTATCCCGACGAGGTGATCGAGGGCTTCTGCCGCAACGCCGTGGGCTCGGGCATCGACATCATGCGCATCTTCGACGCCCTGAACGACATCGACAACATGAAGTCGACCATCCGCTATGTCAAGCAGAACAACGGCATCGCCGACTGCGCCGTCTGCTATACCGTCGATCCCCGCTTCACGCTCGGCGACCGCGCCCGGGCCTTCCTGCGCGGCCGGCCGTTGCCCGGGAAGATCTTCAGCGTCGACTACTTCGTCAGCAAGGCCGAGCAGCTGGCCGGCCTGGGCGCCGACATGATCACCATCAAGGACATGGCCGGGCTCATCGATCCCGCGACTTCGGGCGAGCTGATCCGCGCCCTGAAAAAGAACGTGGGCATCCCGATCAACCTGCACACCCACTGCACGCCTGGCTTTGGCCTGGCCTCGGTGCTGATGGCCATGCTCAACGGCGTCGACATCGTCGATACCGTCATCCTGAATTTTTCGGGCGGGCCCGCCGCTCCGGCGTTCGAGCTCATCCAGCTTTTCGCCGACAAGCTGGGCCTCGCGACCGGGGTCGACCGCGCCGCAGTGGCGGCCATCAACAAGGACCTGCTGGACATCCGCCAGGAGCTGGCCCAGTTCGACCAGTACAAGATGTTCCCGCTGGCCTTCGACATCGCCGTTGACAAGCTTCCCGTTGAAGTGGACGCCCTGTTCGACGGATCCATCGTTGCGGCCAGGGCCGGACGCATCGACGAGCTGCTGCGCTGCACGCAGGCCATCGAGAAGCATTTCAACTTTCCCGCCCCCGACGACATCGTGCGCGTCGCCCAGATCCCCGGCGGCATGTACACCAACATGCTGGCGCAGCTGCAGCAGGCCAAGCTGGAGCACCTGAAGGACAAGGTGCTGCAGACCGTGCCGCGCGTGCGCCTGGACGCCGGCGTGCCGCCGCTGGTCACGCCGACCAGCCAGATCGTCGGCGTGCAGGCGGTCAACTGCGTCATCGACGAGGCCAACGGCAAGCCCTTTTATACTTCCAAGTCCACGCAGTTCGTCAACTTGGTCAAGGGCACCTACGGCAAGACGCCGTTCCCGGTCGATCCCGCCTTCCGGCTGAAGATCGCCGGCACACGCCGGGAAACCCCCTACGACACCTCAACCTACCAGCGGCAGGAAAATCCCCTGCTGCGCGAGTTCGACTACGCGCCGCTGGCGCGCGGCGAAAAAGAGGAGTTGCTGCTCGAGCTTTTCCCCAACGTGGCCAACACCTTCCTGAAAAACCTGCGCGAGAAGGAGTTCCAGGCCGCCGGCGGCAAGGCCGCCAAGGTCGAGGAGCCCGATGCCGCCGACCTGGTATGGGAGAGCCTGGCGGAGTACGCCTAGGCCGGGAGAAGAGAAGGATGGCCAAGATCGCTTTTGTGGTCCAGCGCTACGGCCTCGAGGTCATGGGCGGCTCCGAGCTCCACTGCCGGCTCCTGGCCGAGCGGCTGGCGCAGGCCGGCCACTCCTGCACCGTCTATACGTCGGCAGCCAAGGACTATATCTCCTGGCGCAACGAGTATCCTGTCGGCGAGAGCATGGTGAACGGCGTGCGGGTCAAGCGCTACCCGGTGGACCGCGAGCGCGACATAACGGCCTTCAATGCCTATTCGGACTGGATCTTCGCCAACGACCACTCCACGGCCGACGAGATCCAGTGGATGGAGCAGCAGGGGCCGCTGAGCACGGCCCTCATCCAGGCCATCGGCCGGGAAGAGTTGGAGCACGACCACGTCATCTTCTTCACCTATCTCTATTACAACACCTTCTGGGGGCTGCGCGCCGTGGGCGGCCGCAAAACCCTGGTGCCCACGGCCCATGACGAGCCCGCAATCCGCCTTGGCATCATGCGCGAGGTCTTTGCGCGGCCCGACGCCTTCATGTTCAACACCGAGGCGGAGAAAGCCATGCTCGGCCGCTATTTTTCATTCGCCGGCAAATACCAGGAAACCGTCGGCGTCGGTGTGGACCTGCCCGCCGATTTAGACGTCGAGGCCTTCCGCCGCGGCCACGGCATCGATTTTCCTTACATCCTCTATGCCGGGCGCATCGAGCCGGGCAAGGGCTGCTCCGAGATGTTGGAGTATTTCCGCTACCTGGAAGAAACGAACCCCGACCTGCACCTGCTGCTGATCGGCAACAAACTCATGGAGCTTCCCGACGATTCGCGCGTGCGCTATCTCGGCTTCGTCTCGCCCGCCGAGAAGAACGCGGCCATGGCCGGGGCGCTGGCCACGATCCACCCTTCCCATCTCGAGAGCCTGTGCATGGCGGCCCTGGAATCGCTGGCTGTGCGCACGCCCATCCTGGTCCAGGCCGCGACCGACCCGCTCCGCCAGCACGCCGTCCAGGGGCAATGCGGCCTCATGTTCTCCAACCGCGAGGAGTTCGCCGCCGCCCTGGAACTGCTGGCCGGGGACAAAAAACTGCGCGCAGGCATGGGCGCCAACGGCCAGGCGTATGTCGAGGCCAACTACACCTGGGAGCGCATCATCGCCAAATACGAGCGGCTCATCGCCTCCATGACGGGCGGCTGAAGATCGAGCTGTCGTGCCAAGTGACGAGTGACAAGTGACAAGGTAAGACTAAAATTCCAAATCACAAGCACCAAGCACCAAACACGCTGCGCGCCAAATTCCAATTGACCAATGACCCAAACAAAGAAAGTGTTAGTGTTGAACTGAGTAATAAATGAATTTAGTCTAAGTGTTAGTGTTAGCAGGAAAATAACGGAAATCTTTTAGAGATCGTTATAGTGTCTTCCCTAACACTATCACTAACACTAACACTTCTTTTTACTTTTGCCTTTTAATTTATCTTCAGATTTTTTCGATCTTCAAGCGATAGACCACGTTCCGTTCGGCCAGCTGCTCGATGATAAACTCCACGCACTGGGGCTCCTCGCCGATGAACTCGGGGGCGATGATGCCCTGGCGGGTGTAGAGCCCGCGGGCCAGCATGCGCACGGCGGCGGTGGCGGTGTAGCCGGTGGTGCGGGCCATGGAGTGGACGTTGCCGGGGACGTCAAAGCGGTCGAACAGGTCGTAGGTATAGCGAACGCTCTCGCCCTTCAGCTCCCCTTCGACGACGACCTGCATCACGGTGATGTCGGTCTCGCCAGGCTGCAGCTTCCAGATGGGAAAGAGCAACTTGGCGGTGAAGTCCAGCGGCCGGATGCGCACGCCGTTGATCTCCAGCGGCTCCTGGCTGAAGAAGCCGGTCTCGCGCAAGACGGCGATCTTTTCGATATGGCCGGGATAGCGCAGGGTCTTTTCCTTCATGTTGGGGATGTCGAGGGTGCGGGCCAGGGTGCGCAGGCCGTCGCTGTTGAAGGCCACCAGCGAGCTGACGCCGGGGAGGTTCAGGTACTCGGCGTCGGAGAGCGCCGGGCGCACCACCAGCTTGCCGTTCTCCACGTAGCGCGCCGGGCGGATGTATTCCTCGATGACGTCGAGGGGCGAAAAGACCGCCTTGTATTCATAGGGCCAGACTCGCGTCTCGGGCAGGCCGCCCACGTAGATCAGCGCCGACGAAGTGCTATCCAGCAGGTGGTGGACATGGCCGACCAGCACGTTGCTCATGCCCGGCGCCACCCCGCAATCGACGATGGCCGTGACCTTGTTCTTTTTGGCCAGCTCGTCGAGCAGGAAGGCGTCCTCGGGAAAGAAGGCGATATCGACGGCGTTCTTGCCGCTCTCGATTATCGCCTTCAGGGTCTGGAAGCCCAAAAAGCCGGGGACGGCATTCAGCGCCAGGTCCTGGCCGGAGACCAGTTCCTTGACGCGGGCGGGATCGGAAAGGTCGGCCTGGACGGTCTTGACGGCCTTGTTGACGGCGCATTTTTGCAGCGATTCGGCGCTGAGGTCGGCGACCGTGACTTCAAATTGCGGATCTGTGGCCAGGTCCAGCGCCATGGGCGCGCCCACCAGCCCGGAACCGAGGACGATTATTTTCATTTTTTTCATTTTTGTTCTCCTGTTTGATTTATTGTTTCCGAATAGGCGAAACAACGTTCGCCCGACGCTGGACAACCGGCCGCTGCCGGATTACAGGCCGCTGAAGCGGTTGAGAAAGGCGAGCAGATGGTGCTGGCGCTGGCAGCGCTCGGCGGACCCGGTCGATCGGTCAGTCCA
Organism: Candidatus Aminicenantota bacterium; assembly: GCA_963732485.1. GTDB lineage: Bacteria > Acidobacteriota > Aminicenantia > UBA2199 > UBA2199 > UBA2199. The sequence continues at coordinate 37,551 of CAVSZS010000001.1, forward strand.
TGTCATGGTCGGATTTTACAGGATGCGTGCGATTTTGTAAAGCGCCGCGCCCGGCCGTCCCGCCATTGACGCTGGGAGGGAATTATATTAAAATGGCGCTTCTGACCGTCTCACGCCGAAGTAGCTCAGTTGGTAGAGCAACTGATTCGTAATCAGTAGGTCGCGAGTTCAACTCTCGCCTTCGGCTTTCAAATCCCACCTTGCTTTCCCTTTATTATCAACGGTCCCCCGGCAGTCACATTGGTTTTAGATTCTTATTCAGTCTATCTACAATTTTATCGAAATCGCGTTGTCGGGATTGTTCTGTTTTAAATGAAAGGTAGCGTTTCGTGTAGGTGATCCGAACCGACAATGGCATCGCCTTGAAATTCTCATAAGCCGGTGTGATGCCGGCCAACTGTGCCGCGAACGCATCAACCTGTTCTTCAGTGATCGAGCCGCTCTTCGGAGCTGCCCACATGCCGTTTCGTTTTGCGTCTGCAACAGCTTTTTCGCCCAATTCGGTCATTAACCCTTTTTGCCGCAGTTTTTCTATTGTTTTCTTGTTTTTTTCGGACCAGAGACTTTTGGGGCGACGGCGGGAAAAGTATTTTATATATTTTGTGCGGTCGATGCTCTTCATCTGACTGTCTATCCAGCCAAAACAAAGCGCTTCTTCCAAAGCGTCGTTTGCGGAAACAGTAAGCAAGGCTTTTGTTTTAGCGAATACAAGCCAAACGCCGTTCGCTGTCTCAGCGTTTTCATGCAGCCAGGCGCGAAAATCGCCGCGCGAAACAAATAGTAATTCAGGAACATCAGTTCTCATCATAACAACTCCTATGTACGGGGCGAGAGAAAGCGGTTATGACACCTACACGCCGCCGTCGGGGCGTTCTCCGCCGATTATTGACCAATGGGTATGGACGATGCGCCATTGCCCTGTCTGGCGCTGATAGACCTCGGTGCAGTTCCAGGCAGAGCGTGCCGTGACCGTGCCGTCGCTGTCCAGCCCGGCCCAGAGGTAACGGTAGGTAAGCAAGGCCGCATCGCCCACAACATCGACGCGCGGATCGACGTACTCAACCGCGGAGGCGCCCCCGCCATTGCCGCGCATCCCGTTGTAGAATTCCGTGAGACCGGCGATCCCCGTGAGCCGTTCCCGGAAGGATCGGGTCGAAATAGGTGACCTGGGGCACGGCGAGAGCCAGGAAACCGTCGGGATCGCCCTGGCGCCAGCGATTCATGGCGGCTTTCTCCAGGGCCAGGATTTCGGTGGCGTCGGTGGGAAGCTGGGCTGCCTTGACTGTGATCGGAAGCGGCACATTGACCGCAGCGGGTTGGCTGTGCCCGATATGGGACCAGTGCGAGTGGAGGATCTTCCAGACGCCGGCGCGGCGGACATAGACTTGGGTGGTGTTCCAAAAGGAGGTGCGCTTCATCTTCCCGTCAGCGTCGCGGCGCAGCGAGTGATAGTTGTAGGTGAGGACGGCCAGGTCGCCGAGCAGCGCCACCCGCGGGTTCACGAATTCAGAGGCGTCGTAACGGACTTTTCCCAGGAGCGGAGTCAAGTATTCCCGGTAGGCTTGGGTTCCGATCACCGGCGCGGCGAGATTCGGATCGACATAGATGACATCGTCGGTGCTGATCTCCACCCAGCGCAGCGGATTGCCCTGACGCCACTGTTCCATGGCCTCGTTCTCCAGCCGGAAGATCGTATTGGCCGGAGTAGCGGGGCCATTCAGGCTGGGGGTGATGAGCTCATTGCTGGCTGGTGGTCCGCCGCCGACCTCCCTTGCCTGAACCAGAGCAGCTGCAGCAAAAACAAGCAAGCAAAGAATGGTCTGCGTCATACGTCACCTCCGGAGATGCATCGTTACCCAAAGGAAATTCAATCATGAGATGGTCCTGCCTGTCAAGATCGGTAAGCGCCGTTGCTTAAGGCGGACTTCCTGATGGTTCTTGATCAGCAGGTCGTGAGTTCAACTCTCGCCTTCGGCTTTTTCCTTCAGTCGCAACGGGATCTCGATTCCGGCTTGCAGCCGCAGATAATCCGCATTGCTTCCTCCGCCGTACTTGTACAAAAAATGATGGAAGATCGCAGCCAGGTTGACGAATGTTTGCGATCCCGGCTTGACCCGGAACTTTCCCCCAATCCCGCCGGAAAATTGGACAAAGGTGGTTTTGTAATCGAAGGGGCCGGTGAACATCCCGATCCCGCCCAATAAGTATACCTGGGTCATGGCCGACCTGCTTAGCGTGACCAGGCCGTTCAGGTTGAAGGACAAGCAGGCCAGCGATGTCGTTCCCGAGTCGTAGCGATCAAAATAAACAAAAAACCAGTGATTGGAGCAGTTTTGATAATTCACGTTGAGCTGCAAGCCGAACCAATCGACAAAATTGTGCTGCACATATCCGCCCAGAACAAGATTGGGCTTGTAATGATTGAACGTATGGCCACCCGGGGATTCATCAATGAATTGCTCGCCCAGAGCGAAAGACCAGCCGGTGTAGAGCCCGAAAAATGTTTTTTGCTTTTGCTCGGCGCCGGCCGGAAGAACCATCAATAGCAGCATTATAAGAAACAGGCAACTCAGACGCAGATTACTCGTTTGGTTTTTGTCGTGAACGAACATTAAGACCTCCTTATGGCATCGCAAAACCCGACCCCATGGATCAGATAACTGCCAGTGCATAGTGGGCAGCCCCCAAGAGGCCGGCTTCAGGATTGGTGATCACGCAGAGCGGAATGCGTTCCAACAGCCCTGAGAAGCGCCCTTTGGCGATGAAGGTCGTGCGGAAGGCGGGCGCGCGCAGCAGCGGCAGGATGCGCGGCGGGATGCCACCGCCGAAATAGACACCGCCAAGGGCCAGGACCTTCAAGGCCAGGTTGCCCGCTTCAGCGGCCAGGATGGCGACAAACAGATCCAGCGCCGCCTTGCAGATGGCGCTCGAATTCTCCAAAGCGGAGCGGACGATCGCGGCACTGGATCGCTGGCTGCAGCCAGCTGGGCGGCCAGCCAGGGGGGCTCGGGCCAGCGGCCGCTGTCTTTGAAAAATGCATAGATGTTGGGGATGCCGCTTCCCGAACACACCCGCTCCCAGGAGACATGGCCAAAACGCGGGCGCAGCCAGGCCAGCAGCTCCGCTTGCAGCTCATCGCCGGGAGCGAAATCGGCATGGCTGCCCTCCGAGGCCAAGACCCGATAGCCCCCTGCTTCCCAGACCAGGAATGACTCGCCCAAACCGGTTCCCGGCGCGATCACCGCCAACGCGCCCTGGGGCGCCGGCTCGCCGGCATGGATCGTTTCCACGTCCGTGGAAGGCAAAATGGGGATGGCGTGGGCCAGGGCCGCCAGGTCATTCAGCAGGCGCACCGGGATCCCGCCCAGGCTGAGAGCTGAGAGCGGATTCATCCACCAGCCAGGGCAGGTTGGTGGCTTGAACGCGGCCGTTGATCACGGGGCCGGCGATGCCGAAAGCGGCAGCCGTCGGCAGCAGCTGCCGGCCGGCCAGGAAGCGTTCGATCACCGCGGACAGGTTTGGGAATTCAGGGCTGGCAAAAACATCCTGCGCCAGCGGGCGAAGCAGCCCGGCGGTCAGGGAAAAGGCGGCGAGAACGGTTTTGCTGCCGCCCACGTCCCCGGCCAGGATGATCGGATCAGAACCCTTTCCCATTTCAGGAGGTTTTCCCGGCGCCGGGAAAGATCATGGAGAAAAACCGCAGCCATTCTTTATGGGCAGCCTCTTTGTTGACCATGTTCCAGATGATAACATATTCCCGGGGGCGAAAGCGATGCAATTCCCCGGC
>CAVSZS010000002.1:0-35363 GCA_963732485.1 Candidatus Aminicenantota bacterium
GATATTCTTCACGGGTTGCTCGAGAGGTCGGGGCAGCAGAACGAATCCTCGGTGCTTTGCAGCGGGCAGCCGCCGCCGCAGGCGGGGAGCCATTCGCACGTGCGGCACTTGTCCATGGCCCAGTCGCGCCGGCGCAGCGCGGCCAGGAAATCATGGTTGTATATTTTCTCGAAAGGATCGTCGAGGATGTTGCCCAGGGGCCGGAAGAAGCTCTGGCAGGGAATGACCGTGCCGTCGGGCTCTACGGCCAGGTTGTATTTCCCGGCCGTGCACTGCTTGACGCCCAGGTCGTGCTCCACCGGGTTCAGCCGGCAGTACTGGGTCGGGGTATACCAGGTGAACTTCATGTCGTTGTCTTCGGCCAGGCGCTGCAGGCGCCGCAGCAGCGGCAGCAGCTCATCCTCGCTCAGTCCCCGGTCCACGCGCCGCGACCGGCCGGCGCGGATGATGGAGTTGACGGCGAAGGAGTTCGTGCCCAGGGCCTTGAGGAAGGGGACGATCTCCTCGATGCTCCCGCGGTTGGCGTCGGTGATCGTCGTGTTGGTCAGCACGTGGATGCCCGCCGCCAGAGCATTGCGGATGCCCTCTACGGTCAGGGCGAACGTATCCGCCTGCACCATGTGGTTGTGGATATCGGCGCGCGCCGATTCCAGCGTGACCTGCACGTAGTCCAGGCCGGCCTGCTTGAGCCGGCGCACGAAGTCCCTGTCGGCCAGGCGCACACCGTTGGTCAGCAGCCCGGTGATGGCTCCCAGGTCCTCGGCGAACGTAACCAGCTCGACCAGGTCGTCGCGCAACGTGGGCTCGCCGCCGGTAAAGTCGAAATGCGGGACGCCGTGCTCCCAGAGCGTGCGCATGACCTTCCGCCATTCGCCGGTCGAGAGCTCGGCCGATTCGCGGCGCTGGTTGTAGCAGTGCGCGCAGTCGATGTTGCAGCGGTAGGTCAGGGCCAGGTCCATGCGATACGGAGCCGAGACCGGAGTCTGGAACGCCTCGATCTTGTCGATGCCGAAATAGGTCAGCGGGCAGAAGTCGGCGCGGTTGACCAGCAGGTCGATCTTCTCCAGGACGCTTTTCATGTCGCGCCCGGCCTGGGCGCGGCTGACGCGGAAGGCGGTCGCCAGCCGCCGCAGGCTCTCCTCGCGGGGGAAGTCGTCGAGAAAATACTTGACCATGGCGGCGGCGGTGGCATTGAGATGCACCACGCGGTAGGCGTCGACCATCAGGATGGCACTGCCGTCCCGCTCCACCCGCAGGTGCAGGCGCCGGGCGGCGAATTTTTTCGTGTTGTAATAATGGTAGAGGCCGGGGGCCAGGAATTCCGCGTGGCTTTTGCGGGCATAGGCGCGCCACAGCAGCGGCGCCAGCACCAGCAGCACGGCCAGGAAAACGAACAGCGCCGGCAGCAGGCCGTCGGCGCTGCCGTAGCGGGGCAGGCTCAGGTCGATGGCCAGGAAGCGGCCGCGGCTGAAGATGCGCGCCGCGGCGGCGGCGGCGAACGCGGCGGCGGCCAGGGCGACCATGGTGGCCGCGATTCCTTTTTTCAGCGCGTAGGTCCTCATCGTCCCCCCCCGGCGCAGGCGCAGGCGCAGCCGGCGCAAGCGCAGGCACAGGCGCAGCCTCCGCCGCCGCTGTGGCCCCCCGAGCCGGTCCGCGCCGGCACCGGCGGCGGGTTGGTCACCCGGGTGATGGCCGAGGTGAAGGCGGCGCCGTCGCCGAGCAGGGCGCCGGAGAACGCCTGCAAGGAGCCTACCAGGTTGCCGGCCGCGCCGCTGACGGTTTCAGCGAAGCCACGGCCGGGGATGGGGGGGCCCCCGCCGCCGGGCATGCCGGCTCCCTTGCCGCTTGCGCCTCGCTGCGGGAAATGCCGGTACCAGTGATCGAGGCTCCCGGGCGGGAATACCATGCCATCGGCGATGGGGCCCAGCTTGGTCTCGTAGTCGGGGTCCAGGGCCAGCCATTCCAGCGCCTCGTCCAGTTCCCCGGGAAGCTTGGCGGGCGGGCAGGCCTTGACCTGCTCCCAGGCCTTGTTCATGATCGACTGGAAATACTGGTTGGTCTCGCGCCGGGAAAAACCGGCCATTTTTTTCTCCAGCGCGGCGATCATGGCGGTGAACATGCCGCGCAGCGCCGTTTTGTCAAGGCGGTTCTCCTTGTCGATGGCCGCGATGAAGTCTTTTTCGAATTCCTGCAGCTCCAGTCCCTGCTTTTCCCGAACCTGGAAGCGGAAATCCCCGGCGCTGACCTCCTGGATGGCAAGCTTGTCCTTCTTCAGCAAGCCGAAGATCACGAGCAGCAGGACCTTGGCCAGCGGCAGCTCACTGAGCAGCGCCGCTTCCGCCGGGGCCAGGCCGCGCTTGATGCCCGCGCTTTCGATGCCGACGCGCGGCGGCAGGTACTGCAACAGGCGCTTGCGGCTGTGGCGCGTCGCGAAGACAACGATCAGCACGATGATCCAGACCGGGGCCAGGGAAAAGACGAAGGCGATGAAGGCGAAAATGGCGGTGAACAGGGTCATGAGGATGGAAGGTTTGGCGGCAACAGTGACGCCGGCGACCAGGTTCCTGGGAAAAGAGGCGCCGACGGCATAGGGAATCGTGGCCGGCCGGTCCGACCACAGCCAGACGTAGCTGACGCGGTCGTTCTCGTAGAGCGTTTCGCTCGGCTGGTAGTCGCTGCGGCCGAAGGCGTGGTATCTGGCGTCGTCGGGCCTGGTGCCGGGCGGCAGGTTGAAGCGGATCTCGATGCGTTCGGCGTTGCCAAACACATACTTGGCGTCATACCAGGTGGACTTGAACTGCATGGAGGCGTAGTTGGGGTCCCCGCTGTCGGCGAAGACCAGGCGCGAGACCAGGATGGAAAATTCCAGGGTCCCGGTCTGGCCGGGGACGATCTCCTCGCCGTTGAGGTGGACTTCAACGCCGGGCTTCACGAATTCGGAGGCGCGGATATCGGCAAGCGGCGTCCCGGCGATGGCGGCACGGGCCGAGCCCAGGTCGTAGTTATCGTTGGGCATGCCGATATCCACGATGTCGACGGCGTGGCTCCCGGGTTGCGGCGTAAACGTGATGGCATAGCGGAGTTCGACCTTGGCGTCCTGGCGGACGGTGACTTCGGCCCGCAAATCGTTGACCTTGAAATGATAGTCGGCGGCCAGCGCCGGCAGGCACAGCAGCAGCGCCATCAGGCCGGCGACCGCGTTTCCTTTCGTCACCACTTTGGCTCCTCCTCGAGCTGGTACTGGCTGTGGCAATAGGGGCAGGCGATGAAAACGGCCCCCAACCGCACTTCCATGGCCTCTTTTTGCAGTTCGGCGCCGCAATTCCGGCATTTGAGCAGCCGGGTGCCGATCTCGCCGCCGATGTCGATGCGTTGCTCTACGACCACCGCATCCCTGCGGCGGAAAGCGAGGAATGCCAGCCCGAGGCAAACCGCAATCAGCAACAGGCCGACGGCCGCGCGGCCGGTAATCAAAAAGGCCAGCCCGATGACGAAAACGATAAATGAAAAGAGCAGCGCCAGGACTTTTTCCATGGCCAGAACATAACAAATCCGTCCTGTTTTTGCAATCTTTACTTTTGTGTTCGCGCATGGTAAGGTAAGTCGCAATGAAAACTGAAAAAGTCCTGCAAACGCTTGTGCTGTTCGCGGTTTTATTCAGCTTGATCACCCCCGCCATCGAGGCGGATGGAGAAAACTTCGTGCGCGTGACCGTGCGTTTCGCCAGGGCGCGCGCCCTGCCCGACGCCGGCGCCCGCATCGTCCGCGAGATCGGCTTCGGCACCATGCTGCGTGTCCTGGAAAAGAACGGCGCCTATCTGCGCGTAGCTCCCCTCAGCCCGCCGCCGCTTCCCGGGGCGGAACCCTGGTACGTTCTGGCCAGCGACGTGGAGCCGGTAGCCGCGGATGCCGCCGCCACCCTGGTGGAGACCCGCCGCGTGACCTTCACGCCGGCCGCTCCCGCCGCCGGCCAGCCGGTGCTGTTCGCCGCCGCCGGTTTCCGCACTCCCAACCTGCTGAAATGGGACATGGGGGACGGCACGGTTCTGACCAGCGGCGGCAAGACCTCCCGGGGCGAGGACGCCACGTTGTCTTATGCCTATGCCGCCCCCGGGCAATACCAGGTCCGGGTTTTCGATGAAGGCGGCAAGGACGGGCTGCCACCGGTCGCGGTGCCGGTGACGGTGTCCGCCCTGCAGCGCTCCCTGAGGATCACTCCCGAAAAACCCGTGGCCAACCATCCCGTTTCCATCACCGCCCTGAACTTCCGCGATCCGGAAAAGATCGCCTGGGACCTGGGCGACGGCAGCGAAATCTCGCCCGGCGCCGGCCCCGGCGTGGTCAAGGCTACGTTCCTGATCAGCCACGCCTATGAAAAGACCGGCACATACGTCGTGAAGGCCTACGATTCCGGCGACCGCTCCCAAGCGCCCCTGACGGCCGAAGTGCGGGTCGCCGCCGACCCGCGCCGGGTGCGGCTGAAGCAGGAGCGCCCCCTGGCCGGAGCGGAACTGGAATTCAGCGTTGTCAACTTCAACACTCCCGACAGCTTGCGCTGGGACATGGGGGACGGCACCCTGATCCCCGGTAAAAATGAGCGCGGCGTCATGGTCGGTTCTCCACTCAATTACCGTTATGCGCGGCCGGGAAAATACTCGGTCAGCGTATATGACTGGGGAGGGGACACCAACCGGCCGCCGGTCCAGCTCGCCATCGAAGTGGGGGATGCCGCCCCTGCCGTTGGGCAGCCGGCGCAGCCCGGACCTGCTCATGCAAAACGTGATCCGGCTCCCGTTGCGCCCTCGCGCCCTGCGCGCCCTGCGCGTAAAAAGTACACCCTGATCAAGATCGGTCCCTATGCCGGCTATTTCGCGCCGCAGGAAGATTTGTTCAAGAAGATCTACGGTGAAGGCGATGTGCTTTACGGCGCCAGGCTGGGGGTCCATATCTGGAACGGCTTTCATGTCTTCCTCTCGGCTTCCCAATACCAGGTCATTTCCAAAACGACGTTCACCGGGGACAAGACGACGCTGACCCTGCTTCCGGCCAGTTTATTCCTGCGTTACAACCTCGGCCGCGGCTTTTTCAGCCCCTACGCTCGGCATCGGCTACACGTTCCTGAACGTCAAGGAAGAGACTGAATTCGTCGGCAATTTCAAGGGCAATGGCAGCAACGCCTCGGTGGAGGCCGGCTTCGAGTTAAAGGTAAACCGTCATTTTTTCATTGATTTCGGCGCCCGTTTCGACCAGATAGAGATAAAACCAGAGAATATTGACGCCAAGATCGACCTGGGAGGCCTGCAAGCCGGAATTTCCCTGCTGATTTCTTTTTAAAAGCGGGTTTTGTTGTTGACAGGAAGCGAAAATTATCGCAATATAGTATTTAATATAGATTTTTTTAATGGATTCCAAAGATCAAATAAAAGAGCATATCTCTATCGTCGATGTAGCTTCGCTTTATGTGAGCCTGAAACCGGCAGGCAAGAACTTTAAGGCGTTATGCCCTTTTCACTCTGAAAAAACCCCTTCCTTCTTTGTCATGCCCGATAAAAACTCTTTCAGCTGCTTCGGCTGCAACCGTTTCGGCGATATTTTTACCATTGTCCAGGAAATGGAGAACCTTTCCTTCGTCGAAGCCATGAATTTCCTGGCCGAGAAGTTCAACATTCCCCTGGAAAAGGGGCGCTTCAAGGCGGTTAAAAAAGACGAGTACCTGCAATTGAACGAATACGCCCTGGAATTCTTCAGGGACAGCCTGTTTTCCGGAAGCGACGGCAAAGCGGCGCTGGACTACCTGACCGGGCGCGGCATAAATAAAGACACCATCGAGGCGTTCTCCATGGGCTACGCCCCCAACACCTGGGACGGCCTGGCCGGACGCTTGCGGCAGAAGAAGGCGCCGCTGGACAAGGCGGTGGAGCTCGGCCTGCTGGTCCGCAACGAAAAGGGGAGAACCTACGACCGGTTCCGCGGCCGTGTCATCTTCCCCATCTTCTCGGAAACCGGGGCCATCCTGGCGTTCGGAGGCCGCACGGTCGTCGATGACCCTGCCAAGTACCTGAACTCCCCCGATTCTCCGGTTTACAAAAAAGGCAACCATCTCTTCGGCTTCCAGCTCAGCAAGAACCACATGAAGGAAGAGAAAGCCGGTTTGCTGGTCGAGGGCTACCTGGACATGATCAGCCTCTACCAGGCCGGTTTCCGCCACGCGGCGGCCTCGCTGGGCACGGCCCTGACCGAAAAGCAGATCCATCTGCTCAAGAGGTTCTGCAGCGCCATCCATATATTCTATGACCGCGACGCCGCTGGCGAGGCGGCCACGATACGCAATATCGAACGGATGTTCGAACAAAACGTGAATCCGCGCATCGTCGTCATCGAGGGAGCGAAGGATCCCGATGAATTTGTCCGCACTCAGGGAGCGCAGGCCATGAAAGAGGCTTTGCAGAAGACTGAGGATGGGTTCAATTTTTTGCTGCGCAAGGCGGACCGTGAGTTCGGCCAGTCCGAACCTGACCAAAAAAGGAAGGGCCTGGACATGGTCCTGGCCGTGACGGCCAAGATGTCGGACGACGTCATCCGCGATGACTATATGCAGCGAATCGCTTCTTTTTTCAAAACCCCCGTTGCCCTTCTCAATCTGAAGCTGCAACCGGGCCAGGCAACGGATAAATCCGGGCAGGCGTTGAAAATAAGCCTGATGGAAGAAAAGATTCTGGAAGCTCTCCTGCGCTTCCCGGAAGTGATCCCGGAGATCCGCGAGTTCTTCAACCCCGAGATCATGGCCACGCTGGCCTGCAGGAATATCCTGCGCAAGTTGTTCGCCAGCTATGAAGTGCAGGGCGAGATCCGTTTCAGCGAAATAACGGAAGGGCTGACCGCGGCCGAAAAAGCCAGGCTCAATGATGTTTTTTCCCAGAAAACCCAGGGGAAAAAAGAACGTTCCGAAATTGAAAATGATATCGTAACCAGTATAAAAATATTTCAAAAAAAGCTGGCCTCGAACAAGGCCAAGCTGCTGAATCAGGAGATCGCTGTAGCCGAAAGGGAAAAAAACAGTGATAAATTGCAGCAGTTGATGAAGCAGAAAGCCGCCTCGGTCATGAACCGTGGGGGACGTTCTCCGGAGGAACCAGTTGAAAAAGCAACCTGAGAAAAAAGCGGCGGCCAAGCCGGTAAAATCCGTGAAGCGGCCGGCCGCCAAGCCCGGCGCCCAGGCGAAAAAGCCGCTGCCGCGCCCGGCGGGCAAGGCGGCCATCGCCGCCAGGAAACCGGCGCCCAAGCCGCCTGTCAAGGCTCCCGCCCTGAAGAAGCCTCTTCCCAAGCCGCCTGCCAGGGCGGCGATCGCCGGCAAAAAACCGGCGGCCAAGCCCGCGGCGAAGCCGATCGTCGCTGTCAGGAAGCCGGCGGCAAAACCCGTTGCCAGGCCCGGGACGGAGCGGAAGCAACCATCGCCCACCCCGCAAAAACAGGCGCCAAAACCCGCGGCCATTGTCAAAAGGCAGCCGACGCAGGCGGCGGCAGCCGTTGCCAAAAATGTCGTCTCATCGGTCATGCTCAAGGAACTGGCGGAACGGGCGCAGAACGACGACTCCAAGATCAGCCAGGAAGCGTTCATGATCTTCCTCAGCGAGAACAACCTGCTGACCAGGAAAAAGGAGATCACCGCCCACCTCGACTCGCTGAATATCCGCATCCTGAAGAAGAAATCGACCTTGAGCCTGGAAAAGCTCGGTGAGTACAACCTGTTCCGGGAGAATTTCCAGAAAGAGCTGAAGGCTATCCTCAAGCGGGTGAAAAAAGGACTGGGCATCATCGAGACCGCCGCCATCAACTACATTTTCGGCGGCGAGGAGACGGTGCGCAAGAACCAGAAGTTCATCAAGCATTTCCTGAAGGAGAACGAGATCAAGCCGGCCAAGGCCCCGGCCAAGAAAGCGGCCAAGTCCGGGGGCGAGCGCTCCGAGATCGTCGGCGATCCGGTGCGGCAATACCTGCGCGAGATGGGCAGCGTCAACCTGCTGTCGCGCAACGAGGAGATCAGCATCGCCCGCAAGATCGAGCGCGGCGAAAAAAAGGTGATCAAGGCCCTCTCCAAGACCAACATCGTGCTGAACCTGGTGATCAAGCTGGGGCAGGACGTCCTCGAAGGCCACAAGAACATCGACGAGGTCATCGAGGTCAGCGAAGACATCTACGACGAGTCCAAGAAGCAGGAATTGCGCGATAATTTCCTGCGCCAATACGAGGAATTGAATCGCCTGAAGCGGGAATTCAAGAGCCTGAAAAAGTCAAGGTCCTCCAACTTCATACGCGCCAAGAAACTGGTCGAGATCACCCACCTCATCCAGGACATGTCCATCCTCGACGAGCACCGGCGCGAGTTCATCAAGAAGATCGCCGACCTCAAGGAAAACTACGATCACGTCCTGGAGCGGGTAAAAAAGCTGAGGAATCAGATGTCGCGGTGCTCTTCGCGCTCGGCCGAGCGCAAGCGCATCGGCGGCGAGATCGAGGAGCTGCACCGGCGGCTGGAAAAGAACAACGAGAAGTACGAGACCAACCAGGAAGACCTGTTCAAGACCTGCACCGACATCGAAGACGGCTTGAACCTGATCGAGATCTCCAAGAACGACCTGGTGCAGTCGAACCTGCGCCTGGTCGTCTCCATCGCCAAGAAATACATCAACCGCGGCCTGCAGTTCTCCGACCTGATCCAGGAAGGCAACATCGGTCTGATGAAGGCGGTCGAGAAATTCGAATACCAGCGCGGCTACAAGTTCTCCACCTACGCCACCTGGTGGATCCGCCAGGCCATCACCCGCGCCATCGCCGACCAGGCCCGCACCATCCGCATCCCGGTGCACATGATCGAGACCATCCACAAGATCAACCGCACCCAGCGCCGCCTGGTCCAGGAGCTGGGGCGCGAACCGACCGAGGACGAGATCGCCAAGGAGAGCGCTTTTTCATCGGAAAAGATCCGCAAGATCCTGAAAATCGCCCAGGAGCCGATTTCGCTGGAAACCCCGGTGGGGGACGACGACTCGCACCTGGGTGATTTCCTGGAAGACGAGAAGACCGTCTCGCCGCCCGAGATCGTCTCGCAGATGAACCTGAAGGAGCAGCTGGAGGCGATCCTCTCGACGCTGACCGAACGCGAGGCACGGGTCATCCAGATGCGCTTCGGTTTGAACGACGGCAACGAGCACACCCTCGAGGAAGTGGGGCAGGAGTTCCAGGTCACCCGTGAGCGCATCCGCCAGATCGAGGCCAAGGCGTTGAGGAAATTGAAGAAAAAATCAAAAAAACTGGTCAATTTCCTGGACAAGCCCGAGAACTATCGCTAAGCTAGCGCTCGTTTACGTAATTCGTAAGGCGTAATTCGTAATTCGAAAGAAAAAGAACGTGATGCGTAATGCGTTATGCGTTATGTGAAAGAAAAAGAAAGTGCCCTTCTCTTTCAAATCACGCATAACGGAGCCGTGGAAGCTCCTTCACGCATAACGTAGACTACTAATTCTTCGCTCTTCCAAATCACGAATTACGAAGCTGTTCTCTTTTCTTACGAATCACGAATCACGAATTACGAATCACGAATTGACAGAGTTCCAGCAGTTGTTTATAATGAAATCAATGGAAAACGATCGCGTCACCCTGAAGATCCCCCGTCCCCTTTATGAGAAGCTCAAGACCGTAATCCAGGGCAGCGGTTTCCGCAGCGTCAACGAATTCGTCGTCTATGTGCTGCGCGACCTGGTGGCGCTGAAGCGCGGGGAAGCGGAAAAAGACCTTTCCAAGGATGAAATTGATGCCATCAAGCAGCGCTTGAAAAATTTAGGCTATTTTTAAAGAGGCGCGCCGGTTCAACTATTGCTATTTTAATACAAACGTAGTACAATTGGAGTATGATGTCGAAGAGGTTCTCCCTTTTGCCGCGACGGGTGAAAGACCTTTTGGCCGGCAAGGTCATGCTGGTGCTCACGGTGCTGGCGGCCCTGCTGGTCGTGCTGATGATTTTCGGCCTCTTCCTGAAGTCCAAGCCGGTCCTCGATAGCCAGCCCCTGGGCGAATTGTTCTTTTCCACGAAATGGCGGCCTTTCCGCGGCCAATTCGGTTTTCTCCCTTTTATCATGGGTACCGTCTGGGTGACCGGCGTGGCCATCCTGATTGCGGTGCCGCTTTGCCTGCTCACCGCCATCTATCTCTCCGAGTACGCCCCTTCCCGGGTGCGCGAATGGGTAAAGCCCCTGATCGACATTCTGGCCGGTATCCCGTCGGTGGTATTCGGCGTCTGGGGCATGCTGGTCATCGTCCCCTTCATCAAAGACACGGTCGCCCCGTTTTTCAATGTCTTTTCCACCGGCTACAGCGTGCTGGCCGGCGGTATTGTCCTGGCCATCATGGTTTTCCCCGTCATTATCCACGTGTCGCTGGAAGTATTCCGCGCCGTGCCCAAAGAGGTGCGCGAGGCGTCGCTGGCCGTGGGCGCCACCCGCTGGCAGACCATCAAGCACGTCGTCATGCGCAAGGCCCTGCCCGGCGTGGCCGCCGCCGTCGTCCTCGGCATCTCCCGGGCCTTCGGCGAAACCATGGCCGTGCTGATGGTGGTGGGCAATGTGCCGAAGCTCCCCGGCTCCGTTCTCGATCCCGCCTACCCGCTGCCCGCGCTCATCGCCAACAACTACGGCGAAATGCTTTCGATCCCGCTGTACGACTCGGCCCTCATGCTGGCGGCGCTGATCCTGCTGCTGGTGATCCTGGCGTTCAACATCCTGTCCAGGGCGATCCTGGTCCGGGTGCAGCGGAGCATCCGCTGATGGGCATGGATCGCCGCTATGTCGAGGAGAGGATTTTCAAGGGCCTGATGGTCTTTTCCACCCTGCTGATCCTTTCCAGCCTGGTCCTGATCCTGCTGACCATCCTGGCCAAGGGACTGCCGTACCTGACGCTCGACATGGTCACCAAGACGCCGCAGGGCGGGTATTACCTGGGCAAGGGGGGCGGCATCCTGAACGCCATCATCGGCTCGCTCTACCTGGCCGGCGGCGCCACCCTGCTGGCGTTCCTGTTCAGCCTGCCCGTCGCCCTGTATCTGAACGTCTATTCCCGCCCCGACGGCAGGTTCGTTTCAGCCTGCCGCTTCTCTTTCGACGTGCTCAACGGCGTCCCCTCGATCGTTTTCGGCGCTTTCGGCTTCACCATCATGATCTATTTCTCCATGCGCGCCTCGCTGCTGGGCGGCATCATCGCCATTGCCCTGCTGATCCTGCCCATGCTCATCCGCTCCATGGACGAGGTGATCCGCCTGGTGCCGCGCGAGCTGCTGGACGCCTCCTTCGCCCTGGGCGCCACGCGCTGGGAGACGGCGCTGAAGGTGGTCGCGCGCCAGTCGCTGCCGGGCATCCTGACCGCGGTGCTCATCGCCTTCGGGCGCGGCATCGGCGACGCCGCCGCCGTGATCTTCACCGCCGGCTTCACCGACGCCATTCCCACTTCGCTGCTGCGCCCGGTGGCGACCCTGCCGCTGGCCATTTTCTTCCAGCTCGGGGTGCCCATCCCCGAAGTCCAGGGCCGGGCCTACGCCTCGGCGCTGGTCCTGACCATCATGATTCTCATCATCAGCATCGCCGCGCGGCTGCTGTCGCGCCGGCTGACCCGCCACGTCGTGTAACAGGAGCGGCAATGGAAAAACTCGCCCATATCAGCGTGCAGGACCTGAACGTGCACATCCGCAGCGAGCACGTCCTGAAGAACATCAACCTGAGCATTCCGGACCGCAAGATCACCGCCATCATCGGCCCCTCGGGCTGCGGCAAGACCACGCTGCTGCGGTCGTTCAACCGCCTCATCGATTCCACCGAGGGCGTGAGGGTGTCGGGGCGGGTCATGGTCGATGACGAGAATATCCTCGATCCCCGCATCGAGGTGACCCATATCCGCAAGAAGATGGGGTTGCTGCTGCAGAAGCCCTATCCGCTGCCCATGTCCATCTATGACAACGTGGCCTACGGGCCGCGCATCCACGGCGTCAAGGACAGGAAGCGCCTCGACGAGATCGTGGAGCGCTTCCTGAAAAAAGCCAGCCTCTGGGATGAAGTCAGGGAGAGGCTCAATCAGCCGGCTTCCGCCCTCTCGCTGGGACAGCAGCAGCGCCTTTGCCTGGCCCGCGGCCTGGCCGTCGAGCCCGAGATCATCCTCGGCGACGAGCCCACCTCGGCCCTCGATCCGCAGTCGAGCCAGCGCATCGAGCAGACGTTCACCGAGCTGAAGCAGGACTACACCATCGTCATCGTCACCCATATCCTGCGCCAGGCCCGGCGCATGGCCGACCACGTGATCTTCCTCTACCTGGGCGAACTGGTCGAGCAGGGGCCGGCCTGGGATTTCTTCAACAATCCCAAGCAGCCGATGACGAGGGAATATATCAAGGGCTTGATCAGTTGAGCCAGGATGACTGTGAAGAGTGATCGAAGTGATGCGAAAGTATCGACAGTTCGAAGTTTTAGGAACTGAGATAGTTCAACACGATCACATTGGCGTTCGCACATTTGAGATTCGAATGTTCAATGAAACTGAAGCAATCGTTCACTTACCACTTTAGTTCGTTGCTTTTCGGTTTCTCATCACTCGATCACTGACATTCGCAACGCTCGTAACACTCGATCCTTTTGCGTGCATAGACTTGGTTCAGAAATAATGATAAAATGCACGCAACAGTAAGAAGCGCCTGTAGCTCAATGGATAGAGCGTTGGCCTCCGGAGCCAAAGGCTATGGGTTCGAATCCCGTCAGGCGCGAACTTCCAGGAGGCTTCATGGGCTTTTTGAATCAAAAAGTCAGGGAAGACCTGACCACGGCCTTCCAGAACCTGAAACACGATGTCACCCTCAAATTTTTCACCCAGGAATTGGAGTGCCGTTTCTGCAGGGAGACCCGGGAATTGCTCGATGAACTGAAGACGGTGAGCGAAAAAGTGAAGGTCGAGGAGTATGATTTCGTCAGGGACGCCGCCCTGGTAGCCGAACTCGGCATCGCCCGCATCCCGGCCATCGCCGTCACCGGCGAAACGGATTACGGCATCCGCTTTTACGGCATCCCTTCCGGCTACGAGTTCGCCTCGCTGGTGGAAGCCGTGCGCCTGGTGGCCAACGGCGAGTTGAAGCTGTCTCCCGAGGGCCGGGCGTTCCTGGACAACCTGGCCGCCGACGTCCACCTGCAGGTCTTCGTCACCCCCACCTGCCCCTATTGCCCGCCGGCGGTGATCCTGGCCCAGCAGATGGCGTACTACAGCCCCCGGGTCAGAGCCGACATGATCGAGGCCACGGAGTTTCCGCCGCTGGCCCAGAAATACAACGTCTACGGAGTGCCGCGCACCGTGATCAATGAAAAAGAGTTTATCGAAGGCGCGGTGCCGGAGCGGCAGCTCATCGACAAGATCCGTCTCTCTCTGGGCAAGTAGGGGAGCCCGGCGCCGCCAGAAGCCCCCATGCCGGCTTTTGGTTGATTTATCGGGCGATGGAGTGTACAATTGACGGCGATGGTCCAAAAAGTAGCGATCGTCCACGACTGGCTTAACGGCATGCGCGGCGGCGAAAAGGTCCTCGAGGAAATGCTGGCGCTCTATCCCCAGGCCGATATTTTCACCCTTTTTTACGAACCCGCCGCCGTCTCGCCGCTGATCCGCTCCAAAAAAGTGACGGCATCGCGCCTGAACAGCAACCCGCTGATCCGCGGGCGCTATCGCCACTTCCTGCCCCTGTTCCCGCGCCACGTCGAGGCCTTCGACCTGCGGGACTACTCCCTGGTGATCAGCAGCTCGCATTGCGTGGCCAAGGGGGCGATACCGGCCCCGGACGCCCTGCACGTAAGCTATCTCCATTCGCCCATGCGCTACGCCTGGGACCAGTATTATTCCTACTTCGCCGGCGCCGGCTGGCTGAGCCGCAAGATCATCGAGCGCGAGATCTCGCGCCTGCGCGCCTGGGACGTCACCAGTTCGGCCCGCGTCGACCGCTTCGCGGCCAACTCCAATTACGTGCGCCTGCGCATCCGCAAGTATTACCGCCGCGAGGCCGAGGTCATCCACCCGCCCGTGGACACCGATTTTTTCCAGCCCGCCGCCCAGGCGGCGCGCGATTATTTCCTGTTGGTCTCGGCCCTGGTGCCCTACAAGAACGCCGCCCTGGTAATGGAGACCTTCCGCCAGAGCGGCGCGCCGCTGCTGGTCGTCGGCCGCGGCCCCGAGCTGCCGGCCCTGCGCCGGTTGGCGGCGCCGAACATCCGCCTGCTTCCCGAAGTGGACGCCGTCCGCCTGCGTGAGCTCTACCAGGGCGCCCGCGCCCTGGTTTTCGCCGGCGTGGAGGATTTCGGCATCGCCTTTGCCGAGAGCCAGGCCTGCGGCACTCCGGTGGTGGCCTTCGACCGCGGCGGGGCGCGCGATATCGTTGTCGACCGCGAGACCGGCATCCTGTTCCCCGAAGCCACTGTAGCCGGCCTGAAAGCGGCATTGGCCGACCTGGAACGCCTGCACCTCGACCCGGCGGCCATCCGCCGCAACAGCCTGCGTTTTTCCGTTGCCCGCTTCCGCGAGGAGTTCGGGCGCTTCGTGCGCGCGGGGGCGGAATGATCCGCAAACAGAGGGAGCAGCTGGCCCGGCTCTTCGCCCTGAGCGACGCCATGGCCGTCAGCGCCGCCTTTCTGGCGGCGTTCTGGCTGCGCTTCCACTCCGGATTGCTGCGCGTCCCCAAGGGCGTGCCGGTTTTTTCCGGCTACCTGGCGGTCATCCCGTTCCTGCTGTTCATCCACATGGTCTACTTCTCCTACCAGGGGTTCTATCGCTTTAAATTGCGGCGCAACCGCCTTGACGACCTGTTCTCGGTGATCCTGAACTGCGCGGCGGCCGCGTTCACCAGCCTGCTGGTCTTCAGTTACCTGAAAAGCTACCGCTTCATCGATTTCGAGATCTCCCATGTCTTTCTCGTGGTCTACGCGCCCCTGGCGGTCATGGCCATTTTTCTGTGCCGCTCCCTGATGTTCCGGCTGTTCCGCCGTTTGGCGCTGGCGCGCAACGGCGTTTCGCGGGTGCTGATCGCCGGCAGCGGCGACCTGGCGCAGATGACCGCGGCCAACCTGTCCAAGTACGCGCATTTCGGGCTGGAGGTCACCGGCTTCTTAGCCCCGTCTTCGCGGGGCGGTGCGGCCCCGCTGCCCGCGGCGGGAGTGCTGGGCGGCTACGATGAGCTCCAGGCGCTGGTGAAGCGGCACGGCATCACCGACCTCTTCGTGGCCTTGCCCCTGAGCGAATACGACAGCATCATGAAGCTGATCGAGAGCGGCAACAACCTGCTGGTCGACATCCACCTGGTGCCCGACATCCTGCAACTGGCCTCGCTGAAGGCTGGCCTCGAGCATATCGAGGGGCTGCCGGTGATCAACCTCGGCGACATCCCCCTCGAGGGCTGGCCGGCCCTTAGCAAAAGGCTGTTCGACCTGCTGGTCGCCGGCGTGGCGATGATCCTGCTGCTGCCGGTGTTCGCCCTGGTCGCCCTGCTGTTGAAGCTCGATTCGCGCGGTCCGGTCTTCTACCGCCAGACGCGCGTCGGGCTGGACGGGCGCATCTTCAAGATGATCAAGTTCCGCACCATGGTCTGCGATGCCGAGAAGGAAACCGGCCCCATCTGGTCGCCGCAGAACGACACGCGCGTGACCCGCGTGGGCCGGGTGCTGCGCAAATTCTCCATCGACGAGCTGCCGCAGCTGATCAACGTCCTGCTCGGCGCCATGAGTCTGGTCGGCCCCCGGCCGGAGCGCCCCGAGCTGGTCGAGCGTTTCAAGGGCCACATCCCGCGCTACATGCTGCGCCACCGGGTGAAGACGGGCATGACCGGCTGGGCCCAGGTGCACGGCCTGCGCGGCAACACGCCGCTGGACAAGCGCATCGAATACGACATTTTCTATATCCAGAACTGGACGTTCCGCCTCGACCTGGAGATCATTTTTCGCACCATCCTGAAATTCCAGTTCATCGACAGGAACATCTGACATGGACAGCCCTGGGGCCGGCCGGGGAGGAGGATCGCTGATGAGCCCGAACCTTGAGCAATTGAGCATCTCCCCCGAATTCCACCCCTTCATCAGCCATCTGAGCGACCTGGCCAAAGACCGCGGGCGCATGCCCTTCATCGATCGCGAAAAGGAGCTGGAAGCGCTGATGGAGACCCTGCAGCGCAAGCTGAAGAAGAACATCATCCTGGTCGGCAAGCCGGGAGTGGGCAAGACCGCCCTGGTCACCGAGCTGGCGGCCCGCATCAATCGCGGCCGCGTCCCGGCCAACCTCAAGGACAAGGTGATCCTCGAGTTGTCGCTGGCGTCGTTCCTGTACTCGCGCGAGTCGGCCGACCTCCTGGCCAAGGACTTTGAGCGCCTGCTCTCCGAGATCCGCCGCCACGGCGACCGCGTCATCCTGTTCCTCGACGAGCTGCACGGGCATTCGCTGGCCGGAGGCGGACAGCAGGGGCGGGGCAGCCAGATCCAGGGGCTGCTGAAGGCCCACATTGCCGAGCGCGAGCTCCTGGTCATCGCCGCCGCCACCTCCGAGGACTATTACCGCTATTTCAAGAGCGACGAGATCATGGCCGCGAATTTCTCGGCCATCCAGATCAATGAGCCCGAGAAGGATGAGATGCTGAACATCCTGTGCGGGGTGAAGAAGCATTTCGAGGACTATTACGGCCTGCGCATTCCCGACTCGCTCTTTGAAAGCGTCTACACCCTGTCGCAGCGCTTCATTCCCTTCCGCGCTTTCCCGGACAAGGCCATCGAAATGCTGGACATCGCCTGCTCCAAGGCGGCGCTGAAGAAGGCCGCCGTCCTCGACCGCGGCCACATCCACCAGAGCATCAGCGCCTTCTCCAAGCTGCCCATCGAGATCGTCCGCCTCGACACCCAGGCCCATGCCCGCGGCATGCTCGAGTTCCTCAGCGGCGCCGCCGTCAACCAGGTCAGCGCCCTGGAGGAGATCTCGCGCATCGTCAAACTGGCCAGGCTGGAGACCCGGGTCAACGCCCTCAGGCCAGAGGGCATCTTTCTCTTCCTGGGGCCGACCGGCGTTGGCAAGAGCTTCGTCGCCGCCAAGATCGCCGAGTACCTGTTCGGCAGTCCCGAAAAGCTGCGCGTCATCGACCTGGCCGGCTTCAAGAAAGCCGAGGACGCCGAAAAGCTGATCCGCTGCGACGGCGAGGACGGTCCCGGCGCGCTGGTGCGCGAGGTCGAGAACCATCCCTTCTCGGTGATCCTCTTCGAGAACATCGAGGAGGCTCACTCCGCAGTCCTCTATTTCCTGGGCAAGACGCTGACCCGTGGCGAGCTTGTCGACGACCTGGGCAAGAAGCACTACCTGGCCAACATCATCTTCATCCTCAGCCTGACCGGCATCGGCGAAGCGAAAAAGGGATCGGCCATCGGCTTCGTCAAGGTCGATCCCCACTCCGGCGAGCTGATCATCCCCCCCAAGATCATGAATGTGCTGGACTGGGTCGATGAGATCATCCAGTTCACGCCGCTATCCCGCGAGCACCTGCAGAAGATCGCCGCCATCCAGTTGGCGGCGATGGGCCGCGACCTGCAGGAGCGCTACCGCTGCCGCATCGTCGTGGACGAGGACGTGATGAGCCTGCTGGCGGCCGGCTCCGAAAAATCGGGGCGCTACGCCTACGCCGTCAGCGAGTTCATCGAGCGCGAGATCCGCCAGCCCATCGTCGACCTCGTGACCAGGACCGACAAGGAATTACGCCTGCGGGTCACCCTGGACAAGAAGCGGGTGCGCATCGTTGCCGGGTAAAAGGAGTCGACCATGCCGAGAAACCTGAAAATCGAGCACCTGCTGACCGTCAAGACCTATCCCAATGACGTCGAGGTCAACTTTTCCCATTCCAACATGGAGTTCCTGCTCGCGGACGACGAACTGCCTTTCGCGCGCTCTTCCATCCAGCTGCAGGCCTTCCCCGGCGACGCGGCGGTCGGCAGCCGCCACCTGCTGGAGACCCTGAGCCGCAAGGAGCGGGTGCCGGAGGAGAACATCTTCCTTTCACTGGGGACGAGCCTGGCCAACTTCATCATCTGGGCGGCGCTGCTCAAGCGCGGCGACGAGGTGCTCATCGAATTCCCTGCCTATGAGCCCATGTTCAAGGTGCCGGCCTACCTGGGGGCGCGCATCCGCTTCGTCAAGCGCGACCCGCTCGATTTTTCGCTCACGGTCCAGGCCATCGCCGAGGCTGTGACCGAGAAGACGCGCATGATCATCCTGACCGACTCGCACAATCCCTCGGGCAGCCAGATCTCGGCCGAGGTCCTGCAGTACCTCAAGGCGCTGAACCAGGAGCGGAACATCGCGGTCTTCATCGACGAGGTTTACAGCCGCTTCTACCGCGAGCGCTCGCTCTTCGTCGATTACCCCGAGTTCATCGTCACCTCCTCGCTCACCAAGTTCTACGGCCTGGGCTCGCTGCGCTGCGGCTGGGCCTTCGCCCCCGCCGGCGTCATCGAGAAGGCCCGTAATTTCAGCGACTATCTGACCCCGGAAATCCCCTTCGCCCCCCTGTACCTGGCCCACCTGCTGCTGGAGAGCCCGGCCCTGGCCAAGCTGGAGGAACGCATCCGCCAGCGCATCAAGGCCAACCGCGAGATCATCGGCTCCTACCTGGACCAGACCGAGTTCCTCTCCTGCTACATTCCCAGGAACGGCGTGCTCTTTTTTCCCGAGGTGAAGGGCGGAGTGGACATCAAGAAATTTTACGTTCACTTGTACAAGAAATACCGTATGGTCGTGACCGAGGGGCGTTTTTTCCAGATGCCGCGCCATTTCCGCATGGCCGGCGTCCTTGCCCCCGAGGCCATGAAAAAAGGATTGAGGCGCTTGGAGTTGGCGCTGAAGGATTCCCAAGTCTAGCCTCCGTGACGCGTAACGCGTGACGCGTGACGCGGAAGAATCAAAAAAATAAAATCCCAAATCCCAAGCACCAAATTCCAAATAAGCACCAAGCACCAATGAACCAATGACCAAAACAAAGAAAATCAAAGAGCTCTGCAGGGGTAGGGAACGCAAATTTGCGTTCCCTACTGCATAGAAATGAAAATGTCTTTGTTTGGGTCATTGGGACTTGAAATTTGGAATTTATTTGGGATTTGTGATTTGGTGCTTGGAATTTGATTTCTTACATGTCACGCGTTACGCGTTACGCGTCACGTTCTCTTACTTTGGGCGTATGCTTTATGAATCGTCTCAGCGAAATAAACGAGGAAAAAAGCCCTAGGACCGCCCCGGTGATCACCAGCTGCCAGAAGATGCGCAGCGGCAGCTCGCGGAAGTCGATCAGCTGCCGGACCACCTGGTAGACGAAGCCGGCGTAGAGCGGAAAGGCCTTGATGGTCAGCAGCAGCAGCCCGCCGGCGAGCAGCCCGCCGAGCAGTCCCAGGATCAGCCCCTCGAGCAGGAAGGGGACCTTGATGTACCAGTCGGTGGCGCCCACCAGGCGCAGGATGGTGATCTCGTCCTTGCGGTAAAAGATGTTGATCTTCACCACGTTGAAAATGATGAAGACCGAAACGATGAGCAGGATGGCGCTCAGGAACAGGCCGACGAACGAGGCGAACTTCTTGACCATGGCGATCTTGCGCGCCCAGTCGATGTTGAGCTGCACGCTTTCGACCAGGCTGTTCCGGCGCATGTCGCGGATGAACGACTCGATCTGCACGGTGCTGGGGGTGTCGGAGCGGAAGCGGGCGCGGATCGACGCCGGGAAGGGCGAGTCGTCGAACTCGGCCAGGATGTATCCCAGTTCGGGGAATTCCCTGGCGAAGTCGGCACGCGCCTGCTGCCTGGAGGTGAAGCCCACCTCGCTGACCAGCAGGCTGCCCTCGATGCGCTGCATCAGCGCCTCGATGCCGGCAACGTCGCCGTTGTCCTGGATGTAGAAGATCGCCTCGATATTCTCGCTCAGCCGGCTGATGTAGCGGTCCAGGTGGAAGGAGATGAAGCTGAAGATGCCCGGCACCAGCAGGGTGAAGGCGATGATGCCCAGGCAGAGGAAATTGACCGACTTGTTGCGCAGGATGTTGTTCAGGGCCTGCTGGACGGCGCGCAGCATGAAGCGCATGTCAGGTCGCCTCGCTGGGCCGGTCCAGGATCAGCTGTCCCTTGTCCAGCTTGATAATGCGCTTGGGAAACAGGTTGATCAGGTTCAGGTCGTGGGTGGCGATGATGGTGGTGATGCCGCTGGCGTTGATCTTCTCGAAGATGCGGATGATCTCGATGGAGAGCTCGGTGTCCAGGTTGCCGGTGGGCTCGTCGGCGATGAGGATCTTGGGGTTGCCGATAACGGCGCGGGCGATGGCCACCCGCTGCTGCTCGCCGCCGGAGATGTGCGAGGTGAGATAGCGCTTGCGGTGGCTGAGGCCGACCAGGGCCAGGGTGCTGTTGACCTTGTTCTCGATCAGCGCCCGTTTTTCGCCGCGCACCAGCAGCGGCACGGCCACGTTTTCCTGCACGGTGCGGTTCATCAGCAGCTTGAAGTCCTGGAATACGATGCCGATCTGCCGCCGCAGCCTGTACAGCCTGGAAGGCGGGATGAGGGTGCTGTTCACCGAATCGATGAGGATCTGCCCCTTGCTGGGCTCCTCCTCCTTGTAGATCATCTTGAGCAGGGTCGATTTTCCGGCTCCCGAGGCGCCGGTGAGGAAGATGAACTCGCCGCGCTCGATGGCCAGGTTGATATCGCTCAGGGCTTCGTTGCTGCGGAAATACTGCTTGTAGACATGGAAGAACTGGATCACGGCCGGGAGAGCAGGCGCCGGCCGGCGGCGGCGATGTCGGCGGCGGTCAGCTTGAAATGGACGTACAGGTCCTCCGGCTTGCCGGAGCGGCCGAATTGGTTGTCCATGCCCATCAGGATCATCGGCACCGGGTGGTGCTGGGCCAGGAACTCGGCGCAGGCGCCGCCCAGGCCGCCGCGGACCGAGTGGTCCTCCACGGTGAGCACGCGGCCGGTCTTGCGGGCGTAGCGCAGCAGGATATCCCCGTCCAGCGGCTGCAGGCTGGAGAAGTCGATGACCGCCGCCGCGACCTTGTCAACGGCCAGCAGCTCGGCCGCCTGCAGCGCCTTCTCCACCATGGCCCCCATGGCCACCAGGGTGATGTCCGCTCCGTCGCGCAGCACCGGGGCTTTGCCCAGCTCGAAGCGGTGCTCCGGGCCGAACAGTGTCTGCAAATTGTTGCGCGTCAGGCGGATGAAGAACGGGCCCGGGGTGGCGGCGGCGAATTCCACGGCCAGCGCCGTTTCGACGGCGTCGGCCGGCACGATGACGGTCAGGCCGGGCAGGGCGCGCGCCAAAGCGACGTCCTCGAGCGCCTGGTGGGTGGCGCCGTCCTCGCCGACTCCCAGCCCGGCGTGGGTGCCGACCAGCTTGACGTTGGCGCGGTTGTAGCACACCGACTGCCGCACCTGGTCGAAGACGCGGCCGATGAGGAAGGCGCAGAACGAGGAAGCGAAGACGGTCTTGCCGGTGAGGGCGATGCCGGCCGCCGTGGAGATCATGTCCTGCTCGGCGAGGCCCATGTCGATGAAGCGGCCGGGGAACTCCTTGGCAAAAACCATGGTCTGGGTGGACTTGGCCAGGTCGGCGTCGAGGACGACCAGGTCGGGGTTGACGCGTCCCAGCTTCAGCAGGGTCTGGCCGTAGGCGCCGCGCAGGCTCTCAACGGCCATGGCCGAGCTCCGCCAGCGCCGTCGCCGTTTCCTGGGCGCTGGGCGCCTGGCCGTGGAAATTGACGTTGTTCTCCATGAACGACACCCCTTTGCCCTTGACGGTGCGGGCGATGACCAGCGTCGGTTTCTCGTGCTCGCCGGCGAACGCCGCCAGGGCGCCCGCGATCTGGTCGAAATCGTGGCCGTCGATCTCCTCGACCCGCCAGCGGAAGGCCTGCCATTTGTCGCGCAGCGGGGCGATGTCCTTGATGACGCTCACCCGGCCGTCGATCTGCAAGTCGTTGTAGTCCAGGAAAACGCAGAGGTTGCTTAGCCGGCGAAAGCCGGCGGTCATGGCCGCTTCCCAAATCTGGCCTTCCTGCGACTCGCCGTCGCCGATGAGGGCGAACACGCGCGCCGCGCTGCCCGAGAGACGCAGGCCCATGGCCATGCCGCTGGCCATGGACAGGCCCTGGCCCAGCGAGCCGGTGGAGGCTTCGACGCCGGGCGTGTCCAGCCGGTGCGGGTGGCCCTGCAGGCTGCAGGTGGATTGGCGCAGGCCGTCGAGCAGCTCCGGCGGGAAGAAACCGCGCTCGGCCAGGGCGGCATAGAGCACCGGGGCGGCGTGCCCCTTGGAGAGGACGAAGCGGTCGCGGTCGGGGAGGTCCGGGCGGGTCGGGTCGATGCGCATTTCGCGGAAGTACAGGGTGGCCAGGATCTCCACCGCGGACAGCGAGCCTCCGGGATGCCCGGACGCGGCGCGGCTGATCATGCGGATGATGTGAATGCGCATGCGGCGGGCGATCTCGCTCAGCTCGGTCCGTTCTCGATCGGTCATGCGCGGGCTCCCCGGCGGAAAACAGTGCTAGCCTTCCGCCTCGTCGACGATCTTCTTGAATAGCATCCGGCCGCAGCTCTCGCAGATCATCAGGTCGTTGGAGAGGATCAGCTCGCTCAGGACCTGGGGGCGGATCTTGATGTTGCACACGCCGCAGAAATCGGTGTGCACGTTGGAGACGACCTTGCCGGCCTTCTTGGCATAGAGGTTGTCGTAGGCTTTGAGGAGCTTGGGATCGATGCGCGAGCGGAGCTCCTTCTTGTTGCGGTTCTCTTCGGCGAGCTTGTTCTTGTGGTATTCCAGGTTGCTGAGCATGTCCTTGATCTGCAGGTTGTAATCGTCGGCGATTTTCTTGAACTCGCTCTCGGCGTCGCGGATGTTGCCCATGATCTCGTCGCTCTCGATCATTTTTTCGATTATTTTCTCTTCCACCCCGACGATATTGGCTTCCTCGAACTTGATCTCGTTGCTGAAGCCCTGGAATTCCTTGTTGGTGGTCACCTTCTTCATCTGTTCTTTATATTTGCCGATCTTGTCGCGGATGGCGACGATCTCGCGCTCCAGCTTTTTCCGGTCCTCGCTGTTGCCGTGCAGCTTTTTTTTGGCCTTGTCGATCATGTCGGAGCGGGAGTCGCGCTCGTCCTCAAGTTCCTTGATCTTGAGCGGGATATCCTTGATGACGGCTTCGATCTCCTTGAGCTGATCGTCCTTCTGCTGCAGCGCGAATAAAATGTCAAGTCCTTCTTTCAAGAAAGCTCCTTTACTGGCCGCATGTACTGGGCCTACCAGGATTCGAACCTGGAACCAACCGGTTATGAGCCGGTAGCTCTAGCCGTTGAGCTATAGACCCCTGCCAGAAGCAAGAGTAGCAAAATCGGGCCCGCGTGTCAAGACCGCATCCCGGATTCGTCCCGCGCCTTTTCTCTTTCCGCGCCCCGGCAGTTGACAATTTTTGTCTTTCTGATATATAAATTCCGCAATGAGAAAAATCACGCTTCTGGCCCTGGTCTTCGGGTTGGCCGTTCCCTGCTTTTCGTTTTTCCCGTTCTTTTACGGCGCCCGGTCCCTGGCCCTGGGGTACGCATCCCTGGCGTTCAACTACGATGTCAATGCCCTGTACCTGAATCCCGCCCTGCTGAGATCGCTTACCGTGCCCCTGGGCGGCTACCAGTATGGGAGCAGCAGCCTGGATTTTCGCGATATCAGCGGCCGGCTGGCGGCGGCCCGCGCCTACGACCTGGAGCATTTCCAGGACCTGGCAATCCAAAGCCGCGAAGCCGCCCTGGCCGAACTGAACGCGGCCTTCAGCGCCGACGCCGCCATCAACGGCTTCCGCATGCACGGCCCCGGCTATACCGGCAAGGGCTACGCGCTGTCCATCGCCACGGTGGACGCGGCGCTGGTACGCCCCCTGGCGAACCCGGTGCTCGCCAAGCCCGCCTCCGGGGTCAGCAATGCCGATATCGCCTCGCTGCGGGTGCGCTTCACCGGCTTCCATTACAAGGATTACGCCCTGGCCGTCGCCTTTCCCGTTTCGCAGGGGCTGGCCGTGGGGGCCACGCTGCACTACCTGAAAGGCATGCACACCGTATTCGACGCCGCGCTCAACGCCGCGCCGTTCGCCCCCGGCGCCGACGCCGCGGACCTCCTGCAGGCCGCCTGGTCCGCTGCCGACAACGGCTTCAGCAAGTTCAATTTCGACCTGGGAGCGGGCCTCGAGCTCGGCCAGCATTTCCAGGCCGGGCTGGTGGTGAAGAACGTCGGCAATCCGGTCATCGCCACCGCGGCCGGCGACCTGCGCCTGTCCCGGCGCTGGGTGGCCGGGCTGGTTTTCCGCCCCGACGCCCGCATGGGCATCTACCTGGACGTCGACCTGGCCGCCAGCGACCTCCTCCACGACGGCGACGAGTCCCAGCCCTTCTCGCTCGGCGTGGAAAAGGGACTGTTCCAGAACAAGCTGTTCCTGCGTGCCGGGATCCTGACCGACCTGGCCGCCAAATATTTCGTCGGCCGCAAGGCCAATGTCCTGTACGGCTTCGGCTGCGGCTTCAACCTGGGAAATTTCCTGGTCGACCTCGCCCTGGGCCTGGACCCGCAGGGGCGGGTGAAAAATCTCGGCGTTTCGGGATTTTACGCGATCCGATGAAAAAATTGACAATTCATTTTTCATCCTCTACAATATAACCAATGGCTATGAGATTAGGAGATTTTCTACTTAAGGAAAGGAAGATCACGGAGGAAAAGCTCCAGCACGCCCTGGAAGTGCAGAAAAAAGAGCCGGGCAAGCTGGGCAGCGTCCTGATCCGCCTGGGGCATGTGACCGAGGAGGACATCGCCCAGGTGCTGAGCAAGCAGTTCGGCTATCCGTCGATCAACCTCACCAAGTTCGAGATCGACGACAAGGTGATCGAGCTGATCAAGCCCGACATCGCCCGCAAGCACGTGGTCATCCCCATCCACCGCATCGGCTCCAACCTGACGCTGGCCATGGCCGACCCGTCCAACCTGTTCGTGCAGGAGGAGATCCGCTTCTCGACCAACCTGCGCATCCAGGCGGTCATCGCTCCCGAGTCGTCCATCCTGGAGGCCATCGACAAGTATTACGGCTCCTCCACCGGCATCGAGGCCCAGAAATTCCTCGACGAGATCGAGCTGAGCGAGGATTCCAACGTCGAGGTCATGGAGATGACCGATGACGACCTGTCGACGGACGGGGATATCGACGAGGACGCCCCGGCCATCAAGCTGGTCAACCTCATCTTCAACGACGCCATCATCAAGGGCGCCTCGGACATCCATTTCGAGCCCTACGAGAAGGAGTTCCGCGTGCGCCTGCGCATCGACGGCGTGCTGCATGAGTACATGAAGCCGCCGATGAACCTGAAGAACAAGGTCACCTCCAGGCTCAAGCTCATCGCCGGCATCGACATTGCCGAGAAGCGCCTGCCCCAGGACGGGCGCATCAAGACCAAGATCGACACCGCCACGGCCAAGAAGGTCGTGGATATGCGCGTCTCCTCGCTGCCCACCATCCACGGCGAGAAGATCGTCATCCGCATTCTGGACAAGGACCAGTTGAAGCTCGACCTGACGCAGCTCGGCTTCGAGCCCAGCTCGCTGCAGAAGTTCGAGCGCAACATCAAGGAGCCCTGGGGCATCATCCTGGTCACGGGGCCGACCGGCTCGGGCAAGACCAACACGCTCTATTCCGCCGTCTCCAAGCTGAACGATGACGAAGTGAACATCCTGACCGCGGAAAACCCCGTGGAATTCAACATTTTCGGCATCAACCAGGTCAATATCAAGGAACAGATCGGCCTGACCTTCCCGGCCGCCCTGCGCACCTTCATGCGCCAGGACCCCAACATCATCCTGGTGGGCGAGATCCGCGACTTCGAGACCGCCGACATCGCCATCAAGGCCGCCCTGACCGGCCATTTGGTGCTGTCGACCCTGCACACCAACGACGCGCCGTCGACCATCGCCCGCCTGGTCAACATGGGCATCGAGCCCTTCCTGGTGGCCACGGCCCTGCGCCTGGTGCAGGCCCAGCGGCTGATCCGCCGTCTCTGCACCAACTGCAAGGCCCTGGCCAAGATCCCGGCCCAGACCCTGATCGAGATCGGCTTCACTCCCGAGGAAGCCAAGGCCATCCAGATCTTCGAGCCCAAGGGCTGCGACAAGTGCAACAACACCGGCTACAAGGGACGCGTAGGCCTCTTTGAAGTCATGGAGCTCGACGAGGAGATCCGCGAGATGATCATGATCGGCGCCTCCACCTCAGAACTCAGGCAGAAGGCCAAGGAGAAGGGCATGCTCACCCTGCGCATGAGCGGCTTGGAAAAGATCAAGATGGGGATGACCTCGATCGAGGAAGTGCTGAGGGAAACCTCCAAGATGTAAGGAGAGAGCATGGCATTGCCGCTGCCGCAACTTTTGAAGATCATGGTCGACGAGGGCGGGACCGACCTGCACATCACCACCAACTCGCCGCCGCTGATCCGCGTCCACGGGCTGCTCAAGAGGATCGAACACCCGTCGCTGTCGCCGGCCGAGACCAAGCAGATGATCTACAGCATCCTCAACGACAACCAGAAGTACAAATTCGAGGAGAACTGGGAGCTCGACTTTTCGTTCGGCATCAAGGGCCTGGCCCGCTTCCGCGCCAACGTCTTCATGCAGCGCGGCGCCGTCGCCGGCGCCTTCCGCCGCATCCCCTACGAGATCTGGTCGTTTGAAAAGCTGGGCCTGCCGGCCATCGTTCCGCTGATGACCAACAAGGCGCGCGGGCTGATCCTGGTCACCGGGCCCACCGGTTCGGGCAAGACCACCACCCTGGCCTCGATGATCGACAAGGTCAACAAGGAAAACCCGGTGCACATCATCACCATCGAGGATCCCATCGAGTACCTCCATTCGCACCGCAAGGCCATGGTCAACCAGCGCGAGCTGCACGCCGACACCAAGAGTTTCCCCCTGGCGCTGCGCTCGGTCCTGCGCGAGGACCCGGACGTGGTGCTGATCGGCGAAATGCGCGACCTGGAGACCATCCAGGCGGCGATCACCATCGCCGAGACCGGCCATTTGACCTTCGCCACCCTGCACACCAACTCGGCGGCCCAGACCATCAACCGCATCATCGACGTCTTCCCGCCGCACCAGCAGGACCAGGTGCGCACCCAGCTCTCCATGAACCTGGAAGGCATCGTCACCCAGGCGCTGCTGCCCAAGGCCGACGGCCGCGGCCGCTGCCTGGCCGTGGAGGTGCTGATCCCGACGCCGGCCATCCGCCACCTGATCCGCGACAACAAGATCCACCAGATCTATTCGTCCATGCAGATGGGCCAGGAAAAGTACGGCATGATCACCTTCAACCAGTCCCTGGCCAACCTCTACTTCAAGCGCGATATCTCGCTGGAGCTGGGGATGAACGTCTCGCACAATCCCGAGGAGCTGCAGGAGCTGATCAACCGCGGCCCGACCGCGCTCAGCAGCCAGTTCAAGACGGCCCATGCCTCCGGAGCGAATTCCAGCGCCGGCAAGTCTCATTAACCAAGGGGGAAAAACATGCCCATATTCAAATACCGGGGAAAAAACAAGGTCGGCAACATCATCGAAGGCGAGCGCACCGCCCGCAACTCCGGTGAGATCGTCGCCGCTTTAGAAAAAGAACAGATCCAGGTCCTGAGCGTCGAGCGCAAGAAGCTCAAGTTGAACATCCCCTTTATCGGCAAGAACAAAGGGGTGTCGCTCAAGACCCTCGCCGTCTTCAACCGCCAGCTTTCGGTCATGTTCAACGCCGGGTTGCCGATCACCCAGGCCATCGGCATCCTCGGCACGCAGCAGAAAGACAAGTCTTTCCAGAATGTGCTCCAGGAAGTGCGCAAGGACGTCGAGGCCGGCGCCAACCTCTCCAACGCCATGCGCAAGCACCCCAAGGTGTTCAACGAGTTGTATACCAGCATGATCCAGGCCGGCGAGGCCTCGGGCAACCTGGACACCATCCTGCTGCGCCTGTCGTCCTACATCGAAAGCCAGAGCAAGCTGATCGGCCGGGTGAAGTCGGCCCTGACCTACCCCGTCGCCGTCATCATCATCGCCATGCTCCTGACCGGCGTCCTGCTGTGGAAGGTCGTCCCCGTGTTCTCCGACATGTTCGCGCAGATGGGCGCCGAGCTGCCCCTGCCCACCCAGATCGTGGTCGGGGC
Organism: Candidatus Aminicenantota bacterium; assembly: GCA_963732485.1. Classification (GTDB taxonomy): domain Bacteria; phylum Acidobacteriota; class Aminicenantia; order UBA2199; family UBA2199; genus UBA2199. The sequence goes on from CAVSZS010000002.1 coordinate 28,289, forward strand.
GAGCAACTTCATGGTCGCCAACATCTTGTGGGTCATTTTGATCATCATCGGCATCGTCTTTGCCTTTCGCTCCTACTACGGAACCTTCAAGGGCCGGCGCGTCATCGACAACATCAAGCTGAAAATCTGGGTGTTCGGCGAGCTCATGACCAAGGTGGCCGTGGCGCGCGTTACGCGCACCCTGGCCACGCTGCTGACCTCGGGCGTCGAAATCATCGAGAGCATGACCATCACCGCCAAGACGGCGGGCAACTCCATCATCGAGGACGCGGTGCTGAAAAGCAGGGCGCTGGTCCAGGAAGGCAAGCCGCTCTGGGAATCGTGGGAAGAGACCAAGCGCTTCCCCTACATGGTGACGCAGATGGTCGCCGTCGGCGAGCAGACGGGCTCCCTGTCGACCATGCTCGGCAAGGTGGCCGATTTTTATGACGAGGAATGCGAGCAGGCGGTCGCCGCCATCACCTCGCTGATGGAGCCGCTGATGATCCTGGTTCTGGGCGGCATCGTCGGCAGCGTCGTCGTCGCCATGTACCTGCCTCTGTTCGACATCATAGGTAAGGTCGGATAGCCGGGCAAACTTGATCGCAGTCGAGGATCGCAAGCTGCATAAGAACTTGGTATTCCTGCATTCCATCCGCATCGCCATCCTGTCGGCCCTGGGCCTGGTCACGGGGATCATCCTGCTGTTTTTCAAGGCCCCGCTGTCGCTGCTGGCGGTTTTGGCCGTGCTGCTCGCGGCCATCGCGGTCAGCATCCTGTTCTTTCCGCTGTCGCGCCTGTTGCGCACGCGGACGCTGCTGTACATCGAGCTGGCGTTCGACATCCTGCTGATCACGCTGCTGGTGTACCTGTCGGGGGGCATCGTCAGCCCTTTCTATTTTCTTTACATCCTGCCGATCATCGTCGCTTCCATTTTTCTCTCGCGGCGCGACACGCTGATGATCGCCACCGTCTCCTTCATCGCCTTCGGCACCCTCTCCGACCTGCTCTACCTGGACCTCATCCCATACTACCCGAATTTCGAGGCGGGAACGGTGTCGCTGGGGACCTTTATCTACAACCTGCTGATGAGCTTCATCGCCTTCTCCAGCGTCAGCTTCATCGCCTCGTATTATTTCGAGCGCATCCGCCGCACGGGCGAGCAGCTGCGCAACATCCAGGAAGACCTGCAGGACATGATCCTGCTGAACAACTCGGTGATGGAAAAGATGGAGAACGGCTTCGTCACCGCCGACACGCAAGGGCGCGTCGTCTCCTACAACCCCAAGGCGGCGATGTTCCTGAACCTGAAGCCGGGTGCGAATCTTTTCGACCTGCTGCTGGCCCGCGAGGACCTGCCCGAGATCCGCCGCATCTGGCAGGGCAACAACTCCTACTATTTCGAGAAGAACCTGCGCGGCTACTCCCTGGGCATCACCCTGTCCTCGATCGAGAAGGTCTCGACCTTCGAGCGCCTGCTGGTATTCCTGATCACCGACCTGAGCGCCATCAAGGAGATCGAGAGCAAGCTCAAGGAGAAGGAGCACCTGGCGCTGATCGGCGAGATGGCCGCCGGCATCGCCCACGAAATACGCAACCCGCTGGCCTCGATCTCGGGCTCGGTGCAGTTCCTGCGCCGCGAGCTGACCCTGGACCCCGAACTGCGCAGCCTGATGGACATCATCGTCAAGGAATCGGACCGCCTCTCGGCCTTCATCGAGGAATTCCTTAACTTTTCCCGGCAATCGCCCCTGGACAAGAGCGATTTCGACCTGGGCGGCGTGGTGGACGACGTGACGGCGATGATCGCCCGCAACCTGAAGGCGCTGCGCTTCATCAAGAAATACGACCCCGGCAATACGGTCCATGCCGACTTCAAGAAGATCAAGCAGCTGGTGTGGAACCTGCTGAACAACGCCGTGAAGGCGCTGAAGGAGAAAGGGGAGATCGAGATCACCATTTTCCCGCAGGCGGGGGCGACGTGCCTCGCCATCCGCGATTTCGGCGTGGGCATGGACCGCGAGGAGCTGGACAAGATATTCATCCCCTTTTATTCCAAGTTCGCCTTCGGCATCGGCCTGGGCATGAACATCGTCAAGCGCATCGTCGACGAGCATGGATTCACCATGGAGATCAAGTCGGAAAAGAACCAGGGCACCGAGGTGGTGGTATGCTTCAAAAAGGCGTGAACATTCTGCTGGTGGACGACGACCACAGCCTGCGCAACATGCTGTCCTTTGTCCTGGGCAAGGACGGCTACCAGGTGGAGGAAGCGCAGAGCGGCGTCGAGGCGCTGAAAAAGCTGAAGGGCAGGAAGTACGACCTGGTCATCTCCGACATCCGCATGCCCGACCTCAACGGCATCGAGCTGCTGAAGAAGATCAAGACCCACGACCCGGAGCTGCCGGTGATCATGATCACCGCCTATGCCGCCACCAACGACGCCATCGAGGCCATGAAGCTCGGCGCCGAAGATTACATCATGAAGCCCTTCAACCTGGAGGAGCTGAAGATCATCATCAACAAGTCGCTGCACAAGAAGAGCATCGAGCTGGAGAACATCGAGCTGAAGCAAAAGCTTTCCGACCGCGAGAAGTTCGAGAACATCGTCGGCGGCGATTCGCAGATGACCAAGATCTACGACCTGATCCGCACCGTGGCCCAGACCGACTCCACCGTGCTGATCTGCGGCGAGAGCGGCACCGGCAAGGAGCTGATCGCCCGCGCCATTCATGCCCAGAGCACGCGCTCCGGGCAGCGCTTCGTCTCCATCAACTGCGGCGCCCTGCCGGAAAACCTGCTGGAGAGCGAGCTGTTCGGCCACAAGAAGGGCGCCTTCACCGACGCCTACCAGGAGAAGGAGGGGCTGTTCGAGGCGGCCGGGCTGGGCACGCTGTTCCTCGACGAGATCTCGGAGATGTCGCAGAAGATGCAGGTCAAGCTGCTGCGCGCCATCCAGGAAAAGGCCATCCGCCGCGTGGGCGACAACCGCGAGATCGCCGTCGACGTGCGCATCATCGCCGCCACCAACCGCGACCTGGTCGAGAGCATGGAGAAGGGGGAGTTCCGTTCCGACCTGTACTACCGCCTGAACGTGATCTCCATCAAGGTGCCGCCGCTGCGCGAGCGCAAGGACGACATCCCCATCCTGATGCAGCATTTCCTGCAGCGCTACAACCAGAAGTTCGCCAAGAGCATCTCCGGGTTCGAGAAGAAGGTCATGGACTGTTTTTCGCTATACCGCTGGCCGGGGAACGTGCGCGAGCTGGAGAACTTCATCGAGCGCGGAGTGGCCCTGGAAAAGGGGCCGGTCTTCAGCTCGCTGTCGCTGCCATCCGAGGTGATCTACAACCTTGATGCCGCCCAGACGCCCGGCGAGGATTGGGCGGAGCTGCTCGCGGCCGAACGCTTCAACTTCAACGACTATATCGACGACCTGAGCAAACGCGTCATCGTCCGCGCCCTGGACTTGAGCGGCGGCAACGTGAAGAAAACCGCGCAGCGGCTGCAGGTGAATTACCGGTCGCTCAGGTATCTGATAGAAAAATACAAGCTTAAATACCGATCCTAGAATAAGTGAAAAGTAAAAAAGTGAAAAGTGAAATGTGAAGAGGGAAGTTAATTAGATTTCAGTGACTTGAAACCGCGCTAAACGGGCGGCTAAGATTTAGTGATGATTTGTGTAGCGAGAAAGACACTCCAAAAGCCATTTTTTATTACGGTTTTTCTTTTCACGTTTCACTTTTCACTTTTCACTGAGCTTAGGCTTCTGGACAGCACGAACACGGCCATGCCGATGGCACTTCCCAGCATGTCATACAGAAGGTCGAGCAGCGAAAAAAACCTCCCCGGGGCCGCCAGCTGGTGCCACTCGTCGAGCAGGCCCAGCAGGGCCAGCAGCAGCCAGGCGATTGCCAGGATGGAAAACCGGCCCGGGGCGGGGAATACCTGAATGAAAAAAAAGGCCAGCAGCGCGTACTCGATGGCGTGGGGGATGAAGTCGGGAATGCCCGACGGCAGTGACCCCGCCGGCAGCGACGACATCAGGAAGATGCCGGCATAAATGAGCAGCGCGGCAACGGCGGCGAAATAAGGACGGGAGAAACGCAAGGAAGGCTTCAGGCGACGTGCATGAACCAGCCGAAGGCGATCACGCCGCCGGCCAGGTACAGGAAGAGCTTCAAGGCGTAGTTGCGCACGTGGCGCAGGTCGCTGTGGCGGATAAAGGCCAGCATGACGGAGACGATCGCGGCAAAGATCACCATGGAGATCAGGTGGCTTTTGAAGATCATGCTTTTCTCCCCTTGGCGATGTCGAAGGCGTTCAGCGCCACCAGGAAGTTGAGCAGCCCGGCCGAGGCCAGGTAGGCGGTGCCGTAATGGTAGGTGGCGGCCTTGATGTCGCCGCCGGCCAGGTGGAAGAAGCGGATGACGAAATAGAACAGCCCGTTGCCCAGGTCGCCGAGAAAGCCGAGCAGCAGCAGGGGATGCATGACCGTCGTGTCATAGAACTTCCCCTTCATCAGCAGGCCCATGGCCAGCAGGGCCAGGATGCCGCTGAAGAAGACGAAGGCCTTCAGCACCCGCTTCTGCAGCAGATGCCCGAGCCCGGGGACCAGCCAGGATATGACGAATATTGCATATGGATTCATTGGTGCTAGTATAGCGCAAGTGGCTTGAAATGACAACTTGCGCGTGTTCATGACTCAGTGAAAAGTGAAAGGTGAATAGTGAAAAGCAAGAAATTGCCCAGAATGAGATCGATGAGTGCGTAACCATTTCACTTTTCACATTTCACTTTTTACTGATTGCTCACTTCATTTTTGGTCCTTTATTCCCAACCCCTTTTAGGATATAATAAGGACCAAAAATGAAGAAAATACTGATTGTTGATGATGAAAAGAACATCCAGGTCTCCCTGGCCACCGTTCTCGAGGACGAGGGCTACCAGGTCTATTTCGCCAAGGATGGCAAGGAAGGGATCGATAAGTTCCGCAACATCCGCCCCGATGCCATCTTCCTCGACATCTGGATGCCCGGTATGGACGGCCTGGAGGTCATCCAGCGCATCCTGGAGATCGACCCGCTGCAGATCATCATCATGGTTTCCGGCCACGGCTCGGTTTCGGCCGCGGTCTCGGCGCTCAAGGCCGGCGCCTACGATTTCCTGGAGAAGCCGCTAAGCCTGGACAAGGTGATCTTCGTGCTCAAGCGCGCCCTGGAATTCCGCCAGGTGCGCGACGAGAACATGCGGCTGCGGGTCATCCTCGGCCAGGAGGACGAACTGGCCGGCAATGACGACAAGAAGCGCCTGCTGCGCGAGAGCACCGCGACCATCGACTTCGAGGCCACCGACCCGCAGCACCTGCGCAAGCAGCGCACGGTGGCCCTGAGCAACATCATCTACGGCATCGGCCTGCACTCGGGCGAAAAAACGGGGATGGTCATCAAGCCCCTGGAGCCCAACAAGGGCATCCGCTTCGAGAACATCTCCAAGCCCGGCTACATCCCGGCGCGCATCGAGTACCTCAACACCACCGGTTACGCCACCTCGATCAAGAAGGACGAGCTGGAGGCCCGCACCATCGAGCATCTGCTGGCGGCGCTGCACGCCTTCGGCATCACCAACCTTGCCGTCAAGATCAACAAGGAAGTTCCCATCGACGACGGCTCGGCCATCAATTTCTGCGAGTTCATCAAGGAGTGCGGCATTGTCGACCAGGCCGAGGACGTTCCCGAGATCGTCATTACCCGGCCGCTGCTGATCGGCGAGGAAACCCCCAACGGCAAGTTCATCAAGATCGAGCCGGCCAGCGTCTTTTCGGTGCGCTACACCTGCATCTATCCCGAGCCCCTGGGGCGGCAGACCTTCGATTTCACCATGAGCTCGGTAGAGGATTTCATACGCGAAATCGCCCCGGCCCGCACCTACGGCTTTGTCGACGATTTCAACAAGCTCAGCGACATGGGCCTGGCCGAGGGCGGGCGCATGAACAACTTCATCCTCATCGACAAGGATCGCATCATCAATACCACGCTGCGTTTTCCCGAGGAACTGGCCCGCCACAAGATCCTGGACATCATCGGCGACTTTTTCCTGCTCGGGCGCCCCATCTGCGGCCGCATCACCGCCCAGAAGACCGGGCACACCGACAATGCCAAGATGGTAAATTTGATAAAGGACACGTTCTTAAAGGCAAAAGACTGAACTACGTGACGCGTGACGCGTAACGCGTGACGCGGAAGAGATTAATTCAATCACAAGCACCCAGAGTTTCATAGAAATAGTGGTAGCAAGAGCCAACAGACGATCTCTTTAAGATTTGGATTCATCTTCATGTAAGGGCGGTTCGCGAACCGCCCCTACAAAAGAAATGGCTCTTTCACGCAGACTGATTATCCCTCTGTCTTTCGAATCACGAATCACGAATCACGAATTACGTAGCTTCCGAAAGTTCGTTCATGCGTCACGTAGTTTTTGCCGATGGGCATGTCTCTGCAATACGCACCCTCCGCATTTGGGATGGACGGGTCTGCAAACAGTCTGACCAAAGCCAACCAGAATCTGGTTGATCGCGATCCATCTCCGCCGGGGGAATAGGCGCTCCAGCTCCTGTTCAACTTCGGCCGGCGTTTCGCCCTTTGCCCAGCTCAGGCGGCGGGAAATGCGGAACACGTGGGTGTCGACGGCGATGGCTGGCCGGGAAAAAGCCAGGGCCAGGACCAGGTTGGCCGACTTGCGGCCGATGCCGGGCAGCGCCAGCAAGCCTGTCAGGGTGGAGGGAAACTTATTTTCTTGTCCCAGGACGGAGCATATCTCCAGGATGTGCTTCGCTTTGGTACGGTAGAACCCCACCGGGTAGATCAGCCGGCTGACCTCCTCGAGGGGCAGCCGCGCCATCTGTTCCGGAGTGGCGGCGGCGGCAAACAATCTGGAGGCCGCTTTTTCGGTGACCGGGTCCTGGGTGCGCGCGCTCAGCAGCACCGAAATGAGGATGCGGAACGGCGTTGAGCCGATGCTGGCCTCGAAGGCAAAAACGGGCGGCGCCAGGGGAGCGATCAACCGGCGGATCGCCTCCAGATCGCGTAGCGGCCTG
>CAVSZS010000003.1:0-343998 GCA_963732485.1 Candidatus Aminicenantota bacterium
GAAAAGCGCTTTCCGCAGTATGCCGGCGCCAATTCGCCAAGCCGCCGCGTCGGTTCCGACCTGGACAACCGCTTTCCCGAGCGGCCGCACACGGTGCCGGTGCTCAGCCTGGACAAGCTCTACGAGCCCCAGGAGGCGGCGCAATGGCTGCAGAAGACAGCCGCGCTCTGCAATGGCAATGCCGGCTTCACGGTCGAGGAGAAGATCGACGGCGCTTCCATTGTCCTGTACTACGACCGCGGCGAGCTGCAATACGCCCTGACGCGCGGCAACGGCCTGGCGGGCAACGACGTCACGGACAACGTGCGCACCATCCGCCAGGTTCCCTTGCGCATCGCCGAACCCGGGCCGCTGGCCGTGCGCGGCGAGATCTATATCACGCGCGCCGATTTTGCCGCCTTCAACGCCGGGCTGCCCGAAAAATACGCCAACCCGCGCAACCTGGCCGCCGGTTCGCTGCGCAACCTGAAGTCGGCGCAGGCCGCCCGCGTGCCGTTGAACATCTTTGTTTATGAGGGATATTTCCGCGCTGACTCCAGCCGCGACCACCTGCGGGTCCTGCACCGCCTGGGCGAGATCGGCTTCCGCGTCAACCCGCGGCCGGGTTTCTTTTCCGACAGCGAGGAGCGGCGGCAGCAAGCGCTGCGCCTGTTTCCCGAGGCCACGGCGGCCCCGCTCTCCGGCGTCGAGGACTACCTGCGCCGCCAGGGCGCGGCGCGCGCCGTTGTACCCTACGACATCGACGGCCTGGTCATCAAGCTGGTGGAGCTGGACATGCGCCAGGAGCTGGGCTTCACCGCCCACCACCCGCGCTGGGCCATGGCCTACAAGTTCGATTCGCCGCAGGCGCGCAGCGAACTGCTGGACGTGCAGGTGCAGGTGGGGCGCAACGGCCGGGTGACGCCGGTGGCGCTGCTGAAAGCCGTGCTGCTTTCCGGCAGCACCGTCACGCGGGCCACGCTGCACAACCAGGATTACATCGACATGCTCGAGCTGGGCATCGGCGACCAGGTCAGCATCTCCAAGCGCGGCGACGTCATCCCGGCGGTCGAAGAGGTGCTGGAAAAAAGCGAGACGCAACCCGCGATATACAAGCTGCCCGAGCGCTGCCCGTTCTGTGCTTCCGTGCTGCTGAAGGAAGGGGCGCACCATTTTTGCCGCAACGAGGAGTGCCCGGAGCGGCGGCGGCGGGCGCTGAGCTATTTTTGCGCCAAAGAGCAGATGGACATCGAGACCCTCGGCGAGAAGACCATCGCTTTCCTGTTCGCCAAGGGCTGGGTGCAAACCATCCCCGACATCTACAGCTTCGACTATGACCGCCTGCAGGGCGAGGAGGGCTTCAAGGAGAAAAAGATCGCCCGCATCCGCGCCAGTGTGGAGGCGAGCAAGTCGCAGCCCTTCGCACGCGTGCTGGCCGCCCTGGGCTACGAGGGCATTGCCGCCGCAGTCACGGCGGCGCTGATCGGCCATGGCTTCGACGACATCGACAAGATCGTCGCCGTCGCTTCCAGGGGAGAGTGGCAGGCGTTCGCCGCCGTCGAAGGCATCGGCGAAACCACGGCGCGCCAGCTGGTCGGCCATTTCAGCAAGGCGGAGAACCTGGAACTGATCGCCCGGCTGCGCGCGGCCGGACTGCGCTTCCGCGCCGAGGGCCCCACGACGCCGTCGATCGACGACTCGCTCGCCAACCAGGTCTGGGTCATAACCGGTTCATTCGAAAACTTCAACCCGCGCTCGCTGGCGGCCGGGGAGATCCGCGGGCGCGGCGGCCGGGTCGCGGAGAGCGTGACGGCGCGCACCACCCACCTGCTGGCCGGCAGCAACCCCGGCTCCAAGCTGGCCAAGGCCGAAGCGCTCAAAGTTGCCGTCGTTTCCGAGGATGAATTCCTGGCTTTGCTAAAACCGAATAAACGCAACTAAATCTGGAGGCTCCCTATGACCGCACCCGTTTCGGTGACCGTCGACCTGGTCGACGAGAAAGTGCGCTTCAGCGGCTCGGCCCGCGACCTGCCCGTTGTCAACGCCGATTATTTTCCCCCGCTCGGCGAGGGCCAAGGCTACACCGGCCTGGAGCTGTTGCTGCTGAGCCTGGCCGCCTGCAGCGCCACGGCCATCGTTCCCCTGCTGCGCCGCATGAACAAGACCGTCGCCGCCTTCCATGTCAATGCCTCGGGGAATCGCCGCACCCAGCACCCGACCTCATTCGAGCGCATCGATATCGAGTTCGTCTTGACCTCGCCGGACGCCGCGCCCGCCGATCTGCAGAAGGTTGCCCGCCTGGCCGAGGAGAGCATCTGCCCGGTCTGGGCCATGCTCAAGAACAACGTGGAAATCGTCCCGTCCTTTAAGGTCGTCGCCGCGTAGAACAAAACGCCGGCTGCGGCTCAGGCGCCAGCCCGCTCCGGCGTCTCCTCGCCGCGAAGGGAGTGCGGGCCGGCGCCGGTGATCGTGACGCGCGTGAACGTGCCGATCGCGGCTTGCGAAGCGAAGTTGACGACGCGGTAGCTCTCCGTGCGGCCGATCATCTCGCCGGCTTTCTTCGGGTGCTTTTCACAGACCAGCACGTCGAGCGTTTGTTCGATCAGGCGGCGGTTGTTGCGCAACTGGATGGCGGCCTGCCGCTCCTGCAGGGCCAGCAGCCGTTCCTTGACCCGCTGAGCGGGAACGATGGCCTTCAGGGCCGCGGCCTTGGTGCGCTGGCGCGGCGAATACATGAATGAAAAGATCGATTCGTATTCCACCTGGTCGAGCAGGGAGAGGGTGAGCTGGAAGTCGCGCTCGCTTTCGCCGGGAAAGCCCACGATGAAGTCGGAGCTGAATTTCATTTCCGGAATGGCGCGGCGGTAGGCGCGGACGATCGCCAGGTACTGGGCGCGGGAATAGGCACGGTTCATTTTGTTCAGGATGCGCGTCGATCCCGATTGGGCCGGAAAATGGATGTGGCGGGCGATGTTGCGATTCTCGGCGAGCACGTCGATCAGCTCCGGCTCGTGGTAGCCGGGGTAGGAGGTGATGAAGCGGATCCAGGGCACCGGCAGACGGGCGAGCCGCCGCAGCAGGTCGGGGAAGCGCTGGCCGCCAGCAGGCTCGTGCCAGTGGTTGACGTTCTGGCCCAGCAGGACGATCTCCTGATAGCCGCGGCTGGCCAGGTACTCGGCTTCGCCGAGGATGGCGGCCAGGGACGGTGCTTTTCGCGGCCGCGGGTGAAGGGGACGATGCAGTAGGAGCAGAAGTTGTCGCAGCCTTCCATGATGGAGACATAGCCGGTGACGGCGCTGCTGCGCGCTTCGGCCGCGGGGACCAGCTCCTGCCAGCGGCGGCTGAAGCCCACGGCGGTCGCGGGGCGGCCGCCGGCGAGCAGCTCGTCGACGATTTCGCCGATGCGGTAGAACTGATGGGTGCCGACGACGTAATCCACCCTGACTTTTTTGGCGAAGAGCGCTTCGTTCTCGGCCTGGGCCACGCAGCCGGCGATGATGATCTTTTTGCCGGTCGGGAAACGGCCGACGTAGGAGAATATTTTTTCCTGGGGCTTGGCGCGCACGGCGCAGCTGTTGACGATGATGATGTCGGCCCGCTCTTCCGCGGCAACGGTCAGACCTTTGGCTTCCAGCAGGTGGCGGATCTTTTCCGAGTCGTTGACGTTCATCTGGCAGCCGAAGGTCTTGATGAAAAAGGTCATCTTTTGGCGCGATCCAGGAGCAGCTCGGCGGCTTTCAGCACGTCGGCGTTGATGGTGCTGCCGGCCATCAGCCTGGCGATCTCGCTGATGCGCTCGCCCTCCTCCAGCACGACGGCCGAGCTGAAGGTCTGGTTGTCGCGGAATTCCTTGCGGATGAGGAAGTGGCGGTCGGCGAAACGGGCGATCTGCGGCAGGTGCGAGATGCAGATCACCTGGTTGGCGGCGGCGATCTTGCGCAGCTTCTCGCCCACGAACTCGGCGGTCTTGCCGCCGATGCCCGAGTCGATCTCGTCGAAGATGAAGGTGGCGCCGGACTCGTCGTTGCCGAGCGACTTGAGCACCAGCATCAGCCGCGACAACTCGCCGCCCGAGGCGACGTCCTTGAGCCGGCCCGGCGGCTGGCCCGGGTTGGAGCTGAAATAGAATTCGACGCGGTCGGTGCCGCTCTCGGCGACGTTGCCGGCATCGGGCTCGATCTCTTCGCAGCGCACCTCGAAGCGCGCCTTGTCCATTTCCAGTTGCGCCAGCTCCCTGACCACCAGGGCGCTCAATTTTTTGGCGGCCCGGCTCCGCGCCTGGCGCAGCCGGGCGTGCAGCTCCCGGTAGGCGGCCAAGGCGGCGGCGATCTCCTTCTCCGTATCCGCCAGTGAGAAATGCAGATTGAGCAGCTCGTCGCGCTCGAGGCGCAGCTGTCCGGCCTTGGCCATCAGGCCCTCCAGGTCCAGCTTGTGCTTGGCCTTGAGCTTTTCCAGGCGCGAGAGCTTTTCCGCCGTCTCGTTCAGCTCGTTCTCGTTGAACTCCACCTTGCCGGCCAGCGATGTCAGATAGGCCGAAATCTCCGGCAGCAGGTTGTAGAAGCGGTCGATCTCTTCGCGGAAGTGGCCGAATTCCGGGAACAACGAGCGCAGGTAATCGGCGGCGGCCAGCGAGCGGGCCAGCTGGTTGTAGATCGACTCGTCCTTCTGGTAGAAATCCTCCACCAGGGCGTCGGACTTTTCCAGGATGGTCTCGGCCGCGGCCAGGATTTTCAGGCGCTCCTGCCACAGGGCTTCGTCTCCCGGTTTCAGCCCCAGGCCGTCGATCTCCTGCAGCTGGAAACCCAGGTAATCGAGGCGTTCCTGCGCCAGCTTGTTTTTCTCCTGGAGCCCGTCCCAGCGCGACTGCAGGGCGCGCAGCCGTTGGCACTCCGCGGCCAGGTCGCGCAGCAGCTCGTTGCTCTGGGCGAACTGGTCGAGGTAGACCTGGTGGTTGGCGGTGTTGAGCAGGAATACGTGGTCGCGCTGGCCATAGATGTTGAGCCGCGCCTCGGCATTCTCCCTGACCTGGGCGAAGGGGGTGAGCTCGCCGTCCAGAAAGGCCAGCGACTTGCTGCGCGTGACCTCGCGCCGCAGCACGGTCTCCTCGTCGTCTTTAGAGAACAGGGCCTCGACAACCAGCTTTTCCTTGCCGCCGCGGATGATGTTCGCCGGGGTTTTCTTGTTGAGCAGGAGCATGATGGCGTCGATGAGGATCGACTTGCCCGCCCCGGTCTCGCCGGTCAGGACGTTCAGGTTCGGCGAAAAATCAAGCCCGGCCTTTTCCACCACCGCCAGGTTTTCGACCTTGAGATAGGATAGCATCGCGTTAGTTCATGCGGAAATACAGCCCAGGCCTTGCCGTCATCCGTTCTCCTTTGCCACCGGCAATATACGTGAAAAGGGAAGCGCTGTCAACGGGACCGGTGCAGAGAGAAGGCTGCCGGGAAAGGGCGCTCAGCGCGGGACCTGAAACAGGGCATAGCGGCCATCGTCGAAAAGTCGCGGCCAGCGGGCCAGAAAATCTCCGAGCCGTTTTTCCTGGCGCGGGGAAATTTTCTGGGCGTCGGAGCTGCGGCCAAGGCGCCGCAGTTCCCGTGAAGAATAGAGCAGGTGCGTGATGCGGCGCCGGCGCAATTTCTCGGCCCACTCCTCCCGGCTGGCGACGGCGAGGAAATCGTCCAAAACGGGATTGGCGTCATAGGCGGAGCTGACCAGGAATGATCGCTGGCAGTAGAACGAGCGCTCTTCGCCCAGGAATCCGATGCGGGCAGCGGGAGCCAGGTTGCGATTGGCGAAGGCGATCGCCGGGTAGTAGGGGATGATGTCCAGGTAGCGGGCGCCGGCCGGGAGCTCGTGGCGGAGTTTACCCCAGGCATACCTGGCGCTGAGGGTCATGCGTTCCAGCAGCGAGGCGGCCTGTACGACCTGGATGGTTGCCAGGGCGAACAGAAGCAGCAAGGCCAGGCGCCGAAAGCGCGGCAGCTTCTTCTCCAGTCTTTCCCAGCCAACGGCGAGCGGCAGCGAGAGCACCATGAAGATCGGCAGAAAGTAGCGGGGAACGCGGGATGCCGCCAGCAGCAGCAAAAAGCCCAGGGCGCAGCCAAGCAGGAGCAGCGCCCGGCCCGGCTCCCTGTTGCCGAAGAAAAGCAGGGGCAGCAGCAGCAGGACCAGGATGCCGGTGATGTGGGTCAACCCCAGTGAGTATGGGGCCAGGAACATGTCGCGGCAGAAAGAGAGGATGACGCCGGGTGTGAACCCCTGGCCGCGACGGACGCCCTCGCTGATCTGCCGGGCCTGGCCCGCGGCTTCGCCGCTGGCGCTGAAAAGCCCGCTCAGGTAGGGGTGCACCGGATTGGCGAATGTCGCCTGGTTCTTGAGCAGCCAGGGGGAGACCAGCAGCAGGACGATGATGGCGATCAGCAGGATGTGGAGCAGGCGCTTTCCCGGCAAGGCTCGGGCCGTTAAAAAATAAGCGCCGACAAACGCCGCGCCGTAGATCAGCCCCTGCCATTTCACGCCGCCGGCCAGGCCAAAAAAAATGGCGGCGGCGACACCGGATCGCCAATCGCGGGGATCGTCCTTGAGCCGGGTCAGCAGCCGCACCGCCGGCAGCAGAAAGAGCATCAGCAGCAGGTCGTTTTTTTCGGTGACAGCGAGAAAGATCACTTCCGGAATGGAAAAGAACAGCAGCGGCGCCAGCCAGGAATGGCGCAGCCCGCTCGCCCGTGCCCAATCGGCCAGATAGATGACGAGGGCGAGCGCCGCGGCCAGGGAGAGGAATTTTGGGCCGTGGACCGACCCGCCCGACAGCAGGAGCAGGTTGAGCATTTCGCCGTTCTGGGGCAGGGCGGAAAAAATATTTTCCGGCCAGGGAGCGAAACCGCCGGCCTGCAGGTAATAACCGGGAACGCCCAGATGATAGAGCAGGGCATCATAGAAGGTGGGCGGGAATGACGCGTAGAACAGCAGCAGGGCCAGCGCCGGCAGCGCCCATAACAGGTGGCGCTTGCGCCATGCCGGTGCGGCCTGGCCCGCGACACGGGGCGGCCGCAGCGCCAACAGCAGCAGGCCGCAGGCGAGCAGGCCATGGTGGAACCACGGTCCCCAGAGGCGCAGCCAGCCGCCGGCCATGGTGATCATGATCACGATGCCCAGCCCCAGGATGGCGCGTGTGACCAGGCGCTCGCCAGTCGTTTTTCCCGTTTCCAGGAAAGGGAACAGGAGCGCTCCATAGCCCAGCGCGGCCGCGCCGAGGAGCACGATTTGCGCGCCGCCCCAGAGGATGCTCACGATTCGGTTTCCTGACGGGACAGCCGGCGCAGCACCAGCAGCTGGTTCAGGCCGAGCTCGAAGCGCTGATAGGTTTGCAGCTCCCATCCCGGCAGGCCGATGAAGTCGCGGCGACTGAAATAATTCTTGTGTTCGCCGAGCGAATCGCGGGCGAAGAGGCCAACAGCGGCGCCGGCGCGCAGGATATTGTGAGCGAGTGGAGCCGGGGTGGTGGCCACGAGCCGGCCGTTGGCAACGACCAGGGGGTACAGGGCGGCCAGCGCCGGGCCCAGCCCGTCCAGGTGTTCCAGGACCGCGGCCAGGATGACCGCGTCGAAGGGGGCGCCCGTCCAGGAGAAGGCGGCGAGATCGCCATGGACGAACTCGACATTGGCGCGGCGAAATTGCCGGCGGTTGAGCTCGATCGTCGCCGCGCGGCTGTCAAGGCCCACATAGATCGTATCGGCCGGCAACTGTTCCAGCAGGGCGGCATCGTCGCAGCCGACATCGAGGACCCTGGCGCCGGGCGGGATGAAAGGCAGGACCTGTTGCATGCGTCTTTTTTTCAAGTACCCGGAAAGCCGGCCGTCGAGGCCCGAGCGCGCCGCCGAACCGCCGGCCTTCACCACGGCAGCTTGCGGTTGATCAGGTCGGCCAGCAGGCCGATCATCAGGATCAGCATGGAAAACAGGAACAGGAATATCGTCGTGTCGGCGAGGTTGCGGTAGTAGATGTCGCGGGCCAGGGAGCCGATGAACAGCGCGCCGCTGCCGAAGAAAAGCGGCAGCACCACGCGCAGGGGGTCGAAGGCCATCGAGAGCCTGAGCACGGTCATGACGAAATTGCTGAAATCGCGCAGCGGGCGGATCTTGGAGCGGCCGCGGCGCTTGAGGTAATCGATGGCGACGAATTCCACCCGCGCCTGCTCGCGGATCATGGCGATGGTCAGGGTGGTGGTCAGGGAGAAGCCTTCGGGCAGCAGGCGCAGCGAATTTCTCGGCCCATTCGCGGCGGAACACGCGCATGCCGGAGTTGACGTCCGGAATGCGGCGCCGGGCGACATAGGACGCGAAGCGGTTGATGAACCACTTGGCCGGCCGCCGCGCCCAGGGGATGGCGCGGATCTTCCCCTGCCGCGACCCGACCACCATGTCGGCGCTCGCGCGTCGCGGCAGCAGGTCGGCGAAATTCGCCACCGGGTAGGTGCCGTCGGCGTCGATGATGGCGATCCAGGGATGGCGCGCTCCGCGGATGCCGCTCTTGATGGCGGCGCCGTAGCCGCGCGGACTGTCGTGGTGGACGAGGCTCACGCCAGCGATCTTGCCCGCCTGTTCGAGCACCGGGAGCTGGGCCGGGTCGGAGCCGTCGTTGACCAGGACGATCTCCCAGGGATGGCCGGCGGGAGCCAGGAAGGCGATCAGCTCGCGGACGACGGTCAGCGCCGATTCGCCCTCATTGAGCGCCGGTATGACGAATGAAACGCCCTGGTCATTCATTTCTTTTGGCAAGCGGTTTTCCTGTGCGCATTATAGTGAAATCCGCCTCCCGGTTCAACCCGACGACGCCGTCAGTCGCGGGGCGCCGGGAATTCCATCCGAAACAGCCGCTGGCCGTTGGGGAGCCCGGCAACGGGAAGGAAGCGTATCCCGGACCTGAACCGGGAAAACTCGTTGGCGCCAACGTGATGGAAGTCCAGCAGCCGCTTCATGGCGCTGCCGGGTTCGGCGATCTCCGCCAGGGCATACAACGGCCGCCCGGAACGGGAGATCCTCTCGAGCTGCGCCTGAATTTCGGGCAACGAGTGCCCCTTGCCGAGGATCCAGTCCAGGATGATCACGTCGCGCCTGGAAAAATAAGGGATATAGATCTTTCCGTAACCGTAACCCAAAAAATTCCCGCAGATCATGACCTGGGCGTTTTCCGGGGTGGCCTTTTGGATCGCGGCCGCCACCTGGTAGTTGGCGTTGTTGTCCAGGTCGGCCTGCGGCCGGATGCCGAAGTAGAGATTGACCAGCAGCAGCCCCGCGCCCAGGGAAAGTCCGATGGTTACTGCAACCGCCGGCTTGCTGCGGGCCAGCCCGCAGGCGGCGATCATGATCAGCGGCAGCAGGGCATGGATCTTGAATTCGATATTGGCCGTATCCCAGAAAGTAAAAAAGATAAAGAAGGGCAGAAACCAGAACAGCATCGCCCTCCTGAAATCAGCAGCCTTGCCGGCCGCGCTTGGAAGCAAACCCAGGGCCAGCAGCGCCAGGCCTCCCGCCATGACCACCCAGGCCCAGACTCCGGCATCGGCCGTCAGGGCGTTTTTCAGTGATGCGAAAGATGCGGCCACCGTCCGCAGCGCCGGGGCATGGAAAGAGGTGCTCCGGTAGCCGGAATAGGCATTGGCTCCGAAAAAAACATTGTAGAGCAGGGTCAGGAAAGGCTTGTGGGCCAGGACGGCAAAAATGCCGTACAACAGCGCCAATGATGAAAAAAATATGGAGTAGAATTGCGCAAAACTCCGCCACGGCGCGCGCCTGGCCAGCA
This sequence comes from Candidatus Aminicenantota bacterium, assembly GCA_963732485.1. Classification (GTDB taxonomy): domain Bacteria; phylum Acidobacteriota; class Aminicenantia; order UBA2199; family UBA2199; genus UBA2199. Next base: position 9,781 of record CAVSZS010000003.1, read on the forward strand.
GGTATAAAAAAACCGTCACTACGATCAGGCCGTTGGTCAGGTGGAAGCCGGCGGCCAGGGCGAAACAAAGCGCCGTTCCGGCCAGCGCCGGAAACTTTGTCGGCCGGAAGAGGAGCAGGTTCATGCCGGCCGTGGTGAAGAACAGCCCGGGGACATGGACCTCGGCATCGACCGCGAACAGCCAGAAGGCATACGAGAACGCGACCATGGCCACGCCTGCCAGGCGCAACAGCAGGTCCAAGCCGAGTTTTTTCAGCATGCGCTCCAGCAGGAACAGGGTCGCCATGGCAAAAAACATGGAAAAAAGCTGCAGATGGAAGAATTCGAGCACCTGGTAATCGAACAGGGCTTCCAGGAGGCGATAGCTGAGGAAACTCAGCGGGAAGTACAGAAGATGGTGGACCTGCACGATGCTCTGCCAGTCGTTCTTCAGCAATGCGCCGCGAAGCATGTGGCTGAACACGGTACCGTCAAAGCTGTAGCTGACCGGCAAAAAAATGAAATAGAGGAGCGGTATTCCCAGAAAAACGAGCGCCGCCAGCGGGACTTTCAAGGCGGCGGGCAGATCCGTCTTGTCCATAAAAACATTGTATGGAAATTTACGGGGATTGCAAGCGCCGCGCCGGTAAATTGGCGCCAGTGATCCGGGAGCGAGGCTTGTTTTCTCTTGCGGATTCTGCTATCTGTTTTCAAGAGAGCAAACGAGATGAAAGCGGATGATGAAGGACGGGAGCGATCTGCGGGGCCGCGCCGGAAGACGATCCTGACTCTTCTGATCTGGATTGTGCCCGTTGCCGGGCTGTTGTTGTCACTGGCCCTGGTCCCTTACCAGGTGGACGACGCCTATATCACCTACCGCTACGCAGAGAATTTTGTTGCCGGCGAAGGCCTGGTCTACAACCCCGGCGAAGCGGCGAGCGAAGGCTTCACCAGCCCGATGTGGTTCCTGCTGCTCAGCCTGGGGGCGGGGATCCTGCCCATGGAGCTGCTGCCTTTTTGGAGCACCCTGCTGGGGCTGCTGGCGTTTCTGGGAGTGCTGCTGGCCTTCGCGCGCTGCACCCGGGCGGAACCCCCGGCCGCCCGCCTGCTGGGTTTGCTGGCGCTCTCTCTCTGGCCGGGAGTGGTGTTCTATGCCTCGACCGGCATGGAAACGCTGCTCTTTGTCCTCTGCGTCCTTGTTTTTCAGTGCGCGGCCATGGGAGCGATCTCCCGGTATCTGGGCCTCGCGGCCGCGTTCCTGTCCATTGGCATCCGGCCGGAAGGCGGCTGGCTGATCGTTGCGCTTCTGCTTTCATTCGTGCCGTTCAACGAACTGCGGCGGCAGCTGGTTTCGCGGCGCATCGTCGGCCTGGTCGCCGCGCTGATCGCTGGCGGGGCATTGCTGACCGCGGCGCGCTGGCTGCTGTTCGCCGCCGTCCTTCCCAATACGTTCTATGCCAAGCTGCCTGATTTCATGGCCGGGCTGGCTTACCTCAAGGGCTTCTGGCTGAGCGGACCCGGCGCCTTGCTGACCGTCCTGGCACTTTTGGGGGCACTGCTGGGAGAAGTGCGCCACCGCCAGTTTTTTCTGGCCGCCCTGGCCTGGCTGGCGGCGCCGGTTCTGGAGGGCGGGGACTGGATGCCGCACGAGCGCTTTCTGTTGCCGGCGGTTGTCTTCCTGGTCATGGCGGCCCTGGGCGCGGCCAAGGCCAGACAAAAGTCACTGCGCCTCGGAGCCGGAGCCCTGGCCCTGGTCCTGGCCGGGCTGCTGGGCTGGCAGGACCTCATAATGGCGCGCCTGGTCCAGTCAAGCTACGACAGGTCGGTGCTGCGCGAGATGTGGATCGCCCGGTGGGCGGGGGAGAATGGCGTCGCCTCGCTGGCCAGCGTGGATATCGGCGTGCTGGGCTACTATTCGCAAGCGAGGATCATCGACGTGGTCGGGCTGACCGATCGCCGCATCGCCCGATCGCCCGGAGGGCATCTCGGCAAGCAATTCGACCTGGATCATGTTTTCGCCGGCAACAAACCCGATGGCCTGATCCTGCGCTCGACCATACTGCCGGAAATCTCCGGCGGGCAGTTGCGGCGCTGCCGGCCCGGATCCGAGATCGAAAAACGCCTCTTTTTTGACCGCCGCCTGCCAACGGATTACCGGCTGATGCTGAGCCTGGAGGTGAAGGGGGACCCCCGGCAGTCCAAGCTGCTTTTCCTGCGAAGGGACCATCCCCTGGCCCTGAGGCAGACCGCGGTTTCGCGCATCGTTTTTTAGCGGATCCTTGCCCCTGTTGTTCCGTCAGGCGGGGGAAAAACCGGAATTTTTATGTTGTCGCGAAATAGGCTTCTCTGAGGTTTTTTTGGAAGGCCGCAGCAGAATACCTGGGCAACAACGCTTCGCCGCCCACGAGCAGCTCTTTTTTCAATTCCGAATCCCCCAGAAGCCGCGCGATCTTTGTTGACCATTCTTCGGCATCGAGCGGGTCGTCCACGTAGAGCGCCGCGTTCTGGAGGATTTCGGGCAGAGCTCCCGCCCGCGAAACCACCGCCGGCGTTCCGCATTGCAGGGCCTCCAGCGGCGGATAGCCGAATCCTTCGTTCAGGCCTGGGAAAACGAAGGCAACGGCGTGGCTGTAGAGCCAGGCCAGGCGGCTGTCGGGAACGTGGCCCAGGAAGGAGACCAGGCCACGGTCGGGAGCGGGCAATGCGGAGAGAAGTTCGGCGCTCCTGGAGGCATCGATCCTGCCGACGACGAGCAGCGGCACCTTGAGCCGCGCGACGGCTTGCAGCAGGGTCTCGAGGTTCTTGGTCAGGTCGGCCCCGCCCGTGTAGAGCAGGTACTCGCTTGGCAGGGCCACAAGCGGTTTTTCGGCGTTGCCAGGGGCGAGGCGTTCGTCAAGCATCGGGTAGATGACCCGCACCCGGGCCGGGTCTATGCGCACGTACTCCTGCAGGTCGGCCGCGGTCGTCGCCGAATTGGGCAGGATCATATCGGCACGCTGCGCCGACGCGATGATGCGCCGGGAGACCAGCCGTTGGCGCCGCGAGGAGCCATGGGGGAACTTGAGCAGGGTCACGTCGTGCACCGTCAGCAGATAACGGACGTTCCGCGTTCGGCGCGGCAGGGCGAAGGCCGTCGAATGAAAGGCGCCAACCTCATGGCAGCGGAAGAGCGGCGGGAGGAAAAACGAATCGCTCAGCGTGATCATGCGCCGGGGCGAGGGGGTGAGCACCCTGGCGGCGCTGTTGTCGGGAACATCGCTGCCGCGAAAAAAAAGGAACGAACAGCGCTCGTCGGCGCTGAATGCCCGGACGATGTGTTCGACATAGCGGCCGATGCCGCGATAGGCCGAAGGCGTCTGCAACGGGCGGCCGTCGATGAGGATTTTCATCGCAGTTTCCTGATTTCCCGCAAGTGCTCTTCTGCCGCCCTTTTCCAGGAAAAGTACGGCTTTCGGTTTTCCCAGCTCTTCAGCAATTGCCGCCGGGTCTCCTGCTCCTGCTGCAGAAATCCGCAGACGGCTTCGGCGATCAGCGCCGGATCGGGCTGGTCGATGAACAGGGCAAGGTCCTCGTATATTTCCGCCAGCGAGCTTTGGCGCAGGAGCAGGGACGGGGTGCCGCAGTTCAGCGCTTCCATCGGGGGCAGGCCGAAGCCCTCGTACGTGGAAGGGTAGAGGAAGAGAGAGAGCGAGGAATAAAAGGCGTTGATCTCGCTTTCGGGAAGCCGCTGCCGCCAGATCACGTTACGCGGATCGGCGGTGAGCAAGCTAGGCGGCAGGGAGTGATTGTCGCCGACCAGGAACAGCGCCAGGTCGGGATGGCGCCGGCGCGCGAGCGCCATGGCCGCGACGATCTCCGCTACGTGGCGGCGCTTGAAGAAACTGCCCAGAAAGCCGACGACGCGCTTTGCGGAAATCCCGTAACGGGCTTTGAAAGCGGCGATTTCTCCATCCGTGGCGCGCCGAAAACTTTCGTCAATGCCCAGGTGGATCCGCTGCACGTTGCTTTCAGGAGCGCCCGCATGGCGGATGATCTCGGCTTTTGAAAAATCGGAATCGGTAAAAATAACCCGGGCTTTTTTAAGGCTTTGGTCGCCGACGAAGTTTTTGTACAGGCGGTTGGCGAGGGAATAATTGTCGGGCAGGGATTTCCAGGAAACATCGTGGACGGTGAGGAGCGACGGCGTCGGCAAAAAAAATGGCAGCGAGTAATTGGGCGACCAGAAAAAATCAAAATGGCCCCGCAGCACCGCGTTCCTGAGCAGGGTGTTTTGCCACAAAAAATAGCTGCCCCGCCGCTGCAGCGGCAGCGGCTGCAGGTTGGCGAAGGCCAGGCCGGAATCAACCTCATCCTTCAGGAACAGGGTATACCGGATTTCCGGATCGAGGGGGACCAACTCGCGGAGCAAGCCCTGAAAATAGCGGCCGACTCCTGTCAGGCGCGGCGAAATGCAGGCGCCGTCCAGGGCGATTTTCATCCGTTCCGCCCGGTTTCGCTTTCAGCGGCAGCGACGATCAGCATGCGATGCGCCGAGTTCATGATGGGGTGATGATACCATTCTCCCTTGCTCCCCTCAAGCGAATCTGCGGCCGTGGCTCAAACGCGCGGGCGATAGACGCCGAACCAGTAGTCGCTGGCGATCCGGCCCGAGCGCATTTCATCATCCTCCAGCGCGCAGACCTGTTCCAGCAGCAGGGCGGCGGCGGGGTCCGGCTTCATGAAGTGGCGCGTGATCTCGTAGAACACGAGATTGACGACGGTCCCGCCCAGCGGCTTTTCCTCGAGCACGCTGAAGTGCTGGTGCAGGCCGGGGAGGATGCGCGAGGATTCGACGGCTTCCGACGGGTCGGAAAGGAGCATGCGCAAGCGCCCGGGGCGGTAGACGCGGCGCTTCAGACGGCCGTTGTCCTTGCGGCGCCACTGGGAGGGGATGGCGGCCAGCGCCTGTTGGGTCAGGGCGAGCTGGCGGCCCGTCCATTGAAAACGGTCGGGCCCGCAGAACTCCAGCATGACCAGCAGCCCCCGTGAATCCAGCACGGAAGCCAGCGCCGGCAGCACCTCGTTCATCGGCTTCAGGTGATGCAGCGCGCCTTCACAGATGATCAGGTCGTATTTCTGTTCCGGGTAGGGCGGCCGGGCGGCATCGCCTTCATGAAAACGGACAATGGAGTCCAGGCCGAGCTTGCGGGCGCGGGCGCGGGCGTCGGCCACCAGCTCCGGCGAGAGCTCGATGCCGTCGATGCGGGCAAAGATGCCGGTTTGCGCCCAGGCCGTTTCGATCCGTCCCGGCCCGCTGCCCAGGGAGAGGGCTGTCAGGTTGCGGCGGCCCTGGAGATGGCGGTTGGCGACGTAATTCCGGTGGTCCAGTTCCGGGTCTCCCGTGGCCTTGAAGCGCCAGCGCCGGCGCAGATAGGGAATAGCCAGGGGATCGGACGGCGGGGCCCCGTGGTAGGTCTCGCTGCCATTGGGCGCGCGTCCTCCCGGCTGGAAAGGACAGGAGCTCGCGCAGCAGGCGCGGCCCCTTTTCCATGATCTTCTCGGCGGCCACAACCCAATCGCCCCAATTGATCCAGTTGCCCAGCACGCGATCGCCTCCATGATGCGGATCAGGTCTCCCTGCCGATGCTTCTACCTACCATAGAAACCCTCTTACTGGCAAGGGGCGACGCAAGAGCTCCCGCTTTCACAGAAGACTTTTGCCAGGGAGACATGTTATAATAAAAAAATGATCTTGAGTGTCGTCCTGGTTAGTTACAATTCTAAAAGCGAGATTGAAGCTTTCTTTCCATCGGTTTTTCAGAAGGTGCGGCAAGCGGTCTCAGGTGCCGAGTTCATCATCGTGGACAATGCTTCCACGGACGGCAGCGCCGCCTATATTCGGGAGCATTTCCCCGATGTGATCCTTCATGTTGAGCCCGTTAATGTCTTTTTCGGACCTGCGGCCAATCGTGGAATCGGCTTGGCCAAAGGGGAACTGGTACTCCTACTCAATCCCGATGTGGCGGTGGAATGCCTCGGGTTCGAGACTGTCCGCTCCCACTTTGCCGGTGACCCGCGTCTTTTTGCCATTCATCCACGCATCCGCGATCCCCGGGACGGGCAGGAGGAGCGTCTTTTTTCGCTGGCGATGCGCCGGGGGATCGTTGATGTGTTGTCGCTCATGGAAGCACCCGGGGACGAATGCATGGATGTCCCTTACGTAACCGGCGGTGCCGCCTTCTTCCGCCGCGATCTGCTCCTCGGTATCGGAGGCTTCGATCCCCTGTTCACGCCTTTTTACTGGGAGGATGTCGATCTGGGGATCAGGGCCATCCGCAATGGCTACAAGAACCTGTTCCTGGGCTCGTCCCGCTTTCTCCATTGGCGCTCAACGATCATCCGCCGGAACTATGACGAACGGAGGATCAAGATCATTTATGAGCGCAACCGCCTCCTTTTCTTCTACAAGCACGTCTCCTTCGCCTCCATCCCATTCCTGTCCCACCTTGCCTGGCTTGGGTTCCGGCTGCTCCGCTCATTGGCCGGGGAACGGTCGTTTCTCGCCGGCTTCCAGTTGGTCTGGGCCAAGGGGCAGGAACTCCGCAGATCACGGCGCGCACTGGGGGAAATACACCCGCTTTCCCCTTTCGCCCTTGTGATCTCCCGATTCAAGGCTTAAAAACAAATGAATATTCTCTCGTCTCCGATTGAAAAATAAGATTTGTTATAAAAAACATATAGCGCTTCCTTATCCATCAAGCAACAGGTGTTTACTCACAACACGAAGCATGTCACGCAAAATGTCGCATCGCCACTCTATTGTCTTATAAAGTTGGAGGATGCAGGAGGCGGGGGAACCGTCGATTCAATGACGCTGGCAGAAAAGCCTGCAGTAGCAGGCGATAATTTTTTATTCTGCCCGGGCGCTCGGCAATGGCGAGGGCAACGAGCTTCAAGCGGAACCCGATCGAGGCGCGCGGATTCATCAGAGCGTAATACGCGGCTTCGTGCGCCAGCCGCCGCGCTACGGCATGGATCTCGGCGTCGCAGGACCGGATGCGGCCGGGGTTTTCATGCCGCAATTGCCGCAGTTCGCGGCGGACCAGCTGATAATGGCGGTGAACCTGGAGAAAGCGCCCGCCCAGCATGCCGCTGATGGCGTCCGGGCGGACGCGGTACATGACCAGCGGCTGGTAGAGGATCGCGAGCCGGGTTGCGTCGGCCAGGCGCAGGAACAGATCGAACTCCTGGGCGCCTTCCAGTTTTTCATCGAAACGGCCGCGGGCTAGCAGATCGCGCTGTATCAGGACCGTGGACAGTGTGATGAAGCAGCCCTGGCGCAGCAACTCCACCCTGATGTCGAAGGGCAGCGCCGGGATGACGTGAAAAAGCTTCTTCGTGCCGTAGATCCAGGCGGCGCAGGCGAGGAAATTGCATTGCGGGTCTGCTGCCGCCATGCGCAACTCCTCGGCCAGCTTGGCCGGTTGCCAGACGTCGTCCCCGTCCAGGAAGGCGATCCATTCCCCGCGGGCGATGGCGATCGCGGCGTTGCGCGCCGCCGCCGCTCCGCTATGATCGAGGAAAATCGCCTTGACCCTTTCCGGCATCCGGGCGCTGTAGGCGGCGATGATCTCGCGGCTGCCGTCGCTCGATCCGTCATCGACCAGGATGATCTCGAAGTCTTGGAAGGTCTGCGCCAGCACCGAATCCACAGTTTCCCTGAGGTAGCGCTCCAGGTTGAAAACGGGGATGACCACCGAGACTTTGGGAGAGGTGGTTTTTTTTCTCCTGTCTTTACCTCAGTCAGTGGAACCGAATTTGGGGTTGTCGTGAAGGATCCGTGTGAAAAATCGGCCCATTCAATGCGCTTCGGTTTTCGCGGCGACTTCGGCACCGGGGCCAAAACGGCAACCAATTCCCCGACAGCTCGACATATCTTCAGCAGCCACAAAAAAAAGAATCGCCGCCAATCCGGGACGGTAGCTCCGGGAGGGAATTCGCTGGTTATGTATAAGGGATGTGGCGGCAACAGGGCGCGTAGAACCGCGGCCAGAGCAGCGCTTGTGGATTTGGGAGAAAAGCGGCCCGGGAAGAGGCGGGTGAGGTGGCGATAGGCGAACTTGACGCGGAATTGCTTGCGGAAAAGTGCTAGAGCGCGGCGCGGCGGATGAAGGAGAACCGGTTCCGCCAGGTAAACCTGGGTGAAGCCGGCACGGTAAACCCGGTCGCCAAATTCAACATCCCCACCGGAATAGAGGCGCTGGTCAAAGCCGCCGACTTTATTCAGGAGCTTTTTTGTTACAACAAGGTTTCCCGCACCCCCAAAATGGAAGGTGCGCATGTAATCGGCTATCGGGTAGGCATTTTTTATTTCGTAGGCTTGGGCGGCGGTTGGCCGCGTCACATCGGATATGTCGACTTCACCGGCCAGGTAGTCGGCGGTCCCGAGGGCTTTGATTGCATTGACCAGCCAGTCCTCGGGAAGGCTGATGCCGGCATCGATGAATGCGATCAACTCGCCGGCAGCCTTTTCCAGGGCGCAGTTTCTGGCAAAATAAGAGCCGTGGCGAGGCGCGATGGCCACCATCGCCACGCCGTGCTTGCGGCAGACCTCTGTTACGGCTTCGTCAGCGCCGTCATTGGCGACCAGGATCGCTACGGCCCGACCGACTGGGTTTTGCGCGGCGAGCGAGAGCAGCGTCCTCTCCAAGCCGGAGGCGGCCTTGTGGACGGGGATGACCACGCTGATTGCGCTTTTGTCTTGCGTCTGGTTCATCTTCGTCTTCTCCAGTTCATCCGCTGAATGCGCCCGTGATAGCGGCGCCTGGTCCGTAGGTGTGGGGCATTCTATTTTTGCGCCACGATCCAGGTTGTGATCGGCCATGCTGGATCATTGCGAGTTGCGAGGCGATGAAGGGGGTGCCATTGCGCGTGGGGTATTCCGTCAAAACGGAGTCCATCGCGGATCAAAGGCCAGGCAGAAAAATTTCCCCAACCGCTGCAGTCAATTATTCGCGAGAATTTTTTCGCCAACAACCTCAATGCCGCGGGTGTGAACCGCCAGTAATCGTCAGGTTCGTCATGAATCGGGTTGATCAGGCAGGTCGTATGTACGGCGACTCCTCCGGGGCGAAGCACCCGCCAACTCTCGTCGATTGCCTGCTGCGGATCACCCGCGACGTGTTCCAGAACCTGATCGGAAAACACGAAGTCAAAGGAGGCATCGGGAAACCGGAGCGCCAGGAAATCGTGATCCGGATAATTCGCCTCGACGAGTGTTCGCGGTTTTATGTTCAGCAGTTCGCACAGTATCTTGGAGTGGCTGATGGCGAGCACGTCCCCCTCTCGGTTTGCCAGGGTTTCGCCAACGGCCTGCAAATGCTCATACATGAAGTATCTTGTGATATGGGGACCGCGGGAAAGCCCCCTCATCGATAGCCTCCAGGCTTTGGCCCTGATCCTGCCCAGGAAATTTTTCACGAGCTGCTCTCCATTTTATCGTATGTTGCCGGCGATTTTGCTTCTCGGCTTGGCGGATATGCTGCGAGCCTCTGCATCAAGTTGCCAATAGGAAAAACGGTTTCCTCATTCTGGGATTCTAAAGAAATATCTGGGGAATTGCAACCCGCAGAAGTGGATCATGCGTCAGTCATTGGAGATTTCGCTGAACAAAAAATGAGGCCATGTTGACAATATCTCCGAAAAAGAATAAAAATGGTCCCGGCAGAGGGAAGCGCGCTGGAACAATATTGTTTATGAAAAGACTCAGTCGGGATATTCTTTTCGGATCGGCAAACAGCGATATCGATCTAGCCAGGAAATCCATCCGCGGCGGCATGGCTGCAGTGACCGCGCAAACCGCGCAGTTCTTATTGCGTATTCCCGGGACGCTGGTGCTCGCGCGCATCCTTTCTCCGGCCGATTATGGCGTGATTGCCATGGCCATGATCGTGATGAACTTCGTGCAGATGTTCAAGGATGCCGGCCTCTCCATGGCGACCGTGCAGCAGGAGAATATTTCCCACAAGCAGATCAGTACCTTGTTCTGGCTGAATGCCATGATCAGTGCCCTTGTCGCCATCGTCGTCTTTTTGGGAGCGCCACTTTTGTCGCTGTTCTTCAAACGACCGGAGCTTACCCAGGTGACGGCTGCCCTGGCCGTTTCCATTTTCATCAGCGGTCTGGCCATACAGCATGAAGCCCTCTTGCGACGGCATATGCGCTTCCAGGCCCTCGCTTTTACCCAGATCGCTGCGCTGCTGGTCAATCTCATCGTTTCGATCGTTTTGGCCTTGAGCGGATTTCACTATTGGGCGCTGGTCATTGGCATGATCGCGCTTTCAGTCACGGAAACGCTTTTGGCCTTTTATTTCTGCCCGTGGGTCCCCGGGAGGATGCAGAAAGGTACCGGAGTCCGCGGCATGCTGAAATTCGGTGGGCATCTGACCGGATTCAATTTCGTCAATTATTTCGCCAGGAATGCCGACAACATACTCGTCGGCAAGTTCATCGGGACGGAAGCCCTCGGGTTCTATTCGAAGGCATACCAGATGCTGATGCTGCCGTTGAATCACATTCGCCAGCCACTGGACCAGGTGGCACTGCCGGCGCTGAGCGCGCTTCGCAGTGAGCCCGAGCGTTATGCCCGGTATTATGAACGTTTGCTCCAAGTCTCCGCCTTGGCCATAATTCCCCTAACCTTGTTTTGTGCATTGGAAGCCGATTTTCTCGTCAAATTATTATTGGGACCCCAATGGATCGGCACGGTGGCGGTGTTTCGCATTCTGGCGTTGGCGGGCCTGGTCCAGTCGGTAGCCAAAACAAGGGGCCTGGTGTTGATCAGCCAGGGATATTCCGTCCGCTATTTTTATTGGGGGCTGATCAATGCGACCTTGACGATTTTATCGTTCATCGTGGGGCTCCCCTACGGGATCGAGGGCGTCGCGATCGCTTATACGATAGCGAATTACGTCATCCTGCTCCCATCCCTGGCGTATTGTTTTCACGGAACTCCCGTGACGATCGCCCTGTTCTTTCGCGCTTCTTTGCCGCCCCTTTTGACGGCCATGCCCGCGACCGCCGTTATCCTGCTGGTCAAGAGGCTGCACCCCGGCGATGCAATTTTCTGGCATGGTCTTTTTTTCTGCATTTTTTTTGGCTCCTACCTGCTCTTCTCCTGGCGCCGCCGGTCGGTTCGCGACGCGATCAATTTGATCCTCAGCGGTTTGCGGTCCAATGCCGATGAAAAAAATGAAAACGGAGTTGACGGATGAATGTGATCGTTTCCGGTGGGAGTTTCGTAAACAAAGGCGCCGAGGCCATGTTGCGTACCGTTCAGGCGGAGCTTTCCAAGCGCATCCCCGGTATCGTGTTCTTTCTGTGGCAGATCCCTGAAGCCTATTGCCAGACGGCCTCCAGCAGCGGTTTTATCCCGATCCTCCTTCCCCATGCTATGGTCGGGAGGAGGCGGTGGCTGGACCGGTTCGTTTCAAGGCAAGTCCGCTGGAGCCTGAAGGAACTTGTCCGCGGCCGGGACCCCGGGCAACTGCTTTCCGTTTTCAATAAAAAAAAGCTGCTGGCGGCGGCTTGGCGAAAATATTTCGATCGTTCCCCGGAGAAATTCGCCGCCGTGCTGGACATCAGCGGTTTTGCCTATGGGGATGCCTGGGGCCTGGCAAAATTCCGGAGGATACATCCGCTTTCGGCATATTGCCGGCAAAAAGGCATTCCGGCGCTCTTTTTTCCCCAGTCCTGGGGAAGTTTTGAAAACCCGGAGGTTTGCCTTGAAGTGAATCGGCTTCTTGGCGGTCCGGCGACCAGGTTCTATTCCCGTGACAATAGTTCGTCCCGTTTCTTGGAAAAGGCCCTGGGCGAACCAGCAGGATCAATCCGGCCCATCCCGGACATCGCCTTCTGCTTTCAGGGCGGCAGCGAGGAACAGGGCCGGTGCGTTTTGCGGGCGATGGGCTGCAAGATGGCGCGCCCGATTGTCGGCGTGGCGCTGAACATGCGTGTCTTCGAACGCCTGCCGGGCCGGGGCACGGCGAACCCGTATCTGCAGGCAACCGTGAAATTGATCACGCACTGCCTGGACCGGCATGACGTGGATATTGTCCTGCAGGCGAATGAGATCGAATCCCAGGCGTTCACGGCCGATGATCGCTATCTTTGCAGCCTGGTCGCGGCGGCGGTGAACCGGCCGGACCGCTGCTTCATGACCCGCGAGCCGCTCAGTGCCGAGATGACCAAGTCTTTGATCGGTTGTTTCGATTTTCTGGTCGGTTCTCGTTTCCACTCTTTTGTATTCGCCTTCTCCCAGGGAATCCCCGGACTTGCCGTAAGCTGGTCTCATAAATACAAGGAGCTTTTTGCCTTGTTCGGCATGGAGGAATATGTGCTGGATTGCCGTGAGATCGATGCGGAGGCGTTGATCGTGAAATTCGAGCAAGCGTGGTCGGAATGCCGAAAACTGAAAGGCGGCATCCTGGAAAAGGCCGATCGGCTGCGAAACGACGTGAATGCCCTTTTCGATGAAGCGGCGTGGCATATCCATGGGGTTTGACGCGGCCCATTCCTCCCCTTCGGTCCAACAGGTGGTGGATGAGCAGTTATGCGTGCAATGCGGGATATGCGTCCCGGCATGCCCGGTCGGGGCGATCACGATGCGCGAAACCCCGGCGGGTCTGCTTGTGGCTGATGTTCAGGAAGAAAAATGCGATCACTGCGGGGTATGCCGCTTGCTATGCCCCGGCGCCGAACTTGAGCTGGAAGGACTGGAAGGAATTGATCCGTTCAAAGGGCGAATTGTCAACGCCTATTCTGGGCACGCTGGCGAAGCAAAGATGCGTGCCTCAGGGCAAAGCGGCGGCGTTGTCAGCGCTTTATTGTTGTTCCTCCTGGAAACCGGAAGGATCGATCGTGCCCTGACCACCGCGATGCCCATGGACGGTTCTTTGCGCCCGCGCCCGTTGCTGGCGCGAACGAGAGACGAAGTCCTGGCGGCCCAGGGCTCAAAATACTGCCCGGCGGCGCCCTGTGCGCTTTTGGGTGATATCGAGGATGGCGAGCGCGTCGCGGTTGTCGGCATCCCCTGCCAAATGCATGGAGTGCGGCGGGCAATGCGCCAGGGGAGTACGCTGATTTCGGGGATCACGTACAAGATCGGGCTTTTTTGCGACCGGACGTTGCTCTATTCCTGCATGGAGCATATGACGCGGCAGGCGCGTTTAAAGATGAGCCAACTGGCCGGCCTGGAATTCCGCTCAAAAAAAAGGAACGGCTGGCCCGGTGAGGTATGCTTTCATCTTGTTTCCGGTGAAAAGCGTTTTTTTCCCCCGGCCTTGCGCATGAGCGTGAAGGATTTTTACACTCCGCCCCGTTGCCGGCTCTGCTTCGACAAGCTGAACGTGTTCGCCGATGTCGCCGTGGGAGACGCCTGGGGAGTGGCGCCTTCCGTTGAAGGCGATTCCGTTCTTCTGGCGCGAAATGAAATTGGCGACCAGCTCATTCGCGAGGCCATGGCGCGAGGTTATGTGCAGGCAAGGGAAGTGGACGCGGAACTTGTGTTTCGCGGGCAGGGCAGTGAGAGACGGCGCCTCGATTTTTCGTCCTTCATGAGATTGTCCAGCCTGGCCGGGCGACCGCTTCCGGACTATAAAGGCATGGCGCCAGGTTTTCTGAGAGCCGGGGATACCTCTCTTGATGCCCAAAACCGCCGCCCGTTGCATTATAGTCTGCGTATCGCGGGCAGCGCTACCCGGGAAAAAGCGCTTGCCCGGGCGCGGGCCTGGCAGCGGTGGCAAAGGAAGGTCGACCTTCTTGCTGCACTGCGCGAAAAATGGTTGAGACTGGTTCGCGCCCTGCGCGCAGGCTGGCGTTCCTGAGTCGATTATCTTTCTTGCGGAAACTTCAGTTTTTTTCCAAAACCACGGAGCGGATCATCGTGCATATCTTGTCCTGGTCCTGATGGTCCAAATAGGGATGCATGGGCAGGCTGAAGATCTCGCCGGCGATCTTCTCGGCCACCGGAAAATCTCCCTGGCGGTACCCCAGGTTGGCGAAGGCTTCCTGCAGGTGCAGGGGGATCGGGTAATAGACGGCGGTGGGGATGTTGTTGTCGCGCAGTTTTTTGATGACCTCGTCGCGCCGCGGGTGCAGCACCGAATACTGCGCCCAGGCCGAGAAGTTCCCCTGGCGGATCAGCGGCGTCTTCACCGCCCGGGCCAGGAGCTTGTCGTAGCGCGCCGCCACCTCCTGGCGCCGCTCGATCTCTTCGGGAAAAATGGTCATCTTGGCCAGCAGCACCGCCGCCTGCAGCGAGTCCATGCGGCCGTTGATGCCGATGCGCACGTTGGTGTACTTGTCGAGGCCCTGGCCGTGGACGCGAATGGAGAGGAGCTGTTCATGAAGGCTTTTGTCATCGGTGAAGATCATGCCGCCGTCGCCGTAACAGCCCAGGGGCTTGGCCGGAAAGAAGCTGGTAGCCGCCACCCGGGCCAGGGCCCCCGCTTTAACGCCGTTCTGGCTGGCGCCGAAGCTCTGGGCGGCATCTTCCAGGACAGACAGCTTGTACTTGTCGGCAATGGCCTGGATGGCCGTGTAGTCGGCCGGCTGGCCGAAGAGGTCCACGGGGATGATCGCCTTCGCGATGAGTTTTTTTTCCCTGACGGTTTTCTGGATCGCGGCTTCAAGCTTGACCGGGTCGATGTTGAACGTCTCGGGATCGATGTCGACGAAGACCGGAGTGGCGCCGGTGAGGGCGATGGCGCCGGCAGTGGCGATGAAGGTGAAGGTGGGGGCGAAAACGGCGTCGCCGCGGCCGACCTTTTCGGCCAGCAACGGCATGAGCAGGGCATCGGTGCCGCTGGCGACCGCTACGGCGTATGGGGCGCCTGTGTAGGCTGCCAGTTTGGCTTCGAGTTCGGAGATCTCCGGTCCCATGATATACTGGCCATGGTTCAGTATGGCCTGGAAACTGGCTTCGATCTGCCCGCGAATCCGTTTCTGCTGAGTTGCCAGGTCGATGAATTGCATATCCTTGTCTCCTTATTTTTTCTCTTAAACAGATCACCAACAACGGTCAATATTATTTCATCCAAGGCTAGCGCTGTTGTACGCTGCATTTTCAACCAATAGCCGGCATAAGGCGTCAATTCAACCCTATGCCAATTTGATCATACATCATTTTTATGGTCCGGTGCAAACGATTGCAAGAATCCAGCGCCTGCCGGACCAAAGTCCGTGCAGGCGAGTCGATTGTTTTTAATACCCTATCGGGGTACGGTTGCCAATGCTCCGCATTGCCTCAGTTAAAATCTGTTTGAAAAAAATGCGTCAAATTGAAACCAAACCCGGGTTCTCCTATAATACCAAGATGCGCAAACCCAAGGTTGGACTGGCGAAATTCATCGTGCTACGCTACCTTTATGTTTTTCTTTTTTCGCTATATCCGATCCTTTTTCTATACCGGCAAAACATCAGCGAGGTCGCCTTCAGCAAAACGATTCTTCCCATGCTCGTTGCGCTCGTCTTGACGGCCTTTCTCTGGCTTGGCCTGGGATTCATTTATCGGAACAGGGAAAAGCGGGCCGTTGTCATTTTCATTATCCTGCTGCTGGTTTTTTATTACAAACTTATCCTTGATGTGCTGAATGAGATTCTTAAGCCAATACTGCGTTCATCGGCGTTGTTTTTTTCGCACGTTCTCCTCTTTGCTTCGCTGGCCCTTGCGCTTTTTCTCACCCGCCGGTCAAAGCGCTCATTCCTCAACGCAGGCAAAATACTGAGCGCTATCATTTGCCTGCTTTTGGTTTGGAACCTGGGCACGATCATTCTCCATCATACCCGGAATACCGGCGCGCGCAACGCCCGCCAACTTCTGCAAAAGAATGAATTCCAAAAACCGTTGTCAGCGGCGAGCAAGCCCGACATTTACTGCATTTTTCTTGATGAGTTCGCCAGCCTGAATAGCGTGGAAAAACTGTTCAATTATGACAACTCAAGGTTCGCGGAGCGGCTGCGCGACGCCGGGTTTTTTATCGCTGAAAAGAGCCGCTGTCTGCACGTGATGACCTCGTACGCAATGGCTTCCGTCCTCAACATGGAGAACATCCCGGCCACAAGCGATGCTCAGGCCTTGGTCCGCCAGAACAAGGTTGCCCGCTTTCTGAGCGAGAACGGCTATGAAATCTACGATTTCCCTTTCCGTGGTCTTGCCGTCCAGGATCTTGCGCGGAAGCATTATTTTTATCCGCTGACCGGAGTGTCGATATTTTTCGATGATTTTTACAAGACGTTGGTCGACATGAGCGTCCTCTATCCCCTGGCTGAAAATTGGCAGAATGATGAAGACAAGTATTCATCCTATTTCCGCAAGCATGCCTTGTACATTTTCGAGCACGTGCCCGCGATCGTGAAAAAAGCCGGGCCGAAATTCGTACTGATCCATCTGTACAGCCCCCATGCGCCATTTGTTTTTGATAAGGATGGCGGAGCGGTGGCTCCGCAACACAGCCTGGATTATTCGCAAAGAAAATATTATCTGGAACAATATCTGTATGTCAGCCGCCGAGCCTCCGAAATGGCGGAAGCCATCCTGCGGGAATCCGCGAGCCCTCCTGTCATCATCCTCCAATCCGATCATGGCTATCGCGGTTCCTTTCGCAAGCCCCTGCTGCATGTCGTTCCCCTGGAGGAAAAACAAAAGGTTTTCCTATCCATGCATCTGCCTGGATACCCCTATTCCCAATTGGATACGGCACTGGCGCCAATCAATGTGTTCCGCATCATATTGAATCATTATTTCGGCCAAAAGTTGCCCCTGAAATAAACCCCCGGGTGACAAAAAATGTCACTTAAAGTGACCCATATTGTCATTCCCCTGTTGGCGCAGCCTGAAAAACCTTTTAAGATGGGATTTTTATTTGGCAGAAGAAATGCTTATATAAAGTAAATCCTTAAGGAGGTTTTATGAACAAGAAAGGTTTTACACTGATTGAATTGCTGATCGTTGTCGCGATCATAGGCATCATAGCCGCGATCGCCATCCCCAACCTGCTGGTTGCCCTGCAGAAAGGCAAGCAGAAGGCCACCATGGGTGACCTGAAATCGATCGGCACGGGCATCGAGTCTTACATCACCGACTGGGCAGTGGCTCCGGATACGGATCCCCTGGCTGGCGGCGGTGAAAGCTGGTTTGAGCCCTTCTACATCAAGATCGCTCCCCAGGCTGACGGCTGGGGCAGACCTTGGGGTTATGATGGACAGACGACCAGTGCCGACGAGTACTCCATCTGGTCGAGCGGCCGCGGTTCAGGTGCTGCCGTAGCCATCGAAGTTCCGACTGGCGGCGTACAGTATATCTGCACGGCGCTTGGCGATTTCAGCTGGGACATCGTCTTTTCGAACGGCAACTATACCATCGGGCCGGACGTGAAGAGATAATTAGCACGAATTTTATTACCAAGGGCGGCTGGAAGCTTATTCCAGCCGCCTTTTTTTTATTGTTGAATTTTTCGATCGGCGAGGTCAAGTATCTGTTTTTTGTCCGTCTGGCCTACTTTCTCTTTTTGCTCTCAGTGTTCTCCCTTTGCAGCCGCTTCCGCCTGGAGAAGATCCTGGCGCCGATCAGCGGCGGCATTGCCTTTATCCTCTTTGTTTACGGCATCATCCAGAGATTCGTCCTTTTCCCCCTGATCCTGGCACAGGGCGCCGTTGGCCCTTCTTTTCACGCCCAGGCCTTGCGCTCCCGTGTCGCCTCGGGGCGCATTTTCGCCATATTCTCCTTGCCCACCCTCTACGCCATGGTCTGCGGCCTGCTGCTGATATTCATCGTTCATTTTTTTTACCGGGCGCGTGGCCGCGGCCGCCTGGTCTGGGCAACGCTTTTTCTGCTCGGCGCCTTCAATCTGGTCCTGACCCAATCCTTCGGCGGCATCCTTTTTTTCACCGCCGGGGTCTTGTTCTATCTGTTCGTCTCGCGAATCTTCAAGCTTCGCTACCTGGCGCCGTTGCTCATGGTGCTGGCTCTTGTCCTCTTTGTCGTTACGGCCCTGCGTTTTTCCGAGGCCCGCGCGCTCTCGCCGCTTACCCTGCGCCTGGCCAACTGGGACCAGGCCGGGCGCGTGCTGGCCGCGGCGCCTGTCCTCGGCGTGGGGTTGGGGAACTATGAAACCGCCGTCCCGCCCCATGTCCGTCCCGGCGAACCCGAATCCATCTACGCCCACAATTTTTTCCTGCACATGGCCGCCGAGACCGGGCTGCCCCTGTTCGTCCTGCTCCTGGTCCTCTGCCTGCCGTGGCTGAAAGCGAATCTGCCCCGCTTTCTGCAGGCGGAGAACGCCCTGTTCGCCTCGGCAAGCATCCTGCTCCTGTTTTTTAACCTGTTCGACATCGGCAACTACTTTTTTGCCGCCGGGCTCAGCTCGGTCGTAGTCCTTTCCCAGGTCGTCCCGCCGGCCGCCCCGGCCCGGCCGCGCCATTTCGCCTTGACCGCCCTGCTGGCCATGCCGCTGCTGCTCGGAGCCGCGGCCGTGAGCCGACAGCAGGCCGGCGACCTGTGGCTGAGCCGCAAGGAGCCGGCGCAAGCGGAAGCCCGCTACCTTGCCGCGTTGAAAATCGCCCCTTATTCCTACCGCTCCAGGCTCGGGCTGGCCTCCATCGCCTGGGAGCGGGGGGATCGCGAGCAGGCCGAGCGCGCCCTGAAACAAACGCTGGCAATCTATTCCGGTCAACCCTATGCCAATTATCTCCTGTCCATATCCTCCTGGCGCCGCGGCGCCCAATGGACGGCGCTGAGCCATGCCGCCAGAGCGGCCGCGGGGAATCGGAGAAACAAGGAATACCAGAGGTGGTATAAATATGTTCAAGACACTCTCGCCAGGCAGCCCGCGTTTTCAGCAAATTGAGTTCTGCCTGGTGCTGGGCTGGGCGCTGCTTTTTCCGGCAAAGATCGGCTACGCTTATTACCTGGGTTTTATGTGCCTGCTGGCCCTTTTCACCCTGGGCAAGGCCGCGGTGCTGAAGAACATCGTCCTGGATCGCTTCTCGTTTTTTCTGTTCGCCCTCAATGCGGTCTTCCTTTTCAGCGCGTTTTTTTCCCCGCACCCCTTCAAGTCTCTCCTCTTTGTAGCCGATATTTTCCTGGTCTCGTTGTGGATCACGTTTTTTTACCTGGAAAAGGAGGACATGGAGCGCTACCTGCGCCTGGCGGCATATGTGATCTCGCTCTCCTCCCTGGCGGTGATCGTCGCCTTTGCCGTGCAGGGCGGACGGCTGCCGGTCGCCGTGATCTTCCGCAACCCCATCCTGCAGGGGATCGCTTCGGCCCTGGCCGTCCTGGTTTTCCTGCACGCCCTGCTGCGCGCGCCAAGCCGCGGCGCGGCCGCCCTGCTGGCGATCAATTTCGCGGCCGTGCTCCTCAGCGCCTCCAAGGCGGCGTTCCTGGGACTGGTCCTTTTCTCGGCGATCATGATCCTCGAGCGCCGGCGCAAGTGGCTCCCTTACCTGGCGGCGCTTTTGCTCCTGCTGGTCGTGATCCCCAATCCCATGCGGCGCATGGTGGTCCATTCGCTGCGCCATGATCCCTATGTCTTCGATAGGCTGGACATCTGGAGCATGTCGGCGCGCATGTACCGCCAGCACCCGCTGACCGGTGTCGGCCCCGATCTTTTCAACGAGGCGGCGCCGCGCTTCAATTTCGCCCAGGACAAGGGGCCGTCGCGTTACGGCAAGGTCCCGGAATCGCCCCATAGCGATTACTGGAAGATCATCAGCGAAAACGGCCTGCCCGGGCTCGTCTTCGTCCTGGTGTTTCTTTTTTACGTTATCCGCCGCCTGCTGTCGCCGCCGCGGTTCGATCTGGTAAAGCTGCTGCTGGGTTTTCTGCTGGCCCAGATGCTGCTGTTTAATTTTGTCTTCCAGTTCTTTTTCCTGGTCGTCTTTTTGTTGCTGCTGCGGGATTTTTTGGCGGCGGATCGCCGCTTTATCGCCTTGCGCCCCGCGGCCAGGGTCTTTTTTCCCGCCGCCGTCATCCTGGCGCTCCTCCTCTTCTACCTGCTGCCGTTCGTC
Source organism: Candidatus Aminicenantota bacterium (assembly GCA_963732485.1). Lineage (GTDB taxonomy): Bacteria > Acidobacteriota > Aminicenantia > UBA2199 > UBA2199 > UBA2199. The sequence goes on from CAVSZS010000003.1 coordinate 29,806, forward strand.
GCCGACCACAGCCTCGTTCTGGCGGCCCGGGAAAAGAATCTCGTGCGCCGTTATGATCTGCTGCAAAAAGCAGCGCTGCTCAGCCCCCTGGACGAACGGGCGCCCCTGGCCAAGGCCGCGTTGCTGCGCGCCTTCGCCAGCTCCCGTTCCGCTGCGGGCGCCTGGACCCAGGCCCTGGAATTTGCGCGTCTCGCCCAGCGGCTGGACAGGAACAGCACCGATGCCCTTGGACTGGAGTCAGAGTTGTTCCACGACGCGCGCGTGCGCGGGTATTTTTACCCGGCCCAGGCGCAGGAGATACTGGACCCCTTGCGCCGCGCCGCAAAACTGGCCCCTTTCAACCCTTTCCTGCTGCTGCGCCAGGCTATAGTGCTGCGGGAATTCGGTCATGTTGCTGAGGCGCGCCGGCAGGCGCAGGCCGCCCTGGCCCTGGAGCCGGACTTTGCGGCGGCGCTCGTTTTCATCCATGAATTGGACGGCGTGCCCGCCAACGACCCGGGGCTGCGCCAACGGCTGGACGCCATCCGCGTCAAGGCGCGCCGCCTGCGCGCCCGCGCCGGCTCCTATCTTTTCAGGCTGCATCAAGTGCCGGAAACGGCTCAGGAAAAATGAAGGCTTCGCGCTGCGGCCCGCTTGGCAAGGATCATGCTTGCTTTTTAGCGGGCCATGAGGAGGTTGCAATGGAACAGAAAGGCTTTACGTTGATCGAGTTGCTGATCGTGGTGGCCATCATCGGCTTCATCGCCGCCATCGCCATTCCCAACCTGATGGTGGCTATCCAGAAAGGCAAGCAGAAGGCGACCATGGCCGACCTGAAGTCGTTGGGGACGGCGATCGAATCCTATGTCACCGATTGGACCATGGCCCCGGCCGCCAACCCCACGGCGAGCGGCGGAACCCCATGGTTCGAGCCCTACTACATCAAGATCTGTCCGCGGGCGGACGGCTGGGGGAATCCTTTTGGCTACCTGTTTGCCGGCAATTTAGACGAATACTCGATATTTTCAGCAGGACGCGATGGCACGTCGGCGGTGCCCGCCGCCGTTACCATACCCGCTGCCGGGCCGCTTTATATTTGCACCCGGCTGATCGATTTCAATTTCGATGTTTGTTTTTCCGACGGCTATTTCACCGTGGGACCCGACACAAAAAGGTGATCGCTATCCCCATGCCTGGAAGGGTTCAATCGACCTGGGCCTCCAGGCGGACGAACATATAGGGGCTGCGGTAGTCGTTGGTACGGATCTTGACCATGTTGTTGAATACGCCCTTTTCGAACGGGGTGAAGGTGAGAATGATCTCGCTGCTTTTCCTGGGGCCGACCGTGTTGGCGTTGAAGACCAGCGATACTTCCGGGCTGCTGCCCACCTCGAGGATGCGCAGGTCGAGATTGCCGGAGTTGCTCAAATTGAGCTTGCGCACGTAGGTCTTGCCGGCGCTGACCGCGCCAAACGCGATCTGGGCGGGCTTTAGGTCGGCCTGGGCGAAGTCCTTGACGATGACGGTGCCGCTCAGGGTCAGTCGCGTCTCCGCCGCGTCGGCGTCGTTGCTGTTGACGGTGATGGTCTTGACGACCTTGCCGTTGTAGCCGCTGGTGTTGAACTTGCTCGTGATCGTCCCTTTTTCCCCGGGCTGGTATTCCTTTTTGGTCAATGCCGCCGTGGTGCAGCCGCAGGCCGGGATGATGTTCTTGATGATCAGGACGTCGTCGCCGCTGTTTTCGAATTCAAAGACGATGTCCACGATCTTGCCGGCGGCCGCCTGACCGAAATCGACGCTGGTCGACTTGAACCTGATGGCCGGCTTGGCGAACGCCAGCGCTGACAGTAAAAAGAGGGCGATACCTATGTTTTTTTTCATTTTTCCTCCAATTCCTTGATTTTTTTCTCGAGGGACCGCAATTTATCCTTCATGGCCGCCAGGTTCCTGGCCAGGACCATGTTCTTGCGCCAGTCGCCGATCTCCTGGTGCGGAATGCCGGCGACGATCATCCTGGACTTGATCGACCCGGTGACGCCCGACTTGGCGGCGATCATCACGCCGTCGGCGATGTGCACATGATCGGCGATGCCGACCTGCCCGCCCATGATCACCTGCGAGCCGATGCGCGTCGAGCCGGAGATGCCGGTCTGGGACGATATGGCGCTGTCGCGGCCGATGCGCACGTTGTGGCCGATCTGCACCAGGTTGTCCAGCTTGACGTTCTCCTCCAGCACCGTTTCTTCGATGGTCGAGCGGTCGATGCAGGTGTTGGCGCCGATCTCGCAGCCGGAGCCGATGATCACCTTGCCGACCTGCGGCACCTTTACCGCTGCCCCCTCGGCGGTGCGCCCGAAGCCGAAGCCGTCGGCGCCGATGACCGCGCCGGGGTGGATGATCACATTGTCGCCGATCTCCACGTTTTCGCGGATGACGACATTGGCATAAATGAGGCAGTCGCGGCCGATGGCCACGTCGCGGTAGACGGCCACGCCGGAGTGGATCTCGCTGCCGGCGCCGACGCGGCTGCGCTCGCCGATGAAGGAGAAGGGGCCGACGCTGACGCCGTCGCCCAGCTCGGCCGAAGCCGCGACGGAAGCGCTGGCGGCGATCCCTTTCCAGAAGGGCTGCCGCGGGTGGAAATGGGCCAGCAGGCGGGCGAACGCCAGGTGGGGATCGGCGACCAGGATGCGGTTGGCGTAAGCGACCGGGCTGTCGTCGGCCACGATCAGTGCCCCGGCCTGGAGCGCGGTGAGGTCGATGTCCCGGCGCTCCTTGGCGACGAAGGCGATCTCGTGCGGCCCGGCCCGGTGCAGGGCCTGGATCCCCTGGATTTCCAGGGCGCCGTCGCCCCGCCATTCGCCGTTGATGAGGGCGGCGATCTCTTTCAGCTCAGGCATGTGCCTCCTTGTCGAGCAGGTAGGTCAGCTTGGCGCCATAGAGCATGATGCTCATGGTGATCTCCATCCAGAAACCGAACAGGATGATGGCCACGACCGGGTCCTGCATGCGGCGCAGCAGCGAGATGTTCACCAGGTAGTAGGTGTAGCCGCGCTTGACCGCTTCCCAGAGCAGGGCCGAGAGCAGGGCGGATGCCAGCGCGGCCATCGTCCCGACCTTTTTCTCCGGGATCCACTTGAACAGGATATAAAAGAAGAGGAAGGTGATCAGGAAGGGCAGGGCGTACTTGATCAGGAAGCCGTTGACGGCGAGCACGAGCTGAGGGTCGATGCGGGCGCCGCTGGGCAAATCCTTCTCGAAGATGGTGGTCACGGTCGAGGTCAGTCCCGTCGCCAGAAAGGAGGCGGCGATCAGGATGAAGACGATGAGCAGCAGCCCGAATTCCTTCAGCCGCTTGCCAAAAAAAACGCGCTTGATGTCGATATGGAACATGTCGTTGACGAACTGCACCATTTTCTTGAAGACCAGGATGCCCATGAACAGGAACACTCCCAGGCCGAACAGCCCCAGGTCGCCGATGCGCGCGGTCAGGTCGGCGGCATGGCTAAAAAAGACCGGGACGACTTGCTGCAGGAACTCGGGCGAGAACGGGTAGACGTTCTGCAGCGCGGATTCCGCCGTGCCCAGCAGGCCGCCGAACAGATAGGCCGAGAAGATCAGCAGGAAGAACGACGAAAATATGGAGTAATAGGCCAGGATGGAGGACTTGTCGATGCCTCCTTCTTCCAGGAAGGACGTCAGCGCCCGCCACATGCCCCGCAACATCGTCAATGGCGTTACGGCGTTCTGTTTGCTGTTCATGGGCCGAGAATGAGGGAAGGCGCCGCGCCTTCCCCTTTTCCCGAGACGTTACTTGACCGTGTAGCTGCCCCACTTGACGAAGAACAGGATCAGGTCAATGAGCAGCACGTAAATGACCAGGGATTCCATCAGGGCCAGGGCGATGATCAGCAGGCCGCGGATGGAGTCGGCCGACGCCGGGTTGCGGGCGATGTTGTCCGAGGCGGTGCAGAACGCCTTGGACTGGCCGAAGATGCCGACGATGGCGGCCAGGGTCAGGCAGACGCTGCCGATGAGGATGGTCCAGAAGAACAGCGACGTGACGGGCATGGTCTTGTCCGGGCTCTGCGCCGGCAGCGCCGCCGTCAGCACGAGCAGTACGGCGACGAACAGCAGGGTTTTTTTTCTCATGGTTGAGTCACTCCTTTATTAGTGTTCCGAGGCGATGGCCCCGGCCAGGTAGACCGACGACAGCATGATAAAGATGTACGCTTGCAGCAGGGAAGTGAAGATGGCCATGGCCATCATGGGCAGCGGCGCCACGAATGGGACCAGTGACACAATGATGATGATCACCAGGTCTTCGCCGAATATGTTGCAGAAAAGACGGACGGTCAGGGACATGGGCCGGGAAAAGTGCGAGATGAACTCGATGGGGAAGAACAGCCAGCTCAGCCACCATTTGGGGCCGGCGAACGTCTTCAGGTAACCGAAAAAACCGTGCTTTTTAACGCCCTGGGCGTGATAATAGAGGAAGATGAAGATGGCGCAGCCGGCCGGGACGTTGAGGTTCGCCGTTGGCGAAGCCATTTCCGGCAGCAGCCCCAGCAGGTTGCAGGAGGCGATGAACAGGGCGAGCGTTCCCAGCACCGGGACGAATTTTCGCCCCTCATGGCCGATCATGTCGTCGACCGTGGAGCGGAAAAACAGGTAAATCGACTCCAGCAGGGCCTGCATCTTGGCCGGAAAGATCGACAAATTCTTGACGGTGAGCTTGAAGAAAAGCAGCAGGGCCGAGGTCGCGATGAAGGCCATGATGACGTGGGCGGGCAGGGGGTCGCCGTGGACGCGGATGCCGGCGAGAGCGGCGGCCGACTTGAGCAGCCCGTTGATCCAGACGGCGAACAGCGGGTTATGTTCCATGGCGACCGCTGCGCAGCATTTGCCGCAGGCCGGCGGAGGCGATGCCCAGGTAGATCATCGACAGTCCCTGGATCAGGAAGATGACGCCTTTTCCGGCCAGAAGGCTGGCGGCGAAGAAGATCCCGGCAATGACCAGAAGTTTCGCCAAGCCCGTCATGAAGAACATCGTTTTTCCCTTGCCTTTTTCCAGAATCCGGTCAGCCTGCCGGACCAAAACGTGAAAACTCGCGATACCGGCGGCGGCACCGGCAAGGGAAATTATACAATACTTGGCGTTTTTTGTAAAAAAAAAACCAGCAGCACAACCAGCGCTTCGGCAATGACGGCGTCGCGAACGATGCCGCCGGGGAGGCCGCCCCTATTTTTTCGGCTCATGGCGCCTCGTTTCCGCGAACAGGTTGTAAAAGCCGGCCAGGATGCCGTAGATGATGAAGATCAGGGTGAGCCAGGGGTCTGTGTCCAGCCACTTGTCGAGGAAATGACCGATGAAGAAGCCGACCACGATGGAAGCGGGAAACATCAGGCCGACGGAGGAGTATTCCAGCCACTTGCTCCTGCCTTCTTTCGCCGGGGGGGCGGCCACCGCTTACGCCGCCGGGGCGGCGTCGCGGCGCCGGTCAGTAGTCCTCGTCCTCTTCATCATCCTTCAGGTCGAAGCCGTCGAGGTCCTCTTCCGACTCCTCGTCGCCGAAATTCTCCTCTTCCTCGTAATAGTTGGCGGCGTCGAAGTCCTCCTCGCCGAACTCGTTCTTGCGGGTTTCCAGGGTTTTGTAGAATTCGTCTTCGTCCTCGAAATGACGGATGAAGTTCGTATCCAATTCGCTGTAGAACAGCTCCAGGTAGTCGTCCTCGATGTAGCAGAACACCGACATGTGCTCGTCGCTGTCGAGGTCGCCGACCACTTCGACGATCTTGGTGGCGGCGGCTTTCAGCGTATCAAGCGTCTGCCACGAGATGATTTCCAATTGTTCCATCGGCGTTCACTCCTTCGAGTTTTTTGTTGTCTTTATTTAAGTGTATAAAATCTTTTTGTCAAGTGTTTTTCAGATATTTTTTCAGATAGCGGCCGGTGGGCGAACCCGCCCTGGCCAGCATACGAAGCGGGCTGCCGCTGAACAGGAGCCGTCCGCCGCCGGCGCCCCCCTCCGGGCCGAGTTCGACCACGTGGTCGGCGGCGGCGATCATGGCCAGGTTGTGCTCGACGGCCACCACGGTGTTGCGCCTGGCCAGCAAGCGGGCGAAGAGCTTCTGGATCACGTCGACGTCAAAGGGGTGCAGGCCGAAGGAGGGCTCATCGAGCAGGAACAGCATGTTTGAGCGCTCCTCGTTGAGATACTTGAGCAGCTTGAGCTTCTGCAGCTCGCCCGTGGAAAGGCGGCCCAGCTTTTCTCCGAGGCGCAGGTAGCCCATGCCGTTGTCGCGCAGTCCCTGCAGGGCGGAGGCGGCGGCAGGAACAACGGCGGCGAACTCGGCGCAGAAGCTGTCAACGGTCATGGCCAGGACGTCGGCGATGTTCCGCCCCTGGTGGGTGATCTTCAGCACGTCGGGGGCGAAGCCATTGCCGCGGCAATGGCCGCAAACGGCGCGGACCGCGGGCAGAAACTGCATCTCGATCTCCTGAAAACCGCGGCCCTTGCATTCGGGACAGCGGCCCAGGGGAGAGTGGAACGAGAAATGCCCCGGCTGATAGCCAAGCAGGCGGCTGGGTTTCAGGGCGGAAAAAAATTCGCGGATGGGAGCCGAGGCGTCCAGGAAGCCGGCGATATTGGTCGTGACGCGCAAGGAGCGAACCCCGGGATCGATATGCACGGTTTCGCCTATTCCCGGGATGGCCGGATGCTTGAGGAATATCTCGTCATAGAGCAGGGAGCTCTTGCCGGCGCCGCTGACGCCGACGATGACCGTCAATGCCTGGCGGGGAAGGCGCAGGTCGAAATGCTTCAGGTTGTGGGCGCAGGCGTCGGCGAAGTCCATGAAGCCGGCGCTGTGTTTCCCGCCGGCAACCGGGCGGGGTCGGCGCCGGAAATAGTCCTGGGTGATGGTGTCGCAACCGGCAAAAAACGCTTCGCGGTCGCCGCTGAAGATGACGCGCCCGCCTTCGCTGCCGGCGCGGGGGCCCAGTTCGATCACATGGTCGGCGCAGCGGACCAGGAGCGGGTTGTGCTCGACCAAAACGATGGTGTTGCCGTTTTCCTTCAGCCGGCGCAGGAAGAGATCCATCTTGCCATAGTCGGAGGGGTGCAGGTCGGCCGACGGCTGGTCGATGATCAGCAGGGAATCGGAGAGGGTGGAGCCCATGATGAACGCCAGGTTGATGCGCTGGTGCTCGCCCCGGGACAGGGTGAAGGTCGGCCGGTCCAGCTGGACGTAGTGCAGGCGGTTCTGGATCAGGAACTGCAGCTTGGCGGTGATCTCGTGGAACACGTCGGGCGAGATGCGGTTGCGGTAGCGCTTCGGGTCCAGGCCGCGGATAAAGGCGTCCGCTTCGCCGATGGTCATGGCCAGGAACTCCGCGATGGTCCGCTCCCGGACGCGGAAGGAGAGGACCAGCGGGTTGAAGCGGCTGCCGTGGCAGGCCGGGCAGGGATGATAGGAGGTGAAGCGGCTGAGGAAGGCGCGCGCCTGGACGCGATACGATTTTTTCCTCAGGTAGGCGAAGAGCCCTTCCACCCCCGGGAATCGTCCTGAGCCCAGGAGCAGAAAATTCTTTTCAGCGGCGCTGAACTCGCGGAGCGGCCGCTTCAGGTCCATGCCGGCCTTGGCGGCATGCTGCAGGAAATAGTCGCGGTATTCGCGGTTCGCCGGCGTGTTCAGGGGCAAAACGGCGCCGTCGGCCAGGGAAAGGCTTTCATCGAAGACCAGCCCGGGGTCGATGGCGGTCACGTCACCGAAGCCCTTGCAGTGCGGGCAGGCGCCGCGGGCGCTGTTGAAGGAGAACAGGTTCTCGTCCGGGCTTTCATATTCCTTGCAACAGCGGGGGCAGTAGAGCGAAAAGGGGAAGCTCAGCTCTTCGGCGCCGTAAAAAACGGTGAGCGTGTTGCGGCTCAGGGCGATGGCGCTGTCGACGGCCTCGAAGATGCGCGGCCGGTTCCCGGCGCTGTTCTCGAGCTCGTCGACGAGGACCAGGATGGACTTGTCCTTGCTCCTGGCGTCGATGCCTGCCGTGTCGCCGCCGCGCACCTGGAAGCGGTAGCCGCGGTTGGCCAGGAAGGCGATGTCGCCCTGGTAGGCGAAGCAGACGCGCAGCCGGCCGCGCGGCCGCGCCATGAGGTCGTGGACGATCTCGTCGATGCTGAACTTGCGTACCGGCTGGCCGCATTCCGGGCAGTGGAAGTCGGAGATCTTGGCGTAGAGGATGCGCAGGTAATCGAAGATGTCGGAGGCGGTGGCCACGATGGAGCGCGGGTTCTTGTGCGGCTTTTTCTGGCGGAAGGCGATGGCCGGAGGCAGGTTGTCGACGCGGTCGATGTCGGGCTTTTCGATCTGGTCCAGGAACTGGCGGATATAGGGCGATATCGATTCGATGTAGCGGATGTAGCCCTCGGCGTACAGGGTGTGGAAGGCCAGGGACGATTTTCCGGCGCCGCTGACCCCGACCAGGGCGGTGATCTCACCCAGCGGGATGGCGACGTCGATGTTCTTCAGGTTGTTGGTGCGGATGCCCTTGAGAATGATGTTTGTTTCCATGACTGGGGGACCAGCGGCGATTATACCACGAGGCCAAAAAATAAATCGATTTATGTGACAAGTGACGAGTGACAAGTAACAAGGAAGAACAGAACTTGGCGGATGGCTGGATCTAAGTGAAAAGTGAAATGTGAAAAGTGAAACGTGAAAGCCATAGTTCGCTATTCTGCCGGTTACTTTTCACTTTTCACTGATCACTTTTCACTATGCGCAGGTACTTTTTACTATTTGCTTATACTAAAATCGCCGTCGGAGAAATCGTTGATCCGCAGGTCGTTCAACGAGCATAGGCGAAGGCGGTAGCCTGTGGCTTCGGGCAGGCTGGTCGCGACGGTCCACTGAAAAAGGCCGTTGTCGGGGATGCCGGCGGCGATGATGGCAAGCTGCTCGCCGTTCTTGAAAAGCAACAGGGCCAGGTTGCCCTCGATGCCCTGCGTGCTCCAGCGCACCGCCACCTGTGTTCCGCGTTTGAGCACTTCGCCGCCATTGGGGTACTCGATGCGGATGGAGCGATCGGCGGATGGCAGTAGCATGTACAGCAGGGCCAGAGCGGCGAAAGTTCTCTTGATCATCGCAAGTAAATAAAAGATTCGCTGCGCCATCTCAGAATTATTTTATATTTTTTTCCCGGTTTCCGTACGCCCGGAGAGACTCGAACTCCCAACGCGCAGCTTCGAAGGCTGCCGCTCTATCCTTTGAGCTACGGGCGCGTGCGCCAAGGGCATTATAGCCGGATTCGCCTGCTGCGGCAAGGCGGCAGGGTATGCTATAATCCGGCCATGACAGAGAAGATTGCCTTTGCCCAGCCGCTCGCCGAATTGGTCCAAAAGCGCCATTCCTGCCGCAGCTTTGACGGCCGCGGCCTGGAAGCAACCACGCTGGCCGCCCTGGAGAGGTTTCCCGCCTCCCTGCAGCTGCCCTTTGCCAGCCGGCTCCGCTTCGGAGTGATCGACAGGGAGAAAGTCAGGCTCGAGAATTTATTCTCCACCGGCAGCTACGGCATGATCAAGGGCGTGCGCTTCTACCTGGCCGCCCTGGTCGCCAGGGACGCGCCGCGCCCCTGGGAGGACATCGGCTTCGCCCTGGAAGCCGCGGTCCTGCTGGCCACGTCTCTGGGCGTAGGCAGCTGCTGGATCGGCGGCATTTTCGATCGCAGGAATTTCGCCAAAGCGCTGTCCGTGGGAGAAGACGAGATGCTTCCGGCCGTGGTGGCCGTGGGCCGTCCGGCGCTCCGCCCCTCGCTGCGCGATCGCCTGGTGCGCTGGAGCGCCAAGGGCGACCAGCGCAAGGATGCCGGCCTGCTTTTCTTCGCCGAAAGCTGGGGTTCGCCGCTGGCCCTGGCGGCGGCCGGTCCGTGGGGCGGCGTGCTGGCCTGCGTGCGCCTGGCTCCTTCGGCTTCCAACAAGCAGCCCTGGCGCATTATCCGCCAGGCCGGCGGCTGGCATTTTTTCCTGGACCGCGACAAGGCCTACAGCGCCATGATGCCGCTGGCCGACCTGCAGCGCATCGATATGGGCATCGCCATGTGCCATTTCCAGCTGGCGGCTGCTGAGGCCGGCCTGGAAGGCGAGTGGCGGAATGCGGAACCAAAAATGGCTGATACTCCCGCTAATTATGAATATATAGTTTCATTTGAGATGCGCTGAAGAGTTGAAATCATCCGTCAACTCATCCCCAACCCCTTCTCTTGTGAAGAGAAGGGGGAGTAATAATAAATTAGTCTCCCCCTCTCTTCGTAAGAGAGGGGGCTCGGGGGTGAGTTGAAATAAGTCGTCAAATTGCCTTTTCTCGTCACGCGTTACGCGTCACGCGTCACGAAGGTTTGTTATTTCCCTTTCAGTGACCCCTTGTCGAGGTATTCTTGAAATAACCTGCCCCACTGGGAATCCTTGAGCCATTTTTTATAGATCTTGCTTTCAATGAACGGCCAATGCATGACGTCGTGGTAGAAATAGGAATAAAAGTTGCCCAGGTAGAGGATCGGCGGGCGGGTCATGGCCTTTTGCAGGAAGCGGGTGGGCCCGAACCAGGTCACCCAGCCCACGGCCTTATGAAAGCAAAAGCCGACATGGAAGTGCCAGTTTTCCCGGGCGGCGTCCTGGTCGCCGACGATCTCGATCTCTTCGGGCCGGCCTATGCCGAGGCCGCTCTCGTGCGCCAGGCGGATGTAGGGGATGGACATGGGGTCGAAGCCCATCAGCTTGGCCGCCACGGCGTCGATGGCCACCTGGTCGGCGCTGGCCAGGATGACGTTCTTTTCCTCGGGCTTCATCACGCGCGGCCCGGGGCCGTTGCCGGCGCTGGTGCCGTCCATCAGGCAGAACAGGCCGGGATGGATTTCTTTCTGGATGGCCAGCAGGTCGACCAGCGTCTCGTGAATGTGAGTGTGGGTCTGGTGGCGCTTGTGGTTGAGCAGGCCGCCGAAGGCGTTCTTCATGGCGCCGGTGGTGGTCGTGTAAATGTGGCACTTGACCGTCGGCAGGTGCACCATGTTCTTGCCGATGAAATAGTCGGGGATGCGCAGCTCGTCGCCATAGATCTTGTCCAGTACCAGCATCTTCGCCTTGGGCTTGTAGGTCACCCATTTCATGTCGGCTTCCTGGAAATTGAACAGGACGTTGACCTTGTGGTCCCTGAAAATCGGCTTGTAGTTGTTCAGGTCTTCGCCCTTGAAGGCGTCGGTCACCTCGGTCTTGTTCTGCACGCAGGTGATGTCGCGAAAGCCGTTCTGCTTCAGGGCCAGCACGGTCGCTTCCAACTGCCAGGGAGTGGTGTTGGCCGAGGGGTAGGGATAGTGCCAGGAGATGTTGTCCTTGATGATGGTGGTGCGTCCCTTTTCCAGGGCGTTGGGCCCTCCGCCCAGCTCGAACAGGCGGATGTAATCGTCCAGCACCGTCTGCGGCCCGGTTTTCAAAATAGCAACCTTGGCTTTTTTCATGGTTCCTGATTCCTTTCGATGGTTTCCCTCATTATAGCGGGGAACGTGGAAAAAATCCAGGACCTGAGCGCGGCAAGGGGGAAGCCGGCGCTCTCGCGGCGGCAACTTGAAAACGCCGCCTTTCCTCCCTATAATCCCCCTCATGGGCGCCAGCGGGATACCCTGTGATCAGCATGAATGAAAACGCGGGCGAATTCCGTCTCCGCTTTTCCAGGAAAGAGCTGATCTTTTTGCTCCTGCTCGTCGGCGCCATGTTCGCCCTGTACCGGCATACGCTGAACTACGATCTGGGCTGGGACACGAAAGATTTCGCCAAAGAGAGCGTTTTGCTCAACGGCAATCGCAGCCTTCTCGATGCCTTCCGCTACGGGATGATCCACGGCCAGGCAGGGGATTATCAGAACAGTTTTTATTATCGCCCGATCTGGAATTTGTCCATGATGGTGGAACACCGGTTGTGGGGATTCAAAAACACCGACATTCGCCTGGTGAATATCGCCATTTTTTCCCTGGCGCTGATTTTCCTGTTCATATTCTTGAAGTTTCAGAACAACGGCGAAGATTTCCCCATGCTGGTCACGGTCCTTTTCGCCTTCCTGCCGATTCAGGCCGACAACGTGGTTTGGGGGGTGTCGCGCTGCGATCTCTTCCTGCTGTTGTGGGGAATGCTGGCGGCCATTTTTTTCCACCTGTGGCTGTTCAGGAAAAATGGGGGGTACTATTTTGCCTCCGCCTTGTTTTTCGCCCTGGGGATTTTCTCCAAGGAGACATTCCTGTTCTTTATCCCCTTCCTGGCGGCGTATGAATGGGCCTGGCGGCGCCGCCTGTCCTGGCGCCGCTATCTGGGATACATCCTCATCAGCGGCGCGTTTTTTTTCGTGAAGCATGTCGTGTTGCAACTGCCTTCCCTGGGCATGCAGCCCGTGTCGGCCGTCATGGAATTCCCGCGCTTGGCACTTTCGCTTGTGGGGTACTACGCGCGCATTCTCGTTTTTCCCGTCCATTTCCCCAAATTCGCCTTTGCCGCCGAAATCGCAAATTGGAAATACCTGCTGCTGGGCGGCGTGTCAATTTTGGCCGCCGGCGTTTTCCTGTTCAGAAACCGGGAGAAAAAAACCATCATCCCGCTTTCGCTGCTGGTATTCTTCTTATTCCCCTACGTCGTCCTGGCGTTCTCGAAGCTTTGGCCGTTCAAGATTTCCGCGCGCTACATGATGATCCCGGCCATCGGCGCCATCTGGCTGTTCTGCCTGGCGCTGGAGAAATGCAAGCGTCCCCTGCGCTATGCGGCGGTCCTGGCGCTGCTCGGCGCGTTCCTGCCCTATCTGCTGTTGTCCAGTTTCGCTTATCGCAATGAACTGACATACTGGACCGAGGGGTACAAGGCGCACCCGCGCAACAATGTCATGCTGCTGTTCCTGGCCAAGGCGCATTATAACGCGGACAACAAGCTGCTGGCGCGCTATTATTTGAACGAAAGCCTGCGCCATCCGGGCGACAGGCTGACGGCAAGCCATGTCGCCATTTTTTACGCCAACCTGGAGTATCTGCGCTGCGACTATGCGGCGGCAACGAAATGGCTCCGCCATCCTCTTGCCGGTTCAACCTATAACGCGCAATTGTTGCAGGCGGCCATCCAGCTTTCCCGGGGAAATTTCAGCATGGCTGAAGGGAATCTGCGCGAATTGATCAAACGGCACCCGCAAACACGCCCGGCCTATCATAAACTGCTCATCGCCTATCTCGGCCAAACCCGCTGGCCGGAGGCGGCCGGATTGGAAACGGCAATGCGGACGAATTTTCATGAGCAAACGGCGCGGATCACGGAGACATTGCGCAGCGGGTTTTTAAAAGGGTCGCCGGCACAAAAGGCCGGCTTTTACGCTGAATTCAACAATTATGGCGCGGCCATCGCCCTGATCGAGAGAAAAACCGCCAGGAGTTTCGCTGACTTCATGGCCTTGATCGATCTGTATTACCGCTGCGGAAAACCGGAGATCGCCGAAAAGATGATCTCCGAGCTGCTCGAAATGAATGGGCAAAATCATCAGTTGTTCAATCAATTTGGAGAATTTTACGTGAAAAAGCTGAACCGGCCCGAACAGGCGCTGGGTTACTTCGAACGTTCGCTGCGCATCAAGCCGGATCAGCCCAACGTGAGAACAGCGATCGCGCGGCTGTCCAGGGTGGCCGTTCGCGGCGAAGTAACCCGCTGAAAACCGGGACGGCCAGCCAGGCGGGTCGTTTTCCGAGGGTCCTTTCCCGCGCCCGCGAACGCCGGCGGCACGTTGACAGCCAGGGGCTTATGCTATAAAATGAAAGGGCGCGGTGAGTGTAGCTCAATGGTAGAGTATCAGACTGTGGATCTGACCGCTGCGGGTTCAAGTCCCGTCACTCACCCCAGTTCCTCCCTTGCTCTCCCCCCCCGGGGGAAAATCCATGTCGATCGAAGTCAGTCCAGGGCGCCTTTTTTTCTGCGCCCCTGGCTAGCCGGGGGCGCGGCCGCTGAGGACCAGGCCGGAAAAACCCCAAGGCAGGCAATCGACGACCCGTACTTCCTGCAATCTGGCCGCCTGCGCCCATTCCTGCAGGTCGGAAATGCGGAAGCGGTGCTCATAGGGAGCGCCGAAACGGTCTTCGAGCGAGGCCGCTATGCCTTGGATGCCCGGAAACGTGCCGTAGGGGATGTGCTGGGCCAGGCGCGGCGAGCCGATGGCGCGCAGGATTCTTGCCGGCAGGGTCAGCAGGAGAAAGACGAACGGCGAGCCGCACCAGGCCAACGCTCGCAGGACGCGGACCGGCAGCCGGGTGCTGATGCGGCGGAACAGGGTCACCGGCGCCAGCAGCAGTTTTTTCAGTGGCAGATCGGAGAAATCCTTGTAGACGAAAATCGTGATCCGGCCGCCCTGGCGCAGCCGGTCTACCAGGGCGAGAAACGCGGCCCGTGGATCGCGGGTATGGTGCAGGACGCCGAACGAGTAGGCAAAATCGAAGGCGTGCCGCGCCAGCGGCGGGGCCAGCAGATTGCCCTGGACATAGCGCAGGTTCGGCACGCTGACGCACTGGGTTGCCGCACGGCGCACGCCGGCGGCCAGGTCGAGGCCGATGAAGCGGATGCCGGCATGCTGGCGGGCCAGGGCCAGGGTGCCGCCGCCGCTGCCGCAGCCGGCATCGATGCCGGCCTCCCCCTGGGTCAGGCTGGAGCCTGAGGCCTGAAGCAGGAGGTCGATATGGGAAGTGGCGGGCGCACGGTAGCCGCGCTGCTTGCCCTTTTTCCGGTACGACGCCCAGATATCCCCATACAAGTTCAGGGTTTTATGCTCGGCAATGGTCGGGTCGAGAATGAGCATTGGCGCCCATGACAGGATCGGGTAAGAGCGGCCGCAGGAGGCGCAATGCAACTCGCTGTCGTCGGGTCCGGCCAGGGGCCCCTGGCAAGCGGGGCAGGCGAGCAAGGCCTGCCATGAGTCGTTCCAGTGAGCGGGCGGGTTATTCTGCATGCGCTGATTGTAGGGCAGGCACGGGAAAGTAGCAAGCGGTGCCGGCTGCCGCGTGGGCTAAAAAACCAGCGGCCATTTTTTCTTGATGGCAGCCAGGTCCTTCTCTTTGGCGACGTAACTCTGGACGTAGCCGCACTGGCCGCAGACGAAGTTGTCCAGCGCCGCGGCCCGGAAGAGCGAGACCGGTATGCAATTGCTGTCGTGCATCCCCGCCTTCCCTTTCACCGTCATGCCGCTGTATATTTCTTTTCCCCCGCAAACGGGGCAAATCCCTTTTTTCATTTTCTTGCTCCTTGTTTTATTGGCCGGCTTTCCATGCAGGCGCCATGCCGCAGTGTGAACTATCGCAGCTCCCCCCGGCTCCCGGGACCGCAGCGACGCTGGCTGCCAGGAGTATGAAGAGCAGGATCAGAAAAATCAATTTCTTCATGGCTTCTCTCCGTCGGCGGAGGTTCCGTCTGGGCGGACCCCGCCCGCTGTCGGGGCCGCCGGCGCTTTTTTACGGCGCCGGTTGATGGCCTCGTGCAGAATGGACTCGATCTGGCCGTTGACGCTGCGGAAATCGTCGGCGGCCCAGCGTTCCAGCTCCTCCCACATCTCAGGGCCGAGGCGCAGCAGGAAAGCTTTTTTTGCCGGCATAGAACTGGGTGCGGGACGCTTACTTGTAGAGCGTGCCGGTGTTGATCACAGGCTGGGCCTCGGCCTCGCCGCATAAAACGACCAGCAGGTTGCTGACCATGGCCGCCTTGCGCTCCTCGTCCAGTTCGACCACTTTCTTGGCTTTCAAGTCTTCCAGCGCCATTTCCACCATGGAAACGGCGCCATGAACGATCTTGCGCCGGGCGGCGATGATGGCTTCGGCCATTTGCCGGCGCAGCATGGCGTTGGCGATCTCGGGGGCATAGGCCAGGTGGGTGAGCCGGGTTTCGTCCACCTGCACGCCGGCTTTGGCGAGGCGCTCCTGGAGTTCCTCGCGCAAGACCTGGGCCACCTCGTCCATGCCGCTGCGCAGGGTTACTTCTTCTTCCTCGCCGTGGTCATAGGGGTAGCAGTTGGCCAGGTGGCGCAGGGCGGCGTCGCTCTGGATCTTGACGTAGTGTTCGTAATGGTCGACGTCGAAGAGGGCGTGGGCCGTATCAACGACGCGCCAGACCACCACGGCGGCGATCTCGATGGGATTGCCGCGCTTGTCGTTGACCTTCAGCTTGTCGATCTCGAAGTTGCGGATGCGCCGCGAGACGGTGTACTTACCGCGCGGTACGGCCAGGGCCAGCGGGTTGGTCCAGTGAAAGCCGTCGCTGCTCACCGTGCCCTTGTATTTGCCGAAGAGCACCAGCACCTTGGCCTCATTGGGCTGCAGGGTGAAATAGCCCGGAGGCAAAATGCCGGCCGTCACGATCGTCAGGACCAGCATGAGCAGCACCTGCGTGAGTGACCAGTGAGCCGCGTTTACCCCGGAAACAAAGATTGCGGCGATGGCCACGATCAGCAGGGCGTGGATGGCCACGATGGCCCAGCCCTTGAAAGATTGCCCTTTCTGTTCTTTTGTCATTCGAACCTCCTGATATGCTATCGAAATGATATCAAAAATATAGCATCGAATTTTCCCCCTGTCAACAAAAAAATGGATGCATATGAATTTTTGGCCCCACCTGTATATTAATTACCCGGCCACCAGATTCATTATCGGCACGATAAAAAACGACTATTTCCTTTGCATGCCGAAATTGTTCTGTAGTACCGGTCTTTTGGAACCCATGCGGGCCTCACAATATCTCTTTTTCCCCGGACCTGGATCTTGGCACGTGATTTGCTATTGTTTTTTTATAGATGACCCATTACAGTAGTAGTGAAAGACCATGAAAAAGCGCAGCGAAGCCCGGTATTGCAAAAGCCTGCTGGTGGATATCAGCCGGACCGGCTTTCAGCAGATGGGGGTCACGGTGAATATCTCCCGGCGGGGCATGTTCGTCGCCACCACGGAGGCATTCCGCAAGCGCAGCCGGCTGCGCATCTTGGTTGCCGCCGCCGACGACATCTATACCATCAGCGGCCAGGTCGCCTGGAAGATTAAAAAAGCAATAATTCCCGGCCAGGACGCTCCCGTAGGCATGGGCATCCGCATCGAGAACGCCCCCGCGGAGTATTATCGTTATATCGCTTCGCTGCGGAAGAATGCCGCCGTCGTTCCGCCTTGTCGTTCCGCCTGCTGATGACCCGCGCCTGATCGTTGCCGGCCGCGGCGTTTTTCTTTACAGCCGCCCTGTTTTCATATACAATCATTTTTCTCATCCATCCGCTTTTCCAAGGAAACAGAATGAACGGCAAAAAGTGTTTTGACAGTGTCATCGATGTCATCGGCAACACGCCGTTGGTCAGGCTGAACCAAGTGGCCGCCGACATCCCCGGCGAGGTTTTCGCCAAGCTGGAGTTCCTCAACCCCATGGGCAGCTGCAAGGACCGCATCGCCCGCTACATGATCGAGAAGGCGGAGCGCGAGGGAAAGATCAAGAAAGGCGACCTGATCATCGAGAATTCATCCGGGAATACCGCCATGGGCCTGGCCCTGATCGCCATCCAGAAAGGCTATCGCTTGAAGGTCGTGGTCCGTGACCGCATCAGCCGCGAGAAGCTCGACCAGCTGCGGGCCCTGGGCGTGGAGATCCACATGGTCGACGCCACCCTGCCCCCCGAGCACCCCGACAGCTACAACAAGATCACGCCGCGCCTGGCCCGGGAGACGCCGGACTGCTTTTTCCCCGACCAGCATAACAACCAGGACAACAACGAGGCCCATTACCTTGGCACCGGACCCGAGATCTGGGAGCAGATGGATGGGCGCATCGATTATTTCGTGGCCGGCATCGGCACGGGCGGCACCATCGGCGGCACGGCCCGTTTTCTGAAGGAAAAGGATCCCCACATACAAGTCGTGGCCGTGGACCCCGTTGGCTCGGTTTTTCACGATTATTTTCACAGCAAGAAACTGGTCAAGGCGGGGCCCTACCTTTTGGAAGGGCTGGGCGATGAGTTCCTGATCCGCTGCGCCGATTTCAGCCAGATCGACGACATGTTCCAGGTGACCGACCGTGAGGCTTTCCTGGCGGCGAGGGAACTAACTTTGCGCGAGGGCATCCTGGCCGGCGGCTCGAGCGGCGCCGCTTTGTGGGCGGTGCGCCGGCTGGCCCAAAAGATCCGGCGCCCGGCGCGCATCGTCACCATCTTTCCCGATGGCGCTTCCCGCTATCTGAGCACGATCTACAACGATGAGTGGCTGGAAGAAAAAGGGCTGAAATAGGAATATCTCGGGTTTTACCGGCGATTTCGCCTTTTCCTGCAAGGAAACAGAACTTTTACTGTTTTCCCTGCGTACTTAAACCATACCGCTGGAGGCATCAGATGAAGAATATACTTGCGATCAGTTTGATCATCCTTGTTATGGGCGTGACCGGCCTGGCCCAGGAACAGCCGATAAAATCCCTGACCCTGGCCGACGTGATCGACCAGACCCTGAAGAACAACCTCGACCTGCAGATCGAAATGTCGAATCCTGAGATTGCCCGCGCCCTGTGGCGCAAGAGCACTTCCATTTTCATTCCGTCGCTGACGTTTGGTTTTTCCAATGCCAGAAGGTCAACCCCCAATTCCTCCAAGGTCACCGGCGTCGATATCGAAAAGCCTGAATCCCTGGGGCTCAGCTTCAGCCTGCTGCAAAATACCCCCTTCGGCGGGAATCTGAACGTCTCCCTGGATAATTCACGCAACTCGACCAACTCGCTCGACGTCCTGCTGAATCCGCGCTACGGTTCGCTGCTGAATTTCACGCTGAACCAGCCGCTGTTGAAGGACTTTGGCATCACGCCCACCAAGCGCAATATCTATATCGCCCGCAACAACCGGGAAAAATCCCTGTTCGCCTTGAAGCAGCAGGTGATCAACCTGATCTACCAGGCTGAGGAAGCGTATTGGAACCTGGTGTATTCCCACCAGAACATGGCCGTCAAGGAAAAATCGCTGCAGCTGGCCAAGGACCTGCTCAAGCAGAATGAGATCCAGGTCAAGGTCGGCGTTTCGGCGCCCATGGATATCCTGACCGCCCAGGCCGAGGTTGCCTCACGCGAGGGCGAAGCCCTGCAGGTGCGCAGCCAGATCCAGACCTATGAGGAGAACCTGCGCCGCATCCTGAACATCAGCCAGGCTCCCGAGGCCATCGTCCCGGCCGACACACCGCAATTCAGCGCCAAAGAAGCCGATTTCAACGAATTCTTGAAGACGGCCCTGGAAAAACGGCCCGATATCGAGCAGGTGCGCCTTGACTTGAAGAGCAAGAACATCGATGTCCGCTACTTCCGCAACCAGGCCCTCCCCGACCTGCAGCTCAGCGCGTCGTATTACACCCAGGGGTTGAGCGGCACCCTGTTGCAGGACGGGCTTCCCATCCCCGGCCTGGTCGGCGGCAATCTCAGCGATTCGCTGCGCGATGTCCTGGATCGTTTGTATGAAAACTACTCTATCGGCCTCAGGCTCTCCATCCCGGTGGTCAACACGTCGGCGCGCGCCGATCTGGTGCAGGCGCGGCTCAACCTGGAGCAGTCGTTGCTCTTGTTGAAAAAAACCGAAAGCACGATCTATTCCGAGGTAAAGCAGATCATCATGGACCTGGGAACCAATGCCAAGATCGTCGAAGCCACCCGCATCTCCCGCGAGCTGGCCGAGCAGAAACTGGCCGCCGAGCAGAAAAAGCTGTCGGTCGGGCTTTCGACCAATTACCTGGTTCTGCAATACCAGCGGGACTTCGCCAACGCCCAGATCGCGGAGCTGAAGTCGCTGATCGACTACAACCTGGCCCTCTCGCGCGTCGACAAGGTCCTGGGCACGACCCTGGAAAAGCACAACATCGAATTCGCTGATTTCCTGGCCGGGAAAAAATAAAAAAAAAGGGCCAATTTCCCCCCCTTGTTTACAAGGATATACTTTTCTGGTAAAATATGTCTTAATTTCGCACAATAACAGGAGGAAATTGTGAGCATCACCAAGGAAACCAAGCAGAACTTGATCGGCCGCTTTCAGATAAATGACAAGGACACGGGTTCGTCCGAAGTTCAGATATCGATCTTGACCGAAAGGATCCGCAACCTGACCGAACATTTCAAAACGCACCAGAAGGACAACCATTCGCGCAAGGGGCTGCTGACCATGGTCTCGACCCGCAAGAAGCTGTTGAACTACCTGCGCAAAACCGACTACGACAAATATCTGAAAATCATCCAGGAACTGGAACTCAGGAAGTAATTTTTCTCTAGGAGACATATATGCAAAAAACAATCCAGATCGCAATAGAGGGTTCTACCCTTACGATCGACATTCACCGCTGGGCCCGCCAGTCGAACGGCTCCGCCCTGCTCCGTTACCGCGACACCGTGATCCTGGTCACCGCCAATATGCGCGACGAGGCCAAGGAAGGCCAGGATTTTCTGCCGCTGATGGTGGATTTTCGTGAGAACACCTATTCCGCCGGCAAGATCCCCGGCGGCTTCTTCAAGCGCGAGGGCAAGCCGTCGGAAAGGGAAGTGCTGCTCTCCCGCCTCATCGACCGTCCCATCCGGCCGCTGTTTGCCGAGAACTACCACAATGACACGCAGGTGATCGCCATGCTGCTCTCGGCCGACTTCAGCGTCGACTACGATTCCATGGGCATCATCGGCGCCTCCGCCGCCCTGGTCTCATCGACCATCCCCTTCAGCACGCCGTTGGGGGCCGTCAAGATCGGCTGGAAAAAGGCCGGCGAGTATTTCGTAAACCCCGGCCTGGACGTTCTGAAGGAACTGGACATGGTCCTGCTGGTGGCCGGCACCGAGAACGAAGTGGTCATGCTCGAAGCCGGCGGCAACGAATTCTCCGACCAGGTTTTCCTGGAAGGGCTGCGCCGGGCCAAAGAAGTGATCGCCCGCATCTGCCAGGCGCAGAAAGAGCTGATCAATCCCGAAAAGATGATCCCGGCCGCCAAGCCGGAGACAACGGCGCTGGCCGCCGATATCCGCGATAAATTCTCGGCCCAGATCCGTGACGCCATCTTCACCCAGGATCGCGTGCTGCGCCGCCTGAAGATCAAAGCCATCATGGAAGAGATCCAGCAGGGCAAGGAAGACGGCGAAGAGATCGCCCGCATCAAGGGGGCTTTTGAGAAGGTCGAGGCCCAGGTTTTCCGCGAATCGCTGCTGAAGGAAAAACGGCGCAGCGACAACCGCGGCTACACCGAGATCCGCCCCATCTCCATCGAGCTGGGAGTCCTGCCGCGCGTCCACGGCTCCGCCGTCTTTACCCGCGGCGAGACCCAGTCGCTGTCGACCGTCACCCTGGGCTCCGAGGACGACGCCCAGAGGCTTGACACCTTGAACGGCGACGAGGCCAAGAAAAAATTCCTGCTGCATTACAATTTCCCGCCGTTCTCGGTGGGCGAGGTCAGCTTCCTGCGCGGAGCCGGGCGCCGCGAGATCGGCCACGGCAACCTGGCCGAGAAGGCCCTGAGCCGGATGATCCCTGACAGCGACACCTTTCCCTATACCATCCGCGTCGTTTCCGACATCCTGGAATCGAACGGTTCCTCTTCCATGGCAACCGTCTGCGGCGGCACCCTGGCCCTGATGAACGCCGGCGTGCCTGTCAAGGCTCCGGTGGCCGGCATCGCCATGGGCCTGGTCAAGGAAGGCGACGAGTTCGCCGTGCTGACCGACATCGCCGGTTACGAGGACCATTTCGGCGACATGGACTTCAAGGTCGCCGGAACGGAGAAGGGCATCACCGCCATCCAGCTGGACATCAAGATCGGCGGCCTCACCGACGAGGTCATCCGCCGCACCATCGAGGACGCCACCGCGGCATACAAGTCCATCCTGGCCAAGATGAAAACGGCGATCCCCGCCCCTTCGGCGAAACTGTCCGAGTATGCGCCGGTCATCCTGACCATGATGATCAACGTCGACAAGATCCGCGACCTGATCGGTCCGGGCGGCAAAACCATCAAGGAGCTCGTGGCCACCTACAACGCCAAGGTCAATGTCGAGGACGACGGCAAGGTCTCCATCGCCGCCGCCAACCGCGAACTGGGCGAAAGGGTGATCCTGCGCATCGAGGAACTGACCGGCTCTCCCGAGGTCGACAAGATCTACAACGGCAAGATCAACCGCATCGAGGATTACGGCTTGTTCGTGGAGATCATGCCCGGCGTCACCGGGCTGCTGCACGTCTCGGAAATATCCCAGCGCCGCATTCGCGACGTTCGCCAGGATTTCAAGCTGGGCGACATGATCGAAGTGAAAGTGATGTCCCTGGACCGCGACAATAAGATGAAGCTGAGCCACAAGGTGCTGGAGAACAGCTCGCGCGACGGAGAATAAGGACGGGGGCGGTTCCCCTGCCCGGCCGGGAGGCGTGACCATGCAAGTTTGCCGCCCTGACGCAGCCCTGGCGGTCCGGCCGCTTCGCGCCGGCGGCCGCCGTGGCTTCACCCTGATCGAGGTCATCACCGTGACCGTGATCATCGGCATTCTGGCCGCGGCCGCATTGCCCCTGGCCCACAACGCCTTTCAGCGCCAAAAAGAGATCGAACTGCGCCGGGCCCTGCGCCTGGTGCGCAGCGCCATCGACGAATACAAGAAATTCGTCGAGGAAAACAAGATCGAGGTGGACGAGGACTCGTATGGCTATCCGGAGAAGCTGGAAGTCCTGGTCAAGGGCATCGAATACAAGGACAAAAAAGGCAAGACGCGCATCGTCAAGTTTCTGCGCCGCATCCCGCTGGACCCGCTCAGCAACTCCGGTGATTGGGGGCTGCGCTCCTACCAGGACAAGCTCGGCTCGCGCCAGTGGGGCGGGCAGAACGTCTGGGACCTTTTCTGTGCTTCCGATAAAAAGGCCCTGGACGGCACCTATTATCGCGATTGGTGAACGGCGCCGCGGCGCTAAAAATTCAGATTCAATCCCACGGCAAGATCGATCCCCCGGGCCAGGGGGATGTCGGGATCGCCGTTGGCATAATAGGCGCGATTG
Organism: Candidatus Aminicenantota bacterium; assembly: GCA_963732485.1. Taxonomy (GTDB): domain Bacteria; phylum Acidobacteriota; class Aminicenantia; order UBA2199; family UBA2199; genus UBA2199. The sequence goes on from CAVSZS010000003.1 coordinate 52,843, forward strand.
AACAGGTTGGCGACTTTGGCGAACAGGAATACGCGATCGGAAAAATAGCAGCCAGCCTTCAGGTCGACGACATGGTAGGCGTCAACGGCGACTTCGGCCGGACCCGGCCGCCGCAGCGCCGCCGCGGCCAGCCAGTCCACTTCGCCCCACAGCCGCCCCAACCACAGCTTCGTCCCAAGTGAAACCCTGGCGCTGGGGACGTCGTTGAGCGCGCCACCGTTGCCGCTGCCGTGGTAATAGAAGCCGTTGCCGAAGATCTCCAGCTTGTTCAGGGGGAAGCATTGGAATTCCAATTCCAGGCCGCTCAGGCAGCCGCGCTCGATGTTGCCGTAGGTATAGGCGGAGTCGGCCACGGGGAACTTCTCGATCATGCCGCGGATGGCATAGCGGAACACGTATGCGCCGACAAAGACGTCCCGGCGCTGAATCTTGATCCCGGCCTCCAGATTCAGGCTTTTTTCCGGTTCCAGGGCAGGGTTGGCGATGATGCGGCTGCGGCCGGTGATGCCGGTGTAGAAGGATTCACTCAGCGACGGCAGGCGAAAGGCGGTACCGGCGCTGGCGAACAGGGTCAGGGTTTTCGCGATCTTGCGCGTGACGCCCAGAAAGAACGCCGGCGCCAGTGAACTGCTTTTTTGCAAAACGCCGGCGGAAACGGCGCTGCGGCTGAAGGCCCCCAGCCGACCGCCGGCGAGCAGTTCGAAACCGGCCGGAACGGTCCAGGCCAGGGTGGAATAAACGCCCACGTCACTGCGCCTGCCGTCGGCCAGCGGCACGGACAGGTCGCTTAGAGCCCCCTGGCGCCACGTTTCGTTTTCCATGTCGACGCCCATGCGGCCGTAATAATCGACGCCGGCCTGGAAGGACAGCCGGTTGGGCAGTTTCTTCTTCAAAAAGGCACGCCAGCCGAAATCGCAGGCATTGTTCCGCGAGACTTCCAGCTGGCGCTGGGTCTCTTTGATTTTGCGCAATTCATAATCGCCGGCATTAACGAAAAATGAAAAATTCAGCGAGCCGTTCGCGACAACTCCGTCCTCGCGATAGGAGAGGTTCAGCAGGCGGGTGTTCTCCGCGGGATAAAAAGTAGACACGTCGCGGTCGTTGGCCCTGTCGGGCTTGCCGATATCCCGGCCGGCGGAACCCAGGAAGCTGAGGCGGATGCACCGTTCCGCGGTTTCGTAATCGACGGCCAGGCGGCCGGTGAAGTAGCTGTAGCCGGAGTTCAGCACGATTCCCGATCCGGACGCATAATCGCCGGCTTGTGAGACCTGGAGAGCGGCCAGCAGGGAAAAATCGCCTGCCTTTCCCCGCAGGGAAAAACCGCCGTTGCGCTTTTCGTCCGCCGAATGGCCGCTGAAGTTCAAGGCGGCAACGCCGGCCCCGGAATCGCCGGCGGGGGCGGCGATGACCTGGATCACGCCGCCAATGGCGTCGGAACCGTAAAGCACCGACGAGGCGGAGCGCATGATCTCGACCTGCCCGGCCAGCTCGGGGGGGAAGAACTGCGCCGAAGCCCCGGCGCTGCGGTCGCTGGTGATGCGCGCTCCGTCCACCAGGAGCAAAATACGCCGCCGCGCCAGGCCGCGGATGCTTGGCGTTACCGTGCTGCCGCCCTTGCCGATGAAGTGGACGCCCGGCGAATTCTGCACTGCCTGGACGATGGACTCGGGCTGTCCCTCGCGGATCGTTACGCTGGAAATAACCTTCTGGGCGAAGGGCACGGCGCCGGCCTTCTCCAGGCTGTTCAGCGCCGTGACGGCCACCTCCTCCTTGAATTGGCGCAGGGGGATGAGAAAGACGTTCACGATGAGCGGAGCGCTTTTCATAAGCAGCAGCCGTCTTTCCTTGTGAAACAGTGGCGATATGAAATAGACCGCCAGGGGAAACTCCTTCTCTTCGGCCGTAAAGATGAATTCGCCGCCGGCGTTCGTGGTGGTTACCCGGCCGCCCTCTCCGGCCTGCACAAAAATCCCGGCCAGCGGTTGCTTGCTGATGTCGCGCACGATGCCGCGCACCTCGACCGCCGCCAAAGGCGCGGCGCTCGCCGCAAGCAGCAGCAGGGAGGGGATCATTCCGCGAGTTTGTCTGGGCGCAGGCATCAGGAGTGTGTACGTCCGCGGCTGCTTTTTGTTTCAAACGACCCGTTGTATGCCCGGGAGCGATTTGCTATCATGGTCATCAGGAGGGAGCGTGTACGTCCTGGGCATTGAATCCTCGTGCGATGAGACGGCCGTGGCCGTGATCGCAAGAGGGGAGAAGAACGCCGTGCTGGCCGAGGCGATCAAATCGCAAGACGAGCTGCACGCCCCTTTCGGCGGCATCGTTCCCGAGATTGCCGCCCGTACGCACTACGAGGCGATCGATCGCCTTTGCCGCCAGGCCCTGGGCCAGGCGAACCTCGGCATCGATGACATCGAGCTCCTGGCCGTAACCGTGGGCCCGGGGCTGGTCGGTTCCCTGTTGATCGGGCTGGCCTTTGCCAAGGGGCTGGCCATGGTCCACGAGTTGCCGCTGGTGGCGGTCGACCACGTCGCCGCCCACGTCGAGGCCCCCTTCATCAGCCACAAGCACATCGCCTACCCGCTGCTGGCTCTGGTTGTTTCGGGCGGCCATACGTCGCTTTTTTACCATGAGGAGAAGTTCAACGGTCGGGTGCTCGCCAAGACCCGCGATGACGCGGCCGGCGAGGTCATGGACAAGGTGGCCAAGCATTTCGGCCTGGGTTACCCCGGCGGCCCGCTGCTGGACGCCCTGTTTGCAAAGGGCGACCCGAAGCGCTTCCAGTTCACCCAGCCGCGCATGAGCGACGGCAGCGCTGATTTCTCGTTTTCCGGATACAAATCGGCCCTGCTGCGCCAGGCGCTGGAACTGAACGCCCAGCCGGGGAGCCGGGATTTTCATGACCTGTTGTCTTCCTTCCTGAGCGCCCTGGTCGATTACCTGCTGGCCAAGACCCTGGAGGCTGCCAAGACTCTTTCCGTGCGCTCGCTGATCGTATCGGGCGGAGTCAGCCGCAATGCGCTCCTGCGCAGACGATTTGCCGCTGCCTGCGCGGCGGCGGGATTGTCGCTGCACTTGCCCGAACCGCGCTACTGCACCGATAATGCCGCCATGATCGCCTGGCTGGGGTACGAAAAGTACCTGGCCTTTCCCAACATGAACTATTTCGACCTGTATCTCAATTCCTATTCCCGGGCGACATTCAGGGCGAGCAAGCGCCACCGGTAGAACTTTCTCGAAGCTTTAGTGAAAAGTAATCAGTGAAAAGTGAAAAGTAAAATATCAGACTATGTCTCTCCCTTTCACTTTTCACCTTTCACTTTTTACTGAAACTCTTGTTTTTGAGTCTTTACTTTCCCGGGCACTGGCGGCAAACCACCGCCGGCAAATTCTTGCTGCCATAAACGCGGTCGAAATGGGCGCTGAACTCCCCGGCCAGCTTGCGGGCCCTTGCTTCGAAGGCCTCGGGGTCTTTCCAGGTATTCCTCGGCTGCAGGATGGCGTCGGGGACTCCGGGGCAGGAGAGGGGGATGTTGATGTGAAAGGTCTTGTCCTCTGCGCAGGCAACCTTGTCCAGTTCGCCGTTCAAAACGGCCTTGATGATGGCGCGGGTGATGTTGATGTCCATGCGCTTGCCTTCACCGTAGGGGCCGCCGCTCCAACCGGTGTTGACCAGATAGACCTGGGTGCGGTGCTTGCGGGTCTTTTCCCCGAGCAGGGAGGCATAGTCGTTGGGATTGCGCGGCATGAAAGGCTGGCCGAAAAAGCGCGAGAAGGTCGAGACCGGCTCGACAATGCCGGTTTCGGTCCCGGCCAGCTTGGAGGTGTAGCCCATCAGGAACCAGAACATGGCCTGGTCCTGGTCCAATTTGGCTACCGGGGGCAGGACGCCGTTGGCATCGGCGGTCAGGAACACGATGGTCTTGGGGTGCTTGCCGCGCGAAGACTTCTTGATGTTGGGCAGGAAGGAGAGCGGGTAAGAGCCGCGGGAGTTTTCGATCAAGCGCGAATCATTGAAATCGAAGCTGCCGTCGGGGTACATCATGGCGTTTTCCACGATGGCGCCGTGCTCGAGATAGGGGGCGTGATGGGTGATGGCGTGATGGATCTGGGGTTCTTTGGCCGGGTTGAGGTTGATGAGCTTGGCATAGCAGCCGAATTCGAAATTGGCGATGCCGTGCTTGTCCCAGCCGTGCTCGTCGTCGCCCAGCAGGGCGCGGTCAGGGTCGGCCGACAGCGTGGTCTTGCCGGTGCCGGAAAGACCCAGGAACAAGGCGATGCCGCCGTCCGCACCCTCGTTGGCAGAGGCGTGCAGCGGCAGGATGCCCGCTTTTGGCAGCAGGTAGTTCATCACGGTAAACATCAGTTTCTTGACGCTGCCCATGTAGGCGGAACCGATGACAATGCCGATGCGGCCGACGAAGTCCATGGCAACGACCATGTCCGCGGTGCTGCCGTCGGCAAGCTTGCGCAGCCGCCCGGCGTATTTTTGCTTGTCGAGCTTGTCGGCCGGCAGGGCAAGCAGGGTGAAGGGCTGGTCATGGTAGATGCTGCGCCCGATGTCGCGGGGCACGGGGCGGAACATGGTGGCCGAAAAAAGAGCGGTGACAGCGTGGTCGCTTACGGTGCGCACGGGCAGGGCGTAGCGGCTGTCGGCGCCCACGACCCTGTCGGTGACGTAGAGCTTTTCCTTTTTGCCGGCCAGCGCCAGCGCGTCCTCCAGGATCATGGCGAAGGTGTCGGGCGCCAGTGGCAGGTTGTTCGGCGAATCCCAGTCGATCTCGGCCTCGATCTCGGGGCGGCGGACGGTCAGGGTGTCCTTGGGGCTGCGGCCGGTCGATTCGATGCGCGTCCAGGTGGCAAGGGCGCCGTTGGCGCTGACCAGCACCTCGCGGTTCTTGACGGCGGCCTTGATCAGGTCGCGGCGCTTGGGGTTGACGAGGGCGTTTTCGTTGCCAACGATGATACCGTTGAGCTTTTCTATGAAATTCATGGTTTCTCCTTTTGTTAAAGGGGAAATTATAAGACATTGCGGCCGTAAAATCAATCCGCCCGGCCTCCCGGGCATTCCCGGAGCCAACAAGCCCCGCGGATTGACAAGCACGGCTGAAAAATGCTACAATCTGCCCTGCGGAGGAATCATGAAGAAAGACATCCATCCTAAATATATGGAATGCACCGTGGTCTGCGCCTGCGGCAATACCTTTAAGACCCGTTCCACCCTGCCCAAGATCGAAGTGGAAATCTGTTCTTCCTGCCATCCCTTTTTCACCGGCAAGCAGAAATACGTGGACACCGAAGGCCGGATAGAGAAATTCAAGAAAAAGTATGGCTACAAGGAACAGTGAGAAGATATTTTCCTATCTCCAAAAGATCCACGACCGCTTCGAACAGATCAGCGCTGAGCTGAGCCTCCCCGAAACCGCCCAGCAGCAGAAGAAATTCCGCGACCTTTCCAAGGAATTGTTCTCTCTCAAGCCCCTGGAGGAAAAATTCCAGCCGCTGGGCAGGCTCCTCTCGCGCCGGCGCGACGCCGAAGGACTGCTGGCCGCAAACGACAAGGAGATGAGCGACCTGGTGCAGGAGGAGATCGTGGTTCTGGACGCGGAGGAAGCCGCGCTGGTCAGCGAGGTCGAGGTGCTGATGGTCTCCGACCGCGACGAGGACAACCGCAACGCCTTCCTGGAGATCCGCGCCGGCGCCGGCGGGGACGAGGCGTCGCTTTTCGCTTCCGACCTGCTGCGCATGTACATGCGGGTGGCCGAGAGAAAAAAATGGAAAGCCGAGGTTATCTCCACCACCTATTCGGGCATCGGCGGCACCAAGGAGGTCATCCTCTATGTCAAGGGCACGGAAGTGAACAAGTTTCTCAAGTTCGAGAGCGGCGTGCACCGCGTGCAGCGCGTGCCGGCGACCGAGGCCAGCGGCCGCATCCACACGTCCACCGTGACCGTGGCCGTGCTGCCTGAGGTCGAGGATGTCGAGGTCGATTTCAATCCCAAGGACATCCGCATCGACACCTACGCCGCCTCGGGCCCGGGCGGCCAGCACGTGAACAAGACCGAGTCGGCCATCCGCGTCACCCATGTTCCCTCCGGCATCGTGGTTACCTGCCAGGACGAGAAATCGCAACACAAGAACAAGGAAAAAGCGCTCAAGGTGCTGAAAGCAAGGCTTTTCGAGCATGAAAAGAGCAAGCAGGACGAGTCGATCGCCCAGAATCGCAAGTCCCAGGTGGGCTCGGGCGAGCGCTCCGAAAAGATCCGCACCTACAATTTCCCCCAGAACCGCGTGACCGATCACCGTGTCAGCGGGCGCAACTTCAACGTCGGCTTCATTGTCGACGGCGACCTGGACGACCTGGTGGCCGAACTGACCGCGAGCCACGTGCGCGCCCGCATCGATGAGAAGATCAAGAGCCTGATCTCCTAGTGCGTTACTCCGACCTTTTTGCCGCGGCGTTGCGCGAGAGCGGAAAAAACGAAATGTCCGCGGCGATCGAGATCCTGATCGAGAATTCGTTCGCCATCAGCCGCAGCCGCTTCTGGATCCAAAAAAACCAGGTGGTCAGGGACGCCAATGGTCTGCGCCGCTTCCGGCGCCGGCTGAGGCGCCTGCTGGCCGGCGAACCGCTGGCCTACATCCTGGGTGAAAAGGAATTCTTCGGCCACGCGTTCGCCGTCTCCCCGGCCGTGCTTGTCCCCAGGCCGGAGACCGAGCTGCTGGTCGAAAAGGCGCTGGCGCTCCTGGACGGGAAGCCGGCCGCCCGGGTCCTGGATATCGGCGCCGGCTCAGGCTGCATCGCCATCACCATCGCCCTGCACTCGCCGTCGGCAATCACGGCCCTGGAAAAGAGCCGCCCGGCGCTGCGCGTACTGAAAAAGAACATCGCCCGCTTCGGCCTCCAGGCCAGGGTACGGCCGCTCTCGGGCGATCTTTTCCCCCGTGCCAACGAGAGCTTCGAAATGATCGTCGCCAATCCCCCCTATCTCTCCCGCCTGGACTTGCAACGGGCGCCGCGCAACGTCCGCCTTTTCGAGCCGCACGAGGCGCTGCTGGCGGGAGCGGACGGCACCGAGGTGCTGTCGAGGATCATCGCCGGGGCACCGCGCCGGCTGGCTCCTGGCGGCCGCCTTCTGCTCGAGATCGGCCATGGACAGCGCCGCCGGGTAAGCGGCTTCCTGAAAGCGGCCGGGCTGCAGGAAACGGAGTGCGTCCGTGACTATGCGGGGATCGAGCGGATCATCGTGGCTCAAAAAGACCGCTAAGTGAGCTCGGTGCACGGTAGGAAATAAATCCCAAATCACAAGCACCAAATCACAAACAAGCACCAATTTCCAATGACCCAATGACCAAAACGAAGGCACTGCCAATGCCTTTGTTTTGGAAATTGGAATTTGGAACTTGGCGCGCAGCGGATTTGGAATTTGGTGCTTGGATATTGGTGCTTTATGTCTTCCTGCCGTCAACCGTAAACCGTATACCGTCAACCGAGCAATTGTCCAGGCCTTCGACCTCTACTTCTTTCGTTTTCTGATCACCCAGCCGAGTATGTTCTTCTGGCGCTGACGACCGACGGCGAGCGCGTGGCGCGGTACGTCCTCGGTGATGGTGGAGCCGGCCGCGATGTAGCTGTCGCTGTTGACGGTGACCGGGGCCACGAGTTCCGTGCCCGAGCCGATGAAGACATCGTCGCCGATGATGGTGGGATTCTTTTTATGGCCGTCGTAGTTGCAGGTGATGGTGCCGGCGCCGATGTTGACCCGGCGGCCCACGGTGGCGTCGCCGATGTAGGAGAGGTGCATGGCCTTGGATCCCGGGCCGAACACGCTTTTTTTCATTTCGACGAAGTTGCCCATCTTGGCCCCGCCGCGAACCAGCGAGCCGTTGCGCACGTGGCAGTACGGGCCAAGCTGCACGTTCTTCTCCACGACGGAATCACGGATGATCGAACCGGGCAGGAGCACGCAGCCGTCACCGATGCGGGAATTTTCAATGAAGCAATTTGGGTAGAACACCACGTTCTTGCCGATGCGGCAATCGCCTTTGATGACGACCCCGTGACCGATCAGAGAACCGCGACCGATAACCGGCAGTCCCTCCAGGAAAAAATTGCCGGCGCTTTCCACGCGCGCGCCGGTGTGTTGCAGCCAGTTCACCTGCAGGGCGGTTATGGCGGCTTCGACGGCCAGCGGATCGCGGCGTGCGTCGAGGAGCGTGACCGGTTCCGACAATTCCAGGGGGCGGATGCCGGCCGCGGCGCGGAGCCTGGCGAAGATTCCCGCATCCAGGCGCAAACCGTTTTTTTTCAAAAAGGCCGGGGAAACGATAAAAAAAGGCTTGCCCGCCGGGGCCAGGCAAACATCGGTTGCGCCGCCCAGGCTGCGGAGGCGGCGCTGCAGTTCGCGTGAGGCGTCGGCGCCGAGCAGCGGGAAGAGATTGCCGTTGAAAATGAAGGCCAGCCCCGAACCGCGACCGTTACGGGGAGGAGCGCTGAAACGGCAAAATGGGAAAGAATGTTCCAGCCAGAATTCCAGGTCGCGGCCGCGAAATATGGGTTTAGCGGCGGCGTGCCGGGGGAAATCGACGAAGGCGGCGATCATTCCACCAGTTTCAGGAAATCAGGGTTTTGGTGCAGGGGCTCGAAATCGGGCTCGTTGTAGATGATGACCTTGTAGCCCTCGTCTTTTTTTAGGCATTTATCGATGTAGCGCAGGGCGTTGACCGTGTCTTCCTGGCGCAGGTAGGCGGCGGCCATGAGGTAGTAGAGGTAGGCGTCACGGTAGTTGTTCTTCTCGGCGGTTGCGAAGTGTTCCTGGGCCTTGTCGACATGGCCGGCATTTAACTGGAAAGCGCCTTCCCAGACGTGATCCTGGGGGGTTTCCAGCTTGAGCTTGACCGGGTGGGTCTGGGCATGGGCGATGCTCTGGAATACCTTGGCCCGGGTCTGGATCTCCAGCACGCTGTAGAATTCCGAGTCCTTGTTGCTCTCGACGATCTTGCTGAAGGCCTCACCGGCCTTGGCGTAGTTTTTTTTATGGAACGACTGCAGCGCCTTCTCGAAATCCTCGCTGATGACCTGCAATTCCTTTTCTTCTTTCAGTTTCATGGCTGGTAGAACCTCCGGGCCCCTATTGTACATCTTTCAGCTGTAATTTTCAACTGTTGCCGATCCGACGGCAAAAAACGGGAATAAACCTCATCCTGGCTTTTTAGGGGGTAAAAAAGATTCCGGAGAGGACTAGTTGCCTGACTTGTAGCGTTCGGGAATGACGCCGAGGACCTCGATGCCCGCGCCCTTGGCGATGTCGATGATGCGCAGCACATCCTGGTAGTTGAGGCTCTCGTCGGCGCGGATGAAGATGGTCTTGTCGGTGCGGGTCTGGTACAGGTCGCGCAGGGTGTTCTCCAGCAGGTTCATGTCAACTTGGTCCTGGTTGATCTTGACGGTGCGGTCGCTTTCCAGGGTCAGGACGATGCCGCGGTTGCTGGTGTCGCCGCCGTCTCCACCGGGGGTCTGGGTTTCGGGAAGCTTGACATCGATCCCTTTCTGCATGACGGGGGTTATGACCATGAAAATGATCAGCAGCACAAGCAGGATATCGCAAAGGGGAACAACGTTGGGTTCGGATTTTTGTTTGGCACCAATGTCAACACTCATGCGGACCTCCTCGATTGTAGAGTGTAATGTAGCAAATAAAAAGAAAGTTGTCAAGTGTCCATGCTAAAAATGTCGCCCCGGGCCCGGGCCGGCAGACGCTTGGCGGAGAGATTTGGAAAATTTATTGTTTTGGGTTATATTTGTCATATGGCACGAAACACATTCCTGAAGGAAAATACCATCAACTGCTTGCTGGAGACCAGCGTCGAGCGCCACGGCTCGCGCCCCGCCCTGGGCATGGCCCTGGAAACGCCCCTGTCCTACAGCGAGCTTTTTCGCCAGGTCAGCGACATGGCCGCCATGCTGAAGAAACAGGGGGTGCGCAAGGGGGACCGGGTGGCCATTCTGGGCGAGAACTCACCCAACTGGGCCATCGCCTGCCTGGGATCCATGCGCATCGGCGCCATCGTCGTGCCGATCCTGCCCGATTTCCCCGAGGCGGACATTCACCATATCCTCCTCGATTCGGAAGCCAAGATCCTGTTCACCACCCAGCGGCAGATGGAGAAAGTGCTGGGCATCCGCGACCACAGCCTGCTGACCGTGATCACCCTCGACGATTTCAAGGCCGAATCGGACCTGCTGGTCGTGGAGCCGATTTCCAATTTCATCGAAAAGGCGCGGAATTTCCTGCGCCAGATCCCCGACAAGATGGGCCTGAAATCGAACGCCGTCGGGGCCGATGACGCCGCCTCCATCATTTACACGTCGGGGACTTCGGGACACTCCAAGGCGGTCCTGCTCAGCCATGGGAATTTCATCTCCAACGTGCTGACCACCTCCAACTACCTGCTCGAGATCCAGCCCGAGTGGACCTTCCTCTCCATTCTGCCCCTCTCCCACACCTATGAATTCACCCTGGGCTTCCTCTTCCCGCTGCTCAACGGCGCCCGCATCGCCTATGTCGGGAAAATGCCGACCCCGAGCATCCTGGAGAAGATCTGCAAGGTGGAGAAACCGCAGGTCATCGCCGCCGTGCCGCTGATCATGGAAAAAATCTACAAGAAGAAGGTCCTGGCCGCCTTTGAAAAGAAATTCATACTCAAGCTCGTTGCCAAGGTCCCGGGCCTGAAGCTCCGGATTTACAAGAAGATCGCCGACAAGCTGGTGGAGTTTTTCGGGGGCGAGCTGAAGACCATGGCCATCGGCGGGGCGGCCATCAACCGCGAAGCCGAGCTGTTCCTGAAAAAATCGGGCTTCCCCTACCTGATCGGCTACGGCCTGACCGAGTCGTCGCCGCTGCTGGCCGGCGGCCCCTGGGCCGACCCGACCATCGCCGTCGGCTCGACCGGCAAGCCCATACCGGGGGTGGAGATCAGGATCCAGGACCCCGATCCGCGCACCGGCATCGGCGAAATCCTGGCCCGCGGCCCCAACGTCATGAAGGGATATTACAACAACCCCCAGGCCACCCGCGAAGTGCTGGATGACGAGGGCTGGCTCCATACCGGCGACCTCGGCAACTTCGACAAGGCCAACAACCTTTTTATCCGCGGCCGCTCCAAGAACATGATCCTGAAATCCAATGGCGAAAACATCTACCCCGAGGCCATCGAGGACAAGATCAACTCCTGCATGCACGTGGTGGAGTCGCTGGTCATGGAGGACAACGGTCAGCTGGAGGCCTGGGTCTATCTGGACTATGACTTGATCGACGAGGAGACCAGGGGCCGCAACCAGCAGCAGAAACTCGAGTACATCGACGAGGTGCTGCAGCGGCTGAAAGAGACCATCAATCCCCAATTGTCGGCGTTTTCGCAACTCGGGCGCTTTGTCGAGCACAAGGAGCCTTTCCAGAAGACCGCCACCAGCAAGATCAAGCGCTACCTCTACACTCATTGACCGCGTGCCGGCGACGTCGTGCCGGAGCCGGGAAGCGCTTTGCCTTATTTCTTGATCCTGATGCTCAGCTTGCCGTGCTGCATGCTGAAGGTGACGCGGGCCTCGACCAGGTTGTTGGTGAGCATCTTGGCCTTGATGCTTTCGATGAGCGTGTCCCGTTCCCTGGATGTCTTGCCATTCTCGGGCAGCATCTCCCGGTAGACGGCGGCGAAGCGCTCGAAGGTCTCCTCGTCGTTCAAGGTCAGGTAGATCTCCCGCTGCTGTTTATCCACCTTGGGCGCCGCGGGCAGGGAGCGTTTTTTCTTTTGCTGGGCCGGAGTGCCGAACTCCATTTCATTCAGTTTTTTCAGCCACATGTTGTTGTAAAGGCTGAAGCGCTGGGCCAGGTTTTGGATGATCAGGTCCATCCTGGCGGTTTTCGATCCGCCGTAGATCATTTTACGGACCGCTTTTTCCAGGTCTTCGCGCTTTTTTTCCGGCGGCATCTTGGTTTCGCCGTTAAAAAACAGGATGTAATCGGCTTTGAGGTCGTCGATCTTTTTTTCCAGATCGGCGATCTGCTTGTCCGTTGTGGTTGACGTCGGGTTCAAACGGTCGTCAAGAGGCATTTTCTCCTCTTTTTATCGAAGAACTCCAATAAATTGCCATTTTACTATTCATTCAATAGGTTTTAGCCGTTTCGCTGCCTGATAAAACCCGGTTGACCCCTTCCGCCAGCGCCTGCATTTCGTCTTCCCCGGGATAAACATGTACCGGGGCGATGAATTCGATACGCTGGCGGATCATGTCGGTGAAAAATTCGTTGAACGCGATGCCGCCGGTGATGATGCTGGCATCCACTTGTCCCCCGACCACGGTGGCCAGCGCTCCCGCCTCCTTGGCTACCTGGTAGGCCATGGCCTGGACGACTTCCACGGTCAGGGCGTCACCGGCGAGGTAATTGTCCCTGACCTTAAGGAAATCCTTGGAGCCCAGGTAGGAAAACAGGCCGCCGTTGCCGAAGACCATTTTTTCGAATTCCTTGTATTTCAGGTTGTTCTCGCAGATATAGCGGGCCACCTGCAGCAGGGGCAGACCGCCGCTGCGGTCCATGGAAAAAGCGCCCTCCTCGGAGGGGTTGACGGCGTCGACCATGTGCCCGTTGCGGTGCAGCGAGATCGAGTTGCCGGTCCCCAGGTGGATGACCAGCAGGGTGATCTCATCGTAGTGCAGTTTATTCTCGGCGCAAAAGCGCTTGGCCACGGCCTTCATGTTCAGGGCATGGGTGAGCATCACGCGCGTGAACTGGCGGTGGCCTGAATAGCGGGCCAGGGGTTCGGCCTCGTCGACCGAAACGGGATCGACGATGTAGCAGGTGATCCCCAGCCTGGCGGCGATGGCCTGGCCGATCTGGGCGGCCAGGTTGGAGGCGTGCGATCCCTGCCTGGCCGCGACCAGGTCGGCGATCATGTGGCGGTCGACGATATAGGTGCCGCTGGCCAGGGGCTTGAGCAGGCCGCCGCGGGCGGCAATGGCCGTTAGCGACCCGGGATCGATCGCCTTGTCTTTTAGAAAACCCATGACCAGGTTCTCGCGGAAGTCCTTCTGGGCATTGATATCGGCAAAACGCGCCAGCTCTTCGTCGGCGTGCTTGATCGACGCCGCGCAAACAGGGGCCGTGCCGTCGTAGACGGCGACTTTGGTCGAGGTGTTGCCGGGGTTGATGACCAGGATCAATTGTTGGGGCATCGTCTCCTCAAATGCGGGATTTGATGTATTTGCCGATAATCAGCTCCAGCTTCTTGTAGGTCCTTTCCGGGATCATGATCGGGGCGGTGATCATGGCCGCGGCCAGGGCGTTGGCGCAGGAGCAGGCGTCGCGCTGCCGCGGCAGCTCGCTGATGAGGCGCGGCAGCAGCTGCTTGATGCGGGCGACGCCCTTGTTCAGGTTGGCGATGACCATTTCCACCGTGACCGGCTCCTCGTCCTGGTGCCAGCAATCGTAGTCGGTGACGAAGGCCAGCGGCAGGAAGCACATCTCGAGTTCGCGGGCCAGCTTGGCCTCGACCGCCTGGGTCATGCCGATCAGCGCGTGGCCCATCTTGCGGTTGGCCAGCGACTCGGCGCGGCTGGAAAATTGCGGTCCCTCCATGTTGCAATACGTGCCGCCCAGGTGGGCGGGCAATCCCGCTTCGCGGGACAGGCGGAAGGCGAGCGGGCCGAGTACGGGGCAGGTGGGGTCAGCCAGGGCCACATGGGCCACGAGGCCGTCCTCGAAGAAGGTTTTCTCCCTCTTGAACGTCTGGTCGACATACTGGTCGGGGATGACCAGTTCCCCCGGCTTCAACTCCTCTTTCAGGGAACCCACGGCTGTGATCGAGATGAGGTGCTCCACTTTCAGCTTCTTCATGGCGAAGAGGTTGGCCCGGTAGTTGACTTCGGAAGGGTTGAGACGATGGCCGTGGCCGTGGCGGGACAGGAAGGCCACCGAGCGGCCGTGCAGCTTGCCCAGCATGAGCTTTTCCGAAGGCATGCCAAAAGGGGTGCGCAATTGCACGGAGTGGGCGTCCTCCAGGCCTTCCAGGTCGTAGAAGCCGCTGCCGCCGATGATTCCGATCTCCGCGTATTCCATGTCGTCTCCTCTTTAGCCCGTGCCAGGCTTGATTATCGGGAAAACCGGGTGGAAAGTCAACCGTTTACCATTTCTCAATCAGGGCATTATAGCTTGCTTTGCTGTCTAAAATCAGATCTTATCGCGATTGAGATTCAAAGTTTTATTCCCTCTTTGTATTTAAATGGTTGAATTGAGCTTATAAAAGAAAAAATCGCATTTTCTTCGACACAGTAAATCTTTAAAAAATATGTTATTTTTTCATTGTTCTTGATTAAAAAACGATCCGATGTTAAAGCCGCGAAAATTCGATTGTCCAGCCAAAATTCTCTTAATATTGAGGAAGGACCAACAAAACAGATTCTCTGACCATTTCCCAATTTGAAATCGAACAACCCAAAGCCGAAGTCCACATCGTCAGATTCAACATGGATCTTCCCACCCTGGATTCTGTATGACGCGCACTCATAATAGAAGCACAGTTTTTTATCCTGTGAATAATTGAAGGCGTATTTGTTGAACAAATCATAATTCACATCTGAAAATTTGATTTTATATTCATGTTTACCAGCAAGGAAATCAAAATCTTTGACATCTACGAAAGTAAACTTGGAAAATTCGGGGAGTGACTGGTGGTCCAGCCAATATGGGTTATATAAATCCGTCAACTTGGTTGCAACATCCGGCATAAAATCGGAGAGATATTTTATCCGTTTTTTTATGTTTTTTCTTTCAAAAAAAAGTGGAATCGGTTTTTCCTTGATAACTGGAAACCTGAGTTTACGATGTGCGGCATAGGCTGCTTCTCTGACGCCCCGGTTTTCATCCATGATTGCTTTTTGAATCCCCGCCTTGGCTTCCGGTGTTTGATATAAAGCAAGAGTGTCAACAATTTCTTTGCGGCAGGCGCCGTCTTCCCATTTTAATGATTCAATCAATTGCGGAACCGCTTCAACGCCAATTTTCTTTAAATTCCGCCAATTTCTTTTAGCAATTGCGTGTAGCGTCCTTTCAGAATTTGCTTGCGGTAGCCAACCTAATATTTCGAGCGCTTTGGCCGCTTCGAAGCGAACAACAGGGTCGGTATCTGAAAGACACTTTAGAAGGGCTGATTCTTTAGATGTGGCAGACATTTTCCCTAAAGCCCTGGCTGCCTCAACACGCACCATCCATACCTCGTCATGTAACGCAGATGACAATGGATCTGCCGCAGCAGAATCCCGGATTTCTCCAAGTGCCCAGGCCGCTGCGGTCCGCAACCAGAATTCATCGTCATTTAAACATTCGCAGAGTTTTTCAACGGCTTTGCTTGAGCGGATTCTCCCAAGTCCTTTTGCCGCCATTTCAGCGATCCAGGGTGCCCGGTCGTGAAGGAGGTCGATAAATGCATTTTCAATTTTGATTGATCCGGAATTCATCAAGATAAGCGTCAGCTTGTATTTCAATTCAGAATCGGTTTCGGCTTCAGACAATTTCCCGATAAAGAAGTCAATCCATGCCGGATCTGGATTGTTTTCAATGATTTCAGAGAGTGTTTTCGCGATCGCATGATAGTCCTTCATCAGTATGCGTTGCAGTAATTTTTCGCTCACGGGTGTCTTGAATTGAATTAAGGTTTTAAGAAGAATACCACGCTCCGTTTCATTGAAGCGATATTTATTCGGGCTATTTTCCAGGCGAGCGAACATGCTCTCCAATTTTGCTCCGGGCCTCTTTTTGAAAGGGACTTTCGTTTTCCATCGCTACTTGGCTTAACGTCGTCATGCCGGCATGAAAACCGCCAAGGGACAGTAATTCGGCTGCTTTTATTTGCAGCGAGACATCGTTATGCGTGAGGATGCCAAGCAATGACTCTTTTTGAACACTGAGTTTTTTGAAGCGAATGCTGATCAAGACTTTGCGCCAGGGGTCACTTGGGTCGTTGTGTTTTCCAAGATCTTTGTTGATCAAGACATCCAGCACAGATTTTCTTGCTTTCACACTCCTGGGGATTCGTTTTGTTTCATTTTGTTTGTTTTCTGTAGAATTGGATTTCTCTTGGCTGCAACAGAGAATTGTCAGCATCAATGCGGTCATGACAATAACGTGACCGATTCTTTTTTTCATTTCCCCTTATTTCTCTCCATTTTTGCATTATTCCCTTTTATTTCCAAGTTCAAATGATAACAAGAATTGCTCTGATTGAATATAGCTTGAAAATGGAATTCGGGGGGTGCGCAAGGTTTGCTGTCGTTTTTGAAAACAAAGGCAAACTCTCTTCCATTGCCGTCTAAACGGATGGAGCGGAAAGGAACGCATCATGGAGCCCATACTCTTAATTCAGCCCTTCATTCCCGGCAACGTGAGTCGGGCAAAAAACTGCGAATTTGACACTAGGCAGGCATTATTGGGTATAATCGGGATCATGAAGATGTTCCTGGACAGCGATGAACGCCTGGTGCGCGCCATACTGGCAGGCGACACCGTTGCCTGGCAGAAGTTCATCCTGCAGTATTCGAACTTCATCTACGGCGCCATCGTCAAGTATACCGACGACTACGATGAAAAAATGGCCGTCTACCTGCACGTGCTGGAAAAATTGCGCCAGGATCGCTTCGAGCGGCTGCGGCGCTTCGCTTTCCAGGCCAAACTCTCCACCTGGCTGACCGTGGTGGCGCGGCGCCTGGCCATCGATTTCCTGCGCGCGCGCTACGGCCGCGACTTCGAACTGAAGAAAATACGCGTCGTCTCCATCGACGACGAGACCGGGTACGCGAAACTGCTGGCCGACGCCAGGACACCGGAAACCGTGATGGCGGGAAACGAGAAGCAGGAACAGCGCCGGGTGTTGCAGGAAGGCCTGCGCTGCGCCATGGAGAAGCTGGACGACCGCGAGCGCCTGGCCGTGCAACTGGTCTATCTCCAGGGCATGAAGATCAACGAGGCGGGCCGGTTGCTCCGGCTCCCCGCTGCCTACAAGTTCCTCAACCGCACCTTGAAAAAGATACGCGCCGAGATGGAAAGCGCGCAGCGGCTCAGCCGGGTCGATATCACCGGCGCCCTGGAAGGAGAAGCCGATGAATGAGCATGTCGCCGCTGAGGTCCTGGCGGCCTATGTGGACGGGACGCTGCCGGGCCGGGCGCGACAGGAGGCCGAGTCACACCTCTGCCGCTGTCGCGAGTGCCGCCTGGCGCTGGTCGAGATCGGCGAGATTCGCAGCTGCCGGACAGAGATCCCGCAGGAATTCCTCCAACGCGCCCTTGACGATGCGGGGGGAAATCGCCGGCAAATGGATGCCGTCCCCAACAGAAATGTCATGCCCCTGCGCCTGGCTTTCGGTGTCGCCGCCGTTTTCCTGGTGGCGCTGGCGGTTGGGTACCTTTTCATCGGCCGCGAACGGGTGGGCATTTCTGAAATTGTGCAAAAGCGGATCGCGGAGCCGACCATGGCGCCGGAACAGAAACACGCGCCGGTGCCGGCCGAGCCTGCCGTGTCGGCCAGCGGTGCTGCGGACGCGGCCCGCGCGCAAGCCCCGGCGGAAGCGCTCCCCGGACTGAAAACGAAAACGAAGCTCCCTTCCGGGGAGCCCTCCGCCCGAATGGATTCTGCGGCGTCGCCCGTCAAGTCCGCTGCTCCACAGGACGCGGCCTTGAAACAAGAGCGGCTGCGGGTGGCGGAGGAGATGGACACGATGCCGCTCCGCGAGGGGGAAGGGGGCGTTATCGGTGGTGTCGAGACGCCTCCGGAAAAGGATAATTTCGCAGCAACCAAACTGGCCGCGCCCGCCCCGGTCCGGGACAAGGGCTCCTTGCCGCGAAAAGCGGAGGCGCAGCTCCAGCGGTTCTCCGGCAGTGTCATGGCCGTCGACGCCCTGCAACTCTTTCTGGCCGCGACGGGCCGAGCCGCCGCGCCGCGGCTGCTGCGGATGGAATGCCGCCCCGCCGGTCAGTTTCGCGGGCGACGTGGAGATGGAAGACCTGCTCGACCCTTGGTCTGCCGCCGGCTGGGATTGGCTCCCGGCCGGGTCGGAGCTGGCCCTGACGATCGCCGCCGACGGTACGGTGAAGACCGTGGAGCTGCTGGGGCGCTGGGAGACCGACGCGGCCGCCAGGGCGAAGGCGGCGGCAATGAAACTGACGTTTTCCGCGTCGGGGCGCGAGACGCGCCACGTCGTTCTCTCCCGGGATCCGGTTAATTGACGGAGAATTCCTTCCTGGCCAGAAAGCCGCCGTCGACGGTGATCACCACCGTCCAAGCTCCTTTAGTTTCGGAAAACAACTCCCGGGGCAGCCTGTCCCAGGCGGCGAAATAGGCCAGGTACCTGGCCTTGGCGTTGATCTGCACCGTCTTGGAGCTGCGCACCAGGCGGTTGTCCGGGGAGTACCAGTGCCATTGCAGCGTCAGGGGCCGGCTCACCTGCAGGACCTTGATCAGCGCGATGACAACGGCATCGCTGGCTGCGATCGGCTCGTCGCTGACCGGCTTTTCCATGTCCATGGCTGCCGGCTCCGAATGGATGATGGCCAGGGAGCCGACCATGTCCTCGGGTACGGGCGGCACGATGACCCGAAAGCTGAAGCAGCCGGCGAGAGGCAGCAGCAGCGTCAGGACGGCCAGCGCCCTGGCGCGAACCCCGAAAGCCGAGAATCCGTGAAAAAGGATCTTCATTGCCGCCATTGTAAAAGAAGCGCGCCATGATGGCAAGCTTCCGGGCAGCGGATTTCTTGACTTTGAAATGTGAAAATTGTATAGTGATGCCCTTATCGAGCCATAGTGCCCGTTGGCGGGCCAATTTTCAAAACATGAAAAACATCATCATCTCGATCCAGGGAGGCCGGCCGCTAACGGGACGGGTCACCGTCTCCGGCGCCAAAAACGCCGCCCTGCCGGAGCTGGCCGCCGTGTGCCTGGCCCCCGGGGCCTTCACCTTCCGCAATGTGCCGCTGGTGGAAGACATCAAGGTGATGTTCGCCGCTCTGCGCGAAATCGGCGCCGAAGGCGAGCTGGACGGCCATGCCATCCGCGTCGCCATGCCAGTTCTGCGCTCGCCGCTCGTATCACACCAGACCACCCAGACCACGCGGGCGTCGATCCTGCTGCTCGGGCCGCTGTTGGCCCGCTGCGGCGAGGCCCGGGTCGCCATGCCCGGCGGCTGCCCCATCGGCGAGCGCAAGATCGATTTTCACCTCCAGGGGCTGGAGCTCATGGGTGCGGAAATCCACTCCGCGGGCGAGTACCTGACCGCGCGTTGCCGCCGCCTGCGCGGCATCGAATATGACTTTCCGGGCAAGACGGTCACCGGGACAGAGAACCTGCTCATGGCCGCCGCCCTGGCCGACGGCACGACGGTGCTGCGCAATTGCGCCCTGGAGCCCGAGGTGGACGACCTGGTCGCCCTGCTGCGCCAGATGGGCGCCGATATCGCCAACCCCGAGGCGGGAACCTTCGTTATCCGCGGCCGCACCGCGCTCAACGGCGCCGACCACGCCATTATCCCGGACCGCATTGAAGCCGGCACCTACCTGATCGCCGGCTGCTTTGCCGGCAATGACATCCTTGTCGAAGGGGTGGTGCCGGGCCACCTGGGCAGCCTGCTGGACATCCTGGCCGGCATGGGCGCGGACGTCACCGTTGGCGAGCACGAGTTCCATGCCCGGGGCGGGGCGGAGCTCAAGCCGGCCGTAGTCGTCACGGAGCCCTATCCCGGCTTTCCCACCGACCTGCAGGCCCAGCTGACTACGCTGCTCACCCAGGCCGCAGGCGTCTCCCGGGTCAGCGAGACGATCTTCAACGACCGCTTCCGCCACGTGGGCGAGCTTAACCGCTTGGGGGCGGATATCGAAGTACGCGGAGACGAGGCGCACATCCGCGGCCGCGCGCGTCTGCATGGCGCCGTGATCAAGACGACCGACCTGCGCGCTTCGGCGGCCCTGGTCCTCGGCGGCCTGGCGGCGGCGGGCGAGACCACGATCGAGAATTCCTACCAGCTGTTTCGCGGCTACGAGGATATGCCCGAAAAATTGCAAAAATTGGGCGCAGCGATTACAATCATCCGGGAGTAACGCCATGGAATCCTGCATCTTTTGCCAGATCGCCGGCGGCGCCTCGACATCTTTCGTATACGAGGACGAGGAGGTTGTCGCCTTCCGCGACATCCAGCCCCAGGCCCCGGTCCATCTGCTGGTGGTGCCGCGTCGCCACGTGGCCTCGCTGAACGAGACCCAGGACGAGCGGATTCTCGGCCGCCTGCTGGCGGCCGCCCGCAATGCGGCGGCCCTGGTCGGGCTGAGTCAGTATCGCGTCGTGGTCAATACGGGCGCCGATGCCGGGCAGTCGGTCCCGCATTTGCACCTGCACGTGCTGGGCGGGCGCATCATGGCCTGGCCCCCAGGCTGAGGAGGGAACATGCAGATCACCTGGCTCGGGCATTCGGCCCTGAAGATCGCCGGCAGCCGAACGATCTATGTCGATCCCTTCCTGACCGGCAATCCCCGGGCGTCGCTGCGGGTCCAGGACATCGACCGCGCCGACATCGTCGTCGTCAGCCATGACCATGGCGACCACCTGGGCGACAGCTTCGTCATCTGCCAGCAGACCGGGGCTACACTGGTAGCCCTGCACGAGATCGCGGTCGCCGCCCAGGAGCGCAAGCTCAAAGCCGAGGGCATGGGCATCGGCGGCACCCTCTGCGTGGCCGGCGTTGACATTTCGCTGGTCCCGGCCTTTCACAGCGCCGGGCTGGGCGGGACGGCGGCCGGGATCGTCATCACCATGGACGGCAGCACCGTTTACCATGCCGGCGACACGGGGCTGACCCTGGAGATGCAGCTGATCGGCGAGATGTACCGCCCCGACATCGCCTTCCTGCCCATCGACGGGCGCTACAACATGACACCGCGCCTGGCGGCCAAGGCCGTTGAGCTGTTGCGCGTGCCGCGCGCCGTCCCCATCCATTACGGCACGTTCCCGCATATCCAGTCTTCGCCCGAGGAATTCAGGGAGCGGGTCGGTTCAACAAGCGACGTGCTCATCCTGCAGCCCGGGGGGATGGTCGAGATCTGATGCCCTACATCATCGACGGCAACAACCTGATCGGCTGCGCCCCCGATTTCTCGCTCTCCGACCCGGAGGCGCGCGGCAAGATGATTTCGCTGGTCCGCAAGTTCCAGGAAAGCAAGAACACCAAGGTCACGCTCGTCTTTGACGGCGAGCCGCAGGGGAGCGAGCTGCACAACCCCATCAACTCCAAGCTGATCGTAATCTATCCGCGCTACGGCCTCACGGCCGATGACGAGATCAAGCGCATACTGGAGAACTACCAGCATGTCAAGGAAACCGTGCTGGTGACCACCGACCGCGAGCTGAAGACTTTCGCCAAGGAAAAGGGCGTGCGCACCGTCAACTCCATTGAGTTCTATTACACGTTGAAAAAAGCGTTCGTCTCTCAAGGGCGGAAAGAGGAGACCCTGAAGCGGGTGAACAACCGCGTCTCGCAGAACGAAGTCGAGCAGTGGCTGAAGATATTCAAGAAAGAATGAGCAACTGGCCTCCCCGGAGGTCAGATGATGTGAAATTCCATCCCTTTCATCACCGCCTGCGTGCGTGTCTTGACCATCATTTTTCTGAAAATGTTATGCGTATGCGTCTTGACGGTCTTCTCGCTTAAGAATAGCTTCTCGCTGATGGCCAGGTTGGATAGTCCCGAGGCCAGGGCTTTCAGGATTTCGACCTCGCGGTCGGTCAAGCTGAAGGTGTCGACCGGTTTTTTGTAGATGAGCTTGGGGTTGGTGTCCTGCAGCAGCTCGTTGAGCAGCTGGTGGGACAGCTCGCGACTGACCCATACCTGGCCGGTAAGGATGCAGCCCAACGCTTTCTTGAGGGAGGACTTGCCGATGTTGGCGGGCAGGAAGCCCTTGACGCCGCGGCGCAGGAATTCCATTTTCTGCCTGTCGTCACAGGTGCAGTTGATGATCACCGGCTTGGCGTTGGGGAAGACGAGCTTGAGGCGGGAAAAAAAGCTCGCCGTATCGTTCAGGTAGTCCTGGTTGCAGGATGAGCATATCAGCACCAGGGCTGCCTCGAGGTTGAAATCGTTCTTTTTGACGTATTCGAAGGAATGGTAGACGTGGAGCAGGCGAAATTCGGGGTTTTCCTTGAAGAAATTTTCCAGCCCTTCCCTGACCAGCTGGTGATGGCCGAGCAGGACGACGTTGAAGCGGGCCTGGCCGCCGTCCCCCTTGCCGGCCATTTCGCCCTGCCTCTCTTCCAGGGCGGCGTGAAGCTTGCGCAGGATGGCGTCGTTCTCGGTCGATTTGGAAATGTAGTCGAAGATGCCGGTCCTCATGGCGTCGATGGCGCTCTCGTAGCTCGGGTAACCGGTGATGACGATGATTTTCAGGAACTCGTCCAGGGCCTTCATCTCGGCCGCCAGGCGCAGGCCGTCCTCGTTTTTCAGGTGCAGGTCGACCAGGCAAACGGCGATCTCCTTTTTCTGGATCAGGTCCAGGGCCTGGAGCTTGTCGTTGGCGGTGAATACCCGGAAGCCTTCGTTCTTCAACCAGAGATGCAAGCTTTTCAGCACTTCGGGATCGTCGTCAACGATCAGCAATCCCGGTTTTTCATGCATGGTCATCTTCCCCCCGCCGCGGCAGCGTCACGACCAGGTGCGCCCCGGCCATGAAGGCCGTCCCGCCATGAGGGGACAGGCCCGTCTCGTCCAGGGTCATGGCGCCGCCGTGCCTCTTGATGATGTGGTAGGAAATGTACAGCCCCAACCCTGCCCCCTTGGCGTCCTTGGATGAGTTGAAGGGTTCGAATATCTTTTTTTTGATGGCAGCGGGGAATCCGGGACCCTGGTCGCGGAAGTGGATGGCGTAGCCGTCACCTTTGCGTTCCACGTCAATGACCACCTCGCCGCCGCCGGACATGGCCTCGCTGGCGTTGACGATCAGGTTCATGAAGACCTGTTGCAGGCTGTCCGGGTTGCACAGGATCGGCAGCTCCTTCTCCCTGAAGTGGCGGGCGATGGCGGTGCGGCCGATCTGCTTGCTGAGCTTCAATACATCGCAGGCGGTGAGCAGGATCGCGCCCAGGTCGCTCTCCTGGAAGGTTTCCAGGTTCACCTTGCCGTGGTCCAGCAGTTTTTTTGTGATTTTGCGCACGCGGGCGATCTCTTTTTCAGCCAGGGGCAGGACCTCGCCCACGTCGCCGCCGGTGTTTTTCAGCCGGTTCTTGATGACGGCGATGGAGTTGGCAATGGCGAAAAGCGGGTTGTTGATCTCGTGGGCGATGTTGGCCGCCAGCCTGCCCGTGGCGACCAGCTTTTCGTTCATGACCAGGCGGTCCTCCATCTCCCGCTGGCGGATGTTCTCGTTTTCCAGGCGCTGCAGCATTTTGTTGATGTTCTGGCTGAGCTGGGCGATCTCGTCGTGCCTTTCCTCGGGGATGCGGATGGAAAGGTCTTCGAAAGTCGTGATGGCGCTGGTTTTGTGTGAGATGTCCTTCAGCCTCTTCAGCAGCATGCGGTCGATAAAGCCGAAGAGCAGCAGTCCGAGCAGCAGGGTGCTCAGCCATAGCGAGACGAGGAAATTGCGCGACGCTTTCTCCTGCAGGCGGAAAAGGGTCCGGTCGGCGTCGACACGGATAACGAAGACCGGCTGGCCGGCGGGGTTGTTGTACGTGCAAAAGACGCGGAACAGTTTTTTGCTCTCCGTCAGCAGCAGGCCATCGCGGCGCAGTCGCTTCTGCTGCCCGGCATCCAGGTAGCCCGGCAGCAGCAGGGGGTCGAGCAGCGTGGTGCTCTCCTGGATGGCGGCGCTGATGCTCTCGTTGAAACCCTCGTTGACCAGGCGGCCCATGATCACCCGGCCGTTGATCGGCCCGCGGCTGTCGCTGTGCAGGATCGGCGACGAGACCAGGATCACCGGGCCGTGCTCCGAGTCGCTGAAAAAACTCTGCAGCGACGTACGGTCGAAGTCGATGGCCAGTTTTCTCCAGAGGGAAACGTTCTTGGGGTGGCCGGGATCGAAACGCACGGGGCGCCGCCGCTGGCGGTCGTAGCCCTCGTGGTAGATCGTCTTCTTCATGCGGTTCAAGACGATGATGATGTTCATGTCGTATTCGGGAATGACTGCCGCCGGCATGGACTGGGACTCGAACTCCCGCGTCGGCTTGTCGGCATAGTCGTACATGGCGTCCCAGGCGGCCCAATCGAAGCAGATGGTGCCGATGCGTTTTTTTTCGTTGGCCACCATTTCAAAGGCGCGCGTGGCTACTTTCGTAGCCAGGATGTGTTTTTGCTCATTCACCGAGTGGGAAATGGTCAGGTGGTTCAGCCAGATGTAGGACAGGGAAAGGACCAGCCCCGATCCCGCGATGAACAAAGCCAGCTTGGTTTTCAAAGCCATCAGGGGAATTATAGTCTTGCCCGCAGGGGAATACAACTTTAGTTGTATGAAAAATAAAAAAAATATACAACCGAATTTAAGCATTTTGACTGATTGCGTTCAATTATTTGAATATCTATCATTGGGACGATGAAAGAAGGCAAAGTGTTTATGTACCCGTGGTTTTTGGAGAAATTATTCCATAAAACAAGGAGAAAGAATCAAATGAAAGGGATGAAGAAATGGGTTTTCGGAGTTTGCCTGATGGTGGTGTGCGCCGCGTTCCTGTTTGTTCCGGCGCTGATGAGCACGGACACTGAAACGCGCCTGGCCGATGACCCCATCGCCAAAAGGGCCGCCCTGGACCGGGATCTGGCCGAGATGCGCGCCGAGATGAAGGCCAACGGCTGGGATTTCCAGATCGGAGCCAACCCGGCCATGCAGTACAGCATCGAGCAGTTGTGCAATTTCAAGCCCGAGTTGAAGCCGCTCAATTCCAGCGCCTATGAACCCGGAGATCAGGGCGTAGTCGCCGCAACGCTGCCCACGGCTTTCATGGGCGTGGCGTCTTCCATCAAAAACCAGGCCAGCTGCGGTTCCTGCTGGGCATTCTCCACCATCGCCGGCCTGGAAGCGGCCATTATGTGGAACGGCGGCCCGGAATATGATCTTTCCGAGCAGCACCTGGTGTCTTGCAATCCCTGGGACTGGGGCTGCAGCGGCGGCTTCTTCGCTTTCGACATGATCGATGCCGGCAATCCTTATTACCCCGGCGCCATGCCCGAAACCTGCTTCCCTTATACCGCCCTTGATTCGGCTTGCGCTTATTGCGCTTCGCCCACCTGGTACCCGGCCGCCTCCTGGGCCTATGTCGGGGCCAGCAACTCGGTGCCCACGGTCGACGCCATCAAGAACGCCATCTATTTGCATGGTTCGGTTTCCGCCGCGATTTATGTTGAGAAGTATTTCCAGGCCTACACCGGCGGCGTCATGACCTCCTGCAAGAGCAAGGTCAGAAGCTGCAACCACGCCATCATCCTTTGCGGCTGGGACGATGCCAAGGGCGCCTGGAGACTGAAGAACTCCTGGGGCACGGGCTGGGGCGAGGCTGGCTACATGTGGATCAAGTACGGCTGCAACCTTGTCGGCTACGGCGCCTGCTACGCCACTTATTAAGGAGCTGAGCCGCACCATTTTTTTTCATTAGTCAACAGAGACCCGCCCTCCCGGAGGGCGGGTTTTTTTTTGCCTCAGCCCCCTTCGCGACGGTTGAAATAAAATATTTTATTCTATATCATTGACGCATCATCCAAAAAGGAGGTTCTCATGGAAGAAAAAACCTATATCCCGGCCGATGTTCCGAACGGGACGCTCAATGAATACCTGGACAACTATGACGAAATAACCCTGGGGTCTGGGCGGCTGATGCTCTTCGCCGGCGACCAGAAGATCGAGCACCTGAACGACGACTTTTACGGCGAGGGCATCGCCGCGGATGACGCCGATCCCGAGCATTTGTTCAAGATCGCCAGTGAGGCCGAGATCGGCGTTTTTGCCACCCAGCTCGGGTTGGTCTCACTTTACGGCAACGACTACCCCGACATACCCTACCTGGTCAAGCTCAACTCCAAGACCAACCTGGTGAAGACGGCCCAACAGGACCCGGTCTCGACGCAGATGATCGACGTGCGCCAGGTGGTGGAGTTCAAGAAGAACACCGGGCTGAACATCCTGGGAGTCGGCTATACCGTCTACCTGGGCAGCGAGTACGAGAATGCCATGATCCGCGAGGCGGCGCAGGCGGTGCATTGGGCCCACCATCACGGGCTCCTCACCGTGTTGTGGATCTATCCCCGCGGCAAGGCAATCAAGGACGAGAAGGCGCCCGAACTGATCGCCGGCGCCACCGGAGTCGCCGCCACCCTGGGCAGCGATTTCGTCAAGGTGAACTATCCGAAAAAAGAGGGGCAGAAGTCAGCCGAGATCTTCAAACAGGCGATCAAGGCGGCGGGGCGGACCAAGGTGGTTTGTGCCGGCGGCTCCAGCATGGAACCCAGGGTGTTCCTGCAGCAGTTGCACGACCAGATTTTCATCTCCGGCGCCATGGGCAACGCCACCGGCCGCAACATCCACCAGAAACCGCTGGACGAAGCCGTACGCCTGACCAATGCCATCACGGCCATCACCATCTATGGCAAGACGGTCGAGGAGGCCTTCCAGGTTTATATGGGCAAGGAGCCGCGGAACTGAAAAACGCCGCGCCGCGGAAATCCGCTTAGCGCTGATTTTGCGGGTCGATCCGTTTCAGGACGCGCAGGACGACTTCCATGTCCTTGTTCATGGCGTCGATCTTCTGTTCGACGCGGATGAGCCGCTCATTCAGGAGGTCGATCTTTGCCTCCAGGTTGATGGTCTTGTCATAGACGTCGGACAGGTTCACCGCCCGCTGCAGGACTCGTGCCTGCTGGGAGTTCGCCGAAACCACCTGGGCATCGGCGGCCTTGCTGGCGATGAAGACGGCCAGCACGGCACACAGGGCTACTCCCAGTAACACGCTCCGCCCGCGCAAGTTGAATTTTCTTGTTTTCATGATTCTCCTCCTGGATTATTGTCTCCACAAATAACACATTCCCCGCCCGATTGCAATGCGTCGTTGCCGCGGCGGGTTGACTTATTTTTCCGCTGCGGTATGATCAACCATGGCTCAGGCACGAAAATGAGCCGATCGAGGAAGGTAACCATGAAACCAGGCCGGCACGTCATGAAGATCGCGATCCCGGTGCTTCTGCTCCTGCTGATCGCCATGCCCGGGTGCAAGAAAAAAAGCGGCTCCATCATCGAGGGAAACTGGACCGTGCGCGTCACGTTCGCCGGCAACGACCCGTCGGACCTGTTCCTCAAATTTGAGGGGGATGATTCGTCCGGCAGCGTCTACAATCAAAAGGGGACCATCCTGGGCAGTTACACCCTTACCCAGCCAACGCTGAAATTCACCATCCAGATCTATTACAACGAGTTTTCAGGGAACCTGGTTTATCTGTTCTCCGGCACGCTGAGCGATGACACGCACATGGCCGGCACCCTGATCGGGTATTTTTCGAATTATCCTCTGGCAACGCTGAACGGTACCTGGAGCGGCAGCCGCTGACGATCGGTTTTATTAGGTTTCCATCCTGCACCCGGAAGGACTCGAACCTTCAGCCTGCTGATTAGAAGTCAGCTGCTCTATCCTTTGAGCTACGGGTGCCTGCCTGAAAATCGGGGCGAGTAGATTTGAACTACCGACCTCCTGCTCCCAAGGCAGGCGCGCTGACCAGGCTGCGCTACGCCCCGCTTGCCAAGGTCTCTACAGCTCGGAAATGTCTCTCCGCATCCGCTTGCGCATGCGCTTTTTGGCCTGGGCGGCCTTGAGGCGCTTACGCTCGCCGGGTTTCAAGTAGACGCTGTGCTTTTTGATTTCCTTGATAATGGCTTCCATCTGCACTTTTCTCTTGAACCGGCGCAGGGCGCTCTCGAACGATTCGCCCTGAGAAAGCTCTACATATGCCACTTTGCGATCACACTCCTTTTTTTGAAAATAATGACCGGTGAGAGTCTTATATACCCTATTTCGCCCCAACTGTCAAGAAAAATCGCCCCGTAGGGGTTGCAGGCTGCCCGCGGTTGAACGCAGGCTAAAAAGCGGGTAAAATGGAGGCATGGCCATGAAAATCGTATTCCCCGTAGCCGGGGTGGGCACGCGTTTCCTGCCCGCCACCAAGGAAGTCCCCAAGGAGATCCTGCCGGTCATTGACAAGCCCCTGATCCAGTATGCCGTCGAGGAGGCCATCGCCAGTGGCCTGGCCGATTTCGTTTTTATCACCGCTCCGGGGAAAGAGGCGCTGGAGCGTCATTTCGTTCCCAACCTCGAGCTGGATGCGTTCCTGGAGCGCCATAGCAAGACCCAGCTGCTGGACGGGCTGCAGGACTTCTATCACAAGAATTTTTCCTACA
Organism: Candidatus Aminicenantota bacterium; assembly: GCA_963732485.1. Taxonomy (GTDB): domain Bacteria; phylum Acidobacteriota; class Aminicenantia; order UBA2199; family UBA2199; genus UBA2199. Next base: position 81,294 of record CAVSZS010000003.1, read on the forward strand.
TCCGCCAGGAGCAGGCCCTGGGCTTCGGCCACGCCATCGCATTGGCCGAACAGGCCGTTGGCAACGCAGCGTTCGCCATCTCGCTGCCCGACGACCTGATCCTTTCCGAGCAGCCGGCCATGGCTCAGATGATCGCGGTGTACGAAAAATACCAGTCCCCGGTGATCGCCTTCATGAAGGTGCCGCCGGAGGATACGCCGCGCTACGGCATCGCTGCCGGGCCTTTCCTGGAGGAGCGGGTCTTCCGCATCGAACAGCTGGTGGAAAAGCCGGTGTTGGGAACAGCGCCCTCCAACTATGCCGTCATCGGCCGCTATATCATGACCCCCGACATCTTTCCGCTGCTGAAGCGCGGCAGGAAGGGGGCCGGCGCCGAGATCCAGCTCACCGACGCCGTCGTCGAGCTGATGAAAAAGCGCCAGGTGCTGGGCTATTTCTTCGAGGGCAGGCGATTTGACGCCGGCACCACCCTGGGCTATATCGAGACGCTGATCCATGTGGCCCTGCAGCGCGAGGACACGCGCGATTTCACCCGCCGGCTCCTGCGCGGCCTGGTCCTTGATGAGAAACTATGAGACCTTCTCCACCACGGCCGATTTGGGGATCCGCTTCCGGGGGCGCGATTTCCGCGAGCTCTACGGCAATGCCCTGCGCGCTCTGAACCTTATCCTTTTCGGCAGGAATCCCCGACCGCGGGCCGGGGAGAACGCTGCCGTCGTTTTCCGTTTCAAAGGCGACGGGCCGGAGAACGTCCTGGTTAATTTCCTGGCCGCGGTGCTGGAACTGGCTTACCGCGAAGGCAAAATCGTAAGCGCGATCGATGTTCGCCGCGCCGACGAACGGCGGCTGGAAGCGCGGCTGCGGTTCGCTCCGCGGCGCGCCGCGCCAAGAGTCGAGGTCAAGTCCACCACCTACCATAACCTGCGCGTAAGCGAAAAAAACGGCTGGCTGCGCGCCGCCATCGTCTTTGACGTATGAATCCCGGGCCGCGCCGTTTTGAGGAGATTGCCCCGGGCCGCTGGCGCCTGGACAAGGGCGCCGAGCGCGGCATGGCCGCGGATGCCGAGGTCTTTGCCTCGGAGCGCGATCCTGCAGGGGGCGCTCGACGACGCTTCCATCGAGCAGGTTATCAATGTGGCCTGCCTGCCGGGGCTGGTCGGTCCCGCTCTGGCCATGCCCGACATCCACCACGGCTACGGTTTCTGCATCGGCGGCGTGGCGGCCTTTGCCGCCGCTGACGGCATCGTGCTGCCCGGCGGCGTCGGTTACGACATCAACTGTGGCGTGCGCCTGCTGGCCAGCTCCATCCCGGCCACGGAGTTCGCTCCCGTCCGCGAGCGCGTGGGCCACGCCATCCTGCAGCGCATCCCCACCGGGCTGACGCCGCGCGCCACTACCAAGCTGAACAAAAAGGAGTTCCAGCGCGTCCTCAGCGGCGGCGCCCGCGAGATCGTGGGCAACTATGCCGGTACGGCCGCAGACCTGGAGTTCACCGAGTCGGGCGGCTGCCTGCCCTTTGACCAGCCGGGGGTCATCGGTCCCAAAGCGTGCGAGCGCGGCTCCTCGCAGTTGGGCACGCTGGGCTCGGGCAACCACTTCATCGAGGTGCAGGCGGTGGATGGGATTTTCGACCCTGCCGCCGCCCGCCTGTTCGGGCTGGAGGCCGGTTGCATCGTTGTCATGATCCATACCGGCTCGCGCGGCTTCGGCCACCAGGTCGCGTCCGATTATATCGAGACGTTCCGCAAGCGCAACCTGGCGCGGCTGAAGCTGCGCGACCCGCAGCTGGTCCATGCCGCCGTCGGCTCGGCCGAGGGGCGCAACTATTTGCAGGCGCTCAACGCGGCCAGCAACTTCGCCTGGGCCAACCGCCAGCTGCTCCAGGAGGATGTCCTGGCCATCCTGGAAGAAGCGCTGGGGGCGGGCAGAGAAACGCTCGGTTTGCGGCTGGTTTACGACCAGGCGCACAATATCGCCAAAATCGAAAGCCACGAAGTGGCCGGCAAGTCGACCGACCTCCTGGTCCACCGCAAGGGGGCCACGCGGGCCCTGCCGCCGGGGCATCCCGACATCCCGGCGGCGTACCGCGCCGTTGGCCAGCCGGTGCTCATCCCGGGCAGCATGGGCAGCAGCTCTTACGTGCTGCGCGGCACGGCGGCCGGGGCGCGGCTCACGTTCGCCTCATCGGCCCACGGCGCCGGCCGCCGCCTCAGCCGCCACCAGGCCGTCAAGTTCGCAGGGGAAATCGACGTGCGCCAGCGCCTGGAAAAGAGCGGCATCCTGGTGTGCAGCCTGTCAAGCCAGGGATTGAAGGAAGAAATACCCGAGGCCTACAAAGACATTGACGACGTGGTCCGGGTCACGGTGACCAGCGGCATTTCCGAGAAGGTAGCCCGGCTGCGGCCGCTGCTGGTCGTCAAGGGCTAGGTACGAGTCACGGCCGCTCGGCCGCAGGCGCACCCTCGGAGACGATCTCGCCGGTGCGCACACGGACGCGGAAGACGACCTGAGCGGCCAGGTTTCGTGCCAGCAGCACCTCGCAGTCGGGCCAGTCGCGGGCGAGCCGCAGGGCGGCGTAATGGGCCACTTTCTCGAAGTTGCCGGCGTTCTTGGAATCGCTGTTGAAAACGATCAGCGCCCTTTTTTCGGCATCCATGGCCTTGACCGCGATCAGTCCCTCGGTGTTCTTCAGGTAGTCCAGGGTTTTGGCCATGGAGCCGCCGCGGCCGCCCCTGCCGCCGAGGATGGCCAGGGTAAAGAAAACCAGCAGGATGACCAGCAGGCCGGCGACGACGGCATAGATCAGCTTGTTGGAACGGCCGGGGTTAACCTTGCGGATCTTGCTGCGGATCATCGGCCACCGTTCTTTTCGAGATAGGCATACGCCGCCGCGGCCAGCAGGGCCGGGGCGATCTTGAGTATCTCCTCGTCGACGGTGAAGCCGGGCGCGTGCAGGGCGCTGCCCATGCCGCTGCCCAGGAAGAAGAACAGCGAAGGCAGGCGCCGCGAGTAGAGCGAAAAATCCTCGCCGATGGTCAGCGGCTCGGCCGCGAGCACGTTGGCCTCGCCCAGCGCCTGGCGGAATACCGGCAGCACCAGGTCATGCAGGCCGGCATCGTTCATGACGGCCGGATTGACCTTCTCGAAGTCGAGGCTGGTCTTGACGCCATAGGCCGCTTCCAGTCCGCGGAGAATGTTCTCCATGCCGACGCGGATCTGCATTTCCAGCTCGTCGGAGAACGTGCGCACCGTCCCCTCCATGTCGACCGACTCGGCGATGACATTGCTGCGCACGCCGCCGTTGATCTTGCCGATGGTCAACACGGCTTTCTCGCCCGGGTCCTTGCTGCGACTGACCAGGGTCTGGAACTGGAGGACGGCCGTAGCGGCGGCGACGATGGCGTCGATGCCCTGGTGCGGGAAGGCCCCGTGCGCCGCCTTGCCCTGGATGCGGATGTAGATCCAGGCGACGTTGGCCATGATCGCCCCCGGGCGCAGGGCGACCTTCCCGGCGGGCAGGTCGGGCAGGACGTGCAGCCCGAACAGGGCGTCAAGGCGGGGATTCTCCAGGATGCCCGCCGCGATCAGCCGCTCGGCGCCCCCTTTTTCCTTCTTGGGCGCCCCCTCCTCGCAGGGTTGGAAGATGAAGACGACGGTGCCGGCCAGGCGCTCGCGCACCGCGGCCAGCAGCTTGGCGGCGGCCAGTACGTGGGTCATGTGGGCGTCGTGGCCGCAGGCATGCATCCGCCCCGGGTGCTGCGAGGCGCAAGGCAGCCCGGTCGCCTCTTCGATGGGCAGGGCGTCCATGTCGGCGCGCAGCCCGACCACGGGGCCGGGGCGACCGCCGCGCAGGACCGCCTTGATGCCCGTTCCAGCGAGGCCCGTGCTCACTTCGAGCCCCAGTTTTTTCAGGTAGGCGGCAACGAAGGCGGAAGTTTTGATCTCCTGGAAGCAGAGCTCGGGGATCTGGTGCAGCTGGCGGCGCAGCTGCACGCTTTCCGCGAACATGGCCGCTGCCCGCTCCATGAAATAGGGAACAGCGGCGAAATCCGCGGCTGGCAGCAGCCGGGAAACCGCGATGAACAGCAGCAGCGGGATGATTCTTTTCATCTGCCTTCCCTGCCGCTTCAGGGCACCATGACGTTGTTGAAGACGTCGGAGATGATATCGTCGCTGGTCAGCCCCTCGGCTTCGGCCTCGTAGCTCAGGATGATGCGGTGGCGCAGGACGTCGCGGCCGATGGTCTTGACGTCCTCGGGGGTGACGTAGCCGCGGTGGCGGATGAACGCCAGGGCCTTGGACGTCTCGGTGAGGTAGATGGAGGCGCGGGGCGAGGCTCCGAACTGGATGAGGTTCTTCAGCTTGGCGATGCCCGCCTCTTGGGGGAAGCGGGTGGCGTGGACCAGGTTGATGATGTAGTCCTTGATGCGCTCATCGATGTAGACCATCTGATAGGCCTTCTGCAGCCGGGCCAGCGCGGCCCGGCCCAGGACCGGCTTGAGCGGAATGTCGCTGCCGCCGGCCATGCGCTCGACGATCTCCTTCTCCTCGCTTTTTTGCGGGTAGGTGATCTTGACCTTCAGCAGGAAGCGATCGACCTGGGCCTCGGGCAAGGGGTAGGTCCCCTCCTGCTCGATGGGGTTCTGCGTGGCCATGACCATGAACGGCCGGGCGATGGGGTGGCTCTCCTCGCCGATGGTCACCTGCAGCTCCTGCATGGCCTCGAGCAGCGCGCTCTGCACTTTCGCCGGCGCGCGGTTGATCTCGTCGGCCAGAAGCAGGTTGGTGAAAATCGGCCCCTTGCGCGTGGTGAACTCCGCGGTCTTGGGGTTGAAGACCATGGTGCCGGTAAGGTCGGCCGGCAGCAGGTCGGGGGTGAACTGGATGCGCTTGAAGTTCAGGTCGGTGACGCGCGCCAGCGTCTTGACGGCCAGCGTCTTGGCCAGCCCGGGCACGCCCTCGAGCAGCAGGTGCCCCGAGGCCAGCAGCGCGATCATCATGCGCTCCAGCAGCTCTTTCTGCCCCACGATGACCTTGGCCATCTCGGCCAGGGTCTGCTCGATCGCCACGCTCTCTTCCTTGATTTTTTCGTTGATGAATGCCAGGTCCTGGGCCATGCCTTCCTCCTAGTAGTGCTTCTGCCGGTAGTCCGCGCCCATAATCTCGATGCTGCGGGCCATCTCGAACAGGCGGCTGCGGATGCGGTTGCCGATGCGCTCGCTCAGTGTCTCTTCGCCGCCGACCTTCTTGTCGAAGTAGTTGCTGGCAAAAAGCGTGATGCGGTTGTCGTTGTAGCGGCGGTTGATCAGGTAATAGATGTTGTCCTCCACCCAGGGACTGGGGCGCGAGGCGCCGAGTTCGTCGAACAGCAGCAGCTCGACTTTGGCCAGGCGCTGGATCAACTGGCCGATCGTGGTGAAATCACGATTGGACGTGTCTTCACCCGAGCGCATTTCCCGGGTCAGGTCGTTCCAGTCGATGTAGGCCACTTCGATGACTTTCTCCTGGATCAGTTGGTTGCCGATGCAGCACAGCAGCCGCGTCTTGCCCACGCCGGTCGATCCCTGGAAGAGCAGGCCGGTGGTCACGGCCGGGTATTCGGCCACGAACTTCTCGGCCGCTTTCTTGGCCTTGCCCTGGCTGGGGTTGGCCTTGTCGGGGAAGTAGCTGTTGAACTCCGTTTTCAGAAAGCGCAGCGGGATATTGGCGTTGCCGGCTTTGAGCGCCTGGGCGCCGTCGCGGCGGCACGAGCAGGCCCGGGCGATTTCGCGGCCGTCGACCATGACCAACAGCCAGCCGCTGTCGTTGCATTTCTTGCATTTTGTTTCGATCAATTGAGTGCTCCATAAATTCCCTGTTTGCGCAGCTGGTTTTTCAGCTTGGCCAGGGCTTTGAGCTCGATGCGGCGGATACCCTCCGGGCTCATTTTCAATTGCTTGGCGATCTCGCGCAGCTTTTGCGGGTCCTCGTCCTGGAAGCCGAAGCGCAGGCGGATGATCTCGGCCTCTTTGGCGGTGAGCTTCTCGATGTCCTCGCGCACCAGGTCGCGGACCGAGCTGCCGATGAGGATGTCCTGGGGGTCGATGACCGAGTCGTCGGGCAGGAAGGAGGTCAGGCTTGACGAGTTGTCGTCGTTGATGCCCTTGTCCAGGGAGATGATCTCGTCGGGGACGGCCAGCATCACCTTGACTTTCTTCTCGGGGATGCCCAGGGCCTCGGCCAGTTCCGTTTCGCTGGGGTGGCGCCCCAGTTTCTTGCTCAGCTTAAAATAGGCTTTCTTGAAGTTCAGGTAGTCGTTGTAGAAGATGTCGGGCAGGGAGATGATGTTCTGGTTCTTGGAAAGGTAGCGGCGGATTTCGCTGCGCACCCACCACAGGGCGTAAGTGAAAAAACGGTTCTCGCGCTTCAGGTCGAACTTCTTCAGGGCCTCGATCAGCCCCTTGTTGCCCTCGTTGATCAGGTCGAGGAAATTGTCGCCCTTGAAGTAATACTTCAGGGCCTCGCGCACCACCAGGCGCTGGTTGGCGACAATGATGGCGGTGAAGGCCTCCTCGTCGCCCGCCTTGGCCCTGGTGATCAGCGCGCGCTCCTCCTCGGCGGTGAGGATCTTGATCTTCTTGATGCGCTGGAAGTAGAGGTTCAGGGAATCCAGCGACTCGCTACTTTTCCGCTTTTTCATCCTGGAAGAGGGCCACTTGCGGCGATGAGAACTTGACCAGCGCGATCTTCTTCTGCTCGAAGATCTCCTCCTTGCCGACAAAGAACTCTTTTTTCAGCTCCTCGAGAAAAAGGGCGAATTCGTCCTGCATCTTCTCCATCTTGTCTTTCATGTTCATGATAATCTCGATGCCGGCCAGGTTGACCCCCATCTCGCGAGTCAAGTTAAGGATGAATTCCAATTTTTTCAGGTCCTCGTCGTTGAACATGCGGGTGTTGCCCTTGCTGCGCGAGGGGATGAGCAGCCCCTCGCGCTCATAGAGGCGCAGGGTCTGCGGGTGGATGTTGTACTTGCTGGCCACCGCGGAGATGAAGTAGGTCTTTTCTTTCATCGCCCCAGCTCCTCGCGCGGGTCATACGGCGAGATCTTTTCGATCTCCTTGAGCAATTCGCGCACCTTCAGGTCCTTGGTGGACGGGGGGACGATCTTGATCTCCACGTAGAGGTCACCGTTTTCCCTGGTTTTGGGATTGACGATACCCTTGCCCTTCAGGCGCAGTTTTTGCCCCGATGCCGTTCCCGGTGGCACCTTGAACAGCGAAGAACCCTCCAGGGTGGGGATCTCGATCTTGGCTCCCAGCGCCGCTTCGGCGTAGGTCACGGGCAGCGACATCTCCAGGTCGTGGCCGCTGCGGCGGAAGACCTTGTGCGGCGAGACGTGGATGGTGATGATCAGGTCGCCCTCCGGGCCACCGTCGCGGCCGGCGTTGCCCTTGCCGCCGATGCGTACCTTGGAGTCGTTGTCCACGCCGGCGGGGATGCGCACCCGCAGGCGCGAGGTGGTATCGACGCGCCCGTCGCCGCCGCAGGCGCGGCAGGGGGCGCCGGGCAGGATGCCGCTGCCGCCGCAGTTGGGGCACATGGAGCCGAACTTCATGAACCCGGACTGTTTCTGAACGCGGCCGCGACCGCCGCAGGTGGGACAGGTGCTTTGCTTGGAGGCGGCGTCGATGCCTTTGCCCTTGCAGGCGGCGCAGGCCTGCTTGTGGCTGACCTGGATGGTGGTTTCGAGGCCGTTGGCCGCATCCATGAAATTCAGGTTCATGGAGTAGAGCAGGTCCTCGCCGCGCTCCGCCTGCCGCCTTCGGTGGCCGCCCTGCGCGCCCTGCGCGTGCTGCGCGCCCTGCGCGCCCATGTTGCCGAAAATGGTCTCAAAAATGTCCCCGAAAGGGCTGTTGCCGCTGGTGCTGAAGTCGAAACCCTCGAAATTGCCATTGCCGCGGCTGCCGGCCCCGGGATTGCCGCGGGCACCAAGCGAGCCGTACAGGTCGTATTGCTTTCTTTTTTCCGGGTCCTTCAGGGTTTCGTGCGCCTCGTTGATCTCCTTGAACTTCTGCTCCGCGGCCTTGTCGCCGGGATTCAGGTCGGGGTGGTGCTTGCGGGCGAGTTTGCGGTAGGCTTTCTTTATATCGTTGACGCTGGCGCTTTTGCTTACGCCCAGGATCTCGTAGTAGTCTTTCATAAAAAATATATTACAATGGGGCGCTAAAAAAATCAATACAGCCATGCAGGGAACTTCAATGGGAAAAGGCACTTTTGCCGTGCCAGGCCGGCAACGCTCACCACTCCGGTGCAGACCAAAACGATCTCGGGGAATTCAAATGACCAACTCGCCCCACTGGCATTGAATCGTGACGGATCAGCAACGCTCACCACTCCAGGACCGACCGACCGCGTTTCGCGCCGATTAAAATGGCCAACTCGTCCCGCTGGCGCGGGACTCAAACAGTGGCCATTTTACCTTCGGCCATCGGCGCTCTCCGGGTCGGGGCCCGGTCCTTCCGTTTCGTTCGCTTTTGCTGACGCCGTCACGTTCAACTGCAAGAAATTTTTACTGGTTTGACGACCGGGGAAGCTTCCTCTATAATCGCTCCCGGAGAACCAAGAGACGGCATGATCGAGAAAAAAGCACTGAAGGAGCTGGAGGCGAGGGTCGGTAAAGAGAAAGTGTTCACCGACCGCGAATACCTGCTTTCCTATTCATACGACGCCACCGGCCTGGAATACCTCCCCGACGCGGTCGTTTTCGCCGAAAGCGGGGAGGACGTCGCCCGGGTCATGGAGGTCTGCCGTGGCCACGGCCTGCCGCTGACGGCGCGCGGGGCCGGCGTCGGTTATACCGGCGGCGCGCTGGCTGTACGCGGCGGCGTGGTGCTGGTGTTTACGCGCATGAACCGTATCCTGCGCCTGGACAGGGAGAGCCTGCTGGCCGTGGTGGAACCGGGAGTCATCACTTCCGACCTGCAGGCGGCAGCCGAAAAAGCCGGCCTTTTCTATCCCCCCGACCCGGCCAGCCTGAAGACGTCGACCATTGGCGGCAACATCGCCGAGAATGCCGGCGGCCCGCGCTGTTTCAAGTACGGAGTGACCGGGAACTACGTGCTGGGGCTGGAAGCGTACCTGATGAGCGGCGAAAAGGTGCGCCTGGGATCGGCAACGATCAAGAACGTCGCCGGCTACGACCTGAAATCGCTGCTGATCGGCTCGGAGGGGACGCTGGCGGTGGTGACGCAGGCGACCCTGCGCCTGCTGCCGCTGCCGCCGTGCCGCCTGCTATTCCGCGTCGACTTTGCCTCACTGGAAGCGGGCGCCCGCTTCGTGCAGCGCGTCATCCAGAACCACGTCCAGCCCTCTGTGCTCGAGTTCATGGACCGCAGTTCGCTGCAGGCCGTCTATGCCTACCAGGGACTGCCGCTCGATGACCGGGTGCGTGCCGCGGTGCTGGTCGAGATCGACGGCAGCCCGGCCGAGGTTGCCGAAAGGGAGGCGCTTTTCGACCGGCAGGTCAGCGCCGCCGGGGCGCTCGACTGCAAGCGCGCCGCCACCTTCGCCGAGCAGGAGGCCCTGTGGACGACGCGGCGCAACATCTCGCCGGCCATCGCCAAGCTGAAGCCGAAGAAGATCAACGAGGATATTGTCGTGCCTGGCGGCCGCATCCCGGAGATGGTGGCCTTCATCGACAGCCTGGCGGCCGAGCACGGGCTGTGCATCGTCCTTTTCGGCCATTTCGGCGACGGCAACATCCATACCAACCTGATGGTCGACCCCGGGGACCCCGAGGAGATGAAAAGGGCGGAGCTCGTTCTGGACAGGATATTCAGGCGCGTGGTCGAGCTGGGCGGCACCATCTCGGGCGAGCACGGCATCGGCCTGAGCAAGAAGCCCTTCATGCATTACCAGTTCAGCCCGCTGGAGCTGGAGATGTTCCGCAGCATAAAAAAAGTATTCGATCCCGAAAATCTGCTCAATCCCGGCAAGATTTTCTAAAACGAACTCAGTGACGAGTGACAAGTAACTGGTGACGAGAAACAGCGATTTCTCGGCCTAATGCCGTTTCTTCCTTGTCACTGGTCACTTGTCACGTATATCGGGCCTGAAAATCTGATGGAACCTTTTGCCTCCCTGTTTCGTTGGTATTCCTGAGCGAGGAGAAAAAATGAAACGAAACATGATGTTTTCTTTTCTGGTCTTGTCCTTCCTGTCGTTCTGCGCCTGCGACGCCAGCGTCAACCGCAGCCAGTATGTGGGCGACGGCGAGCATAGCGCCGGCTTGACCTCGGTCAACGGCAGCATCCGCGTGGGCGCCAACTGCACCGTGGAGGGCAACTGCCGCACGGTCAACGGCCGCATCGAGATCGGCGACAACTCGCGCGTCGAGGAGCTGGACACGGTCAACGGCCGCATCGCCATCGGCGCCAACGTCGACGTAAACGGCGACGCCGGGACCGTCAACGGCGCCATCGAGTGCGGCCCCGGCAGCAAAGTGCGCGGCAAGGTGACTACGATCAATGGCCGCGTCGAGCTGCGCCACACGACGGTCAACGACGAGGTCAGCACCGTCAACGGCGACGTCCTGCTCAGCGAAAAAAGCGTCGTGCGCGGCAGCATCGTCATCAAGGGCCGGCAGGGCCATTTTTCCAGCCACAATCTCCTTGAGATCCGTGTTGAGGGCGGCTCCATCGTGGAAGGCGGCATCGATGTCCGCGACCCGGAGCGCAAGGTCAAGGTCTACATCGACAAGGACTCGAAGGTTAACGGCGAGATCAGGAATGCCGAGGTAGTTCGGGAATAAAAACATGGATCATCAGTGAAAAGTGATCAGTGAAAAGTGAAAAGCGAACGGCAAGATCTCGCACTGTGGCTTTCTCCTTTCACTTTTTACATTTCACTTTTCACTGAGTCCGAGAAAAGCCTTTTGCCCTGATACGAATTCTGGTCTAGCCGGCGAATAACGTGTGGGTGGAATAGCCGGGGTCCGACGTCAGGTTCACTCCCAGCTTGCGCAGCCCCGCCTCGTCGCCGGGGGTGGGCATGTGGGTCATGTGCACTTCGCAGTTGCGCAGGTCGGATAATTTTTCGACGGCGGCCTGGGCGGCGGGGTTGTTGCTGGCGCTGATGCCCAGGGCGATCAGCGTCTCGTCCAGGTTCAGGCTCACTTCCCGCCCCTTCAAGACGTCCTTTTTCAAGCGTCCCAGCGACTCGGTAATACTGGGCGGCAGCAGGTGCATGCTGTCGGGGATGCCGGCCAGGTGCTTGGCGGCGTTCAGGATCAGGCTGGAAGCGGCATGCAGCAGCGGTGAGTTCTTGCCGGTGATGATGGTGCCGTCGGCGAGCTCGATGGCGGCGCCGCAAAAAATTCCGGCATGGCCTTTTCCGCACTGCTGCGCCCCCGCGGCCGCTTCCCGGGCGGGACGCACCACCTTGCGGCTTTCCTCGCTGACGCCCAGATCTTCCATGAACAGGTGCAGCCGCTCCACGGTGTCCTTGTCCACCACGCCCATGGCATGCTCGCACTGGTAGCGGAAATAGCGGCGAATGATCTCCTGGGTGGCCGCCTCGCGCACAACGGCATCGTCGCGAATGCCGAAGCCGGCGCGGTTGACTCCCATGTCGGTCGGCGAGTGGTAGACCAGGGGGTTTTCGGTGATCTTTTCCAGGATGCGCCGCACCAGGGGAAAGGCCTCGATGTCGCGGTTGTAATTGACGGCCTTGATGTCATGCGCCTCGAGATGGTAGTGGTCGATGAGGTTGATGTCCTTCAAGTCGGCGGTGGCGGCCTCGTAGGCGATATTGACCGGATGGTTCAAGGGCAGGTTCCAGATGGGGAAGGTCTCGAACTTGGCGTAGCCGGAGCGAATGCCACGCCGGTGGTCGTGATAGAGCTGCGAGAGGCAGGTGGCCAGCTTGCCGCTGCCCGGGCCGGGGCCGGTGACTACCACGATGGGCTTGGCCGTCTCGATGTGCTCGTTGGCGCCGTAGCCCTCGTCGCTGACGATGGTATCGATCTCGGTGGGGTAGCCCTTGGTGAAGCTGTGGGTGTAAACGCGGACGCCGCGGCGCTCCAGCTTGTTCTGAAAGACCTTGGCGGCGAACTGGTTGGCGAAGCGGGTGATGACCACGGCGCGCAGGGTGATGCCCCAGGCGGCCAGGTCGTCGATCAGTTTCAAGGCGTCGGCGTCGTAGGTGATGCCGAAGTCGGCGCGCACTTTTTTGCGCTCGATGTCGCCGGCATAGATGCAGAGCAGGACGTCGGTCTGGTCCTTCAATTGCTGCAGCAGGCGCATCTTGACGTTGGCATCGAAGCCGGGCAGGACGCGGGCGGCGTGGTAGTCGTAGATCAGCTTGCCGCCGAACTCCAGGTAAAGCTTGTTGTCGAAAGCATGGACCCGCTCCAGGATGGCCGCGGTCTGCTCCTGCAGGTACTTTTCGTTGTCAAAGCCTATGGGCTTGGGCATGGAGGCGCTCCTGAAACGGTTATTTTCGTGGCGCGGGCTATTTGTCGAGCTGAATGGCCTGGGCGAACACCTTGATCATTTTTTCGAAATCCTCGAACTTGTCGAAATTCAGGTTGATGCCCTTTTTCGTCGGCGCCCATTCGCCCGATTCAGCCTGGTACCAGGTGCGCACGCTGAAATACTTCTTGTTCTTGTAGTTGGAGAGCGAAAAGATCAGCTTCTCCGTCGTTTTCGTCTCCATGAAGCCCACGTTCAGGGCATCATCGTTCTCCTTGATGAAGTCGAGCTCCTGAATGTCCACCTGCTTTTTGATCGCTTTCTTCAATTCGCTGAATTCCATGGTATTCTCCTGGTTGCCTTTTATTTTTCCTTGATCGTCTGCTCGAAGAATTCCGTCGCCTTTTTCTTTTTGGCCTGCTCGAGGGACTTGGCCTGGGAAAAACGCTCATCCACCGCCTCTTTCTTCTGTTTTTCCTTGTCCAGAAGCTCTTCGAACGAGGACTGGGCTTTTCTTTCGCTGCGCTTGTGCTGCACGACCTGTTTTTTTTCGGCGTCCACCCACATGTTGGCGTGGCAGATCGGGCACTGGATCTCGATCAGATTGTCCATGCCTCCGATTCTAATACAAGCCCCGGCAAATTACAATAAGGAAAATCCCGCGCCCGGGCCACGTCCCGGCTTCCGGGACGATTGACACGACAGGGGATTTGGGGCAAAATAGGCGAAATGGCCGACTGCAAAGAAGGAATGCCCCCTGTTGTGCGCTTTGCCCCGTCGCCGACCGGCTACCTGCATGTCGGCGGCGCCCGCACCGCCCTGTTCAACTTTCTCTTCGCCCGCCACCATGGCGGCCGCTTCATCCTGCGCATCGAGGATACCGACCAGAAGCGTTACCAGGCCGCGGCGCTCAGCGAGATCTTCACCAGCCTCAAATGGCTCGGGCTGCAGTGGGACGAAGGGCCCGAGGCGGGCGGCGACGCCGGCCCATATTTCCAGTCGCAGCGCACCGCCCTCTATCGCAGCCGTGCCGATGAGCTGCTGGCCGCCGGCAAGGCCTACCGCTGCTTCTGCAGCGAGGAGCGCCTGACCGAGCTGCGCGCCGAGCAGGAAAAGGCGAAGATGGCCCAGGGCCTGGGTTATGACCGCCATTGCCGGCACCTGGATGAAAACGAGGTGCAGGCCCGGCTGCGGGCGAACGCGCCGCACGTGGTGCGCCTCAAGGTCCCAGATGACCGGGCCGTGGCCTTCCATGACCTGATCCGCGGCGACATCACCTATGACAGCGCCCAGCTCGACGACCTGGTGCTGCTCAAGTCGGACGGCTTTCCGACCTACCACCTGGCCAACGTGGTCGATGACCATTTGATGGGCATCACCCATGTGCTGCGCGGCGACGAGTGGATCGCCTCCACGCCCAAGCATATCCTGATCTACGAGGCCTGCGGCTGGACGCCGCCCGTCTTCGCCCACATGCCGGTGATCCTGGCTCCCGATGGCGGCAAGCTCTCCAAGCGCCGCGGCGCCGCGTCGGTCCTCGACTACCAGCGTGCCGGCTTCCTGAGCGAGGCGCTGCGCAACTTCCTGGCCCTGCTGGGCTGGGCGCCGGGCGACGATCGCGAGATCATGACCCTGGACGAGATGGTCGCCGCCTTCACCCTGGAGCGCGTCCAGGCCAAGGCCGCTGTCTTCGACGAGACCAAGCTGGAGTGGATGAACGGCGTCTACCTGCAGGGGAAGAGCGCCGACTCCCTGCTGCCGGACGTGCGTTCCCTGTGGGAAAAGAAGGGCCTGCCGCCGCAGGCGCTTGCCGATGAGGATTACCTGAAAAAAGTGATCGGCCTCTTCAGGGAGCGCAGCAAGAAGGTCGGCGACATCGCCGAAAATTCCCTGTACTTTTTCAGCGACCCGCAGGCCTACGAAGAGTCGGCGGCAAAAAAGCATTTCAAAGCCGAGGCCCTGCCGCTTTTCGCGGCCATCCTCCCCGCCCTGGCGGAGCTGCCGGTCTTCAGCCGCGAGGCCCTTGAGGAACTGTATCGCCGGCTCGCGGAAAAGCTGGAAATCTCCGCCGGCAAGCTGATCCACCCGACGCGACTGGCCGCCAGCGGCGTCAGCTTCGGCCCCGGCCTGTTTGAAATGCTGGAGCTGCTCGGCCGCGAGACGGTCCTGCGCCGCCTGGGGCGCGCGCGCGAACATATCGCCGCGACCGCCAAACCGTGATCCTCATGGACGGTACACACCATTTTACGATATCCCCGCGAGGTCAACATGGGCACTGACGATTCTACCCCGGGATTGAATTTTATCCGCAGCATCATCGAGGCCGACATTAATGCCGGCAAGAACAGCGGCCGCGTGCACACGCGTTTCCCGCCCGAGCCCAATGGCTACCTGCACATCGGCCACGCCAAGTCCATCTGCCTCAACTTCGGGCTGGCCGCCGAGTACCAGGGCTTTTGCAACCTGCGCTTCGATGACACCAACCCGGGCAAGGAGGATGTGGAATATGTCGATTCCATCAAGGCCGACGTGCGCTGGCTGGGTTTCGACTGGGGCGAGCGCCTCTTTTACGCCTCCGATTACTTCGAAAAATTGTACGAATTTGCCCGGCACCTGATCCGCGCCGGCAAAGCCTATGTCTGCAACCTGACGGCGGAGCAGATGCGGCAGTACCGGGGCACGCTCACCGAATGCGGCATCAACAGTCCCTGCCGCGAGCGCGTGCCCGAGGAGAGCCTGGATCTGTTCGAGCGCATGCGCGCCGGGGAGTTCGCCGATGGCGCCTATGTCCTGCGCGCCAAGATCGACATGGCTTCGCCCAACGTGAACATGCGCGACCCGGTGCTCTACCGCATCCGCCGCGAAAGTCACCACCGCACGGGCAACCGCTGGTGCATTTACCCGATGTACGACTACACCCACCCCATCTCCGACGCCCTGGAGGGGATCACCCACTCCCTGTGCACGCTGGAGTTCGAGGACCATCGCCCGTTCTACGACTGGGTGCTCGACAACCTGCCCGTCCCCTGCCACCCGCAACAGATCGAGTTCGCCCGCCTGAACCTGAACTATACCGTGATGAGCAAGCGCAAGCTGCTGGAGCTGGTGGACAAGGCCTTCGTGCGCGGCTGGGACGACCCCCGGTTGCCGACGCTGGCCGGCTTGCGCCGCCGCGGCTACACGCCCGGGGCCATTCGCGACTTTGCCGAGAAAGTCGGCGTGGCCAAGCGCGAGAGCATGGTCGACATGGCTCTGCTCGAGCACTGCCTGCGCGAGGATCTGAACAAGAAAGCCGGGCGGGCCATGGCCGTGCTCAGGCCCCTGAAAGTCGTCATCACCAACTTTCCGCAAGGGCGGGTGGAGGAGATCGACGCCGAGAACAATCCCGAAGACCCCGCCGCCGGTACGCGCAAACTCCCTTTTTCACGCGAGATCTATATCGAGCAGGACGACTTCCGCGAAGACCCGCCCAGGAAGTTTTTCCGCCTCTCGCCCGGGAAGGAAATCCGCCTCAAGCACGCCTATTACATCCGCTGCGACGAGGTGGTCAAGGACGCGGGAGGGGCCGTCGTCGAACTGCGCTGCAGCTACGACCCCGAGTCGCGCGGCGGCGGGACCAAGGACGGCCGCAAGGTGCTGGGGACGTCGCACTGGGTGTCGGCCGCCCATGCCGTCGATGCCGAGGTGCGCCTTTACGAAAAGCTGCTTTCCGTACCCGACCCGGCGGCCGAGAAGGAAGAGAAGGACTTTAAGGAATATCTCAACCCTGCTTCGTTGGAAATTCTCAAGGGTTGCAAGATCGAGCCGGGTCTGGCTGCCGCCGGACCGGGGCAGTTCTTCCAGTTCCTGCGCCAGGGCTATTTCTGCGTCGATGCCGACTCCACTCCGGAGTTGCCCGTCTTCAACCGCAGCGTCACCCTGCGCGATTCCTGGGCCAAGATCGAGAAGTCGCAGCAGGGAAAATAGGCGCCCGCGCAACTGAAGTCATGGGTGCGCGCGCTGTCAAGATCCGCGGAGAAAAATTCGGCAGCGTAGTTTTCGACCCCAGGGACCGGAAATATTTGCTGCTGTTGGAACCCCCGAGCGTCGTCACTCCCGCCCGTGTCGCTGGAATGCTGGGTCGTCCCGCCATGGAGATGGGGGATTTGCGACTGGTGGGGAACGGACACGGCATCGCCGCTCCCGCGCAAGGTCTCGCTGCTCCCCTGGCGGCATACATCGAGATCGCCGGAACCTGCACCCTGGCCTGCTCTCATTGCTTCAAGCCTGAGCGCGGCTACGCGCATGGGTTGGAGAGATCCCACCTATGCGGGATCATCGACCAGCTCGAGGCCGCCGGCGTTTTCGAGCTGAGGTTCGTGGGATTCGAGCCGACGAATTCTCCCCACTTGGCGGAGTTGAGCGCCTATGCCCGGGAAAAGGATTTCTATCAAGTCCTGAACACGAACGGATTTTACGGCCGGGAGATGCGGGAGACCGTCTGTGCTTTGGGATTCGACGAAGTACTGGTGAGCGTGGAGGGCCCGGAAGACGTCCATGACCGAATCCGCGGCCGGGGATCCTACCGATCGGCGGTCGGGCTCCTGGAGTATCTGGCGGCCGAGCGGGTGCCGGCCAGGATCAATATGACCGTATCAGGGGCCAATATCGGCTGCATGGGGCATATCGCAGAGCTTGCCGATGCCCTAGGGCTTGTGGCCGGATTCGCCCCGATGAGGGTTCTCGGAGCGGGCTGCGGGATGGATCTCCGGGCCAGGCTGAGCCCCATGCACATGCGGCAGATCGCCCTTGCCGTGCAAGATTTGCGGCGCGTTCATCCAGCCACGAAGATCATCCTCGCGTACCATGATCACTTCAACGATCAATCCGATACCTATCACCCTCTGTGGTTGAACGATCCCTGTCCCGCGGCCAAGAATGTCTCGATCCTGAACAACGGGCAAGTTTTCCTTTGTGATTTCCTGGCTCATATCGGCGACAGGTTCTGCGGGGGAAACATCCTCGAACAGCCGCTCATGGATATCTGGCGCCAGGCCAGGGAGTTTCGCCGCTATCGGGAACTTCCGCGGGCGGAACGATGCCTGAACTGCGACCGGCTGGGGACCCGCTGCAGCGGCGGGTGCTCCGCAGAAACCCTTGATCACGAGGATGTGTTCTTCGATCCCCTCTGCTTTCTCCGGGCTGATTCGGCGGACACCGAGGCGAAAGCGATTGGAGACGGGCTCGATACAAAGAGCCGGTTCTATGACCTGGATTATTTCCTGAGCGGTCCCGAGACGGGTAAGGGGAATTATCGCAACTATCGCTGGCAGCCGGAAAAGACCTTGTCTGAAGTGGATGCCCTGATCTCCCTGTGGAATGCCCGCCCCCGGCAGGTAGTCATCGATTTTGGAGCGGCGTACGGCTTTTACGTCAAGGCCTTTGGCATGCGCGGCTTGCGAGCCTATGGCATCGATTGTTCCCGTCACGCGATCGAGGAGGCCCGGAAGGACCCGGACATCGCCGATCGCATTTTCCACTCGACCTCGTTGACGGCGGCCGGCATCGGCATGGCGGATTGGGTGCTGGCCAAGGATGTGCTGGAGCATTTGACACTGGTGGAATTATCGCGGTTCTTGTCCGAGGTCAACGCGCTGGGCGCGGGCCTCGCGGTGGTCGTTCCCTTGGCGCGTTTCGACGGGGGAAGGTATCTTAGCCCCCAGGCGGAAAAGGATGGCGGGCATAATCTGCGGCGCAGTCGGCAATGGTGGCGGTCTCTATTGAGCAGGAATTTCGGGAAGGTGGAGGAGCCGGAATTGCCTGCGGCGTTCGCGACCGAGTCCAACAAGGGCAGGATCGGCTTGTTCATCGCCCGACCGCAGCCGGAGGACATGCCTGGCCGGCGAAAAACTCTGGTGATGGCTTCCAAAAAAGCAGGCCCCGTGCTGGGAGTGGAGGAGTTGTGAAAACAGGCTTCCTTCGTGAAATCCTTTGCGGTCACCGGACCCTCGTCCTTCCTGATCGCTGGCCTGCGGCCATTCCGGAGACCGGACTCGTCATCCCCACGTTCAACCGACCTGAATATGTCAGGGCAAGCTTTGAAAGTCTTCGCGGCAGCCGATTGCAAGGCGTTCTGGTGGTGATCGTGGACGACGCCAGCAACGACCCCGAGACCCTGGAGATGGTCAAGGCCCTGGACCTCCCCGGTGTCCCGGTCATCAAGGTCTTCAAGCACAGGAGGAGAGGCGTCGCTGCGCACGAAAGCCTGCGCTGGGGCTGGGACCTCCTCAGCGGCAAATACCGCTGCCGGTTCCTGTGCTGCCTCGATTCAGATGCTGTGGTCAAGCCGGACTGGCTGGTCCGGATCCGGAGCCTTTTTGACCGCGAAACCCCCCGGCGCGGGCCCTTGATCGTCACGGGTTTCAACGCCCATCCGCACCCGGTGCTTTCCGAAGAAGCGGACTTCTATATTAAAAAGATCGTCGGCGGCATCAACATGTTCTTTGATGGAGAGATGTATCGGAAAGTGGTCCGCCCGAATTTAAAACTTGAGTCTTCGACCGGCCTGGGATGGGACTGGCACGTCATCCACGAGATGGAACGCCAGGGCTACCCCTTCTTGTGCGCCAAGCCATCGGTCGTCCAGCACATCGGTTGCCGGGGGGTTTATTCGACCGCCGCCGGCGGGTATGACGTGGCCCTCGATTTCTAGGTCATGTGGCGCATGAAATTGCGGGCACCCGCCCTTTACTTCAGGCGCCCGGCTTGTTAGAATGGCATTTTACGCATCCGCGGGGGAGCAGGGACATGTTCATTCCGCTGAAGGACTATAATCCGACCCGGCGACCGGCCGTACTGGTGATCCTGCTCATCCTGCTCAATTTATCGGTTTTCCTCTACCAGAGCTACCTGTCCCGCCAGCACCTCCAGGAGCCCCTGCGCGCCGCCAACATGGAGCCGCTGGCCTGGCCCTCCAGCCTGGAGTATTTCGTCGTCAGGGACGGGCTGGTCCCCGCCGAGCTGGTCCAGGGCCGCAACCTCGAGGTCCCGGTCGGGACCGACCGCTCGGGGCGGACGGTGACCTTCGCGCGCCGCGTCTCGCCGCCGCTCAGCCTTCTTTATTCCCTCTTCATGCACGGTTCCTGGCTGCACCTGCTGGGCAACATGCTGTTCCTGTGGATCTTCGGCAACAATATCGAGGACCGCCTGGGGCGGGTCAAGTTCGTTTTTTTCTACCTGCTGTGCGGCGTCGGCGCCAGCCTGGCGCACGTGCTGTTCAACCTGGATTCGCTGGTTCCGGTCATCGGTGCCAGCGGCGCCGTCTCCGGTGTCATGGGAGCCTACCTGGCGCTGTTTCCCGCGGCGCGCGTGCGCACCCTGGTTTTCGTTTTTATCTTCGTCACCACCATGGACATCCCGGCGGCGGCGTTCCTGGCCATCTGGTTCGCTTTCCAGTTCCTCTACGCCGGCGGCGGTTCGGGCATCGCCTGGCTGGCCCATGTCGGCGGTTTTATCCTGGGATTCCTGCTGGTGAAGATCTTTTCGGCCGGGAAACGCCCGGCGCTCGAAATCGTGCACTAATCCGGATACGCAAGGAGACGCGAATGGAAAAGCATGCCATCCAATCAGAGCGGGCGCCCAAGGCATTGGGGCCGTATTCCCAGGCCGTGCGCTGGGGGAATATCCTGTTCATTTCCGGCCAGGTGGGCATTGACCCGGACACCAACAAACTGGTCGAGGGCGGCGTGGAAGCCCAGGCCCGGCAGGTATTCAAGAACCTCGAAGCCGTGCTGGCCGCCGCCGGCATCAATTTTCGCCGCTTGCTCAAGACCACCGTGTTCCTGAAGGACATGGCCCATTTCAAGGCGGTAAACGAAATCTACGCCACCCATGTGCCGCCCCCCTTTCCCGCCCGCGCCACCGTGGCCGTCGCCGCGCTGCCGGCTGGGGCCGAGGTCGAGATCGAAGCCATCGCCGCGCTGGCGGATTGAACGCAATCCGGCGTTCCCTTGCCTGACGAGCATGCTGCAGGCGCAAGGCCTCTGGGTCGAGAAACCATCCGCCGGGTCACTGCCGTTGCTGCGCGGGGTTGACGTGCGGGTAGCGGCCGGCCGGGTCACCGTCCTGCTCGGGGAGAGCGGCGCCGGCAAGACGCTGCTGGCCCGCGCCCTGTCCGGCCTTCTGCCGCCGGAGTTGCGCGTCGGCCGCGGCCGGATTTTTTTCCGCGGCCGGGAGATGGCTTCGCCCGCGGCCTGGGCGGGCGTTCGCGGCCGTGAACTGTTTTACGCCCCGCAGAATGCCGCGGCCAGCTTCAATCCGGTGCTGACCATCGGCCGGCAGATCCGCGAATGCAGCCGCCTTGACGAATGCGAGCTGGAGGAACTGCTGGCGCGCCTGCAGTTCGCCGAGCCGGCGCGGGTCATGCGTTCGTATCCGTTCGCATTGAGCGGCGGCGAAAACCAGCGCTGCCTCCTGGTCCTGGCCCTGGCCAGCGGCGCCGACGTGCTGATACTGGACGAGCCCACCTCCGAGATTGACGCCGTGGCCCATGATGAATTCGTCACCGTCCTGCTTGAGCACCAGCGCCGCCGCGGCCTGACCGTGCTGTTGCTCTCCCACCACCTGGGCTTCATCGGCCGCGCCGCCGACCGACTCTGCATCATGAGCGCCGGGGAGCTGGTGGCGGCGGGGGACCCGGCGGACATCCTCGCTACTTCCCGTCATCCCTATGCCCAGGAGATCGCCGCCTATATGCAGGAGGGGTGATGGGGGCCCGCTTCCGCCTGCGTCTGGTCAGCAAATCCTATCGCGACTTCAGGCGAGAAACCGCCGCGACATGGCGCGGTGGTGCGACCGCGCCGCTGGCGGCCTTGACGGCCGTGGACTTCGATATCCTGGACGGCCAGGTCAATGCCCTGCTGGGACGGTCCGGCGCCGGCAAGTCGACCCTGGCCCGGATCGTCATGGGGTTCACGGCGCCCGACAGCGGCGAGGTGCTCTACCGCGACCGCCCCGTTTGCGAGGCGCCGCCCGCCGCTTTTCGCCGCTGCAACCAGATGGTTTTCCAAAACCCGTTCCTGGCCGTGAACCCGCTATTCACCGTGGGCCAGATCATCGGCGAGCCGCTGCGTACCCTGAAGGCCGCGGACCCCGGGGACGGGGGAAAAATCGGCGCGATCCTGGAGCGGCTGGAGCTGCCCGGGGCCTGTGTGCGGCGGCTGCCGCATGAGCTGTCGGGCGGCGAGCTGCAGCGTGTGGTTTTGGCCAGGGCCCTGGTCATGGAGCCGGAATTTCTGGTGCTCGACGAACCCTTCTCCGCCCTCGATGACCTGGGCGCGATGAGGGTCCTGCGCCAGTGCCGGGTCCTGATCCGGCGCCTGGGCCTGGGCGTGCTGTTCATCAGTCATCACCCGCGGCACGTGCGCGCCCTGGCCGACCGCGTCGTCGTTTTGGAAAAGGGCAGGATCGTGGCCGGCGGGGGTTGAAGACAGCGCGAACGGGCCGGCGGCTGGCCGGGCGCGGGAGATCAGTTCCGCGCGTTTCGCTTCGCCAGGAAATTTTTCCGGTAAAAGGCGGCCGAGGCGCGCAGGACGTCCTGGGATTTTGGTTCCAGGGCTATGGAGAACGGACAGGCAAGGCCGCTGATGGCCTTTTTGGCTTCCTGCCAGTCGATGTCGCCCTGCCCCATGGCCAGATGATCGTCGAAGTCGCCGCGGTTGTCGTGCAGGTGGAAGTGGATATGGTCGCGGGGGTTGAGATAAAAAAGCCATTCCTGGAAAGGGATGCGGGCGAACACGTGGTGGTGGCCGAAATCGAAGCAATGGACCAGGCGCGGCTGCCGGGCCTTGGCCAGCAGCTGCAGGACGATATGCGGGGTGGCCTCGCTGATGTTTTCCAGGGCGATGAGCGGGCCGTCGTGCTCCTGCAGCAGCTCCGAAAAAAAGCAGGCGCAGCGCTCCAGCCACTGCGGAAATTGCTGGCGGTAATAGAGGGGATCATAGTTGAAATGCATGACCACCAGCCGGCTGCGCAGGCTGGCGGCAATCTCCATGACCCGGCGCATTTTATCGAGGCTGAGCCGGCGAACGTCCTCGTCGGCGGCTCCCGGCCAGATATCGATGAAAGGGGCGTGCACGGTATGGGCGGGAAAATCGTTGAGGATCCTTTTGGCGGCGGCCACTCCCCGCGGCGTGAAATCCTTCAGCCTGGCGGCGCTGATGTAGATCTCGGGGCCTGCCTTCAGGCGGGCGATGCCGGCCGCTTCCCGGTCCAGGCGCTCGCTGGCGACGCGCAGGAAGAGGTCTTCAAACATCGCTGGCCCCGAGCAAGCGGTTGACCTGATAGGACAGCTGCTCGGTTTTGAAAGGCTTGGGAATGAAGTGGCTGATCTTGGCCTTGAATACCTCCGCTTCCAGGTACTCCCGGCCGTAGCCGCTGGCGATCAGGATCTTGATCTCGGGGCGGATCTCGCGCAGGATATGGAAGACCTTGTCTCCCGATATGCCCGGCATCTCGATGTCCAGGATGACCAGCACCACGTCGGCGCCGTTCTGCTTGAACATCTCGATTCCCTCGGTGCCGTTGGCGGCGGTCAGGCACTTCAGGCCGAGCGTCTTGAGCATGTCGCAACCGATCTCGCGCACCACCTCCTCGTCGTCGATGAGCAGGACCAGCCCGTCAAGGGGGGCGCTGGGGGCTTTGTCCTCGCGCGGGGCGCTCTGGAAGAACGGCTGTTCGAACACGGGCAGCAGTATGGAAAACGTGGCGCCGCGGCCGACCTGCGAATCCAGCTCGATGCGGCCGTTGTAATCATGGATGATCTCGTGGACGATGGCCAGGCCCAGCCCGGTGCCGCGACCCTTGCCCTTGGTGGTGAAGAACGGTTCAAAGATCTTTTTCTGGTTTTCCGGGCTGATGCCGGGACCGTTGTCGCTGATCTCGATGAGCGCGTACTTGCCGTCAAGCAGGTTGCCCTGGTTGCTGATCTCGACCAGGTCCGTGCGAATGCGGATGATGGGGCGGTCGACGTTCTCCAGCGCGTCACGGGCGTTGACGATCAGGTTGATCAGGATCTGCGAGATCTTGGTCTTGTCGGCCTGGAGCAGGATCTGGCTCTGGTAGAGCTGGATGTCCAGGTTGATCATCTTGATGTTGACGGCCAGGAAGTCGAGGGACTCCTTGATCAGGTCGTTGATGTTGATGATCTCCTTTTCGGCCATCTTCTTGCGCGAGAAGTTCAGCAGCTGGTTGATCAGCGTGGATGCCCTCTCGCTGGAGGTGATGATGGTGGAGACGTATTTCTGCACCTTGGGATTGTCGGTGATCTTTTTCTCCAGCAGCGAGGCGTAGCCCATGATGCCGCTCAGCAGGTTGTTGAAGTCATGGATGATGTGGCTGGTCAGCAGCCCCAAGGATTCCATTTTCTGGGCGTGGATCAGCGAGGACTCGAGTTTTTTCAATGCCGAGACGTCCTCGATGTGGATGACCACGCCGTTCTGCTCGGCGGTGACGGGGTAGAGGGTCAGGTTGGCAACCTTGAAGTCCTCTTCGCCGATGAAGATCTGCTCGTCGTTGAGGTAAATGGTTTTGCCCAGAATCATGACCTCGTTGATGGCGTCCTTGTACTTGTCGAACAGTGGCAGCAGGGCGTACAGGTTCTTGCCGAAGGCGTTGCCGAAGGAAACGCCCAGGATCTTCTCGGCCGCCGAGTTCCAGGTTGTGATCAGGCCGTGTTCGTTGATGGAGATCACCGCGTAGGGGCTGGCGTTGATCAGCTTCTGCATGAAGCCCTGCAGCGACCGCAGTTGCGACGTCAGGCTGCGCCACTCGGAAATGTCGCGCAGCATGATGATGCCGCCGATGATGATGCTGCCGCTTTTCAGGGGCTCGGCGATCAGGTCGACGTAGCTTTCCTCCTCCAGGACGGGGTTGAGGGTGTTGATGCGGTGGACGCTGTTGCCGGCCTCCAGCATGTTGCGCACCAGCTCGTCAAAGCCGCTCTCGATGGAGTTCCTGGCCAGGATGGCATTCAGGTTCTGGCCGATGACGCCGGCACCGCCGGACTGGATCAGGTCGCGCGCCCTCTTGTTGCAGAAGGTGATGCGCAAGCGGCGGTCGACAATGATGATCATCTCCGGGATCGACTGGAAGATCTGCCGTGAGAAAAGGATCTGGTTTTTCAGGTCGATCTCCGCCTTGCGGCGCTTGCTGATGTCGCTGATCACCGCCAGGTAGCCGATGGGCCGGTCCTGGGTGTCGCGCAGCCTGGACAGGGAGAGGGCGATGTCGATCTTTTCCCCGGTCTTCAGCGTCATGGTGGTCTCCTTGTCGACCACCTGCTCCTTTTCTTTTAATTCCGCCGCGACCTCGCGGATGAATTTCCTCTCGAAGAAATCGCCGGCGCGCTGGGCGGCAACCGCTTCCCTGGCGACCTGGAAGCGGGCCAGGCCGAACTCGTTGATGAAGGTCGGTCGCAGGCGGTGGTCCATGGTGACGACCAGAGACTGGGAGGTGCGCATCAGCGCCTCCAGGGATCCCTGGGCCTTCCTGCCCGCGCCGATCTGCTCCTGCAGCTGGGCGATCATTTTTCCCGCGTCGGCGTAGGCCCTGCCGAGTTCCGGGAAGAACAGCGGCCGGCGTTGAGGGGCGGTTGCCGCCGGCCGGCGAAGGAACATGTCTTCGTGACGCCGGGAGAGCGGCCGCAGCAGCGCCAGGAGCAGAAAAAGGAACAGCAGAAGCATGGCGGCCAGCAGCAGCAGAGTGTTCAGCAGAAAAGGCTGCAGCCGTTTCCCGAAAAGAATTTGCCGCTGCCAGAACTGGATGGCCGTGACCGCGATGAAAAAGATCGCCAGGACAACGAAAACTTTTTGCGGCAGCTTTTTCATCGGTTTGGCTACGCCAAGGCGCGTGTCATCAACTGCCCTGTTCCTGTCCCTCGTAGATGACCTTGATGCCCTCGATCTTTTTTTGGATGGGGAAACTTCCCAGCAGGACCTGGCCGGAGTTCTTGGTCTTGGCGTAGATCTTCACTTTGACGGCCTTCCAATTGGCCATGTTCTTGATGAAGGCCGGCTTGGAGGTCGCCCGGTAACCGAAAAAGCCCTTGACGAAGATCTCGTCGCTGACCTGGCCCGGGGGCAGGGGATTTTTTACCGCCTCGACGTAGCCGTCGGTAAGGTTCTCGCCGCTCTCCTCGAAGATGAAGATGCAGTTGAAGCCAACGTACTGCAGGGGCCGGCTGCCGGTGTTCTTGATCTTGAAGGTGAAGGCCGGGACAATGGTCGCCTCGTCGGGCCTGACTTTCTTGTCGACCCAGATGGAGTCGTGCCAGACGACCTGGATGGAAGCGGCCACTTCCTTGTCGCTCATGGTATCCTGGATGACGGTCTTGTAGAACAGAAGAAGGAGCGCCAGTCCGATGATGAGCAGGAGCGCCGATGCCCAGAACTTGGTGTTCTTGTAGAAGGGAGGCTTATCCGTGATGTCCTTGAATAGTTCGTTGCTTTCGCTCATTCGTATCTCCTTTGCCGATATATATAACATTTAAATTAATATTTCAAGCCGGGGGTATAAAAAAAGGGGGAGTTCGCGGCGAACTCCCCCGGGGATGACGAAAAACCTATTTCAAACGATTCCGTAGGCCAGCATGGCCTTGGCCACCTTGATGAAGCCGGCGATGTTGGCTCCCATCAGGTAATCGCCCTTGCTGCCGTATTTTTCGGCGGCATCCAGGCACTGCTTGTGGATGCTCTTCATGATGCCGTGCAGCTTCTGGTCGACCTCTTCGCGGCTCCAGTACAGACGCTGGCTCTGCTGCGCCATTTCCAGGCCCGAGGTGGCGACGCCGCCGGCGTTGGCCGCCTTGGCCGGTCCGTAAAGGACGTTGTTGCCCTGGTACACCTTGATGGCGGCCAGGTTGGAGGGCATGTTGGCCCCTTCGGAGACGCAGAAGCAGCCGTTCTTGACCATGGCCTGGGCGTGCGCTTCGTCGATCTCGTTCTGGGTGGCCGAGGGGAAGGCGCAGTCGATCTTGAGGCCGTCCTTGATCACGTCCCAAACGCTCTTGCCCTCATAGTACTTCGCCTTGGGGTACTTGGCGGCGAATTCCTTGATGCGGCCGCGCTGGACTTCCTTCAGGTCGATGATGTCGGCCAGTTTCTTGGCGTCGATCCCTTCTTCGTCCACGATGGTGCCGTTGGAATCGGAAACGGTAAGCACCTTGCCGCCCAGCTGGGTGATCTTCTCGGCGGTGTACTGGAAGACGTTGCCCGAGCCGCTGACGGCGCAGCGCAGCCCTTTCAGGTCCTTGCCGCGGGTGGCCAGCATCTCGGCGGCGAAATAAACCGAGCCGTACCCCGTGGCTTCGGGACGGATCAGCGAACCGCCCCATTCCAGGGCGCGGCCGGTCAGCACGCCGGTGTGCTCGTTGCGGATCTTCTTGTAGTAGCCGTACAGGTAGCCGATCTCGCGGCCGCCCACGCCGATGTCGCCGGCCGGCACGTCGACGTCGGCGCCGATGTGGCGGAACAGCTCACGCATGAAGGCCTGGGTAAAACGCATGACTTCCATGTCCGACTTGCCCTTGGGGTCGAAGTCGGAACCGCCCTTGCCGCCGCCCATGGGCAGGGTGGTCAGGGAGTTCTTGAAGATCTGCTCGAAACCCAGGAACTTGATGATGCCCAGGTTGACCGAGGGGTGGAAGCGCAGCCCGCCCTTGTAGGGGCCGATGGCGTTGTTGAACTGCACGCGGAAGCCTTTGTTGACCTGGACCTCGCCCTTGTCGTCGACCCAGGGGACGCGGAAGAGGATGGCGCGGTCGGGCTCGACGATGCGCTCGTAGATCTTGGCCTTGACGAATTCCGGATGTTTCTTGACCGTGGGCTCCAGGGTCTCGAGAACTTCCTTGACCGCCTGGTGGAACTCCGGTTCGCCGGGGTTCTTGGCCTTAACCTTTTCGATGAGTTCATTGATCATGGACATTTATTTCTCCTGGCAATTAGATTTAAGAACG
Organism: Candidatus Aminicenantota bacterium; assembly: GCA_963732485.1. Lineage (GTDB taxonomy): Bacteria > Acidobacteriota > Aminicenantia > UBA2199 > UBA2199 > UBA2199. The sequence continues at coordinate 108,732 of CAVSZS010000003.1, forward strand.
ACAGAGTATGGTCTTCGGTGGCTTCATTGAAAATTCAGTATATGCAAAAGGCGGGGGAAATGTCAACTGCCCGCCTTGACAAACTTCAAAAAAAAAACTATTAATGGGGGGCATGCGACTCACCCGGAACATCCTGGCTTTCCTGTTGGCCTTTCTGCTTATCGTGCTGCTGTTCCTTCCCGTGTGCTTCATTTCCGGAGTTCTCCACCGCGAGGAATTCGTCTATTCCGCGGCCCGCCTGGTCATCGGGGCGACCCAGGGAGTGCTGGGGGTGCGCACGGTCGTCCGTGGCCTGGATGCCGTCGACCTGTCGCTGCCCCCGGTCATCATCAGCAACCATCTGTCGAACCTGGACGGGCCCCTGCTGATCCGCGCCCTGCCGTTGAACCCCCGGGTTCTGGCCAAAGTCGAGGCGCGCCGTATCCCCCTGGTCGGCTGGGTCATGAAACTGGCCGGTTTTGTTTTTGTCGACCGCGCCAGCGCGCCGCGCCGCCAGGAAGCGCTGGCGGAAGCCGTCGAGAAGATCCGCAGCCGGGGCTGCCCGTTCCTGATTTTTCCCGAAGGTACGCGCAGCCGTGACGGCTTTCCCCGGGAATTCAAGAAGGGCGGCTTCCTCATCGCCCGCCGCGCCGGCGTGCCGGTGCTGCCGGTCCGCATCTCCGGGACCCACGACCTGCTGCCGCCGGGGCGGAAGACCTGCGCTGCGGGCTTGGTCACGATCGACATTTTTCCGCTTGTGGACCCGGGGGGTGTCGCCGAAAGCGATCTGCCCGGGCTCATCAGGAGCACGCAGCAAAAAATCTATGGCCGAGAAAAAACATGAACATCATTGATCCCGAGAAGATCCTGTTGCGCTCGCGGCTGCTGGCCGCCCTCAACGAGGATGAGCAGTTGGCGCGGGCGATCGACCTGCTGGCCGCCGCCCTGGCGCAGGGCGGCAAGGTGCTGGTGTTCGGCAACGGCGGCTCGGCGACCCAGTCCTCGCATTTCGCCGCCGAGCTGGTCAACAAGTTCTACTTCCGCCGCCCGGCGCTGCCCGCCCTGGCCCTGGCCGCCGATATGGCCAACGTGACCTCCATCGCCAACGACGAGGAGTTCCGCGTCATTTTTTCCAGGCAGGTAGAGGCCTTCGGGCGCCCGGGCGACGCGGCCCTGGGTATCACCACCAGCGGCACGTCGGCGAATGTCCTGCTGGGGCTTGCCAGGGCCCGCGAGACGGGATTGGCGACCATCGCCCTGGCCGGCAGCCGGCTGCAGGAGCTGCAGGCCATCCCCGTTGACGCGCTGGTCGCTGTCGCCGCCGCCGATACGCCGGCGATCCAGGAAATGCACCTCTTCGCGCTGCACGCCATGGCCGAGGCGATCGAAAAAAAAATATTTGGAGGAAAACATGGTTGAATTGTCCTTGCGGGTAAAGACGATGACCAGCTCCCCGACCTTGAAGCTGGTGCAGATCAAGAAGCAGCTGCAGGCGCAGGGCAAGGTCATCCTCGACTTCGGCGCCGGCGAGCCTGATTTCCCCACGCCGGAGAACATCAAGAACGCGGGCATGGAAGCCATCCAGAAAAATTTCACCAAATATACCCCCACCTCGGGGATCGCCGAACTGAAAAAGGCCATCCGCGCCAGCTACCTGGCCGAACAGGAGTTTGACGCCAAGGATGCCCAGATCGTGGTCTCGCCCGGGAGCAAGTATGGTCTTTTCATCCTGCTGCAGGCTGTCGTCAATCCCGGCGATGACGTGATCGTGCCGCTGCCCTACTGGGTCTCCTATCCGGAAATGGTGAAGTTCTGCGGCGGCGCCGTGGTCTTTGCCGACCACCTGAAAACGGACCCCCCGTTCGCGTTGACCGCCGCCTCCTATATCTCCCGCTGCACTCCCCGCACCAAGGCCGTCATCGTCAATTCTCCCTCCAATCCCACCGGCAAGGTCATGGCCGGCGAAGAACTGGCCGAGCTCATCGCCTTCTTTCATAAAAAAAACATTTTGGTCATCGTCGACGACTGCTATCGCAAGATCATGTACGGAGCGGGCAAATATCCTCCGCCGCTGAACCTGGTGCCCGAGGCCCGCGAGCATGTGGCCGTGGTCAGCTCGCTTTCCAAGACCTACGCCATGACCGGCTGGCGCCTCGGCTACACCATCGCCGCCGAGCCGTTGGCGGCGGCCATGACCAAGATCCAGGAACATTCCACATCCAATCCCTGCTCGATTTCGCAGAAAGCGGCGGTCGAGGCCCTGGCCGGTGACCAGGGGGCCGTGAACGCCATGGTGGAGGAATATCGCCGGCGCCGCGACTACTTCGCCAAGCGTGTCGACGAAATCGGCCATATCGCCTATGCCCTGCCCGACGGCGCCTTTTACTTTTTCGCCGATTTTTCCCATTACATCCGCCTGAAGAAATTCCAGGACGACAACCAGCTGGCCATGGATATTCTCGAAAAGCTGAACATCATCCTGGTGCCGGGTTCCGCCTTCGGCGCTCCCGACCACCTGCGCATTTCCTACGCCACCTCCATGCAGGATATCCGCGAGGGCCTGGACAAGCTGGAAGCCTACCTGCATCATGCCAGTTAGCTTCGAGCGCGATCCCCGAAGCCTGGCAAGCGCCGACTGGCAGAGCCGCCGGTGTTAGACTACAAGGACGTCTCTTTCTCTTTTCAGGACCGCAAGCTGCGCCGGCGCCGGCGCTGGCTGCGGCTGCTGCTGCTGGCGGTCCTGGCGGCTGTTGTTTTCCTCGGTTTCCGCTCCCTGAAGGCCGGAGCCGCCGTGTCGCGCATCGAGGACCTGCTGCTGGCCGGCCGCCTGGACGAAGCCGGGCGGCAGTTGGAAACAACAACAGCCTTCCTGTTCCAGAGGGGAAATTTCCTCGAATTGCGGGCCTTGAACGACCTGTGCCATGGCCGGCTGCCCCAGGCCGCCGCCCGCTTCGCCGAGTTGCGCCGGGAGGGATATTCGACATCGCTGCGCTCCGGGCGCATGCTCGATCATTTTTTCGATCGCGGCGAATATGACAAGCTGGACGCCTACACCGCCTACCTGCTGCCCAGGGGAGGGGACGAGACCCTCTGGTTTCAGGCATTGTGCCGGGCCGCATTCCTGGATGCGCCGGGGGCGGAAAAAGCCGTCAGCGGACTTTCCGCCGCGTATCGCCAGGCGAACGGCAAGGCCCTCGACCAGTTGTCCCGCTTTACCCGTTCCCTGCGCACGTGGCGAGTCAATTACGTTTTCGACCGCAACGACGCTCCCCTGGCCTATTTCGATCTCAGGCGCCGAACCGGCCGTGCGCTCGTCCCGGGGCTGGATTTCAGCGCCTTCGCGGCGCAGTTCAAAAAAGGCGCCCGCTTTTTTCGTCTCACCCTGGACAATGGACTGCAGCGCAGGATCGACCGCCTGTTCCAGGGATATGCCGGGACCCTGGTCCTCCTGGACCTGCCGGAATGCGCCATCGCCGCCGCCTATTCCAAGCCCGGGGCCGGGGGCGCCGCCAACGCCGCCTTCAGCGAGCTGTACGAACCCGGATCCATTGTCAAGCTGGTTTCCCTTCTGGCCTATCTGCGCCTTGGCGGGAACGGCATCTTTCCCATGGAATGTCCGGGGCTGCTGGCCGTGGAGGGCGGGATCGTGTACGAGCTGGAAAAGCACGGGCCGGTACTGGATGTTTCCCAGGCCCTCGCCCGCTCGTGCAATGTCAGCTTCGCCCGCATGGGCCGGGCGGTCGGCCGTCCCGCACTGACCGACCTGCTGCGGAGCTTTTTTTTCAACGCCCCGGCCTTCAGCGACCAGTTTCTCTTCATGCGCACGGGAACATTCGCCGCCGTCGGCAATGATTTCGAGCTGGCCGGCCTGGCTTCCGGCCTGGACGGGGTCACCGTGTCCACGGCCCATGCCGCCGTCCTGGCGGCGATCTTTGCCCAAAATGGCCGGCACTTTCCTCCGTATCTCATCGACGACACCAAGAACCTCCTCGGTATCGGTTTCTATCAGCACGTTCTCAAGCCGCAGCAGTTGCTGGCGGACGACCCGAACTTCCTGCGCGTGCGGAAAGCCATGGCGGCGGTCGTGGAAGACGAGAGGGGCACCGGGCGCCGGCTGCGCGGGGCCGCTCCCCGCCTGGCCATCAAGACCGGTACCGCCGCCGGCAGGTCCGGGGGGCTGGACGCGATCATCATCGGCTTCCTGCCTTATGAAAATCCACGCTACGCCTTCGCTTTCAGGCTGGAAGGAGCGGGCCGCGCGGACCTCCAGGGGGCAGCCTTCCTGCAGGAGCTGCTCAAGGTCCTCTACCCGAAATAACATGAAACAAAGATCGATCTTTCTGTTTGCCCTGCTTTTGACAGTTGGCCTGGGGGCCAAGACGCTGGTGCTGCCCCTGGCCGTCGATACCCAGAGCCACGCTTCGCACCAGTGGCTGGGCAAGGCGGTCTCCTATTTCCTCATCGCCGGCCTCGGCCATAACGGGCTGCCGGTGAGCGAGGAAGAAGAAGTGCAGGCGCTGTTGAATCGCAACCTGGTCCGTTTTCCCTTCGCCATCACCAAGGCCAGCGCCATGGTTCTGGCCGCGGAGAGCGGTGCCGAAAGCCTGGTGTGGGGCAGGATCCTCTACAGCGACAAGCGCTCCGCTCCGATGCAGGTCCAGCTTTTCCTGATCGACATCAAGGAGCTCCGGCAGCGGCCGCTGCCCCTGGTGAAGGGGAACTACGCCGAGTTGTTCAAGCTCCAGGAAGAGCTGTTGCGGCACGTGGTCGGGGCCATTGCCCCCGGGAGCCGGGAGATCGTCATGCCGCAATTGAACATGGCGCTGCCCGAATACGAGAAATTCATCAAAAGCCTGCTGCTGGGCGACACCAACAAGAAGCTGGAGCTCCTGCTGCCGGCGCCGGGCGCGGCAAGCCGCTCCGACTTCGTTTATTTTGAGCTGGCCAAGGCCTGTCTGGAAAAGCGCGATCCGGCCGGTTGCCGCGACCACCTGCAGCGGGTGACGGACTCGCCGTTCTTCAAGGACCGCAAGGATTTCCTGCTCGCCCTCGCCGATTATTACGCCGGCGATGCCGAGTCGGCGTTAAACCGTTTCATCCGCCTGCAGCAACGGAACGTGTTCCCGGTCCCGACCCACAACAACCTGGGCGCCATCTACCTGGAGCGGGGAGAATTCCAGCTGGCCGAGAAGTGCCTGCGCTACGCCCTCTACCTGCGCCGCGGCCCCGGCATCCTGGCCAACCTGGTCCTGCTGCTGCAGGCCATGGGCCGGGGAGGGGAGGCGCAGCAGGAATTGACCGGGGCGCTGCGGCATTTTCCCGAGGATGAGAGGCTGCGCCAGCTCTTCGCCGCTTCCGTGGCTGCCACCGAGAATCGCGAGGCGCTGGGCCAGGCCTTTCGCGATTTCGTCACCCTGCCGCTGCCCGGGGAAAACGTTCCCGTTGTCGAAGCCCGCTTGATGGATCCCCTCGGCGAGGGGGCGACGGCCGGCAACGAAGCGCCGGCCAACCTGGCCTATATCGAGGCCCGCAACCTTTTCCTGGAGAACGATTTCGAGGCGGCCGCGCAAAAGGCCGAGGAAGCCATGGAGGGCAACCCCTTCGAGCCCGAGAACCATCACCTGCTGGCCCTGCTTTTTCTGCAGAAACAGCAGATCGTCCAGGCGGACCTCCATGCCCAGAGCGCGCTGTTCCTGGCGGAAACACTGGACAACTACCTGCTGCAGCTCAAGATCCAGCAGGCCGGGATGGACAGGGAGAAATTCCGCAAGACGTTGGCGCAGGCGCTGCAGAAATTTCCCCAGAGCCCCGAACTGCTCCAGCTGGGCGGTCGCGGCCGCTGAAGGGGCGCCGGCAGCGGCAGGCGGCCATGATCGTCTCCGTCTCGCGACGCTGCGACATCCCGGCGTTCGCCGGCGATTGGTTCATGGAGCGCGTGCGCGCCGGTGAAATCGACGTCGCCAACCCCTTCCGTCCGGGCCCGGGCCGGCGCGTCAGCCTCAAAAGAGAGGACGTTGACGCCTTTGTTTTCTGGAGCCGCGACCCGCGGCCGTTCCTGCTCCATTTGCCGGAACTCGACCGGCGCGGCTATCCGTATTATTTCCTGCTGACCGTGACCGGATATCCCCGTCTCCTGGAGCCTTCGGTTCCGGCCGTGGACGATGCCCTTTTGTTTTTCAGGGAGCTGGCCAAGCGCATCGGCCGCGCGGCGAGTCATCTGGCGCTACGACCCGGTGATTTTCACGCCTGACACCGGCGCCGGGTTCCATGAGGAAAATTTTTCCCGGCTGGCCGCGGCTGCTGTCCCCGTTCGCTTTCCGGGCGATCGTCAGTTTTTTCGATCCTTACGCCAAGGCGTTGCGCCGGTTGCGAAAGGCGGGGATCGCTGCTGAAGCGGCCGCCGGCAGCCGGGAACAGCAGCTGGGCCTGCTCGGGCGTTTCGCCGCCGTCGCTGAAAGCGCTGGGCTGGAAATTCAAAGCTGCGCCGAGGCCGCCCTGGCAGCCGGTGTACATCCCGGCAAATGCATCGACGAAAAGCTGCTGAATGAACTTTTCGGCTTGAACCTTTCGTATCGCAAGGACCCGGGGCAAAGGAAGCTGTGCCGGTGCCGGCAGAGCGTCGATATCGGCAGCTACGGCAACTGTGGCCATGGTTGCATTTATTGCTATGCCAGACGTTAGACGTCAGACGTTAGACGTTAGCAAGAACAAGGCAATATCAGCAAAAAGCAGGCGACAGCAGGAAGAATACATGAAGAAAAAGATGTATAATCAATATGATTCAATCGCCGGAGGTGAAGGATGAAGACAAGAAAGACATGGGAAGCCAGGTGCGCGTGGCTCGGAATCGCCGCGCTCATTTTCGTATTTTCAGCGGGCCTGCTGCCGGCCGCAGAGTTCCAGGCGATCAAGCTGAACCCGCCGAACCTGAAGCGCGGGCTGCCCTTCATGGAGGCGCTGGCAATCAGGGCTTCGGCGCGCGAATACTCCGCGAAGGACCTGAGCCTGCAGGACCTCTCCGACCTGCTGTGGGCCGCCGACGGCATGAGCCGCCCGGCCGAGAACAAGAGCACCGCCCCGTCGGCCATGAACTCCCATGACATCCGCATCTACGTCTTTATGAAAGACGGCGCCTATCTGTACGATGCGCCGAAGCATGAGCTCTCCCCGGTCCTGACCGGCGATTTCCGCGCCCAGATCATGATGGCCAGGCCGCCCCGGCCGGCAGGAGCGCCCCCTGCCCCAACCGCCCCGGCTGCTCCCGGCGCAGGAACCCCTCCGCCCGCGCCCCCGGCGCCGCCTTCTCCTCCCGCACCTCTTGCTGCAGCCTCTGCTCCGACCGCCGCCGTCAGCCCCGCCCGTAGAGATCGTCCTGGTTTCCGATGGCGATCGCTTCACGCGCGGCGACCCCGAGCGCAAGTTCGAGTGGGGCGCCCTCGATGCCGGCATCGTCTCGCAGAACATCTCGCTGTTTCTGCGCCGCCACCGGCCTGAAGACCCGGCCCAAGGCCTCCATGGACAAGGCCAGGATCAAGGAGCTGCTCAAGCTGACCGACGCGCAGACCGTTTTCCTGAACCACCCGGTCGGCTACGCGAAATAATGGCTGCAAGCTAAACCCTGGGGCCGCGGCCGGCGTAACAATACCTTGCACAAAACAGCGGGATTGCTATAATCATGAAGACCCTTTGGATAATGGAGGCGGCATATGAAAAAAAGAGGCTATCGTTCGATCGAACTGGAATCCAAGCTGGAGCGCCGTGATTTCCTCAAGATAGGCGGCGGCACGGTGCTGGGGGCCGGGCTGCTGCTGGGCCGGCCGCCGGTGTTCGGCCAGGAGGCCGCCAAGGTGGAGCCGCCCGCCAAGCCCAAGACCAACATCGACGAGGCCCTGGCCGTGCCGCGCACGTCGACCTCGCTGCCCGGGCTTTTCCCCGGCAAGGTCGTGGCGGTGAAGGACGCCCAGGCCATGAATGAGCAGGGGGTGAACGGCAAGGTCGTGTCCTCCATGTTCGAAAAGGGGATGGCGGCCCTGACCGGCAAGCCGCTGGCCAAGAGCTTCAAGATGTTCTTCGACAAGAACGATGTCGTCGGCATCAAGGTCAACCCGGTCGGCGCCGGTTTGATCTCCACCCGCTTGGAAGTGGTCGACGCCATCGTCGCCTGGCTGAAGCAGGGCGGCATGCCGGCGAAGAACATCGTCATCTGGGACCGCTTCGATTACATGCTGGCCGACGCCGGCTTCACCGCGGCGCGCTACCCGGGCATCACCATCGAGGGGCTGCAGACCATGGACGAGGCCGCCGCCGAAGGCAAGAACCTGGACGACAGCCGCTGGCTGGACAAGGACGGCCATCACGTCAGCGAGAAGAACTTCGATTTGGGCGCGTACTATTTCGCCGACGTCGAGGCGCCGCAGGACAAGCCCTACCTGAACCAGCACGTGTTCAACGGCAAGTATTCCTACTTCGGCAAGCTGCTGACCCAAGAGGCTGACCAAGATCATCAATGTTCCCGTGTTCAAGAACACGGGCAATGGCGTTTCCATGGCCACCAAGAACCTCGGCTACGGCGCCGTCTGCAATACCAGCCGCCTGCACCGCCCGCTGTTCTTCGACGTCTGCACCGAGGTGCTGGCTTTTCCCGTCATGCGCGACAAGCTGGTGCTCAACATCAATGACGGCCTGCGCGCCCAATACGACGGCGGCCCGGGGCCGCTCGCCCAGGCGACCTGGTTCCTGAACACCCTGTATTTCGCCACCGACCCCTTCGCCCTGGACATGACCTGCCACAACCTGATCCTGCAAAAGCGCAAGGAGATGAATGTCCAGGTGAACGAGCACCCGAAATACACCGAGTACCTGCGTTACGCCCAGCGCCTGGGGCTGGGTGTCGCCGACCCGGCGAAGATCTCCCTGCTCCAGGCATAGGCGCCGCGTGCGGGTTGTTCTGCTCTTCTCCCTGCTGGCCGCCCTGGCGCTCGCGGTGCCGTTGGCCCCGCTCGCCGCGCCGGCAACGATCGAGTTTCCCGCCAGCAGCTTCTTTCCCGGCTGGGACCGTTCCGGAGCGCCGGAGACGTATTCCCCTTCCGCCCTGTACAATGTCATCGACGGCGGCGCCGAGCTCTTTCTGGAAATGGGCTTCGTCGAACTGCGCATCCAGACGTACGCGAACGCCGGCGCCGAGATCGCCGTCGAGGATTACCGCATGGAGAGCGCCGCCGCCGCCCTGGGCATCTACCTGCTCAAATGCAGCCGCGAGACGCCGCTGGCGGAGATCGTTGCGCGCAATTCGGGCGACCGCTTCCAGTTCGCTCTGCTGCGCAACGACCATTTTATTTTTATCAACAATTTCAGCGGCCGCGAGGACCTGCTGCCGGTGATGATTGCCCTGGCGCAGCGGCTCGTCGCCGCCATCCCGGCGGGGGAGGCAGTGCGCGAGCTCGACATCCTGCCCCAAACGGACCAGGTGCCCGGATCCGGACTGCTGTTGCGCGGGCCCTATTCCCTGCAGGCGCTCTACACGCTGGGCGACGGGGACGTGCTGCAGCTGAACAACAGGATCTTCGCCGCCGCTGCCGTTTATCGCGCCGGGGCGGGTCCGAGCCATACGCTGATCGTGGCCCCTTACGCGGATGCCGTTGCCGCGGCCGGCGCCTTCGCCAACTTGCGCCGAAACCTGGATCCCTACCACAAGGTCCTGGAGGCGGGCGACGGTTTTTTCGTGTTTCAGGATTTTCAGAACCTGTTCGGCGTGGCCACGGTCCGCGACCGGCGCATCGAGGTCCGCGTCAAGCTGGCGCAGCGGCCGCCGCGGCCCGGCAATTAATTCGCTATCCCGTCTTTTCCAAGGAGGTTTGCTATGAAAAGAGTGTTCATGCTTATGCTGTTCCTGTCCCTGTCGGTCTCCCTGTCCATTCAGGGCGTGGCCGCCGAAAAAAATGTTTTTGCCGGCGAGTACGAGGCCCTGAGCCGGTCGCTTGACGAGAAAATGGCCGCCGTCAAGAGCCGCGAAGAGTTCCAGAAATTCACAGCCGAAAAAAAGAGCGCCCTGGAGGCGCTGCTGGAAAAGCATGCGTCCGACCCGGCCGCCGGCGCGGTCGAGCTGTTGCGGGCGCGCATCCTGATCGACCTTAAAAACTACCCGGAAGCAGAAAAAAAACTGGCCGGCCTGTTGGCGGCAAAAAACCCGCTGCGGCTTGAAGCCCAGCTGTTCCAGGCCAAGATCCTTATTGAAACGGACAAGATCGACCAGGCCATTCCCCTTTTCAGGCAGGTCGAGGGCAAGCTGGCGCACTCGATCGACTTTTTTGAGGTGTGCATGGCCCTGGCCTTAAACGCTCCTGACGACATGCTGAAGCGGGAATATTCCCTCAAGATCCTGGCGGCACGCGACCTGCCCAAAAAATTCGCCGAATACCTGGCGGAAATGTCGATGAACCTGGCCAACCTGGAAATGAAGCTGCGCCAGATCGACAAGGCAAGGATGTACCTTGAGGACGGCCTGAAGGTCGTCACTGATCCCAACGGCATCAAATGGCTGAAAGCGTCCCTCAAGCAACTGGAGTTCATCGGCAAGCCGGCCCCGGCCATCAGCGCCGAAAAATGGCTGAACTCGGCGCCCCTGGAGCTGGACAAGCTCAAAGGCAAGGTGGTGGTGATCGATTTTTGGGCCCCCTGGTGCCCTCCCTGCCGCCAGGTCATCCCCACCCTGGCCAAGGATTACAACGAGCTCAAGGACAAGGGGCTGGTGGTGATCGGCTTCACCAAGCTTTACGGGAGTTATCGCGATGATATCCAGAACAAGGGCCCCGTCGAAGCGGAAGAGGAAAAAAAGCTGATCCAGGGCTTTGTCGAGCGCTGGCAGCTGGCCTACCCCATCGCCATCTCCGACAAGGGCGAGGACTTCAGCGACTACGGCGTCAGCGGCATCCCGACCATGGTCTTCATCGACAAGGCCGGCCGGGTCTATGAGGTCAAGGTCGGCTCGGGCGACGAAGCCGCCCTCACCGCCAAGATCAGGAAGCTCCTGGCCGAAAAATAACCGGGATGCCCATGCCTTGTCCCAGCACCGCTCCCGGCTTGTTTATTTTTCCGGCGCAGCCTAGAATTGATCCATGGGCAGAATCGGACTTTCCGATCGTTGTCAGCGTTTCAAAAATTAACCAACCCCTTTGACCAGGAGGAAAAATGAAAAAACTGATTTTTGCGTTCGTCTCCATGGCGCTTGCGCTGGCGTTGCTGCCGGGTAGCGTGGAAGAAAAGCCTCAGGCCTTCGAGTCGTTGCAGATCGGCGCGACGCTTCATGGCTTTACCCTCGAACAGAAGCAGTTCGTCAAGGAACTGGATGGCGAGTGCTACTTGTTCCGGCACCTGAAAAGCGGTGCCCGTCTGTTGAAAGTGGTTTCCAAGGATGACAACAAGGTCTTTAGCGTGGCTTTCAAGACGCCGCCTCCGGACGATACCGGCATTCCGCACATCATGGAGCATTCGGTACTGAATGGTTCGGAGAATTTCCCCGTCAAGAGCCCTTTCGATATTCTTTCGCAGGGATCGCTGAACACGTTCCTCAACGCCATGACCTCCAGCGATTTCACCATCTACCCGGTGGCCAGCCGCAACGACAAGGACTTTTTTAACCTGATGCACGTCTACCTGGACGCCGTGTTCAAGCCCTTGCTCCACAAAGATGAGCGCATCCTGCAGCAGGAAGGTTGGCACTACGAGCTGGAATCCCCGGAAGGGCCGCTGACCTACAAGGGGGTCGTGTACAACGAGATGAAGGGCGCCTATTCGGCGCCGGAGCGCCAGTTGGGGCTCCTGATGGACAGGGCCCTTTTCCCGGACAATCACTACGGCAATTCGTCCGGCGGCCACCCCGATTTCATCCCGCAGCTGACCGGCGAGCAGTTCAAGGCCTTTCACAAAAAATACTATCATCCCGCCAACAGTTATATCTACCTGTACGGCAATGGGGACATGGAAGAGGAACTGGCCTTCATCAATGAGAAATACCTCTCCGGCTATGAGCGGATCGAGGTGGACAGCCGCATACCGCTGCAGAAGCCGCTAACGGAGCCCAGTGTGGTGCGCGGTCACTATGGCGTGCCCGAGGGCGCCGACACGGTCGGCAAGACCTATATCGCCCGCAGCAGCGTGTGCGGCCTGAATACCGACCAGGAGTTCAACATCGCCCTGGATATCCTGGCCGAAGCCCTGGTCAATCACCAGGCGGCGCCGCTGCGCCTCGCCCTGCAGAAGGCGGGGATCGGCAAGGACGTTTCGGCCAACGCCGATGGCGTCCAGCAGCCCGTCTTCGGCATAACGGTCACCAGCGCCGAAGCCAAGGACCTGCCGCGCTTCGAGCAGGTTTACCGGGACGTCCTGCAGGAAGTCATCCTCAAGGGCTTTGATCGCGTCACCCTGGAAGGGATCATCAACCGCCATGAATTCGGTTTGCGCGAAGGGCGGGGAGCCTTCACCGGCATTATGGGGGCGATGATGGCCTCTCCCGGCTGGATGTTCGGCGACAACCCATTCATCACGCTTTCGTTCAACAAGGAGCTGGCGGCCATCCGCTCCCGGCTGGACCGCAAGTACTTCGAGGGGCTGGTCGAAAAGGTTTTATTGAAGAACACCCATGCCTGCACGGTGGTCATGGAGCCCAAGCCGGGGTTGGAAAAAGAACTGGCGACGGAGCTCGAGGGCAAGCTGGCCGCGATCAAGTCCAGGTTGACTGGCGAAGAGATCGCCGCGATCGTGAAACAGACCAAGGACCTGGTCGCCTATCAGCAGCGCCAGGACGATCCCGAAGCGTTGAAGACGATCCCCTTGCTGGAGATCGCCGATATCGAGAAAAAGCAGGAGGACCTGCCGCTGAAAAATGACACGCTGGCCGGGGCGCCGCTCCTGTATTTCGACACCTTCACCAAGGGGATCGTCTACCTGAACCTCTATTTTGACGCCGGCGCCATCGACCAGGAGCTGATTCCCTTTGTCCAGCTGTACAGCGAGCTGGTGGGCATGATGTCCACCGCCACGCTCTCCTATGGCGACCTGGAGAACCAGGTCAACCTGCACACCGGCGGCATCAGCACCTCGCTGGAAGCGCTTGCCAGGAACCGCAACGATGAACAGCTGAAGCCCTATTTCATCATGCGCGGCAAGGCCATGCCCGAGAAGCTGGGCCGCCTGGCCGGGCTGATGAAGCAGCAGCTGCTCGAGTCCAAATGGGACGACGAAGCCCGGCTCCAGGAAATGCTGTTGCGGACCAAGGCGCAATTCGAGCAGCGCCTGGCCTACATGGGGCTCAATATCGCCGCCAGCCGTCTTGGCTCCTATTTTTCCAACCGCGGCGCCTACATGGACCTGACCTCCGGGTTCGGTTTTTACCAATTCCTGTGCGCGGTGTGCAAGGAACCCGACCTGAAGGGGATCGCCGCCAAACTCAAGGCCGTGCAGGGCAAGCTGGTCAACCGCAACGGCCTGCAGGTCGGCGTCACCTGCCAGGACGAGCAGCTGCTGCTGGTCAAGAAAGAGCTGCCGGCCATGCTGGCGGACCTGCCGCAGAACGAGTTCAAGGCGGTCGTTTATCGCTTCGCCAAAGAACCGCTGAACGAGGGATTCCAGGACGCGTCCAAGGTGCAATACGTCCTGAAGGGGAGCGATTATAAAAAACTTGGTTTTCAATACAACGGGAAAATGAACGTATTGGGTCAGCTGCTCTCCACCGTCTATCTGCAGAACACCATCCGCGTGCAGGGTGGGGCCTACGGCGGCTTTGCCATAATGGACGATACCGGCCTGCTGGCTTTCGCCTCCTACCGCGACCCCAACCTGAAAAAAACAATCGAGAATTACCTTGGCGCCAGCCGTTTCCTGGCCGAACTGACCCTGGAGGAACGGGACCTGCGCCGTCTGATCATCGGCACCATTTCTGATTGGGACCGGCCGCTCAATCCCGGCCAGAAAGGCTCTGTGGCCGTGCGCCGGCATCTCACGGGCGACACGACGGCCATGCTGCAGAAAGAACGCGACGAGATCCTGAGCACGACGGTGGCGGACCTGAAGGGCTTCGCCAAGATGGTGGAAAAGGTGATGGCCCAGGACACGCTCTGCGTCGTCGGCAATGAAAAGAAGATCGCCGACGAGAAGGAGCTGTTCAAGAAGATCCTGCCCCTGAGGCAGTAGGTTTCATTAGTCCGGGCTATTCGCTGCGCAGGGCATTTATCGGGTTGTCGCGGGCGGCGCGGAAAGTCTGCAGCAGCACCGCCGCCATGGCGATCAGGAAGGCTGAAAGGAAGGCGAAGGCAAAGACCGGGAAGCCGGGTTGGATGCGATAGGCGAAATCCTGCAGCCACCTTTCCGTGGCCATCCAGGCCAGGGGAATCGCCGTGACACCCGCCAGAATGACCAGCGAAACGAAGCGGCGGGTCATCAGCAAGGCGACGGTTGCCGTCGAAGCGCCGACAACCCGGCGGATGGCCATCTCTTTTCTGCGCTGGCGGGCATAGAACACAACCATGCCGTAAAGCCCGAGAAAGGCGATGGCGATGCCCAGGCCGGAAATCAGCGCCAGCAATTTCCCCATCTGCTCCTCGTAGTGATAGACCTTGCCGAATAGTTCATCCAGGAACGCATAGTCGAAGGGAACGCCGGGAAAATGGACGGCCCACGTTTTCTTCACGGCAGCCAGGGCCTGGGAGATGCGCGTTGTATCCAGCGTCAGAGTGATGGTCCGCAGCAGGGATTTTTCAATGTCCAGCACTATGGGCTCGACGCTGTCCTTCAGACCCAGGAAATGAAAATCTGCGGTCACGCCGATAACGCTCTTTGTCTTGCGGTGGTAATGGGCGGTCCAGACCGTACCCAGGACGCTTTGCGGCGTAAAACCCATTTCGCGGGCGCCGGCTTCGTTGACGATGTAAGCCGCCTCCTCGTCATTTCCCGCGTCTTTTTGGAAAGGCCGGCCCGCGGCCATGGCGATGCCATACGATCCGATGAAATCATAGTCCACGGTCAGGACCTTCAGCCTTTTGGAATTCCGCGCGCTGAACGCCGCCCCTTTTTGCAGGTAATACCCGCCCGCAATGACCTCTCCGGGAACCGACGATGACACGGTGGCGCCGGTGATGCCGTCATTTTTCAGAAAATCATTTTTTATGGCTTCGTAGTTGCGCCGGAAGTAGCGCTGGTTGCTTTTGACCTCCAGGATCAGTTTTTGCTCCCGGGAAAATCCCAGGGCTTTCCCTTTCATGAAGGTCAACTGGCGGAACACGACCAGCGTGCTCACCACCATGAAAATGCAGATGGCGAACTGGCCCAGGACCAGCAAGCGCTGTACCACATTGCCCTGTTTTCCCGACATGTCATGGTTATTCAGATTGCTGACCGGCTTAAACCTGGAAAGGATCAGGGCCGGGTACATGCCGGCACTGAACCCGACGATCAGGAAAAGGACCAGGAGCGAACCCAGGACCAGCGGTTGGCCAAGAACCTGGAACGTGATGGCCGTGCCCGCCATGCGGTTGAAATAACGAAGCAGCAGGGATAAAAAAGCAAATGCCGCCACGAAGGCCAGGAACGTGATGACCAGCGATTCGCCGAGAAACTGAACAACCAGGTCCCAGCGGCTGCCGCCGAGCGTTTTGCGGATGCCCACTTCGCGGCTGCGGGCCGCGGCCAGGGTGGCCGAGAGGTTGACGAAATTGATGCACCCGATCAGCAGGATCAGCAGCGCCGCGAAGGAATAAATATACACATAATACATGTTGCCGGTCGGTTCGATCTCGGCCATAAGGTTGGATTTCATATGCAGCGAATCCAAGGGCTGGAGAAAAAACTCGTTCAAACGCATCGGCTTCCCCGTGTGCTTGGCAAAATCCGCGGCGATCCGTTCCGAATAAGGCCGCAGTTGCCGCGCAAAAGCCTCTTGGGAGACATTCCGGCCGAGTTTCACATAGGTATACTTGTTGTGGTATTCCCCCCAGTCCTGGTCAAGGACGGGCACATGGGACAGCAGCGTGGGCATGGAGAGCAGCATGTCATACTTGAAGTGCGTGTTGGCGGGAGCATCACGGACCACGCCGGTCACCTGGAAGTCCTCGATCACGGAGGCGCCGGTGTCGTAATCGATCTCGATGCTCAGGCTGCGGCCCAGGGGCGGCAGGGCGCCAAAATATTTGCGGGCCGTGCCCGCGCTGATGACGACCGTTTTCGGCTGCGCCAGGGCCGTGCGGGCGTTGCCCTCCAGGAAAGGAATGCGCAGGATCTTGAAGATCCCGGCATCGACGAACCAGACCCGCTTCTCGAAAAAACGGTTCTCCCCCCGGGTCACAAGCACATGCTTGGCGTTTTCGAAAGGCGGGATCACCCGGGCGACAACTTCGGCCTGGCTAAGCTGTTCTTTAATGGCAACGGCCAGTGGCGCCGGGGTCGAAGCAGCGGTGAACTCGCCAATATCGGTGATGCGGCGGTTGGCGATGCGGTAGATCCGCTCATGGTCCGGATGATGGGTGTCATAGGTCAGCTCGCTGACCACATAAAGGATGACCACCATGCTGCAGGCCAAGCCCACGGCCAGGCCAAAGACTTTGATCAGGAAAAACCCCTTGTTTTTCAGCATGTTGCGAAATGTGATCTCCAGGGTGTTTTTCAGCATCAGCAGTTTCCAGTAGAACTGCTGAAAGAAAAATCCGGGAAGCGATTTCAGGGCCTGAAAAAAATTCCGGCGCCCGGCGCGATTATCCGTTTTTTGCTTGATCATGCTGTGGGTCTCCTTATGCGGACGTGCTCAGTAAAAAAATGAGCAGCAGCAGGAGGAAAAGGATGCGTTTCATGTTTTCTCCTGATGATGGCCAGCCCTTCCCGGTTGAGCTTTTTGAACGCCCCCATTCAGCCGGATCATGACGGCTTCCCCTTGATCTTGTAGAGCACCCGTCCCAGGTAGCCGCTCCCGTTGATCTCGGCGATGTACAGTCCCGGCTGCAGGTAGGCCGAGGTTCGCAGCCGCGGCTCGGACAATGAACCCAGCAGCGATTCGGCCTCCCATTCGCATTGGTTGTCGCACAACAGCACCGGCATCTTTTCCGCGCTTAGCTTCATTAAAATTTCCTTCAAGCTCATCCTGCATCCTCCTTGGCAATCATATTCATGCAATAAAGCAAGCGCCCCGTCCATTGTTCACTGGGCAAGATGCTTCTGCCGGAAGGTCACCGGGATCTTGTGGTCCAGGGGGGCGCCGATCTGGATCAATTGCCAGTCGGGATCGTGCTCGCGGATCACCTGCCTGAGCATGGCCACCGAATCCTTCTTTTCCGAGGCAGCGGGCTCGAATTCCACGATCTCAACGCGGTATTTCATGACCTGGCGGCGGCCGTTGATGCGCACGTCGATCTCGATGTTCTGCTCGGCTTCCAACACCGGGATTTGCAGAGTGATTTCTTTCATGGTTCCTCCTCGGTTATTCGTACCTCAGGCTGTCCACCGGGTTTTGCCGGGCGGCGCGGAAGGCTTGGAAACTGACGGTCAGCAGGGCAATGGCCAGGGTCCCCGTGCCGGTCAGGGCGAACAGCCACCAGGCGATGGCCGAGCGGTAGGCGAATCCCTGCAGCCAATTTTTCATCAAAATATAGGCGCAAGGCCAGGCCAGCAGGTTGGCCAGTAAGACCCATTTGGCAAACTGGGTTGAAAGAAGCACGACGATCCCGGATGAAGATGCCCCAAGGAACTTGCGCACGCCAATCTCCTTGGTTCGCTGTTCCGCGATATAGGAAGCCAGGCCGAACAAACCCAGGCAGGCGATGATCACGGCCAGGCCGGCGAATACTTTCAGGAGCGCCCCCATCCGTTCATCGTCCTGATACATCCGGCCGAAGTCTTCATCGAAGAAACGGTACTCGCTGGGGTACTGCGGGAAAACGTTCGCCCAGGTTCTCTTGACATCCTCCAGGGCAGCCGGGATATCGCCCGCCTTGAGGCGGACGATGGCAAAGCGTAATTCCTCGGGAGCGACGATGACGGCCAAGGGCTCGATGGCATTGCGGACCGACTGGTAATGGAAATTCTTCATGACCCCAACGATCGTTCCATCCACTCCCCAATTGAACCTCTTGCCTATGGCCGCGGCGGGGTCGATCCCCATCAGCTTGGTCACTTCTTCGTTGACCATCCAGGCGCGGCCGCTGTCCGTGGCATATTTCCTGGAGAATGTCCTCCCGGCCGCCATCTCGATCTTCAAGGTTTCGGGATAGTCGAAATCGACCGCGGCGTAGCCGATCAGGTATTTCTGGCTGGGGTCCTTGCCATCCCAGTCGGCACTACTGCCATTGCTGCCGATCTCTGTCGGCTCCTGGTGGGTTGCCGTAACATTCAGCACCCGGGGATTGCGCAGAAGTTGTTCCTTGAGGGTGGCGTAAGAAGAAAATGTCTCTCCGCGCAGCGGCAGGTAGATCAGTTGTTCCTTGTCGTAGCCGAGCTTCTTGTTTCTCATATAATCGATCTGGCGCGCGACGACGCCCATGCCGATGAGCAGGAGAATGGACATGCCGAACTGGAGAACGACCAGGCTCTTGCGCAGCAAGGCGCCTTTGGCGCCGCCGCTCCGGCCGGCTTTCAGGACGTTGGCGGGCTGGAAGGAGGAAAGGAAAAGGGCCGGGTAGCTTCCGGCGATGATCCCGGTGAACAGGGTGACCGCCAGGATTCCCAGCAGGGATCTTCCCTGCAACAGGGATGCCAGGGTCATCATTTTGCCGGAAAGGGTATTGAAAACCGGGAGAAAGAGAAGCACGAGAACGAGCGAGACCGCAGTGGCCAGGAGGGCCGTCAAGATCGATTCGCAGTAAAACTGGCCGATGATGCTTTTCCGCTGGGCACCGACGACCTTGCGCAGCCCGACCTCCTTGGCCCGGTTGGCCGAGCGGGCCGTGGCCAGGTTCATGAAGTTGATGCAGGCGATGAGCAGGACGAACAGGGCGATGATGCTGAAGGTATAGACGTACTGGATCCCCATGTCGTTGCGGCTGAAGCCGAAATAGGCGAACAGCCTCAGGTCAGCCAGGGGCATGAGCATGAAGTCGGGGCCCCGGTAATTCTCAAAACGTTTGCGCAGGGCCGGATCACTTTGGATCTTCTTTTGCAACTCGGGGTCGTTGCCGATCTCGACGACGATCCGGTCCGTGACCAGCCTGGTGATCTTTTCCGCGGCCGTAGCGGCATTGCTTTGCGGGTTGAGCTGAACGAAAGTCACAATCTCATTGTCGCCCATGGAATCGTTGTACTGGCCCAGGGTCTTGATGAAATCGAAGGGGACAAGCATGTCGAATGATAGCGAGGAGTTCCGGGGGATGTTCTTCAGTACGCCGGTGACCGTGAAGGCATGGGAATTGTTGATGGTCACATTTTTGCCCATGGGATCGGCGCCAGCGAAATATTTTCTGGCCATATCCTCGCTGATGACCAGTGACCCGGGCCTGTTCAACGCGGTCATGGGGTCTCCCTTGAGCAGGGGAAACGTGAACATTTGGAAAATCTGCGGATCTACGGCGATCACCCGGCTCTCGAAAAAGGCGTTCTCCCCGTAACGCACAAGCAGGTCGCCGGGTCTGGCAGCCCGGGTCGCATCTTTGATTTCCGGAATCTCCGCCTTTAATGCCGGTCCCAGGGGAAACGGAGTGACAGGGACGTGGAATTTACCCTGGCCGGTCGCCTGGTCCTGTTCGACCCGGTACAGGGTCCCGGCGTTGGCGTGGAAGCGGTCGAAACTCAGTTCGTCCTGGACCCAAAAAAGGATGAACAGGGCACAGGCCATGCCGACGGCCAAGCCGATGATATTCAGAAAAGAATAGCCTTTGTGGCGGGAGATATTCCGCCAGGCGACCTTCACATAGTTTTTAAACATGGCATAACTCCGGGCATGCTCAGATCACGAAAAAAATGACGGCTACGGCCAGGATGAAAAACAAAGCGTCCTGGATGAGCAGCCGGGTTTTCCCCCGGCGCAGGCGGCGCTGGATTTCTCTCTCCCAGGCGTCCGGGTTAACAGCGGGTCTGCTCTTAAGGTGCCGGCTCATGTCGCCCTCCCTTTTTTGCCGGCGTCCAGGCTGCGGCCGCCGGTATTCATTTCAATTTCAGACATGGTACTTCTGGTTGAAGTTTTCGGTGACGATATGGCCGTCAAACAGGTGCACAATACGCTGGGCGAATTCGGAGTAAGCGGGGGAGTGGGTGACCATGACGATGGTCGTCCCTTCGCTGTGCAGTTGCGAAAGCAGGTTCATGACCTCGTCGCCGTTGGCCGAGTCGAGGTTGCCGGTGGGTTCGTCGGCCAGGATCAGCTTCGGCCGCGCCACCAGGGCACGGGCCACGGCCACGCGCTGCTGCTGGCCGCCGGAGAGCTGCTGCGGGAAGTGGTTCTTGCGCGGGATCAGTTGCATGCGCTCCATGACCTCGAGCACCTTTTTCTTGCGCTCGCCGCTTCCGACCTTGAGGTAGAGCAGGGGCAGTTCGATATTCTCGAAAACGGTAAGCTCGTCGATCAGGTTGAAGCTCTGGAAGACGAAGCCGATGTTGGCCTTGCGCAGCTGGGCGCGCTGGCGTTCCGAGTACTTGGAAACCTCGTGGCCCACGAAGTGGTACTCTCCTTCACTGGGATTGTCGAGCAGGCCGAGGATGTTCAGCAGGGTCGACTTGCCGCAGCCTGAGGGGCCCATGACGGCGACGAACTCGCCCTCCTGGACCGACAGGTTGATCTGGTTGAGCGCCGAGGTCTCGACCTCCTCCGTGGTGTAAATCTTCTTCAGGTTTTTGGTTTGAATCATTTTTATCTCCTTATTTGCATGGTCCTCGGTTTACTTGAGATCCAGGTGTTCGTTGTCACCGAAGCTGTCGTAGCTGGAGGTGACGACTTGCTCGCCGGCGCGCAGGCCGCCCAGAACCTCGAAGGCGTCGGGATTCTGCCTGCCCAGGCGGATCTCCCTCCTGCTGGCGGTCCCGCCGCCCGCGTCCAGCACGAAAGCCCAGTTGCCGCCGGTTTTCTGGAAGAAGCTGCCGCGGGGCAGGAGCAGGGCTTCGGCGACGTCGCTGAGCTCCAGGCGGATGTGCAGCGTCTGGCCGCGGCGGATGCCCGGTGCCTGGCTGTCGGGGAATTCGAGATCGACCGAGAACTTTCCGTTCAGGACCTCCGGGTAGACGCGGCTGACCACCATGCGGTAGGTGTTGCCGGAAAGTTCGAACTGGCCGGGCTTGCCTTTCTGGATGCGGTCGATATAGAATTCGTCAATGCTGGCCCGCGCCTTGAAGCCCTCGGGAGCGTCGATCTGCCCCAGGCGTTCTCCCGGCGATTTCGACTGCCCGGGCTCCGCCTGCAGCGAGGTCAGGGTGCCGGTGATCGGGGCGCGCAGGGTCAGGTTATCCAGTTTGCCCTTGGCGATCCCGAGATTGGCCTCCATGCGCCTGACCGCGTCCTCCAGCTGCCCGATCTGCTGCTGGCGGAAGCTCAGCTCCTTCTCCTGCGATTCGGCCGCCAGCCGGCGCTTGTTCTTGACCATTTCGTATTCGTCGCGTGTGTTTTCGAAATCGTGGCGGGAAATCAGTTTTTCGTCATAAAGCGTCTGGTAGCTTTCAAACTTGCGCCTCTGCTTTTCGACCTGGAAATCGAATTCGGCCAGGTCCCGCTCCAGGGCCAGGCGGCTCTGCTCGAACAGCAAGCGCGTGTTGCGCAGGTTGTTGATCTGCTGGAACAGTTCGGCCTCGCGGTACATGATGTCCATAAGCAGCGACGTGTTGGAAAGCTTGAGGATCTTGTCTCCTTTTTTCACCGGTGATCCGGCCTCGATGTAGATCGTTTCCACCAGCCCGCCCTCCTCCACGTCCAGGAAAATCGTCTGCACCGGGAGCACTTCGCCCATGACCGGGATGAATTCCTGGAAGGGGCCGCGCTGGACGGTCGAGATAGTCAACTTGTCGCTTTCGACATTGAGGGTCGAGCGGTTGCTTTGAAAGATAAGAAGATAGAGTATCAGCAGGATGAAAACTCCCGCCGCTGCGTAGGTGACGATCCGCCGGGTCGGCCACTTTTTCTTTTTAATGATCTTATCCATGCTCATTGGGTTACCTCGGAATATATAGAAGCAACAATGATGCCAAATTCATTGCCCTGACGATCTTGATCCGAGAAGTGCATCCGGACTGGATAATCGCCAATATTCTCTTGTCTATTTTGAATGATGGCAGATTCTTCAGTCCCATCGTATGTTCGCTGGTGGAACACCCATTGTCCGTTTCCGGACACGGGGCAAAGGGTAGGTTTTAGGACGAATACCCATTTTTTTGGAGTGTGACTTTTGGGGCATATGTTGTAGAGGCTGTTTCCGGAAATCCGCCCAAAAAGCAATTCGCGATATCCTTTAAAACCGATTTTTATTCATAATGCAAGCTTTCGATCGGGTTCGCGGTCGCCGCTTTCACGCCTTGATAGCCAACTGTCAGCAAGGCGATCAGAAATGCCGAAAGCCCGGATAGCAGGAACGGCCATATCGTCATATCCACCCTGTAGGCGAAATTTTGCAGCCATTTATTCATGGCGAAGAATGCCACTGGCCAGGCGATGATGTTGGCAATGATCACCCATTTGGTAAACTCTTTTATAAATAGCATTACGATCTGCCAGATGGAGGCGCCGAGCACTTTGCGAACCCCGATCTCCTTGGTACGGCTTTTCATCATGATCAGCCCCAGGCCGAAAAGTCCCATGCAGGCAATAAAGATCGCCAGTATTGTAAAATACCCCATCAATTGGAAAGTAATCTTATCCTTTTGATACAGGGACTCAAGCTTGGTGTCCAGAAAATGAAATTCAAATACCACATCGGAATAAAAATTATTGCAGATAGCTGCAAGTTTGTTGCTGGTGTTTTGGGCATTTGAAGGATTCAATTTGATCAAGAGCTGGTAACACTGGTTATAATCGATAACAAACACGGTGGGGCGGATCTTTTCATAAAGTGATTCGAAGTGAAAATCATCAACAACGCCGACGATTTTTCTTTTCGATTTCGGCCAACTGCAAGCAACCGACTGCCCGATCGGATCTCCTTTCAGCTCCAGCATTTTCACGGCAGCTTCATTCAAAATTACAGCTTCATCGGCATCGGTTTTGAATTTGCTTGAGAAAAGGCGGCCTTGTGAAGCGCTTATGCCCAATGTCTCGAAATAATCGTAATGAACGTGAACAAACGGCAATGTGATCGCTTTGGTTTGTCCTGCGGGCAACAATGATCCCAGGTTATTAAGGCCATCTGAAGGAACACGCGAGGCCATGGAGACACTTTTGACTACATTCTCTTTAAGGAGCGCTTGCTTCATGGCATTGTATTTTACAATATCATCGGCAGGGTGATTGACTTCTGCCAACAGCGTATATGCCTTGTCAAATCCCAATTTTTTATTTTGCAGGAAATGAATTTGATTGACCATAAAAAGGGCGCTGCAGGTCAGGATGATGACGATGGTAAATTGAACTCCGACAAGCAGTTTCCTGAAATTGAATTTGGACCTGCCTGTGGTCGCTCCTGTTTTCAGCGTTTTTGCCGGCTGGAATTTGGCAAGGAAAAAGGCCGGATATAGCCCTGCCAGAAAACCAGTGACCATGACCATGGCAAGAATTTCAAAAATTGTACTCACTTGCATCAGCGCGGCAAATGTGAGTTCTTTTCCTGAAAGTGTATTGAAAACAGGCAAGCATAGTGCAACAAAAACAAGCGCTATGACCAAGGCGATGAACAATACTGCAAATGATTCGCCGATAAATTGCCGGGCAAGGTCCCTGCGTGATGCGCCTGCTACTTTTCTGATGGCGATCTCTTTTGCCCGTGTCGTGGCATTGGCGGTCAATAGATTGATATAGTTGAAGCAGGCAATCAGCAGGATGAGAAAACCGATGGCCGAAAAGATCAGCACGTAGGTGATGCTGTTTTGCGGCTGGATGTCGCCTTCAAGATGAGAAGAATAAAGATGAATATCTTTCAGGTTTTGCAAGGAATACGCAACGGCCGGACTATCCGCCCCCGAATTGCTGTGTTTGGCGATCAGTTCGCTGCATTTCCTTTCAAACGCCGGTTTGGAGAAGCGGTCCTGCATGAGGAAATAAACCAGGAAATTCTGCCAGCCCCAATTGTTCATCGATTCTTTGCCGAACAGCGTTTCGGCGTCGGTCAGGCTGGCGATCAGTTCATAGCGGAAATGGGAATTTTGCGGCATGTCTTCCATCACTCCGCTAATGGTGACGTTCAACTCATTATCCAGCTTGATGACCTGGCCAATCGGATTTTCAGCGCCGAAATACTTGCGGGCGAGACTTTCAGAAATGACCACGGTGGACGGCGGCTGCAGGGCTTTTTCAGGATCGCCGCGCTTGAATTTAAAAGAGAAGATACGGAACAGGCTGGCATCGGCAAAAGCAAATGCCTGTTCTTTTTCTAAATACTTTTTATCTTTATGCTGAACAATCGTTTTCCCTCTGACAAGAATTCGAGTAAAATCTTTGATTTCCGGAAGGTTGGCGGCCAGTAATTTTGCCGTTTGCGGCGCCTGAAAGGGGTGCTGCGGCTGGCACAGCCGGTAAATATGATCCGCATTTTTATTAAAGCGGTCATAGCTCAATTCATTTTTGACATACAACAAAAGCAGTATGCAAACCGCCATCCCGATCGCCAGGCCGAATATGCTGATGAATGCATACGCCTTATTTTTAACAAGATTCCGTAAGGCGGTTTTGAAATAATTTTTAAACATTTTTAGTGCCCCTTTGATCGGTATTTGTTGTTTCTTGCCTTAATAAGAGACGTACCCCGATCTTTTTTGGTTGACAAGTTATCTCTTCTTCGGAAATATCACGGATGCGATCCATATGCATTTGGTTGCCTCGAAATATTAAAAAGCAACTATGATGCCAAGCTTACTTCGGCGCTGGCTATAATCCGGGAAGTTTGACTGGGCTTGACAAATGCCATCACCGCCTTTGCCGCTCGCCGCTTTTTTTCTGCAAAAGAGAGCCGGGGATGTCCGCTGGTGGAACAACCGCTGTTCATTTCCGGACAGTACGTGGCCATGCCACTGACGCGTCGAGTCATTTTTCCTTGTAAATGGGAACTTTTTGCCGGCTGTGCTACAATGGAAAGGAAATTGCTTGTGTTCTTTATGGAACAAAAGGCGATGAAAAAGAACTTCGGCAAGATACTGATCGTGGATGACGACGTTGACGTGCTTCAGGCGGCACAGGTTTTTCTCAAACAGCATGTCGAATCCATACGCACGGAAAAAAATCCTGCCCTGATCCCGCAGTTGCTGGCCAATGAAACGTTTGACGTCATCCTGCTGGACATGAATTTCGAGCGGGATCTCAGCAGCGGCCAGGAGGGTTTTTTCTGGCTGAAAAAGATCCTGGCCCTTGATCCCCAGGCGGTGGTGGTCCTGATCACGGCTTACGGTGATGTCGGTTTGGCCGTGCGCGCCATCAAGGAAGGGGCCAGCGATTTCGTATTGAAGCCCTGGCAAAATGAAAAATTGCTGGCCACGGTTTCGGCCGCACTGAACCTGCATTCTTCACGCTCTGAAGCGAATAACCTGCGCCGTCGCCAGCAGCAACTCAGCGCCGACCTGGACCATCCCTTTCATGATTTTGTCGGTTCTTGCGCGGCAATGCAGAACGTATTCCAAACCATAACCAAGGTGGCGGCCACCGATGCCAATGTGCTGATCATCGGGGAAAACGGCACCGGCAAAGAGTTGGTGGCTCGCGCCCTGCACCGGCAATCGGCCCGCTCCGGCGAAATTTTCCTGGCTGTCGACATGGGCGGCATCAGTGAAACGCTTTTCGAGAGCGAGCTTTTCGGCCATGTCAAGGGATCATTCACGGATGCCCGCAGCGACAGGATCGGCCGCATTGAACTGGCTTCGGGCGGGACGTTGTTTTTGGATGAAGTCGGCAACCTGCCCCTGGGCCTGCAGGCCAAGCTGCTGCGCGCGCTGGAAACCCGGCAGGTGACGCGCCTGGGTGCCAATGCCCCCATTGGCGTCGATATCCGCCTGATCTGCGCCACCAACATGCCCATCACCGAATTGGTCAACCGCAAACAATTCCGCCAGGACCTGCTCTACCGCATCAATACGGTTGAAATCCACCTGCCGCCCTTGCGCGAACGGATGGATGACCTGAAACCGCTGGCCGAGCATTTCACCGGACAGGTTTGCCGCAAATACCAGAAAGCAACCAAAACCATCAGCGAGGCGGCTTTGAAAAAAATGGCCGGCTACCCCTGGCCGGGCAATATTCGTGAATTGAAGCATGCCCTGGAGCGGGCGGTGATTTTAAGCGATGCTCCCGTATTGCAACCGGGCGATTTTTTATTCTCTCATGTTTCTGAAAATACGGAAGAGCTGGCCTTCAAGGACTTGAACCTGGAACAAGCCGAGAAGACCCTGGTTCTGCGTGCCCTTGGCAAGTTCCAGGGCAATATCAGCCAGGCGGCCAGGGAACTGGGTTTGACCCGCGCTGCCTTATACCGGCGCCTGGGGAAATATGGTCTTTGAAGCCCTGGTGGGATTGCCACGGCCATGAAAATCCGCCGGAATTTTCGCTTGCAAGTCGCCTGGCGTTTGCTGGCGCTTGCCGCCAGTGCCGCTTTTTTCTTTTACTGGCTTCGCGGTTTCGACCCGGGGCTGCCGGCATGGCTGGCCGCCGCCGCTTTTATCGCCGCGCTGATTTCGCTTTTCCGCTATATCGACCGTTCCAATCGCGGGCTGGTTCGCTTCCTGCAAGCGGTGCGTTACCATGATTTTTCACTTTCGCCCGGGATCGAAGGGCTGGGCGGGTCGTTTTTTGACTTGAACGCCGCTTTCCGTGAGATCAGCGGCCAATTCCAGCGTGCCCGCGAGGAGAAGGAGGAACAGTTCCGCTACCTGCAGACCGTGGTCCAGCATATCGGTGTGGGCTTGCTGTCGCTGCGGGCCGATGGCAGCGTCGATTTGCTCAACCACGCGGCCAAGCGGTTGCTTCGCGTTTCCCACCTGCGCCACATCGCCGATTTGCCCCCGATGTTTCAACAGCTGAGTGCTGACATCAAGCGGCTGCGTCCCGGGGAGAAATCTTTGCTCAAGCTGGAATTCCCGGATGAAGAGCTGCAGCTTTCCCTGTCCACCACTGAATTCAAGCTCCACGGCCAGCTCTACAAACTGATCTCGCTGCAAAACATCCAGGTTGAATTGGAAGAAAAAGAGGCTGAAGCCTGGCAAAGCCTGACCCGGGTGCTGACCCATGAAATCATGAATTCACTGACCCCCATCGCTTCCCTGGCCGCTACCGCTTCCTCCCTGCTGCCCGCGGCCGGGGGCGAAAACGACACGAATGGTCTGACCACAGATCAGGATGTGGCTGAGGCGCTGCAGACCATTGACCGGCGCAGCCGGGGGCTGATGCGCTTTGTCCAGGCCTACCGCAGCGTGGCCCTGATTCCACGGCCGCAGTTCCGGATCGTTGCCGTCAGGGAATTGTTTCAGCGCCTGGAAACGCTGTTGCAGGACAAGCTGATCCACCAGGGCATCGCTTTATGTACCGAGGTGGAGCCGCCTTCATTGGAAATAACCGCGGATCCGGATTTGACCGAACAGGTGCTGCTGAATCTGCTGCTCAATGCCATGGAAGCGCTGGGCGGGAGTAAGACGCCGCGCATCCATCTGTCTTCGCGAATGAATGATCGCGGCCGGGTGGTCATTCAGGTCAGCGACAACGGTCCGGGCATCGCTGCCGAAGCCCGGGAAAAAATATTCATCCCTTTCTTTACTACCAAAAAAACAGGTTCAGGGGTTGGCTTGAGTTTTTCTCGCCAGGTTATGCGCCTGCACGGCGGAGTTATCGGGGTCCAATCCCAGCCCGGATCCGGCACGGTATTCACGTTGCGATTCTAGAGCTGATCGACCCATTTGGATCGTCTTTTTCCCCGTTGATCCGTTGACGATCAGCGCGCAAGCGAGTTTTTCCCGGCTGTCTATTCCGTGTAATACGTGATCGTTCGCGCCACCGCCGCTTCGCAGACGCGGCAGAACGGGCGTGCGCCGCGGCTGAACATGATGCAGTCGAGCATGGGGCGGTAGAGCCCCTTGGCGGCGTAGCCGGCGCCCTCGAAGGCGCCGACCTTGCCCTGGAAGCGGCTCTTCCTGAAAAAAGCGCTCACCTCCAGCCCGTTCACCCGCGACATCTCCTCGCTTTGCGCCTGCAGCGCAGCGATCTCCTCCTGGGGCGCGTCGGCGCGCTTCAAGGCGGCGATCTTTTCATTCATCTCCCCGCGCTTTTTCTGATAGACTTTTTCCATGGCCTCATAGGCCGCCTTCTCCCAAAGTGTGGGCACGGCGGTTTTCTTGGTCACCAGGTCTTTCCATTTCAGATTCTTGGAATCGAGCAGGGCGGTGATGTTGGCCTCGAGCGGTTCGATGCCGGCGGGGTAGAATTCGTTGTAGGCCACGGCCGAGGTGTAGTATTCGTCGGCCAGCCCTGAGAAGGAGTGGCCGAACTCGTGCAGGCAGAGGTACTGCTGCCACTGGTTGTCGCTGGTGAAGGTGCAGTAGAGGTTGTAAATGCCGCCGCCGCCGTAGCGCGCCGTGTTGACCATGATCATCACGGCGTCGTAGGGCACGCGGCCGGCGATGTCGCGCCAGGCGCGGTTGTCGTCGGTGAGCAGGTAGCGTTCCGAGCCGAAGGAGTCGAACTGGGCGCCCAGCGCCGTGTTCCTGAACGAACCGTAGCTGGGCTCGTCGCAGCCGCTCTCGGCCGAGGGCTTGAACAGGCCGGTGATATTGAAGCGATCCGCCAAGCTCTTGTAGGGCTCGGCTTCGAGGAGGTAGCTGCTGAAGCGGGCCAGGTCTCTGCGGAATTTGTTCCAATCGGCTTCCATATAACCCTCGCCGATGATGACCAGGTCGACTTTTGCCGCCGGCGGGCCGTTCTTCACCTGCTCGATCACTCGTACGCCGCGGACGGGGGCTTCGCGGATGATGAACATGTCGGTGGGGTCGATCTCGCGGCTGAAGACGGGCTGCGGCCGGTTCTCGCGGTCGCGCAGCAGCACCTCGACGCGGACCTTGCTTTTCGGGAAGGGGATGAGCAGCGACTCGGAGAATGTCTTCTTGACGCCGTTCACGCCCGGTTCAGTGGTCTTGTATTCGCCGAAGTAGCTGTCGAAGCCCTTGGTATAGATGGGAGTGGAGGAGGCGGCATCGCTCACGCGCAGCAGGTAGCGCCCCAGCTCGAAGGGGGCGATGAGGCGGCGGGGATTGCCGGCCCAAGGTCCCTCCTGGATGACGCGGTCGATGGCGAACATCTCTTCCTTGGCATCCCCGGTGTGGAAGACGTCGATGCGCATGGTGCGGTCGACGAAATACGTGTCAAACTCGACTGCATCCTGGGCCAGAGCCAGGAGCGGCAGGAGCAGCAGCAGCGCCAGCGTGATTTTTTTCATCGTTTCCTCCAGAAGTAAAAAAAATGATAGCACGCCGTGCGTCCGGGAGCAAGGCGCACCGGCAGCCGGTTGCTTTACACGGGCGAAATTGCTAAAATTTTCACCCGAATCCTTTTCGCGACACAAGGCAGGACCAATGTGATGGACGACGCAGGGACCTTCAGCGGCAGCAACGACCGCGAGCGCAGGGAAGACAGCGGCCCGCTGGAGCTCTACTACCTCAACCTGGTCAAGCTGGCTCA
The DNA here is from genome assembly GCA_963732485.1 of Candidatus Aminicenantota bacterium. Lineage (GTDB taxonomy): Bacteria > Acidobacteriota > Aminicenantia > UBA2199 > UBA2199 > UBA2199. Next base: position 138,457 of record CAVSZS010000003.1, read on the forward strand.
GGGCACGGTGATCAATAACCGCTATCGCCTGGAGAAGCTGATCGGCCAGGGCGGCTTCGGCATCGTCTTTGAAGCCCAGGACGTGACCCTCAACGCCCGGGTGGCGGTGAAGTTCCTCAACCCGCGGCTGGTGAAGAACGAACAGAAATTCCTGCGCGTCAAGCGCGAGATCAACCTGTCGCGCAAGATCAGCGACGCACGCATCCTCAAGGTCTTCTCGCTGGAGAGCTGGCAGGGTATCCATTTCCTGGTCATGGAGCTGGCCGGGGGCCGCAGCCTCAAGGCGCTGCTGCAGGAAAAAGGAAGCGTCACCTGGTCGGAGTTCAAGGAGATCTTCCTGGAGATCCTCGAAGCGGTCGAGGTCCTGCATGCCAGCGGCATTGTCCACCGCGACCTGAAGCCGGCCAACATCCTGGTTGATGAGCGGCTCCGCGTCAAGATCCTGGATTTCGGACTGGCCAAGGAGGTTGATGACATCGAGAAAACCTCGACGGCCGGGGAGGTCGTGGGCTCGCCCTATTTCATGTCTCCCGAGCAGATCCGCGGCGCCGCCGTTGATTTTCAGAGCGACGTCTACCAGCTGGGACTGATCCTCTACCGCGCCCTTTCCGGCCGCCACCCCTTCGAGCATACCAGCACCATGGAGGTGATCTTCAAGCAGCTCAACCAGCGGCCGGAGCGGCTTGCCCCCGGGGCGGCCGGCCTGCCGCGCTTCCTGCGCACCGGTCTGGAAAAGGCCCTGGAGAAATCGCCGGCCAAGCGCTTCCGCGACGCCGGCGCCATGGCGCGCTTCTTTAAGAAAGACAGGCTTTCCTGGCCCCAGCGCGTATTTTTCAGCGTTACGCGCGGGCCTTTCAAATGGGGCCTGGCCGGCGCGCTGCTGGCGATCTTGGCCTGGTTCGGCTTCCGGGCCACATTCGGCTCGCAATCGGTCCATGACCTGCGGCCGCAGGGAACCGTCCTGGAAGCGCGCAACCGCATTGGTGTCCGCCTTTGGCGCCGGGATTTTTCACCCTGGACCGTTTTTCACGCCCATGCCACCGGCAGCTCCGTTCCCGTCCCCCAGGGGACGGGCTTGGAGGCCGGTGTCGGCGGCTTGCAGTTAAACGGCCGCCGGGTGGTTTTCGTCCTGCTGCTCCCGCCGCTGCCTCCGGTCTTCCCGGTCGCCAGTTCCATCACCAGTGACGAGCTCATGTGCCAGCAAGCCATCCTGGACAAGCATGGGGCCCTGCTGCAGCGCGGGCTCTATCCTGCGCGAATACGAGTTCGATTCCTACGACTACGTGCGTGTGGTCAAGCCCTACGAGGTTACGATGCTGTCGGGCAACAGGGGAGGGGAGGCCGAAGCGCTGCTCTCCATCCAGCAGTACCAGAGCATGTACCCCTTCGCCATGGTCTTCATGCGCGGCATCAAGAAATACATTTATACCAACCCGGGGACGTTCGAGACTTTCCCGCAGGGGCGTGTCGCCGGCGTATCCCGCTTCATGTTCTTCGGCGTCAACAACCTTTTTTCGCACATGTCGTTCATTGCCGAGAACGGCTTTGTTCCCGATACGACCGGCTGGGTGGTCATCAAGGGGATTCCCAACCTGATGGCCGACTACAGGGCGAATATCGCCTTCGTGGGGACGCTGTTCATTCTGCCCGCCAAGGTGCGCATGATCGAGAATCGCTGGAAGCAGGAGGGCCGGGCCCGTTTCGAAGAAGGGAGCATGGGCGATATCCTGGATGTCGACCGCCAGGGGCGCATGACGGTGCGGACCAGGGACGGGATCCGCACTTTTTGGGACTCGCCCGACACGTTGCGCCGGGTTTACACTCTGGTCAACAACGCCTACCAGGAGCGCGTCAAGAGGCGCAACCTGAAGAACGCCCGCGGCCTGATCGCCGAAGCACTGAGTTTTCCCCTGCAAAACCCCTACCTGCGCTCGGCTCTGTTCTATCTCCAGGGCGATCTTGAGGTGGGGCTCGGCCGCTACGCCGAAGGGGAAATGTCGTTGCTGCAGGCATTGCGGGCGTATCCCGGCAACAACGACGCCAACGAACGACTGTGCGAAATGGAAGTGCTGAAAGGTGACCCCAACGCCGCCCTGCGCCGGTTGCAGGAGACGTTCGCCGACAGTTCCAAGTTCTGGGGCTTCCAGACCTTCGGCGTGAGCCTGTTCAAATCCTGCGTCTACCTGCAGCAGGGCATGAACGGACGGGCAAGCGACGAGATCGCCAAGCTCAAGCTCTATGTCCCCGACATCGCCCGCTATGGCCAGGCCATGGGCCACCTGTTTCAGGGCGACTATGCCGCCGTCCTGAACGCGGCGCGCGAACTGGAAAAATGCCCCCTGGGCGCGCTCGATCTGCGCGATTTGCGCCTGCTGCTCGCCAGGGCGCTGCTGCTGGACTTCAGCGGGGAACCGCGGGCCAGGTTCCTTTTCGAGGACATCTTCCGCAACTCGCTGGAATACGGCCATCTGGCCGAGATCTCGACCTGCTATTTCCTGGCGCGCTCCGGGCGGACGGCGGAAGCCGCCAAGGCCGCGCGCGAGGCGTTCATACGCCTGCAGGCACGGGCGCGCGGCGATTTCATGGCCCGCATGTGGCTGTTTTATGACGCCTATGTCTACGGCCGCACCATGGAGATGGCCGGCGACCGCGACGAGGCGGCGCGCGGCTATCGCGCCAGCATCGAGGCCAACCCGTACACCGAGCTGGCCGGCCGCTCGCGGCAGCGGCTGGCGCTGATAAAGCGCCGGCGCTGATCGCGCTTGCCTACTGCAACTATTTTGGTTACAATACACTCCAGGAGGCGCCCGTGATTTGTCCGAATTGCCGGCAGTTTACCCCCGACCAGGGATTCAAATGCATGCACTGCAACTCCATCCTGCAAAAAAAAGATCCCTACTCCAGCCAGGACCCGGCCGCGATGCAGCGGAATGAAAACCGTTCTTTCTTCAAACCCTGGATGCTGCTCCCCCTGGTCCTGCTGGCTATACTCGGCTATTTGTTCCTGGCGCAGAAGGAAAAGAGCCATGCCGTCAATGCTTATGAGCCGGGCGCGGAACTGGAGATCGACACCCTCCTGCAAAAAGGCAAAACCAACATCGTCGACTTTTACAGCGACTATTGTCCGCCCTGCAGGAAGATCTCGCCGCTGCTGCGGGAGCTGGGCCACAAAAGGCCGGACCTGGCCATTCTCCAGGTCGACATCAACCGCAAGGGGGTCAAGGGCATCGACTGGGATTCCCCCCTGGCCCGGCAGTTTGAATTGAGGTCCATCCCCCATTTCAAGATCTACGGCGGGGACGGCAACCTGCTCAAGGAAGGGCAGGAAGCCTGGCCGGAAATTTTCGCTTTGCTAAACGCCGCCGGCATCCGCATGTGAATTGTGTGTTCGCCGGGGATGGCCTGTATGGGTTACGCAAGGAGATGAATTATGGATATGAAGATCACTTTTCCGGGCGGGAAAAAGGTCAATGCCGAGTATAACGGCTTCACCCACCTGACCGATCAGCCCGTGGACGCGGGCGGTGCGAACAGCGCTCCTTCGCCGTTCGAGCTCTTTCTGGCTGCGCTTGGAACCTGCGCCGGCTTCTACGTCCAGTCCTTCTGCCAGCAGCGCGGCATCGACATGGCCGGGATCGAGCTGCGCCAGAGCATGGAGTGGGACCCGCAGAGCCATCTCATCGGCCGCATCAGCATCGAAATCATCCTGCCTGCCGCTTTTCCGGAAAAATACCGGGCCGCCGTTGTGCAGGCGGCCCAGCTGTGCACGGTGAAAAAACACCTGGAGCACCCTCCCAAGTTCAACTTGTTCACCTCAATACGCTAGGTCATTCCCCGCTTTTCTCCGGAGCGGAAATCTCGATGACGCGGTCATGGGACAGGAAGCGGACATTCCGGCCCAGGGCCAGCACGGCGGCCAGTTCCGGCCGCTTTTTCAGCAAGTCAAAATAATCCGCGGAAGCGAAAGCCAGGCGCGTGACCGGCAGTTGCAGCGCTCCCTGGATGCGGGCGTCGACCCAGGTCCCGTCGTTCCAGTAGTATGCCAATCCGCGGACCGTGCGCATCTGGCGCTGCCGGCCGGGCAAGCGGTCGTCAGCCGGCCGGGTCTCGGACAGCTCCTGGGCCTGGTTCAGTTTCTGCAGCTCGCTCGAGGCGCGCACGCTGCCCAAGCCCGACTTGTCCCGCAGCCCGGCGAATTCCTCGCGCTGCTGTCGCGCCATGGCCGGCGCGGCGGCGACGCCGCGGCCCAGGGTCATGTCGCTCTCGGCCAGATCGCCGCGGTCGCGGCGGACCTTTTCGTCTTCGACGATCAGGTAGCTCGTGTAGGGCGTGACGATGCCGTACTGCCGCGCCAGGCGGGTCACCTCAACGACAAGCTCCCTGTCCTCGCCGTGCAGTCGGATCTGGTCGAGCAGGAAGCCGACGCGGCGCGCCGCCCAAAGCGGCGGCAGAAAATCGTGGTCCAGGCTTGCGGCCGGGAAGTCGGCTTTAAAGTGGTATTCCTCGGTCCGGCCGTTCACCAGTCCGCTCAGGGTGACGGTCGCCGCGCCCGAGCCCTGGTAGCGGCCGATCACGGTGAGGGTCGAGCCCAGGTAAAGGTCGGGGATTTCGCCCGGATGCATGCGCGAAGCGCGGACGTTCCCGGAAATGCGCAGGCGGACGTCGCAGAGGACCGGGGAGCCGATCTTGTCGAAGAAGCGCGAGATGCCGCTCTCGATCTCCTCGCCAACGGCGATATAGGTGCGGAACGTGCGCGTCCGTTCGGCGATCCTGTCCAGCAGGTGGGTGTTGATCTCGCTGCCGATGGCTACGGGGAAAATGCGCACACCGTGTCCCTCCGCTCCGGCCTTGGCGACCAGCCGCAGCAGGGCGTCGTCACCCGTTTCGCCGATGGTCGGCCGGCCGTCGGTGACCAGGACGACCAGGCGGGAGCGCCCGGGGGCGGCCTTCTCGTTCAGGGCGAGCTTCAGCGCCTCCTCGCAGTTGGTGCCGCCGGCGGCCTGCCAGTTGGAGACGAATTCCTTGGCCCGGGCGATATTTGACGGCGCGGCCGCCAGCGTTTCCGGGAAAAGCGCCTCGGCCTCGGTGGCGAAGCGGACGACGTTGAAGCGGTCCTGGCGGCGCAGCCGGTCCAGGCAATAGGCGATGGCGCTCCGCGCCTGTTCCATCGCCCTGCCGGCCATGCTGCCCGACGTGTCCACGACGAAGGTGATGTCCTTGGCCGCGATCACGCCCCGGTTGTCATGGGCGTCCGGGACCACGCTGAGGAAGAACGTACCCTCCTGGGCTTCGGGGCGGAATGCCAGCAGCGAGAAAGCGATCCGGCCGGCCGCGGGCGTGATGAACAGGCGGAAATCGCTGTCCGGCAGCGTGTCGCGGGCCGAATACCTTACCGTGGCCCGGCCGGGAGCGGGGCGCGCGATCGTGACCGGATGCGTCGGGCAGTGGACTGCGGCCAGCGCCGTCGGGGAATGAATGTTCACGACCACGCTGACCTCGGGGATGGTCCTGGCCGACAATTTTTCCGTGCCCAGGGGATACAAGTAGGCAATGCCGCCATTGTCCATATCCAGGACTTCGTGATAGGAAATCCTGATCCTTTTGGTGCTGCGGGGCTCGATCGGGAAAATGCGCACCTTGAACACGCCGCGGCCGTCGTATTCCAGCAGGGCGGGGTCGCGCAGCCGGCGCACGATGTCCTCGTAGATGCCGCGCGCTCTGGCGGCGTCAAGCAGTTCGGCCCGGGTCTCCTCGCCGTCGATCCACATGCTGAAATCCTTGATGACGGCGCCGGAGGGCAGCGGGAATAAATAGTAGCCCTCCAGCCGGGAGGCATTGGGATTGAAGAACTCCTGGTCCACGGTGGTGGTGGCCAATTGCCCGTCGATCTCCACGCGCACGTCGTGGCGGGTCACTTCCAGCGGGAAGGGTGATGCCGGGCCGGGCCGCGGCGGGCGGGGAACGATGATGAAGCCGTCGGCGTGCAGGGCAGCGGAAATGAGGATCAGCGCCGAAACGAACCCGGCGCAAAAGAGCGATCTGCGTGTTTTCATTTGCCTCTCCATGGCCGCGGCCGGTTAGCCGGCGAAATTGAAATTTTTCGCTTCCGCCTGCTTGCGCAGGGCGCGGATGATGGCTTCGTCCAGGGTCCCGGCTCCGGCCTGGTTCTTCAGTTTGGCGCGCACGAAACGCTCACGCTCGGCGTGAAGCGCGGCAATCTTCTTTTGCAGCCCGGCGCGCTTTTCCTGCATGGCCGTGACGTGGGCGAGGCGCTCCCTCGGGGTCATGCCCTTCATGGTTTCGGGGAGGTCAGCCTCCGGCACTTCCTCGAGCTTGACCGCGCCCGACGTTTTCGCGTCGACCAAATCCCAGGACGAATTGCCGTACTGCGGCGCGGCCTTGGCGGCGATCCTCTGGACGGCGATCTCCTGGCTTACGGAGGCCGCGTTCCGATCCTGCGCCTCCTGGCGTGTCTTGCCGCTGCCGCCTTCCCGGCCGAAAGGGATGTAGGTGCCGTTCAGTTCCCGGCCCAAGCGGGCGATCTCGTCGTCTTGCGGGGCGCTGACCGGCGGCGGGGCGTTGTCGGCGTCGATGGCCACGTACTGGCCGTCGGCCAGGTCGGCGCCGGCCTTCCATGCCGTCCGCACTCCTTCCTGGTAGCCTCCGCAGAAAATGGTGTTGACGACGATGCCGCGGGCGATGGCTTCCCGGCAGGAGTCGCGATAGTCGGTGGTCCCTTGCGTAAACGGCTCGTTGCCGGCTATGACGATCAGCTTCAGGTCGTCGTGGCGCCCGCTCCATTCCAGCTCGCGGACGGCGCTGCCGATGACGCGGCCGCAGAATTCCTCGCCGCCGTTGGTTTGCAGCCTGAACAATTCCTCGGATACGCGGTCGAGGTCCTCGCTCAGGGGGACGATGCGGCGCAGGTAGCCGGCAGCGGACGGAATGCTGTTCTGCCCGTATTCGTACAGCGCCACCTGCAGGCGAGGCGCCCGGCCGTTTTTCCTGGCCGCGGCCAGCTCGTTGACAATCTTCCAGATGCGCGAGCGCGCCTGGTCGATCAGGCCGTCCATGCTGCCCGAGGTGTCCAGCAGGATCGCCAATTGGATGCGGGACCCTGTCGTTTGCAGCGGCGGCGTTGTTGCGTGCAGGCCGAACGCCAGAAAGCCGGCCAGCACCAGCCAGGATGTGAGTTGTTTTTTCATGCTTCCTCCTCAAGACGGGTTTAGACGGCAGCGCGGGGACGATTTCCCGGGCAGTCGCGGAGGCCTGATAACCTTGACAATCAGGCGGATCGGCCCTATAGTAAACCCTGACTCGCCCGAGGAAATAATGAAAAAGACGTTCGAGCCGCAACAAAACTACGAAGAGAGCAAAAAAAAGCTCGGCTACACTCCGCGCCGGCAGACCGAGGCCGCGACCTATGCCGCCATGGGCTTCATGTGCGGCCTGGAAGTGCACCAGCAGCTGAAGACCGAAAAAAAACTGTTCTGCCACTGCCCGGCCGGCCGCTACCACGCCCACGAGGAGTACGATGCCGAGATCGTCCGCCACATGCGGCCCACCCTCTCCGAGCTCGGCGAGTACGACGGCACGGCGCTGATGGAGTTCAAGACGCGGAAAATAGTGGTCTACCGCATCAAGAACGAGACCACCTGCACCTACGAGATCGACGACACGCCGCCGTTCCTGCTCAACCGCCAGGCCGTGGAGATCGCCATGGAGGTGGCGCTGCTGCTCAAGAGCAACATCGTCGGCGAGTTCCACATCACCCGCAAGCAGTACCTGGACGGCAGCATTCCCACCGGCTTCCAGCGCACCGGCATCCTGGGCATCGAGGGTGAAATCCCGCTCAGCCGCAAGAAGGTCAGGATCATCCAGCTGAGCATCGAGGAAGACTCCTGCCGCGAGATTTCCGACATCGGCCACACCCGCATTTATTCCACCGACCGCCTGGGCATGCCGCTGATCGAGACCGTGACCTACCCCGAGATGCTGACCCCCGATGAAGCCGCCGAGGCCGCCCAGTACATCCGCTTCCTGGCGCGCAGCACCGGCAAGGTGCGCAGCGGCATCGGCGCCGCCCGCGAGGACGTCAACGTCAGCGTCACGGGCGGCACGCGCGTGGAGATCAAGGGAGTGGCCCATATCGCCTGGATCCCCGAGCTGGTGCACAACGAAGCCTTCCGCCAGAAGGCGCTGCTGGAGATCCGCAAGCAGCTGCGGGCGCGCCTTGGCGAGGGCGGGGATTGGAAGATCGTTTCCCGGGATGCGGACGCCGATGTCCTGGGCTGCGATTTTTCCCCTGTTCGCGCGGCGCAAAAAATGAATATGCGGCTGCTGGCCGTCAACCTGCCCGGATTCCGCGGCATCCTTTCCCATTTCACCCAGCCCGGCAAGGTCTTCGCCGACGAGATCGGCGACCGCCTGAAGGTCATCGCCTGCCTGGAAAAACCAAACATGCTCCATTCCGAGGCCTGGGAACCGGCCGGCGGCGCCGATTTTTTCCATGCCGTCCGCAAGCTTCTCAAGGCCAGGGAGGACGATGCCCAGGTGCTGTTCTGGGCGGCCGACGACGACGTCAAGACCGCTTTGGAGACGATCGAGGAACGCTGCCGCCTCGCCTTCGCCGGCGTGCCCAACGAGACGCGCAAGGGCCTGGCCGACGGCCGCACCATCTTCGAGCGCGTCCTGCCCGGCCCCGACCGCATGTACCCCGACACCGACTCGGCGCCGATCCCGATCGAGGAAGCGCTGATCGAGAGGGCGCGCGCCGCCATGCCGCCCGGGGTCAGCGGGCGTCTCCAGCAGTTCCGCGACTGGAAGGTTCCCGTTGATACCTTCGCCTTTCTGCTGAAGCACAACCTGGCGCCGCAGCTGGAGAAGGCCTACGCCGACCATGGGTTCGAACCGCGCTTCGTGGCGGCCCTCCTGGGCCATGACCTCAAGAACCTTTTCGGCAGGTACCCGGATCATGCCGATTTCAACTTCCAGCGCCTCCAGGACCTTTTCGGGTTCATTCGCGCCGAGAAGCTGGATCAGGGGATCCTCAAGGCCATGCTGCCGGTGGTGTATCAGCATCCGAACATGGACCTGCAGTCGGTCCTGACCACGGTGGACTTCAAGCGGCTGAAGCGGGATGACATCCTGGCGCCGCTCCCCATTTTAAAGGAAAAATTCAAAAAGATCGCCACTTCCAAGGACCCGGCGGCGGAAACGCGCTGGATCGCCGGCCACGTACGGAAACTGGCGCTGGGCAACCTGCCCATGCGCGACGTGGCGGCCCTGCTGGCCGTGGGGGGTGACGCGTGAGCGACCTGTTCAAGGGCTACAAGGGGCCGGCGCTGGAACTGCTGAAAAAATTCAACATCCGCGTCTGGAGCGACACCGCGGTCAAGACCACGCGCGGCGATTTTCGCGGCATCGTGCTGCCGCGCTCGGAGAACGACGACGACGCGCACATCGTGCTCAAGCTGATCACGGGCTACAACGTGGGCATCGCGGTGGAGAACGTCCTGGACATCCAGGAGTTCGGCTACAAGGAAGCGCACTACAAGATCCCGGAAAAGCAGTTCCCGTTTTCCAAGGAAAAAAAGAACGTCAAGCTGCTGGGCACGGGCGGCACCATCGCTTCGCGCCTCGACTACCGCACCGGCGCCGTCATCCCGGCCTTCTCGCCCGGCGAGCTCTACGGCGCCGTGCCCGAGCTGGCCGACATCTGCAATTTGACCACCGAGAAGCTCTTCGCCGTGTTCAGCGAGAACATGGGGCCCGAGCAGTACAAGGGGCTGGCCGAGGCCATCGGCGCGGAGATCCGCAAGGGCACCGACGGCATCGTCATCGGCCATGGCACCGACACCATGCACCATACCGCCGGCATCCTCTCTTTCATGGTGCAGAACTCGCCGGTGCCCATCGTCATGGTCGGCTCGCAGCGCTCCTCGGACCGGCCGTCGTCGGACGCGGCCCTCAACCTGATGCACGCCACCAAGACGGCCGCCGATTCCGACATCGCCGAGATCATGGTCTGCATGTTCGGCCCCACCTCGGACGAGTACGGCCTGCTGCACCGCGGCACGCGCGTGCGCAAGATGCACTCCTCCTACCGCTCCACCTTCCGCACCATCGGCGACATCCCCATCGCCATGGTCGACCGCAGCAAGATCACGCCGCTGCGCCAGGACTACAAGCGCCGGCGCCACGATCGCGACGTCACCATCCTCCCGTATTTCGAGGAAAAGGTGGGCATGCTCTATTACTACCCCAACATGCAGCCCGACATGATCGACTCCATGGTCGACCACGGCTACCGCGGCATCGTCATCGCCGGCACCGGCCTCGGCCATGTCAACAAGCCTCTCTACCCGGCCATCGTGCGCGCCGCCGAAAAAGGCGTGGCCATCTACATGACCGTGCAGACGCTCTGGGGCTACGTGCACATGTTCGTCTACGACACCGGCCGCGACCTGATGGCCAAGGGCATCATCCCGGCCGAGAACATGCTGCCCGAGGTGGCCTATGTCAAGCTGGCCTGGGCCCTGGGCCAGACCGACCGATCTCGGCAAGGTGAAGGACTTGATGCTGACCCCCATCGCCGGCGAGATCACCGAGCGCGAGCCCTACAACGGCTATTTAATATTCCAGGGCGGCATCCCCGAGGTCGAAGAGTTCATCCGCAAGTTCCATAAATAAATTGACTTCAAAAAAATCACAACTCAATACTGAAAATCGGTCCTATTTATCCGCGAAATATTAATATGATTCAATGGATATTTTGGAAAATTGATTTCTTGTTATTCTCCTTTCAATTCTTCTTTGCGAAGGTCTTCAATAAATGAGGCGTTCATCCAATAGGGTTTTGGGAATTGGCCGTTCATGATCTGGCTGAAAAAGAAATACTTGCCATCGGGAGTAACGTATGGGTTGATAATATTACTATCATTCATGCCGATCACTTCGTTTATAATTTTTGCCTTTGTCCAAGTTCCATCCTTTTTGCGAAAGCCAATCAGGATTTTATAGTGATCATCCTTGTTTCCAATGTGTGTAAAGAGCAAAAAATTCCCGTCAGCGGAAATATATGGAGAGAATTTATAACCGGGAATATTTATATCTGAAGAAAGCTTTTCAGGTCGACTGTATTGCCCGTTCGCATATCTTGAGTAATAGATATCGCCGTTATAACCATCCCGTAAATCCATGGTTGGCCTGACTCCAAAATAAACGCTGTAGTCTCTGTCGACAGATATCCCCCAATGGATCAGTTGCAGCGAATTTACGATTGACGGCAAAGGGTTGGGATTCGTCCATCCTTCAGATGTTTTAACCGTAACCCATATTTTTTCATTTCCATTATTTTTATCATGGCTGTCAGGGCGTGCAGATAGAAAATAAAGCCTTTTCCCATCAGGTGAACAAGCAGGAGCATCATCCCTGTTATTGCGTATTGAAAATGAAGCGAAAGCCGGGATTGTCCACCGCCCGTTTTCGATTCGTGACACATAAATTCCTTGCTTATTGGGATCTTCAGCCATGGCTTTTTTCTCATATGCTTGCCAATATACTTCTTCCCCATCAGGAGAAAAACAAATCATGGTATGAAAACGCTCATATCTTGAACTGAAAATGCTATCTGCAAACAATTCCGGTTTCATTCCGGGAGGTTTTTGACCAAGGTATGGTCCGGTGAGTTTGGGGAACTCCGTTATTGTTTTATAGGCAATGACTTTGTTGCTTGTAAGCAATAGGAACAAGACAAACAACCTGGAAAGTGTTTTCATATTATTCTCCGTTCACAATTTATCGATACTCAGATAACTTGCCATTTCTTTGCCAACAATTTCAATATGTTGAAATAAAATTGCATATAATTAATTAAGGGTTTAAAAGGCCCAGCGCAATGGCGATGAAGGCCGGCCCGTTGAACAGGGCGTGGATGAATATTCCGGTCAGGGTGTTGCGGGTTTTGGCGAAAACATAGGGAATGATCAGCAGGGCCGGCAGCGCCATGATGATCACGCCGGGGCCGAAGGGGATATGGAAAAGGAGCCAAAGAAACGAGCACAGGAGCCAGGTCCGTTTTCCCGGCAGCCGCCCCTGGATATAGCCGCGCCAGAGCAATTCCTCGCCGACGATATTGAAGAAGAACATCGGCAGCCAGACCAGCAGCAGGAACTTCTCGGGCCCGGCGAACGGCCGCATCGTCATGAACCAGGGGGTGGTCGAGAGCATCTTCCAGCCGAGGACCCTGTGCAACAGCTGCGAGGCTCCGAAAATCCCCCCGGTTAGAAGCAGCACGAGGAGCAGGCCGAGGATGGAGTATTTCCAATCCAGTTTCGTGAAAGGGTTGACATGCAGGGCTTTCAGGATATCTCTCAAGCCCCGGTTCCCTTCCGCCCAGGCCCGCCAAATTGCAAATTTCAAAAGCGGCACGAAAAGAAAATAGCCGGTGATGAACCAATAGAGGGCGGGATTCAGGTTTGAGTTCGCTTTCAGGAATGGCAGCAAAGTGAAAAGCAGAATATAGAAGTAGGCGGTGAATGAAATGAAAATCGCCGCCGCCTTGACCGGGGTCAATTCTTTTTTTGCCGTGCCCATGGCCGAATTATTGCAGAGCCGGGACTGCTTGGCAAGGGCGGCATTCGCGCGGTCGCAGGATTTATCCGCAAGTTCCATAACCAGGGCTGAGGTCCGGCAGTTGAATTGCATCCGCTACCGATGAGGCCATACGATGTCTTCTTGGAGTATAATATCAAGAAGGAGGACGGAATGAAAAAAAACATGGGCTGTGTGGATCGGGTTCTGCGTACGCTGGCAGCGGTGGCGATCATTGTCCTGATCGTTCTCAAGGTTGTTGCCGGGACGCTGCTGATCGTCCTGGGCATCGTGGCGGCGGTGTTCCTGATCACCTCGGCAGTCGGCTTTTGCCCGCTATACGTGTTCTTGCGGATATCGACGATCCCCAGGAAAAAAGAGTAGCCAGGGTCTGCTCGGACCCGATGGGGACGGGTGCCGTCCTATTGCCCCGAGCTATCGTTTTGTTTTTCTTCCCCCGGTTCCCGGAGCGGTCCGGCCGGGGCCGAAGTATTTTTCGCTGCGGTAGCGCAGCCAGACCCGCAGCACCTGGGGGATCTCTTCTTTTTGCTCCCGGGAAAGGCTCTCGTACAGCTTCATGGCCATCTCGCGATGGGTGCGGCAGGCAGGATTGCGGTGGGCGTCCCAGTATGAGCGGGCCAATCGGATCAGGCGGCAGGTTTCCTTGACGGGATCGACGGCACCATTTCTGGACATGGGAGAATGATAGCACATGCGGATGTATGGGGGGAGGTCCAACGATGCGCAAAGAGGGATTCCCGGCTCGCAATGTCCCGCGTCAAGCACTTCGGCGCGGGGCAAAAGAATGGTATTGTCATCCACATCAAGATCGAGGGTTTCCTGGCTGGGCATGGCGATGATTCTAGAGCGCTTGGCTTGATCGCAAAGGGAGCAAGGACAGGCGCGGCGAAGATGCCGTCATTCGCTGCTTAATCGAGCTTCAGCAGCTTTTCCTTCTCTCCGACCAGGATCAGGATGTCGTTCGCTTGGATCATGAAATCGGGCGAGGGGTTGAAGAACATCTCTTCCTGGCGCTTGATGGCAATCACGATGGCGTTGTATTTCTGGCGCAGCCCCGAGTCCTTGATCTGCTTGCCGATGAAGGCCGATCCCGGCTGGATGGTGAATTCCTCGATGGAAAGGGACATCTGGGGCGCGAAGGTCATCAAGTCGATGAATTCCACCACGTTGGGCCGCAGGACGGTGTTGACAATGCGGCGGGAACTCAGTTCGTAGGGGGTGATGACGCGGTTGGCGCCGATCTTGAACAGCTTGCCGCGGTTGTCCGTGTCCAGGGCGCGGGCGATGATGAACACGGCGGGGTTGACCTCGCGCGCCGACAGGACGGTGAAGATGTTGTCGGCATCCGAGGAAAGCAGGGAAATGAATGTCCTGGCCCTGTCGATCCCCGCCAGCTTCAGGATGTCCTCGTCGGTGGCGTCGCCGAGCAGCACGTTGTAGCCCCTTTCCTCGGCAGCAGCGAAGCGTTCGCTGCGGTTGTCAATGATGATGAACTTGATCTTCAGCTTATGCAGCTCGCGGCACACCTGCTCCCCCATGATGCCGAAGCCGGCGACAACCAGGTGATCCTTGAGTCGGGACATGGTTTTCATTTTGCGTCTCCCCAGGATGCGCCGGATGTTGCCCTCCAGGGCGCTCTCGGCGATCCGGCCCGCGATATAGAAGAACGTTCCCAGGCCGCTGAATATGACCCAGATGGTGAACAGCTTTCCCTGGGTGCTCAGGTCAAAGGCTTCGCGGTAACCCACGGTGGTGATGCTGATCACCGTCATGTAAAGGGCATCCATGAGCGGCGCCCCCTCGATGATCTTGTAGCCGATGACATCGATGACGATCAGCAGCAGCAGGATGGCAAACAGGGACGCGATTTTCCTTTGCTCGTTCATCTGCCCTATTTTAGCAGAATTTCAAGGTTTCAGCGAAGGGGAGCTGTTTTCTTGGCTGGGACCGGCAGTATTATGGCTATGTCCGAGTCAGGGTGCCAGGCCGTACCAGACCTGGGTGGCCCAGAACGGGTTGTTGCGGTCGATGGTCAGGGTCGGCTTGGCCGCGCCGTCGGCCCAATGGCGCCCGAGAGTATAGAGTAGGTCGAGCTCCTGCAAAACACCGTCATAGACCCACAGCGGATGAACGTTGTCGCTGGCCTGATGGTAGGTGAAGCCGATCTTCCTGCGCACTTCCTTGATTTCATCTTCGCTGCGGTCAAGGAATTTGCCACCCATGCCCACGGACATGGCCGGCACGCCGCGGGCGACGAAGGGGAAGTGGTCGCTGCGGAACGCGCCGCCGCTTTTGTCCACGGAACGGGTCAGCAGCGTCAAGCCCGCGGAGTCGGCAATCTTTTGCACGTCGGCCAGGGCGCTGCTGTACTCGACGGGGAAGGCGGAAAAGGAATCGTGCTTCCCGAAATGGTTCATGCAATCCTTGTTGATCACCATGGCGATCTTTTTCAGGTCGAAGGGGGGATGTTCGACGAACCAGGTGGAGCCGAGCAGCCCCATCTCCTCCCCGGTCACCGGCATGATGGCCACGGTCCGCTTGGGTTTCAGCGGCGACCAGGCAAAAGCGCGGGCAAGGCAGATCAGGGCGGCCGTGCCGCTGGCGTTGTCCAGTGCGCCGTTGTAGATGCGATCGCCCGTTTTGTCGGGCAGGCCGATGCCGAAATGATCGAAATGGCCGGTGTAAAGGACGATCTCATCTTTCAGCAGGGGGTCGCTGCCGGGGATGACGCCGATCACGTTGTGGCAGTCGGCCCGGCGCGCCTTCTGCCGGAAGGAGGCTTTCAGGCGCAGGGGCAGTGCCATGGGCTTGAAGCGGCGGCTGTCGGCCTTATTTTTCAGGGTCGCGTAATCGAGCCCCGTTCCTTTCAGCGCCCGTTCCAGAGCGTTGTGAGCAATCCAGGAGTAAATCTGCAGGGGCGTGTCCTTCTGGTCGGCGAAAGTGAAGCGCTCGCCCAGCCAGCTGTTGCGCACCACCGACCAGTCGTAGGTGGCTTCGCTCTCGTGATGGATGAGAAGGATCCCCTTGGCCTTCTTGCGCCGCGCCATTTCCAGCTTGTAGGTCCAGCGGCCGTAATAGGTCATCGATTCGCCGCCGAAGCGGGTGGACTTGAAATCGGGATCGTTGACCAAAGCCACGATGATCCTGCCCTCGACACTGCGGCCCTTGAAATCGTCCCACTTGAATTCGGGGGCTTCGATGCCATAGCCGACGAAAAGGAGTTCGTCGTCCGCCGAGATTTCCTCCGCCATCACCTCGCTGGTGACGCAGAATTCCGCCAGCGGTTCGATCCGGCATTCTTCTTCCCCGTTGCTCAGGGCGAAACGCACCCTCTCGTAGTCGGTGCGGAAGCCCTTGAGCTGGACGGGCTGGAGGTACCCATGTTCGCTGGAGTAGGGCTGCAGCCCCAGCGACTTGAACTGGGCGGCGAGGTAGGCGGCGGCCAGGGCGGCGCCGCGGTCGGCCGTGGCCCTGCCTTCGAGCAGGTCACTGGCCAGGAATTCCAAATGCCCCAGGTATTCATGCTCGCTGAATGGGCTTTCCGGGGCCTCAACCGCCGCCAGGGCATTTCCTCCCAAAGCACCTGAAACCAGGAACCAGCCGAGAAAAATCCGGCAAACCACCATTTTCCAGCGGATCGACATGACGGCCTCCTCGATGCATTTCCAAATACGGCAAAGACTGGAGGATGGTTATCCGGAAGCCCTTGGACTCAGGTCTCCAGCAAGCGGAGATAAATGGGTCACCGAAGCTCATTTAGACGCCGTCCCCGTTTTAGAGTATCGGTGAATAGGCGACAACGCTTGACTTTATGGTTTCGGCAGAATAGGCTGTTTCCCATGAAACGTTGGTTCTTTTTCCCGCTCGTTCTGGCGCTGCTGCCCGGCATATTCCTGGCCGGGATGGGAGGAATTCTCCCCGGGCCTGAGCGGGTGATCGATTACCGCACCCGCGTCTGGTCCGACACGAAGCCGGCCATCAACCTGACCCACATTTTCGCCGGCGAGATCAACCGCCGCGGCAAGGCGGTCGGCTTCCATTCCCGTCCCGGCGGGATCGATCCCGAAGGCAGCGGCATCGCGCGCATCGTGGACCCACCCAACCGCCTGGGCGTTTACACCGCGGTGGTCTGGATCGGCCGCCGCGGCCGCACCAAGTTCTCGACCCTGTACCCCGACCGCCTGACCCGTCCGCAAGTGATCGCGGCCATCCTTGCCGCATTTCGCCACGGCCAGCGCCGCGGCGAGCGCTTCCGCGGCCCCTCGGGTCATGGCTTTACCGTCGAGGGCTATTTCCAGAACGGCCGCATCCACACCGCCTATCCCATTTATACCCGTTGACAGGAGAACCCATGTCCTACCGATTCTATCGCGATGATCACGGCGATCTCAGGGCGGAGACGGGCCGCTGCCTGCGTTTGCTCGGCCGCTTCCTGGAGGCCGATATCCAGGGCAGCCGCGGGCTTTGCGACGAAGTGCTGGCGGCGTTCGCCGACATCGCCGCCGGCCGCGTTACGCGCTGGCAAATGACCGGCAATGCCCACACCCTGACTCTCAGCAAGCGCCGGGCGCGCCTCCATGCCGAGTTCGGCCGCGCCTCCGACCTGGTGCTCTCCCCGGTCGTGTTGCGCCAGGCTCTGCTGGAATGGCAGGCGCTGCTGGAGAACGCATCCCGCCATCGTACCCGCTAGCTGGGCTGCCGTCTGTGCCGAGCCGCCGATTTCGCCCAGGCCCGGTTTTGGGTTATAATCGACTTTCAGCTTGAAGCCATCTTCCCCGCGGCGCCTGGCGCCGCATCACCACGGAGCATTCGAAGTGGATCAGACCAAGGAACTGGGGCAGGCCCCGGTCGGCAAGCTACTCTGGAAATACTTTGTCCCCGCCATTATCGGCGTGCTGGCCAATACTCTCTACAATCTCGTCGACCGCATCTACATCGGCCGCGGCGTGGGGGCGCTGGCCCTTTCCGGCCTGACGGTCACCTTTCCGATCATGATCATCGCCATGGCCTTCGGCATGCTGGTGGGCATGGGCTCGGCTTCGCTGGTATCGATCCGCCTGGGGGAGGGCAAGCGCGACGAGGCCGAAAAGATCCTGGGCCACGCCTTTGTCCTGCTGGTGGGGATCTCGCTGGCGCTCACTGCCCTGGGCCTGCTGCTGCGCGACCCCGTCCTGTCCCTGTTCGGCGCCGGGCCGGAAACGCTGGGCTATGCCCGCGATTATATCACCATCATCCTGCTGGGCAATGTCTTCCAGGGCATCGGCTTCGGCCTGAACAACCTGATCCGGGCCGAGGGCCATGCCCGGATCGCCATGGTCACCATGATACTGGGCGCCCTGCTGAACATCCTGCTCGACCCGCTCTTCATCTTCGTCTTCAAGATGGGGGTGGCCGGCGCGGCCCTGGCCACGGTGATCTCCATGGCCGTCACCAGTATCTGGGTGCTGATCCATTTTACCGGCAGAAAAAGCCTGCTGCGGCTGCGGTCGAAGAATTTCCGCCTGGACAAGCGGATCGTGCTCGAGATCCTGGCCATCGGCATGGCGCCGTTCGCCATGCAGTTGGCCGGCAGCGTCATCCATGCCTTGTTCAATATCCAGCTGATCCGTTACGGCAGCGATGTGGCGGTCGGGGCCATGGGCATCATCAACGGCGCGGGCATGATGGTGGTGTTCTGCGTCATCGCCATCAACATGGCGGCCCAGCCGATCATCGGCTTCAATTACGGGGCCAGGCGGTTCCAGCGGGTCAAGAAAACCCTGAAGATCGCCCTGATCGCCGCCACGGGCATCACCACGGCCGGATTCGTCGCGGTGCAGGCGTTCCCCGCGGCCATCATCGGCCTCTTCAACCGCAGCGATCCCCGCCTGCTCGAAGTCGGGGTGCGGGGCATGAGGATCATCCTGGCCGCGTTCCCCGTGGTCGGTTTCCAGGTGGTCAGCTCCAATTTTTTCCAGGCCATCGGCAAGGCGCGGACAGCGATGCTGCTGAACATGCTTCGCCAGGTGATCCTGCTGATACCCCTGGTGCTGCTGCTGCCGCTGGTCCTGAAGATCGATGGCGTATGGCTGGCCGGGCCACTGGCGGATATCACCGCGGCGGCCATTACCGCCGTGGCCATTCGCCGGGAAGTGAGCCGCTTGAATCGCTGGCATCGCCGGGAGATCGACATCCCCGAACCGGAGGGGCTGGGCCCCGACAGCCGGCACTGGTAGGTCCGGGCGGCCGCCGGCGTTCCCGCCTCTGGGTTACGGCAGGGCTGTCCGGCTTCCTTGACCGGTGCCGCCTGGAATTTGAGCGAAGAGCCGCTTAGTTGACGGGGACGGGCACGGCTTCGCCGGCCGGTACTTCCGTGGCCGGGATTTCGACCTCCGGCACCGTGTTCTCAACGGCAACGTGCTCCTTTTTCCAGCGTCCCTCGCAGGTCTTGCAGAGCTCGGTGATGTTCTTCAGCTCACGGGCTTGAGCGACCGTGCCCTCGAAGATTTCGTCCGTTTTTTTGCGTGTTGATGTGCTGGCAGTCAGACAATACGTGATACTTCGTTCCCGACTTCGTCCAGTACACGTGGTTGGCCCCGGTTAATTGTTCAACCGCCGCAGTCTGCTCGGCATATTCTTCGATTGAAGGCGGGTTGAAGTCGATGCCCGTGAAGCCGGCGATCAGCAGGGCGACGACGGCGATGGCGCCGACAATGCCTTTCTGCTTGCCCTTCAGGTCCTTGTTGGTGAAGATCAGGATGACCAGCGGCAGGAAGGCGATGACGGCGATGATCGCGCCCAGCTGGTTCTGGACGAAGAACTTGAACGGCTCCTTC
Source organism: Candidatus Aminicenantota bacterium (assembly GCA_963732485.1). Taxonomy (GTDB): domain Bacteria; phylum Acidobacteriota; class Aminicenantia; order UBA2199; family UBA2199; genus UBA2199. The sequence continues at coordinate 157,887 of CAVSZS010000003.1, forward strand.
TCCGAAGCGGGATCGAAGCGGTTGGCTTTCTTCCACAGCAGGTTGCCGATGACGGCAAAGATCAGGTCGGCCACGATCAGGGCGATCAGCCACGGCATTTTGATCGGCGGCTGGCGGAGCAGCAGGATGGCGCCTACCTCCAAGCCGATGGCAGCGATCCAGGAAAGGATCGCGAATATGCGGAACTGCCTGGCTTTGGCCTTGCTTTCAGGGGCGGCGACGAAGGGCTTCGCGTCGCGGGCCGGGGTTGCGGCAGCGTCGCCTTCGATCCGGGTCACTTTCTTTTTCGTTCCTTTGTCTGGCATGGTAGTCCCTCCTGGTTTTGCATATTGTATCTCATGCCTGAAAAAAAGCAAACCCAATACCGCGTTTGACATTTACTGCCGTCCCCACTATATTTCTGCCATGAACGCCAGATACGGCTCCCCCGAGGCTCAGCTTTTCCATTACACTTGTTTTCGCGCGCCCGGCCCCATCCGCGTAGACGGGCGCCTGGACGATGCGGCCTGGGCGGCGGCCCCGCTCTCCCCGCGCTTTGTGGACATGGTCACAGGCGAGCCTGGGTTCTTCGATACCCGCATCGCCTGCCTGTGGGATGAGCAGGCTTTCTATGTGGGATTCCACGTGGAGGAGCCCGATGTGCGCGCTGCGCTCACCGAGCGCGACTCCTTCATCTGGAACGACAACGACGTGGAGGTGTTCATCGGCGGCGACGACTGCTACTACGAGTTCGAGATCAATGCCCTCGGCACCGTCTACGAGGCCCTCTTCGTCTGGCAGGATGCGCTCCGGCCCGGCAGCCGCTTCGACCGGCCGGAATACGACCTCCGCACCCGCAACGTCGACCTGTTGGCCGGGTTTCAGGACGCTTCGCGCCATGGCAAGCACCCGCGCGGCAGGCGCTGGGCTTTCCTCGATTGGGATTTGCAAGGCCTGGAGAGCGGCGTGCGCGTCGACGGCGTGATCAACGACAGTTCGCAGATCGACAAGGGCTGGACCGTGGAACTGGCCTTTCCCTGGCAGGGGATGAAGCCGCTCTTTGCCGGCCGTATCTTCCCGCCCAGGGAAGGCGATGTCCTGCGCGTCGACTTCTCGCGCTTCGAGGCCCTGCGCAGCCTGGGCCGTGAGGTAAAGCCCCATCCCGGGTGGAGCCTGAATCCGCACGGCGTCTACGACTCCCACATCCCGGAATGCTTTTCTTACGTGCATTTCACGGAGCGCAGAGCCGGCGGTTGATGAACGGAAAGTTTGGGGAGCGAGCGTCGGCTGTCGATCCGCTTCCGTCTACAACGCGAAGCCGATGGTGAAGCCGAATGAGATGTCGTTGAACAGGTCGTCGAAAAACGTCAGCATGTAGGCGCCGAGACGATACTTGCTGGCGCGGATCCCGACCTGGAGCTTCATCTCCAGGGGGATGGTGACGTCCGTGGACTTCAGCCAGATCTCCTTGATGACGCCGCCGCCGATGAAGAGCTGCCCGGTCGCGAAATTAATGGTGCCGCCGGGGGCGATGAGCAGCGAATCGGTCGTGAATTTGCTGTCGGTGTACAACGTGCACTCCGGGCTGACCAGGATGAAATCGCCGACGAAGAAGGCAATGGTAACGTTCCCCGAAAAGACGAGGGGATCGAATTTGAAGTCATTGCGGGTGAGTATGCCGGCATTGGCGCTGACGTCGATGCTCTGTGCCGGAACCAGGCCGGCGCACGCGATGGCGATGAGGAAAAAAAATGTTTTTTTCATGCGGCCTCCTGAGTGCAGTGAATCGTAGCCGAAAAAAAATAAAATATCAAGTCGCCGCGGCCTGCCGGTAGCGAAGACCGAATCGGGCCTTTCCGACGCCGCTGCCGATGATCACAGGGACCGATGCGGGCCAGGCTGCCGGCCGGAGAGATGTGGCGCCGGGGGAACGAGCGACTGCGCGTCAGGCCGCCATTGACTTTTCACTCCCCGCTATTGCAATTTATCCGGGAATTCCTTTACATTCTATCCATGAAAAGAACGATCCACCCATACGCCTTGCGCCGTTCCCTTGGAATCCTGCTGGCCAGCCTCTTGCTGCTGGCCGCCCCGCGGCTGCCGGGTGAGGAGGGCTACGTCCCGGAAAGCGATCCCCTGGTCCTGAAAAAACTCTCGCGCTGGCAGGACGTGAAGTTCGGCCTGCTCATGCACTGGGGTCCTTACAGCCAGTGGGGGGTGGTCGAGTCATGGTCGATCTGCCCCGAGGACGAGGAGTGGTGCCGCCGCGGCCTGCCCGATTATGTTGACTATGTCAAAAAGTACGAGGCGCTGAAGAGCACTTTCAACCCCGTCCGCTTCGACCCGGGCTCGTGGGCCAGGGCCGCCCGGGCGGCGGGGATGAGGTACGTGGTCTTCACCACCAAGCACCACGACGGCTTCTGCATGTTCGACAGCCGCCACACCGACTACAAGGTCACCTCCCCCGCTTGTCCTTTCCATTCCGATCCCAGGGCCAATATTGCCCGCGAGGTCTTCAATGCCTTCCGCGCCGCCGGCTTCATGGTCGGCGCTTACTTTTCCAAGCCCGACTGGCACAGCGAATATTATTGGTGGCCGAACTTTCCGCCGCGCGACCGCAACGTCAATTACGACCCCGCTCTCTACCCGGAGCGCTGGCAGAAGTTCCGCGAATTCACCCACGCCCAGGTCCTGGAGCTGATGTCAGACTACGGACCCATGGATATCCTCTGGCTCGACGGCGGCTGGGTGGCCAGGGAATCGCGGCCGGAATGGCTGCAGGGATACGAGCGCGGCCTGGCCGCGTCCACGACCGGCCATCTCAAGCGCGGCTTCGTCGACCAGGATATCCGCATGGATGAGCTGGCGGCAAAGTGCCGGCAGAAACAGCCTGGGCTGATCATTGTCGACCGGGCCGTCGCGGGTAGGAACCAGAACTACCTCACTCCCGAAAACCAGGTCCCGGAGTCGCCCCTGCCCGGGCCCTGGGAGTCATGCATCATTTCCGGCGGCGGCTGGTCCTATACGCCGCAAGCCGTCTACATGGGCGGCCGCCAGGCCATCCACCTGCTCGTGGACATCGTGGCCAAGGGCGGGAATCTTTTGCTCAACATCGCTCCCGGTCCGGACGGCGCCTGGCAGCCCGGTGCCTATAACCTGCTGCGGGAGTATGCGGACTGGATGGCGGTCAACTCCGAGGCGATCTACGATACCCGGCCGCTCCCCCCGTACAAGGAAAAGAACGTCTGCCTGACCCGCCTGGCGAACGGCGCTGCTTTTTTTCTGCTGCTGGCCGACGGCGACGGAAACCTGCCGGCCGAATTGGTCATCGATTCGCACCAGCCCGCCGCCGGGGCGAAAGTGACACTGCTGGGCGCCAGGGGGCGGCTGGCATGGCGGCCCTCGGGCCGCGGCTTCACTGTGACCTTTCCCGAAAAGCTGCGTCGCAATCCGCCCTGCCGGCATGCCTGGGCCATCCGCGTCTCGGCCCTGGCGAAGCTTCGGGGCAGCGCGGGCCAGAGCCGGCCATGAAAAGACTCGCAGTCCCGGGACTTCTCCTGGCCATTGCCGTCGGCATGCTTTTGTCGGCCGGGGCTGCCGCGAACGAAGGATGCCTTTTCCCGTTCCAGGACCCGGGCCTGGGCCTGGAAGAGCGGGTCGCCGATCTCGTCGCCCGGCTGACCCTGGAGGAGAAGATCGGCCAGTTGATGCACACCGCCCCGGCCATCCCGCGGCTCGGCGTGCCGGAGTACAGCTGGTGGAGCGAAGCCTTGCACGGGGTGGGGCGCTCGGGCGAGGCGGTCACCGTCTTCCCGCAGGCGATCGCCATGGCCGCGACCTTCGATCCCGACGCCGTGGAGCGGCTGGGCGGCATCACCGCCACCGAGGCCAGGGCCATCTTTAACGAGGACCGGCGCCAGGGACGAACGGCGCTCATGTACCGCGGCCTGACCGTCTGGACCCCCAACATCAACATCTTCCGCGATCCGCGCTGGGGCCGTGGCCAGGAGACCTACGGCGAAGACCCCTTCCTGACGGCGCAGATGGGGCTGGCCATGGTGCGCGGTCTGCAGGGCCGGGACCCGCGCTACCTCAAGCTGTCGGCCTGCGCCAAGCACTATGCCGTCCATAGCGGCCCCGAGAGCCAGCGCCACCGCGTCGACGTCCGGCCGAGCGCGTACGACCTTTGGGACACGTACCTGCCGGCCTTCCGCGAGCTGGTGGTCAGAGGCGGGGTCAGCGGCGTCATGTGCGCCTACAACCGCATCCATTCCCAGCCCTGCTGCGGCAGCGACCTCCTGCTGAGCGATATCCTCCGCCGTCGATGGGGCTTCTCCGGCTATGTCACATCGGACTGCTGGGCCCTGGATGATTTTGTCAAGGAGCACAAGACTCATGCCGACAACCGGGCGGCGGCGATCACTGCCCTGCGGCATGGCGTGGACCTTGAATGCGGCGGCGCCTACGGCCAGCCGGCCAGCCAGGCAAGGCCCGGAGTGTACGGTGCCCTGCTCGAGGCGGCGCGCGGCGGCGCCATCGTTGAAAAGGAGATCGACCGCTCGCTGCGGCGCCTCTTCGCCATCCGCTTCCGGCTGGGGCTCTTCGATCCCGACGAAATGGTGGACTATGCGCGGATTCCCTACTCGGCCCTGAACAGTCCGGCGCACCGCGCGCACGCGTTGCAGGTGGCCCGTGAATCGATCGTGCTGCTCAAAAACGACCGCCATGTCCTGCCGCTGGCGGCAAGCCGGATACGGCGCATTGCCGTCCTCGGGCCGAACGCCGATGACCGGCGGTCGCCTCTGGGCAATTACAATGGCGAGCCGGTCGAGCTGGTCACGCCGCGCCAGGGCATTGCCCGCAGGCTGTCCCGGCAGGGGGACGTGATTTATGCCAGGGGGATGGACTGGCTTGCGGAGGAGGGGGGCACCCGCGCCTGGCGGCAGCTGGCCGGCGAGCTGAGGCAGGCTGACGCCATTGTTTTTGTCGGCGGCATCTCGCCGGCCCTGGAGGGCGAGGAGGGCGACGCCGCCAGCGGCGATTCCCCCGGGTTCTTCCGCGGAGATCGCACGACCATCGCCCTGCCCGCCGCCCAAACCGCTTTCCTGAAGCGGCTGAGTGAGCTGGGCAAGCCACTGGTGCTGGTGGTCATGTCGGGCAGCGCCATGGCCATGGATTGGGAGGCGGCCCATGTCGACGCCATCATCCAGTCCTGGTATGGGGGCCAGGCCGGAGGCGAAGCCCTGGCCGAGGTCTTGTTCGGCGATTACAATCCGGCCGGCCGCCTGCCGGTCACCTTCTACCGCCGGGACGCCGACCTGCCGTCCTTCAGCGACTACTCCATGGCGAACCGCACCTACCGCTATTTCCGCGGCCGGCCCCTGTTTCCGTTCGGCCACGGCCTGAGCTACACCCGCTTCAGCTACGGGGGCCTGAGCGTGGCGCCCGAGGCCGCCACCGGGCAGACGATCGCCGTATCGGCCTGGGTGCGCAACTGCGGCACGCGGGAGGGCGACGAGGTGGTCCAGCTCTATGTATCCCACCCGGGCGCTGCCGCGCCGGCGCCGCTGCGGTCGCTGCAGGGATTTCGGCGGATCCGCCTGCAAGCCGGCGAGAGCCGCCGGGTCGAGTTCCATTTGACTCCCCGGAACCTTGGTTTGGTCGATGCTGCCGGCGGACTGGCCCAGGGAACGGGCACGATCGTCATCCATGTCGGCGGCGGCCAGCCGGGCCATGCCTCCACCGTCTCGGCCCGTGTCCGGATAACGGGCGACCGCTTTGTCATTCATTGATGATGAAGACGTGGCGAGAAAACCGGCGGCAGGCAATCGCGCTCTTGCCATGATTGACAGCCCGGGCCATTGCGATTAAGATTCGGCCTTCAGAGCGACGGAGGTGCTGCTTGGGCGTTATCTGTGCGCGGATCCACCTGCTCCTGTTCTTGGTCGTCATGGCAGTCGGCCTTGCCCGCGGGCAGGGGCCTGCCGACCCGGCGGCCGCCGACCTCGTTTTGAAGAACGGCTACATTTACACGGTCGATGCCAGCCGCAGCGTCGCGGAGGCGCTTGCGGTCAAGGATGGCAAGTTGGTCTACGTCGGCAGCAACGCCGGGGCGGGGATGCATGTCGGCAAGGCAACGAAAGTGATCGACTTGGGAAAACGGCTGGTCCTGCCCGGCTTTGTCGACAGCCACTGCCACCCGGCCTACGGGGCCGCCCACGAGCTTTTCGACGTCATGTTCACCGGCTTGAATTCTCTCGCGGAGTACAAGCAGGCGCTCCGCGATTTTGTCGCCAAACATCCGGATGCCAAGTTCATCAAGGGCCGGGGCTGGAAGAACACCCTGTTCGGCAAGACCGGCCCCGATAAAAAGATCATCGATGAAATCGTCCCGGGGATCCCCGTGGCGCTCGACGACGAGGGCGGGCACGCGGCCTGGGTGAATTCGCTGACTCTGAAGCTGGCCGGGATCACCAGGGAGACGCCGAACCCGCGCGGCGGCATGATCGAGCGCGACCCCTTGACCGGCGAAGCGAGTGGCACGCTGCGCGAGGGCGCGGCCCGCCTGGTCTCAAGTTTGTTCCCCGATTATTCCATCGGGCAGCTGATGGAAGCCCTGGAAGCCTACCAGAAAATGGCCGCAGCCTTTGGCATCACCACCGCGCATGATGCCACGGTGGACGTCGGGGGCAATGATCTCAACGCTTACAGGACCCTTGAAAAACAAGGGCGCCTGGCCATGAGGTTCCGGGCTTCGCTGTTCGTGGACCCCAAACAGGGATTGGAGCAGGTCGCGCAGTTGGTTATGGAAAGGGAAAAGAGCCGGGGGGCGCTTTTCCAGGCCAATGGCGCAAAGGTATACATCGACGGCGTGGTGGAGGGCGGCACGGCATACCTGAAGGAGCCGTACCTGCACCTGCCAGGTTTTCGCGGCGAGCCCCGCTGGGACACGGAGAAGCTGAACGCCATGTGCGCCGAGCTGGACCGGAACAAATTCCAGATCCACGTGCACGCCATCGGCGATGCCGCGACCACGATGATCCTGGATGCCTTCGCCCATGCTCTGAAGAAGAATGGCCGGCGCGATTCAAGAAATCTGATCACGCACATCCAGTTGGTGGACGCGCAGGATATCCTGCGCTTCAAGGAACTTGGCGTCGTGGCTGTCCCCCAGCCGTACTGGTTCATGAAGGACGATTATTATTACAACCTGCAGGTCCCGTACCTGGGGCGGGAGCGTGCCGACGCCGAATACCCCATGGCCAGTTTTTTCCGCGCCGGAGTCACCGTGGCCTCGGGGAGCGACTATGCGGTCACCATCCCCTGCGATCCGTTGCGGGCGATCCAGATCGGCGTCACGCGCAGCTGCCTGGGCGTCAGCGATCCCAAGGAAATTCTCTGGCCCGAAGAGCGGGCGACACTGGAACAGATGATCGCCAGCTTCACGATCAACGGCGCGGCCGCCAATTTCCTGGAGAATTCCACGGGGTCCATCGAGGCCGGCAAGGCGGCCGACTTGATCGTGCTGGACCGCAATATCTTTGCCATCCCGGTCGATGAGATCAGCAAGGCCGTGGTCATCCTGACCCTCTTTGAAGGAAAAACCATTTTTTCGCGGAATGTGCTGGAAAGCGGAAAATGACAAGCGTCTACGGGGAAATCGCGGCGTTGCTCACGGCGGTCTGCTGGTCGTTCAACTCGGTGGTATTCACCCTGGCCGGGAAGCGGGTCGGCGCCGTCACCGTGAATGCCCTGCGCCTGTGGATCGCCATCCCGGCTTTGCTCCTGCTCCATTGGGCGCTGTTCGGCAGCCCGTTCCCTTTTGAAATTGAGTTGTCCCGCTTTGTATTCCTGGGGATCTCCGGCATCATCGGCTTCGTTGTCGGCGACGCCATGCTGTTCGAAAGCTTTCTGCTGATCGGTCCGCGCCTGGCCATGCTGCTGGCGCTACTCGTGCCGGTTTTCAGCACCCTGCTGGCCTGGCTGTGGCTGGGGGAAACGCTGCGCGCCCTGGAGATCTTCAGCATGCTGGTGACCATCGGCGGCGTCGCCTGGGTGGTGGCGGAAAGGCCAGTTCCGGGCAGTGGCCCCGTGCGGGCAACGCAGCGCAACTCCCGCCTGGGAATCTGGCTGGCCGTCGGTGGCGCGGCGGGCCAGGCGGTGGGGCTGCTGTTTTCCAGGTTGGGATTGAGCGGCGGCTATTCCGCCATTTCCGCCACGAGTGTCCGTGTCGGCGTCGCCGGTATGGCCATGGCGCTCATCAGCCTTTTCCATGGAAAACTTCGCGTCCGCCTGGCCGGGTGGCGGGACAGGAAGGCACTGCTGGAAATCTCGGCCGGGGCCTTGACCGGGCCGGTCCTGGGGGTCACGTTGTCCCTGGTGGCCATCGCCCACACCCATATCGGCGTCGCCTCGACGCTGATGTCCCTGACTCCCGTGCTGCTGCTGCCGGTCTCCCATTTCCTGTTCAAGGAAAGGATCACCTCGCGCTCGATCGTCGGCACGCTGGTCGCGCTACTGGGGGTGGTCCTGCTCTTTTTGAAATAATGATTTTCCGCGCCGAATCAGGATGGCGCAAATGCCGGATCAGAAGGGAATAAAATTCTCGTTGAGATTTTCCGGGCTCCAAAAAAAAACAGGCCGCGGCCTGAGGGCCGCGGCCATTTGTTCGTGAGCTACAGAACCGGCAACTAGCCGAGGATGGCGTCCTTGCAGGCTTTGGCGACGCGGAACTTCACGACGCGCTTGGCCGGGATCTTGATCGCTACGCCGGTGGCCGGGTTGCGGCCCATGCGTGCCTTGCGGTTGACCAGCACGAGCTTGCCCAGGCCGGGAACGGTGAAACCGTTCTTGGCGTTCTTGTAGGCCATGGTCGCCAGCATTTCGATGGCTTCCCCGGCCTGCTTCTTGGTGATCCCAACCTTCTCCGCGACTCCGGCCACGATCTGACCCTTGGTCATTGCTTTTGACATTCGCTCATCTCCTTGTTTAAATTTCTTCGTGGAAAACCTTTCCTCTCCACGATCTTCGCCGGCACTATAACCAAAATCAAATAAAAAATCAATCCCCCGCTGAATATTTATTTACTTTGCCCGGGTCCGGGGAAGCGCATCTTTTCGTCTTTCGTGTCCCGCCGGCCTTCTGTTGACATTCGTTTGAATATCATCAACAATTCCACCAGTATGAAAATGGCCGCCAGGCGCACCTTTTTTAGGGGAAGGCGGCTGATCCTGGAAGGAGTCGGCAAATTGGCGTTGCGAAAAGATCAAACGGTCCTCATCCTGCATTGGCGCTTGCCGGTCCGAAGTTTCGTGCGCGCGCTCTTCCTGATCTCACTGCTGCTATTCCTGGCAGGGCTGACCGGGCAGGCGATCCGCTTTGCTACCGGGGACGGGCACCTGTGGGGCTTCACCCCCAAGTTCAACCTGGACGGGGAAATGAACGTCCCCACTTGGTATTCCTCGCTGCTTTTCGCCCTCTGCGGGTTCCTTCTGCTCCAGGTGGCCAGGGAGAGCCGCGAGCAGGATCGGCGCAAGTGGCGGTTTTTAGCCGCGCTCTTCCTTGTCTGCTCCATCGATGAGGTGGCGGCATGCCACGAGATGCTTGTGGATCCCGTGCGCAGCCTGTTTCATGCCCGGGGCCTGCTGTACTTCGCCTGGGTTGTTCCGGCCCTCCTCTTGGTGGCCCTGATGGCAGTCTTCCTTTCCTCTCTTTTCCTGCGCCTGCCGCCAGCGGTACGCCGCTCCTTCCTGTTCGCTGCCCTGGTCTTTTTCTTCGGGAACATCGGCGTGGAAATGATCGGCGGGGCCTATGTGGAGATGCATGGTCCCGACCACTTCACCTACAGTCTCATCTCCCATATTGAGGAGTTTCTCGAGCTCCTTGGCCAAACGCTTTTCGTCCGGGGAGCCCTGGGGCTGCTTTCTCTCCCGGCCGCGGAGGTTCCGCCGCAATGAGAGTGGTCTCCGGGACTGGTCGTCCACCGCGTTTTCCTGGCCGCCGTATTTAATTTAATTTAGTTGCTTTTATGATATATTTCCTTATTCCCGGAAGGAGGGGCGCATGAAGAAATTGTTGTCGATCGTGTGGGTAGGCCTGTTGCTGGTTTCGATCCCGCAAGTGGCTTGCAAAAAGGCCAAGCCGCCGCAGGCCCGGGAATGGTACCGCTACATCAGCGCCTTCACCTCGGGAGATATCTCGCGCCGGGCGCAGGTTCGCGTCCTTTTTGTCGGCAATGTGGGTATGGAAGGCCGCAACCCCGCCGAGCTCGAGGATTATCTGGAATTCAGCCCCGCCCTCGCCGGCAAGACCGAGTGGAAGTCGCCCCGTGAGCTGGTCTTCACCCCGGAGCGCGATTTGGCCCCGGGCGGCAGCTACCGCGCCGTGCTGCATGTCCGCAAGTTCATGGACCTGCCCCGGGCGTATGCGCGTTTCGAATTCGCCTTCTCCGTCATCCGCGAGTCGCTGGCCATCGACCTGGATGGGCTGGCGCCACTCGACGAGGTCTCGCCCAACCAGTTCCTGCTGCGCGGCATGCTCACCACCCGCGACAGCCAGGATGGAGCCGCCGTCAGAAAGATTCTCTCGGCGCGGCAGGAAGGCAAGGGCCTGGCCGTTGAATGGGCGCATGAGAACGAAGGCCGCAGCCACAGCTTCGTGGTCAAGACCATCCAGCGCCTGGAACAGCCGAGCCGGGTCGAGCTGCAGTGGGATGGTTCCCCGGTCGGCGCCGAGCAGAAGGGCTCGCGCCAGATCGACGTGCCCTCGCTGGGACAGTTCGAGCTCCTGGATGCCGAAGCGGTGCTCGAGCCGGCCACCAGCATCCTGCTGCGTTTCTCCGACCCTTTAAAGAAGAACCAGAACCTGCGCGGTCTGGTGACCATTGCCGGGCACGAGCCCACCTTCGAGATCGACAACAACGTGGTGCGCGTCTATTCCGCCAAGGGCTTCGACGGGTCGCTCGAGGTCGTCGTCAATCCGGGCGTGCGCAACTTCAACGATCGCAGATTGGAGAAGCGCCTGGCGCGGACGATCGCGTTCCAGCGCCTCTCGCCGCAAGTGCGCTTCGTGGGCCAGGGCATCATCCTTCCCGACAAGGACCGGCTGACCATCCCCTTCGAAGCCGTGAGCCTGCGCTCGGTGCAGGTGACGGCGTTCCAGGTCTTCCGCAACAACATGGCGCAATTCTTTCAGCAGAACAGCCTGGAAGGCAAGGAGAACCTCTCCCAGGTCGGACGCTTCCTGTGGCGCAAGACCGTGCCTCTTTCCAACAAGGCCGAGGACACGGCCGCCTGGCGCCGTTACAGCCTGGACGTGACCCGGCTCCTGGGCGAGAATCCGGGCAGCCTGTTCCGCGTCATCCTCTCCTTCAACCGCGGCAACTCGGCCTTCCCCTGCCGCAATAGCGACAAGCCGCTCCCGGAGCCCGACCTGCAGAACCAGGACGACGCCTCCTGGCGCGATTTTTCCAATTGGGATTATTCCTATGACTATTATTACGAGGAGGGCCGGGACGGTTGGGCCGACCGCAACGACCCCTGCAAGGACGCCTTTTACAATCCGCGCTTCAATGAGGCGGCGGTCCAGGCGCGCAATTTCCTGGCCTCGAATATCGGCCTGGTGGCCAAGCTCGGCGGCGACCTCGACCTGCGCGTGGTCGCCAGCGATATTCGCAGCGCCGAGCCCTTGTCCGACGTGCGCGTCAGGGCCTTCAATTTCCAGAACCAGCTGCTCGCCGAGGGCGTCAGCGACGGCTCGGGCTTTCTCAGCCTGAAGCTCCCCGCCCAGCCGTTCTTCATTGAGGCGCAGCAGGGACGGGACAGGGGCTATCTGCGTCTGAGCAAGGACGGCGCCCTGGCTATGAGCCATTTCGACGTCGGTGGCGAAAAGGTGCAGAAGGGGATCAAGGGCGTGATCTACGGCGAAAGAGGGGTCTGGCGCCCTGGAGACGACCTGTATCTCACGTTCGTGCTCTTTGACCGCGAGCGCGTCCTGCCCGGCGACCACCCGGTGCTGCTGGAACTGTACAACCCCAAGGGGCAGCTGATCCATTCCGGCAAGCCAACGCGCTCGCTGGATGCCTTCCACTCGTTCCGCATCCGTACGGCGGAGTCGGCCCTGACCGGCAACTGGAAGGCCAAGGTGCTCGTCGGCGGCCTGGTTTTCGAGCAGAATGTAAAGATCGAGACGGTGGTGCCCAACCGCCTGAAGATCGAGTTCCAGCCGGGCGGCGACAAGCTCCTGGCCGGCAAGCCGCTGGCGGCCGTTATCCGCAGCCAATGGCTGCATGGCGCCGTGGCCGGCAACCTGCAGTTCGACGCCAAGGCGCGCCTGACGCCGCGGCCCACCAGCTTTGCGCGCTGGCCCGACTTTGTCTTCGACGACCCGGCCCGCGAGGTCGCGTCTTCCGAGCAGCAGGTCGTCGAGGCCAAGCTGGACGCCGACGGCAGGTCGCGCTTTCCCATCCAGCTCGAAATGGAGCAGGCGGCCCCGGGCATGATGGACGCCACGTTCATGATCCGCGTCTTTGAGGCCAGCGGCGATTTTTCCAGCGACTCCGTCACCCTGCCCTTCTATCCCTACCAGAGTTTCGTGGGCATCCGCGTGCCCAAGGGCGACGAGGCGCGCGGCATGCTGCTCACCGACCGCGACCATTTGCTGCAGATCGTCACCGTCGATGCCGACGGGCAGCCGGTGTCGCGCGACAAGCTGGAGGTCAGCCTCTACAAGGTTGAATGGAAATGGTGGTGGGACAAGAGCGGCGATTCGCTGGCGCAGTATGTCGCCAACACCAGCCACGTGCCTGTCCTGAAGGACGAAGTGGCGACGCGCGATGGCGTCGGGCAATGGAAATTTCAGATCAAATACCCGCAGTGGGGCCGCTACCTGGTACGCGTGGTCGACCCGCAGAGCGGCCATGCCGCCGGCCAGGCCATCTACATCGACTGGCCGGGATGGGCCGGCCGCGCCCGCGAGGAAAAGGGCAGCGGCGCCACGCGGCTGAATTTCAGCGCCGACAAGGAGCGCTATCTGGTGGGGGAAAAGGCGACCATCTTCCTCCCCGACGCCCCGCAGGGCCGGGCGCTGGTATCGCTGGAGAACAACTCGAAGATCCTCAAGCAGATGTGGGTCAGCACGCAGGCCGGCGAGAACCGCTTCACCATCGATCTCGACGAGGGCATGAGCCCCAACATCTACGTGCATGTCACCTTGCTGCAGCCGCATTCGGGCAAGAAGAGCGACACGCCCATCCGCCTCTACGGCGTGATCCCGGTCATGGTGGAGAATCCCGGCACGCGGCTGGAGCCGCAGGTCAGGCTGGCGGACGAATTGAAGCCGCTCGAGGAGTTCAAGGTGACGGTGGGGGAGAAGGCCGGACGGGCCATGACCTATACTCTGGCCGTGGTCGACGAAGGGCTGTTGGGCCTGACGCGCTATGCCGCGCCCGACCTGCGCAAGCGCTTCTACAACCGCGAAGCGCTGGGCGTCCTCACCTGGGACCTCTTTGACGACGTGGCCGAGGCCTACGGCGCCGACCTGTCGCGCCTGCTGGCCCTCGGCGGCGACGAAGAAGGCGCGGGCGCGGGCGCCGAGAAAAAGCAGCGGCGCTTCCCGCCCGTCGTTCTCTTCGCCGGTCCCTTTTCCCTGGCCTCGGGCAAGACGGCGGAGCACAAGTTCAGGATGCCGCAATACGTCGGCGCGGTGCGGGTCATGGTTGTGGCCGGCCGCGACGGCGCCTTCGGCGTCGCCGAGAAATCGGTGCCGGTGCGCCAGGACCTGATGATCCTGCCCACCCTGCCGCGCGTCGTGCGGCCGGGCGAGCAGTTCGATCTGCCGGTAGCGGTGTTTGTCTCCCGCGCCGACATCCGCAAGGTGCAGGTGCAGGTCGAACCCGGAGACAAACTGCGCATCGATGGCCCGCGCATCAAAACCGTTGAATTTGCCAAGCCTGGCGATGTGATCGTTACCTTCCCCATGACCGCGACCGCGGCCCTCGGCCAGGGTTCCGTTTATGTCAAGGCGGTGAGCGGCACGCGCAAGGCCGAGAGCCGCATCGCCATCCCCGTCCTGGCCGCCAACCCGCGGATCACCGAGACGCTCAGGGCTGACGTGGGGCCCGGCGAATCCCGCGAGATCCCGATCCAGGCCATCGGGCTGAAGGGCACCAACGACGTGACCCTGGAGTTCTCGCAGCTCCCCCCCTTCAACCTGCAGAAACGGCTGCAGTTCCTCATCCGGTATCCCCACGGCTGCCTGGAGCAGACGCTGTCAACGGCTTTCCCCCAGCTGTACCTGAAATACCTGATCAAGCTGGATGCCGGAGCAACAAAAAAAAGTGGAGAACTTCATCGCCACGGCCATTGAAAAAATGCGCGGTTTCCAGGCGCCCGGCGGCGGCTTCTCCTACTGGCCGGGCGAATATGAGATCCATCAGTGGACCTCCTCCTATGCCGGCTATTTCCTGCTGGAGGCGTCGCGCCTGGGCTATCATGTGCCGGCGGGGATGCTTGACCTATGGAAAAAGCAGCAGAAGGCGCTGGCCAATTCCTGGACCGTGGGGCCGGAACAAGGGCGCCTGGTCCAGGCCTTCCGCCTGTTCACGCTGGCGCTGGCCGGCGCCGCCGACTTGGGGGCCATGAACCGCCTGCGCGAGAGTCCTGACCTGGAGAGCGCCGCCGCCGTGCTGCTGGCCGGGGCTTTCCAAGCCGGCGGCCAGGGCGAGGCCGCCGACGACCTGCTGCGGAAATGCAACTGGCAGGTCGCGAAGTATCGCGACGACCGCCGCACCTTCGGCTCCGAGTTCCGCGACAAGGCCGTCATGGTGCGCACCCTGGTGCAGATGGGCCAGTCCGGGCGCGCCAAAAAATTCCTCGACGAGATCGTGGCGGCCATGGCCGCCGATACCTGGTACTCCACCCAGGAGACCGCCTACGGCCTCGATGGCCGTGGCCGCCTTTTATGGAGGCTCGCCGTCCAAGCCCTTCCGTTTCCAACTCGGCTGGGACGGCGAAGCGCCCCGCGAAGTGGAAGCCGCCGCCCCCTTTTTCCAACAGGTTCATTCCCCCTTCACCGCCATGGCGCGCACGCTGCGTATCGTCAACCCGGGCCCGGGGCGGCTGTACCTGACCGCGTACGTCTCCGGCATTCCCGCCGCGGGCGCTGAACGCGCCCACGAGAACAATCTGCGCCTGGAAGTGGTTTACCGCGACGCGCAGGACGGGGTGGTGGATACGGCGCGCATCGCCCAGGGGAGCGACCTGAAGGTGGAGGTCAGCGTGACCAACCTCAGCAAGGTCGCAGTGAACAACCTGGCCCTGACGCACTTCGTCCCCACCGGCTGCCAGATATCCAATCCGCGCCTGTTCACCGACGAGCCGGGCGCAGGCTATTACGACTACCAGGATGTCCGCGACGACCGCATCTATACGTATTTCAATTTGGCTGCCGGCGCCAAGAAAACGTTCGTTGTGCTGCTCAACGCTTCCTACAGCGGCCGTTTTTACGAGCCGGGGATCAGCGTGGAATCGATGTACGATGCGGAGTTTCACGCCAACAGCACGGGGAAATGGGTGGAGATCGTCCGCTGAGATCGTTTATCCGTCGCCGGCGCAAGGCGCTGCTGCTGCTGGGCGCGAGCATCGCGCTCCTGGCCCTGCTGGGCTGGTGGGCGAAGCCCCGGGCGCTGTTCCACGACCCCTTGTCGCCGGTGCTGTTCTCCGCCGATGGCCGGCTGCTCGGCGCCCGCCTGGCCGAAGACGAGCAATGGCGCTTCCCCAGGATGAAGGCGGTCCCGCAGCGATTTTTCCAGGCCCTGCTGCAGTATGAGGACCGCCGTTTCTACCGCCACTGCGGCGTCGACCTGCTGGCGACGGCCCGGGCCCTGTGGTCGAACGCCAGGAAAGGCGGCGTGGTCAGCGGCGGCAGCACCCTGACCATGCAGGTGGTGCGCCTCGCCCGCAAGAATCCCCGCCGCACCTACCTGGAAAAGGCCAGGGAGATGATCCTGGCCCTGCGCCTCGAGCTCTCCAGCTCGAAGAAAAGAATCCTGGACCTGCACGCGGCCAACGCCCCATTCGGCGGCAATATCGTGGGCATCGACGCGGCCGCCTGGCTCTATTTCGACCGCGGCCCCGAGGCCCTCAGCTGGGCCGAAGCCGCTTTCCTGGCGGTCCTGCCCAACGATCCCAAGCTGATCGCCGGGGCAGGCCGGCGCCGGCAGCTCAAGGCCAAGCGCGACCGGCTGCTGCGGCGCCTGCTGCAAAAGAAATTCATCACTCCGCTGGAGTGCGACCTGGCACGGGCTGAGCCCCTGCCTTCCGGGGCGCGCATGGTGCCGCGGCTGGCGCCCCATCTTCTCGATACCCTGGCCGCGGGTCGCGAGAGACAACGGCTGTTCCTGAGCTTCATCCGCCCCGGGATGCAGGAGACGCTGAACCGCATCGTGCAGGCCAACGGCGAGCGCCTGCTGCGCGGCAACATCCGCAACCTGGCCGCCCTGGTCGTGGACAACCGCCGGGGAACGGTCGTGGCCTATACGGGAAACGTCAGCCGCGCCGGGGCCGAGCACGGGCAGGACGTGGACCTGCTGCGCCGCCCGCGCAGCACCGGCAGCATTCTCAAGCCTTTCCTCTATGCCGCCATGCTCCAGGAAGGCGGGCTGACGCCCGTTACCCTGCTCGCTGACACGCCGGTGCATTTCGCCGGCTACGTGCCCGAGAATTTCGACCGCCGCTTCCGCGGCGCCGTGCCGGCGCGCGACGCGCTGGCCTGGTCGCTGAACATCCCCGCCATCCGCATGCTGCAGCAGTTCGGTATCCCCCGTTTCTATAACCTGCTGAAAAAATGGGGACTCTCCACGCTTTCGCGCCCGCCCGGCGGCTACGGCCTGACCCTTGTCCTCGGCGGGGCCGAGGGGACGCTGTTCGATGTCACCAGGCTCTACGCCGGCCTGGCGCAGCTCGCCCAGGGCGACGCCGTTCCCCGGCGCGAGGTCCGCCTGCTGCGGGATGACCCCCCCCGCAGCTCACGCATGGCCGACCTGGGCCCGGCGGCCGCCTATCTCGCCCTGGAGGCGCTGACCGAGGTGAACCGCCCCGATGAGGAGGGATTCTGGAAGCAGTTCTCCTCCTCCAGGTGGGTGGCCTGGAAGACCGGCACGAGTTTCGGCTTGCGCGATGCCTGGGCGGTGGGTGTGACCCCGGCATACACGGTCGGCATCTGGGCCGGCAATGCCGACGGCGAGGGCAACCCCGACCTGACCGGATTGTCCACGGCGGCCCCGGTGCTTTTCGAGGTTCTGCAGGCGCTGGACACGGGCGGGGCCATCACGGCTCCGCGCCTTTGGTTTAAAGAGCTACGTGTCTGCCGCGATTCGGGCTACCTGGCCGGCGAACTATGCCCGGGCGTCACCGTGGCCATGCCCCGCGAAAGCCATTTTCAGCAAGCGTGCCCATTTCACCAGCTGGTGCACCTGGATGCCAAGCGGCGCTTCCGGGTCGATTCCAGCTGCGAGTCGCCGGCGCGCATGGTGCACGAGCCGTGGTTTGTCCTGCCGCCGGTGCAGGAATATTATTACCGGCGCAGCCATCCCGACTACCGTTCGCTGCCTCCTTTCCGCGGCGATTGCGCCGGTCTTTCCCAGGCGGAGGCGGGGGGGCAAGTCATCAGCCTCGTCTATCCCGATTTCAAGACCGCGGTCTATGTCCCGGTCGATCTGGACGGCCGCGCCGGCCAGATGGTTTTCGAGGCCGTCCATCGCCGCCCAGAGACCGCGATCTTCTGGCACCTGGACGACCGCTACCTGGGCGCCACCCGCCAGTTCCACCAGCTGGTCTTGAGCCCCGGCGCCGGCGAACACCAACTGGTGCTCGTCGACGAGGACGGCCACCGCCTGGAGCGGAAGTTCCGGGTCATCGGTCGGGGGAATTGACTTCCGGGCCGGCCTTGCGTCAGGCAACGGGCATGAAGTAGAATGAACGCGGTCCGAGCAAGAGGGAGCATGACCAACCAGAATGACAAGGCCCGACCGCAGAGCCCAGCGCAGAAAACGAGCCGGGCCGGCGCCTCATATGGCGATGAAAAATACCGCCAGATGCACCTGGCGCTGGAAGCCGCCGATATCGGCATCTGGGATTGGGATCTGCACTCGAACCGGGTCGTCATGTCCGACATGATGAAGCGGCTTCTGGACATCGATTCCGGCAGCGCGGCCAGTTCCTACAAGAATTTTCTGCGCGCCATTCATCCCGGCGACCGCAGGCAGATCGCCGCCGCCCTCAGGGAAGCCATCCGCCTCCAGGGCTCCTTTGATGAGGAGTTCCGCAGGGAAAAAAATGACGGGTCCATCCATTGGCTGCGCATCCGCGGCCGGGTCTCTGTCGGGAACGGCGGGGAGCCGGAACGGGTCATGGGCAGCATCCACGACAAGACGGAACGCAAGATGGCCTACGACTCCCTGGAAAGCGCCCGCAGCGAGCTGGAAGCCAAGGTCGGGGAGCGGACCCGTGAGCTGCTGGACGCCAACGAGAACCTGCGACGGGAGATCGCCATCAAGAACCGCCTGCAAAAGCAGATCATGGAGATCAGCGAGAAAGAGCAGCGCCGCATCGGCCAGGACCTCCACGACAGCCTCTCCCAGCAGTTGGGCGGAATCATCTTCATGGGCCAGGTCCTGTATGAAAAACTGAAGCGCATCGGCCTGGACGAGGCCCAGGACGCGCGGAAACTGATCGGCCACCTGCAGAACGCCCTGACCCATACCCGCGACCTGGCCAAGGGGCTGTATCCGACCCTGGGCGAGGGCGGGCTGGTTTCTGCCTTGAACGAACTGGCCGTCGCCGTCGGCGAGCTGTTCGCCGTGGCGGTCACGGTCGACTGCCCGGACGGGGTGATGACGACCGACGAGGAGGTCACCATCCATGTTTACCGCATCGTCCAGGAAGCGCTGAACAACGCCATCCGCCACGGCAAGGCCACGCGTATCGCCGTCCGCCTGGCGCGGCAGCGGGGCCGGGTCGTGCTCACGATCAGCGACAACGGCGTCGGCTTCCCGGAAAAGCCGAACCGCAAGGGTATGGGGCTGAACATCATGGAGTACCGCGCCGCATCGATCGGTGCCTCCTTCACGGTCCAGTCGGAACGAAACGGCGGGGCGGTCGTCAAGTGCGTCTTCGACCGCGCCGGCGCTTCCGAACGCTAGAGGCGGGGCGGCTTGACACGGCGCGTCGAACCGGCGTATGGTGAACCGGAGTCCTGTTCCGGCCGGAGCCGGCGACGACGGAAGAATGAAGCAAAAAAAAAGTGTGTTCATTGTCGATGACCATCCGATCATGCGGGACGGCATCACCCAGCTGATCGACCAGCAGCCCGACCTTAAAGTCTGCGGCAGCGCCTGCAGCGCACCCGAGGCTCTCGATGCCTTGAACGGCCTGGCGCCCGACCTGCTGCTTGTCGACATCTCGCTCTCCGGGATGAACGGCATCGACCTGATCAAGATCGTCAAGAAGCGGAACCCGCGGCTGCCGGCTCTCGTCCTGTCCATGCATTCGGAAGACCTCTACGCCGAGCGCGCCATCCACGCCGGCGCGAAAGGCTATGTCATGAAGCATGCCTCGTCCGACACCCTGCTGGCGGCGATCCGCCGGGTCGTGGATGGCAAGGTGTACCTGAGCCCGGCGATGACCGAGAAGCTCCTGGAAAAAGCGGTTGGCGGCGAACAGCCGGGGCGCGAGTCGCCGGTCGATTGCCTGAGCGATCGCGAGCTGGAGATCTTCAAACTCATCGGCAAGGGGCTGCGGCCGCAGCGCATCGCCGAGGAGCTGCTGCTGAGCATCAAGACCGTGGAAACCTATTATTCCCGCATCAAGCAGAAGCTCAACATCAAGGACGCCGCCGAGCTTCTGCAGATGGCCATCGCCTGGCACTCCGATCTCCAGGAGACCGAAGACCGCTCGTAAGTCCGCCGGCCTGTAATGGGAACCCCTGACAAAAGAAAAGTGGATTTCCCTTATTGTTTCCATTTTGCCGGAGCGGGATAGTTGAGCCAGTCATGAACAAGGAGCACACCAATGGCAGAGATCAAGGCTAGGTGGGAATGGCGAACGTTCGGCGAAGCGTTCGGCGATGCGGAGAAGAAGATCCTTTCTTTTCCCAAAGACAAGGTAAGGAACAGTTCAGAGGTCTATATCCTGTCGAAAAATAGCACGGACAACACCAAGATTCGTGACATGCTCATGGACATCAAGACCCTGCGGCAGGTGAACGGGGATAGGCTGGAACAGTGGTTCCCGGTCATGAAAGCCGGCTTCCCCCTGGCGTTGCCCGTCTTGGACGACGTGTTCAAGTCCTGGAAAGCACCGCTGCCGCGGTTGCAGAGGCAGGCGTACAGCTATGAAGAATTCCTGGGCGAGCTGGTGGGACCGCACCCTGACCTCAAGATGGTCCGGGTGGAGAAAGAAAGGCATGGTTTCATGATCAACGGCTGCATCGTCGAGATCGCCGATCTGAAGTTCGACGGCAAGCCGATCCGCACCGTCGCCGTCGAAATGGAAGACCCCGATGCCGTGATCGGAACCGTACGCCAACTGGGTCTCGACGGCTTTGAAAATGTCAATTACCTGAAAGCGCTGAAGCGCTCCGTCGGCATGGACATCGTTTGATCCTTAGGAGGATAAAATGAAAAAGATGGTTTTTTTAAGTGTTCTGGTCATGTGTTTCGCTTTTGCGGCAATTGCCGGGGATGTCGAAACGCGTGATCTTACTGGCAGGAGTGATGACGGGCTGCTGCTTTTTCAGTCAGAGGACGGCAAGTTCCAGTTCATGCTGGACGGCCGCATCAACCTCATCGCCGCCATGTATTCGGGGAACGAGAACCCCATGAGCAATGGCATCGAAGTGCGCCGCGGCCGCCTCGGCTTCAAGCCGGTCTGGGGCGACTGGTCGGCCCAATTCGACATTGATTTCACCGGCATCGAGGCCGAGATCAAGGACATGTGGATCGGCTATGGCGGGTTCAAGAACATGATGATCACCCTGGGCAACCATAAAGGGCAGTTCAGCGTGGAAGAGGTCACCTCCTCGCGCTTCATCACGTTCATTGAAAGAGCCCTGCCCAACGCCTTTGCCCCGGATCGCCGCATCGGCCTCAGCGTCGCCAAGTGGGGCAAGAACTGGCGCGCGTTCGCCGGGCTCTTCGGCGAGGAAGCCGTCAATGCCGATGAAACCGACACGAACGAAGCGCTCAACTACAACCTGCGCCTGAACTTCCTGCCGGTGCTCAAGGACAACGCCTTCATTCATATCGGCGGTGCCTTCGGCCATTCGCAGCCCAATGCCACGGACGAGGGCACGGTGCGGTTCCGCGCCCGGTCCGAGACGCACGTGGAGGATACCCGCTTCCTGACCACCGGCAAGATCAAGAAAGTCGCTTCCTGGGACCAGTATGGCCTGGAACTTGCCGCTGCATATGGCCCGGTTTTGCTGCAGGGCGAATACATGTCGGTCAAGGTCAACCGTCTGGAGAATGAACCCACCGCGAAGTTCTCCGGCTACTACGCGTTCGCCAGCTGGATGGTCACTGGCGAGAAGCGCCCGTACAGCATCGAGGAAGGAGAGCCCGCCGGCCGCATCCAGCCGAAAAAGAAATCGCTGGGGGCCTTCGAACTCGCCGCCCGCATCAGCAACCTCAACCTGAACCACGAGGAATCGGAGGTCATGGGCGGTGAGGGCAACAACATCACGCTGGCCGCCAACTGGTATCCCTATCCCAACCTCAAGTTCGCCGTGAACTACGTCATGGTCAACAACGACGAATACGCCACCGCTGACGGCGATTATCCCGGGAACAACGACTTCAACGTCTTCCAGTTCGGCTTCTACTACTCGTTCTAGGCCGGGCGACTGACCGATATGATCTTGTATCGCGGGGGCAGGCTGCCCTGCCCCCGTGGTATACTAACAAGGAAATACCATGGGCAAAGAAATTGAAAGAAAGTTTTTGGTCAAAGGGGAGGAATGGAAGGCTGCCGCCAGGGGGATCGTGTATCGCCAGGGTTACCTATCTTCACTCAAGGAGCGGGTTGTCCGCGTGCGCACGATCGAGGACAAGGGCTTCCTGACCATCAAGGGGATCACCAAGGGGGTGTCGCGCTCGGAGTTCGAGTACGAGATTTCGGTCGAGGACGCCGACACCATGCTCGATGACATCTGCGAGAAGCCGCTTATCGAAAAGAAACGCTACAAGATTCCGGTCCACGGCCTGGTCTTCGAGGTGGACGAGTTCTTCGGCGAGAATGCCGGGCTGATCGTGGCCGAGGTCGAGCTCACCGACGAGAAGCAGAAGATTGAACTTCCCCCCTGGATCGGCGCCGAAGTCTCCGGCGATCCCCGCTATTTCAACTCCAACCTGATCAAACACCCCTTCACGAAATGGTAAGCCGAGAACCCGGGAACGGGCAGCTGCCGGACGACGCGAACCGCAACGGCGGCCTGGCCGCTTCCCATGCCGCCCTCGATGACATACTCGACCTTGAAAAGCACAAGCTGGCCAATGTCCCGGAACGGCAGTCGAGCGGCACCGAGAGGTGGATGAAGTACCTCGGCTTTCCCGCCGGGCTGGCTGTCTTCCTGCTGATCTTTTACCTGCCACTCCCCGCCGGGCTGACGGCCTCCGGACAGGCCGTCCTGGCCTGCTTCGCCCTGGCCCTGGTCTGGTGGGTCTGCGAGCCGGTACCCACCTATCTTACCTCGCTGATCCTGATGATCGCCCTGGTCTTTACCGACGGCTGGGACCAGGAGCACGTGCTGGGCGTGCTCGGTTTCGACGTGATCTGGCTCAACGTCATGGCCTTCGTGCTGAGCTCCATCCTGGTCAAGACCGCCCTGGCCAAGCGGCTGGCGCTGAACCTGATCATCCGCTTCGGGCACAACGCTTCCAAGATGTTCCTGGCTTTCATTGTGCTGCAGCTCTGCCTGGCGCCGCTCATCCCGGCGACGGCCCCGCGGGCGGTCATGACCCTGCCGCTGATGCTGGTGGTGGCGGCGATCTACGGCTCCACCAGCGACAAGGTCAATGGCTTCGGGCGCAATCTCTTTCTGCAGAACCTCCTGGGCGTCAACATCTTCTCCTCCGGCTTCATGACCGGCAGCACGGCCAACCTGATTGCCATCTCGCTGATCATGTCCCTGAGCGGCGAAAAGGTATACTACACCGACTGGATGTTCGCCAGCCTGCCGGTGGTGATCATCACCATGCTCATTGCCTGGTTCTTTGGGCCGCGGCTGCTGATCCGCATGCGGCCGGAGGAGCGCAAGCCGGTCATCGCGGGCGGCATCGACACCCTGAAGCGCCAGCTCGCGCGTATGGGGGGAATATCCTTCCAGGAGAAGAAGGCGGCGGTCATTTTCGGACTGGTCATCTTCCTGTGGGTGACCGACCGCTTCCACATGCAGTGGTTCGGATTCGAGATCAACCCGGTGATGGCGGCGATGGCCGGTGCCGTGATCACCTTCCTGCCCAAGATCGGCCTCATCAAGTGGAACGAGGCCGACATTCCCTGGCATCTGATGTTGTTCAGCGCCGGCGCCTACGCGGGCGGGTTGGCCCTGGACAACTCCGGCGCCGCCCGCTGGGCCATCGCCAACCTCTTCCAGCACCTGCATATCGGCCCGGGGACGAATTTCTGGGTAGTTTACGTCATTATCATCGCCGCCAACATGTACGCGCACATCGTGTTCACCAGCAAGACCATGCGCGTCATCATCATGATGCCCATTGTCATCGCCGTCGCCCAACAACTCGGCTTCCCGGTCCTGGCTCTGGCCCTGCCGGCAGCCTTCACCACCGACTGGGTGATCACCCTGCCGATCAACGCCAAGCCGAACGTCATCTACTTCAGCACCGGGCAATTTTCAGTCCTGGACAACATCAAGTACGGCCTCGTCATCTCGACGATCGGGGTCATCATCCTGACTCTCGCCGGCATGACCTGGTTCCGCTGGCTGGGGATCACGCCATGAACGCGGGAGCGAACGCCTTGAAGAAGATCCTATTCCATGCCGCCGCGCTTCTCCTTTTGTCGGGGCTGTCCCGTGAGGGTTACGGCCAGGAGCTTTCCCGCTATACGGAGACGATAAACCTGGCCGCCGACGGCTCCGCCGCTATCCGCCTGCTTCTGGAATTCCGCAGCCGCGAGGGCCCGCAGCTGCTGATCCCGGTGCGCTATACGTCCATTCGCAACCTGGAGGCGAAGCGGCTGGTCCCGGGCGCCCTGCGGCTGGTGGAAAAGGGCGGCAATCGATTTTTGGCGCTCGACCTGCCTCAGGCCGCCGCCGCGGCGCCGGCAATCGAAATCGAGTTCATGGTCGCCGATTATTTTAAGGCCGGCGGCAGCCCGGGTCCCTTCGGCAACCGCAACCTGGGCTACCGCTTTGTGAACGTGTCGTTTGCCGGCATTGAGAAATTCACGGCGGAGCTCGTCCTTCCCCCGGGCCATGTCTTCAATGCCCTCAGCCGCTTTTCGCCGCAGCCCGAGAAAGCCGGCATGATCGCGCCGTTCACGATATCCCGAGCGGGCGGGAGGAGCGTCGGGCGCATCGTCGTCGACCGGGTCGGGCTGGGCGACGAGATCGCCCTGGACTGCACTTTCCGCAGCGGCCGGCGGTCGAAGCTGCTGCTGGTCATCCTGGTTGTCCTGGCCCTGGCCTATCTCGTCTTCTTTCGCGATGTGCTGACGAACGGGAAGAAAACCGCCGCCGCCAAGCCGAAGCCATGAGCCGGCTGCAGTCGGCGTTGTGAGGAGCGCATGAGCATCTTTCACTTGAAACGATCCAAGATCCTTCAGGGGCAGATCGACGAATTCCTGGACATCGTCAGCCGCGGCTCGCTCGTTTTCAGGAATGGCATGCGCGAGTACCTGGACGGCGACATCGGAGATTTTGAGAGCACGATCGCCGAAATCTCCAAACTGGAGAACCAGGCCGATGAACTCCGGCGTTCCATCGAAAACCAGCTCTACGTGCATTCGCTGATCCCCGAGATCCGCGGCGACGTACTGGGCTTGCTGGAGAACATGGATGTCGTGATCAACGCCGAAAAGAAAACCCTGACCCAGTTCTCCGTGGAGATGCCCGCGGTTCCCTCCGAGTATGGCAGGGACTATCTGGCGCTGGCCGACGCCTGCGTAAACTCGGCGGAAGCCATGGTCACGGCTGTACGCGCCTTCTTTCATGACTTCAATATGGTGAAGAACTATCTGCACAAGGTGTACTTCTTCGAAAAGGAGGCGGACAAGATCAGCGACCGCCTCAAGCGCCGCATCTTCGCCTCCGACCTCGACCTGAGCCGCAAGATCCACCTGCGCTACTTCGCCCTGCACATCGAGACCATTTCCGATCTTGCCGAGGATGTGGCCGACCGCCTGGGCATCAGCACGATCAAGCGCAGTTTTTAGGCGGCGCCGCACATGATCTACTTCTTTCTCATCAGCGGCGTGTTCCTGGGCTGGTCCCTGGGGGCCAACCATACCGCCAACATCTTCGGCACCGCTGTCGCCTCCAAGATGGTCCGTTTCAAGACGGCTGCCGTTATCTGCAGCCTGTTCGTGATCCTCGGCGCGGTCTTCGGCGGCTCCGGCACGACGGCGACGCTCGAGAGCCTGGGCGCGGTGAATGCCATGGCCGGCGCTTTTATGGTCACCCTGGCCGCGGCTTTATCCGTCTACTGGATGACCAAGCTGAAGCTGCCCGTCTCGACTTCACAGGCCATCATCGGCGCCATTCTGGGCTGGAATCTCTTTTCCGGTTCGCATACCGATTTCAGCGCACTGATGCGCATCGTCCTCAGCTGGGGGGCGGCGATCGTCATGACCGCGACGTTCTCGGCGCTCGTCTATATGCTGCTGCGCGCGGTGCTGAAGCGGTCGCGCATCCATCTCCTGGTCCTCGACTCGTACACGCGTGTCGGTTTGATCATGGTCGGCGCTTTCGGGGCCTACAGCCTGGGGGCGAACAACATCGCCAATGTCATGGGCGTTTTCGTGCCGGTCGCGCCTTTCAAGGATATTGGCCTGTCGGGCGGGTTCACCTTCACCGGCGTCCAGCAGCTGTTCCTGCTGGGCGGCATCGCCATTGCCGTCGGCGTCTTCACCTATTCACGCCGGGTCATCGAAACCGTCGGCAACGACCTGCTCAAGCTATCGCCGCTGGCTGCCTTCGTCGTCGTTCTGGCCGAGTCGCTGGTGCTGTTCCTGTTCTCATCCCGCGCTCTCGAGAGCTGGCTGCTGGCGCACGGCTTGCCGGCCATTCCGCTTGTCCCTGTTTCCAGTTCGCAGGCGATCATCGGCGGCATCGTCGGCATCGGCATCGTCCGCCGCGGCAGGGAAATCCGCTACAAGGTTCTGGGCGACATCGCGCTCGGCTGGCTGGTCACGCCGATCCTGGCCGGGGTCATCACCTTTTTTGGCCTGTTCGTGCTGCAGAATGTCTTCAGCCTGGAGGTTTATCGGCACGCCAGGCCGCCGCTGGCTCAGCAGGCGGTCCGGACCGGTGACGATGCCGGTGAATTGCTGAAACCGAAGGGTGCAGACGAAAAAAACCGTACGGAGGCGGCCAGCCCGTCCACGGGTAAGCCGGCAACCGACAAGCCAGCGAAACCGCCTGCCGCAGCCCCCGCTAAAGAGAAGCAAAAGGGATAAACGCCGTTTCCTTGCTTTCAAGCGCGAGCCGCAAAAAAAAAAGGCGCGGACGGGATCTCTGATCCGCCGCGCCTCCGGGAAGGGGAGCGCCAAGTAGAGATCAGTTCAGGTATTTCGTCTTCAGCTTTTCGGCCATCTGCCTGCCGGCATCGGTCAGGATCACGAGCTTCTTGTCCTTGAACTGAACGATCAGCTTGTCGTCGGCAAGCTGGTTCAGGGACTTGAAACTATAGCCTTTCCAGGAGCAAAAGGCTTTTTCGCCCGGATTTTTGCGGGAATCTTCCTCCCAACCCGTCAGGAACATCAACAGCAAACTCAGGTCCTTGATCTTTTCTTCCATTTTTTCCTCCTGGTCGGCGAAGGGGAAGCCGGAGCGGTTTCCCCCCCGCCGCTTGTGTCAGATCGTGATCAGCGGCTGCAGCTTGGCGAAAACCTTTTCGCCTATGCCCTTGACCTTCATCAGGTCCTGCACGCGCTTGAAGCCGCCGCTGCTCTTGCGGTAGTCCAGGATGCGCTGAGCCATCTTGGGCCCGACCTGCGGCAGCTTGGCCAGCAGGACGGCGTCGGCGCTGTTGATGTTGATCAGCTTGTCGGCGCCGGCGGTGGCCTGTTTTTCAGCGGCGCCGAGGGAAACGGTGGAAACGGCCGTCATCGCCAGGATGACCAGCAGGGTGAGAAGTTGTTTGGTTTTTGTCATGTGACCTCCTGCCCGGAGACATTCATGTTCGGTGCCAAGTGAAAGCGATTGGCGATGGAAACTCCTGGAATGGCGATAAATAAGGGAAAATCAACGAGCGTCATGCGGGCTGCCTCGGGCCGGCATGTAAACGAAACGCTACAAAAAAATCGGTCGCGGTCAAGGGCGCTATACGATCTCGAATGGAACTCAGGAGGAGAAACCCAGCCAGGACAAGGGTTTCGCTCCCCGGCCCCGTTTGGCACGGGAAATGTATCCAAGCGGGCAGGAGGAAAACATGAACAAAGGCTTCACGTTGATCGAGACGCTGCTCGCGCTTTCCCTGGTCATGCTGGCGGTCCTGTCCAGCACGCGCATCATGGTCGCGGCCCTGGCCTGGACGCGGCAGGCGCAGGCGCGCTTCCGCCTGGTCGAGAAATTGGACTATTACAAGAATTACCTCTCTTCCCTGCCCATGGCGGCAACAGAGCTCGTCCCCGGGACCCATGAGCGGCGCGACGGCGAACTCCGGGCGCAATGGCGGGTGGAGGCCGACGGCGCGGACCTGAAGCGGGTGCGCCTGGCGGTCGGGGATGGCCGCCTCTCTCTGCGGCTCGAAGTCTGCCGCTCGCAGTACATCCAGGCGGTGCGTCCGCGTACGGACGCGGCGGTGCGGCCGTGATCCGGGGCTTCGGCATCCTGGAGATGCTGGTCGCCCTGTCGCTGGGCCTTGGCGTCCTGACGGTGATCATCGCCCATTCAACCGATTCGGCCCGGGTGGAGCGCAAGGTCTCCGGCAACCAGGAGCGGTTGGAGGCGATCTTTCATGCCGTCGACACCATCAAGTCCGACCTGAACCGCTGCGGCATGCGCCTGCAGGAAGCCCGGCCCTTCTGCGGCATCCAGCCTTTTTCAAGCGCCGCAGGCACCTTCACCTGCTGGTATGGCATCGCCGACGAGCCGCTGCTGGAAGGCGCGCTGCGCGGGCAGCAGGCCCTGAAGGTCGCCGCCGGCGAGTCCTTCAGGAAAGACAAGCCGGTGCTGGTCTATGACGTTGCCCGCCAATCCTGGGAGTTGAACGAGATCGGCTATCGCCTGGACGGCGCCCTGGTGCTGAAAACGCCGCTGCAGAATGATTTTGTCATGAACAGCACGGTGGTGGCCCTGAAGAAGGTCGAGTACCGCTACTACCCGGCCCAGCAGGTTCTGAAGCGCAAGGCCGATGACGGGAACTTCCAGCCGCTGCTGGAAGAGGTCAGCGACTTCTACGTGACATTTTTTCCCGACGCCAATTCGGTGCTCTACCGCATCGAAGTCAACAAGAAGGAGCAGGTGCGCGGCTACATCTTCCTGCTCAACCTGGTGTAGCGTGGCGACGCGCGGCAACATCGTGCTGGCGCTGATGTTCGCGCTGCTCCTGGCCGCATCGGGGCTGGCGCTGCTCACCCACAGCGACATCCATCTCAAGATCGTTGCCGCCCGCCGCGACAAACGGCTGGAGGCGGCCGCTCTCGAGCAGGCGCTGCTGTTTTGCCTGCATGGCTACCGCGAGAAGCTGGGTGCCGCCGACATGAACGCCTACGCGGACCCGGAAAGCGGGTTTTTCAATAATGCCGTTTTTCCCGACCTGGAGGAGGGAGGCGTGCTGAGGCGCCAGCGTTTCGAATTCCTGTCGCTGGCCGGGAACGGCGGCTTCCGCGCGCACGCGGGTCCTGAACCATATCCTCTGCCGCCGGCCCGGCGGCGGGCTGGAGTATGCCGGGCGCGCCGGCGTTGACCTGCTCTGCGGCGACATCCCGGCCGGCGAATTCGGATTGCTGGTCGCGCGGGACGGCACGGAGAGCGCCGCCGCGTTCCTGAGCGGACGCAACGTGGAGGTTGCGGGCGGGCAGCTGCCGCTGGTCGGGGACTATGCCATCAGGGCCGAGACGGGGCGCCTGCTCTGCGAAGCGCTGGGTCTGCCGGTCGAGGTGCCGGATTGGCGGCGCATCCGCGAAAAATTCAATCTGGAGCCGTCCGCTGCTCCCATCCCGCCGGGCATCTACCTGGCGCGCGACGAAGACAACGTGACCGCTGTCTTTGTTGAGGGCGACCTGCAGAAGCTGGAGTTCAGCGCCGGTGACGGCTGGCAGGTCATCTCCTTCTGCCGTGACGGCCGCAGTGACGTGCTGCGCTACCAGCCCGGCCTGGCCTCCCTGGGCTGGAGCGGCGAAGAGGGTTCCGCGGTCGCCGGTTTTCGCTTCAACGAGAAGATCATCGTCCACGGCAGCGTTTGGGACATCGAACAGTCCGGAGCGGCGGCCTTCCTGCCCGCCGCGCGCGTCGAGTTGCTGGCCTGCGGCCGCCTGGTCGTGCGCTCGGGCCTGGTGGGCTCAAATCTCGACCCGGGCGGAGAGAAATTCCCAGCCCTGCTGCTTATGACCGCGGGCCGGGATTTTTTCAGTGCCGAGACCGTCGCGGCCGACGTGGTCATCGATGTCGCCGGGGCAGCGACTGTGCAGGCGCAGATTATCGCCGCCGGCAAGATGGTCAACGGCAGCGGCAGCGTGGAGGTCAGCGGCGGCTTGTTTGCCACTGACATCGAAAACGCCGGCAGGCTGCGCATCGAGGGCGCGAAAGGTCAATTCGCCTTCGGCGCCGGCGCGCTGCTGCCGGATTTCAAGTTTCTGCAAAATTTCCGCGTCCATTTCATCCAGGAGGGTGCCGATGAATAGGAAAGGGGTGACGATCTTGGAATTGCTGCTCGCGGTCGGCTTGTTTTCCCTGCTGATCACGGTGCTGGTCCCCGGGCTGACCGCATTCTTCTCGCGGCTGGAGGTCCACACCGCGCTGCGTACCGTGACGTCGGGCCTGGGCGCCGCCCGCTACCAGGCCATCTGCGACAACCAGGCGGTGCGCGCCGAGGTCGTTCCCGGGAAGTTGCTGCTGAGCCAGGACCGCGGCCTGGGCTGGCAGGTGATCAAGAGCTTCGACCTGGGCGGAAAGGTGGATATCCGGGCCAACAGCCGCCCGGTTTTTTCGCCGTTGGGCAACGCCTCCCCTCTGTGCACCATTACCTTGCGTAAGGAGCGGCGCGTCTGGCGCGTTGTCGTCTCCATGTACGGCCGCCTCAAGGTATACGGCAACGGTTAAGGATGGCTGCGGTTGCCAGCAGCGGCCGTGTGTTCCGCCTGCCGCTGTCCTGCGCGAATGGCTGGTGCAAACCCTGCCCTGAAAAAGAGCTACAATTTCTTCCTGACTGCGGCGAGCTTGCCGGCCATGGTGACCGGCTTGTCGCGGCGGTCGTCGATGCGCAGCGTGGTCGACACCCTCAGGGCGCCCATGCGGAACGGGACTTCGTGCATGGCCTTGACGGCATCCAGGACATCCTCCATCTCGCCTTCCAGGATGGTCGACATCGGGGTGAGCATGGAGTCGAGGCGCGGAAATTTTTTCAATACTTTTTCCACTTCGGCCACGAACGGGCTCAACGACGGCGTCGCGGTTCCCAGCGGCACCACCGTGATTTCAGCGACGACCCGGGCCATGATCGCCCCGGCTATTTCTTCGCCTTGGCCAGCAGGGCCCTGGCCACGTCCTTGTGCACGGTAAAGGTGAGCATCTTCAGCTTGACGTAATCGCCGCGGAAGAAGAAATAGCCATCGTGCTTGCCCCAGCGCGCCGAGCGCCCCGAGTCCTTGACCAGGAACCAGTCGTGCCCCTTGTAGTTCTTGTAGCCGACGATGTGGATGCCGTGGTCGTCCTCGGTGGTGCGGTTGACGATGCGGAACTCGCGCGCGTCCTGGTCGATGTAGGCAGCCGGGATGTCGAAGCTGGGGATGAAGCAGACGTCCTGGAAGCCGAGCTTGCCCGGCTCGGAGACGTCGCCGCCGATGCCGACCGTGTAGCCGGCCTTGACCGCCTTGAGCACCAGCGCATACCACTCGCCGAGCGGCACGTTGAGATATTCCCTGCTGTGCCACCAGTTGTCGGGCACGGCGAATTCCTGGAAGGTGTAAAAAGGATAGTAGCTGGTGGACATGACGTCGACGTAGTCGTCCATGTTCAGCGGCGTCTCGTTCGCCAGGAATTCCAGTGGCGTCATTTCCTTGCCATTGTAGACAAATTTCCGCGGCGGCGCTCCCAAATGCCTGTCCAGGATGACGGCCACGTGGGCCAGGACGGTCTTCTCGTCCCACAGGTCGTTCTTTTTCACGTAGTCGAGATAGGCTTTCACCTCGTTGATCAGCAGCTCGTGGTCCAGCTTGTCGCCGTCGACGCGGCGGCTGGGGTAGGCCTCGGCCGGGACCACGCCGTGTTCCTTCCAGATGCGGTTGATGGCGTTGCTTTCGCCGCCCTCGGCCACCAGCGAGGCGCCGCGTTCCTGCACGAAGCGCTGCACCTTGGCCAGGTATTCATGGTAGACCGTCCACACCTCGGAAAGCTTGATCCGCTTGCCGCCGAGGCGGAATATCTCCGATTCGTAGAACGAGGTGGCGGCGAAGCTCCAGCAGATGTTGGTATTGTACTGCGCCACGGGCGGGAAGTGGAACAGGGGCTTGAGGGCGGCCGGCGACGGCGGAGGATTGACGCCCGTCATGTCCGACTGCAGGTTCCGGGCCAGCTCGCGCTCCTTTTTCTTTTCCTCGGCCTGCCGCTTGCGGATCTGGGCCGTTTCCGCGTCCAGGACGGCCTGCTGTTTCTCCCGGGCTTCCTCCAGGGCTTTCAGCACCGGGTCGCTGTATCGTTTTTCGTAGGTGGCCTTGTTCTTGTCGTTGGCGCCGAACAGGGGGGCGGCGGCAGCGGCCAGTGCCAGGCAAACCAGCATGATGACGATCTTTTTCATGTTCGCTCCTTTGATCAAAACTCCGCGCTCTTGGGCGTGCGCGGGTAGGGAATGACGTCGCGGATGTTCTCCATGCCCGTCAGGTACATCACCGCCCGCTCGAATCCCAGGCCGAAGCCGGCGTGCGGGGCGCCGCCGAACTTGCGTAAGTTGAGATACCATTCATAATCTTCGCTTTTCAGCCCCATGGCGGCGATGCGTTCCTTCAGGATGTCGTAGCGCTCCTCGCGCTGGCTGCCGCCGATGATCTCGCCGACGTCGGGCACCAGCAGGTCCATGGCGGCCACGGTGCGGCCGTCATCGTTCAGGCGCATGTAGAAAGCCTTGATCTCCTTGGGGTAGTCGCGTGACGAAGACGGGTTTGCGGAAGACTGTTTCGCTCAGGTAGCGCTCGTGCTCGGTCTGCAGGTCCTTGCCCCATTCGGGCGGGAAGTTGAATTTCGTGTCCGCCTGCTGCAGCAGCTCGATGGCCCGGGTGTAGGTGACGCGTTCGAAGCTCGAGTCCAGGACGTGGCGCAAGCGCTGCAGCAACGAGGTGTCGATGAAGCGGTTGAAGAACTCCATTTCCTGCGGCGCGTGTTCCAAGACGAAGCGGATGACGTATTTCAACATGTCCTCGGCCAGGCGCATGTTGTCGCCGAGGTCGGCGAAGGCGATCTCCGGCTCGATCATCCAGAATTCGGAGGCGTGGCGCTGGGTGTTGGAATTTTCGGCGCGGAAGGTGGGGCCAAAGGTGTATACGCGGCTGAAGGCCAGGCAGAAGCCCTCGACGTTGAGCTGGCCGGAAACGGTGAGGTTGGTCTCGCGGCCGAAGAAATCCTGGCTGAAGTCGACCGCGCCCCGTTCATTGAGCGGCGGGTTCTTGGGGTCCAGGGTGGTGACGCGGAACATCTGCCCGGCCCCTTCGGCGTCGCTGGCGGTGATGATCGGCGTGTGCACGTAGACGAAATCGCGCTCGTGAAAGAAGGTGTGCAGGGCGTAGGCCACCAGGCTGCGCACGCGGAAGACGGCCATGAAGGTGTTGGTGCGCGGCCGCAAGTGGGGAATGGTGCGCAGGAACTCGAAGCCGTGGCGCTTTTTTTGCAGCGGGTAGTCCAGCGCCGACAGGCCGATGGCCTCGATCGTCTCGGCCTTCAGCTCGAAAGGCTGGCCGGCGGCGGGCGACGGCACCAGCTGGCCCAAGATTTTCAGCGAGGATCCGAGCGGGTACTTGGCCACGGCGTTGAAATTGCTCAGCTCGTCGCCGTAGACGACCTGCAGGTTCTTGAAGCAGGAGCCGTCGTTCAGCTCGATGAAGGCGAGGTTCTTCGATTCGCGCTGGGTGCGGATCCAGCCGCGGACCTCCAGCGTTTGCTTGAGCAGCGGTTCGGGAGCGGCGAAAATATTCTTGATGGTCGTCCAGGCCATGGCCTCACCTCTCGGGAGCTCCATTGTAGCGTAAAACCCGCTTCCGGGCAAATACCCCGCCTCTTTCCGGCACCGGCCACTATTGACTTCCAGGGTGATCCATTTCAAAATAAGGCCATGAAAAAAACAGTCCCGTTTCATGTGCAAGCCGCCAGAGCGTTGAGCGCGGCACTGATCCTGTTCGCCATGGCCGTCAGCCTGTCCGCCGCTTCCCCGGGGGCCGATGTCCTTGCCAGGCTCGGGCTCACGCCTGCCGCGGCCGGGGAGGGGATACTTGAGGCGCTGGTCAGCGGCACTCCCTACAGTGGGGCGGCGATGAAAGCCTTCAAGGCGCTGCCGGCCGCGTCCCGGGCCGCGACGGTCAGCGCCGGGCTCGGCTGGATCAAGGCCTACGCCGGGAGCGGGGAATTCGCCGCGGCCTACTCCGCCTGGCGCGAGAAGGAACGGCCGGCGCCGCCGGCGCCTCGTCCCGCCGCCGACGAGCAGATGAAAAAGATGAAGGCCGACATGGAGAAGAGCATCGCCGAGATGCGCAAGGGGATGGCCGCCATGGACGCCGACACGCGAAAGACCATGGAAGGCGTCATCCAGGAGATGCGCGCCCAGATGGAGCGCATGGCAAGCGACCCGCAGCAGAGGGAGTACATGCGCCAGGCGACGGAGCTGACGGCCGCAGAAGACAAAAAACGCCAGGAGGAGGAGCTGCAGGAATGGGAGCGGCGCTATCCCGCCGATCCGCGGGCGCTGATCAAGAAGCGTATCAACGATTTCCTGGTCATGAGCGCCGGAGTCGATTTTACGGCGAAGCTTACCCCCCGCGGCGAGCACATGGTCTTCGTCAACGGCGATTACGAACGCAAGCCGCCCGAGTGGAAGCTCTGCTTCCGCGCCGGAAAGGAAGCGACTGCCGCCGCCCGCGTCTTTGCCGGGGATTGGCTGGCCGAGCTCGAGCGCAGCGGGAAATAGGAGGCCGGAGCATGAAAACCCTGATCTTTTATTATACGGGCAGCGGCAATTCACTTTGGACGGCACGACTGCTGGCCGAACAGCTCGGCGACGCGCGGCTGCAGCCCATGAAGGGGGCGGACGCCCTGGCCGCCGGCGACGCCGGGGCGGTGGGCTTTGTTTTTCCGGTCCACGTCTGGGGCATCCCCGGTGCGGTGAAGGAGTTCATTGAAAAGTTGTCGCTGCGCCCGCAGGTCACCCTGTTCGCCCTGGCGGTCAACGCCGGCCAGGTGGCGCGCACCCTGGTGCAGTTGCAAGAGATGCTCGCCGGGCGCGGCTTGAAACTGGCGGCCGGGTTCAGCATCGTCCTGCCCAGCAACTACATTCCCTGGGGCGGCCCGGGGCCGCTGGAACGGCAGCAGGAGCGCTTCGCCGCTGCCCGGGATAAAATCGCCGCCATCGCCGCCACCCTTGCCGCCGGCGAGGCCGGGCCCGTCGAAATGGGCCCGCTGTGGCAGCGCATCCTCTTCACCGCGATCTACAAGATGACCGGCAAGCAGGTCCATAAGATGGACAAGGATTTCTGGTGCGACGACAAGTGCGATTCCTGCGCCGTCTGCGCCCGGGTATGCCCGGCGGGGAACATCGTGATGAAAAAAGGCCGGCCGGCCTGGCAACACGAATGCGAGCAGTGCCTGGCCTGCATCCAGTGGTGCCCGCGCCAGGCGATCCAGTTCGGCAAGAAGACTTCGGCCTATGAGCGCTACCATCACCCGGAGGTCGTGTTGAACGACATGCTGGCCCAGGCGGGCGGCAGAAGCGCCTGACGGCGAGCGCGAGTGCGCGCGGGATAAAATCGTGAGGCTGAAGCCGATGCGCGTGTTGCTTTTTGGCGCGCCGTTGCTGGCCTTCGCAGCCATAGCCTGGCTCGCCGTGCCTGGGACCGGTTTTCGATCGACGGCAGACGCTGAAAGAATGGCACGCGTACCGGCCCGGGAACTCGCCCGGAGCTGGGGGAAACTTTCCGGGAATCGCCGCGGCAAGGTCGTTTTTTCGCGCCCGCCGCGCATGTTCATCCTGGACCTGGCCAGCGGGCGCGAAAACGCGATCCCCGGCGTGGAAACGGAGGGAGCGGCGGGCCGGCGGGCGCGCGGCGCCTCGCCGCGTCCTTCCTGGGCCCCTGACGGCCAAAACTTCGTCTATCGCTTCCGCGGCCAGGTATATGTCTGCTCCGAGTCCGGCCGCCGGCGCGCCGTCGTCAACAGCCGCATGGACCGCTCCGATGAGACGCGATGGACCTGGCAGCGCCGGGACGGCAGCGACTGGCTGGCGGGACCCTCGCTGGACGGGGACGTCATTCTGGTCAAGGTGTCCGATCCGCGGGAGGTGCGCACCGCCTATGGGGGCGGCAACGTCCGCAAGCATTGCGAGATCACCGGCAGCGGCCGCTTCATCGTGTATGACGAAGGCGGCGCGATCTTTGCCGTTCCCTTCGGCGGCCGGGGCCCGGGGGTGCGCATTTCCCGGGGCCAGAGCTGCCGGCCCAGCGCCGCCGCCGATGACCGGGCCGCCTGGCTGCCGTCGCCCCACGACCGCTACCGGATCTTTCGCGCCGTTGACGGCCGCTTTCTCAGCGATCTCCTGGCGCCGCCCGGGGAGGAGATTTACCGCTTGAACTGGTCCAATCTGCCGGATTTTGCGGTCCATATGTATGGCGCCGACGGCAACACGCGCATGCACGTGAGAAGGGTCTCGACCGGGGCGCGCTTGTTTATCGGCAGCGGCTGGGACCCGGACCTGTGGATCGGCCCGTAACTTCAGTTCGAGGGGCTGAAGAATTTTTCCCGCTGCGGCCGAATGCCAGGATTGCCAGCGCCAGCAGCCCGATGGCATACTCCCAGGCCTGGCTGGTGATATGGATCACGAAGCCCGCTTCCTTGATATTCTCCGCCGGCACGCGCAGGGCGGAAAATATCAGAAAAAACGCCAGTTCCCAGGTGCCAAAACCGGCCGGCCCGTGGACGGGTAGCATCGAGGACATCTCGGTCGCGGCCAGGCCGAAGCAGAACAGGGAAAAATTCCGCAGGCTGACGCCCAGGTGCAGCACCCCTTCGAACAGGATGAAATTGTAAACATACTTGCAGAGGCGGCTGGCGAAGCTGATCGCCACCAGCTTCAGCCTTTCCGGGACGCGCTCGTGCGTCGACAGGTAGGCGCAGACGGCTAGGAGCGTGCCCTCGACCCGGCCCCGGCGCAGGCAGCGCAACTTGTTCCCCTTCAGGAGAAACTGCAGGAATGGTCTCGCGAAAAACAGGACCAGGGCCGAAATGACAAAAAGTGCGCTCATGGTCGCGAGAAAGGGCCAGCGGCTCATGCCGGTTTCAAAAAAGAAGAGCAGTCCCCCCAGCATCAGGGTGAGGGCGATGGAATCGTAAAAGACCGATATGACGAAGCTCGAAGCGCCTTCCTCGAGAGCGATGCCCTTCTTCTTCGTCAGCCAGGAATAAAAGGCCAGTGAGGCCGTGCGTCCGGGCAGGAGGTCAACGGAGAAGTTGCGCACCAGCGTGATCAGGAAGACGTCCCGGAATCTCAGCTTGCCCGACAGCAGCACGTGGTACTGCCAGGAGCGCAGCACGGTCCCCAGCAGAGAAAGCAGGACGAAGGCCACCACGTATTCCGGCGGAATCCTGCGGAAGTTGGCCAGGATGTCCGCTGGGGTCAGGTTGCGGAAAAAAACGGCGATGATGACGGCCAGGATGAGCGCCGGGGCGATGATGTTCCGTATGACCCGGCCCGGGTTCAAGGAGTTCAATGGCGACGGTTGTCGCTCATGCCTGCAGCTGTCCCCGGATCTCGGACAGGTCCTTGATGTTCAGCCTGTCCATCTCCGCCCCGATCTCGTTCACAATACGCACGGCCGCGGCCGGTTCGCGAAAATTGATCGTGCCGACCTGGACGGCGGAGGCGCCGACCAGGATGTAATCCAGCGCGTCGCGGCCGCTGACGATGCCGCCCATGCCGATCACCGGCACGTAGGCCCGGCGGCACACCTCGCGGACCAGGCGCAGGGCCAGCGGTTTGACGGCCGGCCCGGAAAGGCCGGCGTACATGTTGGCGAACACGGACCGGCGCGCTTCCAGGTCGACGGCCAGCCCCAGGAAGGTGTTGACCAGGGAGAGGGCGTCGGCCCCCGAATCCTGGGCGGCCTGGGCCACGGCGACGATGTCGGCGGCGTTGGGCGACAGCTTGACGATCAGCGGTTTGCGCACGCTGTCCTTGACGCGGCGGACCAGGCGGGCCGTGTGGCCGGCGTCCTGGGCCGGGCAGGCGCCCCCCTTGCGGACGTTGGGGCAGGAAATGTTGAGCTCCAGCATGGCCACTTCGTCCATGCCTGAGAAGATGGCGGCCACTTCGGCAAATTCGTCGTCATCCTCGCCGCAGACGTTGACGATGATCGGCACGGCCGTCCGCGCGTGCAGGCGGCGGATGATCTCCTGCAGCGCCGTGCTGCCCGGTCCGGCCAGGCCAATGGAATTGAGCAGACCGGCCGGGGTTTCGTGCAGGCGCGGCGGAGGATTTCCCGGACGCGGTTGCCTGAAAATCCCCTTCATGACGATGGCGCCGAGCATGTCTGGATCGAAGAACGGCAGGAATTCCTCGCCGTAGCCGAAGGTGCCCGACGCCGTGATCACCGGGTTCTTCAGGGTGCGGAAGCCCAGGTCGACGCTCAGGTCCGCCATTGGATATCCTCCAGGGGGAAGACGGGTCCCTCATCGCAGACGTTGCGGTAGGAGCCGTCGACGATCGGCACCGCGCAGCCGTGGCAGGCGCCGAAGCCGCAGCCCATGCGGGCTTCCAGCGAGGCCAGGTTCTGCAGTCCGCGTCCCTTCAGTTGCTCGGCCAGCCTGGCCAGCATGGCGTCGGGGCCGCACGACAAGGTGGCATCCGGGCGCTCCTCGCGCACGATCTTTTCCAGGCCGTCGGTAAGCCGTCCCTTCTGACCGAGCGAGCCGTCTTCGCTGAAAATGAAAAGCCCCTGCAGGGAGAGGGACTTGATGCGTTCCAGCAGCGCCAGGTCGGCCTTGCCGCGCCCTCCGTACAGTAGCAGCAATGGCCGGCGTCCGCCGTATGCCTGGGCGTAATGGAACAGGGGCACGATGCCCCTGCCGCCGGCGATGAGCAGAACCCGTTTGCCGGGCATTTCCGGGAATGAGTTGCCCAGCGGGCCGAGAAGATCCAGGCTGTCGCCGTGGCGCAGGCTGGACAGCTGTCGCGTGCCTGCCCCCAGCACCTGGTAGTAGAGCCAGATATAGGGTGGCCGTCCTTCCAGGATTCCCAACGGCCGGCGCAGCAGGGGATCCAGTGAAGACGAAACGCGCACCATGACGAAGTGTCCCGGCTTGGCGGCGGCGGCAATGAGCGGGGCGGCGATCTTCAGCAGGAAATAGCCGCCGCCCAGGGCGCGCGCTTCTTCGATGAGGCCGCGTTCGTCTTGCATGATGGAATTATGCCATGCTTCGCCGGGGGTGTAAATAGGAGCGGCCCGCCGGGAGCGGTGTGCCGGTTCCCGCCGGCAGCTGGTTTGAGAAAATTCATTGAACGGCTCAGGGCTATTGCTTTTTCACCGGGTTTTCCTTAAGTATAATCCATGATAAAAACCTGTTCCTCCAGGCGGGCTCGTTGATGAGCCCCGTACGCGCCGGGACGCCATGGCGGAATTCCTAGTCTTCGACCACATCCGCAAGCACTTCGGCCCCGTCCAGGCCGTGGACGACGTCTCGCTCGAGATCAAGCGCGGCGAGTTCTTCGCCCTGCTCGGCCCCAGCGGCTGCGGCAAGACGACCATGCTGCGCGTGGCGGCCGGGTTCGAGACCCCCGACGCCGGCAAGGTTTTTCTGGATGGCCGCGAGATCACCGACCTGCCTCCGCACCGCCGGCGGGTCAATACCATTTTCCAGAGCTATGCCCTGTTCCCGCACCTGAGCGTTCGCGCCAATATCGCCTTCGGGCTCCAGATCGCCAAGAGGCCCAAGGCGATGATCGATCGCGAGGTTGAGGCCATGCTGCACCTGATCCGCATGGAGGACCAGGCCGACAAGAAGCCGGACCTGCTCTCCGGGGGCCAGCGCCAGCGCGTGGCCATCGCCCGCGCGCTCGTCAACAAGCCCGATGTCCTCCTTCTTGACGAGCCGCTGGCGGCCCTCGACCTCAAACTCCGCCAGCGCATGCTCATCGAGCTCGACATGATCCACGACCAGGTCGGCATCACCTTCCTGTATGTCACCCACGACCAGGGGGAGGCCATGAGCCTGAGCGACCGTATCGCCGTGATGAACTGCGGCCGCATCGAGCAGATCGGGACGCCGGCCGAGATCTACGAGGCGCCGCGGACCAGCTTCGTCGCCGCCTTCATCGGCGACACCAACTTTCTCGAGGGCGTTGTGGCCGACCACCCGGAGCCGGAGTACAGCCGGCTGCGCATCGACGGCCTGCCCGACGTGACGGTCTACAACGACAAGCAGATCGCCGACGGCAACCAGGTCTTTCTCAGCGTGCGGCCGGAGAAGATCCAGATCTCCCGCGACCAACCCGAGGCGAAGAACAAGCGCAATGCCGTGCCGGCGGTGGTTGAGGACGTGATCTACCTGGGGTCGACCACCAAATACTGGGTGCGGGCGGGGGGGCACCGCCTTCAGGTCCTGCGCCAGCACGCCCGCTTCTTCCTGGACGAGAAGCCCA
Organism: Candidatus Aminicenantota bacterium; assembly: GCA_963732485.1. Lineage (GTDB taxonomy): Bacteria > Acidobacteriota > Aminicenantia > UBA2199 > UBA2199 > UBA2199. The sequence continues at coordinate 198,148 of CAVSZS010000003.1, forward strand.
TCCGCTGGAAGGACGACGTCTGGATCTTCTGGCACGGCGACGACGGCTTCATGCTCGAGGGGTTCCAGCGCGACGACGAGAAGCTTCTCGCGGCACCGCCCCAGAAAGTGGGGGAAACGTGAGCTCACGGTCCCGCCGCTGGCGGGAGGTGCTGCTGACCACGCCCTCCTTCCTGTGGCTGGTGGTCTTTTTCCTCGTGCCGACCGCCCTGGTCTTCGTCCTCGCCTTCCGCCCCTCCGACCCGTTCGGCGGCATCGGCCGCGGCTGGACCCTGGGGACCCTCCGCGCCCTGGCCGATCCCCAGTACCTGGCCATCGCCTGGCGGACGCTCTGGGTCAGCTTCGCGACGACCGTCCTCTGCCTGCTGCTGGCCGTGCCCACGGGGTATACCCTGGCCCGTGCCTCCGCGCGCCGGCGCCAACTGCTGCTGATGCTGGTCATCGTCCCCTTCTGGACGAGCTTCCTCATCCGCGTGTTCGCCTGGAAGTCGATCCTCCATCCGGAGGGGATCATCAAGAAAGCGCTCGTTCTCCTGGGAGCGGCCGACGCCAACACCTCCCTGCTGTACAACCTGGGCGCCGTGGTCCTGGTGACGGTCTACACCTTCCTGCCCTTTGCCATCCTGCCGATCTACGCGGCCGCGGAAAAATTCGACTACCGGCTGATCGAGGCCGCCCGCGACCTCGGTGCCCGGCCTTTCACGGCGTTCCGCCGGGTATTCATCCCCGGCATCCGCCAGGGCCTGGTCACGGCCGTTTTGGTCGTCTTCATCCCGGCCCTTGGCTCCTATGTCATCCCCGACATTGTCGGCGGCCCGGGAAGCGAGCTGCTGGGCAACAAGATCGCCCAGCGCGTCTTCGTCGACCGCAACCTGCCCCTGGCGGGCGGGCTTTCGATCGTCCTCATCCTGGCCGTGCTCATGCCGCTGCTCGGCGTCCTGGCCCTGCAGCGCCAGGGCACCCGGGTGGCGCCGCGCCGCGACGAGGAAAGACCGTGAGGCGCAGCCGCTTCCCTTTCATCATGACCGGCCTGGTTCTGGTTTTTTTCTACCTGCCCATACTGATCCTGGTCGTCGACTCGTTCAACGCCTCCCGCTTCGGAGGCGCCTGGCGGGGGTTCTCCCTGAAATGGTATGTCCGGCTGTTCCACGAGCCGGCCATATGGGAGGCGGCCCGCAACACGCTCGTCATCGCCCTGCTCGTGACCTTCATTGCCCTCATCCTGGGCACGACCGCGGCCCTGGCCCTGCACCGCTTCGCCCGCTCGCGCCTGCAACGCGTTCACTATACCCTGGTGTACACGCCGCTGGTGGTCCCCGAGATCCTGATGGGCATCAGCCTGCTCATGGCGTTCGTGGCCGCCGGCATCGAACTGGGGATGCTGACCATCATCCTGGCCCATGTGAGTTTCTGCGTCAGCTACGTCGCCCTGGTCGTCCTGGGGCGGCTCCAGGATTTCGACTACACGATCATGGAGGCGGCCCACGACCTCGGCGCCTCGGGCTGGACCGCGACCCGCCGCGTCCTGCTGCCCATGCTCGCCCCCGGGCTGGCCGCCGCGGGGCTGATCGCCTTCACGCTTTCGGTGGACGACTTTGTCATCACTTTTTTTGTCGCCGGCCCGGGGGCCACGACATTGCCGATCCGCGTATACAGCATGATCAAGCACGGCGCCACGCCGCTGATCAATGCGCTCTCGACCCTGTTGCTGGCGCTGACGTTCACCACCGTGTTCGTCAGCCAGCGTTTGAGCAAATCCGGAGCCCTGGAGGGAGGACAATGAAAATGCACGGCGGATTCAAGTTCCTGGTGGCGGCGGCGCTGGCCGTCGCCGTGTTCCTGGCGGCCAACTGCGGCGGCGGCAAAAAGGCGGAGCCCGTCCTTCATGTCTACACCTGGTCGGACTACATCAAGCCCGAGCTGGTCGACCGCTTCGAGAAGGAGAACCGCTGCCGGGTCGTCTTCGATACCTTCGACTCGAATGAGGCGATGTACGCCAAGCTGAAGGCCGGGGCGACGGGCTACGACGTCATCACGCCGTCGAGCTACATGGTCAGCCTCATGCAGAGCCAGGGGATGCTCCTGCCCCTCGACCACGCTCTGCTGCCGAACCGCGTCCACGTGGACCCGGAATACCTGGCCATCGCCATCGACAAGAAGATGGCTTATTCCGCGCCCTATATGCTGACCAACACGGGCATCGCCTACCTGAAGAGCAAGGTCGCGGATTTCGCGCCCAGCTGGGGCATGTTCGGCCGGGCCGACCTGAAGGGGCGGATGGTCATGCTCAATGACATGCGCGAAACGATCGGGGCGGCCCTGAAATTCCTCGGCTACAGCCTCAATTCCACCGATCCCGCCGAGCTGGCCAAGGCCCGCGACGTCGTCCTGGGCTGGGAGGCCAACCTGGCCAAGTTCGAGAACGAGCAATACAAGAACGGCATCGCCTCGGGCGAGTTTCTGCTGGTGCACGGCTACAGCGGAGATATCCTGCAGGTGCAAGCCGAGAACCCCGACATCGCCTTCGCCATGCCCCGGGAAGGCGGCGCCATCTCCTGCGACGACATGGTGATCGCCCGCTCGGCGCAGGAAGTGAAGCTGGCCCACGCCTACATCAACTTCCTGTGCGACCCGGCCGTCGCCGCCGAGAACACGGCCTTCACCCAGTTCCTCTGCCCGAACAAGAGCTCCTACCCGCTGCTGGAGCGCTCGATCCGCGAGAACGCCGGCATCTTCCTGCCCGCGGATGTCAAGGCCAAGTGCGAGGTCCTGAACGACCTGGGCGAGAAGAACGCCCTCTACGTGAAGGTCTGGGACGAGATCAAGCGGGGAAAATAGGCCCGGCGAACTGAAAAACGGCGCCCGGAGCGGTCTTCAGCTGGCAGGGGCCTCGAGGGTGGCCAGCAGGCTCTGCGCCTCCATGGCGCCCGGGGTGCCGCCGTATTCGGACAGGACGCGCTGCAGGGACGCGGCGGCTTCGGCGTTACGCTTGCCCTTGAGCTGCATCCTGGCCAGTTGCAGCAGGACGATCTCTTTGGCCATGACCGTCTTCTTGTCGGTCAGCAGGCGGTTGAGCACGGCCTCGGCCTCGCCGCCCTTGCCGCTGGCAACCAGCACCTGGGCGTACAGGAGGTGCTTTTCGTCGTTGAGCAGCGCGACGCGGCTCTTGGGCATGGCCAGCAGGACGGATTCGGCCGTGGCCAGATCCCCTTTCTCATACAGCAGGGCGGCAAGAAACAGCCGCCCGGAAGCCGAGATGCCGTTCCTGAATTTCATGCCCTGCAGGCTGGCGATCTTCTGCTCCACGGTCATCTTGGCGTCGTGGCGCACGCGGAAGGCCTCGGCGTAGAGCTTGTTCTCGCCGCTGGAGCTCAGGTTGCGGAACATGAAAACAGCGACCACGATGAGGACGACCAGCAGCACGGCGGCCGCGCCTGCCAGGAGCAGCCGGCGGTTGCTTTTTACAAAAGCGAAGGCCTTTTCAAAAAAATGGACGAACGGATCGGCCTTCAGGTGTTCTTTTTCCTTCTTTTTCATGTTTGACCTCTTAATTTGCGCCTGAGATGACTCGAACATCCAACCCTGGGATTAGGAATCCCATGCTCTATCCTTTGAGCTACAGGCGCAAGGATACACCCATATCATTTTTCGCCGCTCCTGTCAATTGACCCGTGGAGCCAAAAGTGCTACATTGAACAGGCGGGATGCGCCGCGCCGCGGCCCTCCGGGCGGAGTCGGCGAGGAACCTGGAGAATGAAGAACAAGAACATCAAGGGCGTGCGCCTGATTGTGGCGGCCATCGTGCTTTTTTTTATCGTCTTTGTCATCCTGCGCCTTTATTTCGAGGAGAGCAAGAACTTTTCTCCCCTGGCCCTGAAGAGCAACACCGTGATCTTCGGTTTGTGGATCATCATCATCCTTTTCGGGCTGACCTTCCTGTTCATTCTGGCGCGCAACATCCTGAAGATGTACGTGGAGCGAAACCAGGGCGGCGCCGGCCACGGCTTCAAGAACCGGCTGGTGTTTTTTTTCATCGCCTTCTCCATCGTCCCCACTTTGCTGCTTTTCTTCTTCGCCACCGACGTCATATCGCAGAGCATCGAGCAGTGGTTCAAGACCCCCATCGAGAACATCATGACGAACGTCGAGGAGGTCAAGACCAATTATTATGGCACCATCACCCAGGACCTCGAGCATTACTCGGGCCTGATCGCCGCCATGATCCAGCAAAAGCGCATGTACACCGAGGACAACAAGATCTTCCTGTTCAACCGGCTCAAGGAGAAAATGCTGGAGTACAAGCTCGACGTGGTCAGCATCTACAAGAACCGCAGCGAGACCTTCACCATGCTGCATCCGCGCGTTCCCAGCCAGGAATACAAGAACCTGCCGCTGAACGTCGTCTACCGCGGGCTGGGCGGCGCCGGTTTTACCACCATCGACGCCCTCAAGGCCGGCGAGCTCATCCGCAACGGCGTGGCCTTCGACATCGAGGGCGGCGACAAGATGCTGATCATCACCGGGAAATATTTCCCGGAAAGCTACACGCGCAGCCTGAACGAGCTGGCGGGCATGGTCAGCAAGCACAGCCAGATGCGCGTCCTGCGCGACCCGGTCAAGAACACCTACATCCTGCTCTTTCTGTTCATCACCATCCTGATCATCTTCTCGGCCTCCTGGCTGGGCTTTTACCTGGCCAAGGGCATCACCGTGCCCATCGAGAAGCTGGTCGCGGCCACTTCCGAGATCGCCAAGGGCAACCTGGACGTGCGCATCGACTACGCCGCCAAGGACGAATTCAATACCCTGATCAACGAGTTCAACCGCATGGCCATCGACCTGAAGGACAACCGCGACAAGCTGAGCCGGCGCACCATCGAGCTTCGCCACCGCCGCAGCATGATCGAGACCATCCTCAAGAACATCACCACCGGCGTCATGGCCCTGAACGTGCGCGGTGAGATCATGGTCATCAATACCGAGGCGGCGCGCATGCTGTCGCTGGACCCGGAAACGGTGGTGCGCAAAAATTACGCCGCGGTGATCTCCGAGACCATCTACAACGAGATCCACGCCCTGGTCAAAAAGGCCTTTGAGACGCGCTTCAAGCTGATCGAGAAGGAGATCGACGTCAAGCTCCAGGGCAAGTACATCAACCTGGCCGTCAAGGTCACCCATTTGCGCAACCCGATCAACAGCCACTTCGCCGGGCTGCTGGTGGTGCTGACCGACCTGACCGAGCTGATCAAGGCCCAGCGCATGCTGGTCTGGCGCGAGGTGGCCAAGCGCATTGCCCACGAGATCAAGAACCCGCTCACCCCGATCCAGATCTCTTCGCAGCGCATCCTGCGCAGCCTGGACCAGCCGCCGGAGAAGTTCCGCGCCATCGTCGAGGACAGCCTGAACATCATTTCCCAGGAGCTGGGTTCGATCAAGAACCTGGCCGAGGAATTCGCCAACTTCGCCCGCCTGCCCGAGATCAAATTCGCCCAGGGCGACGTCAACGAGATACTGGAGAAGCTGGTGTCCACCTATACCTCGGTCTACCAGAACGTCCAGTTCAACGCCAAGTTCGACGTCGACCTGCCGCCGCTGGTCAAGCTGGACGTCGAGCAGATCAAGCGCGTCTTCGTCAACATCATGGACAACGCCCTGCAGGTGATGGGCAACGAGGGCGAAATCGAGATCGTCACCCGCTACAACGCCGAGAGCAAGTTCATCACCGTCGAAATCGCCGACAACGGCCCCGGCATCAGCGAGGAGGACAAGCAGAAGGTGTTCCTGCCCTATTTTTCCAAGAAGAGTTCCGGCACCGGCCTGGGGCTGGCCATCGCCCACAACATCATCGAGGAGCACAACGGCCTGATCTCCATCAGCGACAATTCGCCGCGCGGTGCGCGCTTCATCATCGAACTCCCGGCCTGAGCCTGGCGGGGCGGTACGGCCCCCCGGTCCCAAGAGACCGGGAGGCGATGCGGCCATAAAAAGAGGAGGCGCTGAACATGCCTGAAAAAATGATCCCGATCAGGGACGTGGCGGCCCGCTTCGGCATCGCCGAGGAAGAACTTTATTACTACGGTCCCTACAAGGCCAAGCTGGAGCCGGTGCTGGCCAGGCGCCTGGGCTGCTGCCAGCGCGGCGCCGCCCCCGGCGCGGGCCCTGAAGGGCGGCAGGTGCTGGTGACCGCCACCACGCCCACCCCCGCCGGCGAGGGCAAGACCACGACCGCCATCGGCCTGTCCATGGCCTTGAACCGCATCGGGGTAAAATCCATCGTCACGCTGCGCGAGCCCTCGCTGGGCCCCGTATTCGGCATGAAGGGCGGCGCCACCGGCGGCGGCCGCTCGCAGGTGCTGCCCGCCGACGAAATCGACCTGCACTTTACCGGCGACATCCACGCCGTCACCACCGCCAACAATCTCCTGGCGGCGATGATCGATAACCACATCCAGCAGGGCAACCGCCTGGGCATCGACACACGGCGCATCGCCTGGCGCCGGGTCATCGACATGAACGACCGCGCCCTGCGCGAGATCGTCATCGGCCTGGGCGGCCGGCAGAACGGCTTCGCCCGCGAGGATGCCTTCAACATCTCGGTGGCCTCGGAGGTCATGGCCGTGCTCTGCCTGGCCGATGATTTCCAGGACCTGAAGGACCGCCTGGCGCGCATGGTCGTCGCTTTCACCTCGAAGAACAAGCCCATCACCGCCGCCGACCTCAAGGCGGTGGGTTCCATGGCGCTGCTGCTCAAGGACGCCGTCAAACCCAACCTGGTGCAGACCTCGGAGGGGACGCCGGCCATCATCCACGGCGGCCCGTTCGCCAATATCGCCCATGGCACCAATTCCATCCAGGCCATGCGCCTGGCCCGGGCCCTCTCGCAGGTAACGGTGACCGAGGCCGGCTTCGCCTCGGAGCTGGGCGGCGAGAAGTTCCTGGATTTCGTCAGCCGCGCGGGAAAGTTCAACGTCGACGCCGTGGTGCTGGTCACCACGCTGCGGGCGCTGAAGTACCACGGCGGCGCCGGCAGGGACGGCCTGGCCGAAAAGAACGTCGAGGCGCTGGTCAAGGGCTTCGACAACCTGGACAAGCACATCGAGAACATGCAGCTCTTCGGGGTGCCGCTGCTCGTGGCCGTTAACCATTTCCCCGACAACGATGCCGAGGAGCTGGCGCTGACGGTGAAGCACGTCGCTTCCCGCAGGGCCAACGCCTTCATCAGCGACCCGTTCAACAAGGGCAGCGAGGGCTGCCTCGATCTGGCCAAGGCGGTCGACGAGGCCACGCGCTCCGGCGCCCGGGTCACGCCCATCTACGAGCCGGAGTGGAGCATCGCGAAAAAGATCGAGACCATCGCCACCCGCATGTACGGCGCCGCCCGCATCAACTATACCCGCCAGGCGCGCAAGGACATCGAGCTGCTCAACGAGCTGGGCTATGACAAGCTGCACGTGATCATCGCCAAGACCCCCAACTCGCTCTCCGACGATCCGAAAGCACTGGGCCGGCCGGAGAATTTCGATGTCGACGTGGATCGCCTCTTTCTCTCCGCCGGCGCCGGCTTCGTGGTCGCCGTCTGCGGCGAGATCATGCTCATGCCCGGTTTGCCCAAGGCTCCCGCCGCCGAGAGCATCGACATCGACGCCGAGGGCAACATCAGCGGCCTGTTTTAATTTCAGTTTTTGTTCCCGGTTATGCGTTGGCTGAAAAAATCACAAAAAATAGAAGGTTTTGAGATAAGTTGCCCTGACTTTCATATAAACCAGTAGGACAGGAGGACAATATGAAGAAAAGTACATTTGCTTTTTATCTGTTCGTGATCATCCTGGGTTTCAGCTGCCTGGAATTCGCGGAGCAGAAAAAAATAACGCCCACTGCGACCAAGGTGCAGGCGCAGAGCGCTCCCGGGGTCACGAGCCCCCTGGCGGTGGACATCGCCATCGACAAAATCTTCGTGGACGAGCATTGCCGGGTCTGGGTGCGCTGGATCAACAGGGGCACGGTCAAGATCGACAAGGTCATGCGCGAAAGCATCGTCGTCGGCCAGGTGCAGATCAGTGACCTCAACCATGTTGTCCTCGCGCCCGGCGCCGTTTTCGCCCATGGGGTGGGCGCCGACCCGGGGATCAAGGTCTCGGGGGGGACGATGGTGACCGCCCATATCGATGCTGACAACGTGCTGAAAGAGAGGGACGATAACAACAATCGCCTGTCCATCACCCTTGCCTGCGGCAAGCCCTTGCCCGACCTGATCCCGACCTATTTCCAATGCCGTACCCTGCAGAGCTACACGGACTCTCAGGGACGCAGCTGCAAGGTCTTCGCGGTCAGCATCAGCGTCAGGAATATGGGCAACAGGGACATCACGGTGCCGTTCACTGTCAAGCTGGAAAAGAACTCGGGGCCCAACCTCTCCTACGTCCACATGAAGACCTTCACCGTCCCGGGGCTGGCCGCCGGCGGCAATCTGAAGTTCACGCCCGAGCCCCAGGCCGACTCGTGCTCCTGGTACCTGCAGAACCCCGGTCTGACCTTTCTCCACCCCCTGATCCGCGTGACCGTTGACAGCGGCGGTGTTGTGACCGAGAGCCTGGAGAACAACAACCAGGAGACGATCAGTTCACTGTAGTCAGGTAGAGGCCGTCGCCGGCAATACCGGCGGGCTGTTCTGCAATCGGCCCGGTCGTGAAAGGAGATCGTGCGCCGCTGCCGCTCTAATTCATTATGATGTGATCAAGCAGAACCTGGCGCTGATTTCGCGCCAGGCCCGGATGCGGCACGATCTCACCAACCCTTCGCGGGCATGGCGGGCTTCGTATCGGGAATATTATTGCGCAGGGCTATTTTCTTGACCACCTCGAGGCCGCTGATATGATCCAACACCGATATGGTAAACGCGAATCTTCCCCCCGACGGCAGGCGCAATTCCACCGGGATCAGTACGCCCGGATCGGAAAGCGTGAACTCGCGCGAGTTTTCCACTTGGAGTGATCCGGCGCCGCGGGCGACCACGCGCACCAGCACCCGGCCCTGCAGGCGCCCTGCTTCGAGGATGAGGGCGTAGCCGCTCAGGTTGAAGGTGAGCTTGGAGTCGATGATGCTGGCATTAGCGATCTTCAGATCACGTGGATCCTGGGGGTCGATGCTGCGGCTGGAGACCACCTCGAGGCTCTTGTCCAGGCACGTCAGCTCGATCTTCCTTTTTTTGCGGGTGTTCTCCGGAGCAAAGAAGATGACGTAGCTGATGTCCTCCTTGTCGGCCACCCGGCTCAGCGCCCGGGCCAGGTTGTTGTCGGCGATCATGGCGCCGCCGGTGACGCTGCTGATCTTGCGGAAGCATTCGTCGCGGTTGGAATAAACGGTCTTTTGCAGGTAATAAGGGGAGCGGCCCTGCTCCTCCAGGGAACCGGATCCAAGGCGGATCAGACTGACCGTGGCATCGGCGGCGATGAAGGCCGAGCGCACCTTGTCGTTGAAGGCATCGACCTCGATCCTGGCATTTTTTTTCATCTCCTCGAGCTTGCTGCGGAAGGCGGGAATCTGCCCGTTCTCGTCGAATTCGGGGAAGACCTCGTCCTGAAGAAAGATCAGCAGCCATTTTTCCTTTCTGATCGATTTCAGCGATTCGGCCAGGAGGGTCATGCCGCCCGCGTCGAGCTTCAGGAATTTCATGTGGAATTCCGACCAGGAGTCTCTGATCTGCGCCTGCAGCATCATGCGGGCCGCTTCCTCGTCCATGTTCGCGCTGCGCGTAACATAGCTGCTGATCGCGGCATCGATCTGGTCGTACAGCTGGGCGCGGGCAATGTTGCCCTGCTCGATGCTTTTTTTCAGTTCGGCCTCGAACTTGGCCCGCAGCGGGGCGATCTCTTCCGGCGAGCGGATCAACGACGTATCTTTGCCATGGGCCAGGATGACGTGATCGCCGGGCCGGAAGATCTCGCGAAAAAAATGATCGAGCGCTTCCTGATATTGCGCCTGGCGGTCCTTCAGCCAGAAACAGAAGACAAACAGCCTTCCCGGCAAACTGCGCGCGGCGGGAGCCGCATTTTTCTCATTCGCCGCCGGCTGGCTGATGCGCCGGCGCACTTCCTGGAATCCGTTGATCTCGACTTTTTTGCCGTTCTCGAAGAGGACGAAGTCGTTTTTCTGCAAACCGCCGATTGGCTGGCCATTCCTCTGCACCCGGGCAATCACTTCGACATTGACCACGCTCACGTATTCGCTCACGTTGAGGTTGCGGTTCTTATTGCCCTGACCGGCATCCTGGGCGCAGATGAAAACACTGCAAATCGCCAGCAGCCATATTCCCAGCCCATTCTTCATGTGCGCTCCTTGATCGTCACTGTTCCTCCTGCAAAACAAGCAGGATGAATGCCAGCATTGCCGCAATCGGTCCAGGGGCACGGTCCGCCGTGCCCCGGCGCATAAAAACTATCGCTTGTCCGGGTAGGCGGGCACGGGCGGGAACGTGTTCTTGTCGTTTTTTGCGATCGCGGCCAGGACAACCTCGATGGCTTTCTCCAGCTGCGGGTCGCGCCCGGCCATGACCAGGTTGGGATCGTTCTCCACTTCGATATCGGGGATGGCGCCGCGGTTCTCCACCCACCACTGGCCGGCCTTGCCGTAGAAGGCGTTGTTGGGCTGGTTCACCGAGCCGTTGTCGACCGTGCGCTGGGCGTTGAGGATGCCGACCAGCCCGCCCCAGGAGGCGGTGCCGACCACCGGGCCGAGCCGGCGCGCCTGAAAATGCTCGATAAAGGCCTCGCCGTCGGAGCCGTTGTATTCGTTGGAGACGGCAACGTAGTTTTGCGGGCCGACGCTGCCCGGGTAGACGAAGGGCGCCATGCCGCGCAGGACGTTGAAGCCCACCTGCTGGCGCTCCAGCTTGTCGATCATGAAGTATTCCGTCCAGCCGCCCGAGTTGCGGCGCACGTCGATGATGATCCCTTCCTTATAGCGGAACGCCCGCCAGAACTTGTCGAACTCGCCGATGTTGCCCACGCCCATGGCATTGATGTGCATGTAGCCCACACGGCCGTCCGTGGCCTTGAGCACCTTTTGGATGTTGTCGGTCAGCCAGCGGTTGTAGCGCAGCTGGCGGTCCTGGCGCAGCGGCTCGACCTCATAGGTGCGGGCCCCCTCGGGGGTTGGCCGCGAGTTGACCGTCAGCGCCACTTTCTGTCCCTTGGCCACCTGCAGCCGGTGGTGGAAATCTTCGTTCTTCTCGAGCCGGCGGCCGTTGATGGCGATCAGGTAGTCCCCCTCCTTCAGCTGCATGTCGGGGCGCACCAGCGGCGCCACGATGTCCAGGTTGTATTCGCTGGGGCCGTAAATCTTTTCGAAGCGGAAAAAGCCGGCGACGGGGTCATAGGCCAGGTCGGCGCCCAGGCGGCCGGTGAAGACCGGGCTCTCAGCCAGCTTCACGCCGCCCATGTCGCCGCCGCCGATGTAGGCGTGGCCGACGCACAGCTCGCCGACCATCTGCGACAGCAGCCAGTTGAGGCCGGCGCGCGAGGAGAGCTGGGGAATGAAGGCGCGGTAGCGCTCGCCGACGGCGCGCCAATCCTGGCCGTGCATGGCGGCGTCGTAGAAAAAGTCGCGGTACCAGCGCCAGGCGTCGTTGAAGATCTGGTTCCACTCGGCCAGGGTATCGACCCAATAGGCCATGCCGTCCAGGGAGACCGGCGCCGCGGTCTTCTTCTCGGCGCGCAACTTGTCCAGGCCGGAAACGAAATATTCTCTGTCCCTGGCGATGATGACCTGCTCGCCGTTCACCGAGAGGGCGTAATTGCCGATCTTGCCCTCAAGAGCCACGGCTTTCTTTTCCTTCAGGTTGAAGATGTGCAGCGTCCACTTCGCCGCGCCCCTGGGCTTGAAGATCTCCTCGTACTCATCATCGCCGAATTCCGCTACCGAGCACCAGGCCACCTGGCCCTTGCCGGCACGCAGGAAAGCGTAATTGCCGGCGGGAACGGGGATCGGGAAGGTGCGCGCGGCCAGCCCTTCCAGGTCGATGCGCACGCGGGCTGCCTTGGCCGCGTCCGCCGGTATCTTGGCCGGAGCGTCATCCGCGTCGTCCGCGAATGGGGGCTTCTGCCCGGCGCGCAGCTGCACGGCCATCACCTGGAACGGAGTGGCGATGACGTGGTTGTCCTCGTAAAAATCCATGCGCACGTCGAAATTGCGGCTGGACAGGTAATAGAGGTACTCGCCGCCGGCGTCGAAGCAGGGATTGAGGTTGTTGTAAAAATCGTCGGTCAGGGCGACTTTTTTCTTTTCCTCCAGGTTATACAGGAATACCTGGCTGTTGCGGTTGCGGGCCACCATGGTGTAGCACACCCAGAGGCTGTCGGGTGACCAGGAATAGTCGTCGATCTCCCAGGTGAACTCGTCGTTTTTCAGCTGGTTCACCTCATCGATCTTGGTCAGGGTCCTGCTTGCCACGTTGCAGTAGAAAACGGCCAGGTCCTTGTTGCCGAAGAGGATCTTGCTGCCGTCGGGAGACCAAGCCAGGCGGTAGACGGCCCGGTCCAGCGTTTGCGTGAGCTGGATCCAGTCGCCGCCCGCGACCCGGCGCATGTACAGTTGATAGTCACCGCTGTGGTCCGAGAAAAAGGCCAGCCACTTGCCGTCGGGCGAAAGGCGCGGATGAATCTCGCGCGAACCGGGAGTCGCCGTCAGATTGCGCAGCGGGCCCTTGCCGGCGGACAGCAGAAAAACGTCGCCGCGCGCTTCGAGCAGGGCGGTTTTGCCGTCATTGCCCACGTCCATGCCGTGGATGAAGTCGCGGGCGTCGACCCAGCGGTCGCGCAGGCGCCAGCGGTCGCTGGGCAGTTCGAGCGCGAGCGGCTCGGCTGATGCCGCTCTTGACGTCGAGAATGTTGAGGCGGCCGTCCTGGACATAAACGACGCGCTCGCCGTCGGTTTCGGGCATCATGACGTCAATTTTTTCGTGGCGCGTCACCTGCGCGATCGTCTTGCCCTTGATGTCCTGGCGGTAAATGTTGGCGATGCCGCCCTCGCGGTCGGAGACGAAATAAAGGGCGTCGCCGATCCACATCGGGTAGGCGTTCTTGCCGACATAGTCGGAGACCGGAGTGAAGCGGCGGCTCTTAAAGTCGTAGTGCCAGATGTCGGTGTGCTGGCCGCCCTTGTAGCGCTTCCACTGGTATTCCTCGTTGCCCTTGCGGGTGAAGAACATCTGGTCGCCGGCGGCGGAAAAGCTGCACAGCGTGCCGCGATCTATGGGCAGGCGCTCGGGAACCGTGCCGTCGAGGCCGACCGCGTACAGGTTGGGGTCGCGATGGATGAACATCTCCGTGTCGGCGCGGAACACAACGCGCGTGCCGTCGGGGGTCCAGGCCACGGTCTGCAGGTTGCCCGGCTGCCAGGTCAGGCGCCGGGGTTCGCCACCGCCTGCGGGTATCAGGTAGATGGAGGGCTGCCCGTCGTAGTCGGCGCTGAAAGCGATCCATTTGCCGTCGGGGGAGAACTTCGGGGCAGCGGCCGTGCCGGGAAAGCTGGTCAGGCGCTGGGCCGCACCGCCCCGCGCAGACGGCTGGAGGGACACTGCGTGTCCCGACGTCCCGGTCTCTTGGGACCGGGGGGCCGAGCCGCCGCTGGTGGTTGTCAGCCACAGGTTTCCCTCATAGACGAAGACGATCTTGTCACGGTGGATGTCGGGATAGGTCATGAACCGGGCTTCGGCGGCGCCGGCCGGGATAACGGCCAGGAGCAGCAGGGCCAGTGAAACGAGCAGTGTTTTCTTCATGGCGGGACCTCCTCTGGGCGTGAATTCATATCTTAGTATAGTGCCGTGAAACAAAGCAAGCCACCGGGCTGAACGCGGCGCAACTATTCCGTGGCCCAGACCTTCATCAGGTTGACAATGACTTCCGAAGCCTTTTTCATGTCCTCGAGGGCGATCCACTCCTGCTTGGAATGGAAGCTGTGGCCGCCGGTGAACAGGTTGGGCGTGGGCAGCCCCATGAAGCTGAGCCTGGCCCCGTCGGTGCCGCCGCGGATGCTCGAGCGGATCACCTTCAGCCCGGCCATGGTGATGGCCTTTTCCGCCTTGGCCAGCACATCGGGGTGCTTGTCCAGGACCACTTTCATGTTGCGGTAGGATTCGCTTACCTTGACCTCGGCCTTGGACCCGGGGAATTGGGCGGCCACCCGCGCGGCGAGCTTCGCGATCATTTTCTCCGACTTTTTCAGCCCTTTCACGGTGAAATCGCGGATGATGAACTTGATGGTCGTTGCTTCCACGCCGCCGCTGACCTGGGTGGGGTGGACGTAGCCCTCGCGCTTGTCGGTGGTCTCGGGGGACAGCCTGGCCTTGGGCAGCTTTTCGATGATGCGGGCCGCGATCTTAACCGCGTTGACCATCTTGCCCTTGGCGAAGCCCGGGTGGACATTGATCCCGGAAATGGCGATCTCGAGCGAGTCGGCGCAGAAAGTCTCGTCCTCCAGCTCGCCCAGCGTCTCGCCGTCCAGCGTGTAGCCATAGTCGGCGCCGATCTCGGCGGCGCTGATGTGCTCGACCCCGCGCCCGGTCTCCTCGTCGGGGGTGAATACGATCTTGATATTGGGCCGCGGCGCTTCCGGGTGTTCGCTCAGATAGGTGAGGGCGTCCATGATCGCGGCGATGCCGGCCTTGTCGTCGGCGCCCAGGAGGGTCTTTCCCGAAGCGGTGATGATGGTCTTGCCTGTCTGCTCCAGCAGATGCGGATTTTCGCTCACTTTCAGGACGATGTTATCCTCGGCGGATATCACCAGGTCCTGGCCCTGGTAATTTTCATGCAGCCGGGGCTCGACGTTGGCGCCGGAGACGTCGGGGGACGTGTCCAGGTGGGCGATCAGGGCGATGGTCGGGACTTTCGACTGGCGGTTGGTCGGCCAGGAGGCCAGGACATAGCCCCAGGGCGTGATCTGGACTTCCGGCAGTCCGAGCGCCTCGAGCTCAGGCTTGAGCCTGGCGGCCAGGTCCTTCTGCTTGGCGGTCGATGGGAAGGACGCGGAAGAGTCGTCGGACTGGGTATCGACGCGCACGTAACTGAGAAAGCGTTGCAGGATGTCGGGGTGTTTCATGGGAACCTCCGCGCTCATTATAGACGATGGCCGGCAAAAAGGGAACCGCCGGGGCCGGCGGGACGCGCCGGCCTCTGCCGGCGCCTTCTGCCTTGACAAAAGGCCATTTTTTCTATATAGTAGTCCCTTCACTCCAAATATAGAAAGAGGTGGATCGGTGAAAAGAACGTTTCAGCCCAATAACCTGAAAAGAAAGAAGACGCATGGCTTCCGGGCGCGCATGGCGACCAAGGGCGGCCGGGAAGTCATCAACAGCCGAAGAAGAAAGGGAAGAAAGAAGCTTACCGCCTGATCCATGGCCTTCGCTTTCAGGAATTTTCAGCGGATCAAGAAAGAGGGCGAATTCGTCCACCTGCTGAAAAACGCCGCCAAGATCAAAAATGATTTTTTTTTTGTACTTTTTAAAGAACAACCGGCCGGTCAGTCGCTTCGCCATTTCCGTTAACCGCAAGATCGGCAACTCGGTCGAGCGGAATTACATCAAGAGGAAAATGAAAGAGTGGTTCCGCTTGAACGGCTGTTTGCTTGAGCAGCCCCATGATGTCTGGGTTTCCATCAAGAAAGGTTTTGACCGTGAAAGCGCCGCCGGGGTCGAGGGCCTGTTCCTCGACGCGCTGACCAGGATCCGCTACCGTTAAAATGAAAACGATACTGCTGCTGCTGATCCGGGGCTACAAGCTGACGCTGTCGCCCCTGCTGGGCCGCCACTGCCGTTTCCTGCCCACCTGCTCGACGTATACCTACGAAGCGGTGGAGCGCTTCGGCGCCGCCAAGGGCGCCTGGCTCGGCCTGCGCCGTCTCCTCAAATGCCACCCTTTCCATGCCGGCGGGCATGACCCCATTCCCGAATTATCAGAGGTGAAATCAAAATGGATACAAAAAAACTGATCCTGGCCATCATCCTTTCGGTGGCGGTATTGCTGGTTTTTCAATATTTTTTCATGCCCAAGCCCGGGGACCTGCCGCAGGCGCCCGCGCCGGCGCAAGCCGAGCAGCCGCAGCAGGCGGCCGAAACCTCCGGAGAGACGGCGGCCCCCGACATCGGCTCCATCCTGGGCCAGGACGAACCGGCTGCCCAGGAAAACGCGGTCCCGCTCCCGGCCGTGCAGGAAAATGTGTCGGCCGCGGATGAACAGACGGTCACCGTGGACGGCTCCCTGTTCACCGCCGTGTTCACCAATCGCGGCGCCGGCCTGACCCGGTTCGTCCTGAAAAAGTACAAAGACGACTCCATGAAACCCATGGACCTGGTTTCGGGCAGCGCCAAGGAGTCGAGCTTTTACCCGTTCTATTTCCTGTCGGAAAAAGACAATTTTTCCGCGATCCTGAACAAGGCCCTGTTCGCCTACCAGGGCGAAACCACCGTCCGGCTGGGCGGCGCCAAGCTCACCGAGGTCGTCTTCACGTTTGCCGACGCCGCCAGCAACCTGTCGGCCACAAAGAAATTCATTTTCAACGACGAGAATTACGTGATCGGCCTGGATTTCGAGGTGCGCCGCAACGGCATCGTCGTGGCCGACCTGCCGGTGGTCTTCGGGCCCGACCTGGAGAACAACGACAGCCGCGACCGCGCCATGATGATGAACCTGAAGATCGGCGCCTACGCCAACGAAAAGCTGGAATCGATCGACTTCGCCAAGCTGAAGACCCTGCCCCAGGCCGGGAAGGCGTTCGAGAAGGCCTCCGGCGAGAAGGGATCGGGCTTTTACTGGGCGGCATATGAGACGACCTATTTCGCCGCCGTGTTCAAGTCGGCGCCCCAGAACCGCTCCAAGCTTTCCTACCAGGTGATCAAGCAGCCCCGGGGCAAGGATCCGGCCAAGCTTTATTCCTACATGATCCTGACCGATCCCGTCGCCGTCTTTCTCGGCCCCAAGGACGAGAAGCATCTGGCCGCGGTGGAAAAGGAATTTCCCGACCTGAACAAGATCATCGAGTACGGCTGGTTCGGCGCCATCGCCAAGGTCATGCTCAAGGGCATCACCTTCATCCACGGCTTCCTGCCCAACTACGGCTGGGCCATCATCCTCTTCACTCTGTTCCTGAAAGTGATCCTTTTTCCCGCTGACCTATTCCTCCAGCGTCTCCATGGCCAAGATGCAGAACCTGCAGCCCAAGATGAAGGCCATCAAGAAGAAGTACAAGAACACCAAGGACATGGAACAGCGCAAGCTGATGAACATGGAGATGATGGCCCTCTACAAGCAGGAGAAGGTCAACCCCGCCGGCGGCTGCCTGCCGCTGCTGCTGCAGCTGCCCCTGCTGTGGGGCTTCTTCCGCCTGCTTTCGGTCTCGATCAACGTGCGCCACGAACCGTGGATGCTGTGGATCACCGACCTGTCGAAGAAGGACCCCTATTACGTCCTGCCCATTCTCATGGGCGTGACGCAGCTGATCCAGACGCGCATGCAGCCCGCGGGCGGCGACGACATGCAGAAAAAGATGATGTACATCCTGCCGTTCGTCATGGTCATCATGTTCGCCTCCTTCCCCAGCGGCCTGAACCTGTACTGGTGCTTCTCCAACGTGCTGCAGATCGGCCAGCAGTACATCGTCAACGAGAAGATCCACAAGGAGAAGAAGGAAGAGGAGCACGAGATCAAGGCGTTGAAAAGGAAAAAAGGAGCCAAAGAGAAATGACGGACACAAAGGAATTCGTCGCGAATTCTCTGAAGGACGCCATCCTGAAAGCCGCCGAGGATTTCGGCGTCCCCGAGGAAAAGCTGAAGTACCGCATCATCACGGAAAAAACCAAGTATTTCGGCCATAAGCAGCGGGAGATCTTCATCGAGGCCTGGCGCTCCGACGGCAGCGAGCAGCAGGGGCTGGAGGGATTCGTCCGCCTGTTGCTGGAGGAAATGAAGCTCGACCTGAAATTCGACATCGAGGCCAAGAGCGATTTCCTGCGCGTCAATTTTTCGGGCGAGGACTACAAGCTGATGCTCTACCAGAACGGCAACCTGCTCAACGCCGTACAGTACCTGGCCAACCGCCTGTTCGCCGACGCCATCGGCAAGAAGATCTTCTGCGAGTGCGAGAACTACCGCAAGAAAAAGGAAGTGGAGCTGAGCGCCCAGGCCCACCGCTTCGCCCGCCAGGTGCGGCGCAGCGGCAAGGCCGTGGACCTGCCCGAGATGAACCCCTTCGAGCGGCGCATCATCCACATGACCATCAATAAATATTCGGACCTGGAGTCCAAAAGCGATGGCGACAACTTCCTGAAGGTCATCACCATCCGCAAAAAGACGAATGGATGAGGAGACGATCGTCGCCCTGGCCACGCCGCCGGGGCAAGCCGGCATCGCTGTCATTCGTTTTTCCGGGAGCCTGAGCCGCGCCATCCTGAACCGCATCATCCGGCCGCTGCCCAAAGCATGGCAGCCCCGCCGCAGCTTCCACGGCTACATCCAGGACGATTCGCGGCGCCTCGATGAATGCCTGGCGGTCTTTTTCACCGCCCCCCGCTCCTATAGCGGCGAGGACATGGCCGAGATATCGCTGCATTCCAACCTGTTCATCGTCGAGGAGACGCTGGCGCTGGCCTGCCGCCACGGCGCCCGGCCGGCCCTCCCCGGCGAGTTCACCTACCGCGCCTTCCGCAACGGCAAGCTGGACCTGCTGCAGGCAGAGGCGGTCAACGACCTGATCCGGGCCAATTCCCGCGCCGGCTCGCTGATGGAGTTCAGCAACCTGGAGGGCCGCCTGTCGCGGACGGTCGGCGCCGTGCGCGACGCCCTGCTGCAGGCGGCGGCCGAGGTCGAGAGCGCCATCGAATTTGCCGAGGACCAGCACCTGGTTGTAGGCGATGAAGGATCGGCGCTGGCCGCAGCGGCGGCCGACCTGGAGCGCATTCTTGCCGCCAGCCGCTTCAGCGACGTATTGACCCAGGGACTGAAGGTGGTCATCGCCGGCCGGGTCAACGTGGGCAAGTCCTCCCTGTTCAACGCCCTGCTGCTGCAGGAACGCTCGATCGTCTCCGCCCTCCCGGGAACCACCCGCGATTTCATCGAGGAGACGCTGCGCCTGGACGGCTTCGTCTTTCGCATCAGCGACGTGGCCGGCCTCCGTCCCGCCGCCGGCGACGACATCGAGAACCAGGGCATGCAGCGCAGCCTGGACAAGATCGCCGGCGCCGACGCCGTGCTGTTCATGGTGGATGCCTCGCAGCCGCTGGCGGAAAGCGATCTGGAGATCGCGCGCCGGCTCGGTGCCAAAAAACGCCTGCTGCTGGCCAACAAGAGCGACTTGGCCGACGAGGGGGTCGTGAGCTCCATCCGCGCCGCCTTCCCGGGCGAGACCGTCCACCTGGTCTCGGCCAGGAGCGGCGACAACCTGGGAGCGGTCAGCACTTTTCTCAAGGGCCTGCTCCGCGACATTCCGGATGCCGCCGGCGCCGTCGCGGTCAATTTGCGGCAGAAAGGACTGCTGCAGGAGCTCTATGACGGGATCGGGCGCATTCGCCGCCTGCCGGCGCCGGCGCCGGGCGAGCTGGTCGCCGAGGAGATCCGCCATTGCCTCGGCGTCATTGGCGAGCTGACCGGGGCGATCGGCGCCGACGACATTCTGCACGGCGTGTTCGCCAGGTTCTGCATCGGCAAATGAAGGTCGTCGTCATCGGCGGCGGCCACGCCGGCATCGAGGCCGCCTGTGCCGCGGCCAGGATGGGCGCCGAGGCCGTCCTGCTGACCATGCACTTGGAGACCATCGCCCAGATGTCCTGCAATCCCTCCATCGGCGGCATCGCCAAGGGACACCTGGTGCGCGAGATCGACGCCTTGGGCGGCGTCATGGCCCGGGCCGCCGATGCCACCGGCATCCATTTCAAGGTGCTGAACCGCAGCAAGGGGCCGGCGGTGCGGGCCACGCGCACGCAGAACGACAAGGCGGCCTATCGCCTGCATCTGAAGGACTTTGTGGAGAACGTCCCGGGCCTGAGCGTCTTCCAGGGCATGGCTGTCGGGATCGTGGTCCGCAACGGCCGGGCCTGCGGCGTCAGACTGGCCGAAGGCGAGGTCCTGGAAGCCGACGCGGTGGTGATCTGCTCCGGCACCTTTCTGGGCGGTCGCATCTTCATCGGCAGCGCTTCCTATGCCGCCGGCCGGGCCAACGAGCCCCCTTCCCTGGAGCTGGCGGAAAACATCCGCCAGCTGGGTTTCGCCACCCTGCGCCTGAAGACCGGGACGCCGATGCGGCTGCACGCCGACAGCATCGACTGGGCGAAATTCAGCGCCCAGCCCGGAGACGAGCCGCCGCTGCCTTTTTCCATGTACACCCGCCGCCCGGTGCAAAACCGCGTGTTGTGTTTCCTTGGCCACACCACGCCCGAGGTCGGCCGCATCGTGCGCGAGCACTTGCACCTGTCGCCGCTCTACTCGGGAAAGATCCTGGGCATCGGCCCGCGCTACTGCCCCTCCATCGAGGACAAAATCGTGCGTTTTCCCGGGCGCGAGCGGCACCATATCTATCTCGAGCCGGAGGGGCTGCGCAACAAGGAGATCTATGTCAACGGCCTCTCCTCCAGCCTGCCAATCGAGGTGCAGAAACTGATCCTGAAGGCCATTCCCGGTCTGGAGCGCGCGCACATGATGCGCCCGGCCTATGCCATCGAGTATGACGCCATACAGCCGACGCAGCTGCTGCCCAGCCTGGAAAGCCGTTCGCTGGCAAACTTGTTCTTCGCCGGCCAGGTGAACGGCACCTCGGGTTATGAAGAGGCTGCCGGCCAGGGGCTGATGGCCGGGATCAACGCCGTGCTCAAGGCCCGGGGCGAACCGCCCTTTGTCCTCGAGCGGCAGGAGGCCTACATCGGGGTCATGATCGACGACATCGTTCAGCGCGGCGTCGACGAACCCTATCGCCTGTTCACGGCCCGTGCCGAATACCGCCTGCAGCTACGCGAGGACAACGTCTTCGAGCGCCTGGGCGACCATGCCCTGCGCCTGGGCCTGGTTTCCCGCGCCGACTACGGCCGGCAGATGCGCCGGCTGGCCGGGCGCCGGCGGCGTGATTCAAGAGCTGGCCGCGGCCAGGGCGCGCTTCGGCGGCAAGAGCGAAACGCTTTTCCAGATACTGAAAAGGCCGGAGATGACGTTCGCCGGCCTGGAAGAATTGCTGGGCCGGCCATTGGGGAAAAAGCTCAGCTTTGCCGACGTCTCGTACGTCGAGGCCTGCGTCAAGTACGAGGGTTACGTCGCCATCCAGCAAAAAGAAGTGTCCAGGATGAAAAGGCTGGCCGCCACCGCCATCCCGCCCGGCCTGGACTTCGCCGCTGTCGACGGCCTGTCAAGCGAGGTGCGGCAGAAGCTGGCCAGGGCGCGGCCGGCCACCCTGCGCGAAGCGGCCGCCATCCCGGGCATGACGCCGGCGGCCATCAACGCCATCAGCATCCACCTGGCGCTGAAGCGCGGCCGCTAGCGGTTCGTTGCCGGTTCAGAAGGCCGCGGAGAAGCCGAACCAGAACTCCACGTCCTCGTTGACCTCATCCATGAGCGGTATCATCACGTTGAGCGAGGGGGTCAGCGTCAGCCGGCCCAATGTCAGCGGCGCATTTAGGTAGAGGTCGATATCGGAGAATCCTGTCTTGTCGATATACTGCCGGCTGTTGAAACCGATGAGCCCGCCCGCCTCTACGCTCACCTTTTCGTTCACCTTCAGCTCGTGGCTGCCGCCGAGGGTGACGTAGAGCCCGCTGCCCAGGTTGAAGTCGTAGTAGAGCGAAAGCGTCGGCGACAGCGGCAGGTCGGTGCGCGTCACCGTGGCGTATACCTCCTCGGAGGTGCTGTCCTTGAAGCTGAAATCCTCCGCGAACCAGTAGCCGTAGTGGATGAAGCCGGCGCTCAGCTCCCAGCCCTCCGGCATGGCGAACTCATAGGAAAGGGTCAGGTCGATCTCGTCGGAATATTTGAAGAGGTCGCGCTGAGCCAGGGCGAAGGAGCTCCAGACGTTGAGCGAAAAACCGCTCGCGCCAAGGTCGATGGTCAGGGAGGGCTGAATGGCCGCATGGTTATCGGGAAGCAGGTCGAAGCCGCGCCAGACGTAGCGGCTGACAAGGTCAACCTGGGGGGCGACCGCTCCCGGAAGCCAAGCAACGGCAAAAAGGCAAATCCACAGCGCGACAAAAAACTTCTTCATGCGTTCTCCTCCAGCGGATCATATGAGTTGGCGATGTCAAACCGCTGAATTATAGCTGAATAAGAAAAACAAGGCGAGGGCCTTCCCCCGCCCCGTTGCCCGTGCTTACATCTCGTATGCTTGTTCTCCGTGTAGCGACTCGTCCAGGCCCTGCTCGTCCGTCTCGCTTACGCGAACCGGCGTGATTTTGTTGATCAGCCAGAGCATGGCGTAGGTGAAGAAGAACGCATACGCGCTCACTCCGAGCACGGCCAGTGTTTCTTTGAAAAAGAATGCGACGTTGCCGTGGAGCAGGCCGTTGCTGCCCGCGGCATTGACCGACAGCGAGGCAAAGACGCCAAGCAGCACCACGCCCAGGGTGCCGCCCACGCCGTGCACTCCCCAAACGTCAAGAGCGTCATCCCAGGCCATTTTGTTCTTCAAGGCCACCGCATAATAGCATACCAGGCCGGCGGTGATGCCGATGAGGACCGCAGCCCCCGGCGATACGTAGCCGGCCGCCGGGGTGATGGTGGCCAGGCCGGCGACGGCGCCCGTCAGCAAACCGACGAACTTGGGCTTGCGCGAACGCACCCAATCGATGGCCATCCAGGTGATGGCCGCGAAGGAGGCGGCGATGTCGGTGTTGAGGAAAGCCAGCGCGGTGATGCGGTCGGCGCGCAATTCGGAGCCGGCATTGAACCCGTACCAGCCGAACCACAGCAGGCCGGTTCCCAGGGCGATGAGCGGGATGCTGTGCATGCCCTTGTCCAGGATCTTGCGGCGTCCGACGTAAAAAACCGAGGCCAGGGCGGCCATGCCGGCAATGGCGTGGACGACGATTCCCCCGGCAAAATCAAGCACGCCCAGTTTCTGCAGCAGCCCGCCTCCCCAGACCATGTGGACCATGGGGAAGTAGACCAACACCAGCCAGGCTGTAAGGAAAAGCATGTAGGCTTTGAAGTGAACGCGGTTGGCGAAGGCGCCGGTGATCAGCGCCGGGGTGATGATGGCGAACATCATCTGGTAGGCGATGAATACCATCAGGGGGATGTTGTTGCCTGCCAGGACCGTTTCGGGAGTGACTCCTTTCAGAAACACCATGTTCAGATCGCCGATGATCTTGCCTTCCCCCCCGGAAAAGCAAAGTGAGTAGCCGAAAACATACCAGAGAACCGTGGTCCAGCCCATGGAGACGAAACTCTGCATCATGATGGCCAGGACGTTCTTGCGCCCGACCAGGCCGCCGTAGAAAAAGGCCAGTCCCGGGGTCATCAGCATGACCAGGCTGGTCGCCAACAGCATGAATCCGGTGTTGCCCGTGTCAAACATGTGAATCCTCCTTTGATAAGATGATGGACGCGAAAATGAGAGAGCGCCTGCTCACGGTTGCGGAAAGCCCGCGCGCAAAAAAGGTTTTGAGCATGGTTGAAATATAATGGACGATTGTTTGCGTCACGTGAGGCTTGTGTTATAATTTCGTCAATCATGACCGCAGCAGCCCAACCCCCCCCGCGCATCCTTTTCATCGAAGACGACGTCAACCTGAGGAAAAGTCTGGCGTTCATCCTGCAGCGCGAAGGCTTCGCCGTTGACAGCGCCGGGACCGGCCGGGAAGGGTTGCGCCTGGCCCGGGCGGGCCCTCCCGAGCTGGTCTTGCTCGATCTCCTGCTCCCGGACATGGACGGCTTCGCCGTTTGCCGGGAATTGAAGGCCCACCCGTCCTCCTCCCGCTCGTTCATCGTCATGCTGACCGGCAAGGCACTTGTCGAGGAGGTGGTGGCCGGCCTGGAGCGTTATGCCGACGATTACATCACCAAGCCGTTCGAGCCGGCCATACTCCTGGCTCGCCTGCGGGCATTGCTGCGTCGGCGGCTGCCGCCGCAGACAGTCCTCGCGCCCCGCTGCTTCGGCCTGTTGACGATCGATGCCGAATGCCGCCAGGTGGACGTCGGCGGAAATTCCGTGGCATTGACGCGCAGCGAATTCGATATTCTGCTCTTGCTCTCCTCCCGGCCGAACCGGGTTTTCAGTCGCGCCCAGATCATCGACCATATCCGCAGCGACGATTACCCGGTCAGCGAGCGGGTGGTTGATTTTCTGATTGCCGGCCTGCGGAAAAAGATCGGCGCCGGCGCCGAGCGGGTGGAGACCGTGCGCGGCGTGGGTTATCGCTTCCATGACCGCGAGTGAAATTCGGTCCGCAGCCCCCGGGCGACCGGCCCGGCTGCTGCGCGACGTGCCATTGCGCGTGCTGCTGATCGGCGGATTCCTGGTCTCGGGCCTGATCCCGCTGATGATCCTTTCGCTGGCAAGCTACCGGGCGGCGCATGAGGAGTTGACGCGGCAGGCGTTCCGGCAGTTGGAGGCCGTGCGCGACATCAAGCGCCAGCGGGTGCTCCATTATTATCGGGAACGCTTCGCCGATTTGCGCGTCATCTCCGCCACTCCGGAGCTGCAGGAAGCATGCCGCGCATTGTCCTTGTCCCGGCGCGCCCAACGGGCGGCCGCCGGCCATGAGCCACGCGAACGCCACGAGGCCTATCTGCGCATGTTGCTCGGCCAGTACGGCTACCAGGGCCTTTACCTGGTCGACGGGACGGACGGCGCCGTGCTTCTGGCCTGCGAAGAGGGCCGCTCGCTTTCTGACTCCAGCGTCCGGCCGCCGCCGCATGACGCTTGGTATGAGGCGCAGCGACAGCAGCGGCTCATTCTGACCGACGTCAGCCTGCAGGGGGACGAGGGCCGCGAAGTGGCCCAGTATCTGGCCGCTCCCGTTTGCGGCATTCCTCCCGGCAGCGGCGTGATCGTCGTCCGACTCTCCCTCGCTGCCATCAGCGCTATGATGGGGGAGAGGTCCGGGATGGGGCAGAGCGGCGAAACGTACCTGGTCGGAGCCGACCGGCGCATGCGCTCCGATTCGCACCTTGATCCCCGGCAGCACTCGCTGCCCGCTTCCCTGGCCGGCACGATCGAACGCAATGGGGCCGACACCGAGAGCGTTGCCCGGGCCCTGGAAGGCGAAAGCGGCACGGCGCTCATCCGCGACTATCGCCGCATTCCGGTCCTGTCGGCTTTTGCCCCACTGAAGATCGCCGGCTTGACCTGGGTGATCGTTGCCGAGATCGACACGGCCGAGATCGACCGGCAGATCCGCCGCGCCCTGAACCCGCAGGTCCTCGCCGTTACCGGCGCGGCTGCTTTGCTGGTGCTGCTCCTGGCGTTGATCATCACGCACTTTATCGGCCGTGATATCGACCGCATGGGCGGCCAATTGAACGCGCTGATCGAGGGCGTGCTCCACGACCGCATGGATGGAGCGATCGATGTTCGCCAGGTCGGCGTGGATTTCCGATCGGTCGCCGGCCAGGCCAACCGTCTGCTCTCCGCCTTCAGGGACCATGTCGATCGCATCCGCAAGCTCGAGGAGCATCAGCGCTTCACGCAGAAAATCGAAGTCATCGGTACCCTGGCCGGGGGCATGGCCCACGATTTCAACAATATCCTGACCTACATGTTGGCCTATGCCCGCCTGGCCATGGCGGATCTGCCCCCTGACGCGCCGGCCCGGGAAAAGCTGCTGGAGATCATCGCCGGCATCCAGCGCGCCGGAGAGCTGATCCGGCGCCTGTCGCCCGGCGCCCAATCAACTCCTACGGGCAGGCAGCGCACGGATATCCGCGCTGCCTGTCTGGAAACGATCGCGATCCTTAAAGCAACTTTGCCCAAGAACATCGCGGTGGACTGCGAGCTCGGGGATGAGGCGCTTTGGGT
This sequence comes from Candidatus Aminicenantota bacterium, assembly GCA_963732485.1. Classification (GTDB taxonomy): domain Bacteria; phylum Acidobacteriota; class Aminicenantia; order UBA2199; family UBA2199; genus UBA2199. Next base: position 224,124 of record CAVSZS010000003.1, read on the forward strand.
CGACTGCGCGCCGGGCCTTTTCCAGCAGATGCTGATGAACCTTTGCACCAATGCCTTCCATGCGATGCAGGGAGCGGGCGGCGTGCTGACGATCACCCTGGCGCGGTTGGAGCCCGATGCCGCTCGCGGGCCTGCCGCGGGCTGGCTGCGCCTGACCGTTCGCGATACAGGCTGCGGCATGGATGCCGAGGTCCGCCGCCGCTTGTTCGAGCCCCTGTTCACGACGAAACCGGCGGGGATCGGCAGCGGGCTCGGCCTGGTCATGGTGCGGGATGCTGTTCTGTCCAGTCATGGACGCATCCAGGTGTCCAGTGAGCCCGGCCGGGGCGCAGAGTTCATTATCGACCTGCCGCTGCTTGCGGAAGACGAAGCAACGGCAACCGTGGGGGATGGTTCCGCGCCGACCGGCCGCAAGCCTTTGCGCATTCTTTTTGTGGATGATGAGGAGCGCATTCGCCTGGCGGAGAAGTGTTTGTTGGAGGAGCTGGGATACCGGGTCGATACCGCGGCCGATGGCGAGGAAGCCCTGTGCCTGCATGCAGAGGCTCCATGCCGCTACCAGGTTGTATTCACCGACCTGAATATGCCCGGGCTCAATGGCGTGGAACTCGCCAAGCGGCTGCTTCGCCGGGAGCCGGGCCTGCCGGTTTTTCTCATCACGGGCTATCCTGAGCTGCTGAAAGGGATCGATCCGGCGCAGGCCGGCATCCGCGCTGTCCTGTCCAAACCCTTTGACATGGAGGAATTGTACGAAGTCCTGAGGTCGATCTCCTGATGAACCCCTGACGAGCGCGCGGCGAATAACATTGCCGTGGCACCGCTTCGCTGCTGCAATTTTTTTTTATTTCTGCTACTATTCCGTTCATGATCTCCATCTGGCGCATGGGTTTGCCCGCTTTTTTCCTTCTGCCCCTGGCGCTTTTATTTCCCGCCGCGGCCGAACCTCCCACTTCCGCCTATTTCACCCTGGACAACGGCCTGCAGGTGCTGCTGCAGGAAAAGCACGATCTGCCGCTGACGGGCATGGCCCTGGCCATCGACCTCGGCACCAAGGATGAAAGCGCGGCGACCAGCGGCTATGCCCACCTGTTCGAGCATATGCTGCTGTTCGGCGCCGGTGCCGGCGCCGGGACAATGGACAGCGAGGCCCGGCTGGCCGAGCTTCGCCGCCATGGCGTGGCTCACAACGCCCACACCGACCATGACCTGATGACCTTCGAGGTTTCCTGCCCGGCGGCGGAAAGCGCCTGGGCGTTGGAGCAGATGCGGCAAACCGTTTTTTCCGGGCAGCTCGATCCGCGGCTTCTGGAAAGCGAGAAGCGCGTCATCAACGAAGAAATCCTGCAGCTGCGCGACGACCCGGCGTTCCTGGGGCGCCTGCTGGTAATGGAGCAACTCTTCGCCGGCCACCCGTACGGCCAACCGGTCTACGGCGACGGCCGCGCCATCGCCGGCGCCACGGTCGAGGGGCTGCGGGCGTTCTCTGCTCCACGGCTGGTCCCGGGCAACTGCGCGTTATCGATCATCGGCGATTTCACCCTGGCCGCGATGGAAGAGCATGTGCGCCGCAGCTGGGGCGGCCTGGCCAAAGTTGCGGCTCCCGCGGCCGTCGTGCCGCTGACGGGACGCCTGGAAAAAAACAGCGAGCAACAGATCAGGCTGGATATCCAGGAAAGCCACCTCTTCATCGGTTGGCGCGCCCCGGATTTCAACGACGAGCAGCGCTTGCCTTTCAGCCTGCTGACCCATATTCTGGGCAGCGGCCTGAATCCGCTGCTGAACAGCGTCATGCGCGGCAACCGCCAACTCGCCGACAGGGTGAACATGAGCTACATATCCCTGCGCAGCGGCGGCATGGCGGTGCTGCATGTGACCCTGAAGGAGAAGAACATCCGTGCCGCCAAGAACGAGGTGGCCTCCTTCATGGGGCGCGTCTCGTCGTTCAATTTCAGCAAGGAGGACGTGCTGCCCCGCGACCGCATGCATGTGCTGGACTTCCTGGGCAGCGCCAAGAACCAGATGGAGTACGGCAACGGGAGCTTCCGCGAGTCCACGCTGAACCTGAGCGTGGCCTGCTCGCGCTACCTGCTGCTGAACCGCACTCCTGTCGAGGGCTCCTTCCTGGAAAATGTCGATAACGTGAGCTCGTCCGACCTGCGCCGCGCGGCCGGGAAATTTCTCAGCGGCAGAAAATGGGCGGTGCTGGTCATTACGCCGCTCCCCGGGAAAACGCCATGAAGCCGCGCCTCCTGGTCTTGCTGGTCCTGCTGTTGGCCCTGCGGCCTGTTGGCGTTAACGCCAGCGGCGACGCTCCCTGGCGGTTGGGCGGCGAGCCCCACGCCTTCACTCTGGACAATGGCATGACCGTGATCCTGCAGCAGGACGCGTCGGCGCCCATCACCGTGGTGCAGCTGCTGGTCCGCGGCGGCGACAATGACGACCCGCCCGGGTGTGGCGGGCTGGCCTATCTCACCGCCCGCCTGGGCCTGGAGATCACGGAGCAGTCCAGGCTGCAGGGGCTGATGGACTTCGGTTCTTCTTTTTCCCTGGCGGTCATGGGCGACTATTCGCTGGTCACCATCCGCTCCCTGAGCCGCCACCTGGACGCCACCCTGGACGTCCTGGCCGGCATGATGAGCGAGCCGCTGATCTCCGACCTGCGCGTCGGGGCTATGAAGGGCCTGCTGCGCCATCTGCAGAAGATGGAGGACGACGATCCCGACGCCCTCATGGTCAAGACCCTGGCCGCGACCTATTTCGGCGCCAACGGCTACGGCGCGGCGCGCTATGGCGACGAGGCCTCGCTGGAGCGCATCGGCCGCAAGGAGGTCCAGTCTTTTTTCCGGAGCCATTACGTGGCCGGAAATATGGTGGCGGTGGTCATCAGCGACCTCGATTGGGCAACCATCAAGCCGCTGATCGCCCGCCGGCTGGGCAGGTTCCCTGCCGGGGAGCGGCCGCCCGCACGGCCGCTGCCGCCGCGCCGCCCGCCGCCGGCCGTTCTCGCCATCGAGCGCCAGACGGCACAGACCCTGGTCTCGCTCTCCGTGCTGCTGCCGGAGCTCGATGCCGAGAATTTTCTCCTGGCCGCGCTGCTGGAATCCTGGCTCGGCAAGGGTATCGGCAGCCGGCTGTGGCCGCTGCGCAGCCGCGGCAGCCTGGCGTATGGTTTGCACGCCGAGATGCAGCCCAACCGTGACGCCATGATGCTCAACGTCTACCTGAAGACCGAAGCCCGGCGCAGTTCCGAGGCGCAGGCGGAGCTGGAGCGCCTCCTGGAAGCCATTGGCAGGGAAGGCTGCGACGCGGCCGGGCTGGAATCCGCCAAGACCTACGCCAAGGCCGATTTCTGGCGCGAGAACGAGGGCCGCGAGCGCCGCGCCGCCACCATGGCCTTTCTGGAGGGCGCGGGACTTTCCTGGCGCCTGGCCGGGGAATTCGCCGAGCGGCTGGAGAAGATCAGCCTTGAGCAATTCAACGTATTTCTGCGCACCTGGCTGGCCCCTGAGCGCTGGTTTTCCCTGATGATCGGCCCGGGCGGTCAATAGCCGACTCAGAGAAGAGAAGGGAAGAGAGAGGGAAAGACAAGGGAAGAGTGAGGGAAGAGAGAGTGTAAACACCCTTATGGGGAATTTTTTCCACTTTGTCTTCCCTCTGCCTTTCCCTCCTTCTTCCCTCTCTCTTCCCTGATTCCGGACGGCCTTGCAATTTGGACCTGGAAATTGTATAAATAAGGATGGCCATAAAATTTTATTCGCACGGCGCCTGCCGGGAAGTCACCGGGTCCAAGCATTTTCTCGACATCGACGGCCGGGTGCTGCAGGTGGATTGCGGCATGTTCCAGGGCCGGCGCGACGAGTCCTACCAGAAGAACCGCACGTTTCCCTACGATGCCGCGGCGGTGCAGGCGCTCATCCTCACCCACGCCCATTTCGATCATTCGGGCGCCCTGCCCATCCTGGTCAAGAATGGATTCAACGGCAATATCCACGCCACCTCCGCCAGCCGCGACATCGCCCAGATCATCCTCCTGGACAGCGCCCATATCCAGCAGAAGGATTACGAGATCATCAAGGAAAAGGCGGCCAAGTACCCCGAAAGGAAGCTGACCGCCTATGAACCGCTCTATAGTGCCGAGGAGGCCGTTCAGCCCCTGCGCCATTTCGTCACCAGCGACTACCACCGCCCCTTCCGCCCCCTGGACGGCGTGACGGCCGAGTTTTTTGACGCCGGCCACATCCTGGGCGCGGCCATGGCCCACCTTACCCTGCCGGGGGACATGCGCGTCGGCTTCAGCGGCGACCTCGGCCGCCCGGGCCTGCCGATCATCCGCGACCCCGAGGTCCTGCCGGCCATGGACTACCTGGTGCTGGAATCGACCTATGGCAACCGCCTGCACAAGTCGATCGGCATGGCCGCGGGGGAGCTGGCCGAGCTCATCCACAAAGCCCAGGCGCGGCGCAGCAAGATCATCATCCCCGCCTTCACCATCGAGCGCACCCAGGAGCTGATCTACATCATCCATACCCTGCAGCTGGAGGGCAAGGTGCCCAAGCTGCCCATATTCATCGACTCGCCCATGGCGGTCAACGCCACCGCCATCTTCAAGATCCATCCCGAGTGCTTCGACGAGGAGACTATCCGCCGCTTCATCAGCGTCAACGTCGACCCCTTCGGCTTCGAGAACATCCGCTACGTCGTCTCCAGCGCCGAGTCCAAGGAGATCAACGCCTTCCAGGGCCCGGCCATCATCATCTCCGCCAGCGGCATGGCCGAGTCGGGCCGCATCCTGCACCACCTGCTCCGGCACATCGAAAATCCCGACAACATCATCGCCATCGTCGGCTTCATGGCCGAGCACACCCTGGGCCGCAGGCTCGCCGAGCGGGCCAGGGAGGTCAAGATCTTCGGCAGGACCTACCAGGTGAAGGCCGAGATCGCCACCCTGAACGCCTTTTCCGCCCACGCCGACTATGCCGAAACCATCGCCTGGCTGAAGCGCCACGACCTGCAGCGCCTGAAGAAGGTCTTCCTGGTGCACGGCGAGGACGCGGCTCTGGAAAACCTGCAGCGCGAGCTGCTGGGCACCGGCATCCCTGCCGTGGAGATCGTCCGCTACGGCGACGTCCACGAGCTGGGCTAGGACGGGGCGGCTGCGGCCATGGAAACCGTAGACCTGGAAGGAATTTCCTGCCAGGTGCTGCGCCGCAATGGCCGCCGCGTGCGCCTCGCGTTCCGCCAGGGCCGCCTGAGCGTGGTCCTGCCCCGCCATCTCGACCCGCGGCCGGTCATCGACCGCCACCGCGACTGGATCCTGGAAAAGCACGAATGGTTCCAGCGCCAGCGCCTGCTGGCCGAGCAGCAGGAACTGGTGCAGCGCTCCAACGATGAGTTCGTCGCCCTGGTCCGCGAGTGCAGCGGCAGGTATGCCGGGGTCCTGGGAGTGAAGCCCGCCGGGATCGGCTTCCGGCGCATGAAGAGCAAGTGGGGCAGCTGCAGCGCCAAGGGCAAGGTCAACCTGAACACCTGGCTGCAGGTGCTGCCCGACGAGCTGGTCGCCTTCATCGTCCACCACGAGCTGGCCCACCTCAGGGTGCGCAACCACGGCCCCGAGTTCAAGGCCCTGATCCGCTCCGAGTTCCCCCGCCACCGCGACCTGGACCGCCGGCTCAGGCTCTATAGTCTGAAAATCCTTTAAACCCGCGTCAACTTGACATTTTTCAGCCCTATCGTTATACTTTTCGCCGATGGCCAAGGAAAAAAAAGGGAACCCCGATGACAACGAACTATCGCTTAAAAACGAGATTTTCGGGGTCTTTGCTCTCTTTTTCTCATTTTTCCTGATCTTCAGCCTGGCCAGCTACACCCCTCTCGACCCCAGCTTTTTCCATTCAGCGCCGGCGCGGGTGGTGACCAATTTCGGCGGCCGGGTGGGTTCGGAACTCTCGGCGCTGCTGTTCAACCTCTTCGGCTTCGCCTCGCTGTTGTTCATCGCCATTTTCCTGTTCCTGACCGCCTATTTTCTCTTCAACCGCCGCATCGGCCGTGCGGTCAGCAAGGGGGTGGGATTCTTTATCCTGCTGCTCTCGCTCGCCGGCCTGCTGGCCAACATCAAGCCCCTGTCCGCTATCGCCGCCCAGGCGGTGCCGTCGGGGGGCATGGTCGGCCTGCTGCTGAACAATTTCGTCAGCGCCCAGATCAAGGGCTTTTTCGCGGCGGCGCTCTTTTTCTGCCTGTTGGGCATCTCGCTGGTGCTGATCGCCAAGATATCGATCAAGAATATCCTTGTTTTTATCTGGCGCCTGCTGGCCAGCGGCGGGACCCTCCTGGGCACTTTTCTCAACAGGCGGCTGGAAAGCATCCGCCGTAACCGCGACCGCAAGAAGGTCCAGGATAAATACGGGGACGGGAAATTCGTCTTCCGGGGCAAGCAGCAGTTGAAAGAGGGCGAGAAGGAGAGGGAACCCTCGCCGCGCACGGAAAGGCGTGTGCCGGCAACGGCGGCCTCAAGGGCCGTCATCCGCAAGCCCAGCAAGCTGCCCGAGGAGAGCGGCATTTTTCCCGAGCTGGAACAGGAGTTCCTGCCCGATTCCGGCTACCAGCCGCCGCCCATGACCTACCTGGACGCCGCCACCCAGAAAAGCCAGATCGACCTTGACGAACTGGAAGACAAGAAGCAGGAGCTGACGCTGCGGCTGCAGGAGTTCAAGATCCACGGCGAGATCGCCGAATACACGCCGGGGCCGGTCATCACCACCTTCGAGTTCGTCCCCGACGTGGGCGTCAAGGTCAAGGACGTCTCCAACCTGACCGAGGACCTGGCGCTGGTGGTCAAGGCCCAGTACGTGCGCATCGAGCGCATCCTGGGCAAAAAAGCCATCGGCATCGAGATCCCCAACAAGAAGCGCGAGACCATCCACCTGCGCGAGCTGCTGGAGACGCCGCAGTACAAGCAGTCGAGCTCGCCGCTCACGCTGGCGCTGGGCAAGACCGCCAACGGCGACATCTTCATCTCCGACCTGAAGGAGATGCCGCACCTGCTGATCGCCGGCGCCACCGGCAGCGGCAAGAGCGTGGCCATCCACTCCATCATCCTCAGCATCCTCTACAAGTCGTCGCCCAAGGCCGTGAAGTTCATCATGATCGACCCCAAGCGCATCGAGCTGGCCATCTACAACTCCCTGCCGCACATGCTCACCCCGGTGGTGGTCAATCCCAAGCTGGCCAAGAACGCCCTGGACTGGGCGGTCTTCGAAATGGAGAACCGCTACAAGAAGCTGGCCACCCTGCAGGTGCGCAACATCGAGCAGTACAACAAGAAGCTGGAAATGCTGCTGCAGTCCGAGGACGACGACCTGGAGCAGCTCGATGACAAGGACCCCATCCCCTACATCGTGATCATCATCGACGAGCTGGCCGACTTGATGATGGCCTCGGCGCGCGAGATCGAGGACGATATCCTGCGCCTGGCGCAGAAGGCCAGGGCCATCGGCATTCACCTTATCCTGGCCACCCAGCGGCCGTCGATCGACGTGATTACCGGCCCCATCAAGAACAACTTCCCCTCGCGCATGGCGCTGGCCGTCCCCTCACGCTACGACTCGCGCACCATCATCGACCAGATCGGCGCCGAGAAGCTGCTGGGCAACGGCGACATGCTGTTCCTGCCGCCCAAGACCGCCACCCTGATCCGCCTGCACTCGGCCTTCGTGTCGGAGCCGGAGACGGTGCGCGTGGTCAACTACCTCTCCAAGCAGGCGAAGCCCGAGTTCAACACCCAGATCATCAAGCACGCCGCCCAGAAGGAAGAGCAGGGGGACGAGCAGGAGATGGACGACCTGTTCTTCGAAGCCGCCGAGATCATCATCACCACCGGCCAGGCCTCGACCTCCTACCTGCAGCGCAAGCTGAGCGTGGGCTTCGCCCGCGCCGGCCGTATCATCGACCAGCTGCAGGAGAAGGGGGTCATCTCGCCATCCAACAGCAGGAATCAGCGCGAGATCCTGATGACGCTCGAAGAGTTGAAAAACATCACCAAGGAATAGCCGGCAGCGCGGCGTGATCGCTTTCATTTCCATTGCTGGCAAAGGGGGAAAAATGAACTATTATGAGAACAAGCGGGTGCTGGTCACCGGCGGCGCCAGCGGCATCGGACGCCTGCTGGCTTTGAAATTTGCGGCCGCCGGGGCGCGAACGGCCATTTGCGATATCGATGAATCCGGCATGGAGGCGGTGCGCAGCGAAGCCCGGGCCCGGGGCGGCTCGATCCTCTGCTTCCCGGTCGACCTGAGCCGGCGCGAGCAGGTCCAGGCCATGGCCGGGCAAGTGGGGCAGGCGCTGGGCGGACTGGATATCCTGGTCAACAATGCCGGGATCGTTTCGGGCCAGTCGTTCCTGGAAGCGAGTGACGGCCAGATCGAGCGTTCGCTGGCGGTCAATCTCTTCGCCCATGTTTGGACGATCCGCGCCTTCCTGCCCGGGATGATCGAGCGGGGAAGCGGGCACCTGGTGACCATCGCCTCGGCGGCGGGCATCATCGGCGTATCGCGACTGAGCGATTACTCGGCTGCCAAGTTCGCCTGCTTTGGCCTCGACGAGTCCTTGCGCAGTGAGTTCCGCAAACGGGGGCAAAAGATCCATACCACGGTGGTCTGCCCCTATTTCATCAGCACCGGCATGTTCGCCGGCGTCAAGACGCGTTTCTCCTTCCTGCTGCCCATCCTTGACCCCGAGCGGACGGCCGGGCGCATCTTCAAAGCCGTCGCCCGCCGCCGGGCGCGCCTGCTGCTGCCCCCCCTGGTGTACACGGTCTGGCTGCTGCGCTTGTTCCCCGTGCGCTTCTTCGACTTTGTCGCCGATTTTCTGGGTATCAACCGCTCCATGGACGACTTCACAGGGAGACAAGCCCATGACTGAGACGAACAGCATCCCCTGCAGCGATCCGGCCCGTGGCGAGGTCTTCGACCGTTCGGATCTGACTCCCGAAGCGGAAATGGCCGGGATCATCGGCCGCTGCCGCCAGGCACAGGCGGCATGGGCGTCCATGCCCCTGCGGCAGCGCCTGGCCCCCTGCCGCCGCCTGCGCGCCATTCTTTTGCGCGAGGCGGACGCCATCGCCGCCGTGATCAGCCGCGACAACGGCAAGACGCTGGTCGATGCGATGAGCACCGAGGTCTTCCCGGCATTGCTCGCCCTCTCCTATTCCATCAGGAAAGCCCCTGCTTTTCTGAAGGACGAAGGTCTCGGGGTCGGCAACCTGCTTCTGGCCAACAAGCGCAGCCGGATCATCCTTCACCCCTACGGGGTAGTGGGGGTCATCTCGCCCTGGAACTATCCCTTCGCCATCCCTTTTTCGGACGTGCTCACGGGGCTGCTGGCCGGCAATGGCGTGATCCTGAAGGCGGCCACGCAGACGCAGGCCGTGGGTAGAAAGCTGGAATCGTGCTTCCTGGAAGCCGGTTTCCCGGCAGGGCTTTTCGCCTATGTGAACCTGCCCGGGGCCAGCGCCGGGCGCTGCCTGCTGCAGGGCGGCGTGGACAAGCTTTTCTTCACCGGCTCGGTGGCCACCGGCAAGCGGCTCATGGAGATGGCCGCTGCCACGCTGACACCCCTGGTATTGGAGCTGGGAGGCAATGATCCCATGCTGGTCTGCGCGGATGCCGATGTGGAACGGGCGGCCGCCGGGGCGGTCTGGGCGGGATTCTCGAACTGCGGCCAGTCCTGCGGCGGCGTCGAGCGCATTTATGTGCACCGGGATGCGTATGAGCCTTTCCTGGCGGCGCTGGCGCGCCGAGTGCAGGCGCTGCGCATCGGTGGCGCCGACAGCTTCGCCTGCGACATCGGCGCCATGACCAACGCCAGCCAGCGGGACAAGGTGGAGGCGCTGGTCCAGGATGCCCTGCGCCAGGGGGCGACTCTTTTTGCCGAGAAACGCCCGCAGGGGGTTCCCGCGGCCGGCCTTTTCATGCCGGTGCGCGTTCTCACCGATGTTACCCACGACATGCGCATCATGCGCGAGGAGATCTTCGGCCCGGTCGTGGGTGTCATGCGCGTAGACGAAATGGACCAGGCAGTGGCTCTGGCCAATGACAGCCGGTTGGCCCTGACGGCATCGGTCTGGTCACGCCGCCGCCGGCTACGCCGCCGCATTGGCCCGGCGCCTGCAGGCGGGGGTGGTCACGGTCAATGACCACCTGATGAGCCACGGGCTGGCCGAGACGCCGTGGGGAGGGTGGAAGGAGTCCGGCTTTGGCTGGGTGCATGCCCGCTTGGGGTTCCGGGAGATGCTGCGCAGCCAGGTCGTCGTCCAGGACTATCTGCCGTTCGCCCGGCGCAATATGTGGTGGCATCCCCATGACCGCCGCCTTTACGACGGCCTGCGCGGGGCTCTCGATGCCCTCTATGCCCGGGGCGGCGGCCGCCGACTGAAGGGGTTGGCCCGCCTGCTCAAGATCGTCCCGCGCTATTTCATGAAATAATCGGCGAATTATTGCCCACGGGGATAAATGTTTTACCCGGCTCGTGAGTATGCCATGCGGGGGCGGGACAAGGCATGACTGAAGAGGAGCTGATCCGGAATGCCAAGCTGGGCGACCGGGCCGCTTTTTCGGAACTTGTCTCCTGCCATGAGAAGAAGCTTCTGGCGCTGTGCTGGAACATGATGGGCGACCGCGACGAAGCTCGCGATGCCGCCCAGGACGCGCTGCTGCAGGCCTTCCAGAATTTGGCCTGTTTCGACGCCGGGCGCAGCTTCATCAAGTGGCTGCTGGGCATCGGCGCCAAGCGCTGCCTGGACCGCCTGCGCCGGAGGCGCACGTTCCTGAAGTATTTCCAGGAATACGGCCGGGAACGGGGGCGGCCGGCGGACGCGCCGGCCTTGGCGGGCGCAGTCGACGGGCGCGCCGGGAGGCTGCTGCAGAAGCTGACCCCCAAGGAGCGGGCGGCGATCTCCCTGGCCGTGTTCGAGGATTTCACCGCCCGCGAGATTGCAACCTTGCAGGGCTGCTCGGAGAGCACCGTGCGCGTGCGCCTGTTCAATGCTCGCGTGAAGTTGAAAAAGGAGGTGGCGAATGGACTGTAAGTGGGTGCGCTTTGCCTACCGTTTGTTGCCCTTGCCTGCCTGGAGGGCGTTTTGGCTCGCTCGCCATATCGACCACTGCTCCTGCTGCAGCGCAGATGCCCTCGATGACGAAGCCATCCTCTCCCTGGGCGTGACCGCGGCCGGCCTGATGGACGAGCCGCCGCTGCGTCCTTTCGTTGTTGGCATGCGTCCCGCGCCCCGGGGCCGCGCTTTCCGCCTGAGCTATGTGTACGGCGCTTTCCTGGCCGTTGTCGCCGTGGGGGTCGTGGTCGTCATGTCGCGGCTGGTCCCGCCCGCGGCCGCGCCGCAGGGCATCGTAACCGTGATGGAAGATGGGGACGACGCCCGCGTCTTCGCCGTTCTCGAGGCGACGATCGGCGGCAAGCCGGTTCGCCCGGTCGTCTTCAAACCCGGGCAGCCGGGAATGACGATCGTCTGGTTCGAAAAAAATTGCAACTGACCCCAGGAGGTCTATCGTGAAGAAAACCGCATTTGCCCTGATCGTGCTGATCCTGGCCCTGGCGCTCCCCGCCCCGGCCGAGGTTGCCCTCGACATGAAGCTCTTTTTCTACGGCCCGGCGACCGGCCAGGGAGGCGGGGCCATCGTGGCCACCTCGCTGTCCCTGAAGTCCCTGCGCATGAAGCCCGGGGAAATGCAGGACGCGCAGGTGGCGTTCACGCCGGAAGCGATCCTGGCCAGGCTGCGCACGAGTTTCAACAATCCCGGGCTCACCCTGTTGACCAGCGGCGACCTGCTCTGGAGCGCCGACGGCCCGCCCTCGGTCGTGCAGGTCGTGCAGGTCGACGGCCGCGATTACGCCCTGATCCTGACGCCGCGGCCCACCCCGGGAGTGGTGAATTTCAAGGTCGGCGTGGTGGAGAAAGGCGGCGCCGACAAGATCAAGAACGTCCTGCTCGACACCGAGATCGTCCTTCCCGACCGCGAGGTGGCCATGCTGGGTTTCCGCGACTCGCGTGAGAACAGCTATTTCGTGGCGTTCTATGTCCGGGCGCGCAAAGACGGCCTGGCCAGGGACGCGTTGCGGCTCCCCCCCGGCGAAAAGCCCAAATTGATCAAAGACGCCAAGCCGGCCTATCCCGCCGAAGCTCTCGATAAGGGGATCGAGGGGACGGTGGTGCTGGAAACCGTCATTGGCGTCGATGGCCGGGTCAAGGCTGTCCAGACCCTCTCGTCGCCCGCCCCGGTACTGGCCGAGGCCGCCAAGGCCGCCGTCAACCAGTGGGCCTACGAGCCCTACCTGATCAAAGGCAAGGCCAAAGAGGTTGTCTTCACCGTCACCCTGAATTTCCGGCTCGACCCTGAGCGCAAGGCGAAGACGGCCGGCAACGCCCTGGCGCGCCTGGAGGAGTCCCAGGTCCCGAAGACCGTCAAGATGGTCATGCCGGTCTATCCCGAGGAAGCGCGGAAGAACAAGATCCAGGGCGTCGTCAAGCTGGAGACGGTGATCGATGAGAGCGGAAAAGTGCGGGCGCTGCGCACGCTGGAGTCGCCGGACCAAAACCTGACCGAAGCCGCTCTTGCCGCCGTGAAAGTCTGGGAGTATGAGCCGTTCATCCAAGACGGCAAGGCCAAGGGGGCGGTCTTTACGGTGACGGTGAACTTCGTTCTGAAATAAGCCGACGTAATTTTCACGGGCCGTCCCTGCTGACGCGGGGGCGGCTTTTTTTTATGGGCGGCCGGCGCCGGCGCTGCGGGATTACTTGAGGAATTTGACCTGAAAAATGAAGTTCTGCAGGGAGATGCGCGCCGATTCCTCGCCGCTGGTCTTGGACTCGTAGTCCAGGCGGTAGATCAGGTGGAGCACGGCCTGGATCTTGGCGTCGGGAAAGTTCTTGACCTGGGTGATGAACTTGTTCAGGATGAACGCCGGCTGCTGCAGCACCTTGCCGATGTCAGCAGTCGAGAAGCGGTGCTTCATCAGGAATTTGGCCGTGTAGATCTTGTGGTAGTACGAGATCAGGGTGCCAATGATGAAGCTGGGCTTGACGCCGTTGATGAACAGGTACTTCAGGATGTCCAGGTAAACGGCGGCGTCCTCGCGCTCGATGGCGTCGGTCAGGTCCCAGATGGAGTGGGAGTTGATGCCGGTGATCAGCTCGTCGACCTCCTCCAGGCCGATGGTCAGGGTCTTGGCGGCGGCGGCCTCCAGCTTGGGCAGCTGCTGGATGATGGAGACGAAATCGTCGGCCATGACCTCCTGGATGCGCTCGATGGCCCCGGAGCTGACGGCGATCTTCCGCTCTTTCAGGTAGCCCTTGACATAGTTGCGGATCTCCCCTTCGCCCGTGCGGTCGAGGTCGATGCTCACCGTGTGCGGCGAATCCAGGTTTTCGCGCAGCCGGCTGAGCTTCTCTTTCTTCAGCTGCTTGTAGTCGTCGCGGCTCAGGTCCAGCGAGACATAGACGATCAGGGTGGTGTTGGGGTTGGGCTTCTGCAGGTAGGCGGCGACGGCTTTTTTCGCGGCGGCTCCCAGGGCGATCTTCTTCACGTCGCGCAGGACCACGGTGATGACTTTCTGGGCGCTGAAGAAGAAACTGGAGCTGTTGGCCTCGTCCAGGATCTCCTCCCAGCCGGTCTCCTCCTCGCCGTCGAAGTAGTAGCGCTTGAAGTTGAATTCGGTGCGCGGCTGGCCGAAGGCGCGGCCGACCTCGGCGATGACGTGCTCGCCCAGGAACTCGTTAAAGCCGTAGAGCAGAAGCAGGGGCGGCGACTTTTTTTCGGCCTGGATGCGGCTGATGAAGGCGAAAAAAGTGGATTCGGGCATCAGAAATTTTCCAGAATCGAGGTGACGATGCCGGCGGCGAACTTGGCGGCGATCCTGTCCAGCGAGCCGCTTTCCTGGGCAAAGAAATCGGCGCCGTCGGTGTCGTAGGTTTCCTGGAACACCAGCCCGCTCCCCTGGTAGGCCATCTCGTTGGTGGTCATGTCCACCAGGCGCACGTCCAGGGTCAGGCGCACTTCGTAGAAGTTGGCTCCCCCGGCCTCGGAGTACGTGAGCGGCGTGGTCTTGAAAACGGTGATCGTCCCTTCCAGGAGCATGTCGGCGTCCGCCTGGCTCTCGACCAGACGCAGTCGGCTGCGGCGGGCGAACTCCTCGCGGACGGCGAAGGTGACGAACTGCTCGACCTGGGGGCGCGAGGTCTGGTTTTTGAAGGCGGGAATGGCGATGGTCGTCGCCCCCGGCGGCAGGTTGTTGCCGCGCCCGGCCAGCCGGTAGCCGCAGCGCAGGTTCAGCAACGCTAGCGCCAGCAGCAGCCAGGCGAGGCGCTTCATTTGCAGACGATGCTCAGCATCTTGTTCTTGATAAAGATCATCTTGACCACCTGGCGACCGCTCAGCAGCTGGCGGATCTTTTCGCCGGAGAGCGCCGCGGCCTTCACCGTCTCCTCGTCGCAGTCCAGCGGCACGGTCACTTTGTCCTTGATCTTGCCGTTGATCTGCACCATGACGTTGACTGCTTCGGCGGCCGCGACGCCGGGGTCGAAAACGGGCCATGGCGCCCTGTACACGCTGTCGTCACCGCCCAGCTGCTGCCAGACTTCTTCGGCCAGGTGCGGCGCCAGGGGCGCCATCAGCAGGGTCAGGGTCTCGGCCAGCTCGGAGACGACGGCCGGGTCGCGGTCCGCTGCCAGAGTCTCCCGCTCCAGCGGCGCATAGGCAAAAATCTCGTTCAGCAGTTCCATGATGGCGGCCACGGCCGTGTTGAACTGGAAGGTCGCGATCTGCGCCCCCACCTTCTGCACCGTCTGGTGCAGCTTGCGGCGCACGTGGCGTTCTTCGGGAGCCGGAGCAACGGGCAGGCACTGCCGCCAGTCGTGGCGGTAGAGGGGCAGGGAGGCCTGCAGCCAGCGCCAGACGCGGGTGACAAAGCGGTGCGAGCCCTGGATGCCCTCTTCGCTCCAATGAACGTCGTCCTCGAACGGCGCCACGAACATCTCGTAGACGCGCAGGGAATCGGCGCCATAGCGCTCGGTCATGTCGTCCGGAGTCACGACGTTGCCCTTGGACTTGGACATGCGCGCCCAGCGCCAGACCACCTGGTCGGCGGGGTATTTCTCCATCTCGTCGTGCTTGAGCACGACCCAGTCGATGATCTTCTCGCTGGGTGCGCCGTCCTGTTCCTGCGGCCGCCGGCCGGGGGTCATGGCCAGCAGCGAGCCCTGGTTGCGCAGGATGCGGAAGGGCTCCTCGAAGCCCAGCAGCCCCTCGTCGAACAGCACCTTGGTCCAGAAGCGGGCATAGAGCAGGTGCGAGCGGGCATGCTCGATGCCGCCGGTGTACAGGTCCACGGGCAGCCAGTAGTCGAGTGCCTGCCGCGAGGCGAAGGCCGCATCGTTGCCGGGGTCGGCAAAGCGCAGGAAATACCACGAGGAGCAGGCGTAGCCGCCCATGGTGTCGGTCTCGCGCCGCGCCGGGCCGGCACACGCAGGGCAGGTGGTGCGCACGAATTCGTCGATGGCGGCCAGCGGCGATTCGCCGGTGCCGGAGGGCTGGTAGTTCTCCACGTCGGGCAGCAGGACCGGCAGCTGCGCTTCCGGCACCGGCACTTCGCCGCAGGACGGGCAGTGGACGATGGGGATCGGCGCCCCCCAGTAACGCTGGCGGGAGATCAGCCAGTCGCGCAGGCGGTAATTGACCGTCAGGCGGCCGATGCCCTGCTCCTCGAGCCAGCGGCCGATAGCCTGCTTGAACTCGGACGTGGGCAGGCCGCTCCAGCGCCCGGAGCGGACGGCGATGCCCTCGATGGCTTCGGCGGCCTCCAGGTCGTAGGTGGAGCCGTCGCGGCTGACCACCTGCACGACGGGCAGGCCGAATTTGCGGGCAAAGGCGAAGTCGCGCTCGTCGTGCCCGGGCACGCACATGATGGCGCCGGTGCCGTAGCCCGGCAGCACGTAATCGGCGATCCAGACCGGGACCTTTTCGTTGTTGGCCGGATTGACGGCGAAGGAGCCGGTGAAAACGCCGGTCTTGCTGCGCTCGGCGTTCAGGCGGTCGATCTCCGACTCGGATTGCGCCTTGCGCACGTACGCTTCGACCTCGGCGGCTTGAGCGGCGTTGGTGAGCCCGGGCACCAGCGGGTGCTCCGGGGCCAGCACGATAAAGGTGGCGCCGAACAGGGTGTCGGGCCGGGTGGTGAAGACGCGGATGGCGGGGCCGCCGCCAACGACGGCGAAATCGAGCTCGGCCCCCTCGCTGCGGCCGATCCAGTCGCGCTGCATCTCCTTCATGCCATCGGACCAGTCGAGCTTTTCCAGGTCGGCCAGCAGGCGGTCGGCGTAGGCCGTGATGCGGAAGAACCATTGCGGCATCGGCTTCTTTTCAACGGCAGTGTCGCAGCGCCAGCAGCGGCTGTCCTTGACCTCCTCGTTGGCCAGTCCGGTCTTGCAGGCGGGACACCAGTTGATGGGCGCCGTGGCGCGGTAGGCCAGCCCCTTGCGGTGCAGCAGCAGGAACATCCACTGCGTCCACTTGTAGTAGCCGGGAAGGCTGGAGTTGATCTCGCGGAGCCAGTCGTAGGAACAACCGGTCTTGACCAGCGTTTCACGGTAGGTGGCGGCGTACTCGGGCACCATTTCGCGCGGGTTGCGGCCGCGGCGGATGGCCTCGTTCTCGGCCGGCTGGCCGAAGGCGTCCCAGCCCATGGGGTGCAGCACATTAAAGCCCTGCATGCTCTTGAAGCGGCAAAAGGCGTCGGTGGGAACGTAGTTCTTCAGGTGGCCGACGTGGAGGCCTGAGCCGGAAGGATAGGGGAACATCTCCAGGCAGTAGTATTTCGGCCGGTTTTCACCGGCAACGGCCCGGAATGTCTGCTTTTCCCTCCAGATGCCCTGCCACTTGGACTCGATCTCCCTGAAATTGTAGTTCATTTGCCTTCCTTGGTCGCCGCTTGAATCCTTATTATACCGGAAATTTTTCGGCGCGACAACGGCAGGGTGTCGTCCTACGTGTGAAAGGCCGCCGCGCCGGCCGTAGTGAGCGAACGCTGAACAAAAAATGGCACGATTCGTATAACTACACTCAGGAGCAAGGATGAAAAACAGGAAAAAGATCATTATAGCCGCCGCTTTGGCCGTGGTGGTCCTGATCGTGCTGGTCAACGTGCTGGGATCGGGAAACGGCAAGAGCCTGGAGGTCACGGCGGAGAAGGTGCAAAAAAGAGACCTGGTCGAAAAGGTCTCGGCTACCGGCGAGATCAAGCCCAAGAAGAATATCAACATCAGCACCGACGTCGCCGGCAAGATCCTCAAGATCCTGGTCGAGGAAGGCGATGTGGTGCAGAAGGGGCAACTGCTGATCAAGATCGACTCGGCCATCTACGAAGCCAATGCCGACCGTGACCGCGAGATCATTTCCTCGTCCCAATCCGACCTGCTCACCCAGGATGCCAACTTGAAGAAGGCCCGACGCTACCTGGAAAGGCGCAAGCAGCTCTTCGACGAAGGGCTGATCTCCAGGGAGATGTACGAGGACGCCGTCATCCAGCAGGAGATCGCCCATGCCAACCGGCAGTCGAACCTGCACCGCATCGAGCAGGCCCGGGCGTCCCTGAAGAGCACCAGCGACGCCATCCGCAAAACCTCCATCGCCTCGCCCATCGACGGCATCGTCACCAGCCTGAAGGTCGAGGAGGGCGAGGTGGCCATCATCGGCACCATGAACAACCCCGGCACCGTGCTGCTGACCATCGCCGACCTCTCGGTCATGGAAGCCGAAGTGCTGGTCGACGAGACCGACGTGGTGAAGGTGCGGACCGGCAAGCGGGCCGAGGTGACGGTGGACGCCATCCCCGGCAAGACCATGGGTGGCCGGGTGACCGAGGTCGGCAACTCGGCCATCGCGGCGTCCGGCGCGACCGCAGCCGAGTCCAAGGACTTCAAGACTGTCATCACCCTGGAAAACCCGCCGCCGACGCTGAAACCCGGCTTTTCGGCGACGGCCGACATTGTCATCGAGGAGAAAAAGGGCGTGCTGACCGTGCCCATCGCGGCGCTGGTGATCCTGGAGCGGGACGATCCCAAAAAGAAGGGAGCCAAGGTCGAACTGGAGGGAGTATTCGCCATAGCTGACGGCCGCAGCGTGTTCCGCGAGGTGGGCAAGGGGATCGCCGGGGACATGTATATCGAGATCACCTCGGGCCTGAAGGAAAAGGACGAGATCGTCACCGGGCCCTTCGCCACGCTCAAGAAGCTGAAGGACGGCGACAAGGTCACGCTTTCGGGGAACAAGAGATAGCATGGCCGCCATCATCGAGGTCCAGGGGCTGGGCAAGACCTACGAGGTCGGCAGCGAGAAGATCTATGCCCTGAAGAATATCGACTTCGTGGTGCAGCGCGGCGAGTTCATCGCCATCATGGGCCAGTCGGGGTCGGGAAAGTCGACGCTGATGAACCTGCTGGGCTGCCTGGACACCCCGAGCGAGGGCACGTATTTCATCAACGGCAAGGAGGTCAGCTCCCTGTCCGAGGATGAGCTGGCCCATATCCGCAACAAGGAGATCGGCTTCATTTTCCAGGTGTTCCATCTTTTGCCCCGCTCCACGGCGCTGCACAACGTGGAGCTGCCGCTCATCTACAGCGGCGTCAAGAAAGCGGCGCGCCTGGAAATCGCCAGCCAGGCCCTGCAGTCGGTGGAGCTGTCCGACCGCATGGCGCACCGCCCCAACGAGCTTTCGGGCGGCCAGCGGCAGCGGGTGGCCATCGCCCGCGCCCTGGTGAACAAGCCCTCGCTGATTCTGGCCGACGAGCCGACCGGCAACCTCGATTCCAAGACCGGCGAAGAGATCGTCGCCATTTTCCGCGGGCTGCACCGCCAGGGCAACACCATCATCATGGTGACCCACAACCAGGAGCTGGCTGACCTGACCCAGCGCATATTTTACCTGAAGGACGGCGAGATCGTCAGGGAAGAAAAAAAGGGAGGACGGCATGAATGAAATAATCAACGATTTTATCGGTGTGATCAGCAGCCCTGCCCAGGCCATCGCCAGGGTCATGGAAAAAAAGCGCTGGAAGGCGGCGCTGGCCGCCATCCTGCTGGTCACGGCCGTAGTCACCTTCATTACCTTCCCCGTCACCAAGGTGGAGCAGGCCAAATTCATCCGTGACTCGGAAATGGCCGACAAGCTGAGCGACGAGCAGTTGGCCAGCCTGGATCAATTCACCCCCGGTCAGCGAATCAGCGGCTCTCTTTTTGCCGCAGCTTTTGCGTCGCTGGCACTGGTCCTGGGCGCTTTTTTCGTTTACCTGTTCTTCAAGGTGGGCGGCGCCGAGGGGAACTATGTGCATTATTTTTCCGGGGCGGCCCTGGCCTCGATCCTGGACATGATCCTGGGCGGCGTCCTGAAAGGCTCTCTGATCCTGATAAAAAAGACAATGCTGGTCCATACCGGATTGACCATGTTCTTCCCGGGCATGGATTTCCGCAGCCTGCCATTTATCGCCCTTTCCCAGTTTGACTTCTTTTCCATCTGGTACCTGGTCGCCCTGTCCCTGGGCATCGCCGCTTTTGCCCGCCTCAGCCCCAAGAAGAGCTTTATCATCGCCGCTTTTTACTTTCTCTTCAAGAGCCTGATCTTCATCGCTTTCTCTTACTTTTCCATGAAAATGATGGGCATGTAGGAAGATGGCGTAAGGCGTGAGGCGCAGGGTGTAGGGAAGAAGAAAGATACTCCAAAGGCAAAGGAAAAGCTAAAGCAACAGGCTCCAAGCACCAAATCCCAAACAAATTCCAAATCCAAAATTCCAATATCCAAAACAAGAGCATACAGTAGGGAACGCAAATTTGCGTTCCCTACCCCACGGAGATCTAATGAGTTCTTTCGTTTGGCTCGTTTGGGTCATTGGAATTTGCTGCTTGTTTGGTGCTTGGTGCTTGTGATGTGGAAGCTCAATTTTCCCTCAGTTGTCCTGTACTGATATTATCCTCTGCCATTGGGCGGGAACATCTATCTGCAGTCTGGGGGAGGGCATGAAAGCCGCGTAGGTATTGACGCTCAGGGTCCTGAAAACCTCGAAACACTTGACAATTCTATATTTTTGATTTATTAATTTGAGTGCAATGGGAAGAATTTTCGCAATTCGGCAATTTCTCAACAGGTAAGGGAGAAAAAAATGAAAAAGTTGCTTATTTTCGTCATTTTTGTTTTTTTGGCGGCCGCGCTGATGCTGAATGCCCAGGACAACAAAAAGATCCTGAATATACAGAAGGCGTATGTTTTCCTCGATGAAGAGATGCTGGTGAACGAGACTGACCTGAATTGCTCTTATTTCATCAAGG
Source organism: Candidatus Aminicenantota bacterium (assembly GCA_963732485.1). Classification (GTDB taxonomy): domain Bacteria; phylum Acidobacteriota; class Aminicenantia; order UBA2199; family UBA2199; genus UBA2199. The sequence goes on from CAVSZS010000003.1 coordinate 244,502, forward strand.
AGGCCGTGCCACGGGATATCCGCATCATCGGCGCGCACCTGGCCACTCCCGAGCGCCGGGAGTTCTCCGATTTTGACGAACTGTTGATCAACCGCGGCTCCAAGGACGGGCTCAAGGAAGGGGACTTGCTGATGATCATCAGCGAAGGCCGGATCATCCAGCATCCGCGCAACCATGACCGCCTGGGGCGCTATTTTCTGAAGAAATCCTTGGCCCAGGTCACCTGCATCTATGAGGACAATGCCGTGATCCGCCTGCAGAAGGGGTGCAATCCGGTGAATGTCGGCGATTTGGCGATCCTGTACAAGCCCGAGCAGACCGTGTTCGAGAAGCGGATCGACTACAAGCTCTGCCGCATCCCGGCCAACGCCGTTTCGGGCCAGGTGGTCTTTGCCGAGCTGGCGCTGGGCATCGCGGCGGAATTCGTGGCCGATACGCAGTATGTTTCGGTGGACCTGGGCGAAGGCGTGGTCGCCAAGGGCACCTCGCTGCTCATCTATCGCAAGCTGGCGTCTGACCTGCCGCCGCTGATCATCGGCCTGGGCATCGTCATCCACAGCGAGAACACCAATTCCACGGTGAAGATCCTGGACGCCGCCTCGGACATCCGCATCGGCGACCAGGTGCTGGTGCTGCCCAAGGCCGTAGCGGCGGGCCCGGGCCAGGGTGAAAAAGAGGACATCCCGATCGTGGAGACCGTGCCGGGCGAGGGCCAGGAAGCACAGCCGGCAACGGAAGGAGAAGCAGCCCCGGGCGGCGCGCTGAACATCAGCGTGCTGTTCGAATTCGACAGCAAGCTGCCGATCGCCGACCATGCCGCCGACTACCAGGCCATCAAGGATTTCATCGCCGACAAGGCGGAATACCTGGTGACCCTGCGCGGGTATGCCTGCAGTATCGGCGGTGACGAATACAACCTGCGACTCTCATCCCAGCGGGCGGAGGCGATCAAGACCATCCTGGTCAGCCAGTACGGCATCGACGCCGCCCACATCGAAACGTTCTTTTACGGCGAGAAGGAGCCGAAGTTCGACAACAGCAGCGAAGATGCTCGCCGCAAGAACCGGCTGGTAACGATCGAGGTGAACGGCAAATGAAATCCGCAGCCCTGGTCCTGCTGGTTTGCTTTTTAAGCTCCGGGATCTCGCCGCTCCTGCTTCCCGGCGTCGACCTGATGGCGCTGAAGAAGCAGGAGGAAGAGCGGAGAAAAAAGCTCGCCAAGTCGAAGATCAAGGTCAACGACTCCAATTTGAACACGGTTTCCGCCGGCGACAACAAGTACGGCTTCGTGCAGATGGAATCCGACGAGGCCCCGTCCGAGGAAGGAGTGCCCGGGGTCGAGGGCGCCCCCAAGAAGGACGACGTCACCCGCCAGCCCGATTTCTGGAAAAAGCAGCAGGCCGATCTCGAGCAGCGCATCGCCAAGCTTAGAGAGGATATCGAGCGCGAGCAATCCGAACTGAACCGGCTTTGGTCCGACTTCTATATCAAGAACATAGCGGCCGAGCAGGAGGCCATCCGCGCCCAGATCGCGCAGTTGACCAACCAGATCGAGCAGAAAAAGCTTTTCCTCAGCCAGAGCGAAACCCAGCTCGAAGAACTGTACGAGAAGGCGCGCAAAGCCGGCGTCCCCCCCGGCTGGCTGCGCTGACGTTATTCGCTCCGCAGCGCTGCCTGCGGCCGGACGGCAAGGCAGGGGGCGCGTTTGCACCGCGTTTGCCAAACCCTGGCCCGGATGGTAAAATAGCCCCAAAAATGGATTATCGCAAAGTTCAGGAGCCGATCCTGCCACTGCTTGCGGCCGCGGAAAAGGTCCTGGCCCGCAAGATCGGCAGCCGGGTGGGCTTGATATCCGAGTTGGGACGCTGCACCCCGGTCGGCAAGGGCAAGAAGATACGCGCCGCCTTTTTTTTCCTGCTGGCGCGCCTGAACGGCGCCCGTGACAATGGCCTGGCCAACATGGGCGCGGCCATCGAGATGCTGCACCTCTCCAGCCTCGTCCATGACGATATCGTCGACCATTCCACCCGCCGCCGCGGTGAAAAGACCCCCAACCATCATTTCGGAGACACGCTCTCGGTTCTCTGGGGCGACTTCCTTTTTATCACCTCCATCCGCATGCTGACGCGCACCGGCCATGGCGACGCCGTCGATATGCTGGCCGAGGCGTCGCGGCGGATGATCGAAGGGCAGATCCTGGAGTATGAGAACAATTTCAATTACCGCCTGGGCACTCGCACGTACTACGACATCATCCGCAAGAAGACCGCGAGCCTGTTCAGCGGGATCGCCGACCTGGCGGCCGGGCTCCCGGGAGCGGACGCGCGCCGTGCCCCGGCTTTCCGCCGCTTTGGCCAGGATTTCGGCATGATTTTCCAGATCAGCGACGACCTGCTGGACATCTTTTCCGAGCGCTCGGGCAAGGGACGTTTCCAGGACCTGAGGGAAGGCAAAGTGACCCTGCCCTATATCCTGCTGCTCGCTGGCGGCGCCCTGCCGCTCATGCGCGGCTTCGACCGTTCCGGGCCGGAGCCGCTCCTGGAGCGCTGCCGGAGCTTGGGCGTCCAGGAGCGCTCCCTGGCGGTCATCGAGCGCTACTGCCGGCGTTGCCGGGGTTTCCTGCGCGGGTTCCCCCCCTCGCCCTGCCGTGACTCCCTGGAAGGCCTTTTGGAGTTCATTCGCTACCGTGAATACTGACGGGTTTCGCCGCTGCGGCGGCAGGATTTTCGCCCCATGAAATTTTTCATCCTGGCCGGCGGCTACGGCAAGCGCGCCGAGCCGCTTTCGCTCACGAAGCCAAAGCCGGCTTTTCCCCTGAACGGCATGCCGTTGCTCGCCCTGCTGCTGGGGCAACTGCGCTCCCTGGGCTGTGCCGAGGGATTCGTCAACCTGCACCATCTCGGCGACCAGGTCGTTGCCGCCGCCGGCGACGGGCGCGGCATCCGCTTTATCCGCGAGGATGAATTGAGCGGCAGCCGCGTGCTGCGGCAGGCGCTGCCATATTTTTCGCGGCAACTTCTGGCGGTCAACGGCGACACCTTCCTGGAGCTGCCGCTGGCGGAGATGACGCGCCAGGCCGCCGACCCGCAGGTCGACGGCGTGCTGCTGGCGCGCCCCGACCGCAGCGGCCGCTACGCCCGACTGCTCTGTTCCGGCGCAACGTTTCTGGATAACGCTCCGCCCGCCCCCCCTGGTGAGGAGGCGCTGATGTACGCCGGAGCGGCGCTGTTCAAGAAAAGGATAGTGGCCAAGATCGACGAGGGCAATTTTTTTGCCAGCATCCGCAGGCAGCGCCTGCGTTTCACGGTCGTGCTTTATGAAGGCATCTGGCTGGATATCGGCACGCCGGCGTCCTATTTCCAGGCCAATTGGGATTTCAAGGCCCACCGCTCCCTGGCGGGCGACAACGCCCTCTCCCCTGGAGTGGAGCTCTCCCCCGCGGCGCGGGTGCGGCGCTCGGTGCTGTGGGAGAACGCGCGCATCGGCCCGGGTGCTTCCCTTTCCGAATGCATTGTCGTGGGCGGCCTGGCGCTGGATAACGAGAGCCACTCCGGGCGGATCATCACCCCCCTGGGGACGTTCCCCCTGTTCTGAGGCGCGCCGCGAATTTTACCCGCCCACTTGTTTTTTCCTTTGGAAAATATTATCATTACCCGGGAGACAACCATGAAGGACATCAATTTGCTGATCGAAAAATTCAAGATGAATACCGCCGGCGGCCATACAGATGCGGCTTTCAAGACGACCATCAACGATATCGCCAAGTTTTACTGCGATAACTTCGAACTGGAGAACGATGAAGTGGCCATCCTGCTGGCCGACAAGGACAACATGGTCATGTCGTTCGCATACCCCGAACACCTGGTTAACGCCGGCATGATCCCGGTTTCCTCGCCCGACGCCTTCGCTGCCAGGGTCTTCAAGATGAACCGGGGCATGATCGAGAATAATTTCAACCAGATGAAGCACCTGCACCTGTTTGAGTACATCAAGGGGCCCGGCGAGAAGGTGCGGCGCATATGGAAGATGATGAGCACCATCATTCGCGCCGGCGAGCAGAAGTTCGGCATCATCGAACTCTCGCGCAAAGGCGACGGCGCCGACGATGCCGGTGAGGATTTCTCCCAGGAAAACCTGGAGTTCCTCGAGGCATCCATGACGGAGATCGCCCCCTACCTGTTCAAGGTGCTGCCCGGCGATTTCCGGGGCAAACTCTCGTGAAGGAACGCCTGCGCGCCATCCTGCTCGAAAAATCGGTCGTGCGCGGCCGTGAGTTCAAGCTGGCTTCGGGCAAGACCAGCGATTTCTATGTCGACGCCAGGGTGACCACTCTGGACGCCGAGGGGGCGGCCCTCTGCGGGCGCCTGTTCTTCCAGATGCTGGCCGCTTACGAGATCGACGCCGTGGGCGGCTACTCCATCGGCGCCGATCCCATCGTGGCGGCCATCGCTGTCATCAGCCACCAGGAAAAGCGCCCGCTGCCGGCCTTCATCATCCGCAAGGAGGAGAAAGCCCACGGCACGCGCAAGATGATCGAGGGCAATTTCCGCTCCGGCATGCGCGTGGCGCTGTTCGACGACGTTATCACCTCGGGCGGCTCGATCATCAAGGGCGCCAAGCAGGTCGAGGCCGAAGGCGGCAAGGTCGAGGTGGTCATGGCCGTCCTCGACCGCCAGGAAGGCGGCCGCGAAACGATCGAAGGCCACGGCTATAAGTTCCTCTCCATCTTCACGAAAAAAGACCTGCTGTAATTGTTGCAGGGCGGTTCCCGAACCGCCCCTACGCAAAATCCCGGTTTGACAATGATCCCCCCTTTTGCCACAATTTTCACCATGCCGAAAGAAAATTCCAAAAATACTGTCTTTGAAGACGAGTCATTCACCCTTGAGCGCAGCGCGGAGTGCGCCATACCGGGCTACCTGGTCCTGCGACTGAAAGGGGAGGCGACCAGCCTGGCGCAATTGCCAACGGAAACGGCAAAAGCGCTGGGCGAGATTCTCGCCCGAACGGCGAAGGCCATCGAGGAAGCAGTGGCTGCCGAGAGGGTTTATATCCTGTCGTTCTGCGAAGTCGACCGCCGGCTCCATTTCCACCTGTTCCCGCGCACGGCCTGGCTCCTGAAGGAATACCACAAAGCCAACTTCAACGCCAACGAGCCCATCGACGGCCCCATGCTCTTCGCCTGGGCGCGCAGCGCTTTCGGCCCGGGCAGCCATATGCCCAAGGGCACGCCCGACGCGGCCGCCGCCGGCGCGGCGATCACAGCCATCCTGGAGCAATTCCGATGAACCTGAAGCGGATCTGCGTCTTCTGCGGCTCCAGTCCCGGTGTCCGTCCCGAGTATGCCGCCGCGGCCAGGAGCCTGGGCTGCATCCTCGCTCAAAGAAAGATCGGCCTGGTCTTCGGCGGCGGCAAGGTCGGCATGATGGGGCACCTGGCCCGGGCGGCGCTGGACGCCGGCGGCGAGGTCATCGGCGTGATCCCCAGGCACTTGCATGAAAAAAAAGTGGCATTCAGCGGACTCGCCGATCTGCGGGTGGTGGACTCGATGCACGAACGCAAAATGCTGATGGCCGAACTGTCTGACGGCTTCATGGCCCTGCCGGGCGGTCTGGGCACTTTGGAGGAAACGCTTGAAATCCTGACCTGGGGGCAGCTGGGCCTGCACGGCAAGCCTTGCGGGCTGCTCGATGTTGCCGGCTATTTCTCGCCGCTGCTGGCTTTCCTCGACCGCGTCGTGGCCGAGGGCTTCCTGGATGCCGCGCATCGCGCCGCGATCATGAGCGCCGAGGATCCGCAAGAATTGCTGCACAAATTTGAAACGTATCACCCGCCCGTGGCCGACAAGGCGGCCTGGGCGCTGGGGCTGGGGCACGTATAAGCTGTCCAAAAATTCGTGTGAAATTTAATCCCGAAATTCATCATCGTCGGTCGATCAGGCTAAAGGGATATGATTATTCCAGAAAGGGGGCTTATTTTGTGACGATGTGCATCCAGAATCATGAATGTTTATTGGGACAAATCGTCGATCAAAAAATAGCGTTAAACGCTGCAGGTATCATGGTTGGATCTGTTTGGGAAGAAATTTCGAAATCTTATTCCGGAGTCATGATTAATATTTATCAGATCATGCCCAATCACGTTCATGCCATAATTCTTTTGGGGGAAAGCTTCGGTGCTGGCCCCTCCAGTCAGGGGCAACCACGGGGGGTTGCCCCTACATTGGCCGTGCCCGATGTCATTCATCGATTCAAGGTGATGACCACAAAAAGATATATGGATGGCGTAGAGAAAACCAATTGGATTCCGTTTAATAAAAAGTTGTGGCAACGAAATTATTACGAGCATGTCATTCGCAATGAGGGAGATCACGAGCGAATTAATGAATATATAATCAATAATCCGTTGAATTGGAGTGAAGATGAAAACAATCCGGGAAAATTGATTTGAAAGATAGCCGGTATTGAATTGCGTTGTAGGGGCAACCCCCCGTGGTTGCCCTTTTGGGTCGGGAAGGGTTATATTTCCTATTTCCGCGCCGACAATTCCGCGATGATCTCCAGCACGCGGGAATGAACGCGGCCGTTGGTGGCCAGGATGCCGCGATTGTGGCGCAAGGTCTTGCCCGCTGAAAAATCAAGCTTTTTGCCGTCGATATCGCTGACCCAGCCTCCGGCCTCTTCCACGATCAGGCTGCCGGCAGCGTGGTCCCAGATCTTTTCGCGGTAGTCCGGAGTGGAGGGATTGGGGATGCGCAGGTAGATGTCGGCGATGCCGGAGGCGACGATGCCGTACTTGACCTGGCTGTCCATCTGCTCGGGCGGGCTGGAGATCTGCAGCAGTCGGGAGATCTCGAGCTGGGTCCCCTTGTCGCTGTGCGAGGATTCGTAGCTCTCCACGAATCTCATCTGCCGGGAGTCGGTCTTTGCCGAGGTGCAGATGGGTTCCGCCTGGCCGCCGGCCGCCGGAATTTTCCAGCTACCCTGGCCCGGAATGGCCCAGAACATGGTGCCGCCTGCCCCCGGCGGCAGGTTCGGGCAGCCGAGGATGCCCAGGATGACCCGCCCCTCGCGGACCAGCGCCAGGGCGATGGCGAATTGCTCGCCGCGCAGAAAGCCCTTGGTGCCGTCGATGGGGTCCAGCGTCCAGAACGTCCCAACGGGCTCGGCGCCGCCCATATCGATGCAGTCGCAGATCTCTTTTTCCCTCAAGGGCGCGTCGCTCTTTTTCAGGTAATGCTTGATCTTGGCGAACAATGCCCAATTTTCCGATTGGCGCAAGGCCAGCGAATCCTCTTCGCCCACGATGGGCATGCCCGGGAAATGGCTGTTGAGGATCTTGCAGACCAGGGCCTGGACGGCAAAATCGGCGATGGTCACCGGGCTGCGGTCGGCCTTGGTCAGGGTGTCGGCTCCGGTCAGCTCGTTTTGGATCATGGCCGCCACGGTCATGGCCATGCCGACCGCCTGCAGACCGATCTCTTTTTCTTTTTCCAGCATGAAGCTTATTTCCTCATTTACGATTCATGAATTCGCAAGGGTCAGGCGCGGTTGAAATCGTCCTGGAAGCGCGTGATGTCGTCCTCGCCCAGGTAGGCGCCGGTCTGCACCTCGATAAAAACCAGCTCCTCGTTGCCGGGGTTCTCGATGCGGTGGCGGCTTTTTTTCGGGATAAAGACCGATTGCTGCGCCTGCAGATCAAAGGTCTTGTCGTCCAGGGTGAACAGCGCCCGGCCCTGGATCACGACCCAGTTCTCGGCGCGCTGCTCGTGGCTTTGCAGGGACAAGCGCTTCCCCGGCTTGACCATGATGCGTTTGATCTTCAGTCCTGCTTCTTCGAAGAGGATCTCGAACCAGCCCCAGGGGCGGTCTTCCTTGTAAAGGACAGGGCTCACAGGCGGTAGTCCTTCTTGAGCAGCGCCATGTCGGCATCGACCATCATGCGCACAAGTTCGGCGAAATGCACCTTGGGCTGCCAGCCCAGTATCTTTTTTGCCTTGCTGAAGTCGCCGCGCAGCAGGTCGACCTCGGCCGGGCGGATGAATTTCTTGTCCAGGGTGACGAAGTCCCTGTAATCGAGGCCCAGGTGGGAGAAGGCGATCTCCACCAGCTCCCTGACCGAGTGCGTTTCGCCGCTGGCGATGACAAAGTCGTCGGGCTTGTCCTGTTGCAGCATCAGCCACATGGCCTCGACGTAGTCCAGGGCGAAGCCCCAGTCGCGCTTGGCCTCCAGGTTGCCCAGGCGCAGTTCCTTGCTCAGGCCGAGCTTGATGCGGGCGGCGTTGTACGTGACCTTGCGCGTAACGAACTCGATGCCGCGCCGGGGCGATTCATGGTTGAAGAGGATGCCCGAGACGCCGAAGATGTCGTAGCTCTCGCGGTAGTTGACCGTGATCCAGTGGCCATAGATCTTGGCCACGCCGTAGGGGCTGCGGGGGTGGAACGGCGTCAGCTCGGTCTGGGGGATCTCCTTGACCTTGCCGAACATCTCCGAGGAAGAGGCCTGGTAGAAGCGGATGCGCGGGTTGACGGCGCGGATAGCCTCCAGCATGCGCGTGACGCCGATGGCGGTGAACTCGGCGGTCAGCACCGGCTGGTCCCAGGAGGTTGGGACAAAACTCATGGCTGCCAAGTTGTACACTTCCTCGGGCTGGACCTCCTCAATGATCTTGCTGATGGAATACTGGTCGAGCAGGTCGGCCTGGCGGATATGGATGCGGTCCTTGATGTGCTCGATGCGGTCGAATTTTTCCATGCTGGAACGGCGCACCATGCCGTAGACCTCGTAGCCCTTTTCCAGCAGGAGATCGGCGAGATAGGAACCGTCTTGCCCGGTAACGCCGGTGATCAGTGCTTTCTTGGCCATTATCGCTCCTCGTGTGAGGTTTATTGTAGCCAATCTAGCCGGGCCGTCAACCTCTGCTACAGGCTTAGATTAAGGGAAGAGAGAGGGAAGAGAGAGGGAAGAATGAGGGAAGAGAGAGTGGGAAAAGCACTTACGTGGACCTCTTTCTCACTTTGTCTTCCCTCTGCCTTTCCCTCTCTCTTCCCTGTTCTTCCCTGAGGGCGAAACGGCATAGGCACAACCACCCGATTTGAAACCTGGCGTTGTAAGTCATATAATTGGGATGGAGAACCACCATGCGCCTTGACGACTATATCAATATCCTGCTGGTCAAGATGAAGATCACTCATAAACAGATCGAGCGCCAATTGCTGCAGTGGCTGCTTGAATTGCGCACGCTGCGCGGGGCCGTCAAGGAACTGGAGCTGGAGAACAAACAGTTGAAGAAGGATTACGAGCGGGTGCTCAAGCAGAGCGGGAAGAACTGAAACCAAATGAGGTTCGAAGTTCGAGGTTCGAAGTTGAGGATTCCCGTAATTTCAATTTGAGTATATTATTGATAAAAGTCGAGGAATCCAATAAAAGATCGGCAATGATCTGCCATTGGAGATTATTTCGCTGAAGGCTTTCCAACGTCGAACATCGGACTTCGAACATCGAACTTGATTCCGTCTGCCTTCAACCCAATGCTTTCTTAATCTCTTCCTTGAGCAATGGCACTACCGTGAACAGATCGCCGACGATGCCGTAGTCGGCTTTTTTGAAAATCGGCGCTTCCGGGTCCTTATTGACGGCCACGATGACCTTGGATGTCTTCATGCCCACGAAATGCTGGATGGCGCCGGAGATGCCGCAGGCGATGTAGAGCTTGGGGTTGACGACCTTGCCGGTCTGGCCCACCTGCATGTCGGAAGTGGCGAAGCCGGCGTCGACGGCGGCCCGCGAAGCCCCGACTCCCGCGTTCAGGACCTTGGCCAGGTCCTCCAGGATGGCGAAGTTCTCCTTGGTCTTCATGGCCCGGCCGCCGGAGACGATGATCTCGGCTTCGGTCAGGTCGACCCTCTGCGAAGCGCTCTGGATGACCGAGACAATGCGCGTCCGCGGCTCGCTCATGTCCAGCGTTACGCTCTTGAGCTCCTGGGCGCCGGCGGCGACAACGGCTTCCACGGGGATGACGTTGGGCCTGACGGTGAACAGCGCCCGTGGACTGCCAACCCGGTACTCGCCCAGCAGCTTGCCGGAGTAGACCGGCTTGACTGCCTGGCGCTTTTCCAGGTCCACGGCCAGGCAGTCGCTGACCAGGCCGGCCTTGGCCTTGGCGGCCAGGCGTGGAAAGAGGTCTTTGCCCTGCGCCGAGAAGGTGCCCAGGAACGCGTCCAGCTTGAAGTCTTCGATGATCGCCGCCAGGGTGGCGGCATAGCGGTCGGGCTGGTAGGCGAGATCGGAACCCTGCACCTGGACCACGACCTGTGCGCCTTTCAGCTCGTCCAGGTACATCCGGGGGTCGGCGCAGAACACGACGGCGTGCACGTTATGGCCGCCCTTGGCGGCAAGGGTCAGCAGCTCGCGGTTCGCTTTTTTGAAAATTCCGTTTTTTAATTCGATATATATTCCGATGTTGGCCATGGTCGTCTCCTAGAGTACCTTCGCTTCGTCGCGCAGCAGCTTCACCAACTCGTGGACCGCAGCCGCCGGCTCGCCGGGGATCACCCGCCCCTGCGGCTTTTCGGCGGGGGACGACAGCTTGAGCAGGCTGACCAGGTTGCCGGCCTCCTCGACGCCGGTCTCAGCCAGGGCCACCTTGCGGATCTCGATCTTTTTGGCCTTCATGATGCCCATCATCGAGGCATAGCGGGGGGTGTTCAGCCCCTTGGCCGCCGCCACGGCGCAGGGGATGGCCATCTCGATCACTTCGCGTGCGCCTTCGTCGATCTCGCGCTCGACCCTGACCTTCTGGCCGTCAAAGGCGAAAGCCAGGATATTGGTCGCGACCGGGATGGATAATTCCTCCGCCAGCAGGATATGCAGCTGGGAAGCGTCGTCATCGATGGCCTGCCGGCCCAGGAAAATCACTCCGAAGTCCTTGTCAGCGCGGATGACGTGGGCCAATGCCCGGGCTGTTCCCTGGCTGTCCGGGGCAGCGGCGCACTCGACGTGCAGCGCTGCGTCGGCGCCCATGGCCAGGGCCGTGCGCAGGGCGCTCTGCACCCGCTCCGGGCCCAGGCACACTGCCGTCACGTTGGAGCCGGCGATCTTCTCCTTCAGCTTCAGGGCTTCCTCAATGGCGTATTCATCATAGGGGCTGATGATCCATTTGACGTTGGCTTCATTGATCGACTTGCCGTCCTTGACCAGGATGGTGGCCTCGGTATCGGGAACTTGCTTGATGCAAACGTAAATATTCACTCTTGCCTCCTGAAGATCGACGGATTTTGCCTGAAATAAACGAATGGCGCTTGGAAATGCTATTTTAAGCCGAAAAGCGGCCTTCTGTCAACCCCGGGAGCCCTAAAGATGGATGAAAAACCCGCCGCTGACGCGGGTGCGGTTGGCGTCGGGAAGGTGCTGGAAGCGCAGATCGGCCCGTAATGAGAACATGGAGGTGAAAAAAATATGGAAGCCGCCGCCAATGAACGTGTAGAAGTTGTAGTCGCTGAAGTGGAAGTTCAGTTTTTCGAACTCGCCGCCGGCGCCCAGGACCGCGTACGGGGCGAAAACGCCGAATTTCGGCCGGAATTTTACGGCGGCGCTTAAGGAGTTCCATCCCGTTTCCCGGATGCGGCAGCCTTCGAATTCGAACTTGAGCATGGGCACGATGGTCCCCGACCCGGCCGAGAGGCCGTAGAAGAAGCTGGCGGGCTGGCTGACGGAGCCGGCGATCAGCCCCAGGTCCAGGGCAAAAGAGTTCACGCACAGGGAGAGCAGGCCGACGAGAAGGAGCGTTTTTTTAATCATTGTTTTTACTCACTTTTTGCAGCAGCGGCCTGCCGTAGTAATCGATCTCCAGGTCCGGCCATGTCTTGCGGACGTAAAGAGAATAGTTCTTCTGGAAAAGCGGAAAAATAAAGCCGTCGTTGATAATCGCCTCGCTGATGCGGGCGATCTGGTCCATGAGCAGCTCCTGGGAATTGCTGAAGCGCGCTTCTTCCAGTTCGCTGAGCATGCGCAGGTATTGGGCGTTGAAGCGGTTGAAGCTGGATTCCTTGAGGATGCGGCTCAGCTTTTCCTCGGCCGGGGCCTTTTTTTGGAAGATTTTGTCGACCAGGACGTATTTGATGACAGCCGAGTCCAGGAAAGCCATGAACTGGCTGTCGTCGATGAACTGTGTCTCGATCTTGAGGTTGGTGCTTTTCAGGAAGGCGGAAAGGTCCTTTTCCAGGTTGGACAGCGAGGACAGCGCGTACAGCTTGATCTCCGAGAATTTCAGGATCGCGGCCGTCTTCTGCTGGCTGAGGGCCTTGATGCGGATGGCGACCGGTGACTCCTCATCCGAAGTCAGCGAGTTAAGCTCACGGTAGCGGAATCCCGTCGCCTCGTTGAAGCGCTTGAGCAGGGAGAAAAGTGCGATCTTGGTGTTCTGGCCGACATCTCCCTGCAGGAAGCACAGGTAGAGATTCTGGTAGATGCCCGAATCGAATTCCAGAAAATTGTCCTTGAACTGCTCGGGTGCGGCGAGGAACAGGTCGGGGGTCGGGCCCTCGGTGAACGTGACCCGCACCGAGTCCAGGTAGGCCCGCCCGCCGGCGTAATACGGGTTGGCCTTCAGGGTCAGGTGATGGTTCTTTTCCCATTCCTGCGGGTAGAACAGGCCGGAAAAGGACTGCTCGTCCTCGGCCAGAACCACGAGTTCCGGGGCGGCGAGCAGGGTGACGATGTCGGGATTGTCGGCCAGCAACTCGACCGCAACCTCGTCGTTATTGAAGCGCACGGCTTTCACGGCCTTGCTCAGGCGGCTGGCGGCGAACAGATCGGAGGCCATGAAGATCTTCAGCGACACCTGGATGTTTCTGGCGGTCAGCGGCTTGCCGTTGGAAAAGCTGAGGTTGTCCTTGAGGTTCAGGAAGAGGGTCTTGGCGGCCGCATCGTAGCGGTAGTCGCGGAAGACGTGGCTGGCGATCTCGCCGTCCTTCTTCAGGTAAAAAAAGTTTTCGTAGATCAGCGAATAGAAGATCAGGTTGGAGTAATTGGCCGTATTCAGGTGAAAAGAGGCCGGCTCGTTCAGGCGGATGGCGATCTCGCCCCCGTAATAGGGCTTGATGGCGCCGAGCAGCGACAGCGCCAGCGGCAACAGCAGCAGCTTCGCCTTATTCATCGCGCCGGCCCCAGAACTGCACCAGCAGCCGCTCCATCCCGGCCCCGGGTGCCGCCTGGAGCACGCCGGTCCAGAAGCCCCGGGTTTCCTGCCAGTTCCCGGCGGCGATGAATTGCACCTCGCCGTCCACCTTGCCGGTGTACACGTGGCGCAGGCCGCCGTCGCGGATGTCGAAGAAGAAAAGCTGGTCAACGACGCGGCTGTGATCGCTCATGGCCAGCCAGCGGCCGTCGAGTGTGGCCAGCGATGCGCCTTTCCTCTCCGCCAGCGGCTTCATTTCCTCGAAGCCGGCGGTGAACAGGCGATAGGCGTAGTTGCGGTCGATGACGTGGACGGCCTGCAGTTGCCCTTCCGCGGTGGAAAAATCCATGGCCATGGCCGGGCAGGTCTGCTTCTGGTAGGCGCCGGCGCCGTCGATCGGCAGGGCGAATGGCAGGAAGTAGACCCTGTTCTTGAAAAAATTCCGGCCCTCCTCGTAGCGGCCGCCGACCAGGTAGGGATTCTGGTTCATGGTCACGAGGCGGAAGGGCACAAAGTCGACCTGGCCGGCTTCCTGCCATTGGCCGGCGCGGAAAACCAGGAGCTGGGAGTAGGGGCAGAAGTTGTTCCCCGCCGACAGCAGCAGGTCCTGGGCGGAGCGGAACAGCAACAGCTTGCCCTGCGGATGCCGGGAGGGGTAGTAGGGGCGGGACCACTTGAGCTCGAACTGGAAATGTTTTTCCAGGCGGGTCTCGTTGGCCATGTAAATGATGATCTCGTCCGGGTAGTAGAAGAAATACTGCAAGCGGCCATCGGCCGCGGCGATGGACTGGATGTCCATCAGGTCTTTTTTGCTCTCGAATTCGAGCAACTTGGAAAAACCCAGGGAGGAAAAAGCGAAATTCCGCGTTTGCAGCAGCTCCATTTCCCCCTGGCTGAGGGCTTTTTCAAAATATTTCACGGCAACCACGCGGTCCTGCAGGCGGGAAAAGACGGTCAGGCCGAGGCCGGTCCGGCTCTTGTTCTGGATGAGCTTCAGGTCGAGCAGAAAATCCAATTTGTCCGACTGTGCGAGGTTGAACTCGCCCCGGCCGCTGCTGAAGCCGACCAGCAGGTCGGCCAGGAGGATGTTCTTTTCGCCTTCCAGCCGCGAAACCAGCATCTGGTAGATCTTCTGCATGGCCAGGTCGCCCAGTTCCGATTCGTTCTCGAAACGGACGACGGCGACCCGCACGTCGAACTTGTCCTTGAAAAAAGCGCCCAGGTAGGCGGCGCTTTCGGCGACCAGGGCTTCGGCGCCCTGCTGGGCCCAGGCGCCGGCGCTGCAGGTGATGAACAGTAGCAGGTAGCCGATGGCTTTTTTCATCGCGCGCCGGTTATTTTTTTTTCAGAGTGATCTTCAGGTTGAGGTGGATCTGCATGCCGTCCGCGCCGTCGGGAATCTCGAGAGTGATGGGCAGGTCATAGGCCTGCACCAGCGGGGCCTCCACCGCCGGATGCTCGCCCGTTTCCTCGTCGGCCGGCGGCTGGTTGCGGGCGGGTTTGGCGCCGGCGGGGTGAAAAGGGGCGGAGTCGGCCTCGCGGCGCTCTTCCTCGGCGAAATCGATCTCGGGGATGTCGAAGTCCGATTTCTCGGCCTTGACCTCGCGGATCTCTTCCAGGTTGAAGATGTCATCATCGGATACGGGCTTGAAAGAGTCCTCGGCATCGATCATGGGGGAGGAAAGCTCGAATACTTCCTCTTCCGCCGTATCGCCGACATGGATCTCCTCGGCCAGGTCCTTGAGGACGACCTGCTTCTCTTCGGCTTTCGGCGAGGAAGAGGTGATCTCCTCGCGGGAGAACATGACGGTCTTGTCCTTCTGAAAAATGGATAGCTGGTTTTTCAGATGCAGGATGACCAGTTTGATGATGGCGTGCAGCCCTTCCAGCACATTCTCGCCGCCGGTGGCCACGGTGGGAAAAAAAGCCTTGTTGTCCGGGTTCAGGTCCTTGTTCAGGGCGGTGAGGGGCAGGATCTCCTTCAGGTCCCGCTTGTTGAACTGGAAGATCAGCGGTATCTTTTCGAATTGCAGGTTGTTGAGCTTCAGGTTCTTCTTGAGGTTGGTGAAGCTCTCGTTGTTCTGTTCGCGCATGACGACCTGGGAGTCGGCGACGAAGACCACGCCGTCAGCGCCCTGCAGCACCAGCTTGCGGGTGGTGTCGTAGGCCACCTGCCCGGGGACGGTGTAAAGCTGGATCTTGATGGAGTAATTTCCCAGCTTGCCGATTTCCATGGGCAGAAAATCGAAGAACAGGGTGCGGTCGCCGTCGGTGTCCAGGGTGATCAGCTTGCCCTTGTTCTCCACCTCGTCATTGTTGAAGATGTAGCGCAGGCAGGTTGTCTTCCCGCTCAAGGCCGGCCCGTAGTAAACGATCTTGGCCGTGATCTCCTTGTTGTTGTAATTGACAAAGGCCATTAGAAGGGGTCCTCCTCGAATCCGCCTTCATCCCCGTCCTGGGCGCCCATGAAGGGCGGGGCGCCCTGGTTGCCCGCTTCGGGGAAAGAGTCCCGGGCGCCGTGGCGCTCGCCGGAATAAGAAGAGCCGGACCCCGGGGCGCCGTCCTTGCGGCGGTCCAGGACGACGATATTGTCGGCCGTAATCTCGGTGGTCGACCGGTCCTGGCCGTTCTTGTCCTTCCACTTGCGCGTGCGGATGCTGCCCTCGACCAGCACCATGTCGCCCTTGCCGACCCCTTTTTCGACCTTCTGGGCCAGCGCCCGCCAGGCGATGATATTGTGCCACTCGGTCGGCAGGTCCTTCCAGGCGTTGTTGTTCTTGTCGTAATAGCCTTCGTTGGTCGCCAGGCTGAACTTGGCCAGCTGCTGGCCGCTGTTGGGCATGACCGTGACCTCGGGGTCCTTCCCCGCCCGGCCGACCAGGATGACTCGGTTCAAGCTGCGTACTTGGCTCATGTTATTCGTTGAACTCCTTGATCTTCTGCCCGGCCAGCGAGGCCTCCTCGGAGAGGGGGAAGCGGGAGATCAATTCCTTGAGGATGGCGAGGCCCTCGCTCTGCCGGCCCATTTCGATGAGGGCGTAGCCTTTCTTGAGAATGGCGGCCGGGGCCTTGTCGCCGTCCTTGTACTTGGCGAGCAGTTCATTGAAGGTGCTGATCGCTTCCTGGTATTTTTTCTTGGCGTAATGGCACTCGCCGATCCAGTAGAGGGAATTGTCGGCCAGTCCGCTGTCCGGGAAGCTGCGGATGAACTGGCGGAAGCCTTCGATGGCCAGGTCGAAATTTTCCTTGATGTAGTCGGAATAGGCCGCGTAATAGACGCTGGAAGGGTCCTGGGCCAGGGAGGCTTCGACTGCGGGCGGAGGGTCGCCCGCGCCGGCCGCGGCGGGAACCGCGGCCACGGGCATGTTCAGCAATCTGTCGTTCAGCTTGGCGATGGCATCCTTCAGCGAGTTCAGCTCTTCCTTGAAAAACTGCATGCTGAGCATGAAGTTTTCCTTGCTTTGCGCCAGGTCGGCCTGGTTGCGGGCGACGGCACTGATCTTTTCGTCGGCGATGCCCGATTTCTTCAGCAGCTCCGCCATCTGGGCGGAGAGCTGGTCGAGTGCGGCGGACAGCCTCTGCACTTCGTCCAGGATGACCTGGGTGTCCTTTTTTACCGCCTGGGCGGGGAGGCTGAACAGCAGCAGGATGAGCAGGGCCGAAAAGATCCTATGCTTCATGGGAACTATTTCTTGGTGATGACGAACTCGGCGCGGCGGTTCTGGAAATAGGAGGCCTCGTCGACGCCCTGGACCAGGGGCTTGCTCTTGCCGTAGGAGATGATCTTGACCTTGGCGGCGTTCATGCCCAGGGAGACCAGGTAATTCTTGGCGGCTTCCGCTCTCTTTTCACCCAGGGCGATGTTGTACTCGATGGTTCCCTTCTCGTCGCAATGGCCTTCGACCAGCACTTCCACGGAGGCGAACTTCAGCAGCCAGTTGGCATTGGCCTGCATGATGGGCTTCATGTCTTCGCGGATGGTATACATGTCAAAGTCGAAATTGATTTTTTTGAGGACCTGGTCCTTGTTCAGCTCTTCGAGCGATTTCTGCTGGAACAGCTCTTCCTCGCTCAGAACGGGCTTTTCTACCTGGGCGATGGGCTCGTCCACTTTCTCAATGACAGGTCCTTCCGGGGCGACCTGGGGGGCCTTTTTAGCGCAGGCGTTGAACATCAGGACAAGCGACAGTGCGACCACTACCAGCAACAATTTTTTCATGGGTCCTCCTAGTTGATTTATGCAAAAAATATAATATATAAAAAGAAAATTGTCAAATATTCGCTATTTTTCCTTATTTGGCGGATTTTTGCCATTTCGGCATCTTGTTTTCGCCGCCGGCGGTGATCTGGCGCACGTTGCGGCCGTCGTAATCGACCAGGTAGAGCTGGTAGCGGCCGCTGCGGTTCGAGGAGAATACCAGGTGGCGGCCGTCGGGTGACCAGGAGGGGTTTTCGTTGCGGCCGGCGTTCTCGGTCAGCTTGGCGATCTCATTGCTTTTCAGGTTGTAGACGTAGAGGTCGAAGCGGTTCTCGATGCGCGAGACAAAGGCCAGGCGCATGCCGTCGGGCGACCAGGCGGGGGAGTCGTGGTAGGTTCCCTCCATGGTGATGCGGCGGACATTGCTGCCCTCGGCGTCCATGATGTAGATCTGCGGCGTGCCGCCGCGCTGCGACGTGAAGGCGATCTCCCTGCCGTTCGGGCTCCAGCACGGGGAGGTGTCGATGGCCGGGTTGAAGGTCAGCCGCTTTTCCCCCCCTGTCTTCATGTCTTTGATATAGATCTCGGTATTGCCGTGCTTGGATGAGGTGAAGGCGACGCGATCGGCCGTAGGTGACCAGTCGGCCGCGTAGTTGCTGCCGCCGCTGGAGAGCAGCTCCGTCTTGCCCGAATAGATGTTGAACATGAACAGCTCCGGGCTCAGGTTGCGGTAGGAGGTGTAGAGGATTTTCTCGTTGTCGGCGCTCCAGGAGGGGAGCATGTCCATGGCGCTGCTGAAGGTGATGCGCGTGGGGCGGTGGCCGTCGTAATCCATGATGTAGATGTCGCGGTCGTTGCCCGCCTCGGAGACGTAGACGATCTTGGACGTGAACATGGGTTTCTCGCCGAAGTGCTTCAGCATTTCGTCGGCGGCACGATGGGCGATCAGGCGGGCGAGGTCCTTCTTGCCGCCGAAGTTACGGCCGAAAATAAAGCGCTCGCTGGCCACCTCGTAGACCTTGAACGAGAAGATCACGCGGCCGTCGGCGCTGAGCTCCAGCTGGCCGGAGATGAGGATGTTGGCCTGGATGGAGGCCCAGTCCTTGAAGCGGATGGCCCCGGGGTTCAAGGCGGGAATATAGGAATAATGCTCGCGCGGCACCATTTTGAAGATGCGCGAGAACTCCAGGTCCTTCCAGAGGGTCTCGTAGAGAACGGCGGCGGCATCGTCCTTCTGCGCCGCCTGGTCGAGCTGGAAGGCGGGCATGGCCACCGGCACCATGGGCATGCCTTCCGTGATGCGGATGGTGATCTCCTCCTGGCCGGGCAGCAGTCCGCCCAGCAGGAAAACGGACAGGAAAAGGACGGTTCGGCGCATGTTCATTATTTCTCCCATTCGAACTCGAAGTGCACGACCAGGTATTGCGAGGAAAAATCATTGGGCAGGGGTGCGAAAGGCGCGGCGTTCTCGATGGCGCGCCGGGCCGACAGGTCGAGGGACTCGATGCCGCTCGGGCGCTCCACCTGCAGGTCGCTGATCCTGCCGTCACGGCCGATGATGAAATGGACCCCGGTGACGTATTTGCCCTTCAGCCCCGGCGCCACCAGGGAACTGTACCAGGAAGAAGAGATGCGGTTGCGCAGCAGGTCTATGTAATAGGCATGGGGGAAATAGCCGCCCCCGGTACCCGGGCCGCCGCCCCAGCCGCTGCCCGCCTGGCCGCCGCCGGCGCCGCTGGATATGCCGGTCTTCAGGCCGGGGCTGCCCGGGTTCACCTGGGCAGCCGGCGCGCTCCTGGGCGCGATCGGCGCCTTGCGCACCACCGAGATCAGCTTGTCTTCCTCGACATTTTTCCGGCTTTCGCGGTCCGGGTAGCGCAGCGGCGACTTGAACTCCTTTTCCACGGTCAGGTTCTTGACGCCGCCGGCCTTCTCCTCGATCATGGCCGCTTCGGCTTCGGGCTGCGGCTGCGCCGCGCCCGCGGCCACTGCCGCCGCCGCCACCTGGCCGCCGCCGCCGCCGCCCGCCGGGCCGCCGCCCCTCAGGTTGATCATGTCCACGTAATAGGTCATTTCTCCGCTGGGTTTGCCGGCGGGCTGGATGATGATGAAGGCGGCAAGGGTGGCGTGCAGCCCGATGGATAGCAGCAGCGTGGTCTTGAATCTCATCGCCGCGACTTCTGCTCCACGATCATGCCGACCGTGTCCACGCCGGCGAGCTTGATGATGTCCATGACCTCGATGATATAGCCGTAGCTGAGGCTTTTGTCGGCCTTGAGGAAGACCACTTTCTTGTCGCTGTTGAGAAAATGGCTTTTCAGGCGCGATTCCAGAAAATAGAGGTTGACGATCTGGTCGTTCATGTACACGTAGCGGTCCTTGGTCAGGGTCAGCACCAGCCCCCCGGAGCTCGGGTTGCTGCGCGTTTCGGCCGTGGGCAGCTTGACCGTGATGCCCGACTGCATCATCGGCGCCGTGACCATGAAGATGATCAGCAGCACCAGCATGACGTCGACCAGGGGAGTGATGTTGATTTCCGCCAGGTTGCCGTGCAGGCGGTGCGAGCGTTGCCGTTGTTGAACGTGCATCAGCGCAGCTTCTCGCTCAGGTTGAGGAATTCGAGGACGAAGTCTTCCATCATGGCGATGAGCACCTTGAGCTTGTTCAGCAGCAGGTTGTAGAAAATGACGGCCGGGATGGCGGCGAACAGGCCCAGCGCCGTGGCGATCAGGGCCTCGGCGATGCCCGGGGCGACGGTGGCCAGGTTGGCGTTCATCTGGATGCCGATCTGCTGGAATGAGGTCATGATGCCCCAGACCGTCCCGAAAAGGCCGATGAACGGGGTAGCGGAGGCGCAGGTCGCCAGGAAGCCGTTCAGGCGCTCGAAGCGGGTGATCTCCTGGTTGGAGGCGCGCAGCAGCGCCCGGTGCAGGCTGTCCGCATCGAGCTTTTCCAGCGTTTGGCCGCTGCCGGTCTGCTGGGAGATCTCGCGATAGCCGAAGCGGAAGATCTCACCCAGGGGGTTGTTGCCATAGAGCGCCTTGGCGGAGTTGATTTCGCTGAAATTCTTGTTTTTCTTGAAAAACTCGAGGAACTTGAGGCTGTTTTTTTTGGCGCGGGAATATTCCATGAGCTTGAAGATGATGATCGCCCAGGAGATGATGGAGAAGGAAAGCAGCAGCAGCAGGACCAGCTTGACCACCAGAGATGCGTGCTGGATCAAGTAGACGAAGTCACCGTTGGTATTGACTGGATTGACCGTGAATAATATGTGTTTCATTGCTCTATTTTTACCATATTTCCGCCATGTTTTCAATCAGGGAATCCCTTGCCGACGGCCCCGGCCGGGCTTTTTACCCCGCGGCGCCGCGATTTCGGCTGTTTTTTGCTCCCCGGAGGGCAATATTTGCCCGGGCAGCCGGCAACGATTTGCTTTTTCGGAGGAAAGATTATACAATTTGACCTGCAGGTGAACCAATGAAAACCAAGATCAAGGACCTGATCAAACTGCGTGAAGAAAAAGATGCGGCGGGCGGTTTGGACAAGCTCGCCCAGCGCCGGGCCCGCGGCCTGATGACGGCCCGCGACCGCATCGAATACCTTTTCGACCCCGATACCTTCGTGGAATTGCAGGGCTATGTCTCCCACCATTCGACCAATTTCGGCCTGGACAAGAAAAAATTCCTCGGCGATGGCGTCATCACCGGCTTCGGCAAGGTCAACGACCGCGTGGTCTACGTTTTTTCGCAGGATTTCACCGTCCTGGGCGGCTCGCTCGGCGAGATGCACGCCAAGAAGATCGTCAATATCCAGGACCTGGCCCTGAAAGCCGGCGCGCCGGTGATCGGCATCAACGACTCCGGCGGCGCCCGCATCCAGGAAGGGATCAACAGTCTCGCCGGCTATGGGGACATCTTTTTCCGCAACACCATCTCCTCGGGAGTCATCCCCCAAATCTCGGTGATCATGGGGCCCTGTGCCGGTGGCGCCGTCTATTCCCCGGGCATCACCGACTTCGTCTTCATGGTCGACAAGTCCAGCTACATGTTCGTCACCGGTCCCGAGGTCATCAAGGCGGTGAACAAAGAAGAGGTCACATTCGAGGACCTCGGCGGCGCCGAAAGCCATGCCACCATCTCCGGCGTGGCCCATTTCGTCGGCCGCGACGAGAAGGACACCCTGGACATGGTCAAGGAGCTGCTTAGCTACCTGCCGGCCTCCAACATGGAGCCGCCTCCGGACGCCGCGGCCAGCGATCCCTTCGACCGCATGGACGACCGGTTGAACGAGATCGTGCCGGTCAATCCCAACAAGCCCTACGACGTCAAGGAGCTGATCATGGCCGTGGTCGACGGGCAGAAGTTTCTCGAGGTCCACAAGAGCTATGCCCAGAACCTGGTGGTCGGCTTTGCCCGCCTGGGAGGAAAGTCGGTCGGCATCGTGGCCAACAACCCCGGCATCTTCGCCGGCACCCTCGACGTGCAGGCCTCGCTGAAAGGGGCGCGCTTCATCCGCTTCTGCGACGCGTTCAACATCCCGCTGGTCAGCTTCGTCGACGTCCCCGGCTTCCTGCCCGGCCGCGACCAGGAGCAGCTGGGCATCATCAAGCACGGGGCCAAGATGCTCTTCGCCTATTCCGAGGCCACGGTTCCCAAGCTGACGGTCATCACCCGCAAAGCCTACGGCGGGGCCTACATCGTCATGAGTTCCAAGCACCTGGGCGCCGACGTGGTCTGCGCCTGGCCGACGGCCGAAATCGCCGTCATGGGCCCGCAGGGCGCCATCAACATCATTTTCAAGAAGGACATTTCCGAGGCCGTCGAGCCGGAAACGGTGCGCGAACGGCTGATTTCCGAGTACAAGGAAAAATTCGCCAACCCCAGGGAGCCCGCCGCCTACGGTTACGTCGACGAGATCATCCTGCCCGTGGAGACGCGGCCCTTCCTGATCAAGAACCTGGAGGCCCTGGCCAACAAGTCGCTGAAGCTGCCCCCCAAAAAGCACGGCAACATCCCCCTCTAAGGAGAGGTCATGAAAGAAAAGGTCCTGATCCCCACCCGGGGCGTCATCGCCCTGGACATCATCAACTCGCTGAACAGCATGGGCATGGAAACCCTGCTGATGCACTCGCCCGAGGACGCGCTGAGCCTGCCGGTCAAGCTGGCCGACCGCTCCTTCAAGTTCTATTCCTCGCGCCTGGAAGACAGCTACCTGGACAGCGAGGCCATACTGGAAAAAGCGCGCGAAGTCCACGCCGACTACATCCACCCCGGCTACGGCTTCCTGGCCGAGAGCCCCGAGTTCGCCAGGCTGTGCCGCGAGAACAATATCCGCTTCATCGGCCCCGATGCCCAGGTGCTGGCCCAGGTGGAGGACAAGATCAAGCTGCGGCAGACCGCCGCCGCCGTCGGCGTGCCGGTGCTGAAGTTTTCCGAGCTGATCCGCAGCCCCCTGGACTGCGAGTCCTGCGACGGCGGCTTCACGTACCCGCTGATCATCAAGCCGCTGAAGGGCTCGGGCGGCCGGGGCATCCGCGTCGCCGACTACCCCCGCGACGCCCAGGAACAGGTGGCCAACCTGCTGAAGCGCGAGGAGAACGCCCGCAACGGCGTTTTCTTCGAAGAATTCCGGCCGTATGCCCACCATATCGAGATCCCCTTCTTCCGCGACGCCAAGGACAATATCATCTTCCTGCCCGAGATCGAGTCATCCATCCAGCGCCGCTTTCAGAAGATCTTCCAGGAGTCGCCCTCGCCGAACGTCGACGAGACCCTGCGCGCCAGCCTCTACGAGCGCTCGCAGGCGCTGCTCAAGAAGATCGACTACGTGGGGCTGGGCTACGTCGAGTTCATCGTGGAGAACAACGAGTGCCTGTTCTCCGAGATCAACCCCACCTTCCAGATCAACACCCTGATTTCCGAGGTGCACCTGTCGTCCAACTTCCTCAAGAAGCAGGTGGTCATCGCCCGCGGCGAGCTGCTGCACAACGTGCACGGGGTGCGCATCGTCAAGCCCAAGCACCACGTGCTGCTTGTGTCCCTGATGGCCGAGGATCCCTACAACAACTTCCTGCCCTCCACCGGCCAGATCAGCCACTTCTTCCACTACTCGACCATCCGCAACGTCTTCAAGACCACGCTCTACACCGGGGCGCGGGTGACGCCGATGTACGATCCCTTTATCGGCAAGATCCTGACCTATGCCGTCGAAAGGCCCAACGCCATCAACGACATGCGCATCTTTCTGGACAACATCATCATCCGCGGCATCCGCACCAACCTGGTCTTCCTGAAGCACCTGCTGGAGAACGCCGATTTGCGCAGCGGCGGCACCATCATCGATTTCCTGCACTTGAAGTTCGATTTCAGCAAGCTGAAGAACACCGAGGAACAGTCGCTGATCGCCACCGCCCTGCTGGCCGCCGACTTCCACCTCGACAACCGCAAGAAGAACTACAAGGGCAAGCTGGAAAAGATGAAGCAGCCCGGATTCTTCAAGCGGCTCTTCAGCTCCTATTGAGGTAAACGATGAAGTACAAGTTCTACGTGGATAAAAAGGTCGTGGAAGCCGAGATCGCCAACAGCGCCACCTTCCATTCGCCGACCGAGATCAAGATCGACAAAAGCAAGCTCGAGATCCTGATCGGCGAGGTCCAGGGCGACGAAGTATTGTCGTTCTTCGTCGACAACAAGCTGCACCAGGTGGAGTTCGTCCGCGACGAGAACGGCTATCCCCAGGGCATCTATGTCGACGAGGAATTCTACTCGGCTTCGCTGCTGAAGATCGACAGCCTGTTCTACTACAAGGAGAAGCCGGTCAGCGCCTCCAAGTCGGGCGCCATGCGCAGCTTCATCCCCGGCTACATCAAGAAGATCTATTTCCGCCCCCAGGACAGGGTCGAGGAGAACGACATCGTCCTCATCCACGAAGCCATGAAAATGGAGAACGAGATCCGCGCCCCCAAGTCGGGCGTGATCAAGTCCATGGGCGTGCAGGAAGGCGACAACATCCTGGCCAACCACCTGCTCTTCGAGATCGAGTAGCGCCCGCCCCGGTTCCCGCGCTCACTTTCGCCGCCGCTGCTTCCCAGCGCGGCGCCTGTTTGCTACAATTACCTGGCAATCAATCAGGAAGCACGGAGGCGGCATGAACGATGTGATCTCCGGGATCGTGGTGGCGCTGGTTACGGCATTCGCGGTCGCCGGCATTTTCTTACTGACCAGCCACGCCAAAAAAAAGCGCATCGCGGCGCTGCGTAATCTCTGCCTCCAGCGGGGTTGGACCTATCGCTACGACAGCGGCTCCCTGTACCACGGCCACCGCATCGAGGGCGACGGCTGGGCGTTCGAGGCCGTCTCCCGCTCCGGCGGCCGCGAAACGGCGCCCGGTTCGTCTGACTGGGGGCATTCCTCCCAGTGGAGCGCGGCGGGGGAGGACCCCGGCCGCAGTACCTTCATCCTGGGCAGCCGCCCGGGCGGGATGATGGATGTTTCCCGCCTGCCGTTGTCGCTCCTTTCGCGCTTCCTCGGCGACGAGATCGCCGGTTTGCAGCCCATTGACGCCGGCGGGGCGCTGGCGGAAAAATACATCCTGTTCGCATCGGCCGGAATCGGCATGCGCAAGCTGCTGCCCGCGCGCTCAGAGGAGCTCCTGCGCCTCTGGCCGGTTGGCGTGCGCCTGGTCGTGCGCTCCTCTCCCGCCCGGCTCTGGCTGCAGGTCACGGACAAGCGCCTGGAAAAGCCCGAGGACGTCCTGCGCCTCATCGAGCTGGGGGAAAGCCTGGCCGGATATTGATTCGGCATACGGCAAGAAATAGCGAGGTTCGATGTTCGAATTCGATGTTCGACGTAGTAAGAAAGGCAAAAGTAAGAGATAAAGCACCAAGTTCCAAGCACCAAATAACAAATACGCTGCGCGCCAAATCCCAAAACGAGGAGAGCAAGCAATACGTTATGCGTTATGCGTGATGCGTTATGTGAAAGAAAGCTTCATTAGGTGCTTTTTACTCGTCACTTGTCACTCGTCACTCGTTACTATGAGCTTACTCCCGCAGTTCCAGCAGCCGGCCGGGGGTCCAGGGGGCCCTGGCGGCGTCCAGCTCTTTTTCCAGCGCCGGGATGTCTTCGGCGGCGACGGCCTTGAGCTTGAGCAGCAGCGGCGCCAGCTCCTCTTTGACGATGCGCACTCCTTCCGCCTGGCTTTTGCCGGGATCGGCGCTGGTGGCATACTGGTTGAAAATGATGGTCGAGAGGCGCGACCAGAGCGGCATGGCGGCCGGCGGGATCTCCTCGTCACTGGCTTTCGCCTCCAGGCCGCGCATGGCGAAAACAATCTCGTCCAGTTTGTTTCCGGCGGCCGTCGCCCGGGCCATCAGGGAGGCGGCCCCGCCGGGCATGGCCACCAGGGCCTGCTGGATGCGCAGCAGCTTGTTGTTCAGCTCCGCTGTCAGCTCCATGGCGCCCTGCAGAACCCGGGTCAACTCGGCCACCTGGCGCTGGAAGCCCACCAGAGCGGGGCGGTCAGGGGCGGGCAGGGTGGCATTGGCCAGCACCCTGGGGTGAACTCCCGGCTCTCAGCGAGCGGCATGACCGCGTGATCGATCACCTTGGCCAGACTCACCTTGTATTTCCCGGGCATGATCATCAGGCCGGCATCGTCCTTGGCCAGCGGGTTGAATTTGTCCTGGGCCTTGACCGGGAAGGGCGACGGGTAGCTCAGGTCCCAGGCCAGGCGGTTGATTCCCTTGGCCGGCTGGGCGCGCAGCTCGCGGATGACGTTCCCTCCGGCGTCGCTGACGGTGAAGAGAAGATACGGGGCCGTCTCCATGTTTTCCAGGCGCAGTTCTTCCCAGGAGGGGTTGGGGATGGGCTTGCCTTTTTCGAAAAGCTCCTTGTCTCTTTTCTGGCGCAGCTGTTTTTTCGTCTGCGGGACTTCCTTCAGGTAGTAGGTGAAAACGGCGCCGTAGTCAGGATTGGGGGCGGTGAAGTAGGTGGCCCCCTGGCCGTACTTCATCGAGGTCTGGATGTAGAGCGGGGCGTCCTTGACGGGGAAGAGGTGCACTTCCTTCTGCAGCGTCGCGGTTTGGACATGGCGCAGCGGCGTGTAGTCGTCCAGGACGTAAAAACCGCGGCCGAAAGTGGCCAGCACCAAATCGTTCTCGCGGCGCTGGATGGCGATGTCGCGAACGGCGACGGTGGGGATGCCGCTTTTCAGCTGCGTCCATTCCTTGCCGCCGTCGGCGCTGAAGAACACGCCGAACTCGGTGCCGGCGAACAGCAGCTCGGGGTCGACATGGTCCTGGGCGATGGTGTGCACGGTGCCGTTGGCCGGCAGGTTGGCGGCGATCGACGTCCAGGTCCGGCCCTGGTCGGCGCTCTTGAGCAGGTAGGGCTTGAAATCGTCGCGCAGGATGTTGTCGAACGAGGCGTATACGACGTCGGCGTCGAAGCGCGAGGGCAGGATGTCGCTGACGTAGGTGCGCGCCGGAACGCCGGGGAACTTGTCGATCCTGCGCCAGGCCTTGCCGGCGTCCTCGCTCACCTGGATGACGCCGTCGTCGCTGCCGACGTAGAGCAGGTTTTCCCGCAGCGGCGATTCGTCCATGGCAACGATGGTGCCGAAGAGCGAGGTGGAGACGTCCTTGGCCACCGCGTCGGCGCCCCAGTACTTGCCCATCACCGGCCAGGAGTCGCGGTCGAGCTGGGCGGTCAGGTCGTCGCTGATCACCTGCCAGGAGTCGCCGCGGTCGTCGCTGCGGAACACCTTGTTGGCCGCGCTGTAGAGGCGGGTATGCGCGTGCGGGCTGAGCAGCAGCGGCGCGTTCCAGTTCCAGCGGTAGGTCTTTTCGCCCTGGCGCGGCTGCGGCTTGATCACGTTGATCTCCATGCTCTTGCGGTCGTAGCGCACGATGTTGCCGTATTGCCACTCGGCGTAGACGATGTTGGGGTCGACAGGGTCGATCTGCGAAAAGAAACCGTCGCCGCCGACGGTATTGAACCACTCATCGGAAGTGACGCCGTCGGAGCTGATGTTGCGCGAGGGGCCGCCCATGCTGTTGTTGTCCTGGGTGCCGCCGTAGATGTTGTAGAAAGGCAGCGCCTCGTCCACGGCGACGCGGTAGAACTGTGTCACTGGCAGGTTGCTCTTGAAGAGCCAGTTGGCGCCGTCGTCATAGGTCTCGTAGATGCCGCCGTCGCCGCCGATCATGAAATGGGCGGTATCGCGGGGATCGATCCACAGCGCGTGGTCGTCGACATGGCGGCGCTCGAGGCCCAGCGCCTTCCAGGTTTTGCCGCCGTCAAGAGTCACCTGGGAAACCGTCTCCACCGAGTACACCTTGTTCACGTCCAGGAGATCGCAGGTGATCTCGTTGTAATACTGTCCCTGGGCGGTGTGCGGCCCCATTTTCACCCACGATTCGCCACGGTCGCCGGAGCGGAAAAAGCCGCCCTCGTTGCCGGCCGCCTCGATGATGGCATACACCACGTCGGGGTTCACCGGCGAGATGGCCAGGCCGATGCCGCCCATGTCCACGGCAGGCAGCCCCGATGTGAGCTTGCGCCAGGTTTTGCCGCCGTCGGAGGTCTTGTGGATGGCCGTTTCCGGGCCGCCGCCGATCTTGGTGTGCACGTGGCGCCGGCGCTGCTCCGAGGAGGCGATGATCACGGCGGGGTCGCGCGGGTCCATGACCATGCCGTTGACGCCGGTGTTCTCGCTGATGTGCAGAACCTTGCTCCAGGTGGCGCCGCCGTCAACGGTCTTGTACAGGCCGCGGTCGCCGCCCGGGCCCCAGGCCGAGCCTTCGGCCGCCACGTAGACGGTGTCGGGATGCTTGGGATCGATCAGGATCATGCCGATCTGGCGCGACTCTTTGAGGCCCATGTTCTTCCAGCTCTTGCCGCCGTCGACCGTCTTGTATATGCCGTCGCCGTAGCCCAGGGCGCGCTGGTGGTTGTTCTCGCCGGTCCCGGCCCACACCACGCTGGGGTTGCCGGGGTCCATGGCCAGGCAGCCCATGGAGTAGGCGCCGTAATTATCGAAAACGGGGGCCCAGGTGATGCCGGCGTTGTCGGTCTTCCAGATATGGCCGCTGGCCACAGCCACGAAGTACTGCTTGGGGTTGGCCGGGTTGACGGCGAAGTCGGCGATGCGCCCCGAGCTGAAGGCCGGGCCGATGGAGCGGAACTTCAACCCCGAGAACAGGTCGGAATTCAGGGCCGGATCCTTCTTGGCCGGCGCGGTCGCCGGGACAGCGGCCAGGAGCAGCGACCGCCAGCAGCATGATCGTCGCAAGCAACACGTGTTTTTTCATTGTTCCTCCTATGGGCCCCGCTTCAGGCGGGGAATTCGATGGCGATGAGCCTGGGACCGGGAAAGCGCGGCGCGGCGGGAAATGGGCGTTTGTCAGGCAATGATGTTCCCGGGAATGGATTATACGGCGCCAAACCTCTTTTGTCTAATGCCGGGCCGGGACAGCCGCTTGTTTTTCGCATCCGGGTCGCCTATGATAGGGGGCATGAAAAAACCGCGGCCGACCCCTGACTGCCTTCTCGCGGGCTACCGGCGCGGCGGAGCAATCCGGCCGCAGCCGGGCGCTCTCCTCTATTACCTGGGGCTGGGAGCGAATCTCGGCGATCGTTTGTCCCATATCGAGGCGGCGGTCGTTTTCCTGGGGGGATGCGGCCGGGTGCTGAAGCGCTCGTCGGTCTACGAGACCACGCCGCTCTGCATGCCCGGCGCCGGCCTTTTCCTGAACATGGTCCTGGCGCTGGAATCGCGACTGCCGCCGCGGGCACTGCTGGCCAAATGCCGGGAACACGAGGCGGAGCAGGGGCGCAACCTGGAAAACTCCCATTATAAGGACCGTTCGATCGATATCGATATCCTGCTGGCCGGGGACCTGGTACTGGCGACCCCGGAGCTGACCGTGCCCCACCCGCGCCTCTGCGAGCGCGGCTTCGTGCTGGTCCCGCTGTTCGAGATCGCCCCCAAGCTGGTCCATCCGCTGGAGAAGGTCACGGTGGCCCGGCTTATTTCCCGGCTGGCGGGAGGGGAAACGATCCGGCGCCTGGAATAGGGCTCTCAGCCCGGATTGTAGCGCTCCAGCTTGCGGATATGTTCTTCATTGCCCGAGTTGAGGTTTGCGAAGAGTTTTCTGACCGATTCGTCCTGGATCTTTATGAAAAAGACGCTGTGATTGTCAACCAGGTGCCGTTCCAGGTCGATGGCCAGGTTCAGCAGGTCCCGGGGCTGCATCTGCGCATGGTGGTGGTTGAAATAATTCTTGATCATATCCAGGTTCTGCAGGAATTCAGCGACGGTCTTTTCGGCTTCCGGGTCCTCGAGGAACGCGTCCTGGCTGTCCAGAAAAATGGCGCGCATCATCTCGACCTGTCGGGCGTGCACGTTTTCCTCTTCGGCCAGTGCATTGAAGAGGTCGGAAAGCCCGGGTTGGGCGATCGACAGGCTCAGGCCGATGGTGGCGTACAACTCCCCGGTACGCAACTCCGCGTCTTTCAGCATGTAAAATGTCTTGGCCAGTGCCATTCGGGATTGACGCCGCTTATTTGCCGCGGGTGATGTACAGGTAGCGCTTGACCTTGTTGGTCGGCGTCTTTTCGAATGGCTCGGGGTGCTCCATGATGCGACTGATCTGCGAAAACGCCGGCAGCTGGGTGTTGATGCGCTGGCGGGCCTGCTCCAGGATCTCCTCGGTCAGCTTGCGCGCCTCGGCGTCGTTGAGCTTGTTGCGCTCGAACTCGCGGTCCAGGACGTCGTAGTCCAGGTAGGCCTTGACCAGCAGCTTGTGGCCGCTCTCGAAGACCACCACCTCCTGGAAGTAGGGCTCCTGCAGGATCTTCTGCTCGATGGCCTCGGGATAGATGTTCTCGCCCGAGGGGCCGATGATGACGTTCTTGCTGCGCCCCTTGATGAACAGGTAGCCTTCGCTGTCGAAGTAGCCCAGGTCGCCTGTCTTCAGCCAGCCGCCGGGCAGGAAGATCTCGGCGGAGGCGTCGGGGTTCTTGTAGTAGCCCGACATGACGATGTCGCCGCGCACGATGATCTCGCCGATGAGGCTCTGGGCGTCGGGCTCGTGGATCTTCATCTCGATGCCGGGGATGGGCTTGCCGCAGGAGCCGACCTTGACCTGGCCGAAGGGGTTGATGGTCATGATCGGGGCGGTCTCGGTCATGCCGTAGCCGGTGGAGTAGCTGATGCCGGCGTCGCGCAAAAAAACCTCCACGTCCTCGTTCAGCGAGGCGCCGCCGAACATGAAGAAGCGCAGTTTGTTGCCGAAGGACTTGATCAGCTTGCGGCCGGCCGCCTGGTGCAGCTTCTTGCGGAAGAATGCCACCGGGTATAGCTTGTTGATGATCATCTTGCCCTGGATCTGCGGCAGGATCTTCTTGCGGAAGACCTTGTCGATGACCAGCGGCACGGTGAGCACCGCGGTCGGTTTGACCGCCTCCATGGCTGCCAGGAGCTTCTGCGGCGTGGGCAGGCCGCGCATGTAATGGATGGAGGCGCCGATGGCGATGGGGCACAGGCAGCCGCCGGTGGCCTCGAAGGTGTGGGCCAGGGGGATGGTGGAGAGGAAGCGGTCGTCGGCGTGGATGGGGAAGCGCTCGATGCCGTTGACCACGTCGAAGACGATGTTGCGGTGGCTGAGCATGACTCCCTTGGAGTGGCCGGTGGTGCCGGAGGTATAGATGATGACCGCCAGGTCGTCGGGTTCGGGGCCGGGCAGCTCGGTTGCGGGCTCGGCCTCGGCGCCGGCGCGCACGCGGCCGCGCTTGAACAGAGCCAGGGTCTTTTCGATCAGCCCCGGGCGGTGTTTGTGCAGGTCCTCGTAGGCCAGGTTGTCCATGTCGCAGATGAACTTCAGCGCCGAGTCGTCCATGCCCTCGAGCTTCTGGCGGTACTTGGTCTCGATGAAGATGCCCTGGACCTCGGAGTTGCGCAGGATATGGCGGGTGTCGGTCTCGGGAAAACCGGTCAGGATGGGGACGGCTACGGCGCCCATGGAGGTGATGGCCAGGTAGGCGATCACCCAGTTGGGGCAGTTCTCGCCCATGATGGCCACGCGGTCGCCCTTCTTGATGCCGCGCGCGGCCAGGGCCGTCGCCACCTCCTGCAGCTGCTGCTTCAGCTGCAGGTAGACGATGGGCTGATCACCGGCGAAGGCCACCGACGGCTGGCTGCCGTATTGATCGAACGTCCTCTCCAAAAGGCAGCGGATGGTCAGTTTTTCGAGTTCAACGATCATGAGGATCTCCTTGGTTCGCGCTAGAGATGGTAGTGAATGGGGAAGGAAATGTCAAATAAGGGCACGAGATGAACCTACGTGACGCGTGACGCGTGACGCGTGACATGTAGCAACACTCGGAAGACTAAAGCACCAAATCCCAAGCACCAAATAACAAATACGCTGCGCGCCAAATCCCAAATTCCAATGTCCAAAACGAGAGCTTGCAGTAGGGAACGCAAATTTGCGTTCCCTACCCCCACGGAGATCTATTGAGTTCCTTCGTTTGGATCATTGGGTCATTGGAATTTGGTGCTTGTTTGGTGCTTGGTGCTTGTGATTTGGAATTTCAATCTTACCTCGTCACTCGTCACTTGTCACTTTTTTTGTTGAAATGTTTTATCTCCTGATGTATAACCGGGCAAAAGAAAGGAGGATGCATGAACAAGACCCTGGCGATAATGGTTGTTATAAGCGCATTGGCTTTCAGTGCTGCGGCCTGCGGCAAGAAAGAGGCTGCTCCGGATGCGACTGCGACCACAGCCACCGCGCCCGCCGTCCCGGTTGCCTCGACCGATCCGGCCGAGAACCTGGGCAAAAAGATCGGCTCCTCCTACATCGAGACCCTGAAGCAGGTCGTCGCCATGCTCAATGATAAGCCGCCTGCGGCCGATGCCAGGGCCATGCTGGGCGACATGAAGAACTGGACCATTGAGCTGATGGTCGGGCTGGGCCGGGAGCGCGAGGCGCTGTCCGTCGCCGGCCGCGCCAAGGCCGACATGGTCCTGAGCAGCCGCATCGCCGCGGTCCCTTCCGACCTGTTCAAGGAATACCAGGCCGGCCAGCTCTTTTATCAGAACGACCGCGAGCTGTTCCAGCTGATCGCCGATTTCAACATCATCACCCAGTATGCCAATTTCGAGTTATTAAAGAAGCAATTGCCGGAGGAGGCGAAGCGCCTGGGGATTCAATAACTTGGCGTAGGGCGAAGGGCATAAGGCGTAGGGCAAGAATAAAGACGAGGCTCATGCTCTCTTGGCTGCGGCGGGTTCCTTGTTTAGGACCGGTCGGAGGTTGTCCGGCCGGTAATATTTCTGAAAAACGGCCAGGGCGTTCGTTCGCAATCGTTCCCGCAGATCGTCATCCTTCAAGAGAGCCAGGCAGCATCCGGCTATTTCCTCCGGTGTATCACCAATAAGCGCGTCGATTCCCGGTTCAAGCTTCAATCCTTCGATCCCCTTGGAAGTCGAGATCACGGGGAGCTGATGGGCAACGGCCTCGATGACCTTGATCCGGGTCCCGCCCCCGGTGCGGATGGGCACGAGAACGGCCCCGGCCCCGTTGTAAAAGGTTTCGATCTGCGGGACCCAACCGATGAAGCGGATATGCCGGTCAAAGAGAAGGCGAAGCCTCTGCCACCGGCTGATCCCGGCGCCGACAACCTGGATGACGAATGGTTTTTCGTTTTTTCCCCTGAGCAACGGCAGGACCCGGCCGCACAGATATTCCAGGCCGTCGGCATTGGGGAAATAGGAAAAGGTACCTATGAAAAGAAAAACAAATGGTGCCGCAACCCGTTCAGCGACCCGATGCCCCGGCTGGACAATGACGTTGGGGAGGACTTCGATGGCCAGTTCTCCGTATGCTTCGCCGAGCTTGCGCCTGTCGTTCTCCGAGCAGACGAAAACGCGGTCGAACCGGCCAAGCCATCGGCGTTCGATCCTTTCATACGCTTCCGCCTCCCTCTGCAGGCGCATGCTCATTTTTCGCCGTCCGGCCTGCCGCAGCAGTTCGCTCTGCTCGCGGCGGACCCGCGATTCGAAGTCATCCAGATCGATCTCGATGATGGCTGCCGAATTGGTGCGCCGCAGATGGAATGCGTACGGGGAGAGGTAGATCCGGAAGGTATGGATCAGGTCGAATTCCTTGCCCGCCAGGAGACCGGCGGCCTCGCGCAGCCGTCCCCGTGTCACGGAGCGGAGTTCAAACGGCCAGCGGCGGCCCAACGCCGATCTCCCCAGAATTCTGATCAATACCAGGCGCAAGGCCAGCAGGGGATTTTTCCGGGGACGAACGGGCAGGACGATGACGCTCGCGCACAGTCTGCTGGCTTCGCCGGGCGAGGCCGACCGCAAACCGGTCGGAATGACGAGCAAGGTGACGTCATACGCCGCAGCGAGGCATTCCAGGTTGCGGAACGCCCTCATGGCCAAACCGCCTCCGGTCGGACACGGCGTGATCGGACTCAAATAAAGGGCCCGCGGTTTCAAGGCCGGATTCCCCCTGCCGCCTTGTTCTGCAAGGCGGTGATCAGGCGCTGCCGGCGGCTCACTTTTTTAAGTTGGACGAGCAGGTACCAGCAGCCATACAGCAAGATCATGCTGGGAGAACGGAGCAGGAAACGAAGGTGGCGGAAGGCGGAACGGTCATGCAGCTGCAGGCCAAGCTGCATGAGCCGGGCATGGCAGATGAAGCGGTCGTGCCCCTTCACCGCCAAGCGCAAATCGAGCAGCGCGGTCAGGTAGCGGATGGATTCCGCGGCGGCTCCGGGCTGGCGCTGGGCATTTCCGGAGTGGATGCGGACCAATGAGAGAATACGCGGATGGAAGACGAACCGGCATCCCCGCTGGGCGAGCTCGAGCAGCAAAAGCCTTTCTTCGCCCATGCACAGGTCCGCTTGGAAGGGGGATTCCCCCAGGCAGGCTCTGCGGAACATGACGGAATTGATGGGAATGGCGAAGCGCAGGATCTCGCGGAAGGGATTCTTTTCCAGGCGCTTGCCGTCAAACAGGTCGATCAGCCAGAATTTGGCCCGGACGGAGGCTTCCGGGCTTTGTTCCGAACGCGTCAGGACGGAGGGCACTGAGGCAAAGCACATGCGGCTGCGGCAGACTACTATATCGGCGCCGGGATGGTCGTCGAGGAAATCCATGTTCAGTTCCAGAGCGCGGGCGTGGAGGAGATCGTCATCGTCGAGAAAAACCACCAAATCGCCTGTGGCTTTGGCCAGGCCGAAATTTCGAGCCGCGCTTACGCCCATGTTCTTTTTGAGGTGGAAAATGGAGATGGATGGGTCCCAGTCGCCGATTTTCGCCATTTCCCTGCGGTTTTCCTCTGTTGAGCCGTCGTCGACGATGATGATTTCCGCCGCCGAGTGGCTTTGCCGGAGCAGTGAGCGGACGGCCATGCGCAGCAGCACGGGACGGTCGCAAGTGGGGACGATGACCGAGATGCGGGCGCCCGGGCGCCGCCGTAAGGGTTCCGGCGGCAGGAACTTCCTGGCGATGACATTGTAGGTGGTGTCGATCTCGCGGATGAATTTTTCGCTGATCATGGCGGCATGGAATGCCGAAAAATCGCGCCTATTCTCCGACCACCAGAGATGTGCCCACAGGTGCATGCTGTAAATGCCGTGAAAATCACGGTCGCATCCCTGGAGCAACAGGTGGAGCCCGTGCGGCGTCCAAAGATGCCTGTAGAAACTCCGCGCCGGTTCAATGTGGATCAGTCCCGGATACCGCTGGCTGAGTTCGAACGGCAGCAGGGTCGAATGATTGCTCCATGTCCCGTTAAAAGCGGGGTGCATGCGCTCCAGCCAAATGCGTCCGAAAGCGGCGTCCTTTTTGGCCATGATCAAGGCGTTGCACAAGGATTGCCGTTTTTCGCCGGTGTCAGCGCAGACGATATCGCCCTCCTGTCCCAGGACGAAGTCGTGCTTCCAGAGTTCTTCCGGGAACGGCTGGACGAAAAGGGTATCGATATCGGCATAGACCCCGCCGTACTCGAGCAGTTTTTCCAGGCGGATGAAATCGGACTGGTGGGCGTAGCGGTACTTCCAGCAGGCGCGGTTTTTCAGCCCATAACGGGAAAAAGATATACGGTGTTTGCTGGCGATGCGCAGGGGGACCACTCTCCGCTTAGCGAGTTCCCAATAGGGCCCATAAGGTTCATGGTGATAAAAAAAGAGGATGCGATCGGGTTCATGGACCTGGAAACAGCTCTCGATGCAGAGAAAATGGCAGAGGTGGAAGGGTTGCCTCTGCCTTTTCATCCCGTAGATGAAAATGAACTGCTTGGGGATCGTCGCGGTCATCGATCGACCTTGTTGCAGGCCGTGATCAATTTGCCGGTGATGGCGGTTGGATCGAATCGGGCTGCGATATGGGCTCCCAGCAATAGCCCCTTGTGACGGGCTTCTTCGCGATGGTCAAACACATGGCGCATCAGTTTCGCGGCGTGATCCAGGTCGGGCTCGGCCCAGCGCTGCTCGGCGGTGTAAGAAGGCCAGCCGTTCGGGTCATTCACCGCTGTCAATTGGAAATCGACCAGGTAGGCCAGCTCCGGGGGGAGGTAGTCCAACTGCCCGCCGTACCCGGTGATGATCACCGGCTTGGCCGCGGCCGCCGCCTGGAACGCCCCCAGACCCCAGCCTTCGGAATGGCAGAGCGAAACGAAGCAGTCGCCCCGTGCCTGCACTGCGGCCAGGTTGGCGGCATCGAACTCGCGGTCCAACAGCAGCACTGGTGCCAGGCCTTTTTTCCCACGCCCGAGCCGCCGCAAGGCGGCCCGGCTGCTTGCGCCCCGTCTGCATATGCCTGTTGCCGTAAGATCACGGCGGCTGGTCTTGATCACGAGCCGTACAGGTTCATTTGCCCGGAACGCCCGCCAATAACTCTGGATGGTGTACCCAATGGCTTTGCGGTTCGTCCAAGAACCGATGGTATAGAATACGAAGTCATCCGCCGGAAACTCCCAGGGGAACGGTGGCGGGTTCGTGCCGGGAGGATCGGGGATGTGCGGGACGACATCCATGGGGACGGCTACGCCCGAGCTCTGGAACACTTCCCGGTTCCAGCGGCAAGGGACCAGCAGGCGGTCAAGCCGATTGAGCAGCGGCGGCCAGTGAACGGGCAGGCGGTCTGTCTCCCAGACGCAATAGCCGATCATCCGCTTCCCGGGTTCCGCCCGGAACGAGTTCGGGAAATATTCGGGTGGGACATGCAGGAGTACCGTGTCGTATTCCAGTGGCCGGTTGCAGAGCGGATCGAGCGCCGGGTCGCCTACGCTTCTTCCACCGCAGGGACGGTGGTGCGGGAAGCGGCGGAATCCCGGCCGCAGCGGCGTCCAGGTGACGGGGAAATCCGCAGCATGCAATCCCAGAAGATAATTCCGGGCGGCATTGCCGTATCCGCTCGGGCCGAGGAACGAGATATAGCGGATTCCGCGTGCCATTTCAATCCGCTTCCAGGACCGCCAGGAGGCGGCCGATGATTTTATCGGCGGCGTATTCGCTGCGGATCCGGTTCTGCAGGATCTTCGCCTTGGCTCGGGCCGCGACAGGGTCGTTGAAGACCCGGTGCATGGATGAGACGGCTTCGGCGAACCGCGGTTCCGCCCAGAGTTGGCTTGGATCGAAAAAGCGGCGGTTGTCGTCGTCCCTGGCCGAAACCAAGTCGCAGCCAACAAGGTGGGCATGGTCCGGGTCGAGGTAATCCAGCTGCCCGCCCCAGTCCGTGACGATCACCGGATTGCCGAATGATGCGGCGTCAAAGACGCCCATGCCCCATCCTTCGCCGTGGGTCAGGGAAAGGTAGCAATCGCCCCGCAGATGCAGGGCTGTGATTTCGTTTTCAGCCAATTCCGCGGTGATCAATTCGATCCGTCCGCCGTTCGGACGGCGGGCAACGATGCTCCTGAGCTGTCCGTCCGCGTCGGGGCGGAAGGTGACCTGCGGCGGGACGTGCAGGTTATTGCGCAGGCGGACGTAAAGGCTTTTAAAAAAAACGTGACGGGTCATCCGGGTATGGCGGTAGGCCTGGGGGAATGTCTTGATAACGAACAGGACCGGGTCTTCCCGGCGGAACGCTTCCAGGTAGCAGCGGATGGCCAGGTCCAGGTTCTTGCGCGCTGTCCAGGTTTCGATGGCATAGAAGACGAAAGGCCGGCCGCCTTGCCGCCGCAGCGGAGCGCTGGTTGCGGCAGTGGAAGCGATATGGGGGATGACCGTTGTCGGGATCGTGATGCCGCAGCGGACCAGCGTCTCCCGGTTCCAGCGCGATGGCACGAGCAAGTGGTCGATTCCCTCCAGGCAAGATGGCCAGAAAGACGGGATGCGGTCCGTTTCCCAGGCCGTGTAGCCGAAGATCCGCCGGCCCTTTTCCAAAGCTGCCCAGCGGGGAAAAAGTTCGGGAGGCGTGTGAATGATTACCGTGTCGTACTCCAGTGGGCGGTTGCAGGACGGGTCCAGCTCGGGGTCACCGATGGCCCTTCCGGTGAAGGGCTCCAGCCCCAGACCCCAGGAACTCCCCGGGACCATCGGGGTCCAGGTGAAGGGGATGCCGCGCTGGCGCAAGCCAAGCATGTAGCGCTTGGCGGCGGCAAAGAAGCCAAGCGCCCCATATAGGGAGATGTACTTGATGCCCCTGAGCACATCAGCCACGGATCGCTCCGTCCAGTTTGAAGACCCGCTCGACCCCCCGCAGGATGCCCGGCTTATGGGAGACGATGATGGTCGTGCACCGTCCCGACAACTCGCCGAGAATGTCGGCCAGGACCGCTTCCGCCTCGCGGTCCAGGTTGGCCGATGCCTCGTCCAGGATCAACAGCGCCGGGCGTCGTAAGAAAGCCCTTGCCAGCGCCAACCTTTGCTTTTCCCCAGAGGAGAGCCCTTCCTCATTCTCCTGGATCAGATAATCGCAGCCGCCGGGCAGGCCGCTGACCAATTTCTCCAGGCGAACCAGGCGCAAGGCGTCCCAAATCTCCGACTCGCTGGCCTGCCGTGCCGCTCCATAGAGCATGTTATCTCGTATCGATCCCTGAATCAGAAAATGGTCTTCGCTGACATAGCCGACTGTGATGTCGCGGCGGCCGATGACGCCGCCGGGGACGCCGTCGATGAGGATCTCCCCGCCGCCGGGCGTCAGTATCCCCAGGATCAGTCCCAGCAGCGTGCTTTTTCCGCACCCGTTCGCCCCGGTAATGCCGAAGCGGGCGCCTGGCGGGATGCTCAAGGAAAGATTGTCGATGACCGGTTGCGTCTGCTCCGGCCAGGAGAATGTCAGGCGTTCCAGGACGATTCCCGGCGGCCGCCGCGCCATGGCCGGGGGCGGTCCGTCCGGCAGCATGGGCATGCCCGATGTAGTCGCGCTGCCTCGTTTCGCTTCAAACAGGCTGAAACGCTTTTCGGGTCTGACCGCAACGGCCAACTCTTCCGCCGGCATGCCGTTGAAAATACGCACAGCCATGTCGAACTGCGGTCGATATAGGCTCAGCAGGCCGATCTTCTCAAAGATCGGCATCAGGTTGCGTGAAAATGCCTGGAAGAGGTAGACGAAGCCCACGAGTTCCACCGCCGGAGTATGGAAATAGCCCATATTCATGCCCACGATCAATGCCAGGCAAAGGATGCCGAAGAATGGCGGCATGACGACGGCCAGGTTGCGATAATAAAAAGTCCGCTTGCTGTGGCGGAAATAGCTCAGGCTGGAATCGACGAAACTCCGGTATTCCCGGTCCTCGATGCGCATGACGCGGATGAGGAACCAATTGCGGCAGATGCGGATCAGTGAGCGCTCCAGCACGATCCGCTCCCGGGGAACGTGCGCCGCTTCGCGCTTGATGGCGCGGTTCACCTTGTGCAGCAGCAGGCTGAAACCGCCCAGGCAGCCGATGCCCAGCAGGGTTTCCTTCCAGGCCAGGAACAGCATGCCCAGCAGGAGAAGGAAGGACAAGCAAAGGTTGGACGCCAGTTCGACGGCGCAATAAACGTAATCGGAAGCCTTGGGGATGTACTCATTCATGACCATGTTGATCTGGCTCTGCGATACCGGGTGCTCGCCTTTCCAGAGCAGCATGCGGTACCCCTGGACGATCTTCAAGCGGCCGCGCACCAATTCCAGCATGGCGTGCAGGGCATGGCGCGAGGACAACTGGAACAGGGCCCGGAATCCGCCGACCGCAACCAGGATGAAGAGAACCGTCACCGGGCTGGTGGTGCGGATGTCCATGATGACCCAGCGCGGGAACTTGGCGGCCGGTACCAGCTTCAGCAGGTTCAGGAACAGGATCAGGATCAGTGTGAGCATGTATTCGCTCGCGGCCAGGAAAAAAGTGGACCCCAAGCCGATCCCGGCCCAGGCCACCCCCTTGCCGGCCAGCAGCCGGAGTACGTTGCGTATCCCGGCGGCCATCCCGGCGCCATGGTCCCCGGAAGGCGGATGGGCGCGACTGCATGGCCTTTTTTTCATGAACGTCTTGCCTGTTTTTCGAAGCGAACCGGGTCGGGGAAAAACTCCTGCAGGAAGTCGTGCAGACGGTGCAGTAGCGGATGGTCGGCCGGTGCCTCCTCCAGGTCGTCATTGATGCAGAAGAATTTCGGCCTCAGACGGCCTATGCGGGTCAGCTTTTCGTTGACGCGTGGGAGGTCGTCCTCCAGCATCAGAAAAAAGTTGTCTTCGGATTCCCAATCCAGCGCCACGGCCGACACGCGGCCGGCATAGCGGTCCGATTCCAGCAGTGAGTAGAAATAGGCCAGCCGCAGGACCAGGTCGTCATGGGATCGGAAGCGGTGGCTCCGGGTCGCGCGGAATTCGTCGGCGAGCAGAAACTCCAAATCCGCAAGCATTTCACGGTCATAAAGTTGCGGCGTGTGGGCTGGAAGCTTCCGCTGCGGCCGGCGGTGCAGGCAGCGGTCCTTCCAGGTGCAACGATACGCCGGCGACGCCTTTTTCCGCCTCGGCCGCCATAAACCGTCCAGCACCCTGACGGTGTGCAGGTAGGCTCGGTCGTGGACGGGGCCACGGGCAAAATGGCGGTTGACGGTGGTCGGCTCCACGAAAAAGCGGTATCCGCCGTCCTCGGGGAGAAAATCTTCACGCCGCGTTGCCCGGCCCAGGTACACATCGTCGTTCATATAAAGGAAACGGCGGGACAGGCCGGGGATGCGGTGCAGATTGAGCTCGATGGCGCAGGAATTGAATGTGGGCAGGCAGGAAGGGTCGGGAAAGACCGTTTCATGAAAGACCAGGCGGATGCGCCGGTCGTGACGGTTCAACCATTTCGGCGCCTGGCCGTTGGTGACGATGTGGATGTTCCCGGTCCAGGGAGCGAAAGATTCCAGCGAGCGCAGCGAATAGCGCAATTCATCGTTGTCGCGGAAACGATGGTCGCCGGTGGCTTCACCGGTCACTATGCCGCCATGACGGGCGGCGTGAAAGGCGAGTTGCCGCTGAAAACAGGGGTCGGCGCCGTCCACCCAAAGATAGACCACATCGATTTTTTCCGTGTCGGAGCGTGCGTCCATCTCAATTGCCACGGCGCGTACCCGGATTCCCGGCAGCGACGCGCTCGAAGAACGAGATGCGGAAAGGGCGTTCGGGATCGCCATGCAGCTTGGTCCCGAGCAGTCGCAGCCGGATGTCTTCCTGCAGAAAAGCGTCCCAGTCCTGCTCGAGCCGGAACCCCCCCCAGACGAGTGCCAGAGTGCCGCCGTCGGCCAGCAGCGCTGTCAACTTGTTTCGCACGGCCAAGCGCATGCGCAGCGGCCGCCAAAAGAAATAAAGGATCTCGGCGGCGATGATCAGGTCGTATGAACCTTTTTCCCGCAGGCGGAGGAAGTCGATGTGACGGATGCTCACCTGGCCAAGATGACCGCAGCGGCGGGAAGCCAGAGCCGCGGCCTTTTCAGAAATATCCACGCCGGTCACCTGTTTCCCCCGCCGGGCCAACATTTCGGTGAAGACGCCGATGCTGCAGCCGATCTCGAGAATATGGTCATAGGAAGGTCGTGGCAGTTCGGCAAGGAGGGCGTTGTATTTCCTTTTTTCGTACGGACTGGATTCGTAGTTCCATGGATCGCGGTGGCGATAAACGTGGGCGAAATAGGATTGTCCGAACTCTCGCAGCCCCAGGCGGCGGCAGAACGATCCCCAGATGCCAAGCGCCGCGGCACGGAACCCGATTTCGCCCCGGCCCAGCCGGCGCAGATTCAGGAGCATGAGTGCGCCTCGCTGCCCGAACCCTGCGCCGGCGTTTTTTCAGGCATCGTCCAGCCGCGCCAGCGCAAGGCGTTGACCCCGACATGAAGATGTTTTTTAACTTGCATGCTGTCGTCGCTCATGGCTGCCAAGTGGTCGAGCGGGGCAGCCGCGAAAACTTCGACCGCGCGGCAGGCGCGGCCAAGCAGGACCCCCTGGCAACACTGCACGTGCAGGGCGAGGTCGAAGATGAATTGCGATTGCGTGCGGTAACCCCTGAGCAGCGCCCGCTTGGAATCAAGAAAATTGCTGATATCCAGTACCATGTCGATCTCCTCCAGGGGGATCGGTGCGCGGAGCTGGAAAAAATAGGGGGCGATGCCGTCGGCCTTTGACAGCAGCAGGGCTTTGGCGGCCAGGAAAGCCGTGGTCCTGTGATCGGGATGGGGATCGCGCGGGTAAGGCATCAGCAGGAGCTCGGGCTTCTCTTTGTCCAGGATCGCCACAATTTTTTCGATCAGGACCGGATTTTCCCGCAAACGGCCGTCGGGTTGGTTAAAGAAGTAGGTCTGTCGGATGCCGAGGGCGCTTCCGGCCGCCTTGGTTTCGCGCAGGCGCGAGGAAATGTAGGCGAGCCGCTCGATGCCGGTGCGGTCGGCGGAACTGTCGGTCAAGTAAATGCAGGTGATCCGGGCGCCCAGACGATGATAGTGCGCTATCAGGCCAGCGCAGCCGATGATCTCGTCGTCCATATGCGGGACCAGCAGTACGATCCTTTGCCGGGACGGCACGCCCTGCTGAAAGGGTTTGTTTTGCACCAGCGCCTGATAGCGCTGGCTTTGCCAGTAACATATCGTCCGGTTGATCCCTTTCAATATCTGCAATGCGGAGTGATGCAGCGGACC
Organism: Candidatus Aminicenantota bacterium; assembly: GCA_963732485.1. Lineage (GTDB taxonomy): Bacteria > Acidobacteriota > Aminicenantia > UBA2199 > UBA2199 > UBA2199. The sequence continues at coordinate 287,001 of CAVSZS010000003.1, forward strand.
GTTTAGTAACTGGTCAACCATGGGTCATGCACAATACCGATTTTTCGGTTTTTCATGAAGGCGCTTGGGGGAAAAAATAAAATACGGTTTCGGTCCATGCAAAAAGGATTTTAGAAAGTATTGACGAAAATTGCAAGATGCGCGTCGCCCGGCGCAGGCCTAGCGCCTTAGCTTTACTTTTGCCTTTTGCCTTCGTTTCTTCAATCGCCGTAAATTCTGGTGCTCTTCTCTAACTTTTGTCTTTTCTTGCCGTACACCGTCTAGCGTGTACCGTCTACGCTCGCCTTAGCCGATGACTCCCAGCATGAAGACCATGATGAACAGCGCCACGGTCTCGATCAGGCCGATGACCATGATGAAGTTGCCGAAGCCCTTGCCGGTCTCGGCGAAGGCGTCGGCGGCGCAGGCGCCGGCCTTGCCCTGGTACCAGGCCGAAACGCCCATGGCCAGGCCGCCGAAGACGCCGATGCCCAGGAGCATGCCCGGGTCCAGTTTGCCGACGGCCGACTTGAGGGCGTTCATGAGGATGAAGCCGTAAACGGTCTGCGTCAGGGGCGCGCCGACAAAAGCCACCAGCATGAAGGGGGCGGGCTTGTTGAGGGCGAAGCACTTTTTCCAGGCGCCGATGGCGGCCATGCCGGCCACGCCGGCGCCGATGCCGGAGCCGACGGCGGCCAGGGCCATGGTGGCCGCGATTCCGATCAGTCCAAAGTTCATGTTCTACTCCTTAAAGGGTTTGTAGGGCTTTCCCGACCATTCCATGCCCAGGTGCCCGGAAAACTCCAGCATGTTCAAACGCACGCCGTGAACGACGACCGACAGGGCGCCCATGGCCATGTTCAGCGAGTGCCCCAGCAGCAGGATGAGGAAGCCGACGACGATGCCGGGCGCGCCGCTGCCGAAGCCGGCAGCGATGGCGTTGAAGCTCTTGGAGATTTCGATCCCGGCCAGGCCGACGGCAAAGAGGCGGATATAGGAGATGATGTCCGAAAAAGCGCTGATGCTGCTCAAGAAGGTGGTCAGCAGGTTGGCGGCGCCCATGGCCGCGCCGCGCCAGAAACGCCCCTCCTGCTGGGAGAACAGGACAACGGCCAAAAAGCCGCAGGCGATCATCCACTTGGCGTGCAGCGGGACGGGGAAGCGCTCGCCGCTGATCACCAGGCTCAACACCAGGTAGTACAGGCCCAGGACCATGGACAGCCATCCCAGCTGGGCGAGCGAGCGGATGAAAGGTTTGGCGCGGGCCTGGCGCAGGAAGCTCCAGAAATGGGCGATCGAAATGTGGGCGGCGCCGACGGTGAAGAAGATGATCTTGAACGTCTCGCCGCTCCTGGGGTTGAAGGCCGAGAGCGCCGGCACGATCATCCAGGACAGTCCGGGCAGGGCGGCCAGCTTTTGCGAGCCGAACCAGGTGCCGGTCAGGGCCCCCCAGAGGATGGTCGCGAGGCTCAACAGCAGCAGCAGGGAGAGAAACGGCGGCGGCGTTTCGCCCCGGCGCCGCGAGCGGCGGGACAGGAAAGCGGCGGCGCAAAAAAAGATGAGCCCGTATCCGGCGTCGCCGATGATAGCCGCGAAAAAGAAGGTGAAGAACAGCAGGAAAAAAAAGCTGATGTCGAATTCGCGATAGCCGGGGATGGTCCCCAGCAGCTGGAATACGGGGCTGATGATGTCGATCCATTTGTGGTTGCGGACAACCGTCGGCACGTCGTCTGCGGCGGCGGGGTCCTGCAGCAGCAGGGCCCAGCCATTGTCCCGGCAGCAATCCCTCAGCTTCTGGGTTTGGTCGGCCGGCAGGAAGCCGCCCAGGTAGGAGAGCGCGTCGGTATGGCCCATGGCCGCTGTCGCTTCAGCGAACTCGACCTCGCGGCCGGAGGCCACGACGGCGCGCTGAAGATCGCCGGCCGCGGCAGCGAGCCGCTCCATGTCCAGGTGCAGCCGCTCGCGGGCGGAACGGTTCGCGGCCCGAAGCTCCTCCAGCCGGGCGGCGTCAAGACGGGGCGGCTCGAGCGCCTTGAACTCGCAAGCGAACGCGGTCCCCGCTTTCAGGACCACGGCGACCCAGAGCAGTGCCTTGCCGCGCTTGACGACGAAGGCGTCGCCGCCTTGCGGCAGCAGGCCGAGCTGGGCGGGCGGGACCTCGTAGAACCTGACCTCGAGGCCCGCGTCGCGGATGGCCTGCAATTCAGCGAGCGCCACGCCCTGCCATTCGCGGAGGCGGTCCTCCTCCCGCGCGAGGGCTCCCTGTTCTTCATCGAGCCGGCGCAGGCCCTCCTGCGTGTCCATGATGGCGCGCGCCGTGGCCAGGGCGGTTTCGAGGCCGCCTTCCGCCAGCTGCGTATCCTGCGCGGACCCTGAAGCTCCGTGCCGGGGGGGAGCGATCACGGCCAGGGCTTTTTCGAGAAGCCCCGTCTTTTCCCGCCACTCCTGGGCCGGCAGGACCTGGGCGGGGACATCGCTGAGGTGCAGAACGCCGAGCTGGCGCAGCCGCTGCAGCGCCTGCGCCTTGCTCTCGCGGCGGGCGATCACCGTCGCTTTCTTCATGGCGACGATCATGCCGCCCCCTCCCTGTGCAACAGGTTCTTCTTGGCGATCTTGCCCCTGACCACTGCGGCGGTCTGCTGGTCGCCCAGGTATATATTGATCTTGCGGATGCTTTCGATCGCCTCGGGGATCTTGACCTTCTCGAACAGGTTCACCCGCTGGCTCGTCACCCGCAATTCGGCCGCCAGCAGTTCGACCTGCCGCCGCCGCAGGCCGATCTCGACGTCCAGACGGGCGAGCCCGGCGAAAAGGTCGAGGGCGGCGTCCACCCAGGGGGGGGTCAGGAACAGGTCGTGGCCCGCGGTCGTGAAGGCGATGGACGTGAACATCGGGATCTCCACGCCGGCGATATTGGCCGGCTCGGTCTCCACGCGTGCGACGCGCAGCCAGTCCGAGAAGGGGAACGGCTCGGCAAAGAGCTCCAGCCACGGCGCCGCGCCGTCGGCCAGCTCCCGGCGTTTCCGGGTTTCGTCGGCCAGCCGGCCTTCGAGCTGCCGGATGACCATCTGCAGCTGCTGCTTTTTGAGGAGCAGCGTCGGCAGGTAGCGGCGGTAGCGCCGCAGGGCGTCCTTGCGCCTCTTCAGCTCGGTCTTGGTCAGCTTGACGGCGGCCATGCTCAGCCGGCGGCTCCCGCCTGGCGCGCGGGCCAGAATTTCTTGATCAACTCGCTGCGCAGCGGTGTCTCCTCAGGGGAGAAGCAGGAGGCCAGGATGCGCCAGCCGTTGTCCAGCGCCGTTTCCAGGGGTATGTTCACCGAGAGGTCCATCATCTCGGTTTCGAAGATCGCGCCGTACTTCAGCAGTTTCTGGTCCCAGTCGGTCATCTTGAAGCCCATGGACTTCTTTTCCAGCGACTCCTTGTAGGCGGCGTAGAGGGTGATCATGCCGTCCATCAGGGCGCGGTGATCGGGGCGGGTTTTCTTGTTGACCAGCTGCTTGAGCCGGGAGAGGGAGCCGAAGGGCTCGATGCGGCCGTTCTTCAGGTAGTACTGCCCTTCGGTGATGTAGCCGGTGTTGTCGGGCACCGGGTGGGTGACGTCGTCCCCGGGCATGGTGGTCACGCCCAGGATGGTGATCGATCCGGCGCCGTCAAAATCGACCGCCTTCTCGTAGCGCGCCGCCAACTGGCTGTAGAGGTCGCCGGGATAACCGCGGTTGGAGGGCACCTGCTCCATGGTGATGGCGATCTCCTTGAGGGCGTCGGCGAAGTTGGTCATGTCGCTGAGCAGGACCAGCACCTTCTTGCCGCGCAGGGCGAAACCCTCGGCGACGGCCAGGGCGATGTCGGGCACCAGCAGGCACTCGACGATGGGGTCGGAGGCGGTATGGACGAAGAAGATGGTGCGGCTCAGGGCGCCGCCCCGCTCCAGCGTGTCCTTGAAAAAAAGGTAATCGTCGAACTTGAGGCCCATGCCGCCGAGGATAATCATGTCCACCTCGGCCTGCAGGGCGATGCGCGCCAGCAGGGGATTGTAGGGCTCGCCCGACACCGAAAAGACGGGCAGCTTCTGCGACTCCACCAGCGAGTTGAACAGGTCGATCATGGGAATGTTGGTGCGGATCATATGGCGCGGGATGATGCGCTGGGCCGGGTTGACCGCCGGGCCGCCGATCTCGATCATGTTCTCGCCGAGCTCCGGGCCCTTGTCGCGGGGCTTGCCGCCGCCGTCGAAAATGCGGCCCAGCAGGTTGTCGGAGAAGGACACCTGCATGGCGTGCCCGAGAAAACGGACCTGGTCGCCGGTGGAAATGCCGCGGCAGCCGGCGAAGACCTGGAGCGACACCCGGTTGCCGTAGAGGCGGATGACCTCGGCCAGTGACGAACCATGGGCGGAGCTGACGACGGCCAGTTCGCCGTTGCGGACGCCGTCGGCGCTGACGGTGATGACGTTGCCGGCGATGGCCTCGATCCGGCTGTAGATCTTTTTCATGAGCGGTCCCCTTGCTGCCGTTTGTCGAGCGTGTCCAGGATGCGGCCGCCTTTTTCGTCGCGGCCGGCCTGCTTGCCGGCCACAAACGCCGTGATTTCGTTTTCGAGCCTGCGGAATTCGTCGCCCTGCCATTCGCAGACGTTGTAGTCGAGAAACTTCTGGCGCAGGCCGTTAAAAAAGGTGCGGGCCGCCTCCTTGCCGTCGAACTGGAAGCGGGAGACCAGGACCGAGAACAGCAGGCGGAAGAGATGCTGCTGGCGCTCGGTGGAGACGGCGGCGTCGACGGGATCGTAGGTGTCCTGCTGCAGGTAGACGGCGTCGAGGAACTCGCCCTTGAGAAACAGCTCGTAATCCTCCAGCGAGGTGCCTTCCTCGCCGACGACCTTCATCATCTGGCTGACCTCGTTGCCGCGGAAAAGCAGGTCGCGGGCGTAGGCGGTGCCAACGGCGTCGATCGACCCCTTGTACTTGCTCCAGCTCTCCAGGGGGTGAATGGCGGGATACTTGCGGGCGTCGGAGCGCTCGCGGGAGAGGCCGTGGAAGGCGCCGACCACCTTCAGCGTCGATTGGGTCACCGGCTCGTCGAAGTTGCCGCCGGCCGGGCTGACCGTGCCGCCGATGGTGATCGACCCGGTGCTGTTGTCGCGCAGGCGTACCAGCCCCGCGCGCTCATAGAATCCGGCGATGACCGACTCGAGGTAGGCGGGAAACGCCTCCTCGCCGGGGATCTCTTCCAGGCGGCCCGACATTTCGCGCAGCGCCTGCGCCCAGCGCGAGGTCGAATCGGCCAGCAGCAGGACGTGCAGCCCCATTTGCCGGTAGTACTCGGCCAGGGTGACGGCGGTGTAGACCGACGCCTCGCGGGCGGCGACCGGCATGGAGCTGGTGTTGCAGATGATGATGGTGCGCTCCATCAGCGTGCGGCCCGTCCTGGGGTCGGGAAGCAGGGGAAACTCCCGCAGCGTCTCGACGACCTCGCCGGCGCGTTCGCCGCAGGCGGCGATGATGACGATGTCGATCTCGGCGTTGCGGCTCGTGGCCTGCTGCAAAACGGTCTTGCCGGCTCCGAACGGCCCGGGGATGCAGTAGGTGCCGCCGCGGGCGACGGGGATGAACGTGTCGATGATGCGGATCTTGGTGACCATCGGTTCGCTGGGCCGCAGCCGTTCGCGGTAGCAGGTGACCGGGCGCTTGACCGGCCAGTAAAAGCTCATGGAGACCGGGAAGCGGCCGCCCTTGTCGTCCTCGAGCTCGGCGATCGTTTCGTTGATGGTGTACTCTCCCGCCGGGACGATCGTGACGACCTTCATGACCCCGCTCATGTGGAAGGGGACCATGATGCGGTGGCTGAAGATGCCTTCCGGCACGGTCGCGAGCGTGTCGCCGGCCGTGACCGCGTCGCCGGGCCTGGCCGCCGGCGTGAAGCGCCACTTCTTGTTGTCGTCGAGAGGGCTGAGGTAGACGCCGCGCTCGAGAAAAAAGCCGCACTGGGCGGCCAGCTCCGGAAGCGGGTTCTGCAGCCCGTCGTAGATCTGCGCCAGCAGGCCGGGACCCAGGCGCACGGAGAGGAGCTCGGAGGTGAACTCGACCTCGTCGCCGATGCCGATGCCGCGCGACATCTCAAAAACCTGCATCTCGGCCAGGCTGCCGCGGATGCGGATGACTTCCGACTTCAGCTTTTTCCCGGCGCAGTCCACGTAGGCGACCTCGTTCATCGAGATATCGCCCGCGACCTGGACGGTGACCATGTTGCCGTTGACGCCGATGACCTTTCCTTTCGTCATGTCAGTACTCCGTGTTGATCAGGATGCGGGCGTATTCTGCCGCGAACGCTTTACGGCCGGGCTCGGGCCGCCAGCGGCTCCGGCGTTCCAGAAGCAGCAGCTTCAGGCGATAGACGATCAGGCGGTCCAGGCCGAACTGGGTCCCCGTCTCGAGTTCCTCAAGGCAAGACCAGCGCCTGCGATCCAGCGCGGTTTCGCTTGCCAGGGGCGAGCCGGAAGCCAGAGCTTCCTTGACGACCAGGGGCAGGCCGGCGCGGAACGGGGCCGGGCGCAGGAACGGCTCCGGGTCGAGACCCAGCCGCTGGGCGCGCTGCCGGGCCAGCTCGTTGCGCAATGCAGTTTCCCACCCGGAATAGTCGCGCCAAACGCCGGGATCGCCGGGGCGCACGTCGAGCTCAGCCAACGTGATGCGGGAGAGCAGGGCGAAGTCGGCGGCAACGACATGCTCATGGCAGAGCCGGAGCAAGGCCGGGCTGTCCAGCGGCGGCGGACCGTCGGCCATGAGCATGGGCAGCGACGCCACGAGGTAGTAATACTGGGTCAAGTTATGAATCCTGTTTCAGCGCGTCGGCGACGATCCCGGCCATGACCGGGTTCAGGAATACGGCGAGGCTCTCGGCAATGCTAGCGGCGGAAAAGTCATAATAGGACTGCCCGTCTTTTTCGGAGACGCGAAAGCCGTCGCTGACATCCGCGGAGGCGCGGATCTCGATTCCGGCCGCGATCGTTGCGGCCAGGGCCTGGCGCAGCGCCTTGGCCAGCGCTTCAAGGCGGTCAGGGGGCAGGAGCAGCTCGATCCGCTCCTGGCGTTCGGGCGTCCAGTTGGCGACCAAAGCGACGATGGCGGCGGTGATCTCCTTGTCATGGAGGGCGGCGGCGGTCTTCTCCTTCAGCAGCGCGGCGAACAGGACCTCAAGCTGCTTCCTGACCTGCAGCAGCAGGTCACGGGACGCCTGCTTGAGGGACTCGCGGCCGGAGTGCTCCAACCGCTCCTGTTCCTGCCGGGCCTTGGCCAGCAGCGCGTCGGCCTGCTCCCGGGCGGCGGCCACGATGCCGTCGGCCTTCTCCCTGGCTTGCCGGAGCAGGGCGTCGCTTTCCCGGCGGGACTTGTCCACGCCGTCGCGATGGATGGTATCGATGAGTTCCTTCAGTTGCACGTCGGGGATGTCTTTGGCTTCCATGACTGAATTTTAGGGGAAGCGGCGATTCCTGTCAACCCTGAGCTCGATGCCAAGATTGTGAAAAGTGATCAGTGAAAAGTGAAAGGTGAAGGCAATGGAACGAACGATCGCTTTACTGCTGTTTCATTTCACTTTTTACTTTTCACTATTCACTTGTCTTTTAAAGATATCACTAATGAAATAAACAGACACGTCGAGGTTTTCTTTCAGTTGCATGTAACATCCCGGGCAGGAGGTGACCACGGCGGCGGCGCCCAGTTCGTCGAGCCGCGCCGATTTTTTATTCAGGATCTTTTTCGAAGTCGATGGGAAGCCCACCTTGAAGATGCCGCCGAAGCCGCAGCACAAGGCGGAGTCGTCGTCGCGAAAGCGCTCGCCGAACTGCTCCAGGAAATGGCGCGCCTCTTTTTGCAGCTTCAGCGATTTCAGGTTGTGGCAGGGGTCGTGATACGTGAACGCTCCCTGGAAGCGATCGGCGAAGCGCGGGTCGATCGCGGCCGAGGAGCAGTGGCGGAACATGAAGTCGCCCAGCTCGAATACCTCGATCCCGGGCAGATCGTAGTATTTTCGGAAAGCCAGCACGCCGGTGGAGCATGGCGCGACGATGCGCTTGAAGCGGAATTTCCTGAACACGGCCGCGTTTTTCTTTTTCAGCGCGGCGAACTTCTCGCCCCAGCCCTGCGAGAGATAGGGGAAGCCGCAGCATTGCAGCCCCGGCGGGTAGAGGACGCTGAAGCCCTGCTTTTCCAGGAGCGTCTTGATGTCGATCGTGCGCTGCGGGTAGAAGTAGGTGAAGACGCAGCCCGGGAAGAGCAGAATGTCGTATTCCTTGCCCGGGTCGCCGCCGCTGATCTTTTTCAGGTCGGCTTTTTGCATCGCGGGCAGGGAAAGCCTTCTCTTCAGCGGCGTGCGCGCCAGGAGGCGCGGCAGCCAGAGGACCCGGCGCAGGATGAACTCCTGGTAGAAAAACAGGGCGGTCTTCTTCAGCCAGGGGATGCGCTTTCCCGCCGCGGCGTGGTTGCGCTGCTCGATCATCATGCGGGTGAACTCGACCCCCTGCGGGCAGGCGTGCTCGCAGCCGCCGCAGACCAGGCACTGGTAGAGCAGGGAGCGGTTGCGCGCGTTGGGCGCCAGGCGGCCGTCGGCCAGGGCCTTGGCCAGGTTGACCTTGCCGCGCGGCGAGTTCGGTTCCGTGAGCTCGGCCTGGTAGACCGGGCAGGCCGACTGGCAGGTGCCGCAGTCGGCGCAGAGCTTGGCGATCTCGCTGATGGTTTTTTCAGCCATTGCCAGCCATTATAGCAGAAGCGGCCAGGGAGCCCAATTTCCGTTCTGCTTGCGCTGTGGGAAATTTTGGCTTACACTCGGTTCTGCGACGGAAATAAAAATCGCGATGGGACTCTGACGCGAGGATCGAGCCATGGGAAAAGAATTCTGCCCGCGCTGCGGAAAAAAAATGGAGAAGCGCCGCCTGGAGGACCGGGACCGGGACTACTGCCCGGCCTGCCGCGCCGTGGCGCTACGAGAACCCGGTGCCGGCGACGGCGGTCGTGGTGCTCAACGAACGCCATGAGCTGCTGCTCGTGCGGCGCGCCGTGGAGCCGGCGCTGGGCAAGTGGTGCCTGCCCGGCGGCTTCCAGGAGACGGGCGAGACCCCCGAACAGTGCGCCCTGCGCGAGCTGCGCGAGGAGACCGGGCTCAGTGGCCGCGTGGAGGAGTGGCTGGGCATGGAGATGAGCCTGAACCCCTTGGCTGGCGAGGTGCTGGTCGTCGGCTACCGCGTCCGCGCCGGCGGCGAAACGCCGCAAGCGGGCGATGACGCGTTGGCCGCGGCCTATTTCCCCCTGGGCGGACTTCCCGAGCTGGCCTTCCGGAGCCACGCGCGCATCATCGAGCGCGCCGGCAGGCCGCTCCTGGCGCGGCTGGGTTTCCGCGACCTGCCGGGCGGCGCCTACGTTGTCACCAGCAACGATCACGAGCGCGTGGCCCGCGAAGCCTGCCGCGGCGGCGCCCGTGTCGTCCAGTACCGCGAAAAAGACGCGCCCGCCGTGCGGCGGCTGGAGACGGCCCGCCGCATCCGCGGCTTCTGCCGCGAGAGCGGCACGCTGTTCATTGTCAACGACCAGCTCGACATCGCCATGCTCAGCGAAGCCGACGGCGTGCACCTTGGTCAGGACGACGTCGCCATCGCCGATGCCCGCCGGCTGCTGGGACCGGGGATGATCATCGGCATCTCCTGCTCGTCGCTGGCGGAAGCCGAAGACGCCGAGCGCCGCGGGGCCGATTACCTGGGGGTGGGCGCCGTCATCGCCACGCCGACCAAGGAAGGCTACCCGCTGGTGGGCCTGGACGGCCTGAGCCGCATCGCCGCCGCCGCCGCCGTCCCCGTCGTGGCCATCGGCGGCGTCAACCTGGGCAACATGGCCGCCATGAAAGCGGCCGGGGCGAAGTACCCGGCCATGGTGCGCGAGTTCCAGGAAGATACGGCGGCGCGGGTGGTGGCGGTAAATCAGATTTACAAATCGTAGGGGCGATCCGCTGGATCGTCCTGCCCAATTCCTTATGAAATCTTCAACCTCTTTTCAATCTCGCTGCCGTCCAGGTTGTACAGCGCATCCAGGAACTGCACCTGCAGGCTGCCGGGCCCGGACGATTTTTCGGCGGCGATCTCGCCGGCAATGCCCATCACGGCCATGGCGGCGGCAGTGGCCCTGAAAAAGTCGGGCTCGACGGCGGCGAAGGCGCCGCACAGCGCCGTGGCCGTGCAGCCCAGTCCGGTGACCTTCGGCATCAGCGCGTGGCCGTTCCTGATCAAAACCATTTTATCCTTGTGAATGATGGTATCGGTTTCGCCGCTGACGCATACCACGCCGCCCAGCTGCTGGCTCAGGTGACGGGCGCTGTCCATGGCGGCTTCGGTGGCGGAAGCGCTGTCAACGCCCCTGGTTTTTGCCGAATCGTCAACCATGGCCATGATCTCCGAGGCGTTGCCGCGCACGATGGCCGGTGGCACGGTTTGGATCAGCTCGCGGACCGTTCGCGTGCGGTAGGGGGTGGCGCCGGCGCCGACGGGGTCGAGCACGATGGGGATGCCTTTGTTTTTGGCCCGGCGTGCGGCCTTGAACATCGCTTCCACCCAGTGGCCGCTCAAGGTGCCGATGTTGATGACCAGCGCCGTGGCGATGCCGACCATGTCCTCGACCTCCTCGCCGGCGTGGGCCATGACCGGCGAGGCGCCGACGGCCAGCAGGGCATTGGCCGTCGAGTTCATGACCACGTAGTTGGTGATGTTGTGCACCAGGGGGGACTTGGTGCGCACGAGTTCCAGGTCTTCAATGATTTCCTTTGCGGTCAGCTTCATGATTCGCTCACTCATTACCTAAGTGAAAAGTGAAAAGTAAAAAGTAAAAAGTTAAAACCCGAGGAGTATTGCTCCGGGTTCTTACCTTTCACTTTTCACTACTCACTTTTCACAAAGGGCGTTATAGTCCTAAAAACTGAACTGCCAGCCCTGAAAGGAATATGGTGGCGCCGGCCATGGCGTGGGCGTAGCGCTCCAGGCGCCCCAGGCGCACGAAGCTCAGGCCCCAGGAGGAGAGGGAGATGATGGCCAGCATGGTGGCGATGGTGGCTACGGCGAAGACCGCGGCGACGAGGACGACGCCGGCCATGCTGTGCTTGGCCGCCGGGTACATGATCAGCGGGATCAGCGGCTCGCAGGGGCCGAAAACGAAGAGGGTGAAGAGTATCCAGGGCGTGATGTTGGCTTTCGCCTTGCGTTCGTGAACATGAACGTGTTCGCTCTCGTGCTGGTGCAGGTGGTCGTGGACCGCGCCGTCGGCATGGGCGTGGGCGTGATTATGGGGGCGGTTCTTGAAGGCCCGGTGCAGCCCCCAGATGAGATAGGCGAAGCCGAAGCCGATGAACAGCCAGGCGGCGGCGTTGCCGCGCCAGGATTCGCTGGCCTCGAGCCGGTTGACGGCCAGGCCCAGGGCCAGGCCGATGAAGCCCAGCAGCACGGAGCTCATGACGTGGCCCAGGCCTGAGAAAAAAGCGATGGTCAGGGTTTTTCGCAGCGGCCATTGCCGGGCCTTGGCCATGGCGATGAAGGGCAGGTAGTGGTCGGGGCCGATCAGGGTGTGAAAGAAGCCCAGCGCCATCGCCGTCCCGGCCAGTATCCAGATTTCGTTGCTGATCATGGGCTGTCAGTTCTCCGTTGTATTTGCAGTCCGCATTATAGCATAAAATCCCGGGTCGCCGCAGCGGGCTATTGCTTCAGCGCCGCCTTGGAGAAAACGGCGTCGGGAATGGCGGCGTCGAACTCGATCTCATGGATGACGAATTCGGTCCCCCGGCCTTCCTTCATCGCGTCCTTGAAGCGGGCGCGATCGGGCACCCAGCGGCCGTCGAAGCGGCGCACGCTCTCCACCGTGGTGGTCTTGAGCAGCTTGCCGCCGCGGGCGAACAGCTCCTCCTTCAGGACGGTGAAGCGCTCGCGGTCCACCCACAGCCGCCGCCTGGGATAGGCGGCGTCGGCTTTCTTCGCCTCCAGGTCGAGGATGCGGCACGGCCGGCCCAGGAGCGTCTCCTCGCCGCTGAGCGCGGCCGCGTGGTTGCCCAGCAGGGTCGGGTCCTCCATCATGTCCTCGTAGGAGAGGTCGGAGCCCATGACCGACTGGCGCAGCATGTGGCCGGCGATGAGGATGATGCGATCACTGCCGGGGTAATAGGTCCATAACTGGTCGCCCAGCTTCAGCATCTTCGTTCCCCGTTCGCGTGGCGGGATCGAGGTACTCGGAGAACGACTTCTCCGTCCCGCGGATCCAGGACCTGATACGGACAGTGCGGCTGCCGCGGCGGCCGTGGATGATCATCTCCGAGAGAATCACCTTGCTGCCGGCGGCCCGGTTCTCGTCGATCTTTCTCAGGATGTCGTCGGGGCTTTCCACGGCGGCCCCGGCCGAGAGTCCGCCGCCGGCCAGGACCAAGACCATGAACGGGATGACGAACGCTGCCTGTTGCTTCATGTTTCCAACTCCTTGAGCAGCCGCGACGTCTGCCGCTTGAAGATGGCCCGGCCCGCCGTAGCCGCGCCGAGCACGGTGGCGGCCAGGCCCGGCAGGAACCCGATGACGTAGGTCGCTGCCGGTCACCCGGGCGTGAAATCGCGTCGACATCAGCATGGAGGCGTTCCTCATCATGGCGCTGAAGTCCAGGCCGTGCTCCTGCACATAGAAGGCCAGGGCCAGCCCCAGGACCGTGCCGACAAAGGAGCCGACCAGGCCGATGACCGCCGCCTCGGCGATCAGCGAGCGGTATACCTGCCCCTTGGTTTCGCCCATGGCCAGGCGCACGCCGATCTCGCCGTAGCGGCGGATGTTGCCCATGAGGCCGGCGTTCCACAGCACGATGAACATGGCGACTAGAAAAACGACCACGATGATGCCCAGCATGGCATCCACCCAGCCCAGCATCTGGCCCATGCCGCTCATGGCGATCAGGGTCTCCATGCGCGGTGCGAAGGGATCCTCCACTGCCGCGAAAAGACCGTTGAAGCGCCGCGCCTCGGCTTCGGCCATTTCGCGATCGTAAAAGCCGGCACGAAAGAAGCCGACGATCTCGGCGGCGGCGTCGTCCATGTCCAGCGCGGCGCGGGCGTCGGCGAGGTCCACGATCATCATGCCGCGGTCCATGGCCGGCGCGCCGAAACGGAAGGTGCCGGCGACGATGAAGTTCTTCGTGGCCATGCCGCCATGCATGGTGCTGGCGATCAGGGTGGCAGTGGCGCCGGGCCCGATCCCCAGGTTGGCGGCGAACTCGTCCGCCAGCAGGACCTCCCCCGGCTTGCGCGGCAGGGCGCCCCTGACCAGCGCCGGCTCCAGGTCGAGGATGCCCGGTTCCGGCGAAGCGCCGGAAAACAGGTCGACGGCCAGGCCGCCCACCGGGCCCTGGGCCCGGGTCTCGCCGTTCGCGTCGGGCACGTCGAGCAGTCCGGCGAAGCGGATGCGCGGCGTCCATGAGAAGGCGGGAAAATCCCGGCGCAGGCGCTCCATGAGTTCGGCGGTCCCGGTCAGGGCCGCGTCGTTTGGCAGCTGGTCTCGCTCGTCCGCGTAGGCCCTGCTCATGACCGCCACGTGCCCCGAGCCCAGGCGGGCGCTGGTTCCCAGGAAGCCGACCGCGAAGCCCTTGATCCAGGCGAACATGACCACTGTCAGCATGACGCCGAACACGACCGTGAGCAGCGGGAACAGGCTGCGCGAGCGGTCGCGCCATAATCCCAGGCAGAGGAAGCGGATCATGACAGCCTCCCGCGCAGGGCGTCGGTGGGCTTGAGGCGGGCAATACGCCGCGTGGGCAGCAGGCTGACCAAGGTCGTCACCAGCATGGAGACCAGGACGATGCCCAGGATGAGCCCGACACTGTAGGCCGGGTAGATCCTTTCGCCGATGGAAATTCCCATGTCCTCGGTGCCGGCGGGTACGGGGAATCCGACCCGGGCCTGCAGCCACAGCAGCGGCAGGCCGTACAGCATCCCCAGGATGACGGCCAGGACCCCGTGCAGGGCGCCTTCCAGGGTAAAGAGCCGGACAACCTGTCCGCGGGTGAAGCCCAGGGCGACCAGGGTGCCGATCTCGCGGCGGCGGCGAAAGATGGCCAGTACCTGGGTGTCGAAGATAGCCAGCATGCCCAGCGAAAGGAAAATGATCAGGAAGACCGTGCGGCCATAGCTCTTGGCCTTGACCAGTTCGCGCAGATCGCGCAGCAGGTAGTCGACGTCGCGGAAAGTCCAGCCCGGCAGCGCTCCCGGGGGCTTCGTGCCGCGGGCCAGGACCACCAAGGTGGCTTCGTGCGGCAAGCGCGCCATGGCCTGCAGCCGGTCCAGCGGCAGCCAGGCCTGGTTGCTGTCGATGGCGGCGACCGTCGTCTTCATGACGTGGGCGACTCGGGCATCCTGGGCGTTGAACGCCCCGCCCGGCTCGCGCCAGCGCAGCGTGATCGCGTCACCTGTGGCGAGCCCGGCTGCCTTGGCGAAACGGCCGCCGATGAGGGCCGGCAGATCGTTGCCGGCAGCGGCCATTTCCGCGGTCGGGAAATCCAGGACGCGCTGCCCGGGGTCGATGCCCTTGAGCAGGATGGAGCGCATGCGGCCGCGCGGGTAGATGCTCCCCTGCAGGATCAGCACGGCAGCGGCCCGGCTGTTGGCGACCATTGTCTGCAGGGCCGGGGGCAGCGGCGCGTGAGCCTCCTCCAGGGTCAACGGGTCGTAGGGGTCGTATTTTTCCTGCCAATACTGGCCGCCGCCGAACTCGATGGCCTGGGCGGCCCGGGCGGCCTGCTCGTCCATGCCTGAGACCAGCCCCTGGTTCCAGGTCGCGACCACCAGGGCGATGGAGATGATAAGGGCGTTGAGCCAGGCGCGGATGCCGGTGCCCAGCACGTTGCGCAGGGCCAGGCGCAGGGTCAGCATGGCTCCGTCCCCGGCTTGTTCTGCGGGCCGCAGCTCTCGTCCCGGGCGACCCGGCCGTCGACCAGGGTGATCTTGCGCCGCAGGTAGCCGATCACTTTTTCGTCGTGGGTGGCGAACAGGAAAGAGGTGGCCAACTGGCGGTTCAACTTTTCCATGGTCTTGAGGATATGGTGGGAGTTCTCGGCGTCCAGGTTGGCGGTGGGCTCATCGGCCAGCAGCAGCGGCGGGCGCTTGACCATGGCCCGGGCGATGGCCACGCGCTGGCTTTCGCCGCCCGACAGCTGCGACGGCCGCGAATTGGCCCGGTCAGCCAGTCCCACCCATTCCAGGGCGTCCATGACCATTTTCTTGCGCTGCGGCGCGGATGTTTTCAGCAGCAACAGCGGGAACTCAACGTTCTCGTAGGCGGTATAGACCGGCAGCAGGTTGAAGGTCTGGAATATGAAGCCGATGGAGCGGTTGCGCAGCCAGGCGGACTCGCGGTGCGAGAGGGTCTCCACCTTGCGGCCCAGCACGTCGGCGCTGCCCGAGGTGGGAACGTCCAGGGTGCCGACGATGTTCAAGAAGGTGGTCTTGCCCGAGCCGCTGGGACCGACCAGCCCGGCAAATTCCCCGGTCTTGAAGCTCAGGGTCACCTGGTTCAGCGCCGTGACCTGCGCTGAGCCCATGGGGAAGATCTTGACCAGATTTTCGGTTCGGATCAGTTGTTCAGCGGCCATTTTCGCCTCCGTTGCCTTGTATCATAAGTTCCATACCGCCAGCAGCTGCACGCCCCTGCCGACGAACATGCCGGCGGTGGACAGGTTCTGCGGACCGGCGGCCTGTCCGGGGTTCCAGAAAACCATCACGTGGAACTGCCAGTGATCGGTGGTCCGCTGCCAGCTGACGAAATTATATGCCTTTTGGCCGCGCCAGTCGAAATAAACGATCGCGCTGAGGCTGTCCAGCAGCCCCAGCGGGTAGCGGGCGAGCAGGCCTGAGAAAGTGAGGCCGCCGCCCGCTGTCGCCAGCGGCGTCGCGACCGCCTGGGAAAAGAACTGCTCCGCCAGCAGGTAAAGGCCGTTGCCCAGGGCAAAGGTATAATCGACTCCCGCGGCCAGCGAGCGCTGCCAGGACAAGGGCGAGGTGCCCGCGAGGGGAACATTAAGGATCGGGCGGTCCTGATGGACGAATGCGCCCTCGACCCAGAGCCCGACGCCGACGTCCCATTTGCCGTCCAGGGCGAAGCGGCTCTCTCCGGCCGCCGGGCCGGCTGGATCGCCCGTGATGGCAATGCGGCGGAAGTGGACCGTGGCCGCCGCTTCCCCGGAGAAAATGGGCACCTGGAAGCGGCCGCCGAATTCAGGGGTGCGCCGCGCCGTGGGCAGCGTCTCCCAACCCTTGCGATCGTTGTTGCCGTACAGCCCCCACAGCCAGGCGTTGGCGTTGTTTCTGAAATAATAGCGCAGCAGCAGCCCCCAGGCGCCGTCGGTGAGTTGCAGCGGGTCGCGCGGGTCGATGCTGTCGAACCACATCAGGGGGCGAAAGACCGTTGCCGAGCCGAAGTTGAGCTTCTGCAGTCCCAGGCGCGCTTCAAAGCGCTGCGTGGAGAGGCGCAGCCACAGCCGGTAGGGCCGGAACTCGCCGTCGAGGGCCGGGTCGCTCCAGGCGGGGGCCGATCCGGACGCGGCGGCGGCCAGGGAAAATTCGCTGTCGAGCTTCCAGCCGCTGCCGATCTCCCTGGCCAGCGACACGGCCGGCTGCCAGCGCAGGCCGAAGCGGGGCGTCGAAGGCAAGCCATCGTTCAGCGACAGCCAGCCGCTCCATTGGCTGCTGAATTCCGTCTCCACTCCCGGCAGGGGAGCGCGCAGACCGGCGGCCAGTATCAGGGCGGCGAGCAGCAGGCGTCGTTTCATTTTTTGCTTACTCCGCTGGCCGGGCGCGCCGCCTGCCATAGCGCGACGAAGCGTTCCGGCGCCAGCTGCTCGGCGCGGGCGCTGACGGGCAATCCGCAGGCGGCAAACGCGGCGGCCAGGGCGTCTTTGGCGATGTGGGGCGCCAGGTTGTTGCCCAGGGTCTTGCGGCGCTCGGCGAAGCACCATTTTACGAACCGGTAGAATTCATCCGCCGCGGACGCGTGCGAGAAGTCCGCGGGCCGCGCGGCGATCACGGTGGACATGATGCGCGGTGCCGGAGTGAAGGCGCCGGCCGAGACATGAAAGCAGCGGCGCACCTGAAAAAGCAGCTGGAACAGCACCGACTGGGCGTTGTATTTTTTGCCCCCCGGCACGGCGAGGATCTTGTCGACGAAATCCTTCTGCAGCATCAGCACCGCGGCGCTGATCCGGCCGTGCTGGGCGATCGACCAGTCGATCAGTTCCTTGGAGATGTGGTAGGGCAGGTTGCCGATCACGGCGACACGTTCTGCGCCGTAGAGCGCCGCCAGGTCGATCTCCAGGATGTTTTCCTGGATGATCCGCGGACCGTCGCCAAAGCGCTCGCGCAGCGCATTGGCGAGGAAGCGGTCGATCTCCACCAATGTAACCCGCTCGTCGGGGACATTCTGCAGCAGCAACGCGCTGAGGATCCCCGGGCCGGACCCAATCTCTAAAACCAATCCCGTCTGCGGCAGAAAGGCGTTGATGATTTTGGCGGCGATGTTCTTGTCGTGCAGGAAGTTCTGGCCGAGTTTTGCTGACGCTGGCATGCGAGGATTATAGGCGCTGCCGGGGAAATTTCCAACTGCCCGGCTTTTGCTTGACTTCCCGGCCATTCAACCCTAGAATCGATCCGGGAAAAAACGTTTTTCCCCGTGAGAAAATCCACCATTTCCGGCTTCAGCGAGGGGGCATGGCTACAGCCGTTTGCATACGTGACCGCGACGATTGGGGAGCGAACACGGACAACATGGTCGTGGTTGCCCCGGCCAGTCGGCCTGACAGGGTCCTGGTTGCGATTTTGCGCAGGCTGCGCGACTGGCTGCTTGGCACTGTTCTGGCGATTCCTTCGGGGAGCGGCATGCCCGGCGCGCGCTGCGTGCGGCTGCTCGCGGTGGTCGCGGTGCATAACGAGATGGCCTTCCTGCCGGGATTCCTGGCCAACGTGGCTCCGCATGTCGACGGCATCGTGGCCCTTGATGACGGCTCGACCGACGGCAGCCCCGACCTGCTGCAGGCGAACCCATCCGTCCTGGAAGTGCTGCGCGTCCCTGCCGGCAGGCCGTTCTGGGATGAAGTGGGTAATTTCAAGAATCTGCACAAGACCGCGCTGCGCCACGGGGCCGAATGGATCATCGCCCTGGATGCCGACGAGCGATTGGAGTGCCAATTCCGCGAGCGTGCCGAGCGGGTCATCCGCCGCGGGCGGCGGTTCGGTCTGGCCGCCTTCACCGTGAAACTGCGCGAACTCTGGGATGCGGTCGACATGTACCGCTGTGACGGCTTGTGGGGCCGGAAACGAGTGCCGCGGCTGTTCGCTGCCCTGGCCGACCACCGCTTCGATTGCCGGCCGCTGCATGCCGAGAAGGCGCCGCTGCAGGCCCGCGTTGCCGGACATTACATCGGCGCCGACCTGGAGATCTATCACCTGCGCTCCCAGCGCCCCGAGGATCGCGCGGCCCGGCGCGACCGCTACAAGGCACTGGATCCCGACGCCATCTGGCAGCCGGGCATCGGTTACGACTATCTCACGGACGAGCGCCGACTGCGCCGGTGTCGCATCGCCGCCCGGCGCATGTACCTGGAGACCGCAAGTGGCCGCCGGGATTGATTCCGGCCCGCCCATGCCCTGTCCCGGCGCCATGAACGTCCTGGTGATCGGCAACTATTTTGACCGCGACGGCCTGACGTCCAAGGTGCTGAGCGAAGGCAGGTATCTCGCCCCCCTGGGCGTGCGCCTGGTGATCGTCGTGCCCAAGAACCCCTTCGCCAGAGCGGGCGCCGCTGCCAAGCTCCGGGCGCTGGGCTACACGTTCTATTGCGCCCTGACCCATTTCCGTGTCATCTACTTTTTCTTCCCGTTCACCGTCCTGCGCCTGAACCGCATCATGCGCCGGGAAAAGATCGACCTGCTGCACGTGAACCACGGAAAGACCTTGTTGCTGGGGGCGATCCTGAGCTGGCTGCGCAAGGTCCCGCTGGTTTACACCATCCACGGCGTAAGCCGTCGCGAGCTGCCGCGGGTGGGGAAGAACCTGCTGTTCCGCCGCGTCTCCCGCGTGCTTCCGGTCTCCGAGGAGAGCGCCGCTTTCTTTGCCAGCCGGGTGCGCTTCCCGGCGGAGCGCGTCGTCGTCCTGCGCAACGCCATCGATTTTTCGCATTTCGCCCCCGGGGCGGGGAGCCCAGGCAACGGGCTCGACCTTCTCTACCTCTCGCGTCTTGACCAGGACAAGCGCGCGGCGGTGGAAGCCGCCATGGGCGCCATGGCTCTGATCGCTTCCGACCGGTCGCAGCCCCGGTTGCGTATCCTGGGCGACGGCCGCCAATGCGCCGCGGTCATGAAGAAAGCGCGGATGATCAATGATCGCCTGGGCCGGGAGGCGATCGTCGTCGAGGGCTGGGCGGAAGATCCGGCGCCGCACATGCGCAAGGCCGCTGCCGTGCTGGGGGTGGGGCGCTGCGTGCTGGAGGCCATCGCCGCCGGCCGGCCGGTCCTGGTCTTGGGCAATGAGGAGATTGGGGGGCTGGTCACGGAGTCGAATTTCTTCAGCCTGCAAAAAGCGAATTTTTCAGGGCGCGGGGCTGGTGTGGTCACTTCCAGCGACAACCTGCTGCGGGAACTGCGGCGGCTGTCCGCAACGGCAGCGGGCAGCGCGGCACTCCGCACACTGGCCCGCGCTGATCATGACGCTGCCAGGATAGCGCCTGCCATCAAGGATATCTTTCAGCAGGCGATCCTGTCTTCATCGCGGCACCCCGATGCCGGGGCGGCCTTGCCGGGATCCAATGTTCCTTCCGGGCATGAAAACCCGTGAGGCGGGCGCCGGAAGCAGAGCGTACGCTCAGGCCTCCGTTCACTCCTCGTATCCCCGTTTCCGGGGAACGGGACACAGGCGCAGACCCGTCTCGTCTGTGAGATAGGCATAGCCTATTCCAGGTTGGTAACGGGCCTGGGGATCGAACTGCTCATTGCGCCGGCGGCGGGCTTCCCGATCCTGGCGCTGAACCATGCGCAAATGGTAGACGATGAGATCGGCGATGGGGAAGGAGCCGCGGAATTTCCCCTGCAACGGGGCCTTGGCGCCATGGATAGGGCGTTCATCGAACTGGTGGTCGGCCAGTGCCCGGAAGAAGCGCGGCTGGGTTTTCCGCCCCCAGATGCCGTCGACGCGGAAGGCGTGCGGCGAATCCCACAGTTCGCGAAAATGGATCCCGAAAGCCGTCAGGCCGATCGAGGAGCCTCTGCGGATCACCCGCTCGGCCCGGGTCCTGAATTCGCGCTCCAGCCGCTCGTCGGCGTCAACGGCGATGATCCATTCGGCTCCGTGGCGCAATGCGGCTTCGACCAGACGGCGGTGATTGCCCGGTTGATCCCAGTGGGGACGTTCCGCCGGGTTGCGCAGCAGCTCCAGCACCATGGGCGACGCGGCCAGCAGGAGATCGCTGCCATCGCTGGAGCCGTCGTCCAGGGCGATGATGCCGTCGACGTGGGGCGCCACATTGCGCAGCAGCCCGGGAAGGAAGCGGATCTCGTTGCGGACCATCAGCGTTGCCAGAATCCGGGTGCGCCGGCGCGGTCCCGCGCCCGGGACCAGTTTTCGCGAAGGCACGTGCCGCCGGCAGCCCAGCCAGGTTTTCCAGAAGGTTTTCATCGCGCGCTCGCGCTCTCGTCGGGCCAAGGGGCTACTTCCCGTCGCAGTAGGCATCGATCACTTCGGCAGCGGGCCCGTCCATGCGGATGCGCCCTTTTTCCAGCCAGATGGCCCGTCCGCAGTATTTCTTGAGAAACGCGTGGTCGTGCGAGGTCATGATCATGGTGCGCGGCGATTCCGCCAGGCGGATGAAATAGGCGTTGCACTCGCGGAAGAACGCCTGGTCCACGTGGACGAACGTCTCGTCGAAAACGAGAAATTCGGCGGGCGCCTGGAACACGATGCTGAGGGCCAGGCGCTGGCGCTGGCCCAGGGAAAGGTCGCGCAGCGGGGCATACCCCAGGGCCGTGATGTCGGCGGCATCCAGTATCTTCGCCACCAGCGGTTTCGTCTGCTTGCGCTTCATGCCGCAGACGGCGCCGAAGAGGTAGATGTTGTCGATCACCGGCAGGTCCGCGTTCTGGCCGATCCAGAATTTGAACAATGCCAGCGGCTCCATCGCCACCTTCATGCTGCCGGCGCTGGGAGAGATGATGCCGGCCACCAGGCGCAGCAGGGTGGTCTTTCCCGAGCCGTTGCCGCCGATGACCGCGACCTTTTCCCCGCGCCGGATGGCGAAGGAAACGTCGCGCAGCGCCCACATCTCCATGAAGAGCTTTTCCGGCCCCCAGAGCGCCTTCAGCGCCCGCAGGGTGGAGCGCTGGCGCTTCAGCACCCGGTAGCGCTTGGCGGCATGGTCGGCATGTACCATCGGCTCGTTCATGTGCGGTCCAGTGCCTCCCCTTCCCAGCGCAGAAAAATGAGGTACGACGCGCACAGCGTGACGGCGCCCGAAATGAGGCAATGGGCGAGCAGCGGCGCCGCGAGCGCACCTCCCTCCATGAATATGGCGCGGAAGGCCTTCAGGAACGGAGCCAGCGGGTTCAGCCAGGAGATGAGCGAGCGCATGGCGGGGGAGAGGCTTTCCAGCGCGTAGAAAACCGGCGTAACGAAAAGGAACAGGCGCGCCATGATGGCCCAGACATGCTCCACGTCGCGCGCGAAGCAAAAGGCGAGCGACAGGGCCAGCCCGACCCCCAGCACCAGGGCGAGGAATGACAGCAGGATCGGGACGAACAGCAGTGCGGATTTCCATGAGTAAAATCCGTACGCCAGGCTGATCACGGTGCAGATCGCCAGTTCGATGGCGAATTTCCAGGCGTTGATCGAGATGGTGGCCAGCACGAGGTTTTCGCGCGGGATGGTGGAGTTCAGGGCGATGTCGCGGTTGTAGCTGATGACCTTGAGCAGGTACGAAGTGGCGGTGATGAAAAAATTCACCATGATGATGCCCGTCAGCAGGTAGAGCGGATAGCCCGGGATGCCGCGCCCGAAATGGCGGCTGAACACGAAGTACATGGAGGCCAGCATGGCCGCGGTGCCGATCAGGCTCCACAAACCGCCCAGCAGCGAATGATAGTCGCTGGCCTTGATGTTGGCCCGCACCATTTCCAGCAGGATGGTGCGGTTGGCCGGACGGGCCAGCCGCCTGGCGCGGTTTGCGAGACGGGCGCGGAAGGAGAGCCCCGGGATCATGGCCCGGCCCCGCTGAAACCGGCGCGCGGTTTTTTTCGCGATCCCAGGCCGGCGCAGAAAAATCCCGCCCGCGAAGACGTTTCCAGGAGCAGCAAAACGGGCCAGTAGGCCAGGAAGCGGGCCGGCCAGCCGGTTTGCCAGGCGCGCCAGCACGACCAGTAGAGCGCGGCCGCCACGGAGCGCAGCGCCAGCCGCGCCAGGCCGGGGATGCTCGCCGCCTTCGGCTCCGGAGCGGCGCTGAGGCGCCAGGAGGCCTGGCCGCTGGCAAAGGCGATTTTTAGCGCCGCTCCCAGGCGGGGATCGTTGCGGTGGCGGATGCGCACACCGGGCGCGTAATGGACCGCAATGCCGACGGCGCGCAGGCGGCGGGTGAACTCCGTGTCCTCGCCGCGGGCGAACGATTCGTCGAAGCCGCCGATCTGCCCGAACACGTCGCTGCGGAAGGCGGCGCCTCCCGCCGCTTCCAGGTCATGGTCGGTGCGGACCGCGGTGCCGGGCCGGGTGCGGCGCCACGAGACGCGGCGGCCCGTCGCCTCCCCGCGTGGGAGCAGGCGGCGGATCACGCTCGCCTCCTGGTAGGCGTGAAGCGCCCGGCCGAGGAAACCGCCGCCGGCCAGGACGACGTGAAAGCGCAACACCCGGGCCTGCGGCTGCTCCGTGAAAAAGCCGCAGATCGCGCGCGCGTAGCCCGGCGGCAGCAGGTAGTCGTCGGCGACTATGGCCGTCAGCGCCGTGCAGCTGTGGCGGATGCCGGTGTTCCGTGCCGCCGCGATGCCCCGCTGCGGCTGGAAAACGTAGCGCCACCCCGGCCGCGAAGCGGTCAGCGAGCGCACCATCTCCGCCGTGCCGTCGGAGGATCCGTCGTCGACCACCACGAAATGCAGGGGCATTCCCGGGTCATCCAGGGCGAAAAGCGATTCCAGGCAGCCGCGCAGCAGTTCGCGGCGATCGCGGGTGAGCACGATGATGGTGAGCCCCCTGGAGGCACCATTCGTGTCGTGCGTGAAATCCTGGCCTGGCAGCGCCGATTTTGACATGGAGGGATTATAAGCCCAAGGCCGGTGATTTTCCAGCGCGGTCAACAGAAAGTGTTAGTGTTTTGGATTCGTGAGGTTTGAAACTTTAGATTTATTCGGAATCTGGGAATAGCGTCTTTTCGCGCCACATGTCACTCGTTACGCGTCACGAAGCTCTTTCTATTTCTTAATTTCTCTTTCCACTCGGGTATGAGATGCCGGGGCCGCTTGCCGGCCAGCGCCTGGCGCACGGCCTCGACGGTCATCAGCGCCATCTGCCGCCGCGTTTGCCGGGTGGCGCTGCCCAGGTGCGGCAGGAGCACCACGTTCGCCAGGCTGCGCAATTTTTCGCTGACGGCCGGCTCGTTCTCGTAGACGTCAAGGCCGGCGCCGAAGAGCTCGCGCTTCTCGAGGGCCGCGGCCAGGGCTTCCTCGTCCATCAGCGGTCCGCGGGCGGTGTTGATGAAGATGGCGTCCTTTTTCATCAGGGCGAAGACGTCGCGGCCGAACAGGTGGCGCACGCTCGGCGAATAGGGCAGGTGCAGCGAGACGACGTCGGCGCTGCGGATCAGCTCCAGGAATGTGACGCGGGCGAAGCCGTACTTTTCCTCGATGCCCGGCTTGGCGCCGCGCGAATAAAAGAAGACCTTCATGCCGTGGGCGCGAGCGCGCAGGGCCACGGCCAGGCCGATACGCCCCATGCCCACGATGCCCAGGATGGCGCCGTTCAGCTCCTTGCCCAGCAGCAGGCCGGCCTGCCAGCCGCTGAAGCCGCCGGAGCGGACCAAGGCGTCGCCCTCGACCAGGCGCCGCGCCACGGCGAGAATCAGGGCCATGGCCAGGTCGGCGGTGGCGTTGGTCAGGACGTCTGGAGTGTGGGTGACCAGCACGTTGCGCTCCAGGGCACGGCCGACGTCGATGTTGTTGTAGCCGACGGCGAAATTGGCGATGACCTTCAGCTTGGGCATGGCGTTGATGGCCGCGGCGTCAATGGGGTCGGAGAGAAAGCTGATCAGGGCGGCGGCGTCGGGGTGGCGCCGGCAGCAGGAGGCCAGGCCGCCCTCGTCGTCGGCGATCAGCAGCTGGAATTCGCGGCGCAGGCGCTCAACGGCGTCGTCGTGGTAGCGGTGGGCGAGAATGACTTTTTTCATTTTGCGATATGCTTCGCGATGGCCTGGAAGGCGCGGTGGAACTCGGCGGCGAATTTTTCCCTGGCAGCGAAGGGGCGGATCCCCGTCGCCTCGACGCGGTCGCTGAGCACGACCAGGGCGTGGAACGGGCGGCCCAGGAACCAGCGCAGCGGGAACAGCTCCATCTCCACGATGTCGGCGCGGCGGGCGCGCTGCGCCGCCAGCCACGCCGGCGTCTCGCGCTGGATCACATCCACGCTCACGCCGCGCACGGCGGGGAAGGAGCGGTCGGCGAAGGTCTTGAGCGGCAGGGTGGAGCGGGAAAAGCGCTTGAAGATCGAACTGGGGATGACGTCCCTGACCTGCACCGCCGCGGGGGCGCGGAAGCGCGGGGCCAGCGCCCCGGCCGACCCCAGGAAAAAGATTTCCTTTTCCTCCAGGCTGCCGACCAGCCCCAGCAAGGTGAACAGGTGCGGGTAGCCGAGAAAGCCGCTGATGACGGCATGGTCGGCGAAAACCAGCAGCGAGGAATGGAGCAGGGAGTGCCGGCGCTCGGCCCGCTGCTGCAGCTCGGCGAGCAGGGGGCCTTGCGAAAAATGCGGCACCAGGACCAGGGAGGGGGGCAGGGCGAACTGCCGTGGGTGAAAAAGAGATGGCTTCATGATGGAAACAATGGGCGATGCAGGATTCGAACCTGCGACTCCTACCGTGTGAAGGTAATACTCTAGCCGCTGAGTTAATCGCCCAGAGCCGATATTATAAGATGAAAAGCGCTTGCGGTCAAGAGTTTCGCCGAGGCCGAACTATCCGCCGGAGCAAAGAGGTTCGGGGAGAAGCCTGCTCCGCCCCGGCGCCGGTTGGCAAGCCGGGCATTTTTATGTATAATCAATTCTACTCAACGCGAGAATCGATCCCTTCTCCCGCGAAATCTACAAGGCAGGGGCAGATGTATTGAAGAATGCAGTAAAGAAGTTTATCAGCGGCCATTTTCCGAGAAAAGTTCCCGATAATATCGGCATTGCCATCCAGACGGGAACGCTGGGCCTGCTGGCCGGGCTCTCCTCCGTCCTGTTCATGTGGATGGTCAACCTTGTGTATTCGCGGACCTTCCTGAGCTTCGCCGCGGGCTCGCCGCGGGCCTTCATTCTTTCCAGCCTGCTGACCATCGTCGTCACTTCCGCTGCCGTGGGATTCCTGCTCAACGTATTCAGCCCCGAGGCGGCCGGCAGCGGCATCCCCCAGGTCAAATCGGCCTACTGGAAGGATCTCGGCTACATGAAGATCCGGCCGGTCCTGGTGAAGTTCGTGGCCGGCGTATTAAGCATCGGCGGCGGCAACAGCCTCGGCCGCGAAGGCCCCTCGGTGTTCATCGGCAGCGGCGTCGCCGCCAATGCCGACGCCATGTTCGGCACGCCCCTGCGGGGACGGAGGGGTGCGGCGGTCATCGGCGCCTCGGCCGGGCTGGCCGCAGCCTTCAACGCCCCGCTTGCCGCCATCGCCTTCGTAATCGAGGAGATTGTCGGCGACCTGAACAACCGCTATCTCGGCCGCGTCGTCCTCTCCTCGGTGATCGGTGCCTTCGTCGTTTATGCCCTGATCGGCCGCCAACCTGCATTCGTCCTCCCCCCCATCGAGAACATTTCCTGGCTTCATTACCTAATCGTTCCCGTGGTCGCCCTGGCCGCCGCCCTGGCCGGCGTCGTCTTTCAGCGCGCTACCCTGCGCTGGCGCCTGCGCCTGCGCAAGCAGAAGCGCATCCCCGCCTGGTTGATGCCCGTCCTGGGCGGCCTGCTGACCTGGGTCATCGGCTGCACGGTGTTCCTCGCCGTAGGCAAGATCGGCGTCTTCGGGCTGGGCTACCAGGATCTTTCCAGCGCCCTGGGCAATCACTTCGAATGGAAGGTCGCCGGCGTTATGGTCGTGGCCAAGCTGCTGGCCATGATTATTGGCTACAGTTTCGGCGGCTGCGGCGGCATCTTCGCCCCCCTGCTGTTCGTCGGCGGCATGGCCGGCTATTTCCTGGGTGGGCTGGCACGGCTATGGATTCCCCTCACCCCCGCCGACCAGATCGTGCTGGGTGTCGTGGGTATGAGCGCCTGCCTGGGGGCAGCCGTCCGGGCGCCGCTGACCTCGATGCTGATCGTCTTCGAGATGACGCACCAGTTCACCCTGGTGCCCAGCCTGCTGCTGGGAACGATCATCAGCCAGTGGGCGGCGCGCTATGCGGGCAAGCTTAATTTCTACGATGCCCTGCTGGTGCAGGATGGCCACGAGCTGCACAAGATCCATCCCCCGGTCGATTTGCAGGGCTGGCAGAACCTGCCGGTCTCGGCCATCGCCAACCCGGCTCCGGTCATGCTGGGCAGCCTCGGCGGGGACGAGATGCGCGAGAAGCTGGACCACTTTCCCTTTAACAGCTTTCCGCTGCTGGAGAAGGGCAAGGTAAGGGGAATCGTGACCCGGCAGGCCATGGAGAAGGCCGGGCTCAGCGGCGGCCCTCCCGAGGTCCTGAAGGCCGCCTTTTGCTATCCCGAGCAGACGGTGCGCGAGATCGGCAAGAAATTTCTGGAATCCTCCGCCTATGTGCTGATCGTCGTGGATAGGGATACGAAGGCCGTTAGGGGAATCGTCACGCTCCACGACCTGATCCGCGCCCAGGCCGCGATTTTAAATGGCTGAATATTGCTGAGCGCTGATCGCCGCCAGGGTTCGGCCACGAACAGCTCGGGTTGACTTTTTTTTCGTGGCAAGTATCATGATAGCCAGCATCGGAAAATGGGTGCGGTGGCATGGACTTTTGCTGCCGCAGGGCACGTCGGGGTGGTCGGGCCGCCATCCGTTAATACGCTGATCATGCCATGCGCATGATTTTGGCGTAATCATGGAGGTGGTGATGAATGGTTTGCTTGGTCTGGGAAAAGAACGTTGCCCGGAGATCGGATGTGGGATGGCGATTTTTCCATTATTCCCCGGCAAAAAGAAAAATTCATGAACTGGAACAAGGAGATTCTGAAGAATTTCACCAAGAAAATGATCGCCAACCATCATTTTGTCGTGGTGTCATCCCGTGAACCCTATATCCACTCCTATTCCAACCAGGGAATCGAATATATCACGCCGGCCAGCGGCATGGCAACCGCCATCATGCCCATCATGACCGCTTGCGGCGGCGTCTGGATCGCCCACGGCTCCGGCGAGGCCGATCGGGACGTCGTGGATGAGCAAGATCATATTGCTGTTCCCCCCGCTGACCCGAAATACACACTGCGCCGGATTTGGCTTTCCAAGGAGGAAGAGGAAGGCTTCTATTACGGATATGCCAATGAAGGGCTATGGCCTCTTAGCCATATAGTATATTCCCGGCCGACGTTCCGGGAAAAAGACTGGGAGATGTACTGCCACGTCAATGAAAAATTCTGCGAAGCCGTGCTCCAGGAGCTGCACGGAAAACCCGGGTTTGTTTTCATTCAGGATTATCATTTTGCTATGCTCCCCCGCATGATCAAAGCAAAGCGTCCCGATGTCGTGGTGGCCCAATTCTGGCACATCCCCTGGCCCAACCGTGAGGCATTCCGCGTTTGCCCCCACGGTAACGAGATCCTGGACGGCCTTCTGGGAAATGATATCCTGGGCTTCCATCTGCGCTACCATTGCCTGAATTTCCTGGACACCATCAATCATAACATCGAGGCCATTGTCAACCATGAAAGGTTCTCGGTAACACGGCATGGGCGGGAAAGCCTGATCAGAGCCTTTCCTATCAGCATTGATTTTGATGCGATTACAGAGATCGCCCGCAGCAAGGAAACCGATCGGCGAGTGGCTGAAATCCGCAGCGATTTTCATGTGCGCGGCAAGTTGCTTGGCGTGGGTGTCGACCGCATCGACTATACCAAGGGCATCATCGAGCGGTTCGCCGCCATCGACCGCTTTTTGGAAAAATGTCCTGCCTACATCGGAAAATTCGTTTTTATGCAGTTGGGCCCGATCTCACGGATCCATATTCCCAGATACCGGGAATACAATGATGCCGTCTATCATGTCATGCTCGAGATCAATGACAAATGGAGGATCAAGGACTGGCAGCCGATCATCATGAAAAAGATCCATTTGTCGCTGGGCGAGGTGGTGGCGTATTTCCGGGCAGCTGAGCTGTGCATCGTGAGTTCGATCCATGACGGGATGAACCTGGTGGCCAAGGAGTTCGTCGCGGCGCGGGTCGACCATGACGGCGTTTTGCTGCTCAGCCAGTTTACCGGGGCAGCCAGAGAGTTGCCCGAAGCGTTGATGGTCAATCCGCTGGCAGTCGATCAGTTCGCCGATCAAATCCGCAACGGCCTGGAAATGCCAGCCGCTGAAAGAAAACGTTGTATGATCGCCATGCGCAACAATGTCGAGCGCAACAATGTCTTTCGCTGGGCGGGGCATATTCTCGAAGAGATGAAAAAAAGGAGGTAAGGCGTGTCCCTGTTTTACTTTAAAACGCGTTTAAACCTGGTGGAAATTCTGGGAATCAGGGTGAGCAATGTGCCCGACCTGCTCGAGCAGATCCGCCAGGTGCCGGGCTCTTCCATCTATCACCATACGCACCGCTTTCTGCAGCAGCACAATTATCTTTGCCCCGAGCCGCCCAATGATTTCGCTTTCTGGATCAGCAATACCCTGAGGCTGAATGACCTGGGCGAGCAGCTGGCCAGCGTCGATACGATCCGGTTTGTCAGGATCAACGACTTGCGCGATGCCTTAAGCGGCATCATCGAAAAGTACTTGCAGCGAAAATCCGATAAGATGGCCTTTTGCCAGGAAGGCGAAGAATTCCACTTTATGTCCTGCCGGACCTTTGTTTTTGCGACCGACCATCAGGCGGCCGACACTGCGGAATTCATCCAAGCGCTACGCACCATCAGCACCAACTCGCTGTACTACCATATATTCGAGTCCCGGCTGCGACTGGGCCAGGTAGGCAATGATTTTTCCCTCTGGTTCGAAGCCAACGGCCGCCGCCAGCTCGCCGCCGAGATCGCCAAGCTGGACCCGTATACCATCACCCTCGAGGGCCTGCGAAAAAAAATCATCCAAATCGTGGAGAAACATGCTGCAAATTAAAGATTATACCGATATCATCGGGCAAAGCGTGATTGATGAGCTCTTGGTTCTGTCCAAGCACCTGCAGGGGAAAAGGATCCAGAACATCAATTCCACCGCGGTCGGCGGCGGCGTGGCGGAGATCCTGAACCGTATGCTGCCCCTGCTGCAGGAATTGGGTGTCGACGCCCGCTGGGACGTGATCCGCGGCGACGAACGGTTCTTCGCCATTACCAAGAAAATGCACAATGCCCTGCACGGGGTGAACGAAACCATCACTGCCGAGGACCTGGAATATTTTTTGGAGACCAATGAACGGAATGTCGCGGCCATGGATTTGAACTACGATATCCATTTCATCCATGACCCGCAGCCCATCGGCTTGATCCGCGAAAGACCCCGGGTCGGAGGCAAATGGATCTGGCGCTGCCACATCGATTTCACCGCTCCGGATCAAAAGCTGTGGGAGTTTTTAAAAGGATTTATTGAAATGTATGATGCGGCCGTGTTTTCAGCTCCTGCGTTCGCCAGAAGCTTGCCCATTCGCCAGGCCTTAATCTCGCCTTCGATCGATCCGCTCAGCGACAAGAACAAGGACCTGCCCCAGGAATTTATTGATTCGGTTTTTCAAAAGTACGGGATCGACCAGAATAGGCCGATCGTCTGCCAGATCTCGAGGTTCGACTACCTGAAGGATCCGCTGGGCGTAATCGAAGCGTACAAGCTTGCCAAGGAGCATGTGGACTGTCAACTGGTGCTGGCCGGGGGCGGGGCGGTGGATGACCCGGAGGGTATGCGCGTGCTCGCCGACGTCCGCCAGGCCGCGGAAAATGACCCGGATATTTTTGTCCTGTTCCTGCCGCCTGCCGCCGATCTGGAAATCAACGCCTTGCAGCGGGGATCGAGCATCGTTTTACAGAAGTCGCTGAAGGAGGGCTTCGGACTGACCGTGGCCGAGGCGCTATGGAAATCCAAGCCCGTGATCGCGACGGCGGTGGGTGGCATCCAGCTGCAGATCGCCCACAAGTATTCCGGCATCCTGACCCATTCCATCGAGGGTACCGGCTTCTGGATCAAGCAGCTTCTGAACGAACCGGAATACGCCACGAAATTGGGCGTGAACGGCCGTGAACACATCAAGAACAATTACCTGATCTTCAGGCATTTGCGCGATTACCTGCTGCTTTTCCTTTCCGTTTTCGAAACCAAGGATGTCGTTTATTATGGATGAATGCCTGCGGAATAGTACTGCCGCCAGGGTCGCCCGGGAGCAAGGGGCTCCATCCTCCATCCTGAAGAAGATTCTGCACCAGGGATTGGCGAAATAAGATGGCCAGACTGCTGATCGTTTCCAATCGCCTGCCCGTGACCATTTCCCGGGAGACTGGTGAATATCATCTTCAGCAGAGCGCCGGAGGGCTGGCCACGGGATTGAGATCCTTCCTGAAGCGCCAGGAAAAACTCCCGGAATTCAATCTGAAATATCTCTGGGTCGGCTGGCCCGGCATCTCCATCCATGCCCGGGAAGCAAAAGAAACGGAAGTCCTGAAGAAGAAGCTGCACAAGCTGAATTGCTGGCCCGTTTTCCTTTCCGAGAGCGAAATGGAAAATTTTTATTACGGTTTTTGCAACAAGACCATCTGGCCCCTCTTCCACTATTTTCCGTCCTATGTCGAATATGAAAAAGACTTTTGGCTCGATTTCATCAAGGTAAACCGCATCTTTTGCGACGCCCTGTTGGAGTTCGTCCGCGAAGACGATGTCATCTGGATCCATGACTATCACCTGATGCTGCTGCCGCAGATGATTCGTGCAAAATTCCCCGGGATCAAGATCGGTTTCTTCCTGCATATCCCC
Source organism: Candidatus Aminicenantota bacterium (assembly GCA_963732485.1). GTDB lineage: Bacteria > Acidobacteriota > Aminicenantia > UBA2199 > UBA2199 > UBA2199. Next base: position 318,353 of record CAVSZS010000003.1, read on the forward strand.
TTCCCCACCTTCGAGATCTTCCGCCTGCTGCCGGGTAAATGGCGCCGGGAGATCCTGTACGGCATCCTGGGCGCGGATCTGGTCGGGTTTCACACCAACGACTATACCCAATACTTTTTGCGCTGCGCGCTGCGCATCCTGGGATTGGAACACGAGATGGGCAGGATCATGCTCGAGGACCGTCTGGTCATGGTCGACACCTTCCCCATGGGCATCGATTTCCAATCCTTCCATCGGGCCGTGAGGGAAAAAGCGGTGAAAAAAGAGAGGGCCCGGCTCAAGAAGGAATTGAAAAAAACAAAGACCATCCTCTCGATCGACCGGCTGGATTACTCCAAAGGCATCCTCAACCGCCTGCAGGGCTTCGAACTTTTCCTGGAGCAGAACCCCGGCTGGCTGGAAAAGGCGCAGCTGGTCATGGTCGTGGTCCCTTCGCGGGTCGGGGTCACCCACTATGCGCGCACCAAGAAACAGATCGACGAGGCGGTTGGCAAGATCAACGGCAAATACGCCACGTTGACCTGGACGCCGATCTTATACCAGTTCAGGTCTTTGGCTTTCCCGTTGCTGGCCGCGCTTTACTCCCTGTGCGACGTCGCCCTGGTCACGCCCCTGCGCGACGGCATGAACCTGGTCGCCAAGGAATATGTCGCCAGCAAGTCCGTGGGCGCCGGTGTCCTGATCCTGAGCGAGAATGCCGGCGCCGTCGAGGAGCTGGGAGAAGCCATCGTCATCAACCCCTTCTATGTCGAAGAGATCGCCCGGGCCATCCAGGAGGCACTGACCATTCCGGAGGATGAGCAGCTGAAGCGGCTGAAAGCCATGCAGTTCAGGCTGCAGCGCTACGATGTGTTCCGCTGGGCGGCAGATTTCCTGCACCACCTGGACTCCAGCCGCGAGGTTCAGAAAAAAGTGGAAGTGCGCATGCTTGGCGGCAGCCGGGAACGGCTGCTGGCGGAGTTTCGCCAGGCTGGCAAGCGGCTGGTCTTCCTGGATTATGACGGGACGTTGGTTCCGATCGTGAAGCACTATTCCCAGGCCGCCCCGGATCAGGAAATTTTACGACTCCTCGGGATTCTGGCCGCCGACAGGCGCAACCAGCTCGTGATCGTCACCGGCCGTGACCGCAAAACCATTTCCGAGTGGCTTTGGATTGAGAACTGCGGCTTCATCGCCGAGCACGGAGCCTGGATCAAGGAAAGCGGCGGAGATTGGACCCGGATGAAGGCCTTGGACGCGGAATGGAAAGGACAGATCCTGCCCGCGCTGGAGATTTATACCGATCGGCTTCCCGGATCCTTTGTCGAGGAAAAGGAATTTTCCCTGACCTGGCATTTTCGCAACGCCGACCCGGAATTAGGAATATTGCGAGCCAAGGAGCTGATGGATTATCTCATCAGCTTCACCGCCAATCAGGATCTTCAGGTACTGCAAGGAAAAAAAGTGGTCGAAATCCGCAACGCCGGGATCAACAAGGGGCTGGCGGCGGCACACTGGCTGGCAAAAGAAGAGTTCGAATTCATCCTGGCGGCCGGCGATGACTGGACGGATGAGGACCTCTTCAAGGTCCTGCCGGAAACGGCGTACTCTATCAAAGTCGGTATCTCGTCTTCTTTGGCCAGGTTCAATGTGATCAACTATAATGAGATCCGGAAGCTGTTGGAGCAGTTGAACAAAAAATAACATGTGGAAAAATTATTCGCCCTTGTTCGCGCCGTTGGCCTTTGTGGCCGGTTCTTTGATCCTTGGCTTGCTGGGCAAAAGGTTCATCCTGAAAAAAATCGAGAAATTCACCCGCAGGACCAGCTGGCGGGGCGATGACATCCTGGTCGCCGCCCTGGAGAGGTGGATCGTCTGGTGGTTCCTCTTTGCCGGCGCTTACCTGGCCACCATGAGCATCCCCGTGAAAGCGAATCTTCTGAAGCTGATCCACCACGTCATCCTGATCCTGATCCTCTTGAGCCTGACGGTTTTTGCTGCCAATATGAGCGTGAATTTCGTCAATCTGTATTCTGAAAACCTGAAGGAGTCCATCCCCAGGACGACCATCTTCGCCAACCTGACCCGGGTATTCGTTTTTTTGATCGGCATTTTGATCATCTTCAATACCTTGGGGATCTCCATCGCCCCCATTCTCACGGGTCTGGGAATCGGGGGGCTGGCCGTCGCCCTGGCCATGCAGGAAACCCTGGCCAACCTTTTTTCCGGCCTGCAGATCATTGCTTCGAAGCAGGTCCGGCCGGGGGACTATATTCGCCTGGAAAGCGGTGAAGAGGGATTCATCGTCGATATCAACTGGCGCAACACGACGGTGCGCGAGCTCGGCAATAACGTGAACATTATCCCCAACTCCCGCATTGCCAAGACCATCGTCAAGAATTATTCCCTTCCGGAAAAGGCCATGTCCGTGCTGATCCAGGTGGGGGTCGACTATGACAGCGATCTGGAAAAGGTCGAATCGGCGACCCGGGAGGTGGCACGAGAGGTGATGCGCGAGATCCCGGGCGGTGTGGGCGATTTCGAGCCTTTCATCCGCTACCACACCTTCGGCGACTCCTCCATTGATTTTACGGTCATCCTGCGTGTGAACGAATTCGTGGACCAATATGTTGTCAAACACGAATTCATCAAGCGCTTGCACAAGCGCTATCAATCCGCGGGGATCACCATACCGTTCCCCATCCGCACGGTCCATTTCGCTGGCGGCATGCCGTCGCCATTTCCCAAAGCGAAATGAAGTGGGGTTCGTCCCGACGGGACTTGACTTCGCGCGATTCTTTGGCATAGAATGCGCCCATCATGGCAGAATCAAGGTTCAAGCACTTCTTCAAATACGTAGTCATCGACATCCTGCTGGCGGCGCTGATCTCGTTCTTCCTCATCAACTACGTCGTCTCGGCCTTCCGCATCGACGGCGATTCCATGGAGCCCCTGCTGCGCGCCGGTGAGCGGGTCCTGATCTCCAAGCTGGCCGTGCGCCACGGCAACCTGCGCCGCTTCGACATCGTGGTCACGTACAAGCCCGACGAACCCGACAAGTCGTTGATCAAGCGCATCATCGGCCTGCCCGGGGAGATTATCGAGGTGCGCGGCGGCCAGGTGCTGGTCAATGACAAACTGCTGAAGCAGCCCATGGTCGACGGCGCCGTCAGCCGCTCGCCCGAGGACATGAAGGCGCTGCTCATCCCGCGCGGCATGTACTTCGTCATGGGCGACAACCGCGGTGTCAGCTTCGATTCGCGCCTGTTCGGCCCGGTGCCCGAGAAGTACGTTTTCGGCAAGGCTTTTTTCCGTTACTGGCCCCCGGCGACCATGGGCAAGATCGAGTAAGACCGGCGCGGTCCCGGTGCCGGGAGCGGCGCCGTAATATTTTATCCTTTGTTATCGGCTGCTTGCGGCAGCCAATATTTACGCCGCGGCAGGAATATGGTATAAATACAGCGATGAAACTCCGGAAAACCCTTTTGACGCTGGTTGTTTTTCTCTGCCTTGCCTCCGGACCGGGGTTCTCTGCCGACATCGAGGAGCTGAAGCGCTCGGTGGTGGAGATCGGCCGCCTGGAATTCCGCCGCGACGTGCCGGTGCGCTACCTGGACCGCGCCGCTCTGAAAACCTATATCGAGCGCCTTTTCGAAGAGGATTATCCCGACGAGCTGGCGAACCGGGAAGAGGAGTTCCTCTACTGGATGGGCTTCACCCGCGAAAAGATCGCGCTCAAGCCCCTGCGCCGCGCCATCATCCTGGAAAACGTCGGCGGCATGTACAACGAGAAAACCAAGGAGTTGCTGGCCGTCGAGGAGTTCCGCAGCGTGGACATGCTCAACGCGCCGGCGCTGGCCCACGAGCTGCGCCATGCCGTCCAGGACCAGCACTTCCCGCTGGCCGCTCTGCTCGGCGACCTCTCCGATTTTGACGACCGCAAGCTGGCGGCGCTGGCCGCCGTCGAAGGCGACGCCACCCTGGTGATGGTCGAGCAGATGGGCTTCGACCCCGACCTGCTCAGCGGCGCCTTCAGCCCCGAGAACGTCCTCTCCTTTTCCGCCCTGGCCGGCGCCACCACGCTGGCCTCTGCTCCCGACGTCGTCAAGTTCCAGCTGCTCATGCCCTACCTGGAGGGATTGAAGTTCAGCCGGGCGATCGTCAAGGAGCGGAAATGGAAAGGGTTGAACCGGGTGCTGGGGCAAAAGCCGCTTTCCTCGGAGCAGATCCTGCATCCGCGCAAATACAGCAGCGGCGAAAAGCCGCAGGCCGTGTTCACCCGTTTCCGCCCCGGCCGCGGCGAGCAGCTGCATTCGGGAGTGATCGGGGAATACTACCTGAACGTCCTGCTGAAGCAGGGGCTGGAGGTCCAGGACGCTGCCGCCGGCTGGGGCGGCGACCTCTTCACCCTCTACCGCGACGGCGATTCCCGCCTGCTGCTCTGGGAGTCCCATTGGGACACTCCCGGCGACGGTGTCCGCTTCCACGCCGACTTCCGCCGCTTTCTGGAGCGTGAGTTCCGGGTGAATTTCAAGGACGGCCGCGAGCAGGGCCGCCCGTTCATCGCCGGCAATTCCGTTGCCGGTTATTTTTTCCTGCTGCGCGACGGCGCCCGCCTGTTCTACGCCCGCAGCAACGACCGAGAACGCATCAACGAGCTAATCAGCGGAGGTATATATGATTAACGCCACCCAGATCCGCAGGGGAATGATCATCCTGATGGATAACAAGTTGTACCGCGTCGAGGAGATGGACCATGTCACTCCCGGACGCTATAAGTCGACCATCCACGTCAAGATGCGCGACCTGGAGAGCAATGTCCGCTCCCCGTTCCGTTTCGGCTCTTCCGACCGCGTGGAGAAGGTCACCCTCGACACCAAGGAGGTCACCTACTCCTACCACGACGGCACCAACTACATCTTCATGGACACCGCCACCTACGACCAGGTCAGCCTGGACGAGGAGTTCATCGGCGACAACTCCTTCTACCTGAAGGAGAACGAGGTTTACCAGATGGAGTTCTTCCAGGGCAAGCCGATCAACATTGTGCCGCCGCTCTCCATGGAGTTCGTGGTGGTCGAGACCGAAAAGAACATGAAAGGCTCCATGGTGCAGGCTTCCTACAAGCCGGCCAAGCTCGAGGGCGGCCTCGAGGTGACGGTGCCGCCGTTCATCGAGGTGGGCACGATCATCAAGATCGATACCCGCGACGGTTCCTATATCGAGCGCGTCAGCAAGTAAGCGTCTGCTGGGGCGCCCCGGTCGGCCCCGTTTTTTTATTTGTCGGCCAGCAGGTACGCCGCCAGGTAGATCAGGCGGCTCATGCTCTCCATCACCGTGCCGTCGAATTTTTCCATACTGTCCGCCGGCGTGTGGTAGACATCGCTCATGCCGCTGAGAAAAAAGGCCCACGGCCGGCCGGCCGCGGCGAACGAGGCGTGGTCGCTGCCTCCCGACATGCGGTCCATGTTGCGCGGCGTTTCGCGGAACAGGATGTCGAGGCCGATGCTGCGGTTGGCTTCCTCGAGCGCGCTCCGCAGCTCCGCGGCTTCGGCGTCGAGCGACAGGGGCAAAAACTTCTCCGCCTTGATCTTTTTCAGCAGGGCCGCGGAATCCTTGACGTCGAGCATGCGCAGCATGCGCTGCAGGCCCGCCTCGCTCCAGGGCATGGCGATCATGTCCAGGTTGAGGTAGGCCGCGGTGTGCTCCATGGCGAACAGGGGATGCTCCACGTACCAGCGCGACCCCAGCAGCCCCTCCTCCTCGCCGGTCCACAAACAGAAGACTACGCTGCGCTTGGGTTTCTGCGGGTTCAGCGCCATGGCGCGGGCGATGGCCAGGACGCCGCAGGCGCCCGAGGCGTTGTCCTCGGCGCCGTTGAAGATGTAGTCGCCCTGGCGGCCCAGGTGGTCGAGGTGGCCGCCGATGACGACGGCCTGCTCCTTGAGCTGCGGGTCGCTGCCCTCGATGAAGGCGACGACGTTGGCGCTCCTGACCAGCCCGTAACGCACGGCGTTGTTCAGGCGCAGGCGTGCGCCCTGCAGCGTGAAGGATTGCGGCTTGTACCGGACCGTGATCTTTTTCTGCAGCCCTTCGACCGTCTCGCCGGCTGCGGCCAGCACGGCGTCGGCCAGCTCGCGCGAGACGCGGACCAGGCTGCGGCCTTCCCAGGGCATGCCCTTGCTGCCGGGGATGAGGAGTTTCTTGCGGCTGTCGGACAGCATGGGCTTGTCGTCGCGCACCTGCTGCTGGCCGAGGATCTCCCAATGGATGTCGCCGCCGGCAGTGACGTCGTTCTTGACGACCAGCACGGCCAGGGCGCCGCGCTTGAACAGCGCCGCGGCCTTGGTGAAATCGACGCCGCCGCGGCGCATGCTGGGCATGGCCGGGAAATACTTTTCCTTGACCTCTTTTTTCTGGAAAGGCGAGGCGGGATCGTCCCTGCCCGGGGCGTCGGAGAGGATCAGGACGATCTTGTCCCTGACGTCGATGCCGGCCAGGTCGTCGTAGCCGACGATCTTGTCGCTGATCCCGTAGCCGGCGAATACCACCGGCGCGCTGATGTCCAGCGGCAGGGAGGAAGCGAAGGTAAAGTCGACCTGCGGGGCGAAGGCGCGTGTGCGCCGGGCCTCGTTGACGCCCGACTCGAGGACGATGCTGGCCGTGGATTCCAGCGCCTCCTTCATGGCGAACTCCTGCAGGAAGGAGCGCTCGGGTTTGGCGGCCGGTTGCGCCGGGCCGGGGCGAAAAGAGGCGATCATGGTTTTGGGCAGGTCGCCGCCCGGCTTCAGCCCCCAGAGGGTGAACAGGCTCTGGGCGTAGGCGGCGGCGGTGTCGTAGCCCTGCGTGCCGGTCTCGCGGCCCTCGAGCACGTCGTGGGAGAGGAAGGCCATCATGGCCATCAGGTCCTTGCCGGTGATCCCCTCGAAGCCGGTTAGCGCCGGCGCCGGCACGGCGATCGTTTTCTCTATGAGCTGCAGGTTCTTCATCATGTCGGCGGCCGGGTCCTTTTTTTCCTGAGCGGCGGACAGGGTGAGGAAAATTGCGAAGATGACGATGGCAAAGAGCAGTTTTTTCATGATTTCTCCTTGAGTAGAGTTCTACGAAAAAACAGGGGGAAAGTTACGGCGGGGAACCGGGCCTAGAATTCCACTCCGAAACGATTTTTCAGCGCCAGGGCGATGATCATGGTCAGGACCAGGTACCAGACCAGCCAGTGGGTCTCGAAGCCCAGCAACGAGATGCCGCGGGCCGGATACTGGATGGAGATGGATGTGAGGGGCGCGCGCGGCGCCAGCAGCTTTTCAACCGGGTAGATGAAATGCGCCAGCGAAGAAGCGGCCATTTTTTTGTTGGAGAGCGCCAAAAGGCCGTTGCCGACGACCAGGTCCTTGCGGAAGGTGACGCCGTCGACGCTGATCGCGATGTCCGTCTTGCCCTTCTGCAGGGCCCGCAGCTTCCAGTCGACCTCGCCGAGCGCGTCGACATATACCGGGTTCATGACCGCCTGGTAGCCGGCGTTCGGGGCGAGGACGGCCTCCGCCGCGCCGATAGCGCCGGCAAAGTTCGCCTTGACCGTGATGCTCTCGCCGGGGCGGAAGGGGCGCATGCCGTAGCGGATGTCCATCTGCACGAAAAGCAGGAACATCAGCGGCAGCACCACCAGCAGCGGCAACAGGTTCAGCACGAAGTACTTGCCGGTATAGAACAGGCTCTTGAAGAACGAGCTGACGATGGTCTGCCAGAAGTCGCGGTAGAGGCGGATGGCCAGGATGTTGGCCTTGATCCGGTTCTTGGTATCCTTGACCCGGTTGGGGTTGGAGATGGCGCGGTAGACCGCCAGCACGAACAGCGACGTGAGCAGGCTGAGGAACAGGATGCCCCAGAAGGGGGGCAGCTTGGCAAACGGCAGCAGCAGCAGGTCGCAGCCGCGCGTCAGGAAATGGTTGAGCTTCTGCGCCATCTAGGAGATGTAGCCCAGGCCGCTCAGCTTGTTGGCCAGCTCTTCCTTGTTGTCGCCGCTCTTGATCTTGTCGTATTCCTTGCCGATCAGGTCCTCGACCATCTCTTCCAGAGACGAATAACCGTGATGGGCGATGATGGCCTCGGCCTTCTGGTCGGCTTCCTTGCTGAGTTTGACTTTGCTGGACATGTGTTCCTCCTAGATGAGCGCCTTGCCGGTCATCGGCGCCGGCGTGGCAATGCCGAAATATTTCAAAATCGTGGGTGCGACGTCCTGCATGTTCGGTACCGGTTTCTGGATCTTGAAGCTGGAAATGAACGATGCCGGCACCTTCAGGGGATCGACGCAGTGGTCGCCTGACCACCAGCCCAGGTTGTCCATGATCATCTCGCGGCTGAAGGTGCCCAGGGCCGACTGGTCGCTGATGCGGTAGCCGCGGTCAAAGCCCAGGATGATGTCCGGGGCACGGTCGATATGGGCCTTGGAAAAATTGTCCTCGGAGATGTAAGCGCTGGAGATGACCTTCTGGCCGTTCTTGGGGTCGACGATGGCCTCCAGGCCGGCCTTGATCTTTTCCAGCAGGCGGCGCCGGTCGCCGGCGCTGACGCTGCCTTCGCGTTCCCGGCCCTTCATGTTCAGGTAGAGGCCGTTCAGGCCCATGGCGTAGGCCTTGCTGGCCGGCCAGTCGGCGTATTCCAGGATCGAGACCTCGTCGGCCGCCTGCCCCGTCGTCAGCTTCAGGTAGCCTTCCTGGGCCAGCCAGTTGTTGACGTTGACCTCGCGGCGGAAGGGGCCGAAGCCGTGGTCGGACATGACCAGCACCGGCACGTCGGGACCGACGCCCTGCAGCGCCTTGCCCAGGACGCGGTCGAACTTGCGGTACATCTCCTCGGTGATGAAGCCGAACCTGCGGCTCTCCTCGGGGTGGTAGAACGGGTGCTCCTTGTCGTTGAGCGCCCAGAACATGTGCTGCCCCTGGTCCAGGGAGGAGAAATAAAAGAACAGCAGCCCCTCGCTCTGGCGCTGGAAGCGCTGCAGCTCGTAGGCGAACAGGCGCCGGCTCTCCTCGAACACCGACAGCGACTGCACGATGTAGTTCTCCATGGAGAAGGTGCCGTTGCTCAGGGCCTTGGTGTCGGCCGGCAGGCCGATGGTGTGGTAGAGGCCGACCTTGTCGACCAGCTCGCGGCTGTAGCCGGCGGGCGTGCTGATGGGCACGGCGGGCTTGCGCGGGCTGAGATGGGTGGGGGAGATGTAGAGGCGGAAGCGCTCGCCCATTTCCATCAGGTAGAACTTGACCATGCCGGTGATGCTGGCGAGGCCCGAGATTAGGGAGAACTCGATCTCCACCCAGTCGGAGTATTCCTTTTCGGCGACCAGGATCTCCTTGCCCTGGATGTCGATGCGCGCCGTGCGGTGGCGGTTGTCGACGTAGACCTTGAACGGCACCACGATGGGCTCGCCTTCCTTGAGCAGGTCGTTCTTCGGGCCCTCGATCTGCCCCTCCATGACGTTGTTCTCGTCGATGTAGGCGTAGTAGACCATGGCGGCGGAAAGCTCTGCCTGCGACTCGTGCTCGTCGGAGGTGTAGAGCGAGTAGACGCCGTAGGTGCCCTGGATGTCGGGCGTGCCCATGCCGGCCAGGGTGCGCTGCTTGCTGTCCGAGGGCGGGTAGTTGGTCGGCACCTTGACGATGGTGGCGGGAATGCCGCGCTCCTCGAGATGGTCCCAGAATGCCGGGCCTTCGCGCTTGAGCACGACCTTGCCGGGCTTGAGCGGGATGCGGTACTTGCCCAGGTTGACCATCATGCGCGAGGGCAGGGTGTCGCTCTGGGCGAATATGGGAATGTAGGTTTCGGGATCGCGGTGCAGGAAGTCGAAGATGCCGAAGACGCCGGGGTCGGCGCCGGTGATGAAGCTGCCCCAGGCCACCGGGCTCTGCGGCGGGATGGTCGAGCGCATCATGGTGAAGGTGCCGCGCTCGCCCAGGCGCTGCATGTTGGGCAGCTCGCCGCGCTGCATCAGGCGGTTGACGATGCCCGGGTCCATGCCGTCGAAGCCCAGCACCAGCATTTTTTTGCCCAGGGGCGCGCCGGCGCCGAAATTCATCATCGGGGCCGCGGCCGCCAGGACGCCGCCGCTTTTTATAAAATCCCTTCTTTTCATTTTTCCTCGGTTCGAACGGTCTTGCGGAGCCCCTTAATCATAACCCAAAACCGTCACGATTTCAACGGCCAATGGGTTTTTGCACCGGCGCCGGTTTGCTTTCCGCAGCGGCCTTCATGTACTATCGGGCATGCGCGATATTTTCACCCCCGTCTTTCTCCTGGCGCTGGCCGCGCTTTTCCTGGCCGACGGCTGCGGGGCGGCGCCGTTCCTGGCGCGGCCGCTGGCGCTGCTGGCCTTCGCCCTGTTCCTGGCCCTATTCTTCCTGAAAAAATACCGCGCCGCCTATCCGGCAATCGCCGCCTGCGCCGCCCTGCTGCTCGTTGGCTCCTTCCTGGGCGCCAAAAGCGATTTTGCCGACGGTCCGGGCTTCGAAGTCGCGCCCGGCGAGTACGTCACCATCAGCGGTCGGCTTCTCGCTTTTCCGGAAATCGGCAACGGCCGCTCGCTGCTGCTGCTCCGCGCTTCCGCCTTCGCCTGGCCGGGGCGCCGCGTCGAGCGCGCGCTGAATGTCCGCGTGGTGGTGAGCGGCGACTGCCGCGAATTCCGCCGCGGCGACCGGGTCGAGATCGCTGCCCGCCTCGACCCGCGGCAGGTGAACCGCAATTTTTTCCCCAACCCGTACGAGAACTACCTGCTCTACAAGAACATCCGTTTGTCGGCCTACAGCAAGTCGGCGCAACTGGCGCATGTGGTGCAGCGGGGGAATGTCTTCTGGAGCGTCATCGGCGCCTGGCGCGGCCGCGTGCGCCGGGCCATCGAGGGGCGCTACCTGGAAGGCGGCGTGCTGCGGCCGCCGGGAGTGTTTCTTGAAGCCACGCTGCTCGGCGACCGCGGCCGCCTGGAAAACGGGGAACAGGAGGTGCTGATCGGCAGCGGCGTCTTCCACCTGCTGGCCATCTCCGGGGCCAACATTGCCATCCTGGCCATGGTGTCGCTGCTGCTGTGCCGCTGGCTGCGCTTCTCCATCAGGCTGCGCTATGCCGTCACGGCGCTGCTGCTCCTCCTCTTCCTGGCGCTGTCCGGATTCGATATCTCGGCCGAGCGCGCCGTGCTCATGGCGCTGCTGGTCTTTGCCGGGCGCGTCTGGTTCCTGGACGTGGAGCCCGCCAACATCATCTCATTCTGCGGCTTGCTGCTGCTGGCCCTCAACCCGGCGCAGTTCCTCGATCCCGGCTTCGCCCTGACCTTCGCCCTCACCGCCGCCATTCTCGCCGGCCGCCGCCTCTTCCTGCCCGGTCTGCGCCGGCTGCCGCGCTGGGCGGCCGAGCTGTTGTCGGCGAACCTGTCGGCGGCGCTCATGGCGCTGCCCCTGTCGCTGTACTACTTCCAGCGCTACGCCTTTTCCGGCTTCTTCAGCGGCCTGCTGCTGGCGCCGCTGGCCGCCGTGGTCACCGTCTGCGGCGTTGTCCTGCTGCTGCTGGCCTGGCTGCCGGCAGCGGTCGCCACCCTGGCGTTGCTGCCCGCCGGCATCTGCCTCGACGCGTTCTTCGCCGCCAGCCGCTGGATATACGACCATGCCGCCCTGGGCGTCTTCCGTCCCGCGCCGCCGCTATGGCTGCTGGCAGTGATCGGCGTGTCGTTCTTCACCGTTTCCCGCCCCTGGCTGAAATGGCGCGCGCGGGCGGCAACGGCGCTGCTGCTGGCGGCGCTGCTCTGTTATATCTCGTTCTCCGCCGCCTTTGTACCGGCCCGGCCGCCTCGAGGTCTACTTCCTCGACGTCGGTCACGGCGACGCGGTGGTGGCGGTCTTTGCCAACGGCGACGCCCTGCTGGTCGACGGCGGTGGCGCCAGTTTTTCCGATTTTCAGGTCGGCCGGCGCCTGGTACTGCCTTTCCTGCTGCAAAAAAGGATCCGCGTGCGCTGGGCGGCCGCGACCCACTACCACCCCGACCACGCCCGGGGGCTGGCGGAGATCCTCGCCATCCTGAAGCCCGAGGAACTGTGGCTCGCTTCCGCCGCCAAAGACGATGAGCATTACCGGCGCCTGCTGGCCGCCAGGCCGGAGAAGACGCGGCTGAGAGAGATCCGGCGGGGCTTCGTCACGCATGTCGGCGCCGGTTCGATCGCCTGTCTTTCTCCCCGGCATTTCATTCATGCTGCCAAATCCGGGAACAACCACTCCCTGGTCCTGCGCGTTGCCGACGGCCAGGCTTCTTTCCTGCTCCCCGGCGATATCGAGAAGGAGAGCGAATCCGAACTCGTCGGCGAGACCGCTTCCGGGCTGGCGGCTTCTGTTTTAAAACTTCCCCACCACGGCTCACGCACTTCCTCGTCGGCTCCTTTCCTTGACGCGGTCCGGCCCCGGGTGGCGGCGATCTCCCTGGCGGCGCAGAACGCCTACGGCTTTCCCCATCGCGAGGTCATCGAGCGCCTCAAGGAGCGCGGCATCAGATGGCTGAGCACGGACAGAAGAGGCGGCATCATGATCGCGTCAGCGCCCGCGGGGCTTGAAATCGAAGTGTCGAAGTAAAAAAAATATTATCGAACTTAAGTGACAAGTGACGAGTGACGAGTGACAAGCGGCAAGCATTAGTCGATCTTGGATCCAGATCTTCTTTCCTGCTCAATAACATTCGCCAAGTGTTTTTTCTTCACTTTTGCCTTTTTACTTTTGCCTTTTGCCTTTTCTTGCCGTCTACCGTCTACCGTACACCGAGTGCTGTTTTCTTACTTTTTCCTTTCAAACTCCTCTTGACTCCTCCCCTCTCCCTCCATACAATCGACGGATGATGAAAAGCAAATTCTTTTTACTGGCCGTAATCCTGGCTTCGGCGGCAAGGCTGCCGGCCGCGGACAAGGCCTATCAGATCACCGAACTGCGCCCTGTCGTTGGCAACGGTGTGCAGTTGATCCTGCGCGACCTGGAAATCGAAGGCAAGCAGCTGCAGCTGGTCGTCTACGACCGCGACCGCCTGATCGACCTGGCCGCGGCCGAGGAAATCCCGGCGACCCGCGCCCGTAAGGGTGATATCCTTTTCCTCGGCAAGAGCAACGGTTCGGCCACGCAGATGATCATCACCCCGGGGCGCTCCGTACACCCCAAGCTGGCCAATGGCCAGCCCGGGGAGGCGAAGACCATCAACGAGCTCAGCCGCCGGCTGGCGGCCGAGACGGGCGCGAACGCGCCGGTTGCGGCCGGGCGTGAAGCGGCCCCAACAACCGCTTTGAGCGCCGAACTGGATCGCGTGCGCCGCTCCTTTCTCTTCGTCCTCGAGTTCGCCCTGGGCGCGCCGTTCACCGCGTCCCAGGAGCGACTTATCCTCGACCAATTCAGTTCCGGCTGGTGGGCGGCCAAGAGCGCCGCTGAAAGGAAGACCTTCGGCCAGTATCCGCAGGTCGTGGCCTGGATCATGAAGGCGGGGCAGCGCGATCTTGAAGAGATGCGCCGGACCCTCGAGGAGACGACTCGCCAATGGTTGAAGGAGTCGCCCGCCTCCGACCCGGTGGTCGCCATGATCCGCGCCCGGCTTGCCGAACGCGGGCGGACGATCATCGCCGGCGAGCCGCCGCTCTCCGAGATGGCCGCCGCCGCCTTCTGCGAGCTCTATGCCTTCTCCCGCCTCCTGCGCCGAAACGGGGCGGCGCTGCCGGCGCAGCTTGAGGGCGCCGACGTGGCCGCGGCGCGCCGCGAGCTGCTGCGCGCCTGGCCCGGATTTTCCATTGCCGAGCGCGGCCAGGTGGCCACGGCGCCGGGGTTGTGGCTGGTGCTGCGCGCCCTGGTCGTCCACGGCGACCCCGGAGAGCGCGAAACGGCTCGCCGCCGGCTTCTTGCCGTTTCGGAAGCGGATGCCCGGACCGGCCAGGCCCGCGCGGCTTCGGGTGGCAAAGGCGACGATGCCGTGTCGGCCATGCTGAAGCACAACGTGCTGATGAACATCCGCCAGCAGACCTTCAACACCTACATGTGGAGCCGCGGCTTCAATTACCAGCCGGCAACCGGCAAGATGTGGTGAGCGCTGCCATGAAAAAAAGATGGTAGACGCCAGGGGTCAGATGTCAGCAAGAAGGGCGCTGGATTGGCATTTCGCGGTCTTCCTTGCAAAATGGTGCCTGGCGAGAAAGGACAAAACCGGAGGAAAACAATCATGCTGGTCTTTGTAGCTGTCGTTGTGCTGCTCGTTGTCGCGCGCTTCGCCATTCCAGCCGGAACGCCGCGCATCCGCCTGCGGGCCAAAGGCGGGCCGGCGCGGAGCATCGCCGCGCTGGAGAAACTGAGGATCGGCGGCAGCGATCAATGGCTGTTGCTGCGGTCCGAGAATACGGACAACCCGGTCATCCTCTTTCTCCACGGCGGGCCCGGCACATCGCAGCTGACGGCCAACCGACGGAATACGCGCCTGCTCGAAAAACATTTTATCGTGGTGAATTGGGACCAGCGCGGAGCGGGCAAATCGTACGCGGCGATCGCCGCTGCCGACAAGATGACCATCGAACAGTTCGTCGAGGATACGCGGGAACTGACAACCTGGCTCATGAAGCGGTTCGGCAAGGAGCGCATCGTCCTGGCCGGGCACTCGTGGGGCAGCGCCATCGGCGCGCTGACGGTAGCGAAATACCCCGAACTCTATCACGCCTATGTCGGCATCGGCCAGGTCGCCAACATGGAAGAGGGCGAAGCCGCGTCCTATCAGTGGACGCTGGAGCAGGCCAAAAAGCGAGGGCGGCGACGCGCCGTCAGGGCCCTGGAAAAAATAGGGCCGCCGCCGTACCAGGGTGACTGGCGGGCCAAGATGATCAGGGAAAGGAGCTACGTGGGGCGCTTTGGCGGCGAGGTGCATGGCAGTTCGATCGGGGCAACCGGCCTGGTGCTCGGCGGCCTGCTGTTCTCGCGCGAGTACGGCCTGGTTGACCGCATCTGTTATTTCAGAGGAATATTGGGCTCGATCGCGCTTCTTTGGCCGCAGTTGCTCAAGGTGGACCTGTTCAAGAGCGTGCCGGAACTCAAGGTCCCGGTCTTTTTCATGGCAGGGCGGCACGACCACGAGGTCCCCGCTGAAATCGCCGCCAGGTATTTTGCCGCGCTCCGGGCGCCGGCAAAGGAGCTGGTCTGGTTTGAGAATTCGGCGCACATGGTCAATTCCGAAGAAAGAGACGCATTCAACAAATTTCTTGTGGAGAACGTGCGGCCCCTCGCCGTCGATCGGAGCGCCTCTCGCTAGCGGCTGGTCATAAGCCCCGGCGCCAACGAACGTAGAGGGCAATGAAGGTTAAAAATAGAGTGGGGCGGGTCTTCCCGTTCGCAAAGCGTATCCGAACCCTGCGCCCTCAGGCCAGCACGATTTCCACAAAATCGTGATAGTGGTGGTGGTGAATGGTCGTGTTAAGGACCGGAATGACGGCATTGAGTGAAACGAAAAGATCGTGGTATTCCTTTTTGGACATCCAATGGGTGATTTCATTGAATCCGTCCGAATCCACACGGGTCATTGCTTTTCCCAGCAGATGGGAGAAGGTGCTTTTTTTGGCGGCAAGGGCAACGAACGTGGGCTCAATGATGACAATTTTTTTGGCGAATTTTCCCGCAATTTGAAACAGGCGATGTATTTCGGGCATTTGCAGGTGATGCAAAATGTCGCAGAGCAGAATGATATCCGCCGGGCCATAGTTTTCTTCCTTAAGGATATCCCCCACGCGGATGTTGCGGTTTTTTTTTTGCCCAAAGCTGACAAATTTATCGTTCAGGTCAATGCCCGAATACGCACAATCCGCGTGGAGATATTTCTTCATGCGGCCGAACCCGCAGGCCGGTTCAAAAACACTCATGCCATGGCCCACGATTTCTTTCAGGATCTTCAGCTTGTTTAAATAGAGAAAATGGATGCCGAGTTCGTACAGCAGGGGGTGGCGGTAGAAAATGGATTGCCGACGGGGCGGTTGTACCATGGACATGCTTGACTATCCCGTAATCCGAATTTGGGGAATTCGTATTTGCGCGTATGTGCCTGTCAAAAGAATGGTACCAGTTAAAAGGATGTTTTTCAAGTAGGGGCGGGGTTATCCCGCCCTTACGGATGGTCCGGACCCTGAACATCCATGAAATCAGTCTGCCTTTTCGCTTTTCACATGTGCTATATTTATCATTAGCATGAAGCCACGGATCAAGATCTGCTGCATTGCCTCTGAAGAAGAAGCCAGGCTGGCCATTTCCTTCGGCGCCGCGGCCGTCGGGCTGGTCGCGGCCATGCCCAGCGGCCCGGGCCCGATCGCCGACTACCGCATCCGGCGCATCGCCGAGTCGGTGCCGCCGCCAGTGGCCACTTTCCTGCTGACCTGCGAGACCCGCGGCGGGGCCATCATCGCCCACCACCTGCGCACCCTGACCAGCACCATCCAGCTCGTGGACACGCCCGAGCCGGACGCGATCGCCACCATGCGCGCCATCCTGCCGGCCGTCAAGATCGTCCAGGTCATCCATGTCTGCGGCGAGGCCCAAATCGACGAGGCGCTGCAGGCCGCGGCGCATGTGGACGCGTTGCTTCTGGACTCAGGCAATCCCGCCCTGGCCGTGAAGGAGCTCGGCGGCACCGGCCGCATCCACGACTGGCGCCTCAGCCGCCGCATCGTCGAGTTGTCCCCGGTGCCCGTTTTTCTGGCCGGCGGCCTGCATGCCAACAACGTTCGCGCCGCCATCGACGCGGTGCAGCCCTTCGGCGTCGATTTGTGCAGCGGCGTGCGCAGCAACGGCCGCCTGGATCCGAAAAAGTTGGAAGCATTCTTCAACGCCGCCTGGAATTAGGTCAAGGATCTTTCCCGAGTCCGGAGATCGCAAGTGCTTTTTCTTCACTTTTGCCTTTTCTTGCCGTAAGCCGTCAACCGTCTACCGTACACCGAGTTCTGTTTTCCGCAAAGCTGCTTGAATTATTTGTCAGGGCAGGGTAAAGTTGGGTAATTGCGAGGGGGGGGGACAATGAAGAGAAAAACGTACCAATGTGAAAAATGCCGAAAAGAAAAAACGATTCGGCAAGGCGAAAAAATACCCGGTTGCTGCGGCTTACCCATGACGCTCAAACTGGAAAGTTGCACCAAGCCATTTGACGCCGAGACGGCGCGCGCCAATGCCGCTGACGAACCCTGCGACGACGGGACGGACCGGAACCAGTAGCCCGGCCGGACGGCGATGGCTTACCCTTACGCGTTGAAAAAATATCGCGGTGGGCTTCAACAGGCCGACCTGATGATGGGGGCAGCATGGCAAGAATCCTAGCGGATGACCTGGTTATCGTCCTGGCCGGGGAAGCCGGGCAGGGCATACAGTCCATCGAAAGCATCCTGGCGCAATTGCTGAAAATGAGCGGCTACAATTTTTTCTCGACTTCCGAGTTCATGTCGCGGGTCAGGGGCGGCGCCAACTCGACCGCCATCCGCGTCTCCGGCAAAAGGGCCGCCGGGTTTCTGGAGCGCATTGACATCCTGCTGCCGCTGCACAAGGAAGCGATTGCGCATCTTGGAAAAAGGATCACGCCGGACACGATCGTGATCGGCGAAAAGGACAAGATCGATCACCCAGGCATGATCGACATCCAGTTCACCGGGATGGCGGCGGAAATAGGCGCTGCCGTTTATGCCAACACGATTGCCGCGGGGTGCATTTGCGGACTCCTGAAAGTCGATGAAAAAGAGTGTGAAGACTTCATCCGTGGCTATTTTTCCGGAAAAAGCGAAGAAGTCAGGAGCAGGAATGTCGCGGCAATAAAGAAAGGCTACGCGGCCGGCAAAGGGCTGGTTGACATCAGCGTTGCCATTGAAAAAGATGTTGCCGTGAAAACCGAGCTGCTGCTCACGGGGTCCGATGCGATCGCCCTGGGCGCACTGGCGGGGGGCTGCGATTACGTTTGCGGTTATCCGATGTCGCCGGCGACCGGCGTCCTCGAAAAAATGGCCGCCTACGGCAAAAAATTCGCTATCATCGTCGAGCAGGTCGAGGACGAGATCGGCGTGGTCAACATGGCGCTTGGCGCCTGGTACGCGGGCGCCAGGGCGCTGGTCACGACCTCCGGCGGCGGCTTCGCCCTTATGAGCGAAGGCATCAGCCTGTGCGGCATGATCGAGTCGCCGTTGGTACTCCACCTGGCGCAGCGTCCGGGGCCGGCGACCGGGCTTCCCACCCGCAGCGAACAGGGAGACCTGGACCTGGTCCTGCATGCCGGACACGGCGATTTCCCCCGCATCATTCTGGCGCCGGGAACGCTGGCGGAGGGATTCGCCCTGACCCGGAAGGCCTTCAACATGGCCGCCGCCTTCCAGGTCCCGGTTTTCATTTTGACGGACCAGTTTTTTGTCGACAGCCGGGGCAATACCCCGGTCTTCGCTGCCGGGGAGCTCGGAGTCGAGAAGCATGTCGTCAAAACGGCCATGGATTACAAAAGATTTTCCCTGACCGAAAACGGCATCTCTCCCCGCGGCATACCGGGTTACGGTTCCGGCCGTGTCTGCGCCGACAGCGACGAGCACGATGAAAGCGGGCATATCACCGAGGATCTCGACCTGCGGGTCAGGATGGTCGACAAGCGGCTTAAAAAAATCGCGGCGATCCGGCCGGATATCATCGCGCCCAAATTGGTCGGCAGCAGCGAGTACAGGACGCTGGTCGTCTGCTGGGGGTCCACCTTCGCTACCGTATGCGAAGCGGTTGCAGCCTTGGGAAAAACGGATGTCGCCGTCCTGCATTTTTCCTGGCTGTTCCCCTTTCCGGAAGAAGCCGGTGCCTATTTGCAGAGAGCGGCCAGGCTGATTGTCGTGGAAGGCAATTCGTCGGCGCAGTTCGCAGGGCTGATCAAGCAGGCGACCGGGGTGGCCAGCGCTCACAACATCTTGAAATACAACGGGCTGCCCTTCGCGGTGGAAGAAATCAAAAAAGAGATTCAAAAGTTCATTTGAGCCGGAGGACGTCATGAAAAATGTTTTTGATTTCGCGGACAAACCCGATATCGCCTGGTGTCCCGGCTGCGGCAACTATGCCGTTCGCCAGGAATTGCTGGCGGCGCTCAAGGAATTGCAACTCGACCCGGAGAACGTGGTGCTGGTTTCGGGGATCGGCCAGGCCGCCAAGATGCCGCATTACATCAACACCAGCTTTTTCAACGGGCTGCACGGACGCGCTCTGCCCGCGGCCACCGCCATCAAGGCCTGCAATCCGCAATTGACGGTCATTGCCGTCGGTGGCGACGGCGACATGTATGGCGAAGGCGGGAACCATTTTTTGCACGCCAGCAGGCGCAATCCCGATATCGCCCTGTTCGTGCACGACAACATGGTTTACGGGCTCACCAAGGGCCAGGCCGCGCCCACTTCCAGGCCGGGCATGGAAACCCCGGTCCAGGTTTTCGGCGTGTTTGAAAAGCCGCTCAATCCCATGGCCCTGGCGATTGCCCTGGATGTGACGTTCGTGGCCAGGGTTTTTTGCGCCGACATGGAGCAGACGAAAGAAGTGATGAAAAAGGCAATCGTGCACAAAGGGTTCGCCTTGGTGGACATATTCCAGCCGTGCGTTTCGTTCAACAAGGCCAACACCTTCAAATGGTTCAAGGACAATACCGCTTATTTGCCGGCCGGTTATGACCCTGCCGACCGGGCCGTTGCCTTTAAAAAATCCCTGGAAGAGGAACCGTTCCCGCTGGGAATCATTTACCAAAGCGATCAGCGCACCACATTCGAGGATAACCTTGAAGTCTACAAAACGGACAAAACCCCGCTTTATGGAAGGGATGTCGACATGAAAATGGTCGACGCCGAGATCATGGCCAAAGTATAGGGGCAGGGGATGAGCGCATCCCTATTGCCGGCCTGCTATTCCCGCACCCCTGCTACGGCAATGGTCCAGGAGAAGGGGGGATGGGGGGCCACGATCTCAAGGTTGCCTTCGATGCGGTCTTCCGAGACAAAGACGCCGAGGAAATCGCAGCTCTTGCCGCCGATGAGCGTGGACACGAACTGGAATGCCACCTCACCTTCGCTGACCGTGTACGTGCCCGCGCCCTTGTTGCCGTCGATGGGGATCAGCATCCCTTTTTCGCTGCTGCCCTGGAACGTGAAGGCGAACTGCTCCTCGCTGTCGAAGAGGAATGACCAGTCGCCCGCGATGTTGTACGTTTCGCCTTTGCGGCATCCCGCCTGGAGCAGGAGCAGTAGGAGCAGAAACGGCAGCGCCGCTTTTTTCAGCTTCATCCTTCACCTCCCTGAAACAATGAATGAATTCTAGCATATTCGCTGGCAAAAATGCGGGGCAAGGGAAAACAATTCAAGGGGTGAATACGTTCAATGCACAAGGAGACAGGATGGACACCCCAAAAAGATCATTCAACAAGCGGGCATTCACCGCCATAATGTCCGGGCTCACGGCCCTGACCCTGCCCTTCACCGGCCTGATCCTGCATGGGTATTCGGAAGGCCGCATCAGCGGCGACGGGCATGCCTGGTTCACGCTGCATGTCGGTCTCGGTATTCTTTTCGTTGTTTTTGCCGCATGGCATGCCTTGATCAACCGCCGCGCCCTGCTGAACTACATCAAGGCAAGCGTGACGGGTTCGCAGGACAGGTAATTAATCCTTAAATGGAGGTTAAAATGAGCGGAATGGCGAAAAAAAGAGCGGTATTGGCTGCGGGGTTTATTCTCCTGGCGCTGGCCTGGGCTCAGGCGCAGGAGGTGCCGGGGCTCACGGCGGAACAGAAATTCTTTTTCGAGACTGTGGCGGCGCGGCGCTCGGTGCGCAGCTTCAAGGCCGACGCGGTCAGCGACGCCCACCTGGCGATGATCCTCGACGCGGCGCGCATGGCGGCGTCGTCGGGCAACCAGCAGCCCTGGAAATTCCTCGTGGTCCGCGACCGGCAAAAGATGGCTGCCTTGAAGCAGGCCTGCCTGGAAGCGGGGATGCTGCGCATCGCGGCCAGCGCCGGGACTGCCGCGGCGCCCGACCCGGACGCGGAGCAGGTCAAAAAGCTCCAGAAGTATTACGACACCATCTTCACGGCGCCGCTCTTTGTGGTCGTCCTGGTTGACAAGCAGTCCAAGTATCCCGACTACAACCGCTTCGACGGCCCGATGGCCGTGGCCAACCTGATGCTCGCGGCCCGGGCGCTGGGCTACGGCACGGTCTTCTACACCGATACCATCGCCCCTGACGTGGCGCGTCGGGTCTTTCGCATCCCCGAGCGCTACGAGCAGGTCTGCATCACACCGATCGGGATTCCCAGCGAGTGGCCCACGTCCCCGGCCAAAAAGGAGTTGTCCGACTTTATCGTCAGCGAAAGCTTTTCAGGGGAATAGTACCGGCGGGCACGGCTCCCTGTCCCCGCTGCCCCGTGGAACAAGAGAAATTCAATTTATTGAATTTAGTTAAAATTTAATTATATCTTGATTTTATATTTCCGGGAACATACAATTAATTCGCGATTATTTTTGAGGCAAAAAATTATTCTCTTTTGGAGGCAACATGACGATCAGGTCTTTGAAAACAGGTTTCGCGATCCTGGTGCTGCTCGGCCTGCTGGCCGCGCCGCTGGCCGCCCAGGCCGCGGTGATCAAGAAGGCTTACCTGGGGCAGCCGATGTCGGACTTCGAGCTGTCGACTCTCGACGGCAAGCTGGTCAAGCTCTCGGCGCTGAAAGGCAGGAACGTGATGCTCGTCTTCCCGCGCGTCTTCTACGCCGCCGGCGGCGACTGCTCGATCTGCGGCTACCAGTATGCCGAGCTGGCCGACTGGTACCAGGCGGGGAAGTGGCAGGAGAAGTTCAACCTGGAAGTGCTCTACGTCTTTCCCTTCTCCCCTGATGTGATCCGCAGCTGGATCGCGCGCATCCCGGTGATGCTGGAAGCGGTCGAGGGCTGGAAGAACCCCAAGGAAGAGGACCTGAAGAACGAGGCGGTCGGGAAGTGGCGGGACCTGGCGCGCCAGACGTATCCCAAAAAGTACGTGTTCGCGACCGTCCCCATGCCCTTCCCGATCCTCGTCGATGAGAAGCGGGAGCTTTCCAGCGGGCTCGATCTTTTCCGCGAGGAGTGGAGCGGCGGCAAGGGTGAGCAAAACATCCCCGCGATCTTCATCCTCGACAAGGACGGCGTCGTCCGCTTCAAGTTCATCAGCCAGCATACGGTCGACCGTCCCGGTGCGGACTATCTGGAGAAAATGATGCGGGCGGTATTGTAAAAATTCTGGCAGCGAAAAAATCCGCCCCCGGCGAACGGCACATTGCCGAAATCAAGGGCGGTTCTGTTGGGCACGGCACGCCGTGCCCCTACGATCGGAATGGAATTCAATTGCGCGAACCAAGGGCACCCTGAAGGGGACGGACAAATCGATACGCTAAGGAGGGCGGATGATTTGTGCGGCGAGGGGTGCCCCTACACGCGAAAAATCGAAATCGCGGGCGGGTCACAGACCACGCCCCTACGAACGGAAATTGCCGGGAACGGCCTTGAATGTCTAAGGTCGAGATCTGACCCCGGAGTTAATGCCATCCCTTCTGCTACCTGTTGAATATTCGCAACGGGAAATCGAAGCTGGCGCAGACGCCGTGGAAGTTGTGCGCCTTGTTGAAATTCGAGAAAACGGTCAATCCCAGGACGCCGTGCTTCAACCGCACTTCGCACGGCCAGCCATGCGGGGCTCTGTACAGAGACGTTTTGCTGATGCCCAGGCCAAAGTTGAGCCGGTTGCGGCCGGAGCCGGAGCCCAGGGGGAGGGTTAGTCCCGCCAGGAGCGCCGCTTCCCGCGGATTGGGGCGCGAATTGCAATCCTGCGCCACCCAGCTTCCCCTGTAGGCGACATATACCCGCCGGCGACGGAATTCCACGCGATATTGAAACGCGGCGATTTCGCTGCCGGACTTGTCCACGAAGCCCTTGCCGAGGGCGAAACCGATGGTCAATTGATTGTCCCGTTGCCACGCCGGCGTTCCGTCCGCCCGAACCGCGGTCGCCGCCAGGAAAACCAGCAGTGTCCCTGAAATCAGCGCTTTGATTTTCATCGCTCCCTCCTTCTTGAAAACGCACGTTTCTCGATCGTTGAACACCGGGGATTGCCGTACGCGTTACCGGGCGCGAAAGAAAATCTTTTTTGGTCCGCGCTAGGGAACGCAAATTTGCGTTCCCTGCGTTGCGCATGTATATTATGGTTTTTTGTTTATACAGGAGATTTGGAATGCCGGCTGAAAGAGTTGTGATCGTCGCGAATTTTCTCCAGGGCTGCGTGCCGCTGTTGGGATTGTTCGCCTATTTTCCGCAATGGAAAAAAATAGTGGCCAACAGGTCCAGCAAGGACATTTCCCTGACTTCCTGGCTGGTCTGGCTGCTCTCTTCGATAATCGCCATCTTCTATGCGGTCATTCAATACAGGATCACCGGCAAGGGCACGGCGCTGATCTTTTCCTCCGTGCTGGCGCTTGTATTTGTGTTCATAACCGTATGTTTGATCGCGCTATACAGAAAAGGCGATAGGTCAAGGACTTGATCAGACAGGGCGAGCCGCTTTCCGTGATCGAGTTGAAGCCATACCCGCAATAATTCCCTTATACCGCCGGCCTTTTTCCTGCTATTGGACCGTAAAATCTTTGCTCAGCCATTGGCTGCAGATGAACTGGCCCTGGTCTTTGAACATGATATGGTAGTGCCCGGGGGGGACGGCAGGAATGGTCGCCATGATCATGGTGTTGCTCCAGCTGGCCGCAGGCATTTCGTAGGCAAGATTGGGAGAAAGATCCTTGATCAAATACACTTTTTTTGTCACCTGGGAGCCGGCGTTGCAACAGGTGATCGCGACCGAACACCCGGCCGGGCCCTGGCTGGGCTGTACCCCGGTGGTCACGATCCCCCAGAGAATTATTTGCTCATTGGACATTCTTTTCCCATTCTGTACCAGGAATACGGGATGGCGACCCAAAGCGATCTGGGAAACAGGGACAGAATTGATCTGGATATAATTGTAATCAGGGTCCAGGACAACCTTGCTGATGGCCAGGGTTTGATCCCCGATCCGGACCCTGACGTTTGGCGTGGATGGCTTTATCCCCAGCACCTGGGCGATGACCACTCCTACTTTGCCGCAGGTCAGGGGCTGGCTGACGTTATTTTCCTGGGTCGCATTTCCGATACGGCACCATACCACCAAGGGCAGGGAAGCCGTGTTGTTGGCTTCGTTGCTCTCCTTGACCTGGGCGTCCGTGTCCGCCCCAGCCAGCAATGAATAGTTGCCGAGATCGATACTGGCCGGCAGCGTGACCGGCTTGGGGAAATCGACTTGCAGGGTCGCCCCGGCGGCAAGGGACTTGACGTTCACTTTGCCGTTCGCAAAATGCAGAGGCCGGGTACTGGGATCCTGGGCTGAAAGAACGACCTCGACCATGAAATTCGCCGCCGGCGCGGTCCCTTGATTTCTTACCGTCACGTTGAAAAGGCCATGGATATCGCTGCCGGGGAATACCGGCTTCTGGGACGGAGTCGCCTGGATGGAAACGTACAGATCCGGTATACCCAAAAGCCCGGGGTTCTTGAACTTTTGGATGTCTGCAGAAACACGCAATGAAAAAGAGCACAACACGATCACCATTAGCATCCGCAACGTTGTTTTCATTTTTCCACCTCTTTTCTTGTTAAATATCAAAAATCGGGCAATATCTCATTAATTGCAAACTTATGTCATCTTTCGTATACTCCGACTCGCGCGCCGGCAGGGCGTTAAAAAATTCTTACGCAGAGGCAAAAGAAAGAAATGCCGGATTTTAAAATCAACAGCAAAATCGAGCATGGCGTTCTTGAAAAAGACGGCTATGCGATTCATTATTTTGGTAGCGGCGACAAGGGCAAGGAAGCCATTGTTTTTCTCCATCCGGCATTCGGAGATCATCGCTGTTTCGCCAAGCAAATCGATCCCTTCGCAGAGAATTATCGGGTGCTGACCATGGATTTGCTGGGGCACGGTTTATCGCAAGTCGGGAAGGCAAAAGACAAACTGGATTCCTCGGCGCAGCATATCGAAGAAATTTTCGAGTCCACAGGGATAAAAAGAGCTCATGTAGTCGGAGTCTCCATGGGTTCATTGATCGCGCAGGATTTTGCCATCAAGCATCCGCAACGGGTTTTGTCGTTGACTGTATTGGGAGGATACGACATCACCAAAGAAAACAAAGAGCTGGCCAGGGCCCAACGAAAAGAATTGGGCAAATGGTTGTTTAAAATGGTTTTTTCCATGAATGCGTTCAGAAAATATGTGGCCTCGGTTTCGCTGGTCGATAAAAAGGAGCAGGCTCGTTTTTATGAAAGCGCAAGGTTGTTTACGCGCAGATCGTTTATTGTCATGTCAGGCTTGGGGAAATTGATTGGCCAAAGGGAAAATGGACGACTGCCATTGCCGCTTTTGATTTTAGTTGGCGAAAAAGATCTGGCCTTGGCATTGAAAACCTCGGCGCAATGGCATGCGGAAGTCAAAGACAGCCGGTTTTATGTAATAGAGAACGCGGGGCACTGCGCCAACATGGATAACCCGGCCAAGTTTAATGAAGTTTTACTGAACTTTATCCGGGGCGGATAAGGCGGGCTGATTT
>CAVSZS010000004.1:0-320979 GCA_963732485.1 Candidatus Aminicenantota bacterium
AAGCGGCGGCGGCACGTCGCCGGCCAGGAAGGCGATGGGCGTGTGGCAACCATTGCAGCCCGCCTTGACGCCGGCCACCACCGCGTCCTTTTCGGCATGGGGCACGGCCAGCTTGAAGTACTCGATCTCGTCCCAGTGGTGGGTGTAGGCCTGGGACATCATGGCCTGCTTCCACTGCTGAAAAATGTCGCTGTGGCACGAGGTGCCGCAAAACTGCGGCGTCTGGTAATCGGAGTATTTCCGGGTCCCAAGAGCCTCGTCCCCGGATTTGATCAAAGCCTGGGCGGCCAGCCCGCCGATCAGGATGAATGCCGCCGCCCCCACGGTCCAGAACAACTGTTTTTTCATTTCCCCTCCACTTCGCTCGTTGACAAAAAAGTACTACTTCTCCCTGGCAATGTCAAGCAAGACTCGGGGCGTCGGGGGAAGACGCTGATACGGAGAAATCTCTGTATATTTTGCTTTACTTCATGTACAGGAGCAGCTCGGCCTCATAGCAGGAAAAACATTTCCTGCCGCCGCTGCAGGGCGACTCGCCGGCGAGCAGGAGCAGGCCATTATTGACCACGGTGCCGTCGAGCCATTTCTTGACGACATCGGTGACGTCCCTGGTGAATTCGGTTGCCCCCATATCGACATCGATCCGCGGGCCGATCGCCGGGATAGCATAGCTGGTCCAGGGCGCCTTCAGCACCCACAGGTTCTCCTGGCAGCCGCAGCCGCTGTTGGCGTCCTCGTGAATGGAGTGGATGCGCTTCATCTTCAGTTTCGCTTTTTCGAGCGTAGCGCCCGGCTTTACATGTCCACTCAAGTAAAAAATGATGCGCGAGCGATAGACGACCGCAAGCTGCACATTCCCCCAAGGAAACCAATAGATCCCAGCCATTGCGGTATAGTTGCCGCCACCGGCGTAACAGGCGGTCAGGGTGAGCTGGTTCCATGCCTCATCATATACGTTAGCCGGGATTGCGGTGACGGTCGAAGGGAATTTGTCTTTGCCGGGCCAATTCTGGTAGACGCCGGGCACAACAACGGGAAGCCCCTGGATCGGCAGACCAGCCTGCCCCTGGTACAGCTTCTTCGGAGTCGCTTTCGCCTCCATGTGGAAATCGCCGGGATTCAGCCCTCCTGTCCCGCCGCAGGTCTTTAGCTCGAAAAGGGCGCTCTCGCCCTTCGCTGCAGCGCCGATGGCCGAAACACGGACTTTGTAGTCGCTGGCGGCGGTCCCGGCGGCCGTCCAGCTCTTGGACGAAGTGCCGGGGAGCATGTCGGGAGCGATGACACTGGTGACCGCGCCGCCTTTTATCAGTTCCAGCTTGAGATGCTGGGACACGTTGCTGGTTGACCAGCTCACCGTGTAGTTCGTCCCCAGGCAATAGGGCGAGCTGCCGCTGAGCTTCACGTTGCCGATCGAGCCGGGAACAGGCTCGGCTACCTGGACGACGGTGAAGACAGCGCTCTCGCCCTCGGCCGAGCCGTCGGTGGCGCGGACATGGATCTTATAACTCTCGCCAACGACGGCCGGGGCGGCCACCGTCCAATTATACGATCCAGGGCTCAGAGGCAGGTTGTTGGCGATGGTCCCGACCAGGGCGCCGCCGGGCTTGCGCAGCAGGATCTTGACGTTCGAGTTGACGCCGCTGGCCGTCCAGGCGATCTGGACCGGGCAAGTCATAGTAACCTCGCCGCCGCTGGGCTGGGTCACGGTGATCGTGGCGCCATGCATCGCAAAAGCGAAAAGAAGCATCATCATAGATAACGCCAGCCATTTTTTCATGGTATCCTCCATCTGCTCGTTCGCGTTAACTCCTAGATAGGATTACTTGCGAAAAATCTCACCCGAATCGGAAAGAAATCTCAGCGCACGATCGGCGAGGCGTCGGGGTCGAATGGGTTGGTGCGCATGGCCAGGGAAAAGAGGTAGGGATAAGCGTGCTGCAGGTGCTGCATGTAGGCCAGCCATTCAAGCACCAGCAAGTGAAAGGCCCGGCGCAGGTCCTGGGCCAGGTGCAGCAGGTCCGTCGCGGGCAGGCTGGCAAAATCCTCGCGATAGACCAGCTCGTCGGTCAGATGGAACACCGCCCACAGCAGGTCGGTGAACTTGTCGTGTTCCAACAGGTTGGGATTGCCCAGCAGCGTGAGCAGGAAGGCGCGCCGCGAGGTCAAATAAATCTTCAGGTCCGGCAGGCTGCCCTTGCCTGGATCGATGACATACCCGTAAGCGAACAGGCGCTGCTGCAGCTTCTTGAAATCCTTGCCGGACCAGCGCCGGTCGTGCAGCACGACGGTCTTCAAATCCGTGTCGTTTTTTTCAAAGCCCAGGAAGCGCTTGAGCAGCTCGTTGCCAACCTCGCTGAAAAAGGTGCCAATGACCATGTTCAGTTTTTTCAGCTTGGCACGCTTGTCACGTTCGCTGAGCAGCCGGTTGATGATCAGGGTGACGAAAAGGACCTGGACCGGCAGGAAGGCGATATCGCCCAGCAGGTAGATAAATATGTGCTGGGCGTCGTGGAATATGAGGAAGTGCAGGAAATAGAGGCCCACGGTCAAAACGGCCAGGCCGACCGACAAAAGGACCTGCCCGCGCCAGTTTTTCATGACCGCCCCGGATTTTCCGCCGGCCCGGAAGAAACGTCGCGGCCGCGGTGAGTAAAATAAATGCCGACAACCACGATCAAGGTTCCCAACAGCAACGTATGGGTGATCGCTTCTGCAAGAATCAGGTGGGCAAAAACAACGGCCAGCACCGGCTGCAGGTTGGAATACACAGCGGTCTGGCTGTTGCCCACCCTGCGCACCGAAAACAGCCATAAAACCATGGCCAGGGACAGAGCGATAACACCGGAATACAACATGCACAACCAAGCCTGAAGCGATACGGCCGCAAACGGTATTTTTCGCATCTGGGGAAAAGCAAACGCAAAAAACATCAGCGAGCCCAGCCCCATGGTCAGGGTCGTGAACTTCAGGGGTGAGTATTTTTTTAAAAGCGGCCGGGCGGAAACAGAATATTGGGCCCAAAAAAACACGGCCAAAAACAGCAGCAGGTCCCCCTTCCAGGTTTGGCGTGTGAGCGCAAAGCCCCCGGCCCGGCCAATGATGACCAGGTAGATCCCGGTAAAACCCAGAGCAATGCCCAGCCAGCCCAAGGGTTTGATCTTTTCATGCTTGAAAAAAGAACTGAGCAGGGAGATCATGATCGGCGTGGCGCCGAAGATCACCGCTGTATTCGAGGCCGTCGTCATCTGGATGCCGGAAATGAACAAAAACTGGTAAAGGGCATAGCCTGAAAAAGAGAGCAAAACTAGCTTGGGCAGATCCTGCCGCTCAAAACGCAGGTTCTCCTTGCGCAGCATCAGCCAGAAGAGCAGGACGGCAGATGCCAGCAAAAGGCGGATGCCGTTATAGGCCAGGGGCGGGATCTCGGCCAGGGCGATCTTGACCAGGGACAGGTTCAGGGCCCAGATCGTCACCACCAGGAGCATCAGAAGGTCGTTGGAGGTCAGTTTCAGCCGCTTCATACAGGTGAATATCGTAGCACAGGCAGGCATTTCCGGCAAGGCTCTCCGGGAGAAAGCGGCGTTCCTCAGGACGCCCGAATGGGAGGACTATTTGTCGTAGTGACTGGGAGAAGATCAGGATAAAAAATGGACGGGAGACAAGGCCGACGGCCCTGTCTCCCGCAAAAAAAGGTCGTCGATCCCGCCGCTTACTCCAGCCAGATCTTCACCGTTTCACCCTCGTTCTCGATCTCGACCAGGGCCAGCGGCCCGGCCTTCTTCAGGTCTTCCCACACCCGGCGCAGCTCGATCTCATGATTGCCGGCGGCATGGAACTTCTCCTGCGAACAGGAGTTGACCATCATTTCGATCAGGGAAACGGGGAGGGTGAGCTTGACCCTCTCCTTGTCGCCGTTCTTTCCGGTCACTACGATCTTGAACCATTGCACGTTCTTGGCACCGCCCACGGGAGTGTCGCTTCTCTTGACGGCATTCTTGATCACCTGATAATCGTTGTCCGCCCCGGCATAAAGCCCAGCCGTCATGACGGCCCCCACCAGCACCACAACCAACCAAAAGATCTTTTTTTTCATACTGTCCTCCTTTTCGACAGGAACTTATTCCACCCAGAGCTGAAACATGCTGTCTTTATCCTGGATCTCGATCTTCAATCCCTGCCCGGTCAACCGCGCCAGGACCTGGTCCAGGTTGTAGCCTTTTTTTGCAGCGCCCGCTTTTGCTCGACGCTGAGAGATTGAATGGCCAGGTCGGCCAATGCCAGCGGGATATTGAGGGCCACCGTCGCCTGCTTGTTCTTCCCTTCCAGGATGCGGATGTGGAGCATCTTCCCGCCCGAATTCTTCCCCGGGCCTTCCGCTCCCTTCAGCCGCGCCGGGTCCAGCCGCATGACGGCGATCCTGGCCCGGTCGCGGAGCTCCGCGTCCTTTTCTTTCTCCAGGATCGACAGCAGCACGGGGAGGGCCTGGGAAGCGGCCTTGCGTTCCGGCAGGTAGCTCAGCTTGAAGGCGGCGTAATAGACGACCACCTTGTTCTCGTCATCCAGCATGGCGAGGATTTTCTGGAGGTAGCTCTTCTCCCCAGCCTGGTAAAGGGCGGCCGCCAGGTCCAGGATGGAGATCCGCGCCTCTTCGGCCAGATTGCTGCCGGCCGAGTTTTTCATGAAACGCTCATAGCTTTCCACGGCCGGCTTGCGGGCACCTAGTTCTTCCTGACATTTGCCGCGGTAAAAGAGCGCCGTCGCATAATAGCGGCCCCCGGGTGATGTGGCGATGACCTCGTCCAGCTGCGCCAACGCCGCGGCCCACTGCTTGTCGAAGATCAGCAGCTTGGCTTTTTCAAAAGCGCTGCCATCGGCCTGGGCGACCAGGGCCCCGGCCAGCATCCCGCACAGCAAGATCGTAACGAATCGTTTCTTTTTCATTTACACCTCTTGATAGGGCCTTGCCGTAAGATCTATTTCTAGCAGGCGGAGTTTCAGCAATATATTTTCTTTCTCCATGATCCGCTGCAGACGGCCGACCTGGCCGCAAAACTGGTCGCCCTGCAGCTGCAGGATCTCATAATTCAGCCAGTCGATCCGTTCGCTGATGCTCCTGACCTTGAGCCAATCCGCCGCCGGCAGGTTTTGCTGGAAATACTTTTTCTTCACCAGCAGTTCCTTGGCCTGGCGGGAATACAAGTCGATCTCCCAGGCTTGCGTGTCGTCGCCGGCGCAATCCTGGAGCAAGTCGGTCAGCATCAGTTGGCTTTGCTGCAAATAGGAGATCATCTCGTCCCGGGCCAGTCCCGAGCGCAAGTGCGTCGCGTCGGTCAGCGACAGGCGGCCGGTTTCCTCCCCGGCGCCGTGCCTGACGCCGGTCCGGGTCCAGAAGAATGCCCCCAAGCCGATCAGGGCGATCATTGCCGTAGCCGCAGCCAGCATGGGCAAAAAGAATACGGCC
Organism: Candidatus Aminicenantota bacterium; assembly: GCA_963732485.1. Classification (GTDB taxonomy): domain Bacteria; phylum Acidobacteriota; class Aminicenantia; order UBA2199; family UBA2199; genus UBA2199. The sequence goes on from CAVSZS010000004.1 coordinate 5,462, forward strand.
CGCGGCCGCCCGGGCGCGGCCCGGTGTTCAATGCCGGTCATGATCCGCTCGGCAACCCCATCCCAGTCGATGGTTCGGAGTTCGGCGGGCTGCTCCGCAGCCCTGGCCAGCAGGGCGCGCCAGTCCGCCAGTTCCCGCCGGCAATCCGGGCAAACACCCAGGTGCGCATCGACCCGCGCCCGCCGCCGGTCATCGATCTCATCTGCGGCCAGCCATTCCAGCTCTGGCCGGAACTTACGGCATGATTTCATTTTTGCCTCCGGACCCAGGCACCAACTCCCGCCGCATGCGGTGTATGGCCCGGTGATGCAGGGCCTTCACGGTTCCCAGCGAGATGGCCATGGTCTCGGCCACCTGCTGCAGCTTCAGCCCCTGGCGATACTTCAGGATGAAGACCGAGCGCTGCCGCAGCGAAAGCTTGGTGACGACACGCTCGATCGCGTCCAGCCGGCGCTGCGCTTCCCAACCGTCCCGGCCGTCTTCGGCCACCGGCAGCCGCCCCTCGGCTACCTCGTCCAGGCCGCATTCTCTCTGCCTTTTTTTGGAGTGCTTGCGATAATGGTCGATGCAAAGGTTATGGGCCAGGCGATAGACCCAGCCGTGCAGGGACTGTTCCGGGCGGTACATGCCGATCTTGGCGTGCAGCCTCATGAAAGTCTCCTGTACGATCTCCAGGGCATCCTCGCGGTCGTGAAAAAAACCCCAGGCCATGGCAAAGACCTTTTCCTGGAAAAGCCGGACCAGCTCGGCGAAGGCTTCCCGCTCCCCGCTTTGGATGCGTTCCAGCAAGAGCCGTTCGTATTCGCCATCATGTCCGTTCCCCGTCGCGCATTTTGCCATCGACCCGATCATCCGCCTTTCAACCGCCGAATACAACGAGAATGATCAGCAACAGCGCAAACATAAGCTTCTTGGCCATCGAGTTCCTCCGATATTGACAACACAAACCTTACAACGAAAGCCGCGGGGGGAAAGTTGACAGGCCGGCCGTTTTTTTTTCATTGCCTGGCGCGGGAGGTGCGCGTTGAGGCTCCGGCGGCTGCTCCTTGACAATAAAAACCCGATTGCGTACACTGGAGTTATGGAAAACACCAATAACGTCTTTAAAAGCGGAGGCGACATGACCAAAAACATCGGGAAATACATTTTGACCGGCTTGATCATCATTTTCGTGCTGATCTTCCTGTTCAGGATCTACATCGTCGTCGATCCCGGCGAGAAGGCGGTGATCTTCAACAAGGCCACCGGCAACCTGCGCGTCACCCCCAACGAGGGCTTCTATTTCCTGGTGCCGCTGATCGAGCAGCCCACCGTCTACGATATGAAAGCCCGCACCTACACCATGAGCATCGCCACGCTGGAGGGGGAGGTCAAGGGCGACGACTCCCTGCAGGCGCTCACCGCCGACGGCCAGAACGTGCTGCTCGACATCTCGGTGCGCTACCATCCCGACGGCGACAACCTGGACAAGCTGCACCGCCGCCTGGGCGTCGACTTCGTCAACAAGGTCATCCGCCCCCAGGTGCGCTCGATCGTGCGCATGATCGTCTCCGAATACCCGGTCCTCGACGTCTACTCGGGCAAGCGCATGCTCATCCAGGCCGCGATCGAAAAAGGGCTGCGCGACTCGTTCAAGAATAATTTCATCATCTGCGAGGAAGTACTGCTGCGCAACGTGCAGTTCTCCAAGGAATTCCAGCAGGCCATCGAGAACAAGCAGATCGCCCAGCAGGAGGCCCAGCGCATGAAGTACGTGCTGGAGCGGCAGGAGCTGGAGAAGAAGCGCAAGATCATCGAGGCCGAGGGCGAGTCGGAGTCGCTGCGCCTGAAGGGCAAGGCCCTGGCCGACAATCCGGCCCTGATCCAGTACGAGTACATCAAGCTGCTGGCGCCGAACGTCCAGGCCATCGTCACCGACCAGAACACCATCTTCAATTTCTCCGATTTCCTCAAGAACCAGAAGAAATAAAGCGGGTCTCCGTGCACGTGATCGGGCTCACCGGCGGCTTCTGCACCGGGAAATCTTTCGTCTTGAAGGTCCTGGAAGAGCAGGGGTGCTTCACCATGCGCGCCGACGAGCTGGCCAAAAGCATCATCTTCAGCGCCGATTCGCCCGTGCTGCAGGAGATCGTCGCCGTGTTCGGCCCCGGGATATACGACCCGGGCAGCGGGCTGGACAAGGATAAATTCAGCCAGGCGCTCTTCGAGGATCACGAGAAGCGCAATGCCGTGAACGCCATCGTTCACCCGCTGGTGGGCGAGGAGCGCAAGAAAAAGATCCGCGCCATCGCCGCGACGCGGCTCTACGAATTCCTGGTCTACGAATCGGCCCTGCTTCTGGAATCGGGCATTTACCGCGAATTCGAAAAGATCATCGTGGTCTATTCATCCTCCGCCGTGCAGCTGCGCCGCGCCATGGAACGCGACCGCCTTTCGCGCGCCGAGGCGCAGAAGCGCATCCGTTCGCAGTTCCCGCTGCGGGAAAAGCTGAAGGTAGCCAATTACGCCATCGACAGCAGCGGCAGCTTCGAGAGCACCAGGGTCAACACCATGGAAGTCCTCCACCTCTTGAAAAAAGATTTTAATTTGTAGCCGGTTGTGCTACAATTTCCGCGCAAGGAGAGAGCGGATGGAGAATACGGAGTATTTGGAAGAACTTCTGCGCCAGTTCAACCTGGGAAAAGGAGCGGCCGTTGCCCAGATCGTTGAAAAATACCTGGAAAAAACCCTGCAAATCAAGTACCAGCGCATCATCATCTCCCAGGACACGCTGAAAGAGGAATTCGTGCGCCTGCACGAGGCGTTCCTGAAGATCATGAAGATCTACCAGGCGGCCGAGAAGAAAGTCGAGATGAGCATGTTTTCCCCGGACCAGCTGGGAAAATTTTTCTTCAACCAGGGCGTCTACGCCATGTGCAAGGACAACCATTTGCAGGCCAGCGAAAAATTCCAGGAAGCCTACAAGGTCAACCGCAACAACGTCTTCCTGCTCCTCTATATGGGCATCATCCTGACGATCCGGAAAAACCACTACGCGGCCGAAAAGTACTTCTCCGAAGCCACCAAGCGCGATCCCAATTACGACGAAGCCTGGTTCTACAGCGCCGAGAATCTATTCAAGGCCGGCAACTTCAATAGCGCCTACGAGTGCTACGAGAAGGTCCGAAAGCTCAACCCGGCCTACAACGAGATCAACCAGCGCCTCAAGGACACCAAGGAAGCCATCCTGCGCAAGCGCCGCGGCGGCAAGAAGGATTCTCTGCTGCGCCGCTTCGTCAAATACGTGCGCGAGGCCTTCGAAAGATAGTTACGTCATTCCCGCCCGGCTTCTTTATTCTTTCTTCCACTTCACCCCGGCGGGGGTGTCCAGCAGGACGATGCCCTGCGCTTTCAGCTCGGCGCGGATCTCGTCGGCGCGGGCGAAGTTCTTCTCCCGGCGCGCCGTTTCGCGCAGGGCGATGCGGGCTTCGACATCGGCGGCCAGCGGGTCCGGGTCGCCCAGCTCCAGGACGCCCAGGACCGAGTTCAAGCGCTCCATATGGGAAAGGACAACCGCGGCGTCCTTGCGGGTCAGGGCGTTCATCCTGGGGTTGACCTCGGCGATCAGGTCGAACATCACCCCCAGGGCTCCGGAGACGTTGAAGTCGTCGGCCATGCTCTCGCTGAACGCCTTCAGGCTCGCTGCGACCGCGGCGGCCAGCTCGGGGTCGGCTTCGCCTTCGGTCTCCACGTTCTTCAGGGAAAACATGAAGTTCTTCACGCGGCTTAACGCCTGGGCGGCCATGTCCAGGCTCTCCAGGGTGAAGTTCAGCAGCTTGCGGTAGTGGGTGGAGATGAGCAGGTAGCGCACGGCCATGGGGTCGGCGCCGCGCTGCAGCAGGTCGCCCAGGGTATAAAAATTCCCCAGCGACTTGGACATCTTCTTGTTGTCGATCACCAGGTGCTGGCAGTGCAGCCAGTAGTTGACGAACGTTTCGCCGTTGGCGGCCTCGGACTGGGCGATCTCGTTCTCATGGTGCGGGAAGATGTTGTCCACGCCGCCCATGTGGATGTCAAAATGCGGGCCCAGATACTTCATGCTCATGGCCGAACATTCGACGTGCCAGCCGGGCCGCCCTTCGCCGAAGGGAGCGGGCCAGGAGGGCTCGCCCGGTTTTTTGCCTTTCCAGAGGACGAAATCCTGGATGGCCTCCTTTTCGTACTCGTCGGCGTCGGCATTCGCGGCCGCGCCGGGCTTCAGGCTGGCGCGGTCGAGGTTGGCCAGGCGGCCGTATTCCTTGAAACGTTCGAGGCTGAAGTAGACCGAGCCCTCTTTTTCGTAGGCGAAACCCTTTTCCAGCAGGGTGGAGACCAGCCGCAGCATTTCCGGGATATGCGCGGTGGCGCGCGGATAGACGTCGGCGGGCAGGACATGCAGGACGCGCAGGTCGGCGTGAAAGGCGTCGATGTACTTCTGCGTCACCTCGGTGAGCGGCACGCCGAGCTCGTTGGCCTTGCGGATGGTCTTGTCGTCGATGTCGGTGATGTTCATCACATGGTTGACCCGGTAGCCGAGAAACAGGAAGAAGCGCTTGACCAGGTCCTCGAACACGTAGGAGCGGTAGTTGCCGATATGCGGATAATCATAGACGGTCGGGCCGCAGGTATAGAGGCCGATCCTGCCCTTTTCGATCTCGCGGAACTCCTCAAGCCGGCGGGTCAGGGTGTTGTAGAATTTCATGCTAGTCTTCCTTCCTGGCGCCGCAGCGGGCCTCGGCGTACCAGCGCACCTGCTTGCAGAAGCGGTCAAAGACGGCCACGTCGGCGTTGGTCCAGCGCGTGCGGCTCAGGGCCCGCTTCAGCGAGCGGTGGAACAGGCCGTTTTCCGGCTCGCGCACTTCCAGGCTTTTCATCAGCTCCCAGATATTGACGGTAATGCGCTCGAAAGCCCTTTTTTCGGCCATGCGCGGCAGCTCGGGGCCGCGGCCGCCCTCGCCGGCCGCCTTGAACAGTTCGTAAACGACCACCATCACCGCCTGGGACAGGTTCAGCGAGGGATAGGTGCCGGCCATGGGGATGCGGATAAAATAGTTGGCCAGCTGGCTCTCGTCGGTGTTCACCCCCTTGTCCTCACGGCCGAAGACCAGGGCGATCTTCTCGTTCGGAGCCGTGGCCGCCACCTGCGCCGCCGCCTGGGCCGGCGACAAAAAATCCCGTTTCCACTTGCCGGCCTTGGCCGTGGCTATAAAGACCTGAGAGATGCCTTGCAGGGCGTCGGAGAGGCTGGCGTACTCGCGGGCGGCGGCGATGATCTCCTGCGAGCGGTAGCCCAGCTTGCGCTGCTCGGCCTCGTCGCGATAGGGAACGGGGTTGACCAGGCGCAGATGGGCAAGGCCCATGTTCTTCATGGCGCGCACCACCGAGCCAATGTTGCCCGGCTGCTTGGGTTCGACCAGTACGACGTGAACTCGTTCCAGGATTTCTTTCATTTTTTCCTTGTTTTTCCAGCAAAATCGTTGAAATTATAGTACAAATCCGGCTATCCGGCAACCGTTTACCGATCTAAAATTTGTCCGCGATGGGACGGTTTGGGTAATTTACAGATCGAGCTTGATTTGTTGGATTTTGGCCGGATCGGTCGTTCCCAGGCCATATTTTTTCTCGGCGATTTTGAGATGCTCGGGCATGGGCAAAGGGGCGACCTTTTCCAGAACACGCTTCTCGTTTATGACCGCGAACGCCGCCATCTCTGTCGCCAGCGGATCCGTGCCCATGATGATTCCGCCCCAATACCAGGGCACGCCGCGCCGGTAGGAGCCGCGCAGTCCGTTGACGATGTTGAGAATGGTTTTATTCCTGATGCTGGGTCGGGCGCAGACACCGGCCAGGAAATCTGGGTTATTATGGCACTTGGGCATATCCTCGGGAACAAGGGAACCGATATGGTTTTTGAGCAGCAGACTCACAAGAAGATCGCCGTCAACGCATTTCAGGGAGGCCAGGTTGATAATTTTCGTGGCCGTGGCGGTGATGATTTTGGTCAGCCGCTCCTCGGCATCGAATCCGTCCCGGTCGGTCCCTGTATAGCGCACGCCGGAACCGGAACCGTTGACGGCAAAGTTGCCTTCTTTCATATTTTCGGAAATATTGTCGTAGACGATGATGTGACTGGCAGGGATGACCGATTGCAAACTGAGGCAAAGGGCGGTCACAAGTTCCGGATGGGGCCTGAGGCCGATGGTCCAATTATCGCTGTTGATCTTGATGGCCACGACATCGTCGGGACGGAGCCCAAGCGTTTTCCAGGAATCGACCACGGTTTTCTGCCCGGTTGTCGCCAGCAATGCCTGGTCGAAAAGGCGGGCGGTCTCCTTGGCGTCAGCCTCATTACGCTCGTTAATCGCCTTGGCGTTGCGGGCCAGAACGACCCGGCTTTTGCCTGCAGCGGCTGACAGATCACCCGCGACGCATAAGACAAATAGCAAAAAAACCGAAATCAGGCTCACAAATTGCTCCGTTTTTTTCATTCTTTTTCCTCGGTAGGGGATTTTAAAATATCAGCGGCGAATTGATCCAGGATTCCGGCCAGGCGATCATCGTCCACGTGAAGATAAATCAGGTTCCTGCCCTGAACGATATACAAGAAATAATCGGGAGGAAACCGATAGGATTTATTCGGAACGTTGAGCGCCAGGGGCGAACCTCCGGCCGGGGCGATACGCTCGTCGGCCAGCGCGGCCACGGCCTGCGCCTCGGTTTCCATGGTGAAGTGATCAAACGTAATGATCCGGTTGTCGGGATTTGAGAATTCACGGTGGACAAGTTTCTGGAAGCCGTGCTCAAGATAGACAACGCCGCCGCCATTCATGTAGTTGAAAATGGTGCCGTTGGCCAATTTTTTGTCGGCGGCTCCGTAGAATTCCCCGCTGCCACTTGCCACAAAGCCCTTGGGCAAGGGAGTTTGGGCGGCGGACATGCGGCAGACCGGCAACAGCGCCCAGGACAAAAATAATCCCCAGCACAAACCTGTCTTTATTTTCATCTATCTTTTACGTGGGTCAGTACCAATAGTTTATCTTGACGCTGGCAGCGAAACCCGCTACAATCGCCCCATGGAACTCGTTCAACTAAAAAATCTGTTCGCCGATTTGAAAAAGAAATCCTCCGACCTCAGGGGGTTTCTTTGAAATATCAGAAAAAACTGAAAAGATAAAGGATATCGACGCCAAGCTGAGCGATCCCGCCATCTGGAACAAGCCCCAGGAATCGGCGCGCCTGGCCAAGGAAAAGAAGATCCTGAACAGCTTCGTGCAGGTCGAGCAGAAGATCAATTTTGCCGTCGAGGAGCTCGAGACCTACTTCCAGCTGATCGACGAGGACCCGGAACTGCTCTCCGAGCTGGAAGAAAAGATCGCCCATTTCCAGGACTATGTCGAAGAGACCGAAGTCAAGCACTACCTGAACGGGGAACGCGACGCCAGCAACGCCTTCCTGAGCATCCATCCGGGCGCCGGCGGCACCGAGAGCCAGGACTGGGCCGAGATCCTGCTGCGCATGTACCTGCGCTTCGGCGAGCGCCTGGGCTTCAAGGCCGAGATCACCGACATCCTGGCCGGCGAAGAAGCGGGCATCAAGAGCGTCACCGTGCGCTACGAGGGCGAGTTCGCCTTCGGCTACCTGAAGGAGGAGATCGGCGTCCACCGCCTGGTGCGCATCTCGCCGTTCGACGCCAACAAGCGCCGCCACACCTCGTTCGCCGCCGTCTTCGTCATCCCGGAAGTGGACGACTCGATCCACATCGACATCGACCCCAAGGAGCTGCGCATCGACACCTACCGCTCCTCGGGGAAAGGCGGCCAGCACGTCAACCGCACCGATTCGGCCGTGCGCATCGTCCACCTGCCGACCAACACCGTGGTGCAGTGCCAGAGCGAGCGCTCGCAGCACCAGAACAAGGACCGGGCCATGAAGATGCTGCGCTCCAAACTCTACGACCTGGAGCTGAAGAACCAGCAGAAGGTGAAGGACAAGATCGAGGACGGCAAGGGCGGCATCGCCTGGGGCAACCAGATCCGATCCTATGTGATGCAGCCGTACCAGAGCATCAAGGACCATCGCACCGCCATCGAGCGCGGCGACGTCCAGCGCGTGCTCGACGGCGACATCATCGGCTTCATCAAGGAATCGCTGAAGCTGCCCAGATAAGCTTGTGAAACGTGAAAAGTGAAATGTGAATAGTTAAGAAGCTTTCACAATCAATTTCTTGTTCTGGCATTTACCTTTCACTTTTCACTTTTTACTTTTCACCTAGCATTACTATTTCTTGCACAGATCTTTTCACCGCTTGAACCGGCCGCACGGCATTTGTAATTCCCGGGAATATTTTGTATAGTCAGGTCTACACCATGTCCCTGCCCATCAAGAACACAATCTACGCAACCATGGCCAACGCCCTGCAAGCGCTGGCCAGCGTCCTGATCGTGGTGCTGCTGGCACGCCCGCTCGGGACCGAAGAATTCGGCCGCCTGCTGCTGGCCGTCTCCTTCACTTCCATTTTCGCCATTGGCATCGAGTTCGGCTTCAGGTGGTATGCGACCAAGGAGGCGAGTCAGCAACCGGAAAGGGTGCGAAGAATCGCCGGGGAGATCGTCAACGCCCAGATATTCCTCGCCCTGGCCGCCACCCTGCTGGCGGCCCTTGCCGTTCATTTTCTGGCCTATCCGCCGCGGACCGCGGCCATCATCGCCGTCATCTGGGTCTCGGCGGTACTGGTGGCCTTTACCCAGGTCACGCGGTCTTTGTTTCGCGGGCTCGACATGTTCGCCTTCGACATGGCGATCACGCTCGTCCTGTTCGCGACCTTGGTGCTGGCGCTCTTCCCGCTCCTGCTCCTGAGGCCGACGACCATCGCCTTTGCCGGCGCCATCCTCGCGGCGCGCTTCGCTTCCTTCGCCGCCGCGCACGTTCTTTTCAGGCGCCGGGTCGGCAGGATCGAGCTCCATTTCCACGCCGGCGGCGCCGGCCGGCTCCTGGCCGCCACCGTGGCCTACGGCGCCCAGATCATGATCTTCCGCCTGCTGCTGGAGTGGAACACGATCGTCCTGCACCAGTTCAGCGGCAATGCCGGAGTCGGGATCTACCAAGCCGCATTCCGCTTCCTGCTGGCGACGATGGTGGTCAGCGACGTCCTGCTGCAGGCCTTCTTTCCTATCATCGCCCGGCTGGCAACCTCCGACCGCCCGCGCTTTGTCGGGACCTGCACCACGCTCAATCGTTATCTCCTCGCCGGCGGCGCGTATATGGCCGGCGCCTTCTTTGTTTTCTCCGCGGAACTGGTCCGCTGGATCTTCGGGGCCGCTTACGCCAAATCCGTCCCGTCCCTGAAAATTCTCGCCTTCGCCGTGCTGGCGTATTTCCTTTCCGCGGCGCCGTCGCTGGCGCTGATCGCTTTGGGCAGGCAGGGAACGCGTGCCCGGGCCAGCATCGCCGTGCTCGCCTTCAACGCTGTTGCCGCGTTCATGCTGGTCCCGGGCCGGGGCGCGGTCGGGGCGGCCCTGGCCATGCTGGCGGCCTTCATCCTTCATGCCATCCTGAATACCGCCTTTGTTCACCGCGAGCTGGGCCGCTTCTTTTTCGACCGCCGCGCCCTGGCGGCGGTCCTGCTGACCCTGGGCGGCGCCCTGGCCGCCGCCCTGCTCAAGGGTGCCGCCCTGTTCCTGGGCCTGGCGGCCTATGCCGCCCTGGGAGCCGTCCTTTTTTTAACCGTCACCACCGGGGAGGAAAAAAAGGAAATGCGGCGGGCCCTGCGCCTTCCGGCATCCATGCCTTCCGGGATCGAGCCATGACCCGCACCGCGCCGCCCCTGGTCAGCGTCGTCACGGCGACCTACAATCGCAGCCATGTGCTGGGCGCCGCCATCACCGCCCTGCGCCGGCAGACCTTTGCCGACTGGGAGCAGATCATCGTCGGCGACGCCTGCAGCGACGATACCGGCCGGGTAATCGCCTCCTTCGCCGACCCGCGCCTGCGCTACGTCAATTTGGAACATAATTTCGGCGAGCAGGCCGGGCCGAACAACGAAGGCATCCGGCTGGCGCGGGGCCGCTACATCGCCTTCCTGAACCATGACGATCTGTGGCTGCCCGACCACCTGGAGTCGCTGCTGGCGACGATCGAGTCCAACCATGCCGACATGGCCTATGCCCGCGGCGTCTCGATTTTTCCCGACGGCTCGCGCCGGCTCCTGGGCGCCGCCTGCGGCGGCAGCTACAGGCCGGTGGCCGACGTTCAGGCCTCGCTGTGGCTGTGCCGCCGCGAACTTTTCGCCGCGGTAGGCCCCTGGCGCCTCAGCCGGAACTGCTGGGCCGTCCCCTCGCAGGACTGGCTGCTCCGCGCCTGGCAGCTGAAAAAGAAGATCGTGGCATCCGAGCGCGTCACGGTCGTGGCCGTCCATGCCGCCCGCTACCGGGATTGCTACCTCCAGGAGCGCAGCCCGATCCACGACGAACTCCTGCGCCGAATGGAAAACGAACCTGACTTCCGCGAAAAGGAGCTCAGCGCGGCAGCCATCGCTGCCCTGGAAAGGGAAAAGTCATTGCGTATCTTCCCGCACCTGGCCGCCCTGGCACGTGCTTTTTCCTACGGTGGTCTGCTGAAACTGGGCATTCCGCCCATCCTGGCCAAGTACCGGCTGAGCAATCTGCGCCGCGGCGCCTATCTCGACCGCATCCGCCGCTTCCGCGGACTGGATGTCAAGAAGCGGGGCAAAAAATGAGTGTGCTGGTCACCGGCGCCGCCGGCTTCATCGGCTCGAACCTGGTTGACGCCCTGCTGGGCCGGGGAGACGAGGTTATCGGCCTGGACAACTTCGACCCCTATTACTCCCCGGCGCGCAAGCGGCGCAACCTGGCCGCCGCCATGGCCGACCCGCGCTTTGAACTGGTCGAGGCCGATGTTTGCGATGCTTCGCGCCTGCGCGCCGTGATCGAGCGCCGGCGGCCCACAGGCATCGTCCACCTCGCCGCCCGCGTGAGCAACCGGCTCTCCCTTGCCGCCGCCGACGCCGGGAGGTATTCCGCCGTCAACGCCGGCGGCACCGCAGCGCTTATCGCCGCCGGGGCCGGGCTCCAGCCGCGCTCGTTCGTCTTCGTCTCCACCGGCAACGTCTACGACTGCGAAGCGCCCGCCCCCTTCCGCGAAGGGATCAGCGCGGATCTGCCGCGCACCCCCTACTCAAAAAGCAAGAAGGAAGCCGAAGCGCTGGTCCTGGGCGCCGGAGCCGGGCTGCCGGCGACGGTGCTGCGCCTCTTTACCGTTTACGGCCGGCGCCAGCGCCCGGACATGGTCCATTACCGCTTCACCGCGGCTCTGCTGGGTGGCGAGCCCCTGACCCTGATCGGCGCCGGCAGCGACCTGCGCGACTATATTCACGTCCGCGACGCCTGCGCCGCCATCATGGCCTGCCTGGACCGGCCGGCGCCGGGCGAGATCATCAATGTCGGCTCCGGGCGCGGGATGACGCTCGACGCCCTGCTGGCCCTGCTCTCAAGCCTCAGCGGCAGGACGGCGCTCATCCGCCACCGCGCTGCTCCCGCCGGCGACACCCGCCGGCTGCTGGCCGATGTGGCCAAAGCCGAGCGCCTGCTCGGTTGGCGCCCACTGACCGCCATGGAAGAAGGGTTGCGCGACTTCATCGCCTGGTTCCAATCGCCCGAAAATCCACTCCTAAACGAAGGTGCCCCGAATGAAAGCACATCAAGCCATACTCTCCACTGAGGAGATGCTGGTCGCCTCGGGATACAAGATCGCCGTTCACCGCGAGCGGATCCTGTCCTATCTTCGCGGCGAGGCGATCTTCCCCGTCTGCCTGGAGTTCGACCTCACCAGCCGCTGCAGCAGGACCTGCCGCGATTGCCCCAGCACCCGCGCCAGCGAGCATTGGCAGGTGGAACGGGAATTCGTCGAGCGCCTGTTCGCCGTTCTGGGCGGGAACGTCCCCGGCCTGCTGCTGACCGGCGGCGAACCGACGATCTCCCCGCTGCTGCCCTTCACCCTGGGCCATGCCCGCGCCTGCGGTTTCCTGGAAATCGCCGTGGTCACCAACGGCAGCCACCTGGACCAGGACGACGTTTGCGAAGCGCTCCTGGCCCACGCTTCGACCATCCGCGTCTCGCTCTATGATTGGGAGGAAGAGGTCTTCTCCGGCAGCGAGAGCGTCTTTCAACGCCTGCAGGCGCTGCGCCGCCGCATCGATGCCGACGCCAGTCCCTTGCGCATCGGCGTCAGCGCCCTCACCTCGACCGCGCGCCTGGGACGATTGCGCCGGCTGGTGCAGGCGGCGGCTACGGCCGGCGTCCACTGGCTGTACTTCCATCCCCGCTGCCATCATTGGGACCAGGGGCGGCCGCAACCCGAGGAGCAATCCGGGGTTCTCGATGAGATCGCCCGCTTGCGCGCGGAATTCTCCGGGCAGCTCGAGATCGAGGTTTCCAGCCAGCGCTACCAGGATTTCCCCCTGCACTTCGACGGCTACCACGCCGCTCATTTCATGCTGGTCGTGGGCGCCGACCGCAAAAACTACCTGGGGGCCGAGGTAAAGTATCACCCCGATTTCGTGATCGCCGACTTGGGCCGGGACCTCGGCGAGGGTTTCCTCAGCGAGCCCGAGCGGCTGCGGCGCATCGCCGCCCAGAACAGCGCCCAATACCGCGCCCTGGGCAGCCGCCATCGCGGCGTTCTGTACAACGATTTCATCGAGCGCCTGAAGCATCACGAATCCGGGGCCGAACGCATCCTGGCCGCGCCGCCCGCTTTCCGCTATCCGCATATCCTCTGACCCATGGCATCGCCGCAGGAAATGGTCTCGCCTTTCAAGGTGCTTTGGCACCGCGACAAGGTGGCCGATTTTCTCCACGGCAAGGCGATTCTTTCCGGCGACCCTGGAACTGGGAGTGACCACCGCCTGCAACCGTTCCTGCGCCGATTGTCCGAGCCGCCGGGGGCAGCCGGGCTTATACCTGCCCGCCGATACGGCAAAACGGCTCTTCGCCCTGTGCCGCGGGCGCACCTTCGGGGTCATCATCAGCGGCGGCGAGCCGACGCTGCACCCCGGCTTCGGCACGCTCCTGGCCATGGCCCGGGAGCATGAGTTCCGCGATGTCGTCGTCATCAGCAACGGCTCGCGTCTCGATCGCAGCGAGGTGGCCCTCCCGCTGCTGCGCCATGCCTCGGCCGTACGCGTCTCCCTGTACGATTGGCAGGGAGAAGCGTCTCCGGGCCTCAGCCCCACCCTGAAACGCATCGCCTGGTTGCGCCGGGAGATTGAAAGGGGCGGCAGCCCGCTGCAGATCGGGACCAGTCTCCTCACCCGGGGCATAAGCCGCAAGAGCCTCGACCTGGCCGTTGCCGCCGTGCGCTCCGCCGGGGCCCATTGGCTGTATCTCCATCCCACCTGCGTCGCCACCCCGACGGGCGCCACTCCGGCCAAAGGCCAGGAGCTGCTGCTGGCGGCGCTGGCATCGTGCCGCCGGCAGCAGCCGGCCGGCTTCGCCGTCCATTACCTGGCGCAACGCTTCTCGACGGGGCCCGCCGCGTTCCAAGGCTACCACGCCGCCCACTTCGTCATGGTCGTGGGCGCCGACGGCGCCAACTATCTTTCGTCCGAAACCAAGTACCAGCCGCGCTATCGCATCGCCGCTGCGGACGATTACGCGAAAGGGGATCTTTTCGCCGACCCGGCACGGCACGCCGCGATCGCCGCCGTCCATGCCGCTGATTATCCCGCCGGCGGCGGCCGCAACCGCGGCGTCTTCTATAGCCAGGTCCTGGAGGAGGCGCGGCATGGCGATACGGGACCGGGAGCCGTTGCTGTAACCGACTTTCTGCTGCCGCATATCCTCTAGTCCCGGTTGCCGGGATCAGGGCTTGCGGACCTTGGTTTTTCCCCTTTTGGACAAGCAGACGGTTTTTCCGCCGGGCTCTATCGCCAGGCAGACCTGCTTCCCGGCCAGCCGGTTGATTTCGACGGTCAACGGACCGCTGTTGTCGACGGAAAAGCGGTCGCCGCCCTTGGCCACGAAAAGCGTATAGCGTTCGCCGCCCGCGGGTACGACATAACGGTCGAAATCCTCCTGCAGCCCCAGGCGCCCGAAAAGGAGCGCTTCGCCGAGAATGCCCGCCGCCCCGGCAAAAAAAGACGCCCCCTGCCCGTTTCCGGCCCTGTCGGACCACTCGAAAATATTCATCTCGGAGAGGTTGCGGGCCGAGATCTCCCGCAGGTATGTTTCGGCTTCGTCGCGAAAGCCGGCCTGGTAGAGGGCGGAGACCAGGCGGCCGCCGATCCAGTCCCACTCGCCGCCGTTCTGGTAGCTCCAGGGCGAGCGCAGCAGCGGATGGGAAAAAAACCCTTCCGGGTAGGGCGGCAGCAGGGTATAGGAAACCGAGCGCAAGCGGTATTGCCGGCGCCTGTCTTCCAGGACCCGCAGCAGGCGGGCGATCTCTTTTTTATCCAGCAGGCCGGCGCGCATGGCCTCGGCGTTGCCGCCCACGGCCAGGATGTTCCTTTCCCAACGCAGGACATCGTCCTTGCCCTCGACGCGGTGCACCAGGAAATATCCCGTGTCAGGAAGAAAGAGTTGCCGACGGGTTTCGGAAGAAACGGCTAATTTCCGTTGCCGCCACTTGGTCGCCGTTCTCCCGTCGCCGAGCCGCTCGGCCATCAGCGCCAGCTTTTGCGCGGCCTGGATGAACAGGGCCTGGGCATACGTGGAGAAGGTGCGGCGCGAGCGGTCGGAAAGCTTGATCGCCCGCCCATCGGAGTAGGAGCGCTCAACGTCGCCCCAGTCGGCGGTGAAGCCGCTCCAGATCAGCCCGCGCGCCGGGTCGCGGCGATTGCGCCACAGCCATTCCAGGGCCGCGTCCAGCCGTTGCAGGCGGGAGACGCCGGCAATTTTTCCGGTTAGCCAGCCGGGATCGCTCAGGGCCAAAGGCCAGGCGGCCAGGACCAACGACGTTTCCTGGTCGCTCTCCACCGTGTTCTTGTCGCAGCGCCCGGCCGTGTCGACCCAATCCTGGATCTCGCCTTGTCGGCTTTGCGTCAGAAAAAAACGGTCGACGATCCCCTGCAGGTCGGCCAGCGGATAAAAATAACGCGCATAGCCCGTCATGGTGGCCGTGTCGCGGATCCAGGCCTGCGGATAGGTGGTGCCGGCGGCAAAGGCGAACAATTTTCCCTTGAAGCGCATCTCGTTGTTGCGCAGGACCTGGCGCAGCAAGTACTGCAGGCGGTCGGGCCAGTCGCGGCCGCTTTCGTAAAAAGTCGGCAGCCAGGCGCCGCGGAAACCGGCGGCCACCAGCGGCAGCAGGTTCAATTCGACGGCGGCGGTTTTCCAGCCCCGGTCCCTTCCCCAGAACTCGCCTTCGCGCACCAGGTCCCATTCCAGGCGATAGGCGCCGGGGTCGAGGCTGAAATAGACCGGCACGGAGAAGCGGGCCGTCGCCCCCGGCCTGACGGGAACGGGAAGGGAAAAGCGCCGGTTGTCGAAGCGCTTCATATTCCCGGCCGGATCAGCGGCATGGAAGGAGAGGAAAAAGTTCCCGGGCTGCTCGAGCCTGAAGGCGGAGCGGTTGCGCACGACGACCTGCAGCATCACCTGCTCTCCCTGCCGCGCCGTCACCCGCGCCGGCGAGCAGGCGATCTCGACCTCGGCGCCGCGCAGGCCGGCGACCACGGCCGGCAGCAGGAGCAGAACAACGAGAGCGGCGCGGCAACGATTCATGGCCGGCCACCCTCCAGGCGGGCTTTCTCGCGGAAGAACTCCTCGAGGTTCCGTTGCCAGTCGCATGCCTGGAAGCCGAGCTCGCGCTCCGCCTTGCCGCCGGCGAGGACCGCGCGCAGCGGCCTTGGCGCCCGCGTCGGATAAGCGGAAGTGGGGATTGCCTCCAGGGGAATCCTCCGTTGGATTATCCCCGCCCGCAGTCCCCCCTCCATGATGGCCGCGGCGAAATCCCACCAGGAGATCACGCCGCGATCGCAATAATGGTAGACGCCGTAGCGCTCGCTGCCCGCTTCGACCAGGCCGACGACGTTGGCGGCCAGCATGGCGGCGTAGGTCGGCGAGCCGAATTGGTCGTTGACCACGCGCACCTTCTCCTGCTCACGGAAGGCCTTCAGCATGGTGTAAACGAAATTCGGCCCGAAGACGCCATAGAGCCAGGAGATGCGGAAAAGAAAATAAGCGCCCGTGCCGGCGGCCAGCCGCTCCTCCCCCTGTTGCTTGCTCCAGCCGTAGCGCGACAGCGGCCGCGGCGCATCGCTTTCGCGGTAGGGCTGCGCCTGATCGCCGGCAAAGACATAATCGGTAGAGAAATGAACGAGCGTGGCCCCCAGGTCGCCGGCCAGGCGGGCCAGGTTCTCCACCCCGCCGGCATTGATCGCCAAAGCCAGCTCCGGCTCTTCCTCGGCGCGGTCCACCGCCGTGTAGGCGGCGCAATTGATGATCCAGCCGATATTCCTGCCCCGGGAAAACTCGCGCAGCGCCCGCGGGTCACGGACATCCACGTCGCGGTCGCTGGCATGGAAAGCGCGGCCGCGGACGGCGAACTCGGCGGCCAGCTGCTTTCCCAGCATGCCCTCGGCGCCGGTCAGCCATATCCCCGCTGCAGGCTTCATGCGCCGCAAGACCGTCAGGAGCGCTCGTCGGCCACGCGCAGCAGGTAGCTGCCGTAGCCGCTCTTTTGCAGGGCGGCAGCCAGCGTCCGCAACTGGCCGCGATCGATCCAGCCGTTGTGAAAGGCGATCTCCTCCAGACAGGCGATCTTGAGGCCCTGGCGGTCCTCGATGGTCTTGATGAAGAGGGTGGCGTTGACCAGCGACTCGTGGGTGCCCGTGTCCAGCCAGGCGAAGCCGCGGCCCAGCACCTGCACGCGCAGCCTGCCCTTCTCCAGGTAGGCGCGGTTGACGTCGGTGATCTCCAGCTCGCCGCGCGTCGAAGGCCGCAGCGAACGGGCGATGGCCACCACGTCGCGATCGTAAAAATAGAGGCCGACCACGGCCAGGTTCGCGCGCGGGCGTTCCGGCTTCTCTTCGATGGCGAGCGCGCGGCCGGTCGCGTCGATCTCGACCACGCCGTAGCGCTCGGGATCCTTGACGGCGTAGCCGAAGACGGTCGCCCCGCCGGCGGCGACGCTTTCCGCGGCCTGGCGCAGCATGCCGGTCAGGCCCATGCCGTAAAAGATATTGTCGCCCAGGACCAGGCAGACCGGGTCGCCGGCGATGAATTCCTCGCCGACCAGGAAGGCATCGGCCAGGCCGCGCGGTTCTTCCTGGACCTTGTAGGAAAAACGCACTCCCAGCCGGCTGCCGTCGCCCAGCAGGGCCTGAAAGCGGGGCAGGTCGGCCGGGGTGGAGATGACCAGGATGTCGCGGATGCCGGCCAGCATCAGCGTCGAGAGCGGGTAGTAGATCATGGGCTTGTCATAGACGGGCAGCAACTGCTTGCACATCACCTGGGTGATGGGATGGAGCCGGGTGCCGTGGCCGCCGGCCAACACGATGCCTTTCATCACGATTGCCCTCCTTCGTTTTTCATGCCGAGCCCTTCATTCCACGGTGACCGACTTGGCCAGGTTGCGCGGCTTGTCGATGTCGCAGCCCCTGGCGCGGGCGATAAAGTAGGCGAGCAGCTGCAGCGGCACGACGTTCAGCACCGGCTGCAGGATCGGCAGGGTTTCGGGGACGCGGATGACGTCGTCGCACACGTCGTGGATGCGGCCGCTGCCCTCGCTGGCGATGGCCAGCACGCGGCCGTTGCGCGCCTTGATTTCCTGGATGTTGCTGAGCATCTTTTCGAACGTGGAGTCCTGCGAAACGATGGCCACGGTGGGGAAGTTCTCGTCGATCAGCGAGATGGGCCCGTGCTTCATTTCGCCGGCCGCGTAGCCTTCGGCGTGGATGTAGGAGATCTCCTTCAGCTTCAGCGCCCCCTCCATGGCGGTGGGAAAGTTGAGCTGGCGGCCGATAAAAAGAAAGTCCTTGTACGGCGCGTATTCCAGGGCGATCTTCTTGATGCTCTCGATGTCGGTGAGGATCTTCTTGACCTGGCGCGGCAGCTTCTTGACGGCCTGGATGATGGCGCTGCCCTCGGTGAAGGAAAGGCCCTGGTAGCGGCCGATGAGCAGGGCCATCAGCGTCAGCACCACCAGCTGCGAGGTGTAGATCTTGGTGGAGGCCACGCCGTACTCGGGCCCGGCGTGGTTGTAGACCCCGGCGTCGGTGATCTGGGCGATGGCCGAGCCCACGACATTGACCACGCCGAGGATCAGCGCCCCCTTGCGCTTGGCCTCGCGGATGGCGGCGATGGTATCGGCGGTCTCGCCGGATTGCGACAGGGCCAGGACCGCCGTGTCGCCGTTCATCTTCAGCTTGCGGTAGCGAAACTCCGACGCCACTTCCACTTCGACGTGCAGTTCGCACAGGTCCTCGAAGATATAGCGGCCGCACAGACCGGCGTAATAACTGGTGCCGCAGGAGACGATGATCAGCTTCTTGACGTTCTTCAGCCGCTCCAGTACAGGCTCCAACCCGCCCAGCTTGGAAACGCCTTCGCTCTCGATCAGGCGGCCGCGGAAGGCGTTCTCGATCGCTTCGGGCTGCTCGAAGATCTCCTTGAGCATGAAATGCTCGAAGCCCTTCTTGTCGGCCTGGTCGTCGCGCCGCTCGCGGATCTCGATCTCCTTCTGCAGGAACTCGTTGTTCAGGTTCTTGATATGGTAGCCGCCGGGATGCAGCACGGCCATCTCGTCGTCGTTGAGCGAGATGATCTTCTGGGTGTACGGCAGCAGGGCGTTGGCGTCGGATGCGGCGAAGTATTCCCCCTCGCCGATGCCGATGATGATCGGGCTGCCGCGGCGGACGATGACGACCTGGCTCTCGCAGTCGGCGTGGATGGCCGCGATGCCGAAGGTGCCCTCCAGGCGCTGGACCGTTTTCAGCAGCGCCGTCTCCAGGTCGCCGGCGAAGTATTCCTCGATCAGGTGGGCGATCACCTCGCTGTCGGTCTCCGAGCGGAACACGTGCTTGCGGGCCAGCAGCTCCTCTTTCAGGTCCAGGTAGTTCTCGATGATGCCGTTGTGCACGATGCCGATCTTCTCCCGGCAGTCGCAATGGGGATGGGCGTTCAGCTCCGACGGCCGGCCATGGGTCGCCCAGCGGGTGTGGGCGATGCCGCTATGCCCGGGCAACGGCCGGGCAATCCCCTTTTTTTCCAGTTCGGACACCTTGCCCAGGGCGCGGATGAGGTTCAGCTTGTTGCCGTCAACGACGGCCAGGCCGGAGGAGTCGTAGCCGCGGTATTCCAGACGCTTCAGGCCGTCGAGCAGGATCGGCTTGGCCGCCCGGGGTCCGCAGTATCCGATGATGCCGCACATGCGTTTTCTCCGCGGCGCGCCCTAGGCGAAATGGGTCAAGCTCGGCTTGCCCAGCGGAAAGACGTTGAAGCCGATCTCGAAAAGCTTGCGGTGATCGAGGATATTGCGGCCGTCGAAAACAAAGGCCGGCTTGCGCATGGAGGCGAAGATCTTTTCATAATCCAGCTTTTTGAACGCCTCCCACTCGGTGACGACGGCCAGGGCCTGGGCATCGGCGGCGGCCCGGTAGGGATCGGGCTCGAACTCCACCGCGCCGGCGATGCCGGCCAGGTCGCGACGGGCGTTGTCCAGGGCCTGGGGGTCGGTGATGGCCAGGACGGCCTGCTCCTCGAGCAGCTTGCGGGCCACGTGGATGCCCGGGGACTCGCGCGTATCGCCGGTATCGGCCTTGAAAGCGAAGCCCAGCATGGCGATCTTCTTGCCGACGACGGTATGGAACATCTCGCGGATGATCGTCTGCACGAAGCGCTCCTGCTGGTACTCGTTCATGCGCACCACCGCCTCCCAGTAATCGGCCACTTCGTTCAGGCCGTAGCTGCGCGAGATGTAGACCAGGTTCAGGATGTCTTTCTTGAAGCAGGAGCCGCCAAAACCGATGCTGGCGTTGAGAAAGCGCCGGCCGATGCGGCTGTCGCTGCCCACGGCGAACGAGATCTCGCCGACATCGGCGCCGGTCTTCTCGCACAGGGCCGACACGGCGTTGATCGACGAGATGCGCTGGGCCAGGAAGGCGTTGGCCACCAGCTTGGAGAGCTCGGCCGACCACAGGTTGGTGGTGATGATCCGCTCGACGGCCACCCAGCTGGCGAAAATGTCGACGATCTCCCGCGCCGCCCGCAGGCCGGCCTCGGTCTGGCGCGAGCCGATCAGCACCCGGTCGGGTTCCAGCAGGTCGCGCACCGCCGAGCCCTCGGCAAGGAACTCGGGGTTGGAGATGACCTCGAAGGGAATGCCCTTCTTGTTCTCCTGCAGGATGCGCTCCATGGCCTCGGCGGTGCGCACCGGCAGCGTGCTCTTCTCGACGATGATCTTGGCGCGGTCGGAATGGGCGACGATCTCGTGGGCGGTTTTTTCCCAATATTGCAGGTCGGAGGCCATGCCGGCGCCGTGGCCGAACGTCTTGGTCGGGGTGTTGACCGAGACGAAGATGATGTCGGCTTCGCGGATGCCAGCGGCGATGTCGGTGGAGAAGAACAGGTTGCGGCCGCGCGCTTCGCGGACCACCGCCAGCAGGCCCGGCTCGAAGATGGGCAGCTGGTCCGTGCCCCAGGCCCGGATGCGCTCGGCGTTGATGTCGACCACCGTCACCTTGCAGTCCGGGCACTTGGCGGCGATGACGGCCATGGTCGGTCCGCCCACGTAGCCGGCCCCGATGCAGAGTATGTTTTTCTTGAACGTCATGTCAGCACCTCAGTGGAGAATCCTCTATTCCCTGCCATAATAATCGCGATACCACCCGACGAAGCGCGCCACTCCCGTCTCGATCGGGGTGGCCGGGGCGAAGCCTACGTGGCGGCGCAGGTCCTCGATGTCGGCGCAGGTCTCGCGCACGTCGCCCGGCTGCAGCGGCAGCAGCACCTTCTCGGCTTCCCGCCCCAGGTTCTTCTCGATGAGCCCGATGAAATGCAGCAGGTCGACGGGACGGTTGTTGCCGATGTTGAACACGCGGTAGGGGGCCGACGAAGTGGCGGGATCGGGATGGGCGGCGTCCCAGCCCGGGTCAGGGCGCGGAGGCTTGTTCAGCACGCGCCAGATTCCCTCCACGATGTCGTCGATGTAGGTAAAATCGCGCTTCATGTCGCCGAAGTTGTACACTTCGACGGCTTCGTTGCGCAGGATCTTGCGGGTAAATATGAACAGGGCCATGTCGGGGCGGCCCCAGGGGCCGTAGACGGTAAAGAAGCGCAGGCCGGTGGCCGGGATGGCGAACAAATGGGAATAGCTGTGGGCCATCAGCTCGTTGGCCTTCTTGCTGGCCGCGTAGAGCGAGAGCGGGTGGTCGACGTTGTGGCTTACCGAGAAGGGCTGGGTCTGGTTGCCGCCGTACACCGAAGATGAGGAGGCGAAAACCAGGTGCTCCACCGGATGCAGGCGGCAGTTTTCCAGGATGTTCATGAAGCCGATGAGGTTGCTGTCCACGTAGGCCCAGGGATTCTGCAGGGAATAGCGCACGCCGGCCTGGGCGGCCAGGTGCGCCACCAGCCGCGGCTTCTCCGCCGCAAAGATCCTTGCCATGGCGTCCCGGTCCTGCAGGTCGGCCTTGTACAACACCAGTCCTGGCGCCGTCAGCCTGACCTGCCCGCGGCCGGCCAATCCGGCGGTATCCTCTTGGGAAAAACCCAGCTGCCGCAGCCGGGCCAGCTTCAGTTCCACGTCGTAATAGTCGTTAAGGTTGTCGATGCCGATCACCGGGTGTCCCTCGGCCCTGAGCCGGCAGGCGAGATGGAAGCCGATGAAGCCGGCGATGCCGGTCACGAGGACAGCTGGCTTGGTGCGCTGCGCTTCGTCGGTCAAGGACGTCATGACTGCTTCTCCTGGGGCGCCGGGCTCCGGGATGACCGATGGAACGGCATTCCCTGTCAGGCGACAACCAATTATAGTATATCCGGCGCCAAAATCAAAACTGGTTGGATACCGGCAGGCGAATGGCGAAGTCCGTCAGACCAGCCTGGTTATTCCTGGTCGATGTTCAGCACCAGGGTGTAGTCCCGGTCCATGACGAAAGAACCGGTGAACCATTCGGTGCACTCATGTCCGCCAAGGCTTCTCAGGACCGGGGGACAGATCCCGGGGGGCGGCGGATAGGCAGCCAGATAAAGATCGGCTTTCTCGCAATCACCGTAATTCAGATGGAATTGGACGGTCTCCCCCCTCCTGATCTTGTGGATGCCGCAGGCAGGAACTCCCTCGTGCACGCAATTTGAATAAACAAAGCAGGTGTATGGCTCATCAGGCCCGACGTTATATCCGGTATTCATGACCTTCAACGTGTAATAAGGGTGAGCATACGTGTCCAGCATGCGGTCGGCGCTCATCACGAATGCGCCGCTTGCGGCCACGACGGCGCCGTCGAGCTTGACCACCAGGCCGTCGAAGCCGCTGGCCGGGGAGTAGCTGTATTTCACTAACGTCCCCGCCTTGCGTTTCTGCGTACCCATGGCCGGGTAGCCGCTCACACCCTTGCTCATGTTGACCTTCAGGGTGAATTCCCTCGCAGGCGGCGTATAGATCTTGTCAGCCCCGGCGCCGGTCAAGAACATCGAGCCCGATAAAACACAAAGACCTGCGGCAATGCATGCGGCCGGAAGCCATGACATGCGCGAACGGTTGTTTTTCATCTCTTCCTCCCTGAAAACAATTGACTTTACTTCTTATATATAAGGGAAAAGGAGAATGTCTCATTAAAAGGAAAGGCCTCGCGCGTGTTCTCCCGGCACCGCAGGCGCGGTCGGCCCCGCCAAGGCCCTACTGGAACTTGTCGCTCTTGGTTTTTAAAAACTGCAGGATGTTCAGCGCCTCAAGGGGGGTCATGGCGGCGATGTCGATCTCCTTCAGCTTGTCGCGGATCTCGTCCCAGACCTTCAGCTCCATGTCCTCGGGAAAGAGGCCGGCATTCTGCGCCGGCGCCTTCTGGATGCGGCCGGTGATGCGCTCCTTGACCAGGCGGTTCAATTCCTTTTTCTCCAGGTTGAGCAGGATGTCCTTGGCGCGCTCGATGACGCTGCGCGGGATGCCGGCGATCTTGGCCACGTGGATGCCGAAGCTCTGGTCGGTGGGGCCGGGCATGATCTTGTGCAGGAAGATGACGTTGTCCTGCCACTCCTTGACGGCGATGTGGTAGTTGCGCACGCGCCCGAGGATGGCGGCCAGCTCGGTCAGCTCGTGGTAGTGGGTGGCAAAAAGCGTGCGCGGCTTCTGCTTCTGGGCGTGCAGGAACTCGACCACGGCCCAGGCGATGGACAGGCCGTCGTAGGTGGAGGTGCCGCGGCCGATCTCGTCGAGCAGGATCAGCGAGCGCGAGGTGGCGTTGTTCAGGATGATGGCCGTTTCGATCATCTCGACCAGGAAGGTGGACTTGCCTTCCAGCAGCGAGTCGGAGGCGCCGATGCGGGTGAAGATGCGGTCGCATATGCCCACTTGGGCGCGGGCGGCGGGGACGAAGAGGCCGGCCTGGGCCAGGATGACGATCAGGGCGTTCTGACGCAGGTAGGTCGACTTGCCGCCCATGTTGGGACCGGTGATGATCAGCACCTGCTCGCTGTCCGCCGCGACGCTCAGGTCGTTGGGGATGAAGCCGCGGCCGGACGCCGCCTCGACCACCGGGTGGCGCCCCTCCTGGATGCGGATGGCCGTGCCGTCGTTGATCTCCGGGCGCACGTAGCCGCGGCGCTGGGCGAGATCGGCGTTGGCGGCCAGGATGTCCAGCACGGCGACGCAATCGGCATTGCGGTTCAACTGCGGCGAGAAGCGCTGGATCGCGGCCAGGACGTCAAGGTAGAGCCGCTTCTCGATGCCGACGATCTTCTCCTCGGCATTGAGGATCTTTTCCTCCAGCTCCTTCAGCCCGGCGGTCAGAAAGCGCTCGGCGTTGACCAGAGTCTGCTTGCGCATATAGCGCTCCGGAACCAGCTGCAGGTGCGGCTTGGTGACCTCGATGAAATAGCCGACGACCTTGTTGTACTTGATCTTCAGCGAGGGGATGCCGGTCGCGGCCTTCTCCTCTTTCTCCATGGCCGCCACGATCTCCTTGGCGTTGCGGCTGATGGCGCGCAGCTCGTCCAGCTCGGCGTGGTAGCCGGCGCGGATGATCTGCCCCTCGTGGATGGTGGCGGCCGGTTCGGCGGCGATGGCCTTGTCCACGAGGGCGACGACCTCGGGCAACGGCTGCAACTCGGCGCAGGCGGCGCGGACGATCCCGGCCTGCATGGAACCGATGTCGCCCTGGATGTCGGGAATGCGCGCCAGGGTATCGCGCAGGCTGAGCAGGTGCTGGGGCAGGGCGATGTTCAGGGCGATCTTGGAATTCAGCCGCGCCAGGTCGGCGACGAATTTCAGCTTCTTGCGCACTTCGGAGCGGCCGATCAGGTTCCCGGAAAACTCCTCGACGCCGTCCAGGCGCCGCTCGATCTCTGCCTTGTCGAGCAGCGGGTAGGAGAGCCACTTTTTCAGCAGCCTCCGGCCCATGGGCGTGACGGTCTGGTCAACGGCCTCGAACAGCGAACCAACGGCGCTGCCGCTTTTCAGGTTGGCGACCACCTCCAGGTTGCGGAACGAGACGGCGTCCAGCACCAGGTGCTCCTCGCAGGCGCTGAAGCGCGGGGCGGGGACATGGGCCAGCGCCCCGGGACGGATGGAGCGCACATACTTGAGCATGACGCCGGCGGCGGCGACCGCGGCCGGGTGCCCGGCAAAACCCAATCCTTCGATGCTCTCCAGGTGAAATTGCTGCCGCAGCACCGCGGCGCAATCGGCGGCGTTGAACTCGGCATCGTCGTAGACCGTGGCCAGGATGTTGGCGAACTCGGGAAAGCGCTTGACGAACAGGGCGAACTCTTTCTCGTATTCCCGGGCGATAACGATCTCCTTGGGGAACTTGCGGTAGAATTCGTTGAACAGCGCCTCGTCGTTGCCGGCGGCAAAGGCCTTGACCTCGAATTCGGCCACCGCCAGGTCCATGGAGGCCAGGGCGACGGCGCCGTTGTCGCGGCGGATGGCGACGATGAAGTTGTTCAGTCCCGTGTCCAGAGCTTCCACCTCCAGCGCCGTCGCCGGCGTCAGGATATGGGTGACCTCGCGGCGCACGATGCCCTTGGCCAGGGCCGGGTCCTCCATCTGTTCGCAGATGGCCACCTTGAAGCCCTTGCGCAGCAGCTTGGCGGCGTAGTTCTCCCAGGCGTGGTGCGGCACGCCGCAGAGCGGCACCGCTCCTTCCTTGTTCTTGTTGCGCGAGGTCAGCACGACTTCCAGGATGGGGGCGGCGGTGCGGGCGTCGTCAAAGAACATCTCGTAAAAATCGCCCAGGCGGAAGAAGAGGATGGCGTCGGGATAGCTTTTCTTGATCTCCTGGTACTGGCGCAGCAGCGGCGTGGGGGCGAGGTCTTCCATGGCTTTCGATTATACCACAGGCCCGGCCTCGAACACCTCGCGCAGGCGCAGCGGCAGCAGGGTGCGGCGCTGCACCGGCTGCGAGTTGGCGCAGGCCCGGGCGACGGTCGCTTCATCCGAGAGCAGGATCAGTTTTTTCCTGGCCCGGGTGATGGCCGTGTAGAACAGCTCGCGGCTGAGCATGCGCGCGTGGCCCGGAAGCAGGCACAGGACCACGACGTCGTATTCCGACCCCTGCGACTTGTGCACCGAGACGGCGTAGGAAAGGGTCAGCTCGTCCAGCTCGTCGGCGGCATACTCGACGATCCAGCCGTCATAGTTGACCAGCAGCAGCTTGTCGACGGCATTGTAGTCTTCCACGGTCCCCAGGTCGCCGTTGAAGACTCCCTTGTCGTAATCGTTCCGGGTCTGCATGACCTTGTCCAGGCGCTTGAAGGCCGACTTTTCCCTTTTCAGCAGCAGCGGCTCGGGATTGAACTTCTCCTGGACCATCTGATTGATGCGGTCGATGCCGGCCTCGCCGCGGTACATGGGCACCAGGACCTGCAGGGCGGAGGAATTGAACGGGTATTCGTCCTGGTAGAAGCGGAGGATGCGCTCCACCTTCTCCAGGACCTGGGCTTCCTCGCGCACCGCCAGGAAAACGAAGTCTGCCGCCGGGTCGGGGGCGGGAAACAGGAGCGGTTCGCCGCTGTTGACGCGGAAGGCGTTCTCCACGATCAGGCTGTCCCGGTCCTGGCGGAAATTGCGCTTCAGGTAGATGGTGTGGAAGTAGCCGCTCTCGATCATGTCGCGCAGGACGTTGCCGGGGCCGACCGAGGGCAGCTGGTCCTTGTCGCCGATGATGATCAGCTGGGTGTCGTCGCTGAGCGCCTGCAGCAGCGAGAAGAGGATGAACGAGTCGACCATGGAGAACTCGTCGACGATGACGGCTCCCGCCGGCAGCGGGTTCTGGGCGTTATGCGCGAACTGGCCCGTCTCGGGGTTGAACTTCAGCAAACGGTGGATGGTCGAGGCCTGGCAGAGCGAGCTCTCCTCGATGCGCTTGGCCGCCCGCCCAGTCGGGGCGGCGATCAGGATCGGCCGCTGGTTGGCCTTCAGGATCTCGATGATGGCGCGGATGATGGTGGTCTTGCCCGTGCCGGGGCCGCCGGTGATGATGGTCAGGC
The DNA here is from genome assembly GCA_963732485.1 of Candidatus Aminicenantota bacterium. Lineage (GTDB taxonomy): Bacteria > Acidobacteriota > Aminicenantia > UBA2199 > UBA2199 > UBA2199. Next base: position 32,140 of record CAVSZS010000004.1, read on the forward strand.
GATTGCGCACGGCCGCCAGCACCGCCTGTTTCTGTTCGGCGCTGAGCTCCAGGGCCAGTTTTTCAAAGACGGACTCGAAGTTCACGGCCGGCGCGGCGCCGGGGAAAAGGCTCTGGGTAAGCTGGAACAGTCTGCGGGCCGCGGCTTTTTCGATCAGCTCGTTCTGCGGCTTGAGGACGCAGGCTTCCGGGATGGCGGCGCCCTTCAGCTCGCCGCGCTCGAGCAGGCTTTCCAGGGCAACATCCACGTCGCTGTCGACGACATCGAGCAGCCAGGAGCATTTTTTCAGCAGCTCGTCGCGCGGAACATACAGGTCGCCGCGCTGGAATTCGCTTTGGTCCAGGATGAAGAAGATGCCGGCGCGGATGCGCTGCGGGGCGGTCTTGGCGATGCCCATGGCGCGGCCGATGGTGTCGGCGACCTTGAAGCCGACGCCGCGCACGCGCTCGATCAGCAGGAAGGGGTCGCTCTCGACCAGCGCCGGCGCCAGGTCGCCGAATTCGCGGTGGATGCGGAAGACCAGCTCCTGGCTGACGCCGAAAGGGGTCAGGCGCACGGTCAGGTCGCGCAGCACCCGGCTGCCGCGGACGCTCTGGCGGATGGTCTCGATGAGCGATCGTTTCAGCCCCGGGACTTCGCCCAGCCGCTCGGGCGTATTTTCCAGGACCGCGAACGTGTCCGGCCCGAAACAATCGACGATTTTCTGCGCCGTCTTCTTGCCGATGCCCTTGAAGCGCCCGGAGGAGAGATAGCGGGCGATGCCCTCGCCGGTCTGGGGCTTGATGAACTCGAAGGCGCTGACCTTGATCTGCTTGCCGAAGCGCGGGTGCTGCGATTCCTCGCCCTCGATAGCGAGGAAATCGCCATCGCCCAGGGAAGAGAGGCTGCCGACGATGACCCGGCTCTCGCGGCTGCCGTCGATCGTCACGCGGAACACGCCGAAGCCGGTGTCCTCGGAAACGAAGATCTTGCGGTTGACCTTGACCTTGTACGATGCCAACTTATCTTGCGGCCGGACCGACCGGCGGAAAGTGGACGGAACTCATCGGGCCTCCCCAACAATGCGATTTCGAGAATCCTCATCATAACAATTTCCTTTTTTAATGCAAACCGGTTGTTGCTTTCAGCCGGGCATGCGGATTGCATTCAGGCCGGCATTCGGCTAAGGTTGCTCCATGCAACTGAAACGGCGCAACTGGAGCGAGAAGAACTTCAAGGCCCTGAACGAGTTCCTGGCCGGGGTGCGGCCGGGGGAGACCGCGGTGTTCGACTGGGACAACACCTGCATCTGCGGCGACGTCGGCGAGGCCTTGCTGCGGCGCCTGACCTTCGACCTGGCCTATGCCATGGACGCCAAAACCCTGGCCGCAACGGTCCCCGACACGATCCGCGGCGTCAGCAACGTTCTGCTCCAGGGCCGGCCGTTTCCCCTGAAAAAAATGAAGGCCGCGGTCTTTACCGCTTACGATCATTTGAAGACAGGGACTGCCTCCGGCGTCAGGGGCGGGGTCGACGAGGATTACCGCGTCTTCACCTCGGGGCTGCTGGCCCTGAACCGGGCGCTGGAGGAGACACCGGGCATCGGCTGCGAGTTCGCCTACCCCTGGGTGAACACTCTGCTGCAGGGGCTGCCGCTTGCCGAATTCGACCGACTGGCCGAAACCGCGCTCCGCGAGGAACTCCGCGCCCCCCTGCGCCGCCGGGCCCTGCTGGACCGGAAACGGCGCTGGCGCTACGACTGGACCGGCGGCATCCGCCTCTATCCCGAGATGCAGGAGTTGGCCGCCTGCTGGCAGCAGCGCGGCGGCGAGGTGGTGGTTTCCAGCGCCAGCAACCGCCGGCTGGTGGAGAAGGCGATCGTTATGACCGGCTTCCCCTGCCAACGAGTGATCGGCATGGAGCTGGCAATCGCCGGCGACCGTTTCGGGCCCTTTCTAGCGGAGAACCAGCCGCCCAACCTCGGGCGCGGCAAGGTGGCCAATCTGGTTCGCCTGCCCGCCGCCGGGCCCGTGCTGGTTGCCGGCGACAGCGACAACGACTACGACATGCTGACCTCGTTCCCCGCGACCCGCCTGCGCCTGGTCATCGACCGCCATGCCCCGGGACGGATCAAAAGCCTTATCCGCCGGGCCAGGGAAGGCGAAGAGGGCTGGCTGGTCCAGGAGGTCGATCGCCGGCACGCGACCTTCAGGGCAACCAGCGCCCAGGGGTAAATCGACAATCGCCCCTTTTTTTATGCGCTTGTATTTTTTTTTTCACTTCACTAGAATGGGTCCATGAGATTCGCCCTGCTGGTCCTCCTGGTCGCCTTGGTCATAGTCATGGTCGTTTTCCTTGCCAAGGAACGCCAGGCCACCCCGGGCAGCGAGACCCTGGCCCCGCTGAACAAGGCCAAGTCGGCGTCCCTGGAGCCCATCCTGCGCCAGGTACGGGCCGCCCTCGACGCCTATGAAAACGAGAACGGCGAGCCCGCCCCCGACCTGGACGCCCTGCTGCCGCGTTTCCTCCCCAGCGCCGATATGCTGATCGATCCCTGGGGGACGCGGCTGCGCCTGGAAAACAACGCCCGTGGCGACGCCTTCCTGGTATGCGCCGGCCCGGACCGGGCCTTCGCCACCGCCGACGACACAAAAAGGAGCCTTTGATGAAACTGGCCAACTACCTGAAAAAAGAGAACGTCTATCTATGTGATACATGCAAGGACACCAATCACCTCTACGGCGACTTCGCCCATTTCCTGAAGGAAAAGGGGGTGATCGCCGACGCCCGCAGGGTGAAACGCCTGTTCGTCAAGCGCGAAAGCGTGCAATCCACCGGGATCGGTCGCGGTGTGGCGACGCCTCATATCTTTTCCGACGAATTTTCCGATTTTTTCCTGGCCATGGCGCTGGTGCGCCAGGGCATCGACTTCAAGGCCCCCGACGGCAAGCTGGTGCACGTGGTCTTCCTGATCATGAGCGACGACCGCGACATCGGCCTGCACCTGAAGACCCTGGCCCACCTCGCCCGTCTCACCGGCAGCTGCGACCTCGTCGCCGCCCTAAAGGACGCCCGCGACGAATCCGCGGCCTTCGACCTCGTTCTGGAAAAAGAAAAGGCCATCCTCGCCTGACGGCGCCGCCGGCGCAACCCCGCAGAAGCTTGCAAGCAAAGCGTTTCTGGGTTGACTGCCGTCGGCCGCTGATATATAATCCGGGGCACATGGATACGATCACGAACACGCCGCACCTGGACGCCGCTCCATGAAGCGCCTGCAGGAAAAACTCGGAAATGACATCGCCTCCCTCCTGGGAGACTCCTACGATCTTGCCGGCTCCGCCTGGGGTTTTTCCCTGCCCGCCGAGCGGAAATTCGGCGACCTGTCGACCACCCTGGCCTTTGCCCTGGCCAAAACGACGAAAAGCAAGCCCTTCCTGCTGGCCAACGACATCGTTGCCAGGCTGCAGGGACGGCTGGCGGAAGTCGACGAAGTCCGGGTCGCGGGCGGAGGCTTCATCAACTTTTTCCTGCGCCGCGACGCCTTTATCCTGGCCCAGCAGCGCGACCAGAACCTGACGCTCCCGCCGCGGAACGAGAAAGTCATCGTCGAGCACACCAGCATCAACCCGAACAAGTCGGCCCATATCGGCCATTTGCGCAACTCCTGCCTGGGCGACGTCCTGGCCCGCTGTTGCCGCTTCCTGGGCTACGAGGTCGAAGTGCAGAACTACATCGACGATACCGGCATCCAGGTCGCCGACGTGGTCTGGGGGCTGCTCCATTACAGGAAAATGGACCTGGCCGCGATCAAAAAAGTACCCGACCTCGCCGCCATGCTCTGGGACCTGTACGCCGAGGTCAACCGGATTTTCGCCGAAGACGAAGCCCTGGCCGCCCAGCGCCGGGAGGTGCACAAGAAGATCGAGGACAAGGCCGGCCCCGAATACGAGGTCTGCCTCCATGTCGCCCAGCAGGTGCTGCTCGACCATATCCGCACCATGGAGCGCATCGGCATCCAGTACGACCTGATGGCCAGGGAGAGCGATGTCATCGCCCTCGACTTTTTCAAGGCCGCCGCCGCCGAGCTGACCGCAAGCGGCGTGATGTTCCCCTCAGCCGACCCGGAGAAAAAAGGCTGCCTGGTCATCCACTACCAGCGCGAAAAAATCGAGAAGATCATCGTCCGCTCCAACGACACCATCACCTACGTGGGCAAGGACATCGCCTACAATCTATGGAAATTCGATTTATTGGGGCGGGATTTCTTCTACCGGCCCTTCCACTCCTATACAGACGGCCATCCCGTTTCCATGACCGCCTCGGCTCCCGCCGACGCGCCGGCGCCGCCCCGCGGGTTCGGCAGGGGCCGCCGGGTATACAACGTCATCGACGTCCGCCAGTCCTACCTGCAGAACCTGATCGCCCAAGTGCTCACCCAGCTGGGCCACCCCGAAGCCGGCGCCAATTTCGTCCACTTTTCCTACGAGATGGTCGCCCTGACCCCGGCCTGCGTGGGCGAAATGGGGCTGCTGCTGGAACCCGGCGAGGAGAGCAAGCCCTACATCGAGGTGTCCGGACGCAAAGGACGGGCGGTCAAAGCCGATGACCTGATCACCATGCTCGAGGAAAAATCGCTGCGCGAGGTCAAGGCGCGCAACCCCGAGCTGGCGGCAGCGGAGGCGCTGAAACTGGCCCGCGCCATCGCCGTGGCCGCCCTGCGCTATTTCATGGTCAAGTTCAACCTCAATACCGTGATCGCCTTCGATTTCAAGGAAGCGCTCAACTTCGAGGGCGACAGCGGCCCCTACCTGCAGTACGCCCTGGTGCGCCTGAACAGCATCCTGAAAAAGGCCTCCTCCGCAGACCTGGAGGCAGCGTCCGCCAGCAACGGCATCTCCATCCTCCCCGACGGGGAAAAGGAGCTGTACTGGGAAATGGTCCTGCACCTGTCGCTGCTGGAAACCCAGGTGGAATACGCGCTTGCGAACCACGAGCTCTCCTCGCTGGCGGCAACCGCCTACGGCTTGTGCCAGAAATTCAACCACTATTATCACCTGTTCCCGATCCTGGCCGAAAAAGACCCCGCGCGGCGCGCCCTGCGCCTCGCCCTGGTGCTGCTCTTCAAGAACAAGGTTGAAAAACTCCTGTTTCTTCTGGGGATCGAAATACCCGAACGCATGTAAGGAGGCCGGATGATCCAAGTCGAGCACCTTTCCAAGAAGTTCGCCAACGTACTGGCGGTCAACGACATTTCGTTCCGGGTGGAGAAAGGAAAGATCTGGGGCTTTCTCGGCCCCAACGGCGCCGGCAAGACCACCACCATGCGCGTCCTGACCGGCTTCCTGCCGGCCAACGAGGGGCGGGCGCTGATCAACGGCATCGACGTCAGCGAAGACCTGCGGGCGGTCCAGAGAATGGTGGGCTACCTGCCCGAGGTGGTCCCCGTCTATGGCGAACTGACCGTCAAGGAATACCTGCGTTTCGTGGCCGAGCTGCACGGGCTGGAGAAAAAAAAGATCGGCTTCGCCGTCGAGCGCGTCGTCGAGAAGACCAGCCTGCAGGGCGTCTACGGCCGCCTGGTGCGCAACATCTCCCGCGGCTTCCGCCAGCGCCTGGGCATCGCCCAGGCCATCATCCACGAGCCGGCGGTACTCATCCTCGACGAGCCGACCAGCGGCCTGGACCCGGCCCAGATCATCGAGATTCGCGAGATGATCCGCCAGTTCCGCGAGAGCGCCACCGTCATCCTCTCCTCGCACATCCTGGCCGAGATCACCCAAGTCTGCGACGGAGCGGTGATCATCAAGGAGGGGCGGCTGCTGGCCACCCTTACCCGCGACGAATGGGGGAAGAGCCTGGAGATCATCGCCGCCGCCCCGGTCGACGACGCCATCGTCAGCGGCCTCCGGCTCGCGTTCCCGGTCGTCAGCGCCGCCCGGGCCGACGGCCCGTCGTTGAAAATGGAATTCACGGAGCCCCCGGGCGACCTGAACCCGATCATCATGCACCTGATGGCGCAGGAAGTCAGGATCCGCGAGATCAAGGCCGGGCTCGAGGCCCTGTACATGAAAGCCGTCCTGGCCGAGGAAGGGAGGGTGTCATGAGAAGCGTCTGGATCATCGCCAAGAAGGAGCTGAAGACCTACCTGTATTCGCCCATCGCCTACATCCTGACCGCGTTCTTTCTGCTGGTCTCCGGTTTTTTCTTCTACAGCATCCTGTCCTGGGCCAATGAGCAGACCCTGCGCCTGCAGCAGTCGGGATACGCCATCGACCGCGTCAACATCAACCAGATGCTCTTCGAGCCCTTCTTCAACAACATGACCGTCATCCTGATGTTTCTGCTGCCGCTGCTGACCATGCGCCTGTTCGCCGACGAGAAGAAGATGCGCACCGAGGAGCTGCTGCTGACCTCGCCGCTGCGGCCGGGGGCGATCATCCTCGGCAAGTACCTGGCCACGCTGCTCATCTACGCCATCATCCTGCTGCTGACCTCCACCTACGCCGTTTTCGTCTTTCTCAACGGCAACCCCGAGGCGGCGCCGCTGCTGACCGCCTACCTCGGCCTGTTCCTGCTCGGGGCCGTCTTTATCGCCATCGGCCTCTTCGCCTCGGCGCTGACCGAGAACCAGGTCATCGCCGCCGCCATCTCATTCTCGGCCATCCTGCTCATCTGGGTGGTCTCCTGGGTCGGCGAAAGCGGGCCCGGCGCCTGGCGGGCGATCCTGTCCTATCTTTCCTTCTTCTCCCATTTCAGGAACATGGTCGCCGGCGTCATCGATACCCAGGACATCGTCTACTTCCTGTCGTTCATTTTTCTCGGCCTCTACCTGACCCGCGCGCTGTTCGAGTTCCGCAAATGGAGGTAACCATGAAAAAGCTCCTGCGCTACGGCAACTCACTCTGCCTGCCGCTGGTGCTGGCCGGGACGGCCCTGTGGATCAGCTTCGGGCTGGCGTCCTGGAGAGGCAAGGCCGGATTGGCGCTGCTGCTTCTGGGCACTGCCGGGCTGGCCGCCTATATCGTTGGCCACATTTCGCGGCTCAAGACAAAAAACTCCCGCCTGAACTTCATTTTCGCCTCCAATCTGGCCGTGGTGGTCCTGCTGATCGTGGCCATCGTCGTCGCGGTCAATTACCTGGGAGTGAAGCTGCACAAGCGCGTCGATCTCACCGCCGGCAAGCTCCACTCCCTCTCCCCCCAATCGGTGCAGGTGGCGCGCGGCCTGAAAAAAGACCTGGAGATCAAGGCCTTCTTCAGCAAGGGCCACAGCGGCCTGGGACGGCTGCAGTCGCTGCTGGAGATCTACAGCTTCCACAGCCGCCGCATCAAGGTCACGATCGTCGATCCCTACCTGAAGCCGGAACTGGTGAAGCGCTACGAGATCAAGGCCGACGGCATGCTGCTTTTCGAATATGACGGCAAGAGCACGCGCAGCGAAGTGGTTTCGGAAGAGGCCATCACCAACGCCATCATCAACGTGTCGCGCCAGGGCGAGAAGACGGTCTATTTCGTACGCGGGCACGGCGAACCCGGCAGCGGCGACAGCAGCGAGACCGGCTACTCCGAGGCCCGGGCCGGCCTGGAAAAGCTCTCCTTCAAGGTGAAGGAGCTGCTCTTGTTCCAGGAGACGGACGTGCCCGCGGACGCGGCGGCGCTGATCGTCGCCGGGCCGCAGAAACCGCTTCTCGATAAGGAACTGTTCCTGCTGCAGCGCTACCTGGAAACAAAGCAGGGACGGCTGCTGCTGCTCCTCGATCCGTTCACCGGAAGCGAGCTGAAGCCCCTGCTGGCCAAGTACGGCCTGGCCCTGGAGGAGAATGTCGTGGTTGACGCCGATCCCCTCTCGCAGTTCATGGGCGGGAATTACTTCATGCCCGTGGTGGCCAAGTATCCCGACCACGCCATCACCAAGGGATTCGGCTACGCCACCATGTTCCCCCTGGCCCGCGGCCTGGCGCGCGTCGCCCCGCCGCCCGCCGGCGTGCGCGTGGATTTCCTCGCCGCCACCAGCCCCAATTCCTGGGGCGAGACCCGCTACGAAGAAGAGGTCAAGACCGAAAAGATCACCCGCCACCCCGAGGACAAGGGCGGCCCGCTTGACATCGCGGCGGCCTGCGAGGCGGCGAGCGGCGGCAATCGCTCGCGGCTCGTGGTCTGCGGCGATTCCGATTTTGCCGGGAATAAATACTATTTGTTTCAGGCCAACGGCAATTTTTTCAACAATGCCGTGGCCTGGCTGGCCGAGGAGAAAGACCTGGTCGCCATCGCCCCCAAGGTCACTGCTCCCCGCACCGTCAACCTCAGCCAGAGCGCCGGCCGCCTGGTTTTTTTCTACACCCTGATCATCCTGCCCCTGCTGGTGTTCGCCGCCGGCATCGGCGTCTGGCTCTACCGGAGGAAACTGTGAACTGGAGAAAGATCCTCGCCCTGGCGTTTTTCCTGACTGCCCTCGCCGTGGCGATCGCCTGGGTGAGCCGCCAGGAAAAACAAAAGCCGGTCGCGGGGGAAATGCTGCTGGACATCCCCGGCGACGCGGTCGAAAGGATCGAGCTGCGCAACACCAGCGGCCGTTTCGTTTTTTTTCGCCGCGACACGCTGTGGTATTTGGAGAAGCCGCCGGCCACCCGGGCCGACAAGGTGGCGCTGGAAAGCATCCTGGACAATTTCTGCCAATTGAAATACGACCGCCTGGTGGCGGAGGATAGCCGCGATCTGCAGGCATTCGGCCTGGACGATCCCGAAATCGAGCTGAAGCTCTTCGCCGCGGGCCGTCCCGCCGTTTCCGTGCTCCTGGGCGTCAAGAACGGCCTTGACGATTCGTCCTATGCCAGGCTGGCCAACGGGAACAAGGTGGTCAGCCTTGCCGCCTACAAGCGCAACGACCTGGAAAAGGACCTGTTCGCCTTCCGCGACAAGAAATTCCTGGCGATCGACGCCATGTCCGTCAACGCCCTGGATCTCCGCTACGGGAAAAGCCGCCTCACCCTGGCCAGGAAGGACGAGCGCTGGTTCCTGGAAACACCCGTCTATTCCCTGGCCAGCGCCGCCAGGGTCGACGATCTCCTCGCTGCCGCCTCGACCCTGGAAGCCTTGTCGTTCGCCCCGGCCGGCAACGGAGACGGGTTCGGCCTCGACAAGCCGCTGCTCCTGGCCGAATTCCGCGGCAGCGCCGGCTCGCGCCGCATCGCGGTCGGGAAAAAAGGCGAACAAATTTTCGCCCGGGTCGAAAGCGCCGCCGAGATCTCGGCCATCCCTGCCGGCTTCCTGGAAAAATTCGCCGGCGACGCTTCCGCCTGGCGCGAAAAAAAGGTGGCCCTGTTCTACGCCTACGACGTCCGCGAGTTTTCCATGCGCCGGGGCTCTTTGCAGTTCACCGTGCGCAAGGATGCCGCCGGCAATTGGCAGTTCGCGCAGGGCCTGCCCGGGAAACGGCCCGGCGCGGAGAAGGTCGACGCCCTGCTGACGGCGCTGGCCGATCTCGAAGCCGTGGAATTCATCGACGGGCCCACAGCCACGCCTGCCGTTGCGACGCGCATCGTTCTGAAGATTGACGACCCGGCGGATCCGGGAAAGCAGGGCGAGATCGTCATGGAATTCAGCGCCGTTGCCGGGGAGACGGTCATCGCCAGCAACCCGACGCTGCCCTATGCCTTCAAGGTCGACAAGGGGATACTGGATAAGATTCCCGGGAAACTGGAAGACATCCTCGGGGAGACCGCGGCGGTTCAGGGCGCCGGAAATGAAGCCTCGGGGGAAATTCAAAAAGTTGAATTTAACTGAAGTTATAGTATAACTATGGCATCACTCTCATTACCTATCTCTCCGTCAGGAGGGGAGATGGAAAGGGTATTCGCCGGATTTGCCCAAACGATTTCCCCGCTTTTAGAAATCCCGTGGCCGAAAATGCAACTTTTCAGGCGCCCGGCGCATCTTAATAGGCAGCCATGGATGATGTGATAGCCAAGCTAAAGGATGGTAATGAAGCCGCGTTCAAAGAAGTGATGGCCATGTACAAAAAACCGATATTCAACTACCTGAACCTGCTGCTGGGCAACCGGCAGCAAGCCGAAGAACTGACGCAAGACACCTTCGTCAAGGTGTATTTCAAGGCCCGCACCCTTAAAACCGACAACGCCCAGGCCGCCAAGGGCTGGATCTATACCATTGCCACCAACCTGGCCCGCAGCGAGTTCCGCAAGAAACGCATCCGCCAGGTGTTTTCCCTTTCCGATCTGAACGAGCGCCAGGTTTCCTATCACCCCGACATCGAAGGCAAGCTGCTGGCCGAGCAGCTGCTGGCCATGGTCCCCGATAAATGGCGCGTGCCGCTGGTCATGAAGGAGATGGACAATTTTTCCTTCGAGGAGATCTCGCGCCTGCTGAACAAGCCTGTCGGCACCGTCAAATCGATGGTTTTTCGGGGCAAGGAACATCTGAAAAAACAATGTCTCAGCCCCGAAGGAGAGCCCCATGCCTGAATGGAATGAACTTTTTGACCCGAGTGACGGCCCGGACGGGCCGGGAAGCGATTTTGAGGCCAGGGTCTTCGCCAAGATCCGCAAGAAGAAGACGCAGCGCAAGATCGGCATGGGAGTCGCCGCCGTTGCCGGAGTCGTCATGCTGCTTTCGTTCTTCCAGCTGTTCCGCCCGCTGCCCCGCAGCCTGCCCCTGGCCGGCAACGTCAAGGAAGAGATCCCCGTAAGCGAAGAGCTTCTCTTTTCAGCTTCCGACAACCGCACGCGCTACTCGCTCGAACCCGTCGCCTACGGGAAGAAAACCGGCGGCCAGGCGGAGACTCACAACCAAATCTAGGAGGAGCTCATGAAAAAACTGATATTCATCCTGCTGATGCTGGCCTGGATCGCCGGCAGCGCCCGGGCAATCCCCCAAGGGGACGGACGCGATCGCCCCGCCGACAAGATCGACAGCATGGAGAACGAGATCCGCGCCGTATTGGAAAAGGTCTCTCCCTCCCTGGTCAAGGTTGTCGCCGAAAACGCGAGAAAATACGTGGCCACCGGCATCGCCCTGGAGGACGGGATGGTCATCACCACCACGCTGGTCACCCGCCATCCCTTCGAAAGGATCTTTGTGGAGACGATCAAGGGCGAGACGATCGCGGCCAGGATCGCCGGCCAGGACGACCGTTCGGGACTGACGCTGCTGCGCCTCGACAAGAAGGGGCTGCGGCCCCTGCCGCAGGCCGGGCAGGCCGGGGTCGGCAACTGGGTGGCGCTGGTCGGCCTGTTCTACGACCGCTTTCCCTCTATCTTCCAGGGCATCGTCAGCAGCCTCAGCGAAAACGAACTGATCCTGAACGCTCCGGTCGCCCCGGGAGCGGCCGGCGGGGCCGTGGTCAATAAAAAGGGGGAGCTGCTGGGCATCATCCGCGGCAGCGTCGGGTTTTCCTTTACCCCGGACCTTACCTTCAAGGACCATTCGGCGGCCATCGTGGTCAGCGGCAGCAAAAGCGCCAGCGGCGGGCTCTGCTATGCCATTCCCAGCGCCCAGATCCGGCACATCGCCGCCAAGCTGAAAAACGGGGAAAAACTGATCCCCGGCTGGCTGGGGATCACGGTCGACAGCGATTCCAACCAGGTATTGGAGGCTTACAAGGGATCACCGGCGGCCAAGGCCGGGATCGTCAACGGCGACCGCATCGAGGAAATGGCCGGCAGGCCGGTCACCGTATTCCGCGATATCGCCGCCGCGCTGCAGTTCCGTTACGCGGGCGAGAAGATCATGGTCAGGGTCAACCGCTCGGGCAAGCAGCTGCGCCTGGGCGTGGTGCTTGGCGAATCCCGCGCCAAGGAGCCGTCGGCAACCTGGGTGCCGGCAGCGCCTCCGACCCTGGCCGAACATCTGGCCGATATACCCGAAATGCTCGAACTGGAATCAACCTTGCCCAGGGTGCGCAACTATGTCATCGAGCTTTCCGGCGCGCGCCAGCTCGGCGTCGACATCATGGAGATCACCGTTGAGTTGGCCGGAAAATTCGGGGTCAAGGAAGGATACGGCCTGCTCGTCTCGCGCGTCAACGAGGGGTCTGCCGCCGCCAAGGCCGGCTTGCAGGCCGGCGACATCGTCGTCCGGGCCAGCGCTGGCGCCGTGCGCAGCGCTTCCGACCTGCGCCAGGCCATCAGTTCCCTGAAGGAAAAGGAACCCTTGCAACTCGAGCTCTACCGCGACGGCCGCTTGCGGAAATTCCAGCTGCAGCCGGACCGGCACGACAGGATGACCTGGGACATCAGGCGCTTCACCCAGAAAGTGGACAGCCTGAAGGGCCATATCAGCGACGAAGCCGAGATGATCTACAGGGACGAGATCCGGAAAATGCAGCAGTCCAAGGAGAAGACACTGGGAGACCTGCAGCGGCAAAAGGAAATTTCACTGCTGAAGCTGCGCGAAACCAGCAGCAAGATGGCGACGGAGCTGAAAAAGCTCCAGGCGGAAAAGGGCAAACTACGCTCGGAAGTCCGGGAAAAATACGCGCAAGAATTGGAGAAGATCCAGGCAGAACTCACCCTGCTCGGGGAAAAGCTCAGGAAGGAAAGCGAAAAGGAAGCGGCCGGGGACGAAAAGGACCGCTAGCGCAGGAGCGACTCGGCCAGGCGGATCGCGGCCAGCATGCTGGCCGGGTCGGCGATGCCCTTGCCGGCGATATCAAAGGCGGTTCCGTGCACAGGGGACGTGCGGACGAACGGCAGCCCGAGGGTCATCTGCACGCCATCGCCGCCGTGCAGCAGCTTGAAGGGGATCAACCCAAGATCGTGAGCCCAGGCGATGACCACCGCGCCTTTCATTGACCTGGCCTTGACGAAAACGACATCGGGCGGGAAAGGCCCCGCCACCGGCATTTCTCCCTGCAGGTCGCTCATGGCCGGCGCGATCGTCTCGACCTCCTCGTTCCCCAGGCGCCCGTTCTCGCCGGCATGGGGATTCAGGCCGCTGAACAGGTAAGTGAATTCCCGGCCGAACAGCCGCCGCAGTTCCCTGTCCACCAGGCGGACGAACGCCGTGATCCGGCCGCGCTCCAGGCGGGCGAACACATCGCGCAGCGGCACATGATGGGTGAACAGGGCCACTTTCAGCCCGGGCGACCAGAAGAACATGGCCGGGGGCGATGCCGGGGAGAGGGTAGCGAAATAGTCGGTATGGCCGCGGTAGGGCAGGCCGCTTGCCAGCCACCTGTCCTTGCTGACCGGGGCGGTGACCACGGCCTGCACCTGCCCGCGCAGCGCCAGGTCCACCGCCGTTTTCACCCAATGGAACGAAGGATCGCTCCCGGGCGCTTCGGCCGTCGTTTCCAGAAAAGCGGTTTCACCGGGGAGGACCTGGCCGGCGTCAGTGAGCACGCGCATGCCGCCGACAGGATAATAGCGGCTGCTGCCGACGACCAGCAGCGAAACGCTCGCGGAGCAGGCGGCCAGGCTCTTGGCCACGACCTCGGGGCCGATCCCGTCGGGATCGCCCAGGGTGACGGCAATGACCTTATTTAACTTGTCCGGGTTCTTCGTGTTTGGCTTCGGCAAAGTCGGGATTCTTGTAGATGTATTTGATCTGCGATTTGAACACGATCAGGGTGCCGCCGTCCTGCTTCTTGAATTTGAGGCACTTTTCGTCATACCAGTCGAGCAGACCCTTCAGGATCTCGCCGCTGACCAACTCCAGGACCAGTTGCGTGCGGTTGTTCATCTGCTTGATATAGTAATAATTTTCCGCGTGGGTCTTGTATGGGGGAGGGGGCTTGTGCTTGTTATCCTGATTGGATTTCTGTTTTATCTCTTTAAAATTCGGCTTGATCAACTTTCTGATCATCGGGGCTCCTCTTCACAGGGTTGGTACCATTATATTTCAATTTTCGGAAAAGTCAAACACTCCCGCCGCCAGCGCCGGGCGGCCCGGTCTCCAGCGGCAGCGGTTCAACCCTCTTTTTTGATGAATTCCAGTTTTTCGCCGTCGTGGACGCGGATGTTTTTCAAGCAGGCGAAGGGGCCGATGGCGCAATGGCTGCCGATGCGCGTGCCGGCGGCAAGATAGGTGCAGGGGTAGATGATCGTGTCGCGGCCAATCTCCACGTCATGCTCGATGGTGACCGTCTCCGGCTGCAGGATGGTCACGCCGCCCTCGCTCATCAGCCGCTGCTGGGCGCGGATGTTGAATTTGCGCTGCGCCTCCTGCAGGTCGCGGCGGTCGTTGATGCCCAGGGCAAGGTCGCGGTCATCGGCCTGGACGGCGACGACCTCGAGGTTCTCCCGGCGCAGCAGGGCGATGATGTCGGTCAGGTAATATTCCTTTTTGGCGTTGTCGTTGCCGATCCTGGAAAGGAGCGGGAAAACCCGCGGATTGTCGAACAGGTAGATCGAGGCATTCACCTCGCGAATCAGCCGTTCCCCGGGGCTGGCGTCCTTTTCTTCCACGATGCGCTGGACTTTCCCCTGCCCGTCGCGGACGATGCGGCCGAAGGGGGGGATTTCGTCGGGGAAAACGGCGCTGATGAACGTGCAGGCGGCAGCGCTGCGCCGATGGCCGGCGATCAGCTTGCGCAGCTCGGCGGCGGTGATATAGGGGTTGTCGCCGACCAGCACCAGCAGGCCGCCTTCGTGGGCCGCGACCTGCGCCGCGGCGCTGAGCAGGGCATGAGCCGTCCCCAGCTGCTCCCGCTGGCGGGCAAAACAAAAACGGCCACCGATCACGTTTTCAATTTCGGCGCGGTTGTCGCCGACGACCACGACGATATCCTCGGGCTCCAGGCCGCAGTCCAGCAGGCTGTCCAGCAGGTAGCGGATGAGCTCTTTGCCGAGGATGGGGTGCAGCACCTTGGAAATATCCGACTTCATGCGCGTGGACCTGCCGGCGGCCAGCACGACGGCCTTGATTCTGTCTGCCATGGCCGCATTCTAAAAGGAAGCCGGCGCGAAGTCAACGGGGCTGCGGGCGAATGACGTCCAGGTGAGGCTGTGTTATAATGACCCATGCTCATTCTCGACCTTCTCTACTTCCTGCTTCTCCTGCTCTGCTGGCCGTTCTGGCTGAAATATGTCCTGAAAAAATCCTATCGCCCCCTGCTGCGCAGCCGGCTGCGGCCGCAAGTGGACGCGGCAACGGAAAAAGCGGTCTGGATCCACGCTGTTTCGGTAGGCGAAGTGCGCAGCCTGCGGTCGCTGATCGAAGCCCTGGCCCGCGGCGGCCAGCGCATCGTCCTGTCGGTCACCACGCCGGCCGGCTATGAGTTCGCCCGCCGCGAATACCCGGGCCTGGCGGTGATCCTGTCGCCGCTCGACCTCTCCTTCGTGGTCCGGCGCTTCATCGATCGCATCCGCCCGCGGCTGGTGATCTTCAATGAGCTGGAGGTCTGGCCCAACTGGATCGCGCAGCTGCGCCGCCGCCGGGTGCCCATGCTGCTGATCAACGGCCGCATCTCGGAACACGCTTTCCGCCGTTACCGCGCCTTCCGCTTGATTCTGCGCCCCTTCTTCCGCGGCATTGACGGCTTCCTGGTGCAGAACGAGATCTACCGCCAGCGCTTCCTGCGCCTGCATATCCCTGCCGAAAAGATCACGGTCTGCGGCAACATCAAAGCCGACGAGGCCGCCAACAGCGTGCAGGCCCTGCCGGCGCCGGAAGCAGTCCGCTCCCACCTGCGCCTTGCCGGGCCGGACAGGAGGATCGTGGTCCTGGCCAGCAGCCACGAGCAGGACGAGAGGATATTCATCCCGGCCATCCCCGCCCTGGGCGACGGCTTTTTTTTCATCATCGTCCCGCGCCACGTCCAGCGCGCTCCGGCCATCAGCGCGCGTTTGCGGCTCCTGGGCATTCGCCAGGCATTGTTCAGCCAACAACAGGCCGCGGACCCCGGGCTGCAGGCGCTGGTCTATGACCGCATGGGCTACCTGCTTCCCATCATGAGCATTGCCGACATCGTTTTCATGGGCGGCACCTGCGATCCGCGCACGGGCGGCCATAACCTGTACGAGCCCGCGGCGCTGGGCAAGGTGATCGTTGGCGGGCCGCACTACAATAATTTCCCCGATATCGGCCGCGAGCTGGAAGCGCGCGGCGCCTACTGCCGGGTCTGCGGCAGCGGGGAATGGCGGGAGTTTCTCGAGGGTCTCGCCGACCTCGACCTGCAGAAGATCGGCAGCACGGCCCGCGAGGCCGTTGCCGGGCGCAAGGGATCGCTGCAATGCAGCCTGCAACAGATTCAAAAATATCTCGCCTGAGCCGGCCTTTCCTGAACCTGCTCTCGCTGGCCTACAAGACGGCCGCGTACTGCCAATTGCTTGCCCGCTCTCTCCGCCGGCGCTCATTCCCGGCCATGTTCATTATCTCGGTGGACAGCCTCTCCTTTGGCGGCGCCGGGAAAACGCCGCTGGTCATGGCCATCGGCGAGGCTTTGCAGGCGCGGGGCGCCCGCTTTGCCGTCGTCAGCCGCGGCTATCGTTCCCGCAGCGAAAAAACCGGCGCGCGCGTCGAGAGCGGCCAACCGTTCGCCGAAGTCGGCGACGAGGCGCTGATGGTCAAGACCCGCTTCCCCGGCCAGGAAGTGTTCATCGGCCGCGACCGCCTGCGCTCCATCGCCGCCGCCGCCGCGCTGAATGTCCGCATCATCATCCTTGACGACGGCTTCCAGTCCAGCCATATCCGCAAAGACATCAGCGTCATGCTGGTCAATCCCGGTCACCCCTATTATTATTTGCGCCATTTCAGGTTCCTGTCCCGCCGCGCCGACCTGCTGCTGTCCTACCGCCAGGGCTCGCGCCCGGGAGAAGCAGGAGCCGGCGCGGACTACGATTTCGCCCTCACCGCCTTTCTCGACGCCCGAGGGCGGCCGATCGACATCGGCACCGCCCCGCTGGTCGCGTTTTCGGCGCTCGGCGACAACAAGCGCTTCGCCGGCGACATGGGCCGCTTTTGCCTGGCCGCCTTCCGCGGTTTCGCCGACCACCACACGTTCACGTTGGCGGATCTCCGCTCCCTGGAGGAGCTGCGGAAGGAAAAAGGCGCCGCCTGGCTGATCTGCACCGAGAAGGACTTCTGCAAGCTAAAAAGCATTTTGCTCCCGTCTCCTCCCGGCGCGGACGGCGCCGACGCGCCGCGGCCCGGTCTTCAGGACATCCCTTTATTGTACGCGCGCAATGAGATACAATTGCCTGGCGGCATCATCGCCGCGATCATCGAACATGCAGCAAAAAAAGGGTTCATTTAAGGTCCGCCTGGAGCACGCGCTTTTTGCCGGCATGATCTCCCTGGTCAGGATTTCGCCTTTCTGGGCCCTGGAACTGGAAAGAAAACTGCTGGTGTTTTTTTTTAAAAAAGGCCAGCCCCCGGCACTCGCGCCTGGTCGCCGCCAACCTGGCCCTGGCCTTTCCCGCTGACCCCGCCGCGCGCCGGGCCGACCTGAAAACCAGGGTTTACGATCACTTCGGCCGGATATTCATGGAGATCCTGCGCGCCTTCGCCCGCGGCGACACGCGCTCGATCCTGGCCAGGACCCGAATCAATCACGCGGAGAACCTGGAGCACGCTCTGGAAAAAGGGCGGGGCGTAATCGTTTTTTCCGCCCATTTCGGCAATTGGGAGTGGATCCCCCTGGTATTGCGCGACCGCCTGGGCCGGGATATCCACAGCATCGCCCGCCCCATGGACAACCCGCTGATCGAGAACAAGGTGCGGGAATTCCGCGAAGCCGCGGGTTCGCGGGTCATTTACAAGCAGGGGTCGCTGCGCACCATTCTCAAGCGTCTGGCCGGCAACGGCATCGTCTACCTGCTGATCGACCAGAACACCGTGCCCCGCGAGGGCGTCTTCGTCGATTTTTTCGCCACTCAGGCGGCTACCGTCACCACCGTGGCCCAGCTGGTTCTGAAAAAGAACATCCCGGCGGTGCCCGTCTTCCTGCACTACGAGGGAGACGCCATCGTCGTCGACGTGCTGCCCGAAATCGAATTTCCGCCTGCCGGCCGGGACAGCGCCGCCGTGACCGGCCTGACCCAGAAGTTGACCCGGCTGATCGAGGAACAGGTGCGGCGCTTTCCCGAGCAGTGGTTCTGGTTCCACGACCGCTGGAAGACCCGTCCGCAAGGAGAAATTCATGAGAGCCCATGACCGCGCCGCCAGTGAAATACGGCCCATCGTTTTCGTTCCCGGCTACGTACGCAACGTGCCGGGCTCCGTGTTGTGCGAACAGGGACATACGCGGGTGGTGGCCACCGCCACGGTCGAGGACCGCGTGCCGCCCTTCCTGAAACGCAGCGGCAGGGGCTGGATCACCGCCGAGTATGCCATGCTGCCCGGTTCGTCCGGCAACCAGCGCATCGCCCGCGAGCGCTCCAAGATCAACAACCGCAGCGGCGAGATCCAGCGCTTCATCGGCCGCGCCCTGCGCACGGTGCTGGATCCACGGGCCCTGGGCGAACGGACGATCACCCTGGACGCCGACGTCATCCAGGCCGACGGCAGCACCCGCTGCGCCTCGCTCAACGCCTCTTTCCTGGCCCTGGCCCTGGCGCTGAAGCACCTGGTCTTCGAGCAGGTGATCGCCGATTTTCCCGCCCTGCGTCTCATCGCCGCCGTCTCGGTCGGCGTCAAGGACGGCGAGCTGCTGGCCGACCTGGATTACGAGGAGGACTCGCGCATCGACAGCGACATCAACATCGTCTCGACCGCCGACGGCGCGCTGGTCGAGGTGCAATCCTTCTGCGAGGGGGAAGCGCTGCCCCGGGATCTCTTTCAAAAAGCGATCGCCCTGGGAGTCGAGAAGAACCGACGAGATCATCGCCCTGCAGAAAAAAGTCATCGCCGCGGCCGGTATCCCGCTCTGAAGCCGCGCGCTCCGCGGCCGGAACCGCGGGACGCGGATAGAAAAACTTACTGGTATTCCTTCAGGATCTTGATATAGCTTTCCTTTTTCAGCTGGGCGAGATAGTCCTTCACCTTGACCTGCTGCTCCGCCGCGCGCAGCGTCTGGATGATCTCCTCGCGGACATCCTTGACCTCGCGCAATTTATCCTCGCTGAATTCGGCGAGCTGGATGATGTACCAGCCGTTGTCGGTTTCGATCCAGCCGGAAGTTTCGTCTTTTTTCAGCAAGAGCGCCGCCGCTTCCAGGTTCTTGTCCAATTCGCCCTTCTTGAATTTTCCCAGGGCGATGCTTTCCGCGGCGCCGGGGAGCTCGGAATGCTTCTTGGCCGTCTCGGCGAAAAGGCCGGGCTTCAGCTCGGCCGAGACCAGGTCCATTTTTTCCTGCGGCCGCGTGCCATCGGCGTTCTTGTTCAGGTAGATGCAATTCAGCGTCAGCTCGGCGGGCACGGTGAACTGCGCCGCGTTCTTGCGGTAATATTCCATGATCTGCGGGTTGTCGATCTTGATCTTGGAGCCCACTTCCTCGCCGATCAGCCGCTCCTGCTTGCGCCTCTCCCTCCACATCTCCTTCCAGTCGGCGAATTCGATGCCTTCGCGCGCCAGGGCGCTCTTCAGGTCCTCGTCGGAGGCGATGTTGTTCTGCTTCTTGATCTCCTGCAGGATCGTCTCCACGTCGGCGTCGACGTCGTAGTTCTTTTCCTTGATCTTGGAGAGCAGCAGCTTCTGCTCGATGAACCTGTTCAACAGCTCCTTCTTGACCTCGCGCAGGGCCTGCTCCAGCTTCTCGCCTTCCAGTTCGGCTTGCAGGGAGCGCATCATCTCCATTTCGAATTTCCTCAGCTCGCTGCCGGTGATCGCCTCGTCGTTGACCACGGCATAGATCTCCTCTACGACGTCGGCGGCAAGCCAGCCGGCGCTAAGCGTCAGGAAGAGTATCGTCGCCAGAAAGATTTTTGTTTTCATTGTCGTTCACTCCAGAATCGGGTTTGATATAGTTGAAATAAAGGTTCTCATAGCGGGCCTGCACCGGGATCTCGGCCTTGAGGCCCTGCAGGAAGTCGGCATAAGCGGCGGTCAGCTTGCTCGAGAGCAGCTTGCTCCTGATCTCGTCCTGGACGGCAGCCAGCAGCTGCGTGCGGGATTTCCGCTTGCGCGTGACCTTGAACAGGTGGAAGCCGTAAGGCGATTCGACAATGGGGCTGATCTCGTTCACCTTCAGGGAAAAGACCACTTCCTCCATCTCCTGGGGCAGCATGCCCTTCTCGAAAAATCCCATGGCGCCGCCCTTGGCCGCCTCGGGAGAGATGGATTCGCCGCGGGCGGTCTCCGCGAAGCGCGCCGGCTGGTTGAGCAGCTCGGAACGCACCTGCAGCAGCTTTTCGCGGTCGTTGAGCATGATCTGGTACAGTTCGATCTCCTCGGTCTTCCGGTAGTCGCCCAGGTGCGCCTCGTAATACCTGGCGATCTCGGCGTCGGTGACATCGATGTCCCGGTAGGCCCCCGCCAGCAGGTATTTCTGCACCTTCAGGGTGTTGCGCACCACCCCGCGATCCAGGGTCGGCGCCTGGCCCCGCGCCTGCGCCTCGTTAAGAAAGGCTGCCACCTCGTCGTCGGCGACCTGGACCCCTTCCTGGTCGGCCTTGAACAGGATCACCTGCTGCTCGCAGAAAACGTCGAAAAGGCGGGAGAGGAGCTTGTCGTTGTTTTTTTTCTCGAAAATATCCGCGTACTGCAGCTGGATGAAATTTTTCAGGTCCTGGTTGCTCAGAACGGCGCTGCCGATGGTCAGGATGACCTTGCCGGCGTTGGCCGCGGCCGGGTCAACAGGGGGGGCGGGGTTGTCGTCGGACGCGCTTTTTTTGCATTGGCTGAAAAAAACCGCGCAGCATAGAAAAACAACCCACTTTTTGTTCATCTGCCGGCATTATATACCAGCAGGGGCGTGATTTCAATGAAAAAGCAAGGCCCGGGCAGGGCGCGACCGCCCCCGGGGCCGGGTTCATTTGACAAAAATGAGGGGAAAAAATATAATTCGTGAATGTTAGACCACGCCCTGGCCCAGTTTTCTCCCGGAAGCGAAGAGCGCGAGCTGCTCGAGCGCATCGATGAGAAGCGACTGCCCGTCCACGTGGCCATCACCATGGACGGCAACGGCCGCTGGGCAAAGCGGCAGGGCCTGGAGCGCAACGCCGGGCATGGCGCCGGGGCCGAGGCGGCGCGCGAGATCACCGAGGTCGCCGCGCGCCTGGGCATCCGCTTCCTGACCCTGTTCACGTTTTCCAGCGAAAACTGGAAAAGACCGCCCGGCGAAGTGCAGTACCTCATGGACATGCTGCACGAGAACCTGTTGAACCGCCAGGAATTGCTCACGGATAACGACATCCGCTTGAAGATCATCGGCGACCTGGAAGGACTGCCGGGCAAGCTGCGCAAAAAACTGCTGGAATCCGAGGAGCGGTCAAGCGGGCATTCGCGCATGCAGGTCAACCTGGCGCTGAACTACGGGTCACGGCAGGAGATCCTGCGGGCGGTCCGGGCGATCGTTGCCGCGGGCACCGTTGCCGGCAGGATCGACGAGGAGACTTTCGCCCGCCACCTCTATACCGCGGGCTGCCCCGATCCCGACCTGCTGATACGCACGTCGGGAGAATTGCGCATATCCAACTTTCTTCTCTACCAGATCGCCTACAGCGAGCTATACTTCACCAAGACCCTCTGGCCCGAATTCCGGGCCAGGGAATTTTTCCGGGCCATCATCGATTACCAGGGCCGGGAAAGGAGATACGGAAACGCATGAAAGACCTGGGCCGGCGCCTGCCAACCACCATCGTACTGATCGTTTTCGCTTTCGCGGCCATCCGCTTCCTGCCCGTGCCGTATTTTTCGCTGCTGCTCTACCTGCTGGTCAGCCTGGCGGCATGGGAGCTGGTGCGGCTGGTCAAGCCCAGCCGTTACGCCTGGCCGCTGGTCTTCAGCAACGGCCTGCTGGTCGCACTGGCCTTCAGCGTCGAGTGGTTCGACCTCAGCCACGCTTTCGCGGCTTGCCTGCTGGCTGACGGCCTGTTTTTCCTGTTCACGGTCAATTCCCGCGAACGGCTCGCTCAATTCTCCAGGGACTGGGGCGCCCTGGCCCTGTCCGTCTTGTACGTCTATTTCCCGCTCTACTACATGCTGGAACTGAAGAAACTGGGGGTTGGGGGCAATTACCTGTTTTTCCTGATCTTCGTCATCGCCGTCGGCGATTCGGGCGCCTATTTCGTCGGCAGCGCCATGGGCCGCCACAAGATCTACCCGGTCGCTTCGCCAAAGAAATCACTGGAAGGGCTGATCGCCGCGGTGCTGACAGCGGGCGCCAGCGGCTGGTTGTCGCTCCTGCTGTTTCCGCTTCCGGTTGCCGTCCCGGCCGCCATCAGCAGCGCCGCCGTCATCGGGCTGTTCTCGCAGCTTTCCGACCCGGTGGAGTCCCTTTTCAAGCGCGCCGCCGGCCAGAAGGATTCCGGCACCCTGCTGCCCGGGCATGGCGGCGTCCTGGACCGCGTCGACAGCTATATTTTCTGCGCGCCGCTCCTGTACTACATCGTCCGCTATTTTTGGAATTGAGCGCATGGCGTTTATCCTGAACCCGGCTCCGCGGGCACGCCGATGATGAGCCGCATCGTCGTTCTGGGCTCGACCGGCTCGGTCGGGCGCAGCACCATGGACGTGCTGCGGGCGAACCGCGGGCATTTCCGCTTGCTCGGTTTGGCGGCAGGCGACAACATCCGCGAGCTGGAAAAGCAGGTCGCTGAATTCGCCCCGCAGGCCGTCAGCGTCAAATCGCCCCGCGCCGCCCGCGAGTTGCAGGAGAAATTTCCCGACCTGAAGGTGTTCCACGGCCACGAGGGGCTGGACGAGATCGTTTCCCTGCCCGGGTGCGACGCTGTCGTCGCGGCCATCACCGGCACCGACGGGCTGCAAGCCGCCTTCAAGGCCGTGCGCCTGGGTCGCCGGCTGTGCCTGGCCAATAAGGAGACCCTGGTCGCCGCCGGCGAGCTGATCAACCGCGAGGCCGCCGCGGCCGGAGCCGAGATCGTGCCCATCGACAGCGAGCAGAGCGCCATATTCCAGTGCCTGGCGCAGGCACCCACGCAGGCCGTGCGCCGCGTCATCCTCACCGCCTCGGGCGGGCCGTTTTTCCGGGACAGGGAGCGCGACCTGGAAACCATCACGGTGGCGGAAGCCCTGGCCCATCCCACCTGGTCCATGGGACGCAAGATCACCATCGACTCGGCCACGCTGATGAACAAGGCCCTGGAAATCATCGAGGCCAGCCACCTTTTCAACCTGGGGCCGGAGCAGATCGACGTCGTCATCCACCCCCAGAGCGTCGTCCATTCCCTGGTGGAATTCATCGACGCCTCCGTCCTCGCCCAGCTGGGCGTCCCCGACATGCGCCTGCCCATCCTGGTCGCCCTGAGCCACCCCGAGCGCATCGCCGGCGCCCTGCCGCGCCTCGACCTGCCGGCGCTGCAGAGGCTCGAATTCTTCGCGGCGGATCCGCAGCGTTTTCCATCGCTGCGCCTGGCCTATGACGTGCTGCGCCAGGGGCGCAACGCCGGCGCCGTGTTCAACACCGCCAACGAGGTCGCCGTGGAGTATTTCCTGGCCGGCCGCATCGCCTTCACGGCCATCTTTTCAGTGGTGGCCCGCATGCTGGAGCGCGAGGAGTTCCAGCCGCTGAACTGCCTGGACGATGTGCTGCAAACCATCGCCCTGACTCGTAAAAAGACGATCGCGTTGATCGAAAATGAGGTAATGAAATGAACGTCCTGTATCAGTTCCTGACCTTTCTGGCCGTCCTGGGCATCATTGTCCTGGTTCACGAGTTTGGCCACTATATCGCCGCCCGGCTGATGAAGATACGCGTCGAGGTTTTCTCGTTCGGCTTCGGCAAGCGGCTCTTCGGCAAAAAGATCGGCGACACCGATTTCCGCGTCAGCCTGATCCCGGTGGGCGGCTTCGTGCGCATGGCCGGCGAGGAGGATTTCGACCCCCAGCACTCCGCCTCCGACCAGTTCATGGCCAAGAACCGGGCGCAGAAGATATTCACCCTGGTCATGGGCCCGGCGATGAACCTGGTGCTGGCTCTCTTCCTGATCGTCGCCGTCAACATGGGCGGCGTCGAAGTCGATTCCTACAAGCTGGAGAAGCCGGCCATCGGCTACATCGTGAAGGGATCGCCGGCGGAACAGGCGGGCCTGCTGCCCGGGGACATGCTGCTGGCCATCGACGGCAGGCAAACCCCCACCTGGAAAGAGGTGGAAATCACCATCGGCACCAATCCCAAGCAGAACCTGCGGGTGGAGTTCCTGCGCGGAGGCGCCCGCCGGGCCACCGAACTGAAAGTCGCCGCCAGCACGCGCTACGAGATCGGCTACGCCGGATTCTACTGGCAATTGCCGGCCGAGATCGCCGAAGTGGTGACGAACTACCCGGCCTGGAAAGCGGGACTGAAGCCTGGCGATGTGATCACCGCGGTGGATGAGCAACCGATAGCCACCTGGTTCGAACTCACCAACATCATCCGCCAATCTCCGGGCAAGCTTCTGCGCGTGACGGCCAGGCGGGGCGACCGGTTGATCGTCATGCCGATCGCTCCTCTATCGGAAAACGGCGTCGGCGTCATCGGCTTCAACGTGAAGCTGGCCACGACGGAGATCCAGTACGGCTTCGCCGCCGCCGTAAAAAACAGCTTCCAGGAGGCCGGCCGCCTGACGCTCCTGACCTTCGACGCGTTCAAAAAGCTCATCCAGCGCAAGATATCGGTGAAAAGCCTGTCAGGGCCGATCGAGATCGCCCGCGTTTCCCAGCAGGCGCTGGCCAGCGGTTTTTCCAGCTTCTTCATGCTCATCGCCTTCATCTCGCTGCAACTGGGGATCGTCAACCTCTTTCCCATCCCGGGGCTCGACGGCGGCCACCTGCTGATCTTCACCATCGAGGCCATCATCCGTCGCGACCTGAGCGCCAAGCTGAAAAACATCCTGGTCTATGCCGGCTTCGCCTTTTTGATCAGCCTGATGGTCTTCGTCGTGCTGAACGACATCGCCAAGACCCTGCCCAACGGCTGGAAGAGCCTGCTGCCGTTCCTGGGCTAACCGCGGCGGAACTTCTCCTTCAGCTTGCGGTCGACGATTTCGGGCACCATGGAACCCACTTCGCCGCCCAGCATGTACACTTCCTTGACCAGCTTGGAGCTGAGGAAGGAGTAGGATTCGGAGGGAACGAAGAAGATCGTCTCGATGCGCGGCTCGATCTTGCGGTTCATCAGGGCCATCTGGAACTCGATCTCGAAATCGGAGATGGCGCGCAGGCCACGGACGATGGTGGTGATGTTGCGCTGGTTCACGTAATCGACCAGCAGGCCCTCGAAATGGTCGATCTCGATCTTGTCCTGGCCCTGGAAAACCTCGCGCAGCATGCGGCACCTTTCATCCAGGTCGAACAGGTAGGTCTTGGCCGGATTTTTCAGGACGGCCACGATGATCTTGTCGAATATCTTCAAGCCGCGCTGGATGATGTCGATGTGCCCATTGGTCAGCGGGTCATAGGACCCGGGATAGACGGCCATGTTTTTTTTAGTCATGTCCAGCTCCTAATTTTTTCAGGACCCCGTCCAGGCGTGCGCGCAGCTCATAAAGCGTGCCGTTGTTGGCAATCGTGAAATCGGCCAGGGCCAGCGTCGGCCCGACCTGCTGCCCGTCCGCGGGCTCGCCGCTCCCCCACTCGCGTTCAAGGGCGGCGCGCAGTTCCTTCTCGGCAACGGCGTCGGTGGCGCGCCCACGCTGCCGCATGCGCGCCAGGATCGTCGGGATGTCGCTGTCGATGCCGACCAGGAAAAATCTCTCGAGCTTCTTCAGTTCCTGCACTTCGGCGGGATTGCGGATGCCGTCGATCACCCAGCGCGGGTCCGTTGCGGCCAGGATGCGCTCGCGGACCATGCGCCCCAGGACGCCGGCCCCGCCCTCGGCGCGCAGGCGGTTGCCGATATCCTGCATGCGCGCGCGGCTCACCTCGGGGTTTTCGCGCGCCGCTTCGCTACGGACGATATCGGAAAGGGAGACATACGTGAATCCGCGCTCCTGGAGGAGGCGCACCGCCTCGCCCTTGCCCGAGGCCATGCGCCCGGTCAGGCCGATGCACAGCCGTTGCGCCGCCACGGTCATTCGCCGCGGCCGTAGCGCACGCTGTCTTCCAGGATGTCCTGCTCCCGCCATTCCTCGGCCCAGGTAGCGACGGAGAATACCCCGCAGCTCTCCCCGTCGGGACGGGAAACAACGACGCGCTGCAGCCCGGCGTTGATGATCATCTTTTTGCAGATAAAGCAGGGGAAGGCGAAAATGGTTTTGGCGGTTTCGCGGTCCTCGCCGAAAACGTACATGTCGCCGCCGAGCAGGCTGACCCCGGCACGGGCGGAGTTGATGATGGCGTTCTGCTCGGCGTGGACCGAGCGGCACAATTCATACTGGGTGCCGGAAGGGATCTGCAGCTTGCGGCGCAGGCAAAAGCCGTGGTCCAGGGAACTGCGCGTATGGCGCGGCGCCCCGACATAGCCGGCGGCGATGATCTGGTCCTCCTTGACGATGATGGACCCGATCAGCACCTTCAGGCAGGTGGAGCGCCGGGCGACCACGCTGGCGATGTTCAGGTAATATTCTTCCTTGGCCGGCCGTTCGATCATAAACGCATCATACCTTCCCGCCGGTTCTTTTGCAACCGGGCGGCGGGGGGATTCGCTACGCCTCGATCACCACCCGCAGCATGCGGTCGCCCTGGCGGATGGCGTTCACGACGTCCTGGCCGCCGACCACCTTGCCGAACACGGTGTGCTTGCCGTCGAGATGGGGCTGCGGCGCATGGGCGATGAAAAACTGGCTGCCGTTGGTGTCGGGACCGGCGTTGGCCATGGAAAGCGAACCGGTCTCATGCTTCAGGGGATTGCCCCGGGTCTCGTCGGCAAACTTATAGCCCGGGCCGCCGCGGCCGCTACCGGTCGGATCGCCGCCCTGGATGACGAAATCGGCGATGACGCGGTGAAAGGCGACCCCGTCGTAAAATCCCTCGCGGGCAAGGAAGATGAAATTGTTGACCGTCTTGGGGGCATGCTGGGCGTACAGCTCGAGCTGGATCGTCCCTTTTTCCGTTTCGATCGATCCCTTGTAGGCGCGCGTGACGTCGATGCTCAGCGGCGGCGGGGTGCTCCATTGTTTTTGGGTCATGAGATCATTTCTCCTTGATGAATCGTCGCCTTTCGAGCCTGCGGGCTCAAAGCGGAATTTATTTTAACAGATATGCCCGGCCATGGCAAAAAAGAACATTGCCGGCACGACCGGCAGCTTCCCGGCCCCTTCAAGGCCTTGACACGTCCAATGCCCGGTTGGCGGTTGAAATAAGGCTTGATTTGTGTTTGAATATTCACCAGACGCAGGAGCCGAAAATGAAAAAAACAACGATCGTAATTTTCCTGGTGACCCTTTCGTCGCTGCTCATGGGCGCGGAGACCATCGCCAATGTCAGCGGGCGGAACGGCCTCATCCTGACCATCGACCGCGGAGCCGCCGACGGCGTCGAACCCGGCATGAAGGGCATTGTCAAGGCCGTGTTCAAAGACCCCGGCGGGGAGTACACGATCAATATCGGCATCTTCACCGTGCGCAAGACCGCCGAACGCAGCGCCGAAGTGGCGATCGAGATCGGCAAGGGGTTGAACCCGGCCGACGCCAGCTACGTGGTCTTTGAAAAAGGGCTGGCGCCGCTTTCAGGCAAATCCGCGCCCGGGGCTGCGCCTGAGACGCGGGGCGCCGAGTGGCATCTGGAACAGGGCGACAGGGCCGCCGAGGCCGGTGACGCCAAAACCGCGCTGGAACACTACCAAAAAGCACTGGCCGCCGATCCCGGCAGCCTGGTGGCGGGGGAGAAATGCAATGAAATGAAAAAAGCGCTGGCTGCGGCCGGGCGCGCCGTGAAATTCAGGGAGTACCTGAAAAAGGCCGACGCCAATTATGAAAAGAGCGACATCAAGTTCGCCTTCCTGTACCTCGCCCAGGCGTTGCGCCTCTACCCCGAGGGCAAGGGGGACGTGCGCGAGCGACTCATCGTCATGCAACGCGAATACCCCCAGGAGCTGGCAGCCATCCTCGATGAAAAAGCAGACGAACTGAAGGACATCCGCCCGCAGATCGATTCCCTGCTGGTCAAGAAAGCGGAGGTCGAGCCTGCCGCCAAACCCGAGCGCGCGCCCGAGTCCAAGCCCCAAACGGAACCGGCGGCGAACAGCGCGGACAAAACAGAGCCGCTTCCGGATCATCTCAAAAAAATCGGCGCCAAGGCCGAGAAAATTTCACGCAACGACAAGGGTTCATGGGAAGCCGTTTTCAGCCATGGCATCACCATGGTCTACGTCCCCGAAGGCGAGATCACCATCGGCTCTCCCCTGCGCGAGGGCGACGCCGATGAGCATCCGGCCCACAAGGTGTTCCTGCCCGGTTACTGGATCGGCAAAACCGAAGTGACTTTCGAGCAATACGACCGCTTCTCGGCCGAGACCAGCCGCGAAAGAGCCGCCGACGAGGGCTGGGGGCGGGGTAAACGCCCGGTGATATACGTTTCCTGGCATGACGCCGGCGATTTTTGCCGCTGGCTGGAAAAAAAGACCGGACTCGGCTTCCGCCTGCCCAGCGAAGCGGAGTGGGAAAAAGCGGCCCGCGACCGTTATCCCTGGGGCGTTCAGCCTCCCGACGCCAGCCTGGCCAACTTCAACAAGAACCACATGATGACCCGCCCCGTGGGCTCTTATCCCCTGGGCGCGTCGTTCTGCGGCGTCCTGGACCTGGCCGGAAACGTCTGGGAGTGGGTGGCCGACTGGTACGACCCGGGCTTTTACCAGGTCTCTCCCCGCGAATATCCCCAGGGGCCGGAGAGCGGAGCCGAGCGGGTGGTGCGCGGCGGCTCATGGGCCAACGGCGCCATGCTGGTGCGCGCCGCCAATCGCAGCAGCGAAAAAGCGGAGAGCAAGTTGAACATCGTGGGCTTCCGCCTGGCCCTGGACAACCGTTGAGCGTCCGGCGACCGGCGGCCCGCTGTTTGCAAAAAAAGGCCGCTAATGTATAATCGGGGCATGAGTGGCAATGAACAGCCGGCGGAACCCGTTCCGCCGCCGTTGGCAACGATCGCGGGCAAGTTGAACGTCCAATGCACCCACTGCGGCCATGTCCAGGAACTGGACCCGGAATACAAGATCTGCCTGAATTGCGGCAGCGCCGTGGATGAAAACGATTTCCTGATCCTGAAAAACCCCAGAAAAGGCCGCGGCATGCAGGGATTGGCCACCATTTTCTTCTTTCTGTTTCTCTTCATTTTCTTTTTCTGGTCCAAATACATCGGCCGGCACGGCATGGCCATCAGCGCCCTGTTCGCGATCTGGGGTTTTTACAAGAATTTCCTTCACAAACGGGAAGCAGCCGAAACGCATGCCCATAAGTGAAAACCTCGACCTGATCCGGGAAAACATCAACAAGGCCTGCCAGCGCTCCCGCCGCGACCCGCGCCTGGTGCGCATCCTGGCCGTGTGCAAGGAGCAGGGGCCGGAGAAGATCCGCCAGGTGCTCGACCTGGGCGTCCGCCTGCTCGGCGAGAACAAGAGCCAGGAGGCCGAGGCGCACATGCGCCATTTCCCGGAAAAGAGCATCGAATGGCACTTCATCGGCAACCTGCAGAAGAACAAGATCAATCGCATTCTGAATACGTTCCGCCTCATCGAATCGGTCGACGGCGTCAAGGCGCTGGAGCACATCCACAAGCGCGTCGACAAGCCCGTCGACGTATTCATCGAGATCAACATCGGCGAGGAGAAGAGCAAGTCGGGTTTCACCAGCGAGGGGCTCAGGAAGGCCATCCCCTATATCGCCAACCTGAACAAGGTGAACGTGTCGGGGTTGATGACCATGCCCCCCTATTACGAGGACACCGAGAAATCACGGCCCTACTTCGCCCGCCTGCGCGAGCTTGGCGACGAGATCAACCGCATGAACGTCGCCAACATGCGTGTCGCCCAGCTTTCCATGGGCATGAGCCACGACTACGAAGTGGCGGTAGAGGAGGGGGCCACGCTGGTGCGCATCGGCACGGCCCTGTTCGGACGGCGCAAGCCGTGAGCCGCGGCACGCGAAGCGCGGCCGTCAAGGAGGCAGCATGAAGTTAACCCCGCAGGAAATCCTGAGCCAGACGTTTTCCAGCAAGTTCAAGGGGCTCGACCCCGACGAGGTCAAGAATTTTTTGCAGCAGGTCGCCGAGACCCTGGAGAGCGAGATCCAGGAGAAAGAGGAGCTGAAAGGCGCCATGGAGAGGCTGCGCGAAAGCCTGGCCAAGCTGGAGAAAAAGGAGGAGCTGCTGCGCGACACCCTGATCGCCGCCCAGAAATTCTCCAGCGAGATCAAGGCCAACTCGCATCGCGAGGCCGAGCTGATCACCAAGGACGCCGAGATCAAGTCCGAGGAGATCGTCAAGCACGCCGTCGTCCGCCAGATGGCCATCCGCGAAGAGATCAAGAACCTGCAATTCAAGCGCAAGGAGATAGAGAGCGACATCATCCACCTGCTGAACTCGCTGAAGGAACTCATCGAGACCTACCACAAGCAGGATGAGGAGTTCGGCAAGATCGAGTACCTCGGGAAAATAGAACTCGGCGTAAGGTTCAAGGGAAGGCGAAAGGGAAAGACAAGGGAAGCGCCTTATATTCCAAAAGCAAACAAAAAATGCACTTCTTAGAGAACTCTTGCCCATTTTGTCTTCCCTCTTGCCTTTCGCCTCCTTCGTCCCTCACCTTACCCCTTTGATTTTCTTGTTGAATATCATATCATATCATAATACTATATGCTTGGAGGCCTGATGCCCGCAGTGAGCTTTTACCTGAAAAAAGAGGTCCTGGACGCTGTTCGCGCCCATGCCCGGGCCAATGACATCCCGGTTTCGCGCATCATCAGCCTTGCCGTCGAGAACCATCTGAAAACCGACCAGATGCTCGGGGCCCGCAAGCGCGTCATGGACAACATTCGCCGGGCGCTCTCTCCCACCGGCTGGGAAGCGCTCCACCGCGAAAGGAGCGCCTCCGATGCTGACCGGGATTGACACCAGCTATTTCTATGCCCTCGCCGCCGGACGGCAGATCGCGGTGGACGCCTGGGAAAGCCGCGAGCTGCTCACCTCCGCCCTCTGCTTTCACGAATTGCAGAAAAAACTGCTCAACGGCGACTTGCTGGCCTGGCCGACGGTCCTGGACGACATCGCCAAAGCCGTCGAAGTCGTGCCGCTGACCGCGGCCGCCGCCCTGAAAGCGGGCCAGATCGCCCACGCCAGCGGCATGCCCGCCTTCGACGCGCTCATCGTCAGCTCCCTGGCCGAAGCCGGCTGCGAGGAGATCCTCACATTGGATCATCATTTCCAATTATTCGAAAAGAAGGGTTTGAAAATAACCCTGCTGTCATCCAACAGTGAAAAGTGAAAAGTTAAAAGTGAAAAGTCATATGTTGACTCATTTAGAGCCATCCTTCCCCTTCCCTCCAGACACTTTCACCTTTCACCTTTCACTTTTCACGTTTTACTTTTCAATTCCCTCCAGACACTTCACTTTTCACATTTCACATTTCACTTTCCCAAAAATCCAGCTATTTCCTTGGACCGTTAATCCTGATACAATAAGTTCTAGCACCTGAGGAGGATCGCATGGCAGAAACCACGAACAAGACGACCGCGTTGAACAACGCCGTATCGCAGATTGAAAAGCAGTTCGGCAAGGGCTCGATCATGAAACTGGGCGGCAAGGATGTGGTGCAGATACCGGCCATCTCCTCGGGAAGCATCGCCCTGGACATCATCTCCGGCATCGGCGGCTTCCCGCGCGGCCGCGTCATCGAGATCTACGGCCCCGAGGGCTCGGGCAAGACGACGCTGGCCCTGCACGCCATCGCCGAAGCCCAGAAAGCGGGCGGCTACGCCGCCTTCATCGACGCCGAGCACGCCCTCGACCCGCTCTACGCCCAGCGCCTCGGGGTGAATATCGACGAGCTCTATATCGCCCAGCCCGACTGGGGCGAACAGGCGCTGGAGATCGCCGAGATCCTGGTGCGCTCCGGCGGCGTCGACATCATCGTCGTGGACTCCGTGGCGGCGCTGGTGCCCAAGGCCGAGCTGGAGGGCGACATGGGCGACAGCCACATGGGGCTGCAGGCGCGGCTGATGAGCCAGGCGCTGCGCAAGCTGACGGCCATCGTGGCGCGCTCCAAGACGACTTTCGTCTTCCTCAACCAGCTGCGCGAGAAGATCGGCATGTTCGTCGGCAACCCCGAGATCACCACCGGCGGCCGGGCGCTGAAGTTCTACGCCTCCATGCGCATCGAGGTCAAGCGCACCATGGCCATCAAGGAAGGCACCGACATCGTCGGCGGCCGCGTGCGCATCAAGATCGTCAAGAACAAGATGGCCCCGCCCTTCAAGGAGGTCGAGGTCGACCTGTACTACGGCAAGGGCTTTTCCAAGGAGAGCGACCTCATCGAGCTCGGGGTCCTTTATGAAATCATAAACAAGACCGGCGCCTGGTACTCCTACAACGAAAACCGCCTGGGCCAGGGCAAGGAGGCGGTGCGCAAGCTGTTCGAGGAGAACCGCGTCCTGTTCGACGAGGTCAAGGCCAAGATCATGGAGAAAACGGCGCCGGCGCTTAAAGAAAAGGACAAAGAACCCAGTTGAAAAAATTCCGCTTTTCGCTGATCTATCTCTTCCTGCTGCTGGTCACCTCGCCGTTCCACCTGCAGGTCAAACACATGCTGGTGGAGATCCGCGGCTTCAATTTCATCAACTACGTCCTGCTCGGGATCCTGGTGGCTTTTTTTGCCCTGGCGCTCTTCAAGGCCGCCGTCGGCGGCAAGGCGCTGGAGATCGCCGCCGTTCTGCTGGCGGCCGCCATCGTGTTCTATTTCCTGTTCCAGCGCCGCATCTTCCTCAACAACACGTTCTTTTCAAACTTTCTGCATATCGCCGAATTCTTCATCCTCGGCGTCCTGCTGTTCAAGGAGAACAAAAAGGCCTCCTCGCCGGTCCCGTTCTTCATCCTGTTCGTTTCCGCCTTCGCCTTCGAGCTGATCCAGGTGTTCTTCCACAACCGCGTGGTCGACGCCAACGACATCTGGACCAACGTCATCGCCGGGCTGGTGGGCATGGTGGTGGGCTTCTTTTAGGTTCCATGGCGGGCGTTGTTTCGTTTGTAAAGCCGGGCCTGTTCGGCTATAATGACCCATGGCTCTAAAGGACCTGTTTCGCGGCAAATTCCAGGACCGGATCGCTGCGCTTTTCGCCTCGGGAAAGAACAGGGAAGAGATCCTGGGCGAACTGGAAGAACAGCTGGTCCTCGGCGACATCTCGCTGCCGGTCGTCAACCGCCTGATGGCCGTTCTTGCCTCCGGCACGCGCAACAACGATCCCCGCGAAGAGTTCCTCGCCCTGCTGCGCCGCGAGCTCCTGGCCCTGTTTCCCAAGCAGCCGCGCCAGCCCCTGGCCGACGGCAGCAAGAGCGTCCTGCTGCTGGTCGGAGTCAACGGCAGCGGCAAGACGACCAGCGCCGCCAAGCTGGCTCATTATTTCCAAAAGCGCGGCCGGCGCGTCCTGCTGGCGGCCGCCGACACCTTCCGCGCCGCCGGCTCCACCCAGCTGGCGCTGTGGGGCGAAAAGCTCGGCATCCCGGTGATCGGCGGCGAGCGCGGCGCCGACCCGGGCTCGGTCGTATTCAACGCCATGCAGTCCTGGCAGGCCCGGGACTTCGACCTGCTGGTCATCGACACCGCCGGCCGCATGCAGACCAAGGCCAACCTGATGCTCGAGCTCGAAAAGATCACGCGCGTCATCGCCAAGATCGCCCCGGGGCAGCCGGCCGAGACCTGGCTGGTCCTCGACGCCTCCACCGGCCAGAACGCCCTGGTGCAGGCCGAGAAGTTCAGGGAGTTCTCCGCCATCAACGGCATGGTCCTGGCCAAGCTGGACGGCACGGCCAAGGGCGGCAGCGTGGTCAGCATCGCCGTCGGCATGAAGCTGCCGGTGCTGTTCGTCGGCAGCGGCGAGAGCGCCGACGACCTGTGGGAATTTTCCGCCGACGATTTCGTGGATTCCCTGCTGGGCAAATGAAAAAAATGACAACGCTCAATTCCACTCAACGGGCAAACGACCTGAAATTCATGAAGATCGCCCTGAAGCTGGCCCGGCTGGGGCTGGGCTGCACCGAGCCCAACCCCATGGTCGGCGCCGTGGCCGTCAAGAACAACCGCATCCTGGCCAGCGGCTATCACCGCTCCTTCGGCGCCCCGCACGCCGAGACCATGGCCCTGGAGCGCCTGGCCGTCCCCGGCGCCACCCTCTACCTCACCCTGGAGCCCTGCAGCCACTTCGGCAAGACGCCGCCCTGCGTCGACCTGATCATCGCCCGCAGGATCAGGCGCGTGGTCGTGGCCATGATCGACCCCAACCCGCTGGTCAGCGGCGCCGGCATGCGCAAGCTGCGCGCCCACGGCATCGAGACGCGGCTGGGCGTCTGCCGCGGCCAGGCCGAACGCCTCAACCGCCACTATCTCAAGGCCATCGCGGCCCGCGTCCCCTACGTGGCCCTGCATGCCGGCATTTCCCTGGACGGCAAGCTCAGCGACGACGCCGGCCAGGCGCGCTGGGTCACCTCGGCGGAGGGGCGGCGCTACTCGCACAGCCTGCGCGGCGAGTTTTCCGCCATTCTCGCCGGCCGCGGCAACATCGTGGCCGACAACCCGCTCCTGACCCTGCGCGAGCCGGGCTGGCAGGGGAAAACCCTGTACCGCGTGGTGCTCGATTCCGACAACTCGCTCTCGCGGCGCCTGAACGTCTTCAAGGAACAGGAGCGCTTCCCGCTGATCATTTTCAGCTCCCGCGAAGCCGCGAACCGCAAAAAAAAGGTGCCGCTCCATTTTTTCGTGGGCCACGACAGGCACGGCCTGCTGCTGGCAGACGTCCTGCGTGAGCTGTACAAGCTGGGCATCGCCTCGCTGCTGGTGGAAGGGGGCGGGCGGGTGCTGGACTCCTTTATCCGCGAGGGGCTTTACGACGAAATGGACCTGTTCTTTGCCAACAAGATCATCGGCGGCCGCAACGCCACCCAGATTTTCGCCTCCGGCCTTCCCATCGACAAGGCGCTGGAACTGGAGGATTGCCGCTGGATCTCGTTCGCCGACGGCAGCATCCTCAGGGGGTATAGAAAATGTTCACCGGCCTGATCGCAACGACCGCCTCCCTGGTCGCCCTGGAAAAGAAGAACAACCCGGTCCTGGCCGTCCGCGTCGCGCTGGACAAGCCCGTGGCCGTCGGCGACTCGGTGGCCGTCGACGGCATCTGCCTGACCGTGATCGAGCGCAAAAAGGACCTGCTGCGCTTCAACCTGGCCGCGCCCACCCTGAAGCTGTCCAACCTGCAGGACAAGCCCGTCGGGCTCGCCCCTGAACATCGAGCTGCCGGTGACGCCGAACGGTTTCCTGGGCGGGCACCTGGTCAGCGGCCACATCGACGGCACCGCGCGCCTGCGCTCGATCAACAAGAGCGCCGGCAATTCGCGCTTCAGCTTCACCTTCAAGGAACGCGAGTGGCGCAAGTTCATCATCGCGCGCGGCTCGGTGGCCATCAACGGCGTCAGCCTCACCGTGGCCGAAGTCAGCGCTTCCTGGTTCGCGGTGGAGATCATCCCGCAGACCCTGGCCACCACCAACCTGCGCTTCTTGCGCGTCGGCGAGCGCGTCAACATCGAGCTGGATCAGATCGGGAAATATTTATACAGTTTTTCCCAATCCAATAAAGGAAAATCGTCGGTTGGTTGAAAATGGCCAGGCAATTGCCTAATAATTGTAATGACTTAATCCTTACCATTTGAGGATATCACAATGAGCAAAAACTCAACAAAGGCACATTGCAATGGCTGTTTGGGTGAAAGGAATCACGAAATCCTTTATACATATGAATATAGTGAGGATGATGTAGAGCATGGTGTAACTTTTTTTGGAAAACACGAATTGTTGAAATGTCTAGGCTGTGAACGCATTGTACTTCGTCGTACTTATGGGAACGATGTCGAGGTGGATGATGATGGAAATTCAATAGAATCCATTCAGTACTATCCGCCCGCAATCTCCAGACCGCGCCCACAATGGTTTTATGAATTGTCTTCAATAGGACGTCTTGAGGCAGGGAAAAGTGAATACACCTATATATATGACATTCTTCAAGAAATTTATATTGGACTTCAAAATAATTCAATTCGCCTTGCAACCTTGGGAATAAGAACACTCCTCGAATTTATAATGATTCAAAAAGTTAATGATAATGGAACATTTGCAAATAATTTGAACGAATTTGAAAAGAACGGATATATCTCGGCTGGACAAAAGGAAATACTTGAAACAGTATTGGAAGCAGGACATGCAACAATGCATCGTTCTTACTCTCCCTCTGAAGAAGAACTTATTACCTGCATGGATATCACAGAAAATGTAATTGCAACAATATTTATTCATCCTAGAGAAGCCAAGAAACTTTCATTACG
This sequence comes from Candidatus Aminicenantota bacterium, assembly GCA_963732485.1. Taxonomy (GTDB): domain Bacteria; phylum Acidobacteriota; class Aminicenantia; order UBA2199; family UBA2199; genus UBA2199. Next base: position 68,620 of record CAVSZS010000004.1, read on the forward strand.
CATTCCTCCAAGGAAATAAGCAACTTCGATAATATTAATTGCACTGTGGCTCACACCTTACTATCGTGTGACCAGATCATACATGAATTATTTGGGGCTAAGTCGTTAGACACAAGATAAAGTCCTTTCAGGAAACCATGCCGCCATCCCAAAAACATAAAAGCAAGCATCGTTCATTAGGGCCTATTCGCCTAATTGACAGAACCTTCCTTGTTCTTTATCCACTCCACCCACTCATTTTTGAAACGTGTGATAGAATCGGTTAGAATATTTGCCATTCCAGGTATAGAAAAGCATTTTGCGGAATTTTTCAAAGCATCTTCATCCTTGGAATAAAACATAAGAAAAGGAATAGTATTTTGAATTGCTTTGGAATACTCATAATTGCCTGAATCAAAATAATATTTTGAAACATCATTTAGTGCTTCTTCTAGAAGATTGTTTCGGATATGGTAAAAATGATTCTGGTATCTGGCTTTGAAAAATTGAAAACAATAATTGATGGTATGGATAAGCCCATTTTGTCCAAACATTAAAAATTAGTAGTTGCTTCAGATTGATTCATGTAAATATTATCTGATTTTTAATTTGAATATTCAAACGGGCGGTGGATCGCAATTAGATTACTGTTGTAATTTCCACAGATTTTTCATTAAAATCCAATCATGGGGGAAATTGATTTTTTTAGCAGCCCTGAAGTAGACAAGATTGTCGAAAATGGCATTGCAAAAGCTAATTCAAAAAACTTTGATGGCGCATTACAAGATTTCAATAAAGCAATAGAGATTGACCCATTTTGTGCCGTTGCATTTTTAGAACGAAGCAAAGTAAAACAAGAATTAGGAGACACAAAAGGCGCAAATCAAGATTTAATTAATGTCCAACTAATGATTGAGAAATCAATTGAAGGATTAAAGGCATACGAAGATGCAGGTATGAATTATGATTCCGGGGATTATATAAATGCAATAAAAAACTACAACAAAGCAATTTCAATTCTTCCTTCATTGACTGATGTTTACTATAATCGTGGAATTTCCAAGGAAATGTTAAAAGATTTCACGGGAGCCATTGAAGATTTTTCCAAAGGAATTGAATTAAATGCTTCTAATAAAGTTGATGCTTATCATCGTAGAGGATACATTGCGGTTTTATAAGTTAAAAGATGAAGCTGGAGCTTTGCTTGATTATAATAAAGCGATTGAATTGGATCCATCCAATGGTGATTTCTATTACCACAGGGCAAAAGTTCTCGATTCATATCATGCCCTCCAAGATTTAATCAAAGCTGAACAATTCGGTCGTTCTGACGCTAATTTATATTTTGATATTTATTTAAGAAAGTTGGAGATGAATGATTATATAGGGTGCATAGAGGCATTAGATAAATATATAGAACTGAATCCAACCAATCCAAAAATATCACTATCACAAATATATTATTTTAGAGGTTTTGTTAAAAGTGTTTTAAATGATACTAATTCTGCCCAATCTGATTTTGATAAAGCAATTGAATTAGACAACAAAAATGCAGAAGCATACTACTTCAGAGGACTGGCGAAAAATGCTCTGAGAAATGATAATTCAGGAGATGCGGATATAACAAAAGCTAAAAATCTCGGATATCATATCGAAGAAGATGAATACGACGAGGAAGAAGCTAAAGCGAAGGCAGAGGAGCTTTTAAGGAACTGTTGCAGAGGCTGAAGAAAATAAGAAGTTGCATGGTGCAAAATCAAAAAAAGAACTCAACAAAGAATTTGAAACACTTTCTGAAGATTTGCTTGATATACTGAAGAAATCCTAAAAGTAAGGGGTGCGGGGCGGCTTACGATGGATCTTCACCCACCATGGACACAGAGTGAATTTTTCGGTTGATAATTGTGAACCGATACACTCCTTTAGGGTATTGAACCCAGAAGTCACCTATAGCGCCTTCATATAAGCTGGTTGCCCATTCTTTTTTCTTTACAATACCGCCCTCCGGAAAGGGGCTGTTTTCGTAAGGGATCCGCGGATTCTGATCCCGGCATTGATCTTGGACCAATCAACATCAGTTTCCTTTTCCCATCCCAATCTCCTGTAAGAGCACTTTTATGATCAATTATATTCATCGGCAGAAGCCCAATCCCTTCAAATGCTCAACCACACCGCGCAACAAATAATTGTTACCAAAACGGAGCACATACTTTCTTTTGTTCTTTTCAATGGGTTGCAGCATTTTATTCTCGATCAACCGGCGTATTTGCCGTGAAATCTCAGAGGATTTTTTTTTGGGGAACACAGCTTTTAGCTGACCGGCCCTCAACACTTGCTCCCCGATACAGGCCGTTAGTATTTTCGCTTCGATTTCGTTGATAAACTTTCTTTCGCGCGAATAACGGATCGTGGGCAACAAGATGTGTTCGGATAGATAATTGTAATCAAGCAAACGATCGATCTTTTCGATTTCATTTTTCAAGCCGCTCAAAACGTACCGGCACCACTCCATAAGACCTTCTTCGCTTCCTGAATCGGCAGCCGAAAGATTCCGATAATAGGCATCTCGATCAAAGCAAAAAACAGCGGTCGGATTGACAATATGCCCCACATCGATCCGGAATCCCATTTTAACCAACATGGCATAAGTTAGCAGCCGGACACTTCTCCCATTGCCATTGGTGAAAGGGTGAATCCAGGCAAAACGGTGATGCGCTATCGCGACCTTAAGAAGATCATATTTCTCAGGAAAAGATTGATTCACGAATGCAAAAAACTCCTCCATGTGATCGTTCACAAACAAAGGTTCGGGAGGGACATGTTCGGATTTGTTGATACGGATTGGAATGACCCGAAACACTCCCGGAGTACGATCTCCTTCACCAGCGGGAGGTGGCTCCAGGTCGAGAACCACCATTTTATGCAGTTCACTGATGAAAGCCCTATCGATATTTCCTTCCCGGACATTCTCATCAATAAACCCCATTGCTTTTTCCATATTCAGAATTTCTCGGATACCTTGGGGGATCGTTTCTGGAGCCTTGATTTTTGTTTCAATATATTCAGCGAGAGTGGTATTATTCCCCTCTATCCTAGCGGAACCGATGCTCTCCAAAGTATGAAAAATGTCCTTTAATTGAAAAAAAACATTAGGATGCGTTGAACCACCAAGACGTCTTCGCTTTAAGTTATTCAGTTCAAGGATTAGATCGGTGACCTGGGAATCGAAGGCAGGCTCTATCATCTTCAGGTTCTTGTATTCCTCGGATCCCGGCATGTCTCCTCCTAAAATTGCCAGCACGGCAATCAATTAATTAACATTATGCCATATATATCATTGATTATTGCCAATTGTCAACGTTTTGTAATATTTATCATTTAACATCCAGGCGCGAGCACAATTAACAATGCTTTGTTCTTGCCCTCAACAAGTTCCAAATAGCCACCATGCATACTCTGAAAAGCGGAGAGACATTTCTGAGCTAAAGAAACCTTGACGCGGGGGCGCAGCGCAACCTGGTAAGCTCGATAACTTAGCGCCAGAAAGTCGGAAAATATTGCCGAGGTATTTGCGGACTATCTCCCCAGTTTTTTGTCGCCCAGGATGGCCACGATGAAATAGTTGCCCGGCAGGCCTTCGGCCAGGGGATAAAAGACGTCGATGCCGGTGGTGCGGATATTGACGGTGCCGGCCAGCGTTCTGGCGATGTCATCGGGAACCTCATGCGGGGCGTCGGTCTGGTACACCGAAAAAAACCTGAAGTCGGCCTTGCTTTTCATGCCCGCGCCGGGAGAGCGGTAAAAAGACCTGGCGATCTCCGCCGCCACCCTGTCCAGGCGGGGATCCCGCACCGTGCCGCGGACGGCATTCAGGGCAGCGAAGACCGGGACGTCCAGGCCGGCGGACGCACTCCAGGGCGGCGCGCAGGTCGGGGAAGAGCAGCAGCGACAGGGCGTAGGCGCCGCCGGGGTTGCGCGCCGAGCGCCCGAAGGTCACGCCCAGGCACCAATAGAGCGGTTGCATGCCCCGTATTTCGTTGAGTATTTTAAGAAAGCCGGATTCCAGGTCGGTGAAATTCAGGTTGAGCATGTCCGCCGAGCCATAGGCTCCCGGGAGCTCCAGCGGCGGCTGCCCCTGCAGGAACAGCGCCGACGACCGCCGGCACAACTCCCGCTCTCCGTTGGCGGCGCTCTCGGGCAGGACCATCCTGCCGTTGAAGCGGACCATGAGCTTTTTTTCCAGCTCGCGCTCCACATCTTCCCGGGGAACGGGCGACGAAAAGGCTGCCGAACTCCTGGGTGACAAAATAAGTGGCCGCGGATTTTTCGATGCCCACGCCCAGGTGGGTGAAGTCCCTGTCCAGGATGTTTTCCCGGTGCTCCGGGCTGGCCAGCAGCGCCTCATGAAAAAAGCGGACGACGAAGGTCTCGCTTCTGGCCACGTTCTCGCCGACCTTGCTGAAATACACGCCGGCTTTGGCCGCGCGCTCGTCCAGTAGCTCGTAGCCGGGAAAGTCGTGGCCGAGCTTGTTCTCGCTGATCATTTTTTGGCTGTGGGCCCGGGCCATAACGCGCAGCAGCGGGTCGAAGCCCAGCGCGGGCAGCCCGCGGCTGTTCCGTTCCTGATTGACCAGCAGGAGCAGCTTGTCTTCCATTTGCTCGGGGCTGAGCCCATAGTCCTCTACCTCCTGGCCGGACAAGGCCAGGCACAGCAACAGCAATCCCAGGGCAATCTTCATGCGTGTCATGGAAGTGATTCTAAGGATTCGGCCGGAAAAAGTCAAAAATAACGGCATTGGCGGCAGCGTAACACCTTCTCCCGCCCAGGCAACGGGCAGGCGCCTATGGATAAGAATGTTAAAATGGCGGCCCGCCCCGCCTTGTTTTGCTTTTATATTTGCCATATAATGAATTTGACCATGAAAAATCAAAATTGGATCGCCAGGGAAGCCGGCCAAGCCGATTTTTGTGGAAATCTTTGCTTTACAGGACCAGATAAATGACCATCACCGTAGCGGAAGCCGTGAAAGCCCTGCAGCAGGGCAAGATGATCATCATCGTCGATGACGAGAACCGCGAGAACGAGGGCGACCTGATGATCGCCGCCGAGAAGGTCACGCCCTGAGAACATCAACTTCATGGCCAAGGAGGCCCGCGGCCTGATCTGCGCCTCGCTCACCGAGAAGCGCAGCGCGGAGCTCGACCTGCCGCTGATGGTCAACGACAACACCTCGCATTTCCAGACGCCGTTCACGGTGTCGGTGGACGCCAAGCGCAACACCACCACCGGCATCTCGGCCTTCGACCGCGCCGAGACCATCAAGTGCCTCATCGACCCGCAGGCCCAACCGCACGACCTGTCCCGGCCCGGCCACATCTTCCCCTTGCGCGCCAGGGACGGCGGCGTGCTGGTGCGCACCGGCCAGACCGAGGCCTCGGTGGACCTGGCGCGCATCGCCGGCCTCTGCCCGGCCGGCGTCATCTGCGAGATCATGAAGGAAGACGGCACCATGGCGCGCATGCCCGACCTGGAGCTGTTCTCCAAAAAACACTCGGTGCCGATCATCACCGTCGAGGAGATCGTCAAGTACCGCGTGCAGACCGACTCCCTGGTGGAGCTGGTCTCCGAGGCCCACCTGCCGACGCGCTGGGGCGACTTCACCATCAAGGCCTTCGTCGACCGCATCCAGCAGGAGACGCACATCGCCCTCACCCAGGGCGACCTGGGCGGCGACGAGCCGATCCTGGTGCGCGTCCATTCGCAATGCCTGACCGGCGACACCTTCGGCTCGCTGCGCTGCGACTGCGGCAAGCAGCTGCAGGCCGCCATGGAAATGATCAGCCGCGAAAAGCGCGGCGTGCTCCTCTACCTGCTCAACCAGGAAGGGCGCGGCATCGGCCTGACCAGCAAGATCAAGGCCTACAAGCTGCAGGAGCAGGGCCTCGACACCATCCAGGCCAACGTCAAGCTGGGTTTCAAGGCCGACCAGCGCGATTACGGCATCGGGGCGCAGATCCTGCGCCATTTGGGGCTGAAGAAGCTGCGGCTGATCACCAACAACCCGGCCAAGTACATCGCCCTGGCCGGCTACGGCCTGGAGATCAGCGAGCGCGTCTCGCTGGAAGTCGAGCCGGGCAAGGAAAACCTGGGCTACATGAAGACCAAGAAAGAGAAGATGGGACATCTTCTCGACAACCTGTAGGAACGCCATGATCGAAGAATTCTTCAAGCTGACGCCGGCCGGGCAGGTGAAGTTCCTCAAAACCGACGAGTTCGCCAACCTGGAAGTGGAGAAGCGCATCCAGTTCCTCAAGGAGATCGCCGTCAGCGACGGCATCTCCTCCAAGTGCCTGGCCAGCACCCTGAAGATCCTGCGCGAGCTCAAGTTCCGCGAGCGCTCGTTCTACAAGCGCTTCCTGGACCATCCCGACAGCTCGGTGACCATGGCCTGCAAAAAGGCGCTGAGCGACCGGGATGCCAGCAACGGCTTCGGTTTCTTCCCCATGCGCGAGCTGGTCAAGAAGCAGAACAACGAGAAAAAGCTGGAAACGGTGAAGCTGATCGTCAGCGAGACCGGGAGCGCCGGCGAGGACCTGCTGCTCTCGTTCCTGGCCGAGGACAACCTGCGGGTCAGGGAAGTGGTGGTGCGCGAGCTTTCCGGGCGCGCCCAGCTCGACGAGTCCAGGCTGCTCGCCCAGCTCGGCCACGGCATCTGGTACACGCGGGCGGCCCTGATCGAAATCCTCGGCAACCGCCGCAGCGTCCTGCTGTTCGATAAGATCGACGAATTGCTGGCCGATCCCAACGTCGAGGTGCGGCTGCAGCTGCTGGTGGCCCTCTCCAAGCTTGACCGCGAGCGGGCCAGGGAATACCTGCTCAAACTGAGCAACGATCCCCACATGCGCGTCGCCAGGGAAGCCAAAAAAGCCCTGTCCACTATCTAGCCGGTCTTTGATACGTTATTTCAGCGGTTCTTCCTGCGCCTGGACGTCCACGACAAAAAATTTGAAATCCGCGTATTCCACCCAGGTTCGGGACAGCTCGATCTGGCGGTTGCTGCTGCTGGACAGCATGCGGGCCGGGGGCGGCCACGCCCCCCTCTCGGTCAGGCGGTTGCCGTCCCTGACCTCGGACACGCTGATGATATAATGCTCGGAGATGGTCGTCGAACTGGGCAGCCAGATGCCGTCGCGCTCGATGCCGTAATAATGGGCGTCGCTGACCAGCAAGCGCGCTCCCGATTTTTGCGCCCGCTTCTCCGCAGCCTCGATGCCCTTGATGGCCCGCTGCGCCAGCTCGATCTTCAGCACCGCTCCGCTCTCTTCGTCCACCCACGCCGTGCCCGCGCCCAGCTCCTCGAACCCGGGCCGCGGCGCCACGGCCAGGCGCGCCACCGGCCGCCCGTACATCTTCTCGTGCTTCTCCAGGCGATAAAAAAAAGCGGGCTGCTTGTCAACGGCGAACAGCGTCGCCGGCAGGAACGCCGAGTACAGCGAGCGGAAGCGCGTCTCCAGCCCGGCGTTCTCCTGCCGCATTTTCGTCTTGTTCTTGCGCAGCAGCACCCGGTCCTCGGTGACCTTGCCTTCGCGCACCACGACCTGGTATTCATAGAGCCAGGAAGTCCGGACTTGCTTGTAGGCGGAGCGGTCCATCGCGTCGCGCACCAGCAGGTCCTCGCTGACCGTCTCCCGGCAAATGAAGCGGAACGCCGCGTGGCGCAGGCGCTCGGAGTAGTCGGCGGCCAGCTTCAGCAGCGCCACGGTTTCAACGGGCATCTCCTTGCCCAGGATGTCAAGCACGGATTCGCCTTTGGCCTCGAGGCCGGTGAGGCTGTCCACCACCCGCACCGCCAGTTGGTATCTGCCGGGCTCCAGTTCCTTGACAGGCACTTCCACGCTTCCCGTGGTGGCGACTTCCATATCCTGAACCAGGATTTGCGGCTTCTCGTCTTCTCGTGCTGCGGACAATGTCACCCTGACCAGGCCGGAGCGCTGCTCTCCCTGGCCGATCATATAGAGATCTTCCAGTTCCAGCTTGACCCTCCCCGGGGCAGGCTCGATCGTTGCCAGCCTGACCTGCGGCAGGTTCTCCATCTCCACGCGCCGGCCGTGGATGACCTTGAGGCCGTCGCCCTTGACGCGGATATTCACCCGCCGCTCGCGGCGTTTGCCCTGATCCGGGGCATAGGTCAGCACGTAATAAACGTCTTCCCTGTTGGCCACCTCGGCCAGCGCTTCCTTCATGCGGTTGCCGTCCATGATCTCCCCGCCCGTGGCCGCGGTGATCTGGCGGAACGTCGCTTCCCAATTGGAGAACACTGGAAACGGATTGATAATAGTGAATCGAGAAGCGGCTTCCAATGAGGATGGCGACTGCCGACTGCCCAGAAGCAACAGGTGGAATTGGGTGTTGGCCTGGATAAAGCGCGTGCGCAGGGCATCGGTGAAGCGCAGGGCATCCGTTGGCAGCAAGAGATTCTGGTTTATTTTTTCAAGTTTCCCCAGCACCGATCCCAGATGATATTGGTTGTCGCCAAGTTTCATTTTTTCGACATCGAAAAGCGGCAACATATCGTGCTGGAAAAACACCAGCGCCCATTTATCCGCGTCAACAACTTCCAGAGAGCGGGACATGGCCTCGAGCCGGTCGATATTGGGCTTCTGGTTCTGCAGCCGATATTCCCTGAGCAGCTGTTCGTATTGCATGACCACTGTATGCGGATCGCATACCGGGGAAACTCCCTTTTTACGTTCCATTGACTTACAGTCTATGATAATCCTGAAGAAAAGATTCGATCTGCAACTTGACTCGTTCCCTGCCAAGTCGCATATCGCGGCTTAATTCCTCTATGCCGGATTTGAATTCCTCAACCCTGGTTTCCTTTTCCGCAGGGTTGGTAATTTCAGTGGACCGGCGCTGGTCGGCCAGGATCACCCGGTCGCCCTCGCGGTAGATGTCCTTGAAAAAATAGTCCAGCGCTTCATCGACCTTGACCGCGGATTCGTTGATCCAGAAGAAGAGCAGGAACAGGCGGCCGGGGCGCTGCTTTTGCTCGGCCAGCGGCTTCTCCTTTGCCACTGCGGGAGCGATGCTGCGGTGCACTTCGACAAAGCCGTTGATCTCCTGCTTGCGGCCGTTCTCCAGCAGGGAGAAATCCCCTTTCTTCAAACCGGCCAGCGGCCTCCCGTCCTTCATCACCCGCACCAGCATCTCGATGTTCAGCACCTGGACATATTCGCGCTCGATCTCATGCTGCGCAATGACGAAACCGGCCAATAAAACAAATATTACAAAAACCACTGCCCCATGGATTTTCATCTTCATTGCTCTTCCTTGGATTGCACGTCCACGACGAAAAACTTGAAATCCGAATATTCCACCCAGGTCCGCGACAGCTCGATCTGGCGGTTGCCGCTAGTGGAAACATACTTGGCCGGGTCGGACGTCACGGTTAACCCATTCCAATCGATATAGCTCCTGTTTTCCTTTACGGGGACCACATTGATGACATAATACTCGGAGATGGTCGTCGAGCTGGGCAGCCAGATGCCGTCGCGCTCGACCCCGTAATCGTGTACGTCGCTGACCAGCAGACGGGCGCCCGATTTTTGCGCCTTTTTTTCCACGGCTTCGATCCCTTTTATCGCCCGCTGGGAGAGCTCGATCTTCAACACCGCACCGGTCTCCTCGTCCACCCAGGCCGTGCCCGCGCCTTGATCTTCAAACCCGGGCCGAGGAGCCATGGCCAATCTTGCCACTTGACGCCCATACATTTTCTCGTGCTTCTCCAGTCGATAGAAAAAGGCCGATTGCTTGTCAACGGCGAACAACGTCGCCGGCAGGAAAACGGAGTATAAAGAACGGAAACGGGTCTCCAGAGACGCGTTCTCCAAGCGCGCTTTCCTTTTGTTTTTCCGTAACAGCACGCGACTTTCGCTGACCTTTCCATGGCGCACCACGACCTGGTAATCATACAGCCAGGATGTTCGCAGCCGCTTGTAGGATGAACGGTCCACCGTGTCGCGGACAAGCACGTCCTCGCTGACCGTCTCCTGGCATATAAAACGGAACGCCGCATGGCGCAGGCGCTCGGAGTAGTCGGCGGCCCGTTGCAGCAACACCGCTGTTTCGGCCGGTATCTCACCGCTCAGGACATCGAGCACGGATTCGCCTTTAGCCTCGAGGCCGGTGAGGCTATCCACCACCCGCACCAGCAGTTGGTATCTGCCGGGCTCCAGTTCCTTGACAGGCACATCCACGCTTCCAGTGGTGGCGACTTCCATATCCTGAACCAGGATTTGCGGCTTCTCGTCTTCTCGTGCTGCGGACAAAGTCACCCTGACCAGGCCGGAGCGCTGCTCGCCCTGGCCGATCAGATAGAGATCTTCCAGTTCCAGCCGCACCTTGCCGGGGGCCGTTTCGATCCGGGCCAGGTTGACCTGCGGCAGGTTCTCCATCTCCACGCGCCGGCCGTGAATTACCTTTAGACCGTCGCCCTTGACGCGGATATCGACCCGCCGCTCGCGGCGTTTGCCTTGATCCGGGGCATAGGTCAGCACATAATAGATATCTTCCCTGTTGGCCACTTCGGCCAGCGCTTCCTTCATGCGGTTGCCGTCCATGATCTCCCCGCCCGTGGCCGCGGTGATCTGGCGGAAGGCATCTTCCCAGTTGGAAAACACCGGGAAGGGATTCACGACCGTGTATTGGGAAGCCGCATCCATAGAGATCGGGGCCAGCCGGCTATCCAAAAGCATCAGGTAGAACTGGGCATTGGCCTGGATGAAACGGGTGCGCAGGGAATCGGCGAGGCGGAGGGCTTCCATAGGAAAAATAAGATCCCGATTCATCCTTTCGATTTCATCAATTATTTCCTTATCCAGATGAAAACGGCCGCCCTCCAATTTCAGCTGCTCAATATCGAACAGCGGCAGAAAGTCGTGCTGAAAAAAGACCAACGCCCACTTATCAGCGTCGATGATTTCCAGCGATTGACTCATCGCTTCGAGCCGGGAGCTGTTGGGAGCCTGTTTCTCCATCCGGTATTCTTTCAGGAGTTGCCCATACCGAACTTTAAATCTATTTTTGCAAATTAAAGGTTGAGGACTAACTTCGATGCAAAACCCGTATTCCTGTAAGATTGATTCAAGATTCAACTTAATTCCATCCTTTAATCCCGCCTGTTCCCTGCAAAAAGACAACAAGCCGGCTTTAAACTCCTTCACTTTGGCTTGTTTTTCCGTCCCACTATTGATCTCGAGCAATTGGCGCTGGTCGGCCAGGATCACCCGATCGCCCTCACGGTAGATGTCCTTGAAAAAATAGTCCAGAACTTCATCGACCTTGACCGCGGATTCGTTGATCCAGAAAAAGAGGAGGAACAGGCGGCCGGGACGCGGCTTTTGCAGGGCCAACGGCGTTTCCTTTGCCGCTGCGGGAGCGATGCTGCGGTGCACTTCGACAAAGCCGTTGATCTCCTGCTTGCGGCCGTTCTCCAGCAGGGTGAAATCCCCTTTCTTCAAACCGGCCAGCGGCCTCCCGTCCTTCATCACCCGCACCAGCATCTCGATGTTCAGCACCTGGACATATTCGCGCTCTACGGTCTGTTGAGATAACAGGAAGATCGCCAGGGAAAAGATCGCCGTGCAAAGGGATATGCCGCGAATCGATTTCTTCATTGCCCCTCCCGATATGATCATGATAATAGCCTGCCATGAACTTGTAAAGTTGCAGCAATCTGCAAGCATTTTTTATTCGGGAATTATTGGGCTTTTTTGTATTTGGAACAGGACATGCGATTGGTTCTGAATAGGAATCAAGAACGGTGTCGCGAGAAAAAGGCTATTTCCGGGGCTCGATCTTGTAGAATTTTCTCTTGCCGATCTTCAACAGATAGGAGCACCCTTTTTTAAGGACGAACGCGATTTCGGCCGGGCGCTCGTTGTCCAGGTAGATGCCGCCCTGGGCGTGGACGCGCTTTACCTCGCCGCGCGAGGAGAGGACGTTGTGGCGCACGAGAAAATCGACCAGCGGCTCGTCTTCTCCCAGGGCCAGCACCTCGGCGTCGTCGGGGGTCTCCTTGTTGCGGAAGACCTTGATGAACTCGGCTTCGGCCGCCTCGGCCGCGGCCGCGGAATGGAAGTCGGCGATGATGGACTTGGCCAAATCGATCTTGACCGCCATGGGGTTGAGGCTGCCGGCGGCGATTTCCTGCTTGAGGCGGGCGATCTCTTTGGCCGGCGTGTCGGTGAGCAGGTCGTAGTAGCGGAACATCAGCTCGTCGTTGACCGACATGACCTTGCCGAACATTTCAACCGCGGTCTCGTGGATGCCGATGTAGTTGCCCAGGCTCTTGCTCATCTTCTGCACGCCGTCGAGGCCCTCGAGCAGGGGCATGGTGATGATCACCTGCGGCTCCTGGCCGTAGTTGCGCTGCAGCTCGCGGCCGACCAGCAGGTTGAACTTCTGGTCGCTGCCGCCCAGCTCGACGTCGGCACGCAGCGCCACCGAGTCGTAGCCCTGCATCAGCGGGTAGAGCAGCTCGTGCACCGATATCGGCTCGTTGTTCTTGTAGCGCTTGGAAAAGTCGTCGCGTTCCAGGATTTGCGCCACGGTGTAGGCGGCGGTGAGCTTGATGATCTCCACCGGCGTCAGCTTGCCGAGCCAGCGCGAGTTGAAGTCGATCACGGTTTTTTCCGGGTCGAGGAGCTTGAAGATCTGCGCCTTGTAGGTCTCGGCGTTGCGCGCGATCTCTTCCGGGCTCAATGGCGGCCGCGTCTTGTTGCGGCCGCTGGGGTCGCCGATCAGGCCGGTGAAGTCGCCGATCAAAAAAACGACCGTGTGCCCCAGGTCCTGGAAGTGCTTCATCTTGCGGATGAGCACCGTGTGCCCCAGGTGGATGTCCGGGGCGGTGGGGTCGAACCCCGCCTTAACCAGCAGGGGCTTGTTCGTTTTCAGCGAGCGGGCGAGCTTTTTCTCGAGGTCCTCTTCGCTGATGACCTCCAGCGCCCCTTTTTTGAGCAGGTCGAGTTGTTCGGCTACGGCGGGGAAAGCCATGCTACTTGATCAGGTTCATCCCGACCTCGATGGCCTTGATGTTCATCTCCACAGTGCCCTTGGGGGCCCAGTGCTTGATGTGCGCCAGCATGTGCTCGTAGGTGATGATGTTGGTCAGTTTCTGGGTGACGGCCAGGCTGACCACCGAGGTCAGCACCACGTTGCCCGCCCCCACCTTGGTCTCGTTGATGATCGGCACCTGGTACACTTTCCAGTGCTTGGTGTCGCCGAGCTCGCGCACCAGGTGCGAGTCGAGGACCACGATGGCGTCGTCCTTCAGGGATTCCTTGTAGATGTCGTAGGGCCGCTGGTCGGTGCAGAGAAAGAAATCGATGGCCGTGGCGTGGGGGAAGTCGATCTTCTCGTCGGCGATGATGACGTCGACCTTGGTGGGGCCGCCGCGCACGGCCGCGGTGTAGGTGGGGCTTTCAATGGCGAACTTGTTCTCCATCTCCACGGCGATGTCCACCAGCAGGGCGCCGGCGGTGATGATGCCCTGGCCGCCGACGGCTCCGTAGCGAATCTCGTATTTCTTCATTTTTCCCCCTTGGCGCCCGTCTGCTGGGCCGCGGGAACGATGTGGTTGTAGTAGAGGTCGGTGTATTCCAGCCGCTCCTTGTCCTCGACGAAGATGCCCAGCGGGTATTTCGGCGCCTGCTCCTCGGGGCTGAGCTTTTCGAAGTCGGCCATGGGCATGGTGATGTCGCGGATGTACTTGGTCATCACCAGCGGGCTCTTCATCTTGTTGCGCCGGCCCAGGTTGACGTGGCAGTTGCTCATCACCTCCACCACCGAGAAGCCCTTGTGCTGGAACGATTTCTTGATCACCTGCTTCAGCTGCATCAGGCGGTTGACCGTCTCGCGGGCCACGAAGGTGGCTTCGGCGGCGGTGAGCAGCTTGCGCACGTTGAAGTGCGGCTCGATGTTGCCGTAGGGCGTGGTCTCGGTGAAGAACTTGGGCGGCGTCAGCGGCGAGACCTGGCCGCCGGTCATGCCGTAGATGCCGTTGTTGATCAGGATCATCTTGATGCCGATGTTGCGCCGCGCGGCATGGATCAGGTGGTTGCCGCCGATGGCCGTGGCGTCGCCGTCGCCGGAAATGACCACCACCAGCTTTTCGGGCTTGGCCAGCTTGATGCCGGTGGCAAAGGTCAGGGCGCGCCCGTGGGTGGTGTGCAGGGTGTTGGTATTGAAGTAGGTGGGCATGCGGCCGGAGCAGCCGATGCCGGCCACCACGACGATGTCGTCGGGGTCGAGGTTCAGCTCGGCGAAGGCCATGGCGATGGACTTGAGAATGACGCCGTCGCCGCAGCCGGGGCACCAGGGGGTGGGAAACGTGCGGTAGCGGATGTATTTTTCGTAGTCTCTCATTTGGCGAACTCCTTGATGGCGTCCAGGACCTCGGCGGGAGAGAAGGGCATGCCGTTGGCGCGCAGCAGCGTCTGCTTCTCGACGTCGGCGGGGGCGACGCGCTCCACCTCGTATTTCATCTGCCCCATGTTCATCTCCACGGTCAGGACTTTCTTGGTCTTCTTGAAGCGCTCCTGCAGGGCGGCGCGCGGGAAAGGCCAGATGGTCAGGGCCTGGAACAGCCCGGCCTTGATCCCCTGCTCGCGGGCCGTCTTGACCGCGGCCAGGGCGCTGCGCGCCGAAATGCCGAAGCTGTAAACCATGACCTCGGCGTCGTCCATGAAGTATTCCTTGTATTTGATGATGTCGTCCAGGTTCTGGTAGATCTTCTGCATGCGCAGCTTCTGCATCTTGTCGACCGTCTTGGCGTCGAACGACGGCCAGCCGTGGGCGTCGTGCTCCAGGCTGTCGATGTGGATCGGGTAGCCGTGGAAGAAGTCGATGCGCGGCGGGTTCTCGCCGAGCTTGCGGTCGTAGATGTTCAGGTCCTTGATCTCGTGCGTCTTCTCCCAGAACACTTCATAGCTGCCGGGCTCGGGGATCTCCACGTCCATGTGCGCCTTGCCCAGGACCTCGTCCAGGAGCAGGATCACCGGGTTCCAGTATTTTTCGGCCAGGTTGAAGGCGCGCACGGTCTCGCTGAAGATCTCGTCGGAAAAAGCCGGGTAGAGGGCGATGATCGGGTGGTCGCCGTGCGTGCCCCAGCGCGCCTGCATCAGGTCGGCCTGCGCCGGCTTGGTGGGCATGCCGGTCGAGGGGCCGCCGCGCATGACATTGACGATCACCACCGGCACCTCGGCCATGACCGCCATGCCCAGGTGCTCCTGCATCAGGGAAAATCCCGGGCCGGAGGTCGCGGTCAGCGGCTTTCTCCCGGCCAGCGAGGCGCCGATGCAGGCCCCCAGCGAGGCGATCTCGTCTTCCATCTGGATGAAGGTGCGCTCCATCTTGGGCATTTCCTTGGACATGTACTGGGCGATCTCCGAGGAGGGGGTGATGGGGTAGCCGGCAAAGAAGTCGCAGCCCGCGGCCAGCGCCGCCTTGGCGACGATGATGTTGCCCTGCAGGACCTTGCGCTGGCTCATTTGCCACCTTCCTTTTTTACATCCTCGTAGTTGACGAATATGGCGAAATCGGGACACTGCAGCTCGCACATCTTGCAGCCGATGCAGTAGTCCTGAGCGTCGATCTTCACCGACGTGCCGAACTTGTTCTTGGGATCGTCGTAGAGCTGCAGGGTGCCGGTGGGGCAGACCTCCACGCACAGGCCGCAGCCCTTGCAGTAGAGCGGCACCAGGGTCAGCTTGTTCTGCTTGGGCGAGGGTTTCTTTTTGGCGCGCCGCTCCAGGGCGTCCTGGTTGGCTTTTACTTCTTCCTTCTCCATGCTTCACCTCGGGTTATAGGGGGATCCGGACATTCAGATACTGAATTCTATCACAATCACCGGCGCTTGAAAACTCCGCCCGCCGTTCAGGCCAGGGAACGGGCGATCAGGTCTTGATCTTGAAGAACAGGAAAACGGAAACCAGCGTGAAGAGGACCAGGGGCGCAAAGGCGGCGAGCAGGGGCGACAGGACGCCGGTGGCGCCCACCGAGCTGGAGATGCCCAGGACGCCCCAGTAGATCATGGAGACGCCCACGGCGATGCCGATGCCGAACAGGGCGCCGCGGTTGCCCATGAGGAAGGAGAAGGGGATGGCGATAAAGACCATGACCAGCGAGGAAAAGGGGAAGGCGTAGTTGTTGTAGAGCTGCGCCTGGTAGCGCAACGTGTCGCTGCGCTTCTCCTGCAGGTAGCGGATGTAATCCTTCAGGTCGCGGCTGTTCATGGCGCCGGTGAACCTGATCTTTTCGGAGAAGAACTTCTGGTTCTCGGCTACCGGCAGGCGCAGCTTGCGGAAGGGCTGGCTGGCCTCGGGGAGATTGGCGCGGAAGTTCCGCGTGAAGCCGTCGCGGAGCAGCAGCACCCGCTCCTCCTGCCAGGCGGCGCTGCGGGCGCTGATGCGCTGGCGCAGGCGGAACTCCCCGTCCAGGCGCAGGATATTGAAGCCGACGAAACGCTGGCGGCGCTTTTCGAAGAAGTCGTAAAAATAGATCTGGTTGTCGCTGCCCAGCACCCAGTTGCGGGCGAATTCCATGTCGGCGACCGACTGGCGCTTGTGGATCACGTCCAGGGCGCTGACGGCGCGGCGGTTGGCTTCGGGGAGCACGTTCTCCTGGATGTAAAAAACGGCCAGCGACAGGAACAGCCCCAGGAAAACGGCGGGCAGGGCCAGGCGCAGCAGGCTGACGCCGCTGACCTGCACGGCGACCACCTCGTTGTTCTTGCTCATCAGCGAAAAGGTGAGCAGCACGGCGGTCAGGATGGAGGCGGGCAGGATGATGGTGACGATCTCCGGCGTGGCGTAAAAGTCGTATTTCAGGAGATAGAAAAAGGGGACCTTGTTCTCGATGACGTTGTCGATCAGCTCCAGGATGTTGACGAGGTAGAATACCAGCAGCAGCGAGGAGAACACCAGGGAAAAGACCAGGACCATCCGCCGCAGCACGTAGCGGTCGAGTATCTTGAGCGGCGACCAGCGCCGGCGCGCGGGCGTGACGGAAACCGCGGCGGCCGCGGCAACCGGATCGGGGTGCCGGCGCCGCAGCCAGTTGAAGGCGAACAGCCGTTCCCAGTTGATGGCCTTCTCCAGGGTCGAGTAGCGGTAGAGCCAGGCGCCGATAACGATCAGGAAGAGGGTCGGCGCCCAGGAACCCCAAAAAGGCGACACGGCCCGCTTGACGATCAGGTTGCGCCCGGCGGTCATCAGCACGTAGTAGATGAAGATGATGCCCAGCGAGATGACGAAGCCGCTGGTCTTGCCGCCTTTGCGGGTGGAGATGCCCAGCGACATGCCCAGAAAGCCCAGGGCCAGGCAGGCGAAGGGCAGGGCGAATTTTTTGTGGAACTCCAGGCTCAGCAGCACGTCGCCGGGCGCGGCGCGCATGCGGCGCACCAGCTCGGGAAATACCAGCTGCGTGCTGCGCCGGGTCTGGCGGAACGTGGCCAGGCTGCTGAACGTCTCCGTCTTTTGCGCAAAAAAGGTCAGCGTGTACTTGCCGGGGTCGTTTTTCTTGAAGCTGTGCACCACGCCGTCGTTAAGGACGATGTAGTTGTCTTTCTGCCCCTGCTTGTAGATGAAGCGGCCGCGGCGGGCCAGGACCACGGTGTCCTCGTCCGGCTTCTTGGTCGAGTAAAGGAACACGTCGCGCCAGTCGCCGCCGCGCTCCTGGTCGCGGAAATAGAGGCTGTAAAAAGGCAGCCCCTGGTAAAACACGCCGGGCTTGATCCCGGAAACGGTCTGCGACAGCGCCACGCCCGTGTAGAGCTTGTTGAAGCGGAAGTTGGCCTCGGGGGCCAGGTACATGATCAGCCAGGAAGAGACGAGCCAGGTGGCAAACGAGAACAGCAGCACCGGCCGCAGCAGCTGGCGGTTGCGCACCCCCATGGTGCGCAGGGCGACGATCTCGGAATCCGAGCTCAGGCGGCTCATGCCGGCCAGCACCCCCATCAGCGAGGCCATGGGGATGGTGAAAGAGAGAAGATCGGGCAGCAGGTAGAGCAGGATCTTGAAAACGGTCCCGGCCGTCGCCCCCTTGGCGATCAGCGTCTTGGAGAGGATGAGGATCTGGTTGATCAGCAGGGTGAAGGTGTAGACCAGCAGCCCGATGGCGAACGGCGAGGCGATCTCCTTCAGGATATAGCGGTCGAACACCCTTTTCATCCGGAAATCATAGCATAGCCCGGAACGATTTCAAAGCCGAAAGCCTTGTACATCCTGCGGATCGGAGTGATGGGAGGGATAAAAACAGAAATTTGCGGATGAAATTCCCAACTCACCCCCACCCCTCTCTTGCGAAGAGAGGGGCAAGCCCCCCTTCTCTTGGCTAGAGAAGGTACGCATCGTCATGTCGAGTCTTTGCGAGACATCTGGCGATGCCATCCCGCAACGCGGGGGGCCGGGGGTTGAGTTGCTTATCAGGGGGCCAGGGCCAGCGGCGCGGGCGTGAACGAGAGGATGAAGATGAGCAGGGCAACCGCCGCCAGGAGCTTGCGCCTGTTGTCCAGGCGCTCCGCCTCGAATATCGGCGGGTGGCGCAGGCCGATCAGGGTGGCGATCAGCGCCCATAGCAGCCAGCCCTGCCAGAAAAAGATGCCCAGCAGGACCAGCGCCGCGACGGCGGCGATGCCGAAATAGTAGGCCTTGCGGCCGAGGAGGGCATAGAGGATGTGGCCGCCGTCCAGCTGGCCGATGGGAAAAAGATTGAAGGCCGTGGCCAGGAGGCCGAACCAGCCGGCGAAGGCCATGGGGTGGACCAGCAGGTCGCGCTGCGCCGGGATCTCCCCCAGCAGCAGGCGGCCGAGCAGGGTGAAGGCCAGCGGTTCGCCCAGGGTCAGCCCCCCGGCCTGGACCCCGCGCTCAACGACCTGGGAGAGGGAAATGCCCACGGCCACGATTGGCAGGGCCACCAGGAAGCCGGCCAGCGGACCGGCCAGGCCCACGTCGAATAAGGCGCGCTTTGAGGAGAACGGCGAGCGGATCTTGATGAAGGCGCCGAAGGTGCCGATCAATGTGGGGGCAGGGATGAAGTGCGGCAGGGTGGCCACGATGCCGTGGCGGCGGCAGGCGAAATAATGACCCAGCTCGTGGACCAGCAGGATGCCCAGCAGGGACAGCGAGTAGGACAGGCCCCAGAGCCAGGAGGCTGGATGGCTGAGGAGGAATCCCCAGAAGCCGGCGCCAGCGGGCAGGACCACGTTGTAGTAGCTTATATGATACTGCACACCGATAATGACGGTGAAGAACAGGGTCAGCAGGAAAAGAACCCCGGGTATGGCGACGGTCCTGAGGCGATCTGAACTCATGGGGCTAGAAAAGGCAGCGGATTAAAATGAATGCCCCGCGGCGAGGCAACGGGGACAGGGAGCGGGCGACTGGGAGCGCTTACGGCTTGACGCAGGAATCGGTGGGGCACACCGAGGCGCACTGCGGTTCTTCGAAATGGCCCTTGCACTCCACGCAGACGCTGGCGTCGATCACGTAGTACTGGTCGCCCTGGGAGATGGCCTGGACCGGGCAGACCGCTTCGCAGGCGCCGCAGCTGATGCACGTATCGGTAATCGTCAATGACATTTTTTCCTCCTTGAGAGAAACCCAATTCTATTATCAAAATCGCTTCTTGTCAACCTGAGCGCCGGCAAAAAACGGTTGCAACCGCTCTTGCCGGCCATCACCTGGCAGCAACGCCGGCTATTTTCCGCCGAGCACCTTGCCCAGGGCGCCCAGTACCGAACCCTCGTCTTTCTGGCGACCCATGCCGATCTTGGAGGCGCTGATGATCCTGTCGGCCAACCGCGAGAAAGGCAGGGTCTGGAGGTACAGTTTGCCCGTGCCCTTGAGCGTGGCCAGGAACAGCCCCTCGCCGCCGAAAAACATCGACTTCAGGTTGCCGGCCATCTCGATGTCGTAGTCGAGACTGGGCGAAAAGGCGACGATGCAGCCGGTATCGACGCGGATGGTCTCGCCCTTCAGCTCCTTTTCGATGACCGTGCCGCCCGAGTGGACGAAGGCCAGGCCGTCGCCCTGCAGGCGCTGCAGGATGAAGCCCTCGCCGCCGAAGAGGCCGGCGCCGAAGCGCTTGGTGAAGGCGATGGAGATGCCGGTGCCCAGGGCGGCGCACAGGAAGGCGTCCTTCTGGCACAGCAGCTCGCCGCCGTGTGCGGCCAGGTCGACGGGAATGATCTTGCCCGGGTAGGGGGCGGCGAAGGCCACGCGCTTCTTGCCCGTGCCGCTGTTGCTGAAATGGGTCATGAACAGCGATTCGCCGGTGATCGCGCGCTTGCCCGCCGAGAGCAGCTTGTCCATCAGGCTGGCCTGGGGCTGCGAGCCGTCGCCCATCTTGCTCTCGAAGGTGATGCCGTCCTCCATCCAGTTCATCACGCCGGCCTCGGCGACCACGGTCTCGCCGGGATCGAGCTCCACCTCCACCACCTGCATGTCGTCGCCGAAAATCTGATAGCCAAGCTCATGGGATTTCATGTCGTTCCTCCTTGGGTTTGCATAGCGTCAGAGAGGCCTATTTTAGCAAAGCCCGCCGGCAAAGAAAAGGAGCGCCGGGCGCAAGATGCTGGATGCAATTCCATCCGGATTGACATTTTGATAAAATCGGTCCACAATATAAACATTCAAGGATGTATGTATGAAGAAAACAAAAGCAGACGCAATGAAAACAAGGGCCTCCTTGCTGGATGCCGGCCTGCGGGTGTTTGCCCGTGACGGCTACGCCGAATCCAGCCTGGAAACCATCAGCGCCGCAACCGGCATGACCCGGGGGGCGTTCTACTGGCATTTTAAGGACAAGGCCGATCTGCTCGACCAGATCGATCAGCGGGAATCCGCGAAACTAGACGGATTGGTCAATGGGTCATTAACGCCCGGCACTTCTCCTTTAAAAAAACTGCAAAGCCTTCTCTGCATGGTCATCGACAATTTCTATGAAAGCGAGGCATTCCGCATGTACATCGATGTCACCTGGCACAAACTGAGCACCGGTCACTTCAATAAAATCATGCCGTCCAAGATCGTTTTCGTTCAAGGCTTCCTGGATCTGCTTGAGAAACTTCTGCGCGATGCACTCCAAGCCGGTGAAGTGAAAAGCGGCCTGGATATTCCCCTGACCGCGTTTCATCTTTCCTGCCTGATTAACGGTTTTTATCGGCTCTATTTCGCGGCTCCGGACCAGGCCCGCGACAAGGAAAAACTAAAGCGGCTGTTTAACGACTATCTGGCATCCATCCAATCGACCGGGAATTTAAACAATATGGAGATAAAATGAGCGTTCATGTTAATTCGCTTCGAAGCGAATCCGTGCGGATCATCCTTGCAGCCCTTGCCCTTCTGCTTTCGGCCGCACATCCCGCCTTTGCCCGGGAAGACTACGCAGCGGCCGTTGCTCCGGTTGCGGAAAAATATCACTGGAATCTTGCCCATATTTACATGGCCGAGGCAGCCTGGAAAAAGGATTTTGAAGTTCTGCAGGGGCTTCAGGGCCGGATCGGAAAATACCGGGGAATCCTCTCTGACTCAGCTGCCTGTCTCCTGGAAACCCTGGTGTTCCGGGATCGCATCAATCTCCTGGGCCATCGCCTCCAATCCTGGGCAGAGAAACGGGTCCAAGAGGACGGACGGGATCCGGCACGACAAGTCCTGGTGGAACAACTCTCGCAAATGATGAGGGGCCTCGATTCGGAACAAGCCTTCATCGAGGCTGAAATCCTGGCCATGGCTCCCCAACGCCTTCGGGGCTTTCTGGCGTCCGAACCGGGGTTACGAGACTATAAACCTTACTTAAATAACCTGCTGCGGGTCGGTCCGCACCGCTTGCATTCCAATGCGGAAATCGTACTGGTCCAGGCCCAGGATGTACTGGGAGCCGCCCAGGACATTTTTCTTGCCATAAAAAAGGACGTGCCCTTCGAACCCGTGTGCGATGCCCTGGGACAAACCGTTCCTTTGAAAGAAAATTACCTTGATCTGGCGAATTCACCTGACGCCCGCGTGCGCCGTGATGCGCACCTTTCGCGCCTGAACGGGAATGAGGCCCACCTCCAGGGATTGGGCGCAGCCCTGGCCGCGGAGATGAAACGGGATCTCTTCCTGGCGCGCGCCCGCCATGCGGGGTCGTGTCTCGAGCTGGCCTTGCTCGATGAAGCTGTGCCGGCCGAAGTATTCAAGAACTTCATTGCAACGGTGAAGGCGAATGTGGGCACTTTGCAGCGCTGGATGGGCATTCGCAAGCGCCTGCTGGGGGTAGAAACTCTCCAGAAGGCGGACCTGTATATGTCCCTGCCCATTCCCGGTGTGCCCCAAAAAACCTATGAATATGACGAGGCCGTCAAACTGGCCGAAGAAGCCCTCGCCCCCCATGGCAAAGCTTATATGAATCTATTTCACGCGGCCCTGAACCGGGGCTGGGTGGACGTGTTCCCTGCGCCTGGCAAAGATGGCTGGCTTGGTTCGTCCACCGGTGTATACGGAGTGCATCCCTATGTCCTGCTGAACTGGGACAAGTCCATGTTCAGCTTCAAAACCCTGGTTCACGAATTGGGGCACGCCATCAATCAGCACTATATGGCCCAGGACGAACCCTTTCTCTACCAGAACTTCTGGTTCTGCAGCAGCGAAGTGGCCTCCACCTGCAATGAGATCCTGCTGAAGGAGTACCTGCTGGCCAAGACCCGTGACAAGGACTCGAAGCTGAGCCTGCTGGCCGATGAGATCGAACGGATGACCCATCTTTTTTTCAGTCTGGGCCTCCTATCCGAGTATGAATTGCTGGTTCACACCCAGGCGGAAAACGGCGGAGATCTCTCTCCTGAATGGCTGAGGAAGACCTATCGGGATTTGACCCAGATCTACTACGGATCGAGCGTGGCCATGGGCCCTCTGGATGACATCCAGGGCATCCTGGATCTCCTGGACAATCACTGGGGCACCTGCTACGTCCGCTACGTCTACGCCCTGGGCTACAGCGCCTCCCAGGACTTCGCCCGTCGCCTGCTGGGCAGGGAACCCAATATCCAGGCCACCTACCGCCGCCTCCTGGGACGGGGGCGGGCCCACTATCCTATCGACATCTTGAAGGAAGCCGGCATTGATTTTACAGCGCCCGGTCCCTTCGAAGCCTCCATGCGGGATTTCGCGGCCAAGGTGGACCAGTTCGAGCGCCTGCTGAAGCAGGTCCGCTGACGGCACTAATAAAAAATCTGTTGAAAAATTTTCTTCCCGAATGTGGTTGCTCCATCTGCGGTTTTCCCTGCCGCCCCAAAAATCGCCATGGAGGTAAATTGCCAAAATGAAAAAAAACGTCGAATCCTTGCCGGACGGGGGGAATGAACGAAGCGGGTTTGTATATCTGGGAGATGGGACTCGGCGGTGCTGAAACGGTTTATCCCAAAAACAACGCCCTGCCCAAGCTTAACCAGTGAACCGGATGCAAAATATTTTGGACAATTTTTCCACTCTGGCCGAAGCATTGCCAAGCGCCCATGAGATTGAAATCGACGGCTGGGGTGGTTGTTTAGGAGCGTTCTCTTCTGCTAATCGTTTAAAGAATCGACAGCATAAATCACTCTGGGGAATTCCATGTGCTCTTGCCCGGCCATGAGTTTAAATAGCAAATCAAGTGTTATAATGCAAGACCTGACCCCAATGCCGCGACCAATCCGATCGAATCGGCGTTCTCCACCGTGCGATTGCGGATCTACAAAACCAAGGGCTGCGGGACAAGGGAAGCGACACTAACCATGGTCTTCAAACTCACTCAGGCAGCGGAGAATGGCTGGAACAAACTGCACAGTTATAATCTGTTGCCCTTGTTGGCTTCCGGGGTCAAGTTCGTGAACGGAATGATGCGTGCGGCATGACAAAAATCATCCCTCGTACACAACATTTGACAATATCTCCGAAAGTGCCTTTGTTTGGAACATTGGAATTTTGAAATTGGAATTTATTTGGGATTTGGTGCTTGGAATTTGGAATTTAATTTCTTACACAAGCACCAATTACCAAATGACCAAAACAAAGTAACCCATCAGATCTCCGCGGGGGTAGGGAACGCAAATTTGCATTCCTTACGAAAGTGCCTTTGTTTGGGAAATTGGAATTTGGATATTGGCGCGAAGCATATTTGGGATTTGGTGCTTGGGATTTGGAATTTAATTTCTTACTCGTCACGCGTCACTTGTCACGACAACAGGAAATGCAAACAAGAACCTTTTCACTTTTTACTTTTCACTAAGCTCGTTTCTTTCCTCAGCGCTGGCAGCCATGTCCTGGCGCGGCGCCCCGACCCTGCGCTCGCCGATCTGCTGGCGCCACATGGCGTAGTACAACCCCTTCTTCTTCACCAGGGAGGCGTGCGCCCCTTCCTCCACGATGCGCCCTTTTTCCAGCACGAAGATGCGGTCGGCGTGCATGACCGTCGAGAGGCGGTGGGCGATCACGAGGGTGATCTGCCGCTGAGCGGCCGAGATCTCCCTGAGGGTGCGCGTGATCTCTTCTTCGGTGAGCGAATCCAGCGAGGAGGTGGCCTCGTCGAAGATCAGGATGCGCGGGCGGCGCAGCAGGGCGCGGGCGATGGCCAGCCGCTGCTTCTCCCCTCCCGAGACCTTCTTGCCGCCCTCGCCGAGAAGCGTTCCCAGCCCGTCGGCCGTGGCGTCCACCAGCTGCAGGGCCGAGGCCTGCTCCAGGGCGGCGCGGATCTCGCTGTCGCTGGCATCGGGCTTGACGAACAGCATGTTCTCGCGGATGGTGCCGGAAAAGAGCTGCGTGTCCTGGGTCACGAAGCCGAGCTGCCGGCGCAGGCGGTTCAGGCGGATGTCCTGCGCCGGGATGTCGTCGTAGAAGATCGTGCCCTGGGTCGGCGTGTACAGGCCCACCAGCAGTTTGACCAGCGTCGACTTGCCCGAGCCCGAAGGGCCGACAAAGGCGATGGTCTCGCCGCAACGCGCCGCGAACGACAGGTTGGCGATGGCGTCCTGCAGGCCGTTCTTGTAGCGGAAGCTGACGCGGTCGAAGCGCAGGCTTTCGATGGCGCCGATCTCGACCGGTTCTTCGGGGCGGTACTCCGGCTGCTTGGCCATCAGCTCGTCGAAGAGCTGCAGGGAGGCCTGCGCTTCGCGATAGGCCAGGATGATGTTGCCCAGGTCCTGCAGCGGGAACATGATGCGCGTGGAGATGAACTGCATGGAGATCAGCTCCCCGGGCGACAACGCCTTGTGGAAGATCAG
Organism: Candidatus Aminicenantota bacterium; assembly: GCA_963732485.1. GTDB lineage: Bacteria > Acidobacteriota > Aminicenantia > UBA2199 > UBA2199 > UBA2199. The sequence continues at coordinate 93,897 of CAVSZS010000004.1, forward strand.
CCACAGCAGCACGAACAGGATGGATTCCTTCAGCAGCAGCAGGGCGGAGCTCTGCAGGAAGCCCAGCGAGCGGATACGCTTGATCTTCTGCATCTCCAGGAGGAAAATGCTGCGCGTGAAGGTCTTCAGGCGCCGGATCTCGGGATAGGTCAGCCCCAGGCTCTTGACCAGCTCGATGTTGCGCAGCGACTCGGTGATGGCGCCGCTCATCTTGTTGGTCTCCTTGACCACGACGCGCTGGATGGTCTTGATGCGGCGGCTGAGCAGCCCGGTCATGCCGCCCAGGACCACGACGCCGACGAGGAAGACCGGGATCAGCGCCCAGTGCTTGGCGATGGCGTACCAGACCAGGAAGGCGACGCCCACCAGCGAGGAGAAAAGCACGCCGATGAAGGCGCTGATGAACTTTTCGTTGTCGTGCCTGACCTTGACCAGCATGGAGAGGACGTGGCCGCTGCTGACTTCTTCGAATTCGTGGTAGGGCAGGCGCAGCGTCTGGCGCAGCCCCTCGTCGAAGACGGCCAGGCCGAACTTCTGGACGACCAGCCGGGTGACGTAGTCGGTCAGCGCCTGGGCGACGCGGCCGCCCAGGCCGATGGCCACGGCGATCCCGAGCCAGTACAGGGCGCCGCGGATCAGTTCCGCCTCGCCGCGCTTCCCGGGGTTCAGGGCCAGCTGGTCGATGATCTTGCCGAAGATGATCGGGTCGACCAGCTGCAGCACCTGCGCCACGGTTGCCAGGCCCATGGCCAGCGCCAGCCAGCCGCGGAACGGTTTCAGGTATTTCCAGAGGATCTTCATTCAGTTATTCGCCCTGATAGGTATTATAACCTAAACTCGGTGGACGGTGTACGGTTGACGGTGGAAGGGAAGAAAAGGCAAAAGTAAAAAGGCAAAAGTGAAGATGAATCCATAGGACTAAAGCATCAAATCACAAGCACCAAATAACAAACAAGCTCCAAGCACCAATTACCAAATGATCAAAACGAGGAAAAGAAGCCGAAAAAGCCTTTGTTTTGGAAATTGGAATTTGGATATTGGCGCGAAGCGTATTTGGGATTTGGTGCTTGGGATTTGGAATTTGATTTCTTACTCGTCACGCGTCACTTGTCACGATAGTTCGATCAGTGAAAGTGTCAGTGTCAGCAAGGCACTGGGAGAGTTGGAAAAAACATTGAAATGCAACAAATCACTTTTTACTTTTCACTTTTCACCAAGCTCGTTTCTTCTTCGCCTAGAATCTGTAAATCCTCCACTGGCCGTCCTGGTCGATAACGAAATAGACTTCGTAGGTGATGTCGTATTCCTTGCCCTTGAGGGTTTCCTTTCTCTTGGTGCGGTACTTGGCGCCGTCTCCCTGGAACTCGATGAATTCGATCCCTGCCATCTCGGCCCCGACCTGCGGCAGCTTGTCCTTCAGATCGTTATACATCCTGAGGTATCCGGCGCGATCCTCCAGGCAGAAGAAGCCGGCCGCCTTGTCCGCGTCCCCGGCGCGCAGCGCTTCCTTTAATCCCGTCCAGATCGCGCGCAGGTTGCGGTCGATTGCGGGAGGAATATTCCGGCTCATTTGTTCCCTGGCGATGCGCTGGCGCTCCACTTCAGGGTCCAGGACCTTCACGGAAAACGTCTTGCGCGTTGACTTGTCGCCGTTCTCGGCCTGGACGGTGTAGGTGCAGGAATCGTTGGGCTTGACGCTCTTTTTCCCTTTCAGGGGCAGATAGGAATAGAGCTCCCTCTCGCCATAGCGCACCATGCGCGCGTTTTTTGTCTTCCAGGTGAAGGTGACCTCTTCTCCCCTCATCACCGTCGCCGGCTCCGCTTGCAGTTCGAGCTCGGGCTCCGGGATGCTCACCTTGACCGTGGCCTCGGCGACCGCGACATTGCTCCATTCCCTGGCCTCTATGCGGAATATCGTGTCCTTTTCGGGCCAGACCATGGCGGAGCCGCTCTTTTCCACCCAACCCAGGTCGCCCGACGTGAAGCGCACGGTGGCGGCGTTCTGCGCGTCCCATTTCAGCCGGATGAATTGTCCGATCTCGATCGCGTCCCGGTCCGCCTCGAGCGCGATAACCGGCTGCGGCCGTTCAGGGGCCTTGGTGACCCCGATCTGCCTCTGAGAGACCTCATTAATTTGGGGCACTCCCCCCACATGACCGGCGTACACCTTGTCCGCCTCGCCCCAAATGCGCAGGGTGACGCCCGCTCCCGGCTCCCCGCGCAGCGTGACGCGCAGGACGTTCCACGGGTTGAGAGAGATCTGCCCCTCCCAGTCGGCAACGGGATCCCGTTTCACCCGGCCCGCCAGCGCGTCCCGGTCATCGAAGAAAATGGAGTAGGAGCGCACCTTGTTTTTTCCCTTCCGCCCGCCGTTCTTCACTTCGAGCCGGTAGCCGCTCCCCGAGTAGGTGCAAAACACCGGCCGCCAATAGACGAAGCAGCTGCCACGCTCGATCTTCAGCTCGGTCTCTTCCATGACCACGACCGATTCTTCCAGCATCCCGATCTGGGCATTGCCCACAAAGCCGCACAAGATAAACGCCATTACCGCGATCGCGAGTTTTTTTGCTGCCATGCTCCTATCCCTATCTCTTTTTGTTTATTTCCCCAGTCGGTCACCAAATGCAAAATTACATTCACCGCCCCTAATTCCCAATGCCCCCAGCATTATAACACTTCAGGCTTAGGCTCATCGCCCTTGTAGCACTAAGGGAGCGGCTGGTCGCAGTCCTTAGAGTAGAGCCATTGAGCCAAGATGGACAAGGCGCTGATCACCAGAAGGGTTTTCCCCGCCACCATTCATCTTACCATCGCCTTACTGGCCATAACAATTCTCCTATTTTGATTCAATAAAATTATCAATTGGCATAATAAAAGACCTAACACAAATTCCCGATCAATCCAGGGTTCACAGCGCTTCCCTCACTCAAACTGACATAGAACCAATAAAACGCCCTCTTCGGAGCAGCCGACTGACATCCATTATTTTTTAACTTTTCCCGAACTTTGATTAATATCATTGACCTTCGGTTGAAGGCGATTCTGAAACTTTCCTTCATCAGAAATAGTTGATTCGTCTTGAATGGATGCGGACGAACCCTGCGCGCAGCTTGTTCCCAGCGGCACCATAATGTTTTGATAACGTATGACATGAAAGTAGTCGAGGCCGCGATAGTTATAGATTGAACTTTTTATATGCAGGTATCCTTCCGCGGCTGATTCCCATTGCATCTCATTGACATATGAATACCCGTTATTTATATCATCTGTATGGAAAGGTTGGCAGTTTCCGTTAATTGGGATTGCCGGGTTTGAAATGAATTTGGAATCGACATGAATACTGAAATGGCTGGCGGCAGGGTAATCGTCGGTTAAATAGTAAAATCGCAAGCTTTGCCCGGGTTGAATGGCCGATGTGTTTTCAGGGTATTGAAAATAATAATTTCCCTCATCAGCATTTTTGCCATTGAAACTAAGATACTGCGGGGTGATTTCAGAAGGGATGATAGCAATTTCGAAAAGATCGCAATCGATCTCGCCATTCTGATTGATGTCGACTTCTTGCAGGAGCACTGGATGGGTATAGGGGACATAACTGCCGTGGAAACACACCAGGTCGGTGTTATTGAACATATCGACTGGGGTAGGCTCGCCAATATCCTTGAAACCAATGGCCACAGCATTGTTAAGTTCAGCTCCCAGATTACCTTTGACTACAACGGATAATGTCACATCCATTGCATTATACGGCATAGGGGTTTCCGATAGATCGAAGTTAATTCTCAATGGAACATCTCTTGGTATTGATAATTCTCCTGGATATTTGACCGAAATGAACTTTCTTTCTTCTTCGAGAGCAAGTCGTTTAGGGCTGAAAGGGTCTCCAACACAAGTTCGGTAGCTTAAAACCAGAAACACCGATCCATTGGTCATTTCTTCATTATTAGCGGTGATATTCCTCACCATCAAGGATATCTTATCGAATCCAACCGCTGGATCCGTGCAAAGGGAATAGATCCCCTCCTTTTGAGGCGGAATAATGCCAGGATTGCTTACCGGCAAGCTGATTTCAATTTCTCCTCGAAAAAAATAATCAAGAAGTGCCGCCGAATATCCGACTGCCCGTGGGATTAGCATCGAAGTATAATCCTTATAACATAAAAAGTCTAAACAACTAAAATTTAAAAGCGTGTGGTTCGAATATTTATCTAAATAAGGCAATCTTATAAAATGTGAAATTGGATCTCCGTCATTTACTTTTGGAAGATACACTCCCTTCTCATCAGGCTTGTACTCAGTGTTTGTTTTTACAAATATTTTTGAAATGTCAACATTTGAAATGCATGGATGCGGAAATTCACCAGAAAATATTGTGTCGATAGATACAAAATTAGAATTGGAATATTCAGCAAGGCCTTGCTGCCTATCTGCGGTCGGCATGGGATTTGTAGAAAAATAACTGTCCGCATCACTCAATCTTGATATCGGCACAAGATTCTTCTGTGTTGATTGGTCGAATACCATAGTTTGAAGATCAACATCTGGATAGATTGGGTTCGCGCAGAACCCCACAATAATGTCATTACAATGATCTTCCGTCCACTCTTCCATCGTTACAAATGGGTGATTGTCGTTTCTGGTATGCTCAGGGTTCCCCATGTCTTCGATAAGATGAATCTGGTGGCCCAAGCTTTTAAACATCTTGCCAAAAAGTGCATGTCTCAATCCCTCATCGGTAAATAACAATGCGTTAAAATAATAATATTTAGCTTTTTCCCAAGAATTATTTTTTTCGAGAAATTTGTCCTGTTCATCTCCATCTTGTGCGAAAAGCAGCTGAGATGGATGATGTATTGAAGCCACATCGATAAGGCCAGCATCAGCAAACTGTTTTAAAGGATTATGGAAATGATTCATGCTCCTACCTATGGATGCATCCTCTTTTTCCACCCCATAAAAAAGCCATTCCGCTATGGTTTTTGTTTCAGTTTCCACAGTTAATTTATGGTCTGCCCCCATATCTAGGTTTAATGCCCAGATGAAGTTTCCTCTCACTAGTTTCGAATTAATACAAGCATAGGTGGATATAAGTTTGTGAGTGTTTTTCCACCAACCAAAAGTCAACGCGGGGAATATTAGGAGAATCAAAAGTATTTTTATTCTGCTCATCTTACACTCCGATAATTTTGATAAAGATTTTTAATTATTACAGCCAGAGTTGAAACAATTAAAAAAATCAAATTTACTAAGAAAAGCCCGATCGGAGGATGTTGCCCGGAATAATGAATTAAATTGAATGTTATTGACCATGAAAAAGTATAGCCAATCCATATCCCACAAAAAACAATAATGCACTCGGAAATAAAAATAATGTTGTTTTTTGGCGAACCTAGAATTTTATCGTATATCAATAAAACATCAAAAAATATTAAACAAATTAATTCATTTATCAATATGGCCTCAATTGTAAATAGACTTAAACCTGTAATTACAAAAGAGACTGCATAACATACGCTTAATATCCCGATCAATGTATAAAGAAAGTTAATTTTTAGTCTTATTTTGTTCTTAAATTGAACATCTTTGTTAATCACAAGTATATATAATGGTATATATCCAATCAAAAGAATTGTCGGAAAAATTAGCGCGTTTGTTCGCTCTATTAAAAAAAAGGATACTTGTCCAATAAAATTTAATATAAGCATTGTATCTCCTTTTAGTATTGGTATATCAACCATTCGCCGTTATAATAAACAAAATAAATTCTATATGAAATCTCTTGTTCTTCGCTATTAATGATTTCATTTCTTTTTATCCGGTAAATGGATAAATTCTCTTTACAAGCCAAAAACTCGATTTCGCCCATCTCCAATGCAATTTGCGGAAGTTGAGATAACAAAACATTATATGCTTCTCTATATTTGTCACGAGTCCCTTCATAAATAAAGTCCATTGCTCGGTCAATATTCCCAAGAGCCATTGCATTCTTCATTCCACTCCAGATGGAACATAAATGGGTGTCGAGCATGCGAACCGTTACGGTGGCTATGGTCGTGCCGGTGACACCTGTGGCCACGGCCGTGTAGGTGGTGTCCTTCGTGGGGGTGACAATCAGGCTGCCGTTCAAGTCCACGGCACCGAGGCTATTGTCAATGGTCACGGAAATGGCGTTGGTCGAAGTCCAAGTTAAGGTGCTGCTGCCTACTGGTGCCAGCATATCGGGATCGGCGGCCAAGGTGAGCGTTGGCGCCGGAATGGGGATCACCTTGATCGTCACTTTCGCTGTAACCTGGTAACCACTATAGTGCACCGCCGTGATGGTATATGTCGTGGTTACCGCGGGAGACACAGTCTTGCTCCCGTTCGCGGCAACCGTGCCGATACCGTTGTCGATCATGATCATCGAAGCATATGCCGAGGTCCAGCTTAAAGTGGAGCTTCCTCCTTGCAGGATGGATGCCGGATTGGCAATGATGCTGGCTGTCGGCGGGTTGTTGCTGGACACATAGACCTTTTCACTGGCGCTGGCAGTGCCACCCCGGTTGTGGGCTATAGCCGAGATGGTGGTGGTCGACTGCAAGGAGAATGACAGCGAACCGCTAGACGGCAGGTGATTGCTTGTCACGACTTCGAGCGTAACATAATCGGCGTCGGTGGAGTCCCAGGTCAAAGTGAACGATTCGCTTGGCTTGACCCAAGTGGAAGATGAGGATAAGGTCACGGTGGGTGGTAGGACGACGCCGGAAACCGCGAAGTCAAGCCCGGTTTGGCTTTCCCTGACATGCAGTTTCATGCTTTCGGGCGTGAACTCCAGGTTGGACATCGTCGGGGTCAACTGATAGTCCCCGGGCTTCAGTCCGAAAAGGAATTCACCGGCCGTGGCCGTTTGCTTTGTGCGCAAGATACCTTCGCCATCCAGGGTCATGGTCGCACCGCTAAGCCCACTCCCGCCCTGAGTCACATTGCCCGCTATGCTAAGCGGTAGATGACCTAAAAACCCGCCGTATGCCGTCGGATCCGTTCCCATGCTTGTCGTGAACATAACTTGGTAGCTGGAGGTGCTCACCGTGATCAGCTTGTCATTTTTGTTATCGACTAAAAATAGCCGGCTGCCATCGGGATGAATATCGAGACCCGAGCAAGAATAAAGCCCCATGATGCTGACCGTTGCGTTTTTTGTCAACCCAGCCGTTTCCACAATCGAAAGAGTGTTGCCGGTCGCAATATAAACTTTGCTGCCATCGGGATGCACTCTCATGAAACGCGATCCGAGGGGAATAACGAGGGACCTGTTAACGGTCAGGTTCTGCGCATCAATTTCGAAAAGAGTATTGTCGGCAAAGGCATAAATATTTTGCCCATTGGGGGAAAACGCCACATCCAGCGGCGGCTTGGGCAGTGAGATAGCTGCGATCAGCTCGTCGCTTATCGGGACCATGTTCGCGGCCCATCGCTGCAGTTTGGCCGTGTCCAGAACCAATATCCGACTGCCATCGGGATCAGTTACATAGAGTCGAGTATTATCGAAACTAACCGCCAATCCTTCCAAGGATACCCGGCTGGGGAGTTCAACATTCACTCCGCGGACGGCGGATATGGAATTGCCGCTGGTCTTGATCGTACAAATAGCCCCTACATATTTTCCCTGGTCAGGGTTCCACAAAGGAACACTGCTCGTCGCGTAGAGAAAACGGCCATCCGGGGCAAGCGAGAGATGACGGGGATTGCCCTGGAAACTGCCCGTCAGGGGTAGTTCGCCGACATTGGCCATGGTTAGTGGATCGATCTTGATGATCCTTGTTGTCCCCACATCGGCTACGTAAGTAAATATTCCCGAGGGCTCGGCCGCAACTCCCTGCAAAATAGTGTTGGCCCCGATCATCTCGATCGTTTTTAATATCAAGCCGGTGTCGGTGTCGACAATACGGAGTTTTTTGTCGGCCGCATCCGGGATATAGGCGTAGTATTTGATGCCGCTGAAAACATTCAGTGTGACTGCTGCCGTTCGCATTCCTCCGGAGCCGGTCACGGTGATGGCGTAGGTTGTAGTCACAGTCGGAGCAACCTGCAGGGATCCATTCAACTCAACCATGCCAATATCGTTGTCGAAAAAAGCGGAATCGGCATTGCTCGAAGTCCAATTCAAAGTCGCCACTTCTCCTTCCTGAATGGCCTCTGGATTTACGGTCAGAGTCACCGTCGGCGCAAGGGTCTGGACTTGGATATCGACTTGGCTACTTGATATTCCTCCCGCTCCGGTCGCGACCAGCGTATATATGGTGGTTTGGCTGGGAAAGACCGTCACAGAACCAGCGAGTCCCGTGCTGCCAATACCGGGCTCTATGGTCACGGATGTGGCTGAAACGGTTGTCCAGTTCAGGGTCGAGCCCTGTCCGGCCTGAATGGTCGTCGGAGATGCACTGAATGTGATCACTGGTTGCCCTGCGTTCACTGTGACCGTCGTTGTGGCCGTGACGGTACCGCCACTTCCGGTGACTGTTATGGTATAGGTAGTCGTTACCGATGGTGAAATGGTTCTGCTGCCGTTCAAGGCAACAGTACCGATGCCCTGATTGATGGAGACTCTGGTGGCATTGCCGGTTGTCCAACTGAGATTGGAGCTCTGACCCAGGATGATGGAACCGGGAGCAACGCCAAAAAAAACGTTTGGCCGGGCGGGTTTCACCGTGACTTTGACACTTGCCGTGCGATACCCACTGCTGTTCCGCACGGTTATCGTGTAGGTCTTAGTTTTCCTAGGCGAGACGCTCAATGAACCATTGACCGGCACACTTCCGATCCCTGGATTAATAGAAGCCGTTATGGCACCTGTCGAACTCCAGGTCAGAGTTGAAGAGCTTCCGGAAAAGATAGTCGCCGGAGAAGCAGTAATACTGATTGTCGGTCTGGCTGCCCAAATTTCTAAAACCAATCCTCCCAATGCTATCGCGGACATTATCAGCATGGAAATTTTTCTACTCATATTTATCCTCCATACATAATTGAAAAATATCTAAAAATCATTGACATGCCTTGCAAGTACAATGGACTCCTCCCTGAGATTCACTTGTGAAAAACATATCTAGCAATTACTGTGCCAACTTCTATGCAAAATTATAAAACCAATAGGGACTAGGGTCGCGAGGAAAATCATGATTAACGACAAATGCTTTCCTAGATCCGCTTTGTCTCAATTTGGGAATGTGAAAAAAGCGCTAAAGCTTAGAACGTAGTCAGGATAAGCGTTTTGAGGGATTTGCCCGGTGTCCCACTTTGGGACAAGGGATTCAAGAGTGGAAACCCTTTCCTGCTCAGTGTTTTGAGGAAAGATTGTCCCAATTTGGGACAGTGATGGGCAAAAACCTTATTGTTACGGTATGTGGGCTATTCCAAGATCTCCGACACCGGAACGATATCCACCCCCTGCTGCTTCAGCCAGGGCACGGTATCGCGCAGGGCGTCGAGGGTGGAGGCGAAGGGATGGCCGATGGCCAGGGCGCGGCCGTTTTCGCGGGCCAGCGTCCACCAGGCGCCGCAGCTGGGCGCTCGCGTGCTCGTAGGTCTGCACGTCGTCGAGAAAGACGTCGCGCAGGGCGGTGCGGATCTTCAGCGCCCGCGCCGTGGCAAAGGCGACCGTTTCGCCCGTCGTCTTGGAGTCGACGAAAAACAGGCCGCGCTCCTTGATCATTCCCAGCAGCCGCCTGATGGCCTGCGGGTCGGAGGTGAGGCGCGAGCCCATGTGGTTGTTCAGGCCGCGGGCGTTGGGCACGACGGCCATGGCCCGCCCCAGCAGCTCCTCGATCTCGGCGTCGCTGGAATCGACCAGCACGAACTGGTCGCGCGGATGGTGGTTGGCCGGGTCCTTGGGCTGCATGGGCAGGTGGATGATCGCCTCGAGGCCGTACTCCTGCAGCCGCTGCGCCTCGCTGCCGGCATAGGGAGCGTCGGGGATCACCGCGGCAGTGAGCGGGATGCCCAGGTCGCGCAGCCGGTCGGAGACCAGGTCGGCGTAGCCGATGTCGTCGATGACGATGGCCAGGCGCGGCGTGCCCTTGAACTTCGTCCGGGCGACGGGGAGCTTGGCGGTCGCGGCGGCGGTCGGCTGGGATGGCGCGGCGATGGCCTTGACGGCCAGTTTTTTGCTGAGCAGGACGATATGGGTCAGCCGCTTGTCGAAGCGCAGCTGGTAGAGATAAACGACCTGCTCCTTCATGCCCTGGACCTCGCTCAGCATGTGCAGCCCGCCGCGCTTTTCGACCAGGCGCAGCAGGTCGCGCGCGAACCCGGCGAAGCGCGGCTCGGCCAGGTCGATCTTGACATGGGTGACCTCGGAACGGTCGCGGAAGAGATCGTGGCGGATCTTCTGGGCGGAGAGCAGCGCCGCCAGGTCGCGCTGGAAAAGTTCCCCGGCCGGCTCGCGCCGGTCCAGGCGCACCACCTTATTGAAAATGAACGAATCCCTGCCGGCGCGATAATCCAGGAACTCCAGGGCGACCACAATGCCCAGGGCGATGACGCCGAAGGCGAGAAAGGAGAGGGCGGCGGCTTTGCGGCTGGACTTGACGATCTTTTTTCGCTGCGGCTTCATTTTGTCATTGCGGAATGGCAGATTCTATCACCTTTTGGCCAGCCACAGCAAGGGATCCAGCGGTTTCAGGTTCTGGCGGATCTCAAAATACAGGGCTTTGCCGTAGAGCGAGCCCGAATCGCCGGCCATGGCGATCACCTCGCCCGTGCCCACGCGCTCGCCCGGCTTTTTCAGAAAACTCTCGCAATGGCCGTACACGGTGTGAAAGCTCCCGGCATGCTGGACCATGATCACATTGCCGTACCCTTTTAGATAATCGCAAAAAATGACCTCGCCGCCGCCGACCGCCTTGATCTCATCGGAACGATCAGGCTTGATCTCGATACCAATGTTCATGGTATAGGTGTCGAAACGGGCGCTCTTTTTCTTGCCGAAACTGGAGATGACCGAGCCGCGCAGCGGCCAGGCGAGCTTGCCGCGCAACGGGCCCAGGTCGACGGCATCCGCCGTTGGGGCGACGCTCTTCTGGTCCAGGACGCGGGTCAGGTTCTCGCTTTCGGTCTTCAGCTCGTCCAACAGGCGCGAATTGAGGTCGCGCTGGCGGTTGATGCGGGCGATCATGTCCAGCTTGTCCTGCTTCAGGCGCTTCAGCCGCGTGAGCTTGGCGGCCTTTTCGGTTTTCAAGCCGGTCAGGCGCGCCAGCTCGGCCCGCAATTCAGCCTGCACCTTCTGCAGCTTGATGATGCCCTGGCGGATTTCGCGGATCTCGACGACCTTGTCGTCCATCAAGGAGACGATCAGCCGGTAATTGCGGAACAGCTGGTCGACGCTGTTGATGTTCAGAAACAGCTTCACGTAGCCCAGGTCGCCCATCTTGTACAGCACGCGCAGGATGCGCCGCACCTTGTCCTGCGAGCTGCGGATGCGGGCGCGCAGCGCCGCCTCCTCCCTGCGCTTGCGCTGCACCTGCTCCTGGGCGTCGGCCATGAGCAGGTTGGCCTTGTTCAGCTCGATGACCGCCGTCTCCGCCTGCAGCTCCAGCGCGTAGATGTCGTTCAGCAGCGAGGACTTTTCCCCCTTGCTGGCCGCCAGCCTGGCCTGGACCTCATCGATCCGGCGCTGGATGTCGCGGAGCTTTTCCTGGCTGCTGGCGCCCGGTGCAGCGGCAACGGCCATGAGCAGCAGGGCGGCAACCAGCGGCAGCAGCTTTTTGCCGTTCATTTTTTGCGGAAAATATAGACCAGGCCGCCGATGATCCCCAGCACCACGTTGAAGGCCAGGTCCAGCAGGGAAAAGGCCAGGGCGAACTGGGCCGGGTAGCCGTAAACCGTGAACAGCTTGACCAAAAAAAGGTCGCGCACGCCCAGGCCGTTGATCGAAACCGGGAATGACAGGACGAACAGCATGATGGGGATGGCGAAGAAATAATCCAGCAGCGGGATGCGCTGCAGCCCCAACGCCTGCCCGATCAGAAAATAGTGCAGCACGACGTTGAGCTGCAGCAGCACGGCCCAGAAAAAGACCCGGCGCGACAGCGAACGGTGGGAGATGAAATCCAGGATGATGCCATGGAAGGCGTCCAGCTTGTCCAGGAGCCGGCGCAGCCAGGGACGGCGGCAAGGCAATCCGGCCAGGAAGCCGCGCGGCACCTTCTTCCAGGCCAGGAGCAGCAGGAATATTCCCGACAGGCTGACCAGCAGCGAAACGTAGAGCAGGGGCATCTCGTGCACGAACCTGATCTTGAGCAGCGAGGCGAGCAGGGCGAAGGCCAGCAGGGCGACAATGCCGCTCATGCGCTCGTAGACCACCACCGCCAGCGAGCCGGTCACGCCGCTGCCGATGCGGCGCGTGTCGCTGACACGGACGACATCGCCGCCGAAGCGCGTGGGCAGGAAGAGGTTGAAGAAGGAGCCGACCAGCAGCGAGCGCAGCAGCTGCCCATGCGAAAAGCCCGCCCCCTGCTGGTCGAGGATCAGCTTCCAGCGTATGGCCGAGAACAGGAAGCCGAAGGCGTGCAGGGCGAAGGCCAGGAGCAGCAGCGGCAGGGAGGCGGCGCCGATGACCGCGATGATCTCGCGCGGCCGGGCGATGACCAGGACCAGGTACAGCAGCAGGCCCAGGCCGAAGGCGAGCTTGAGCACGAAAAAAACGTTTTTCCTGTTCATTCGTGGTCCCGGGGATGGAATTTTTTATACGTTTGCAGCAGGTCGCCAAGGTTGAGGGTGGTGTATTTTTCGGTCGTGGCCAGGCTGGAATGGCCCAGCAGCTCCTGGATGACGCGCAGGTTCGCCCCGCGCTGCAGCAGGTGGGTGGCGAAGGAATGGCGCAGCAGGTGGGGGTGGACATGGTGCTGGGAACGGACCAGCTCGTGGTAGACCGCCTTCAGGATGCGCTCGACCGAGCGCGGCGTGAGGCTGCCGCCGCGGGAATTGACGAAGACCAGGTCCTGCGCCGCCGGGAACTCCAGGCGCAGGCGCTGCAGGTAGCGCCCCACGACCTCGGCGGCCTGCTCGTGAAAGGGGACAATGCGCTCCTTCTTGCCCTTGCCCAGGACGCGCACCAGGCGCTCGGCGAAGCGGATGTCGCCCGAGCGCAAGCCCGTCAATTCCGAAATGCGCAGGCCGGTGGCGTACAGAAACTCGAACATGGCCTTGTTGCGCAGCTGCAGGAAATTCTCCTCGGGAAGCGCGTCGAGAAATTCCCGCATCTCGTTCTCGGTCAGGATGCGCGGGATCTTGCGATCCTGCTTGGGGGAGCTGACGCCATCGAACGGGTTGTGCGCCACGGCGCCGCTCTTGAGTTGAAAGCCGTAGAACGAGCGCACGGCGTAGATTTTGCGCGCCACGGTGGCCTTGTTGCGGCTTTGGGAAAAGACCTGGGCGATGAAGCCGCGGATGTTGCCCTTGGTCAGCTCCAGGCGGTTGGCGGCGAAATATTCCTGGAATTGGCGGATATCGATGCCATAGGCCTTGACGGTATGCGGGGAATATTTTTTGATGTCGCGCAGGTAGGCGATGTATTTTTTCAGACTGCGGCTTTCTTGATCCATTGTTCCAGCGCCTGGCAGGCCCTCTCGGCCTTCAGTTCCTTTTTTTTCTTTTTGTCGCGGACCTCCGTCCCAATCTCGGGGAGCAGTCCGAAAGTGAACTTGCTGGGGCGGAAATCGCGCCAGTCGGCCCCGGCGATGTGCGCCAGCAGCGCGCCGGCGGCGGTCGTATCCGGCAGCTCGGGCCGCTCCAGCCCCAGCGCGTCGCGGGCGGCGAACAGGCCGCAGAACAGCCCGGATGCTACCGACTCCACATAGCCTTCCACCCCGGAGACCTGGCCGGCAAAATAGACACGGCTGTCCAGCTTGCTCTGCGAGAAGCGGTTGAGGATCAGCGGGGCGTTGATGTAGGTGTTGCGGTGCATGCGGCCAAAGCGCTCGAACTCGGCGTTCTCCAGGCCGGGCAGGGTGCGGAAGATGCGCTTTTGCTCGCCGTGCTTCAGGCGCGTCTGGAAGCCGACCAGCTGGTAAAAATTCTTCTGCAGGTCATCCTGGCGGAGCTGCACCACGGCGAAGGGGCGCGCGCCGCTGCGCGGGTCGACCAGGCCGACGGGCTTCAACGGCCCAAAAGCCAGCGACTGCGGCCCGCTGCGGGCGATCTCCTCCACCGGCAGGCAGGCGTCGAAAAAAACCTTTTTTTCGAACTCGTGGACCTCGGCGGTCTCGCCGCGGGCGAGCTCGCCGGCGAAGGCATCGTATTGCCCCCTGTCCAGGGGAATGTTCCAGAAATCGGCCTCGCCCTTTTCATAGCGCGACGCCGCAAACAATTGCGAAAAATCGATGCTGCCGGCACGCAGCAACGGGCAGGTGGCGTCGAAAAAATAGAGGTGCTTGCGCAGGGTCAGGCCCGAGAGCGCCTGGGCGAACGCCGGGCTGGTCAGGGGCCCGCTGGCGACGAGCAGCGGCCCGTCCCCGGCCGGGATTTCCCGGACCTCGCCCTGGATGACGCGCACCCCGGGCAGGGCCGCCAGCTCTGAGGTGATGTCGGCGGCCAGGCGCAGGCGGTCGACCGACAGGCTGCCGCCTGCCGGCACCCGGGCCCGGTCGGCGTGGCGCAGGAAAAAAGAGTCGAGTTGGCGCAGTTCCCGCTTCAGCAGCCCCGAGGCTGAGGTGAGTTCTTCGGAACCCAGGGAATTCGAGCAGACCATCTCGGCCAGCAGCCCGCTCTGATGGGCTTCGGTCATTACCTGCGGCCGCATTTCGTGCAGGTCGACCGCGAGGCCGCATTTGGCGGCCTGGTAGGCGGCTTCGACTCCGGCCAGCCCGCCGCCGACGATCGTGATCTTCTTCTTCACCCTTTTTGCACGAACTTGCACTCCGGGTAGCCGGAGCAGCCGACGAAATAGCGGCGGGTCTTGCGCGAGAACTTCTTGGTCAGGGGCTTGGCGCACTGCGGGCAGGCTCCCAGTTCCTCGGCGCTGTTCTCGATGTGCTTGCAGGCGGGATAGCCGGAGCAGCCGATGAAATACTGCCGCGTCTTGGGCGAATAGCGCTTGACCAGCGGCTTGCCGCACTTGGGGCACGGCTTCTCCTGGATCTCGTCCTTGCCGATCTTTTCGTTGTTCAGCGTCACGCGCTCGGTATAGGTGCAGCGCGGATAGTTGGAGCAGCCCGCGAACCAGCCGCGCGTGCGCAGGGAATATTTCTTCACCAGGTCGCCGCCGCAGTCGGGGCACTTGCCGCCGGTGAGCAGCTCCACCTTCTTGCCGTCCTTGACCTTTTCCAGGTCCAGGGCCAGTTTTTTGTAGAACTGATCGATCCCGACCACCCAGTCGAGCTTGCCTTCGGCGACCAGGTCGAGCTCCTTTTCCAGGTCGGCGGTGAAATTGTAGTTCATGATGTCGTGGAAGTTCTCTTCCAGGTAGTCGACGACGTTGATGCCCAGGTCGGTGGGCACGAACTTCTTGTCCTCGTTGTAGACGTATTCCCGCTTGTTCAGGGTTTCGATGATCTTGGCATAGGTCGACGGCCGGCCGATGCCTTTCTCTTCGAGCACCTTGACCAGCGAGGCCTCGCTGTAGCGGGGCGGCGGCTTGGTGAAGTTCTGCTTGTCGTCCATCTTCAGCAGCTGCAGGACCTCTTTCTCCTCCAGCGCCGGCAGCAGCGTCTGCTCGCCTTCGGTCTTCAGCATGGCCATGAAGCCCTTGAACTTCACGATCTCGCCCTTGCAGACGAACAGGTAATCGCCGTTCTTGACGTCGAACTGCGTCTCCTCGATCTCGGCGTCGGCCATCTGCGAGGCAAAGAACCGCTCCCAGATCAGCTGGTAGATCTTGAACTGGCCGGGATTGAGATCGTCGCGGACATCATCGGGCGTGTGGAAGGGAACGCTGGGGCGAATGCATTCGTGGGCATCCTGGATCTTGCCCTTGCGCTTGAAGACGTTGGCGGTGGCCGGCAGGTACTCCTTGCCCAGCGTCGCCGCGATGTGCTCGCGGGCCTGGTCGCGGGCCTGGTCGGAGACGCGGAAGGAGTCGGTGCGCATGTAGGTGATCAGGCCGGTGGGCTCGCCGCCGCGGATGGTCAACCCCTCGTAGAGCTGTTGGGCCAGCTGCATGGTCTTCTTGACCGGGAATTTAAAGCGGCGGAACGCCTCCTGCTGCAGGGTGGAGGTGATCAGCGGCGGCGGCGCCTTGCGCTTGCGCAATTTTTTTTGCACGCGCTCCAGGACATAATCCCTGCCCTGCAGCTCGGACAGGATGGCCCCGCAGCTCTCGCGATCGGGGATCTTGACGGCCTTGCCGCCGGATTTTTCCAGCTTGGCGATGAACGAGGGCTTGCGCGAGCCCAGCAGCTCCACGGCGACGGTCCAGAACTCCTCGGAAACGAAGGCGCGGATATCCTTCTCGCGCTCCACGATCAGCTTCAGGGCGATGGACTGGACGCGCCCGGCCGAAAGCGGCCCGCCGATCTTGCGCTGCAGCACCGGGCTGATCTTGTAGCCGGCCAGGCGGTCCAGCAGGCGGCGCATCTGCTGGGAATCGACCTTGTGGGCATCGATGGCCATGGGCTTCTGCACGGCGTCCAGGACAGAGGCGCGGGTGATCTCGTTGAACAGCACGCGCAGGATGTGCGGGTTTTCGACCTGCAGGATCTGCTGCAGGTGAAAGGCGATGGCCTCGCCCTCGCGGTCGGGGTCCGAAGCCAGCAGGATGCGCGCGGCGCCCCGGGCCTGCTTGCGCAGCTCCTTGATCAGGGCGGCCTTGCCGGGCAGGTTCTCGTAATGGGGCTTGTAGTTGTTCTTGACGTCGATCCCCAGCACGGCCGCCGGCAGGTCGCGGACATGCCCCATCGAAGAGCTGATGACGAAGTCGTCGCCGAGGTACTTGGAGATCGTGTGCGACTTGGCCGGCGATTCGACGATAACCAACGTTTTTTTAGCCATGATGAATCCTTCGGTAACCGCCCGCGTCCTCGACGATCAGGTTCTTCAGGACCAGCCCCATGAGCAGGGATATGGCCTCGGCGGTCGACAGTTCCAGCTTTTCTACAAGAAAATCGATATCTTTTACATCATTTTCGCCGCACAAGTCAAGTATATTCTTTTCCTTCAGGCTCAGGGCCGCCAGCTCGCGCTCATGCGCCGGGGCCGCCAGCCCGAACTCCTCCAGGATGTCGGCGGCGGCGGTGACCGGCTTGGCGCCCTGCTGCAGCAGGTAATTCGTGCCCTGGCTCAGGAGCGAGTCGATGTTGCCCGGGACGGCCAGTACCTCGCGGTCCTGGTCCAGGGCCAGCCGGGCGGTGATCAGCGAGCCGCTGCGCATGGCGGCTTCCACCACCAGCACCGCCCGCGAGATCCCGGAGATGATGCGGTTGCGCACGGGAAAGAGGAAGGGCCTGGGGGTGACGTCCAGGGGAAACTCGCTGATGACGGCGCCGCGCTCGACGATCTTGCGCAGCAGGGCGGAGTTGCCCGGCGGGTTCAGGTGCAGCAGGCCGCCGGCGTTCACCCCGATGGTGCCGCCGTTCTCGCGCAGGGCCACGCGGTGGGCCATGGAGTCGATGCCGAAGGCCATTCCCGAGACGATGACCAGCCCCGCCCGGCAGCAATCGGGCAGGACGCGGTTCAGCGCCGACTGCCCGTAGGAGCTGCCGCGCCGCGACCCGACCACGGCCAGCTTTTCCTTGCGCAGCAGGGCACGGTCGCCGCGGACATAGATGAGGTCGGGCGGATCGTAGATCTCGGCCAGGCGCGGCGGGTAGTCCTCGTCATCGCTGAATACGATGGCGATATCGTTGGCTCCGAGCCGGGACGTCTCTTTTTCGGCCGCGGCCCAGTTGCGTTCGCGCACCGCCTTGATCTCCTCCGGGAAAAGCCCGGTCAATTGCAGCTGGCGCGGTTCCAGCAGGAAAAAATCGGAAATCTTGACATGATTGCGCAGGACATGCTGCCGCGCCCTGGGATTCTTGAAAGTCAGCAGGTGAAAAGAGATCCTTTTTAGCTGCTCTTCACTGAAGTCAGCCATTGCCCTCGAACCTTTTTTTCAGGTTCTCTGAGGGAATGAACTTGACGATCTTGGCGGGCGGGATGATCATCGGCTCGCGGTTGATGGGATTGATGACCCTTTTTTTATTTTTCTTCTTGATGATCAGGGTTCCGAATTTGGAAAGGACGAGCTTGCGCCCCTTGCCGAGATTGTCCAGGGCGACCTCGATGAACAGGTCGATGAAATTGTAGGCCTCGTACTTTTTTATGGAGATCCTCTTGGCGATGTCCTCGGCCAGATATTTTTTATTCATTCCGACCTCCTGCTTAGCAAAAGATGTACCATACGGAAAATGAAAAGTCAAGCATTATGGAGCATCTTAATCAATTTCTCGCCCCGGGGAGCCCGGCGCTCTCAAGCGATTTTTAAAGGGGCGATTGACTTTTTTGCGGCGGATGGTACCATGCAGACGGACGGCCGGCGCCGCCTGGCCGGCGGCCCGGGAAAAACGTCTTAAAAGGCCTATATGATTGATTTAATCGGATCATTTCATCGGGCAGAGGCAGGTCAAAAATGAAAGAAAAGGTATATTTCATCCCCATCAGCGACAACGAACCCGACAGCGACATCTGCGTCAGGCTCGAGAAGTTCCTGGCAAATAGAGACATTTTTTCATTTATGCAGCCGCTGGACATGGTGGCGTTCAAGACCCACTTCGGCGAGGAAGGCACCCAGGGGTTCGTGCGCCCGCTCTATTTCAAGATGATGGGCGCGCTGGCCAAAAAGAAGGGAGCGCTGCCGTTCCTGACCGATACCGCCACCCTCTACACGGGCATGCGCAACCAGGCCGTCAGCCATATCGAGCTGGCCCAGCGCCACGGCTTCGGCTTCGAGAATACCAACCTGCCGCTGATCATGGCCGACGGCCTGACCGGCGACGAGGAACTCACCGTCGCCATCCCGGGCCGCATCTACCAGAGCGTCAAGCTGGCGGCGATGATCGTCAAGGCCCACGGCTTGGTCGTGGTCTCCCATTTTACCGGCCACGTGGCCGCCGGCTTCGGAGCGGCGCTGAAGAACATGGGCATGGGCTGCGCCAGCCGCCGCGGCAAAATGGAGCAGCACTCGACCGCCAAGCCGGCCGTGAAAAAGAAAAAATGCACCGCCTGCGGCGCCTGCCTCAAATGGTGCCCGACCGGGGCGATCACCATGAAGGATGGGGCGGCCCACATCGACAAGTCGGTCTGCATCGGTTGCGGCGAATGCCTGACCGTCTGCCGCTTCGACGCCATCGGCTACAACTGGTCGGCGACCTACGAGCAGCTGCAGCGCAAGGTCGTCGAGCACGCCTGGGGCGTCGCCGCCAGCAAGGGCGACAAGGCCGTTTATGTCAATTTCCTGACCCGCATCAGCAAGGACTGCGACTGCATGGCCGGCTTCAACAAGATCGTCCCCGATATCGGCGTGCTCATCGCCCGCGATCCCGTCGCCCTGGACGCCGCCTCGCTGGACCTGGTGGAGCAGCGCGCCGGCCGGCCCCTCACCGCACTTTCCTACGACATCCCCCACCGCGTGCAGATCGATTATGCCCGCGAGATCGGCTTCGGCAACCCCGATTACCTGCTGGTGACGGCGCCGTGATTTTCAGGCCCCGCGGCAAAAAAGTTGAAAAAATCGATTCGATGTGTTATAGAGTGTTTTTAACATCGTTACAAGGAGATAAAAATGAAGATCGAAAAAAGAAAGATCGGCAATGTCACCGTCTTTGACCTCAAGGGAAAAATACTTTTCGGCGACGGCATTGACGAACTCCGGCAGTCGATCAATGCCGCGATCAAGGACAGCGAAAAGCAGCTGGTGCTGAATTTCGCCGATGTGCCCTACCTGGATTCCACCGGCCTGGGCGAGGTCGTCCGCTCCTACACCACCCTGAAAAAGGAAGGCGGTACGGTCAAGATCGCCAACCTGAGCAACAAGGTAAAGGACCTGATGATGGTCACCAAGCTGATCACGGTCTTTGAAACCTTCGAAAGCGAGAACGAGGCGGTAAAGAGTTTCAAATAAGGCCCGACCGCGTCCCATCCGTTTCGCGATCAAGCCCGGGGGCATTTCTTCGCGAACGCGTCAGCTGCAGCCCGCTTGATCGTTCCGCGGCCGCGCCCGGCAGCGGCCGGCAGGCGAATCGCGGCGCGGCGCAGCGTTCGCGGCTAAAAACATAACCATGTGCGGGATATGCGGATTTTTCCAGCTGCGCGGCCAGGCCGACGCCGCGACCTTGAAAAAGATGAACGACCAGATCGTTCATCGCGGCCCCGACGACGAGGGATTCTTTCTCGCCGATGGCGTTGGCCTCGCCGCCCGGCGCCTGAGCATCATCGACCTCACCACCGGCCACCAGCCCCTCAGCTCGCAGTCGGGCAATTCCTGGATCACCTACAACGGCGAGGTCTACAACTTCCCGGAACTGCGCCGGGAGCTGGCCGGGCGCGGCTACAAGTTCCGCTCCCAGAGCGACACCGAGGTTGTGGTCAACCTCTACGAGGAATTCGGCCTGGAATTCGTGAAAAAGCTGCGCGGCATGTTCGCCTTCGCCATCTACGACCGAAAAAACCGCCGCCTGGTCCTGGCCCGGGACCATATCGGCAAGAAACCGCTGTACTATTCACTGGATCCCGGGCGCGGCCTGGTGTTCGCCTCCGAGATCAAGGCCATCCTGCAGTTCCCCGGCATTTGCCGCGACGTGGACCCGGAAGCGCTCGATTTTTTCCTGACCCTGGAATACGTCCCGGCCCCCCTCTCCATCTTCAAGTCCGTGCGCAAGCTCCCGGCCGGGCACATGCTCGTTTACGAGGACGACAAGGCCGCGATCCATGAATATTGGGACGTGACTCCCGGCGCCGGCCCGGGCGATTTTGCCGGCGCCCGCGAACGCTTCCTCGGCCTGCTCGAGGAAGCGGTGCGCATGCGCATGATCTCCGACGTCCCCCTGGGGGCGTTTCTTTCCGGGGGCATCGACTCCAGCGCCGTGGTGGCGACCATGGCCCGGCTCTCCAGCCAGCCCATTCGCACGTTTTCCATCGGCTTCGAGGAAAAATCCTACAGCGAGCTGCCGTATTCGCGCCTCGTCGCCGAGCAATTCAAGACCGACCATCATGAGCGGATCCTGGCGGCCGACATCCGCACGCTGGTGCTGCAGCTGGCGCAATGCCTCGACGAGCCGCTGGGGGACTTTTCCAACTTCCCCACCTACCTGGTTTCGCGCACGGCCAGGGAGAATGTGACGGTCGCCTTGTCCGGCGACGGCGGCGACGAGATCTTCGGCGGCTACGAGCATTACATGGCGCAAAAACTCGCCCGCTTCGTCGACGCGCCGCTGTTCGGCCCCCTGCGCTCCCTGGCAAGCCGCGCCCTGCGCCTGGTCCCGCCTTCCGACTTGAAAAAGGGACCGGTCAACCGCCTCAAGCGCTTCAGCGAGGGCTTCGGAAATTCTCCGGCCCAACGGCATTACCGCTGGATGCTGTTCCTGACCGCCCTGCAAAAAAGCAGCCTCTACACGCCGGCCTTCCTGGAAAACGGCTTCCTGCGCGACCTGCACGAACGGGAACCGTTCCGCTCATTCTTCGAGCGCAGCCGCCAGTTCCCCGGCATCAACCAGGACCTCTACCTGGACCTGAAAACCTATCTGGCCGACGACATCATGGTCAAGGTCGACCGCATGAGCATGGCGGCATCGCTGGAAACGCGCGCCCCGCTCCTCGACTACAAGCTGGTCGAGTTCGCCTTCTCCCTGCCGCCCGGCTGGAAAATCAAGGGCGGCACGGGCAAGTGGTTCTTCAAAAAAGCCATGGAGGGCATACTGGACCCGACGATCATTTACCGGCAAAAGGAAGGGTTCTCCATTCCCATCAAAAATTGGCTCAAGACCGATCTGAAGGAGCTGATGCTCGAGACGCTGTCGGAAAAAAAGATCAATGACATGGGCTATTTTTCCTATGCCTGCGTGCAAAAAATGATCGGAGAACACCTGCAGAACCGCGAGAACCATGCCCACCGCCTTTGGGCGCTGATGCAGTTCCACCTCTGGCACGAAAATTTCGCCGGGGGCTGAGCCCGTCATGCCGCGCCCCCTTAGCCGCTGATGGAGCCCACGCTTCACGTTTTCCTGATCGTGCTGCCAGCCGTGTTCCTGGCCGGACTGGTCGATTCCATCGCCGGCGGCGGGGGTTTGCTCTCCGTCCCGGCCTACCTGGCGGCCGGACTGCCGCCGCACTTCGTCCTGGGCAACAACAAGTTCTCCTCCAGCTTCGGCACCCTGTTCGCCACCCTGCGCTACCACCAGCACGGCATGATCGACGTGCGCGTGGCGCTGCTCAGCGCTTTTTTCGCCCTGATCGGCTCCTTTTCAGGCAGCAGCGCCGTGCTTTTGCTGAGCCCGGGATTCCTGCGCATCCTGCTGGTCGTGCTGGTGCCGCTGGTGGCGGTTCTCACCCTGACCAACCGCTCCCTGGGACGGGAAAACCATTCGCAGCTGCAACCGCGGCGGCGGAAGTACCTGCTGGCCGCCGTGGCGGCATTGCTTCTCGGGTTTTACGACGGTTTCTTCGGGCCCGGCATGGGCATGTTCCTGATCCTCTTTTTCACCATGGCGCTCAAATACGACTTCGTCACCGCCAACGCCAACACCAAGGTGGTGAACCTGGCCTCCAACATCGCCGCCGTGGTCACCTTCATCGCCCATGGCAAGGTCATCTATGCCATCGGCATCCCGGCCGCCGTCGCCGGCATCGCCGGCAATCTGCTGGGCGCCAAGCTGGTCATCCGCCGCGGCAGCTCGGTGATCCGGCCCGTCTTCATCTTCACCCTGCTGCTGCTCTTCGGCAAAATCCTCTACGATTTGCTCGCCGGAAAATAACCCGCAGGGAAAAGCACCCTCGACACGGCTTCCAGACCGGAGCCGCAAATCAATTCATGCCGGATTTCCTGCCAACAAGATGCAGGTAGGCGACGGAGCAGATACGGCCGCTCATCGCCGCCAGCGCCGCGGCGGTCACGCCGACCAGGCTGGTCGCCGACACGGCCAGCAGCAGCGCCAGGGCGATCACCGCCACCTCGATGGCCGTGGCCGTGGTGATCCGGCGCGTCTCATGGCCCACGACGAAGCGGGCGCGCTGGAAAGCCAGCAGCACCTCAAGGGCGGGGATGACGGCGAAGATGCGGATGGGCAGGACGGCCAGCGCGGCCAGTTCCGCCGACAGGCCGGAGACGTCGCGGAACCACCAGCTGACCAGGGGAGAAAACGCGATCAGGACCAGGAGCCCCGAGCTCGCCCCGCCCAGGAGCCAGGCGAACTGCCGCAGCTTGCCGCGGCTTTGTTCGCCTTTTTTCAGCAGGGCGATGGCCGCTTCCTGGAAGGAGAGGCCGGCGCTGCGAAAAACGAAGGCCAGGGAATTGACCACCGGCAGCACGGCCAGCGACTCGATGGGCAGGCGCCCCTTGCCCAGGAAGAACGACATCATGGGATGGACGGCCAAGCCCCAGGAGCGAGGTCAGGGCCAGGGGAAAGTAGAAGGCGGCCAGCTCGCGATTGGCCAGGAGCCTGGCCCCGGCAGCCTGCGGCATGGCCAGCAGCTTGCGGACCAGCGGCCCGGCCATGACGCGGCTGGCCAGCGCCTCCGCCAACACCCCGGTCGTCAGGGCGGCCGTGCCCACGCAGGCGCCGGGCAGCGCCGGAAAAAAGATAGAGCAGCAAGGCCGTAGCCGCCATGGCGACCAGGCGCACCACTGTGCCATAGGCCACCCGGCGCGGCAAATGGTTGCCGATGAGGATGCCCTGGTAAAAGCGCCGGTAGCCGATGGCCGCCGGCCAGGGCAGGAGAAGCAGGGTGGCCTGGCGGGTCAGGCGCGCCACCGTTGGCGGCAACCCGATGAGCCCTTCGGTCAGCAGGTAAAATATGGGCGGCAGCAGCACCAGCAGCATGGCCAGGGTGATCAGCAGGTTCAGCAGGTTGTTGAAGCGGCGCAGCTTGAGATAGGAGCGGCGGTCCTTGACCAGCACATTGGCGGCGCTGAGCATCATGATGATCGGCGACTCGAAAAACATGCCCAGCGAGAAGGCCACGCCGAAGGCGGCCAGGTTGAATTTGGCTGCGGCCAGGCGGGCGATGACGGCGGCGATGAACGGGCCTTCCACCCCCATCATCAGCCAGGTGGAGAAAAGGGGCAGCCAGAATATAGCGATCTTCCTGCGGGTGAGTTCGGGGGTTTCGGGATGCAAGATAAAGAATATCACGATCCGGCCCGCCCGACAAGGGAGCGTTTTCCGCTTGATTTGGCATTATCGAGATCTGACCCCAAACATTGACACCCCATGGGGCTGATTGTACAATCCTACCCAAGCGAGAACCTCATGAACAACATTTCCAGACTCATCGGCCGCGCTTTGCTTGTCCCCATATCGTGGATTCCGGCCAGCCGTCTCTACGGCCGGATCATGCGCATGCGCCGCCCGCGTTTCCTCTCCCGGTTGATGATCCGCAATTTCCAGAAACATTACCGGATCTCCATGGACGAGTTCCAGGGCAAACCCGAGGACTACGGCTCGCTCTCCGATTTTTTCCTGCGCCCGCTCGACCCGGCCAGGCGCCCGCTCCCAGTCGATGGGCAAAGCCTGCTTTGCTCCGGCCGACGGCCTCCTGAGCGAACTGGAGCTCGTCGAGCGAGGACCGGGCCACGCAGGTCAAGGGCTGGACGTATCCGCTCAGCCTGATGTTGGGCGAAGCGATCGACTTTTCCAAGGGCTGGCACGTGGCGACGATCTACCTCTCTCCCAGCGACTATCACCGCTTCCACTACCCGCTTTCAGGCCGCATCAGCGGTTCCTTTCACGGCGGTACGCGCCTCTTCCCGGTCAATGATTTTTCGGTCAGCCGGGTAAAGCGCCTCTACGTCCGCAACGAGAGGGTGGTGACGCGCATCGCATTTCGGGGGAACCGCGCTGTACATGGTGGCCGTCGGCGCCACTTTCGTGGGCAGCATCGCCATGAAGCATCTGCCGGGCGGCCTGCCGGCACTGAACGAATGGCAAGGCCTGGACCTGCCGGCCCAACAGATGGACGAAATGGGCCATTTCGCCATGGGCTCGACGATCATCCTGGTCGTCCCCGCCGATCGCGTGGAAACCGTACTGGCCCGCAAGGGCGATAAGGTCCGCGTCGGACAACCACTCTTCAAACTCAAGAACTGACTCTCACAGGGCAAATGGCATGATCAGTGTTAGTGTTAGTGTCAAAGCAGGAAGCACCCGCAACTACATCAAAGAGAATTGCACTACGTGACGCGTGACGCGAAACGCGTGACGCGATAAGAATTAGATTCCAAGTTTCTAATGAACAAATGACCCGAACGAAGAAGATATGAGTGGTCTATTGGAATCCTTATGAAATCACGCTTTTGTCTTCACTAACACTATCACTAACACTAACACTTTCTTTTATCTGCTAGCTCCACTTTATCGCCCGGAACCGGCGGCGGCATCAGCAGCAGGAGGAGGGCGTTGGGGGAAGCAGACAGGACCTCATGCGCTTCGCCCGGCTCGACCACGACCAGGTCGCCCTTGACCAGGTCCAGGGTCTCCCCGCCCACCCCCAGCCGCAGCTCGCCTGCCAGCAGCAGGAAGTATTCGGCCATGGTCCGGTGCAGGTGTTTTTTTCCGAAAGGGGTCGCGCCCGACTTCACCCCCACCTGGATCGGCATCCCGACTTCGCCCAGACGCCAGCCTTCATGATCCAGTAATTGGCGGATCACTTTCATGCCTTCATCCTCCCGGCCCTGCAACAGGCCTTTTTTTCAGCGGTGCCGACAACGCCAGGATCACGATGCCGGCGACGGCCGTCAGCATGCCGGCGAGTTTCAACCCGGGCAGCCAATGTCCCAGCAGCGCCAGGTCGAGGATGCTGACCGCGATGGCGTTCGATCCGGAGACGGCCGTGGCCGGGCCGGCAGGGCCCAGGGTAACCGCCTTCTTTATGCCTAGCATGGCCAGGGCCAGGAAGATCCCGGCCAGCAGCGCCAGCCAGGAGAGCCCGGGGCGTTCCAGGACAGGAAAGCGCGAATAGGCGAGACGGTAGCCGAAGACGGCCAGCATTCCGCTGCCGCCGACCGCCAGCCAGAGGATGACGGCCGCGGTCAGCGAGTCGCACCCCCGTCTGCCGGCAAGCTTCAGAAAAAAATTGGTCGCTCCGAAAAGGAGCATGGCCATGACGGCAAAAATAAGCGCCATGCGGTTGGCGCGGCCGCCGCCGCCCAGGCTGACCAGGACGATGCCAACGACGATGACCAGGAACCCCGCCCATTGCCCCGGCGACAGCTTCTCCCTGAGCAGGACCCAGGCCAGGAGGGCGACGACCAGGGAGTTGCTCGACGTAACGGCGACGATCGGTCCCTTGGCCAGGGGATTGGCTCCCAGGCCGGCCTTGAGCAGCAGCATGCCCAGGGCCAGCGTGACGCCCGCCGCCAGCGGCAGGAGCAGCGGCGCCTTGCCGGGCAGGCCGGCAAAACCGCGACCCGAAGCCTTGAAAACAAGCAGGCCCACGACACCGAGCAGCCCCGTTCCCAGCCAGAGGACGATGGCGGCCTTTACGCTCGCGGCCGGATCGCCGGCGCTTTTTTCAGCGACGTAGCCGAGAATGAAATTGGTGGCTGCCAGCAACAGCATGGCAGCCAGGGCATAGGCCAGCCAGCCGCGGCCCTCGCGGCCCGGACCTTCCGTGGCGTCAATCGCCGGGGCGGCCCCGGCGTTGCCGCGGGCGATCACCGGCCGGGACCGCGCAGGATGCGGGCCGGCAGGGTGATCAGCGCCCGCAGCAGCTCGAAAACGGCGCTGACCGTCATGCCCAGAAGACGGAACGGCAGCAGCAGCAGCCAGACAATGGGATACAGGATCAGCCCCAGCAGGGCCAGCGGCCAGCATATGACCAGCAGGATAAGCCACAGCAGGAATTTCGTCATGCGTTTCTCCGTGATGCCGGGCGCTGTCGGGCCCGGGCGATGAGGAGATTTTTTTACCACACTGTGCTAGAATTTGCAAACCATCATGGCTGAAACACTGACGATAGACAACCAGCTGAAGAGCCGGCTGAGCGCCGGGGTCATCATCCAGCGCGGGCTTGCCTTGCGCTCCGCCCCGCTCCTGCAGGCGCATATCAACGCGCAACTGGCGGCCATCCGCACGGCCCACGGCGCGCAGCTGCCGCAGGGCTTCGCCATGTCCCGGCAGTTGTACAAATCCTTTCATGTGGATCCGACCAAGCATCGCCCCTCCTCGGAGGCTCTCTGGCGCCGCCTGCGCGAGCGCAACGATTTCCCGGCCGTGAACGCCCCGGTCGACCTGACCAATCTGCTTTCGCTGAAATTCCAGATCTGCTACGGATTGTACGACTTGGAGCGCATCCAGGGCCCGGTCGCCATCACCCTGGGCGGCGCCGGCGATCGCTACCAGGGAATCCGCAAGGAACTCCTCAATTTTGACGGCAAGATCGTGCTCCGCGACGAGTTGGGCGCTTTCGGCAATCCTTCCGCCGATTCGCTGCGCGCCAGCGTGGGCGAAGCGAGCCGCGATATCCTGCAGGTACTGTTTTTTGCCGCCAACGACCCGGAGCGGCAGCGGATCCTCGCCGCTACCCTGGACGCGTTCAGCGAATTTTTTACCGCGGCCGAGACGCGGTCATTCTTCGTTTAACATGGCGACCGACGCCGCAGCCAATTCCCAAGGAGCACGCATGGACAACCAGAGACTTGAATCCAGTTACGTCGATGCAAACAGCAAGACCGCGTTGCAGGCGACGACCCGGGTCACGGGCACCATTTCCGGCCCGGGCGACCTGGTCCTCGACGGCGCCCTGGAAGGGGATGTCGCGATCGAGGGCCTGTTCTTCCTCGGAGAGAACGGCTCCGCCAAGGGCAAGATTTCGGCCGGCAACATGATCCTGGCCGGCCATGTCCAGGGCCGGATCTCGGTCGCGGGCATGGTCGAGATCCGCGCCAGCGGCCATGTCCTGGGGAACATCGTCTGCCAGAAGATCGTCATCGCCGAAGGCGCCTACCTGGACGGGGAGGTGCACACCCACAAGGGCAAGCCCCTCGCCCCCAATTATTTCACCGAAAAAAGAAAGGAGCTGCAGGCCGCCGAGAAGTGAACCGTTGTCAGGGCCCGACCCAGGACAACCCGACGATCGCGCCGCCGCGCCGGGGAAGCGCATGCAGGGCCAGGGCGTTTCGCCGGCAGCCGAACACCAGCCCGTTGATCTTCTTGAAAGGATTCAGCCAGCAGAGCAGGTAGTTTCCCCAGCGGCGGTCGCCGGCCGCGATGCGCCTTTCCCCAATAGCGGACAGCGGCGCCATGACGTAGACGGCGGCCAGCGAGCCCCCCAGGTCCGAGACCAGGTCCTTGGACGAAGGCTGCCACATGCTGCCTTCGATCACGTACTCCCAGATGACGTTCACCGCCTGGGTGAAGGCCAGCGTCTCCAGATTGTTGTAGCCCCGCTCCTTCAGGAACAAACCCAGGGCCATGAAACTGAGCGGATGGCCGACATAATTGACCCAGAAGCCGTTATGGTCCTTGCGGCCGCCCTCGCGGGCGCTGTAGAAGGGATACCTGAAGTTTTGCCAGACCTTCTCGAGCGACGCCTCGCGGAATATGCGCCGGCGCGTATCGGGGATGACCAGGACATAGGCGCAGACGGCCGCCCCGACGACGGCGGCATCCAGAAGCAGGTCCTTCTTTGCCCGTTCGCCTTCCGTGGCGGGGACCTTCAGGGCCAGGGGCGGCAGGAGCAGGACAACACAAACCAGGGCGAGCGGCAGCCATTTCCTCATCAGGAGCCATTGTAGCACAAAAGCATGAGGCGTTGCCCTTGACTTTTCGGCCAATACGGATTAAAATATGCAAAGAATCTCGGAAATCCAAATATATCTGAGTACAGACAAGGACTACCCATGACAGACAACCAGAGCCGTATCCCGTCCGCCAAAGGCGAAGAGAGCTTCGCCGATATGCTGAAGGCCTCTTTCCGCCCCGTCGCGCATGTAAAAGTAGGCGAAGTAGCCTCGGGCAAGGTCATTTCCATCGGCAAGGACAATATCTTCCTCGACCTCGGCATCCGCGCCGAAGGCATGATCGACCGCGAAGAATGCGAGCGCCAGGGCGAACTGACCGTAAAGCAGGGCGACCCGCTGCAGGTACTGGTGACCTCATTCCGCGACGGCATATTCCACTGCACGGCGCGTCTGCGCCAGGCCGGCCGCGGCGACTCGCGGACAGCCAAGGATTCTCCCTCCCTGACCCTGCTGCGCGAAGCGCATCTCAATCGCATCCCGGTCGAAGGCCGGGTCAAGGCGGTGAACCGCGGCGGTTTCGATGTCCAGGTCATGGGCCAGAAAGCATTTTGCCCCATTTCGCAGATCGAGAGGAACTACTGCCAGAAACCGGAAGCGCACCTGGAACAGACCTACTCGTTCCTGGTCACGCAGTTCGAGGAGGACGGCCGCAATATCGTGGTCGGCCGCAAGGAGCTGTTGCAGGCCGAGGAGCGCGAAAAGTCGCAGCGGCTGTGGCAGGAGCTCGAGGTCAATCAGGTGCGCGAAGGGACGATCACCTCTGTCCATGACTATGGCGCTTTCGTCGACATCGGCGGCGCCGAGGGCCTGCTCCATGTCTCGGAAATCTCTTATGAAAAAGTGCAGAGCGCCAAGGACGTCCTCCAGCCCGGGCAGCAGATGCAGGTGGCGGTGATCAAGCTCGATCCCGACGCCGGCAAGATCTCCCTGAGCCTCAAAGCGCTGCTGGCCGATCCCTGGAGCGAAGCCAGCGACAAGCTGGCCGCGGGCAGCGCGGTTACCGGCAAGGTCGTACACATGAAGCCGTTCGGCGCCTTCATCGAGATCTTTCCCGGGGTCACGGGCCTGCTGCACGTCTCGCGCCTGGGGATCGAGCGGCGCGTGAGCCATCCCAAGGAGATCCTGACCGTGGGCGACGAAGTGCAGGTGCGCATTCTGGCGATCGATGCCCAGCGCAAGACCCTGTCCTTGACGATGGAGGAGCCCGAAGAAGACCTGCGCGGCGAGATGGAGCGGCTGAATGAAAAACAGGAACAGGACAGCAAAAGCGGCGGCGGCACCATGGCCGACATGCTGGACACGGCCATCCAGGCCGACAGGAAGTAGCCTGACAGTTTTTCCGGCCCGATCGATTCGCTAAAGCATATTCCCCTTTTTCCCTCCAAGTGCGCCGTGATCCGGCGCAGCACGAAAGGTCAACGCCGGCCGCAGTTTCGGTTGATAAAAAAGCACGGCTTCTGTATAATACAGGCACCATGTTCAAATTCATCCTCAGAAAAATATTCGGCACCCAGAACGAAAGGGATCTCAAGCGCATGCAGCCTCTGGTCCTGCGCATCAACGCCCTCGAACCGGCCACACTCCAGCTGAGCGACGAGCAGCTGCGCGCCAAGACCGAGGAATTCAAGGCGCGGGCGCAAGGCGGCGAGGACCTGGACAGCCTGCTGCCGGAGACGTTCGCCGTGGTCCGTGAGGCGGCGCGGCGCACGCTGAACATGCGCCATTTCGACGTGCAGCTGCTCGGCGGCATGGTCCTGCACCAGGGCAAGATCGCCGAGATGAAGACCGGCGAGGGCAAGACCCTGGTCGCCACGCTGCCCGCCTACCTGAATTCGCTCAGCGGCAAAGGCGTGCACGTGGTCACGGTAAACGATTACCTGGCCAAAAGAGACTCGGAATGGATGGGGCGGATCTACCGCTTCCTCGGGCTCTCGGTCGGCGTCATCCAGCACGAGATGGACGACCAGCAGCGCAAGCAGGCCTACGCCTGCGACGTAACCTACGGCACCAACAACGAGTTCGGCTTCGACTACCTGCGCGACAACATGAAGTTCGACGTGCAGAGCCTGAGCCAGCGCGAATTCAGCTTCGCCATCGTCGACGAAGTCGACTCCATCCTCATCGACGAGGCGCGAACGCCGCTGATCATTTCCGGTCCCACCGAAGGATCCACGTCCTTTTTCTACCGCGTCAACGAGTTCGTGGCCCGCATCGCGCGCGGCAAGGAATTCTTCGACCATGACGAAAAAACGAAAACCGTCGTGCTGACCGAGCACGGCATCAATGAGGCCGAGAAGTTCTTCCACGTCGACAATCTCTACGACCTGCCGAACATGGATTTGCTGCACCAGATCTACCAGTCGCTCAAGGCCCACCTGATCTTTCACCGCGACGTGGACTACCTGGTCAAGGACGAGCAGGTGCTGATCGTGGACGAGTTCACCGGCCGCATCATGCCAGGCCGGCGCTATTCCGACGGCCTGCACCAGGCGCTGGAAGCCAAGGAGAACGTCAAGATCGAGCAGGAATACCAGACGCTGGCCACCATCACCTTCCAGAATTATTTCCGCATGTACAAGAAACTGGCGGGCATGACCGGCACGGCCATCACCGAGGCGGCCGAGTTCGCCCACATCTACAAGCTCGACGTGACCGAGATCCCCACCAACCGCCCGCTGATCCGCACGGAATTCCGCGACATGATCTACGGCAGCAAGGAAGAGAAGTGGAACGCCGTCGTCGAGGAGATCAAGGCCCTCAACGCCAAGGGGCAGCCGGTGCTGGTCGGCACGATTACCATCGAGAACTCGGAACTGCTCAGCCGCCGCCTGCACCGCGAAAAAGTCCGCCACGTCGTGCTCAACGCCAAGTACCACGAGTCGGAAGCCGAGATCGTCGCCCAGGCCGGGCGGCTCAATTCGGTGACCATTGCCACCAACATGGCCGGCCGCGGCACCGACATCCTGCTCGGCGGCAACCCCGATGCCCTGCTGCGTGATGAGTTGAAAAAAAAGGGTTTTACCCTCGAAACGGCGCCCCCGGTCATCCTGGACAAGTCCCGTACCGAGATCAACGAAGCGGTGGCCCGCGAGCACGACGAGGTGATCGCGCGCAGCGGGCTGCATATCCTGGGCACCGAGCGCCACGAGGCGCGGCGCATCGACAACCAGCTGCGCGGCCGCTCCGGGCGCCAGGGCGACCCCGGCTCCTCGCGCTTCTATATCTCGCTCGAGGACGACCTGATGAAGATCCTGGGCTCGGACCGCGTGCGCGGCATGCTGGTGCGCGCCGGCATGAACAACGGCGTGCCGCTGGAGAACCGCCTGGTCTCGCGCGCCATCGAGAACGCCCAGAAGCAGATCGAGGGGCAGAACTTTTCCATCCGCAAGCATCTGCTGGAGTACGACGACGTGATGAACAAGCAGCGGCAGCACATCTACACGCTGCGCCGCGACATCCTTTTCGGCAAGGATTTCATGGAGTATATCCAGGAATTGATCCGCGACCTGTATGAGGAGATTTTCTCCTTCTATATCGACGAGAACAAGGAATCCGAGCACTGGGACATCGAGGCTTTCCAGAAAGAGATCCTGCTGCAGTTCGGCCTCGACCTGCGCCAGGAAAGCGCGGACGCCCTGCGCGATACCCCGCCGCTGCTGCTGAAGGAAAAGGTCCTCGATCAGATCCGCTTCGTCTACCGGGAAAAGGAAGCGCTGGTCGGCTCCGCGCAGATGCGCGAGCTGGAACGGATGATCCTGCTCCAGGTCATCGATTCCCAGTGGAAAGACCACCTGCTCAACGTCGACCACCTGAAGGAGGGGATCGGCCTGCGCGGCTATGCCCAGAAAGACCCGCTGATCGAGTATAAAAAAGAGAGCTATCAGATGTACGAAGCGCTCCTGAACCGCATCGACGAAGAGGTCTTACGCTTCCTGTTCCTGTTCCGGCCGGTAAGCGACGCGGAGATCGAGGACTGGCGCCAGAAAAAGAAGCCCACGCGTTCGGTCCCGGCCTTCAAGATGCCCGGCGGCAAGCATAAAAAACGAAAATGAAAACAAGCGAAAAAATCCTGCCCGAGTATGGCCTGACCTACGACGACGTGCTCCTGGTCCCGGGTTACTCCGAAGTGCTGCCCGCCCAGGCCGACCCCGGGACTCGCTTCTCCCGCCATATCCGCCTGAGCATGCCGCTGGTGGCGGCGGCGATGGACACGGTCTCCGAATCGCGCATGGCCATCGCCATGGCCCAGCTGGGCGGCATGGCGATCATCCACAAGAACCTCTCCATCGGCGACCAGGCCGGCGAAGTCCTGCGGGTCAAGCGTTCGGAATCGGGCATGATCGTCAATCCGATCACCCTGCGCCCGGACAACACCATCCAGGAAGCCCTGCAGCTGGTCAGGGAAAAAGGCATTTCCGGCCTGCCCATTGTCGACAAGCAGGGCAAACTGGTCGGGATTCTGACCAACCGCGACCTGCGCTTTGCCGGCAGCCAGGGCGAGCGCATCTCAACCATCATGAAGGCCAAGGGGCTGATCACCGCCGGTGAGGACATCACCATGGCCGAAGCCAAGAAACTCCTGCACATCAATCGCATCGAGAAACTGCCGGTCGTGGACAAAGAGAACTTTCTCCGGGGCCTGATCACCTTCAAGGACATCGTCAAGACCGAAAAATTCCCCGCCGCCTGCAAGGACGCCAAGGGGCAGCTGCGGGTAGGGGCCGCGGTGGGGACGGCCGCCGACACCCTGGAGCGCGTCCAGGCCCTCGTGAACGCCAAGGTCGACGCCATCGTCATCGACACCTCGCACGCCCACTCGCGCAAGGTGATGCAGACGATCGAAAAGGTGCGCGCCGCCGCCAGCGACATCGATCTGGTCGTCGGCAATATCGCCACCGCCGCCGCCGCCCGCGACCTGCTGGCCCTGGGCGTCGACGCACTGAAGGTCGGTATCGGCCCCGGTTCGATCTGCACCACGCGGGTCATAACCGGCGCCGGCGTTCCCCAGATCACCGCCGTCATGGAAGTCGCCCGCGAAGTCGCCGGCCGCGTGCCGGTCATCGCCGACGGCGGCATCAAGTTCTCCGGAGACATTACCAAGGCGCTGGCGGCAGGCGCCCACGCGGTGATGATCGGTTCCATGCTGGCCGGCACCGATGAAAGCCCCGGCGAGATGGTGATCTACCAGGGCCGCTCCTACAAGAAATACCGCGGCATGGGCTCCATCGCCGCCATGAAAGCCGGGAGTCGCGACCGCTATTTCCAGGAAGATGAGTTTTCAGAGAGCAAGCTGGTTCCCGAGGGCATTGAGGGGCGGGTCCCCTACCGCGGCTCGGTCATGAACCTGATCCCGCTGCTGATCGGCGGCGTCCGCGCCGGCATGGGCCTTACCGGCTGCCGCGACATCGGGGAGCTTCACGAAAAAGCCCGCTTCATCCGCATCACCTTCGCCGGCTTGAAGGAAAGCCATGTCCACGACGTGATCATCACCGAAGAATCGCCAAACTACAGGATGGATTGAGGAGCAGCATGAAAAAGAGAAAGATTTTGGCTTTCATTACCCTGTTGTCGCTCTTGTGCGTCTCCCTGCCCGCCGCCGTCAAAGCGTACCGCTACGGGACCGGGCTGCGCGTCAGTTCTTTCGGTTTTCCCAATGCTCTCCTGGATCTGGCCCTTTACGAGCACCCGAGCCTTTCGGGGACAGCCATGTCGTTCGAGTTTCATTCCTACGGTGAAAAAGGGCCGCAATCGGTATTCAGTGGCATCTATTGCCTGGAATACAGCCGCATCAGCGGCGAGGGACACTGGCGGGTCGAGAGCTACGACAACCGCGTTTTCGGGGCCGGCGAGGTCACCCAGATCAACCTTACGGCCACCATCCTGATGCACATTTTCCCCAGTTCGCCCATCCACCCCTATATCGGGGGCGGCATCGGCATCGGCCGCATGAGCATCTGGGCCGAGGGCTCGTACCAGGACGAGCTCGGCACCACCATTCGCGACACCTACCAGAAAAAGACATTTGTACCGGTCGGCCATCTCCCGGTCGGCGTGATGGGCAATATCCGCGACAAGGTCATGGTACGGGCCGAAGCCGGGTTCAAGAACGGTTTTTATTTCGGCGGCAGCGTCGTCGTCAATTTTTAGGCCGGCAGACGGCTTTCGTAAAGGCAGGATCGAGCCATGGGTGAGAACAAGATTCCCGACAAGCTGACCTTCAAGCGCAAGGAGGTCACGCAGCTGTCCAAGCTGGACGGCCGCGTTCTCGATTATTGGGAGAAGGAGTTCGGCGCCTTCGCCCCGGTGGTCAACCAGAGCGGCGAAAAATACTACAGCCGCCGCGACGTCGAGGTCATTTTGCTTGTCAAGCAATGGCTGATCATCGAAAAGCGCGACAAGGGACAGATCAGGGACCTGCTGCTGCAGCAATTCGGCGACCTGGGCGGCAGCCAATCTCCGGCCGCCGCAGAACCGGTCAACCCCGAGAAACTGCAAAAGATCCGCCGCGGCTTAAAGGAAATATTGACTTTACTCGCCAAAGATGATAAAAACTGAATGAATCGGGGCGTAGCGCAGCCTGGTTAGCGTACACGCTTGGGGTGCGTGTGGTCGGTGGTTCGAATCCACTCGCCCCGATCTTTTTTTTCAACCACAACACATGAAAACAATATTACTGACCAATGATGACGGATTCTACTCCAAGGGGCTCACCGCCCTCAAGTCCGAGCTGGAAAAACAGTATCTCGTCTTTGTAGTGGCTCCTGACCGCGAGAAGAGCGCCATCAGCATGGCCCTGACCCTCAACCATCCCCTGCGCATCAACCAGGTCGAGGAGAACGTCTTTGCCGTCAACGGGACGACTTCGGACTGCGTAAACATCGCCCTGCAGAAGATCCTCCCGCAAAAGCCCGATTTTGTCGTCTCCGGCATGAATCTCGGCGAGAATCTTTCCGAGGACGTCTTTTTTTCGGGAACGGTAGGCGGCGCTTTTTCCGGGCACCTCTACGGCATTCCGGCGCTGGCCGTCTCCCTGATCGCCGGCCTGGGCCAATATCAGCGCCAGGAGTTCGAATTCGCCGCCGGGGCGCGCACTGCGGCCGGCATCCTGAGCAAACTCATGGCCTATGCCCACGACAACGTCATCTACAACCTGAATATTCCCCACCCCAATTGCGGCGAGATCGCCGTGACCTCCCTGGGCAGCAAGCGCTATACACCCGACATCATCGAGCGCACCGATCCCCGCGGCGGCAAATACTATTGGATCGGGACCGGCGTTCCGAACTACGACAGCCGTGAAGGCAGCGACATCTGGGCGGTGCAGCGGGGCCTGATCTCCCTGAGCGTCATCAAGTACGATCTTAATTCCAAGCAGGAACAGGACCGCCTGACCAAGGCCTTCAGCGGTTTTATTCCCGGCTAGCGTTCAGGCCTGCGACCCAGTCCCCGGCTGACGTCAAGCGAACCCTTGGCCCGAAACTCCCGGCCTACTCGGCCAGCAGCGTGCGGGCTTCCTCCAGCAGGTCCTCGGGGACCAGGATCTTCACCTTGCCCAAGCCGTCCATGGTAATACCGAAAATTCGGCCGGCGGCTTCGTATTGCAGGAGCACAGGGATATCATAGCTTTCCAGCTTGGACTTGATGATCTCGGCTTCCATGCTGCCTTCGACCGCCATGAGTTCCTTCAGGTTCGTGTCGTTCATGCCGTTTCCCGGGTGCCCGCCGCAACGGGGACCGCGCTCCCTACTTCAGTTTCTCCCGGAAGTAGATGAAAAATATCTGCGTGCCCAGCTCCCGGTTGTCCTTGCTGTTGGGGAAGACCTTGTCCGGGAAAAAGACCTTGTCGCTCTCGAACTTGAGGGAGAATTCGTCGGCATCACCCATCATCTGCGGGGTCACCGTATATTCGCGCGAATAGTTGTCCTCTTCGGGAATAAATTCATCAAGCAGCGCATCGTTGATCTTGAAGGTCAGTTTCTGGTCCTGAAAAACGCCCTTATTAACGCCGCCCTTGATCATCAGCGTGCATTCCTTTTTGGGATTCTCGATGATGCACACCGACTTGGCAGTGGTCCAGCGCCAGCTCTTTTCGAAGGGATCCTTGGCGTTGACGTCGGTTTCGATCTCATTCCAGCCTTCGTCATACACGATCTCCGGGGCGTTGATCGAGGCCGGCTGGATATTGATCTTCTTTTCGAACAGGATGATCGGTTTTTCCTGGGCGGCGGGGTTGTACAGCCCCACGGTCAGCTTCATCTCCTCATAGCCCTCAAAATCGACATCGAACTCGTTCAGGAACTGCGGGATGAAAATGACCCGGGAATAGCGGACGCTGTCGTTGGCGGTCCAGGCGCTGGTGTTCTTCAGGGGGCGGTGGTCGTCCTGCAAGAGCATTTCCTTGCTGCTCACCCGCCAGAAATGAACGAAAACCGAGTAGTCTTTCGCCAGGTTCTTGAAGGCGGGGCTGGTCTTGAACTCATAATCCATCTTGAAGAAAAGGGAATCGGTGGCGGTTTCAGGCGAAAGCGTCATGGTCAGGTCAATTCCCCGGCGATCGGCTTTTTTGCCGCAAAAGGAAGTCAGCAGCATTATCGGCAAAAGCGCCAACAGTAATTTCGACTTCATGATACCTCCTGGAGGATCATTAGAATTTAACATATTCGCCGCGAGAATGCAAATGGAGCAGCGGCTTTATAAGGCAAGGGGCGGCCCCAGGCGCCGCCCCTGCATCGAGGAGAAAGAAGAAAAACGGATTACTTTTTCTTTTTGCCGATATCTTCGAATTCGGCATCAATGACTTCGCCCTCGCTGGCCGGGGCTTCGCCGCCCGTCGTAGGGCCGCTCTCAGGACCGGGTTGTGAATCCTTCTGGGCGCCGGCCGTCTTGTACATCTCGGTCGAGAGCTTGCTGGACAACTTGTTGATGCTCTCGATCTCGTCGAGGATCTTTTGATTGTCCCCCTTCTCCACGGCCTCCTTGGCGCGCTTGACCGCGGCTTCGACTTCGCCGAGCATGTCGGCCGGCACTTTTTCCTTGTTCTCCTTCACCACTTTTTCCAGGGCGTAGGAGAGCTGGTCGAGCTTGTTGCGGTTCTCGATGGCCTCCTTGTTGCGCTTGTCCTCTTCCTGGAATTTTTCCGCGTCCTTGACCATCTTGTCGATCTCTTTGTCATTCAGACCGCTCGAAGAGGTGATGGTGATGGCCTGCTGCTTGGATGTGGCCAGGTCCTTGGCCGAGACGTTCAGGATGCCGTTGGCGTCGATATCGAACGTGACCTCCACTTGCGGCACTCCACGGGGCGCCGGCGGCAGGCCGGTCAGGTGGAACTTGCCCAGGGTGCGGTTGTCGCGGGCCATTTCCCGCTCTCCCTGCAGCACATGGATCTCCACCGTGGACTGGTTGTCATCGGCAGTGGTGAAAATATCGGTCTTTTTGGTCGGGATGGTGGTGTTGCGCTCGATCAGCTTGTGGGTGATGCCGCCCAGCGTCTCGATGCCCAGCGAAAGCGGCGTGACGTCGAGCAGCAGGATGTCCTTGGCTTCGCCGCCCAGGACGCCACCCTGCACGGCCGCGCCGGCCGCGACCACCTCATCGGGGTTCACGCTTTTGTTGCCTTCCTTGCCGAAGAACTTCTTGACCAGTTCCTGGATATAGGGCATGCGGGTCATGCCGCCGACCAGGATGACCTCCTTGATGTCGCCGACGCTTACGCCCGCGTCCTTGACCGCCTGCTTGCAGGGGGCGATGGAGCGCTCGATGATCTCGCCGACCAGCTGCTCCAGCTTGGAGCGGCTCAGCTTGATGACCAGGTGCTTGGGGCCGGAGGCGTCAGCCGTGACGAAGGGCAGGTTGATCTCGGTCTCCTGGGCGGTGGACAGCTCGATCTTGGCCTTCTCGGCCGCTTCCTTCAGGCGCTGCAGGGCCATGCGATCCTTGGTCAGATCGATTCCCTGGTCCTTCTTGAACTCCTCGGCAATCCAGTCGATCAGCTTCTGGTCGATGTTGTCGCCGCCCAGGTGCGTGTCGCCGTTGGTCGACTTCACTTCGACGATATTCTCGCCGATTTCCAGGATGGAAATGTCGAATGTGCCGCCGCCGAAATCATAGACGGCGATCAGCTCGTCCTTCTTTTTGTCCATGCCGTAGGCCAGCGCGGCCGCGGTAGGCTCATTGATGATGCGCTTGACGTCGAGGCCCGCAATCTTGCCCGCATCCTTGGTGGCCTGGCGCTGGGCGTCATTGAAGTAGGCGGGGACGGTGATGACCGCCTCGGTCACTTTTTCGCCGAGGTAATCCTCGGCCGCTTCCTTCAGCTTCTGCAGGATCAGCGCCGATATCTCAGGCGGAGAAAACTGCTTGCCCATTATGTTGACCCGGGCGTCGTCGTTGGGCCCGCTGATCACCTTGAAGGGGACCATCTTGACTTCGTCGCTGACCTCGGATACCCGGCGCCCCATGAAGCGCTTGATGGAATAGACTGTGTTTTCCGGGTTGGTGATCGACTGGCGCTTCGCCACCTGGCCCACCAGCCGGCCGCCATCCTTGGTAAAGCCGACAACCGAAGGCGTGGTGCGACCGCCCTCTGAATTGGTGATGATTTTTATGTCGCCTTTTTCCATTATAGCCACTGCGGAATTGGTTGTTCCCAAATCGATGCCAATAATTTTTCCCATGTTCAACTCCTTAGGTTAAATTTATATATAAATATAGTGCAGTTTTTTAAACTTGTCAACGGTCTAATAAGAGAATTATAATAATTATCTTAGTGTACAATCATCAAGTTAATTTTAATTAAAACAGCCCGCCTGGAAAATTTCAGTAAAAAAGCCGCTCGCGGTAAAGGCCGACTTTATTTGGCCTCTACCAAAAAAACGCAGGTGGAGTCGGCGACTTTCTTCAGGGGCTGGTCGGTGTTTCCCCGGGGCAGCAGCCAGCAGACCGCATATTTCCCCTTGAAATACTTCATGGTCCCGCGGATCGCTTTCTCCAGGTTGAATTCCTGCCTGGCCACGACATTGACCACGATCATGAGCCAGTTCACCGAATAATGGCTGATATTCGAGCCGCCCTTGAGCAGCTGCACCACCGAAGGGCCGGCCGTTTTCTTTTTGGCGTGGCCGAAATCAGGGGCGTCAGCCTTGCCGACCGTTTTCAGACCGGTCAGCTTGGGGAATTCCACCCCGGCCCAGCGAGCCACGGCGGGGGACGAAGAGATCTTGTCGTATTCGCAATCATAGATGTCCATGACCAGCTCGAATTCGGCCGCTCCCCGCTCCTTGAAAAAAGGGAACCCGGGAGCGAAGGCTTCGGCGCTATCGACCAGGCGCGGCAGCAGGGCCGCGGAAGCCTTGTTGCTTTTGCGGTCATATTCGAAGATGCGGGTATTTTTCCTGATCTTTTTGATGTCGCTGAAGGAGCCGCGCGGCAGGTGCCAGCACAGGGCCTTTCCCGATTTGAAGTAATCGAGCGACGAACGGATGGCGTCTTCCACGGGCAGGTAGGCGCAGGTGAAGCAATTGAGCGCCGCCACGCGGCCGTAGCGCCGGTAATTGATGGCGCTGGTCTCCACGTACTGGACCAGGGTCGCCCCTTCGCCCAGCTTGGGATCGGCATAAGTCGGCTCGCCGAACGCCTTCATCTTGATGGCCTCACAGGTCCGGGTGGCCCACTTGGCCACCTGGGCGGCGCCGGGGGCGCTGTTGGCGGGGAGATCGATGTCCATGACGATCTCTTCGCCGTACTTGTCGGTTTCCAGGCGCTTCTGAAACTCGGGATAGGGGACGGCCGAAATCAGCGGCGAATACCAGGAGGTTTTGAAGCCGGCCTTTTTGTAAGCCCGCAACGCGTTGCGTTCGGCGTTCCTGAAGACCCCCTTGCCCTTGGAGCCGGCGGTCAGGCTGAACGGGCCGCCCATATAGCTGATATTGGCGAACTGCACCACGCGGACATCGTCGAAACTGCGCTCGATCTGCCGCCAGCTGCCCGGCGCCTCGAACGGCTGCAGGATCAGCGCCCCGGTCTGGTGGATGGTGATGCCCCCCTCGGTGAGGGCGTCATAAACGCTCTGGTAGAAATCGGTATTGAACAGGCTTTGGGCCGGGCCGATGGGATCGGTGGAATCAATGACGATCACGTCGCACTTGCCCTTCATCTGGCGGATCACCTCGGCGCCATCGCCGATGATGAGCTTGAAGCGCGGGTCGGCGTACACGCCTTCGCTCACCGAGGGCATGTGCCGGCGGCACAGGTCGCAGACCATGCGGTCGATCTCCACCATCGTCACCTTTTCAACCGACTTGTGGCGCAGCGCCTCGCGGGCCACGCCGCAATCGCCGCCGCCGATGATCAGCACGTGCTTCGCCGGTTTATTCAGGGCGAACAGGGGCCAGTGGGCGATCCATTCATGATAGATGCCCTCGTCCTCCTCCGTCAGCTGCACGATGCCGTCCAGCACCAGCACGCGGCCGAAGCGGTCGGTCTCCAGTATCATCAGTTTCTGGAAACCGGTATCGGTCTCGGGAACGATCACCCTGGAGACCTTGAATCCGTAGGTCGTATCGCTGTACAGGTCCTCGAAGAACCAGAGGTCTTTGCCTTTTTTTACCAGTGCCATGCACCTTTCTCCTTCTCGCGTATTCGCAAAAATGCATTGTAGGTCAAAACAGGGTGAGGTTCAAGGCCTTGCGTGAGGCTGTAGACGATAGGCTTGAAGCCATAGGCGATAGGGAAGCGGGGGAAAAAGGCAAAAGGCAAAAGTAAAAAGGCAAAAGTAAGAAAACAGCACTCGGTGTACGTGTACGGTAGACGGTAGAGGGAAAGAAAGAAAGTGCGCAGTTTCGGTAATTGGCGCTTGGTGCTTTATTACAGTTCGTTCACCGTCTACCGTGAACCGTCAACCGTATACCAAGTTCAATG
The DNA here is from genome assembly GCA_963732485.1 of Candidatus Aminicenantota bacterium. Lineage (GTDB taxonomy): Bacteria > Acidobacteriota > Aminicenantia > UBA2199 > UBA2199 > UBA2199. The sequence continues at coordinate 135,709 of CAVSZS010000004.1, forward strand.
CCGCTTTGAACACTACCACTATCACTATTTTGCTTTCGGGTATCGCCCGTCAACTAGCTCGTCGACCAGCTTTTCGTCGGCCAGGTGGGGCAGGGTGATCAGGCCTCGATCGGGGTGGGCGGCGTTCCAGGCGGCGGCCGTCGCCATGGCGTTGTCGTTGCGGGCCCAGGCGCGGCGGGCGATGCCGTTCATCACGTCCCACTCCATGGCCGAACGGATGATGCGGTCTTTGGCCTCGCTGCCGTCCAGCACCAGGCCGAAGCCCCCGTTAAATGACTTGCCGATGCCCACGCCGCCGCCGTTGGAGAGGACGACCATGGACATGCCGCGGGCGGCATCGCCGGCGAAGTTGTGCACGGCCATGTCGGCCGTCAGATTGCTGCCGTCGCGAATGTTGGCCGTCTCGCGGAAAGGGGAGTCGGTCCCGGAGACGTCGTGGTGGTCACGGCCGAGCATGACCGGACCGACCGCGCCCCGGCGCACCATTTCGTTGAATTTCAGGGCGATGCGCACCCGCCCTTCGGCGTCGGCGTAAAGGATGCGCGCCTGGGTGCCGACCACCAGCTTATTGCTGCCGGCATTGCGGATCCACTCGTAGTTGTCGCGGTCCATGGCCCGGCGGTCGGGATCGAGGCAGTCCATGGCGGCCCGGTCGGTCTTTTCCAGGTCTTCCGCTTTGCCGCTGAGGCATACCCAGCGGAACGGACCGTAGCCGAAATCGAAGCACAGCGGCCCCATGATGTGTTCGACGTAGCTGGGGAAGACAAAGCCGTCGCTTTCGTCCCGGCCGTTGGCCGCCACATCGACGGCGCCGGCGTCGAACACCGCCTTCAGGAACGAGTTGCCGTAGTCCCAGAAGCGGGTGCCGCGGGCAGCCATTTTCTGGATGAGGCGGTATTGCCGCACCAGCGACGCGTCGACTTTTTTGCGGAATTCGCCGGGGTTTTCCCGCAACAGGCGCCTGCCTTCCTCAAAACTGGTCCCGGCCGGGGTATAACCGCCGCCGTAGGGGTCGTGGCAAGAGGTCTGATCGGAGGCCAGCTCGACGGCGATGCCGCGGTCGAGCATGTGCTGCCACAGGTCGACGACATTGCCGTGATAGGCTATGGAGACCGGCTTTTTCGACTTGCGATACTCCTCTATCCAGCGGGTCACTTCGTCGAGATCGGCGGATATCCTGGCCACCCAGCCCTGCTTGTGCCGGGTTTCGATGCGCGAGAGGTCGACTTCGGCCAGCACGCCGATGCCGCCGGCGATTTCCACGGCTTTGGCCTGGGCGCCGCTCATGCCGCCGAGGCCCGAGCTGAGGTAGACCACGCCGGCCAGGTCCTTGTGGGCCGGGACGTTCAGGTACATGCGCCCGGCGTTGAGCAGGGTCAGGTAGGTGCCGTGGACGATGCCCTGCGGGCCGATGTACATCCAGCCGCCGGCGGTCATCTGCCCGTAGTTGGAAACGCCCATGGCCGCGGCCTGGGCGAAGCCGGCCGGGTTGTCGTACATGCCCACCAGCATGCCGTTGGTGGAGATCACCCGCGGCGCCTCGGGACCGGACTCGAAGAGGCCGAGCGGGTGGCCCGAATAGACCACCAGGGTCTGGCGGTCGGTCATTTCCCGCAGATAGAGCTTGATCAGGTTGTACTGCATCCAGTTCTGGAACACCTGGCCGCTCTCGCCATAGGTCACCAATTCATAGGGATAGAGGGCGACGTCAAAATCGAGGTTGTTGTCGATCATCACCTGGAAAGCTTTGGCTTCCAGGATCTTGCCGGGATATTCGCCCACGGGCTTGGCTTTCAGGCTGCCCTGGGGGCGGTAACGATAGCCGTAGATGCGGCCGCGCGTAAGGAGCTCTTCCAGGAACTCGGGGGCGATCTCCCGGTGCAGGGTGGCCGGAACGTAGCGCAGGGCGTTTTTCAGGGCGGTCTTGGTCTGGGCGGCGCTCAGCTGAAAGCCGCGGTCAGGGGCGCGGCGGATGCCGGGAACGAAGTCCTTTTTCGCGGGCAGTTCGGCGGGCAGGGTTAGGCGCCGGGCCTGGTCAAGATTCAGCGTCATGGGGGGATACCTCCGCCATTTTTATAAGCCATCCCCGCCGGGTTGTCAAGCCGCGTCCCGAAGGCGCATCGGCGCCTGCGGGATTGACATAACGGCCATAATATTATATGATTGGCCTTTCATCCATGAAAATATCAGTTGCTGAGCAGGCGGGATTCTGCTTTGGAGTTAAAAGAGCCTTGAAATTGATCAACGAATACCATCGCCAGGGAAAAATGATCCAGACTTTCGGGCCCCTGATCCACAATATCCCGGTCCTGAAAGAGCTGGCGGCGAAAGGAATTCGCCACGTGGACCGGGTCGGCGATGTCGCCGGCGACAAAACCCTGTGCATCCGCACCCACGGCATTCCCCGCGATATCGAACGCCGCCTGCAGCGGAAAAACATCCCCACCCTGGACGCCACCTGCCCGCTGGTCAAAAAAGGGCAGAAAATCATCGAGCAGCTGGGCCGCGACAACAGCCCGGTGCTGATCGTGGGCGACAAGGACCATCCCGAGATCGTCGCCGCCCGCAGCTACGCCCCCAGGGTGCGGATCATCAATTCCCTGGCCGCGGCCCGGGCGCTGCCCCGCAGCCGCGAGATCAGCGTCGTGGCCCAGACCACGCTGGACACCGTTTTCTTCAAGGAGGTCGTCGCCGTGCTGATGGACAAGGCCGACAAGCTCCACGTGTTCAACACCATCTGCCGGGCAACCCAGGAGCGCCAGGAAGCGGTGAGAAAGCTCGCGCCCAAGGTGGACGCCGTCATCGTGGTGGGCAGCAAGATCTCTTCCAACACCAAGAAGCTCTACCAGATCGCCAGGGAGCACAATCGCAACGTCATGCAGATCGAGACCTGCGACGACCTGCGCGGCGCCCGAACCCTGGCCAGGCTGAAGAAATACCGTTCCATCGGCCTCAGCGCCGGGGCTTCCACCTCGCCGCAGGAACTGGACAACGTAAAAAAATTCTTGCAGAAAATATAAACGCTTAAGGAGACGCAACATGTCAGACACAAACGACACCATCGAGAAGAACCCGGAGGACTTCTCTGAACTGGTGAAAGAGTACGACCTCAAGTCCGTAGGGTCCAACGCCGCCCTCGAGGGGCGCATCGTGGACATCGTCGAGAATCGCGTGGTCATCGACATCGGCCAGAAAACCGAGGGCATCCTCGACCGCGAGGAGCTGTTGGACTGGGACGGCAACATGAAATACAAGGTCGGCGACACGATCAAGGTGCTGGCCAAAAACGTCAACTTCAAGGAAGGATACATCATCGTTTCCAAGAAGCAGCTCGACGAACAGGAAGGCTGGGAAAACATTTTCCACGCCTACAAGAAGAACGAGCCGCTGCAGGGCCGCATTACCAAGCTGACTCCCGACGAAAAGGGCTACATCGTCGATATGGGCGTGGAGATGTTCCTGCCCATGAGCCAGGTGGACATTCAGAAGGTCAAGGCCCCCAAAAAAATGCTGGGCAAGGACTTCATGTTCCTGGTCGTCAAGCTGAACAAGAAGGAAAAAAGCGGCACCGTCTCGCGCCGCATCCTGCTCGAGGACGAGAAGCAGGAAAAGCAGAAGCTGCTTCTGGAGTCGCTCGCCATCGGCCAGACGGCCAAGGGCATCGTGACCTCGATCGTGGACTACGGGGCTTTCGTCGACCTCGGCGGCCTGGAGGGGCTGGTGCACAAGGACAACATTTCCTACGGCCGCATCAACCACCCCCGCGAAAAGCTGCGCAAGGGCGACGAGATCGAAGTCAAGGTGCTCGAGATCGACAAGGAGCGGGGAAAGATATCCCTGGGCATCAAGCAGCGCTTCACCGATCCCTGGCTCGGCATCGAGACGAAGTATCCCCTGGGCAAGCGCCTGGTCGCCAAGGTGGTCAAGATCGTCAGCTTCGGCGCCTTCATCGAGCTGGAGGAAGGGGTCGAGGGCCTGCTGCACATCTCCGACCTGACCTGGGAGGGGCGGCCGACCTCGGTTGAGGAATACGTTGCCGTGGGCGACAAGCTCTGGGTGCAGGTGATCGAAATCAACAAGGAAGAGCGCAAGATCAAGCTGGGCCTGAAGCAGCTGGAGACGCGCCCCGAGGAAAAATACCTGGAAAAGCACAAGCGCGGCGAGATCGTCAAGGCCAAGGTGAAAAAAATCCTCAAGTCGCGGGTTTTCCTGGGCCTGGAAGCCGGGGTCGAAGGCGTGGTGAAGATTTCGGACATCAGCTACCACCATATCGAGTCCCCTGAAGAGTTCATGAAAGAGGGCGAAGAGATCGACGCCATGATCATCAGCGACGAGCTGGACCGCAACTCCAAGGTGCAGCTGGGCATCAAGCACCTGGCCGAGAACGAGTGGCGGACATTTTTCTCCAAGCACAAGCCGGGCAGCGCCGTCGAGGTGACCGTGCGCAAGATCAACGACGCCGGCGTCACCGTCGAGCTCACGCGCAGCATCGAGGGCTTCATCCGCATCGGCGACATCGACGAGGAAAAGATCACCCTGCAGGAGCTGGAACAGAAATTCAAGCTCGGCGACAAGATCGAGGCGCTGATCTCGCGCATCGAGCTCGATCGCAAGAAGGTCTATCTCAGCCTGCGGGCGCTGACCAAGGTCCGCGAGCGGGAAGAACTGCAGAAATACATGAAAGCCGAGGACGATTCGGTCACCACCATCGGCGACCTGCTGCAGAACGAGCTGGACAAAAAAAAATGACGGAGCGGCGGTCCGGGGCGGGAGCCCAGAGATGAAGTTCCTGTCGGCCCCCTGGCGCTGGAAATTCATCTCCGGTCAGGCCGGCAACGCGGATGGCTGCGTGTTCTGCCGGGCGCTGCAGGACGACGACCCCTCCTCCCTGGTCTGCTACCGCGGCGAAGCGTTCTTCGTGCTGCTTAACAAGTACCCCTACAGTTCCGGCCACCTGATGGTCGCGCCGCGCGCCCACCTGGCTTCCCCGGAACTGCTGGCCGCCGCCGACCTCTGCGAGATGTGGGAGCTGACCCGGCGCGCCCTGGCCATCCTCCGGGAAAACTTTCACCCGGACGGCTTCAATATCGGCATGAACATCGGCAAGGCGGCGGGCGCCGGCGTCAAGGACCATTTCCACCAGCATGTCGTCCCGCGCTGGCAGGGCGACGCCAATTTCATGGCCACGGTCGGCAACACCAAGGTGCTGTCCTATGACCAGGGAACGGTCTTCGCCGCCATCCGTGACGCTTTCGGCAAATGAAAAGAAAACTGCTCTGGCTGCTGCCGCCCCTGGTTCTGCTGGCTTTTTTTTTGATCTTTTTCGCCGGCCGCCCCGCCCCCGAGCATATTTTCCTGATCACCCTGGATACGACCCGCGCTGACGCCCTGGATTACGGGCCGCCGGAAAACTCGCTCACCCCGAACCTGGCCGCCCTGGCCGCCGCCGGAGTGCGCTTCGAAAACGCCTACACCGTCATTCCCATTACCGCCCCCAGCCACGCCGCCATGTTCTATTCCCTGCCCCCCCATGTGTTCAAGATTTTCAACAACGGGCAGAAGCGGACCGTCCCCTACCCGACGCTGGCCGAGATCATGAAAAAGAAAGGGTACGCCACCGGCGCCGTCATTTCCCTGGCCGTGCTCAACCGCGACTTCGGGCTGGCCAAGGGCTTCGATCATTACCTGGAGAACTTCAGGCCCGGGCTGTGGTACAGGACCGCCGCCGAGGTGAACCGCGACGCCTTCGCCCTGGTCGACAAGCTGAAGAACGGCAAGTCATTCATCTGGCTCCACTATTCCGATCCCCATGAGCCCTACTTCCCCCCGGGCGACGGCGCGCGCTTTACCGTGACCCAGGGCGACGACGTGCTGTACAGCGGTCCGAGCATCGAGCAGCCGGTGCTGCGTCTGCCGCTCCTGCTGCCGTTGGGCGAGACCGTCATCGGCCTGGAAACGGAGCCGCCCGCCTCGCTCGGCGCCAACGGGGCGTTTGCCGGCATCGGCTACTCCGACCTGCAGGTCCGGTCGCTGGACGCGGACGCGGACGCGAGCGCAACCATCGCCATGGCCCCATCGCCCGATCTATCGCGGCGCAGCGAACGCTACGGCCTGGTCACGTTCAACACGCAATCGACCCGTTCCACTCTGGTTGTGACCAACCGCGGCAACGCGCCCTGCCGGGCTGAGCTGGCGTTCAAATACCAGGTCAAGACCAGCCCGGAGGCCAGGCGCAGCGGCTACGAGCAAGAAGTGCGCTACCTCGACTCCCAGATCGGCCTGCTGCTCGACCATTTGAAAAAAGCGGGGCTTTACGAGCGTTCGACATTCCTGGTCATGGGCGATCACGGCGAGGGGCTGGGGGAATACCGCTCGCATTTCGGCCACATCCATTACCTGAACAAGGCCTACACGCACGTGCCCTTCTTTGTCAGCGGCAGGAACGTCCGCGGCGGCCGGGTCAGCGCCGACCTGGTTTCCAATTTCAGCGTCGCTCCGACTCTGCTCTCCCTCATCGGCGCCAGGAAGCCCAGGCACATGGCCGGGAGTGACGCCCTCTCCGGCGGCACCGATCCCAGGCTCTTCCAGGAGACCTACTCTCCCGAGTCCTATTTCGACGCCTTCGCGGTGGTCCGTTTCCCCTGGCAGGCCATCTTCTATCCCGGAAGGACGGAACGCAGCCTGGAGTTCTACAACCTGGAAAAAGACCGCTTCGGCACCAGCGATTTGCATGCGGGCGGCGACCCCTCGGGCCAGCGCTCGGAAATGACAAACTCGCTGCTGCGGGTTTCCCGCATCATCACCGCCAACAAACGCAAGCAGGATTCACTGAACCAGAAGACCATGGATACGTTAAAATCACTGGGGTACCTATGAGCGAAATCAACGCACCCAAAGGAACGCGCGACATCTTCGCGCCCGAGGTCCACAAGTGGCAGTACCTGGAAGCCGCCATCCGCTCGTATTACGGGAAATTTCTCTACCAGGAGATCCGCACGCCGATCTTCGAGCACAGCGAGCTGTTCAGCCGCGGCATCGGCAGCGAGACCGAAGTGGTGCAGAAAGAGATGTATACCTTCCGGGACAAGGCCGACCGCAGCCTGACGCTGCGGCCCGAGAACACCGCCTCGGTGGTGCGGGCGGCCATCGAGAACAACCTCTTCGAGACCATGGCGCCGCTGCGCTTCTACTACATCGGCCCCATGTTCCGCTACGACAAGCCGCAGAAGGGGCGCTACCGCCAGTTCCAGCAGTTTGGCGTCGAGGTCTTCGGCGACGATTCGCCGCAGGTCGACGCCGAGGTGATTTTTTCAGCCGTCGATTTCCTGAAAAAGATCGGCATCGCCGAACTGCAGCTCGACCTGAATTCGGTGGGCTGCCCCCAATGCCGGCCGGCGTACCAGCAGCTGCTGCGCCAGGCGGCCCGCGCCGGGGAAAAACGCCTGTGCCCCGACTGCCAGCGCAAGATCGAAATCAACCCCCTGCGCATTTTCGACTGCAAGCAGCCGGGCTGCGCCGACGCCTCACGCTCTTTCCCGCTGATCGGCGACCACCTGTGCGCCGAATGCCGCGACCACTTCGCCGCCGTGCGCGAGGCCTTGAGCTGGATGAACGTGCCGTTCCGGCTCGAGCCGCGCCTGGTGCGCGGCCTGGACTACTACACCAAGACGGCCTTCGAGATCACCTCCGGGCAGCTGGGCGCCCAGAACGCCCTGCTGGGCGGCGGCCGCTACAACAGCCTGATCCGCGAGCTGGGCGGCCCCGACATGTCCGGCATCGGATTCGCCGCCGGCATGGAGCGCGTCATCCTGCACCTGGAGCACCTGCAGCCCTCCCGGCCCAAGGCGCTGTTCGTGGCCTACCAGGACCCGCAGTGGCTGGCCCACGCCGTGCAGCTGGCCCAGGCCCTGCGCGAGGAAGGCTTCCCGGTCGCCATCGATTATCAGGGCAAGAACCTCAAGAAGCAGTTCAAGAAGGCCGACAAGGTCGCGGCCGCCTTCACGCTGATCCTGGCCGCGGACGAGATCCAGAGCGAGTCGGTTTCCATCAAAGACATGGCCTCCCAGGAACAGATCAAAATCCCCCTCAAGGACCTGAACGCATGGCTGAAACAAAACTATTGAAGCGCGAAATTTATTGCGGCGCCGTTCGCGAGGAACATGCCGGCCAAAGCCTTACCGTCTACGGCTGGGTGAACAACATGCGCGAGCTGGGCGGCCTGACCTTCATCGACCTGCGCGACCGCGAAGGCCTGCTGCAGATCGTGGTCAACGAGACCTTCTCCGACCCCGGGCAACTCAGGAACATCGGCAAGGAGACGGTCCTGGCCGTGAGCGGCCGTGTCGTCAAGCGCGCCAGGCCCAATCCCGACCTGGCCAGCGGCCAGGTGGAGCTCATCGCCGTTGGCATCGACATCCTGGCCCAGTCCGCCGTGCCGCCCTTTGTCCCGGAGAACCGCGCCAACGTCTCCGAGGAGCTGCGCTTCAAGCATCGCTACATCGACCTGCGCAACCTGGACATGCAGCGCAACTTCAAGCTGCGCTCCAAGGTCAACCTGCTGGCCCGCAATTTCCTCGACAAAGAAGGCTTCCTGGACATCGAGACCCCGATGCTGACCAACGCCACCCCGGAGGGGGCGCGGGACTACCTGGTGCCGTCGCGGATCTACAAGGGCAAGATGTTCGCCCTGCCCCAGTCGCCGCAGCAGTTCAAGCAGCTGCTGATGGTCTCGGGCTTCGAGCGCTATTACCAGATCACGCGCTGCTTCCGCGACGAGGACCTGCGCGCCGACCGCCAACCCGAGTTCACCCAGATCGACATCGAGATGAGCTTCGCCGAGCACGGGGAGCTGTTCGCCATCATCGAGCGCCTGGTGCGCGAGATCTTCGCCATGCGCGGCCATGACCTGGCCCTGCCCTTCCGGCGCCTGCCCTACAAGGAAGCGTTGGCGAAATACGGCTCGGACAAGCCCGACCTGCGCATCCCCTATACGATCGAGGATTTCACTTTGGAGGCCTCCGCCTGGAACAGCGAGCTCCTCAACACCGCGCTGGCCGCGGGGGCGAAGGTCAAGGGCCTGGCCATTCCCGCCGCCGGCGCTTTCTCGCGCAAGCAGCTCGACGAGATCAACGAGACGGCGAAAAAACTGGGCGGCAAGGGTGTCATCTGGATGAAGAAGGCCGAGGACGGCTTCAAGTCCTCGCTGAAGGTGGCCCCGACGGCCATGGCCGCCCTTTTTGAAAAAAGGAAAATCGATCCCGGCGCGCTGCTGCTGCTGGTCGCCGACGCCGAGCCCCAGGCGCTGTTCCTGGCCGGCAAGTTGCGCGAACTTCTGGGCGCGAAGTTCCAGGACAAGGAGCGGCTGGAGTTCCTCTGGGTGACCGACTTTCCCCTTTTCTTCTACAATGAGGAAGAGAAGCGCCTCGACTCCAACCACCATCCCTTCACTGCACCGCGCCCCGAGGACATGGCGCTGCTTGACAGCGAGCCGCTGGCGGTCAAGGCCATCGCCTACGACCTGGTGCTCAACGGCGTGGAGATCGGCGGCGGCAGCCAGAGGATCCACGACATCGCCCTGCAACGAAAAGTGTTCCAGATGCTCAACCTGGCCGACAGGGAGATCGAGGATAAATTCGGCTTTTTCCTCAACGCCCTCAAGTTCGGGGCGCCGCCGCACCTGGGCATAGCCCTGGGCTTCGACCGCCTGATGATGCTGCTGACCGGCGAGGACTCGATCCGCGAGATCATCGCCTTTCCCAAGACCACCTCATCGCTCTGCCTGCTGACCGGCTCGCCCAGCGCCGTTTCCCAGCGCCAGCTCGACGAATTGGGCATCGCCATAAAAAACTAACCCGGAGGTCTCCATGAATTCGCCCGAAAGCAAACCCGCGGGGTTCCCCGCCACCTTCTGGACAGCCAATACCATCGAGCTGTTCGAACGCGGCGCCTACTACGCCATGGCCTCGTTCGTGGTCATCTACCTGAAGGAGGTCCTGGGCATGAGCCCGACCTTCGCCACCTTCATCAACGGCTCGCTCCTCTGGGGGCTGATCTACTTCCTGCCCATCGTCAGCGGCACGCTGGCGGACAAGTACGGCTTCAAGCGCTCCCTTGTCGTCGCCTTCGTCATGCTCTCGCTGGGCTACCTGGTGATGGGCAACGTGCAGGGCTTCCTGCCGGCCGGCAGCAACTACACCATCCCCGTGCTTCTGGGCGTCGTGCTCATCGGCCTGGGCGGCTCGATCGTCAAGCCATGCATCGCCGGCACGGTGCAAAAGACGTCGGGCCTGCGCGCCACCCTCGGCTTCGGCATTTTTTACATGGTCATCAACATCGGCTCGATCAGCGGCCGTGGCGTCTCCTATTTCGTGCGCCGCGCGGCGGGCATCCCGGCCATTTTCTTCCCGGTCGCCTTCGCCTTCGCCATCGTCGGCCTGCTGATCGTCCTGTTCGTCTACCGCGAACCGCAGTACGTCGCCGACGGCAAGAAAGACGGCCAGGCCGTGCAGAAAAAGACGCTGAGCCAGGCGCTGCTTGGCATCATCACCGTGCTGAAGAACTGGAAGTTCGTTTTCTTCCTGGTGGTCATCGGCATGTTCTGGATCCTCTACGTCCAGCTGTACAACCTCATGCCGCTGTTCCTGCGCTGGGTCGACCCCGAGGCTCCGGTTGAGCTCTATACCCTGGTCAACCCGATCATGATCGTCTCCCTGCAACTGCTCATCACCAAGCTGGCCAAGAGGTGGACGCCGGTGCGTTCGATCATCTTCGGCGTTCTGGTCACCACCAGCGGCATGCTGGTCAACATACTGGCCCCAGTGCTTTTTGCCGACATCACGCTGAAAGTCTCCCTGCTGCGCTTCGGCAGCTTCCAGGTGCTGCTGCCCGTCGCCGGGATCTTCCTGGTCGTGTCGATCGCCTCGATGGCCCTGGGCGAGATGTTCGCCTCGCCGCGCATCTACGAATACATCGGCGCCATCGCCCCCAAGGGACAGGAAGGCCTCTACCTGGGCTACGCCAACCTGCCCGTGGCGCTGGGTTCGATCGTGGGCGCGCCCCTGGGCGGCCGCCTGTTCGAGACCTTCATCTCCAACCCGACGGCCAAGGGCCTGCCCGCCAACCCCACCGCCATCTGGCTGATCGTTTCCGGCATGGGCCTGGTCTCCATGATCGGACTGGCCCTTTACGACAGGTTTCTTCTCCATAAAAGACCGGGCGACATGACCTGATCCTGTTTCCCTTGAAATACGTTTTCCCATATTGACTTTATCGTTAAAAAGCATTTAAATACGACTTTCACGGTTGCATATTAGCTCTCAAGGAGGGGCGAATGAAAAATATCCTGATAACGGCAACGATACTGATGCTCGTGTGTTTGACATTGCCCGGGGCTCGAGTGGGCCGGACCTTCGTCACCCCCCCCGCAGGGGAAGACCTGCGCGTCTTTGAGGCGCCCCCGCTGCCTTACCCGCTGCGCCTGTTCGCCGCCAGCGCCGGCGAGGCCATCTATTTCTACGCCGAGATCGCGCGCAACAACCTGCGCCTGCTTCGCGTCCAGGAGGATTCCCTGACCGGGATGGAGCAGCGCCGCTTCCGGCAGCATCATCAAGGGCTGGAAGTGATCGGCGGCGAGATCATCCAGCACGTGAAGGACGGCATTCTCCAGGAGATCGAGGGGGAGTACTTCACGGTGGCGGCGCTGGACCTGCGGCCCGCGCTTAGCGGCGAGCAGGCCGCCGACTTTTTCCGCCAGTCACTGGGAGATCGTGATCTCAACCTGGCCGGCAGCGGGCCCGCGCTGGTCATCTACCCGGTGAGCGACGACGACCTGCGCCTGGCCTACCGCGTCAACCTGGAGCGCGGGGAATCGTTCGACATGGTCGGCATCATCGACGCCCGCAGCGGCGAGGTCCTGCTCGCCTATTCGAACATCAAGACGGAGACGCTGACCATCGGCACCGGCCTCGGCGTCCACGGCGAAAAGCTCAAATTGCCAACCAACTATAGCAACGGCAAGTACTGGCTGATGGACGAGGCCCAGAACCGTCCCGTCAAGCAGTACACTTTTTACAAGGTCGCCAACCAGGTGCTGACCGACACGGACAACGACTGGGAACAGGACCGGGCGTCGAACAACGTCCACGCCTACATGGGGCTGACCTATCATTATTACTACCAGGTCTTCGGCCGCAAGGGCCTCGACAACAAAAACCTGCCCATCAAGGCCATCGTCCACTACGCCGGCGGTACCGACAACGCTTTCTGGAACGGCAACACCCTGACGATGTACTTTCTCGACCCCGGCAAATACAAATTCCAGACCGCGGCGGCGCTCGACGTCATCGCCCACGAGTTCAGCCACGGCGTGACCCAGTTTACCTCCGATCTGATCTATGCCAACGAATCCGGGGCACTGAACGAGGCCTTCTCCGACATCCTGGGCACTGCCGTGGAATTCCAGTGGCAGCCGGCGGGCTCCGGCTTTTCCCAGGCCGACTACTACATGGGCGAGGACATTTTTACCAACTACGGCTACGCCCTGCGCAACCTGGTCAACCCCAACCTGGCCGGTGACCCGTGCCACCTCACGCAAAAAAAGAACCTGCCCAACACCGCGGCCGGGGACTGGGGCGGCGTCCACACCAACTGCACGATATACGGACACGCCTACTATCTCCTGGCCAGCGGCGGCACCAACCCGGTATCCCACGTCGCCGTCACCGGCATCGGCGTGGAAAAGGCCACGAAGATCTATTACCTGGCCTTCACGAGCTACCTGACCCCCGGGGCCAGGTTCATCGACGCGGCGAACGCCATTCTCAAGGCCGCGACCAACCTCTACGGCTCAACCAGCAACGAGATGCAACAGGCAATCAAGTCCATGCAGGCCATCGGCTGGACCGTAAACTGAAACGGGGAAATCATGAAAAAACAAACAATCATTTTCGCGTGCCTGCTCCTGTCCCTGGCCCTGGTCCTGCCCGCGGCCGGCAGTACAAAAAAAACACCGCCCGCCAAGAAAAAAGCGAGCCCGGCCATCAGCAAGGCAAAATCGCAGAAAGCCAAGCCCGCGAAGCTGTTCGTCCGGGTCGGCTATGCCATGGGCATGACCGAAACCAGTAAAAACCAGTCGTGGACCGAACCGCTGTACGGAGAGAACATCACCTTCGACCTGGCGAGCCAGGCGGGGAAAAGCACGAACATCGACCTGGGCGTCGGCTACAACCTGAACCAGTCCATGGGCGTCGGCCTGGGAGCCATCATTCTCAGCAACGACCTCGACGCCAGCCTGAATGCCGCCGTGCCCCATCCTTATGTATTCAACGCACCGCGCACGGCCACGGGCGCGTATGCCTCTGATGTGAAAGCCACCATCCTTTATCTGAATTTCATCTACAGGATCAGCGTCAGCAAATTCACGGTCAATCTGTTCGCCGGCCCGGCTTATTTCAACTCCAGCGCCGACATCATCAACACGGTTGCGATCCAGGATGTGTTCCCCAACACCTCCGTGACCATGACGCTTTCCACGGAAAACGGCAAGAAGAGCAGCTTCGGGTTCAACGCCGGGGCGGGGTTGAATTATTTCTTCGCCAAGAGTTTGGGTGTCTTTTTGGAAGCGCGCTACCTTTCGGGAAACGCCGCCTTCGCCCCCAGCTCCGGCAATGTCCCCGAGATCACGCTCCCCATTGGCGGATTGAGCGTCGGCGGGGGCCTGCTTTTCCGCTTTTAAGCCTGCCGCCGCGAAAAAGCAGCATGAAGATCGGCGTCTGCGGCATCGCCTGCGAGAAATGTCCGCACATGCTTGCGGCCACGGGTAGCGGCAGCGGTTCCCTGGCCGGATACCTGGTCAAGCATCGTTATTTTAAAAACGAACGCATCGATATCCGCAGCGAGCAGGGCTATGAGATCGACCGGCCTTCCCTGCTGCTGCTGCGGGCGGAAGAGCGAACCGGCCGCATCCATGCTTCCGTCGGCGGCAGGAGCATCACGGTCGCCAGGGGCGCGTTCATTTGAGGCGCCGCCCTTGCAGACCCTTCAGTTCATGAACAACCAGACAGCCGGCACCGACCGCTATTGGCGACAGGCTCTGTGGCTGGCCGTTTTCACAATCGCCTACAACCTGGCCGAAGGGTTGGTTTCGATCTGCTTCGGCATTCAGGACGAGGCGCTCGCCCTGTTCGGCTTCGGGGTCGACTCCTTCATCGAGGTCATGTCCGGGATCGGCATCCTGGCGATGGTGCTGCGCATCCGCCATGACCGCGAGGGGCAACGATCGCGTTTCGAGCGCACCGCCCTGCGCATAACCGGGGCCTCGTTTTACATTCTCGCAGTCGGCCTGGGCCTGTCGGCGGGTTACAGTCTGGCCAAAGGCCATGAGCCGGCGACCACTGTCCCCGGCTTCGTCATCGCGGCCGCCTCCATTGCGATCATGTGGACGTTGGTCAGGGCCAAGCGCCGGGTCGGGCGCGCCCTGCGCTCGCAGCCCATTCTGGCCGATGCCAATTGCACCCTGGCCTGTATCTACATGTCCCTGGTCCTGCTCGCGTCAAGCCTGCTTAACCAGTTCGCCAGTGTCGGCTTTGCCGACAGCCTGGGCGCCGTCGGTCTCGTCTATTTCTCTCTTCGGGAAGGGAGCGAGTCCTTTGCCAAAGCCCGGGGACTGGAATGCTCCTGCTCGCCGGACGCCTGCGGCCATAGTCATGATGAGGATCGATGCCGCTAGACGGGAAAGGGGAAACGGCCGCGGCTGCCCTCGCTGGGCGGCAGCCCGGCCTGCGGGCGAAAAAATTCATGCTGACCGCCTGCGGCCTCCTGGCGGTCGGGTTGGGCACGGTCGGAATTTTCCTCCCCCTGCTACCCACCACCCCTTTTCTGCTCCTGGCCGCCGCCTGTTTTTTTCGCAGTTCCGAGCGCCTGTACAACTGGTTGATCGCCCATAAGCGCTTCGGCCGCATGATCCGGCAATACCGCGAATACCACGCCATTTCGCGCCGTGCCCGGCTGGCGACCCTGTCCCTGTTATGGGGCACGCTGGCCTTCTCGGGACTGGTGGCCCTGGAAGCGCTCTGGGCCAGGATCCTGCTGCTGGCGGTCGGGATCGGGGTCAGCCTGCACCTGCTGCGAATGAAAACCATGAAATGATCGTGAACCGGACCGGATAAAAAGTCACCGCCTGTTGCTGCCATCTTGGGCTTGACATTGGGGCCGCTCTTGCCTATCCTTTCATGCGTCCGGGTAAAACCGGGACTTTACGGAGTGGACCACGATGCAGATAGACCAGTCACGGGTTACCGTCCCCAAAAATATCATTGATTCCTGGCAGGAGATAGTCAATATACTGGCCGAGGTCACCCAAGTCCCCGCCGCCCTGATCATGCGGTTGAACGCTCCGCAAATTGAAGTCTTCGTCTCGAGCCACAGCCGGGACAATCCCTACCATGTCGGAGATGGCGAACATTTTCACGAGTCCGGTCTCTACTGCGAAACCGTGATTAAATCAGGGGACAAGCTCCTTGTTCCCGACGCCCTGGCCGACGATCTCTGGAAGTGCAATCCCGACATCAAGCTGGGCATGGTCTCTTACCTTGGATTTCCCATTCATTTCCCGAACGGCAACCCGTTCGGGACCCTTTGCGTCCTGGACAATAAGCGCAACGCCTATTCGGAAACCATAGAAAAACTGATGACCAGCCTGCGCGACCTGCTGCAGCACAACCTGGCCATCCTGTTCATGAACCAGATGCTGGGCGATTCAAACAAGAAGCTCGCGGACTATTTGCAGGAACTCCAGAAGCTGCGGGGACTGGTCGCGATCTGTTCGCATTGCAAGAGCATCAAGGACGCGCAGGGCCAGTGGCACCCCGTGGAGCATTACCTGATCAGTCATCCTGATGCCCGGTTCAGCCACGGCATTTGCCCTGAATGCCTGAAGAAACACTATTGAGCCATGCCCAGGCCGGCCCTGCCCGCTGTTATGCATCCCGCAGGCGTTACGACAAACCGCCTTGCCGGCGGATTATCGTCATCAACAAGATGCAAAATAGAATTTCGGGGGAAAAGCAATGACAACAGGTGAAGCGAAAATTCTCGACTGGGCATTCCTGGTTTTAGGCGCCATGCTCTCTTATGGCGGCTGGCGGGCGATACGGAAACGCAGGGCAACGGCCGAATGCCGCGAGTACGTTGGCAAGCCGGCGCTCCGCTTGGGTTGGCTGTGGCTTATCCTCGGCCTGCTGCTCATCCTGGCCGCTGTAACCGACATCACATTTCTGAAAAGCATAGGTAAGATATTCATGGAATCCGCTTCATGAGCGGGCACCCGGCCCCTCTGGCGGGGAGCTCCATGGCCTACGCCCCGCGCCTGGCCCTGCTCCTCGGCATCGCTGCCGTTTCTTCGGGTTCGATCTTTGCCCGTTTTGCCCAGGCCGATGCCCCTTCGCTCGTTGTAGCCGCTTTCCGCCTTTCCCTGGCCGTTCTGCTGCTTCTTCCCCTGGCCTGGCTGCGCTATCGCAGGGAATTGCGCGAGCTCAACGCGCGGGATTGGCGCTGGCTGCTGGCAGCGGGCTTCTTTCTCGCCGTTCATTTCGCTACCTGGATCACCTCTCTGGAATACACATCGGTCGCCAGCTCCGTTGCCTTGGTATCCACCTCACCGCTTTGGGTCGCTCTCTTTTCCTGGATCGTCCTCGGCGAACCCATGAAGCCATCCCTGGTCGTCGGCCTGGCGCTGGCCTTGTGCGGCAGCGTCGTCATCAGTTTCGCCGAGGCCCGCGCGGCCATCTCGGCCAGGCCGCTCCTTGGCAACGCCCTGGCCCTTACCGGCGCCATGGCCGTCAGCGGCTACTGGCTGATCGGTCGCCGCATGCGTCGCGGGCTGGCGCTGGTCCCCTATGTGACCGTCGTCTACGGTTCGGCAGCTCTGCTATTGCTGGCCGCGGCCTTTATCGCCGCCCAGCCGTTGACGGGCTTCGCGCCTTCGACCTACGGCTGGTTCGTGCTTCTGGCGCTACTGCCGCAGTTGCTGGGACACTCTTCTTTCAACTGGGCCCTGGGGCACCTGCCGGCCGCTTACGTGGCCGTCGCCACGCTGGGCGAGCCGATCGGTGCAGCTATCCTGGCCTATTTTTTTCTTGATGAAGCCCCCACCGCCCTGAAGGCTTTCGCTGCCGTTTTGATCCTGACCGGGATCTTCCTGGCGCTGAAACGCTACCCCGGCAGCGGAAAAGAGGGCTGAGCAACATACACGCAAATCCTGTCCCCATTCTGGACATCCCCCCGACAATCCGCTACAATTCCCCTGGCAAGGAGGAAGCATGAACATCCTGGTCGCCTACTACTCCGAGACCGGCAATACCCGCAAGATCGCCGAAGCGATATTCGCCGGCCTGCGCCATACCCGCAAAAAGCTGCTGGCCATCGACCAGGCCGTTGAGCTGGACACCTATGACTTGATCTTCTGCGGCACCCCGGTGCAGAACCACAGCATCCCGGCGAAAATGGTCCGCTTTTTCCAGGATATTCCGAAGGGAAAAAAACTGGCGATTTTTCTTACCCACGGTTCATTGCGTGGCGGCGAGAAGGCGGTCAGCGCCCTCTACCATGCCTTGAGCCTGTCGAGCGGCCAGACCATCATCGGCACGTTCGGTTGCCGCGGCCAGGTCAAGCCCCAAATGATCGATTTGTGGATGGACGCGCCGCAGCACCAGGCGTGGGCCCGCGAAGCCCAGAGCGCCATCGGCCATCCCGACGCCGCCGACCTGGAAGACGCCCGGGAATTCGCCGAGACCATGCTGAATGCCGCCGAACACATCCATGGCAGCGGTAACAAACCCTGACCCGGGCAGCTGCGGGCCGGATGCGGTGCCGGGCGCGGTGGAAACCGCTTCAGCAGGAAACGGCGGCGTTGGACGATTACGCTTATCCCAACGCTTTCAATCATCGGCCCTGGCCCTGGTCGCGGCCAACATGGTCCCCCTGTATGGAGTCATCGTCCTCCACTGGAAAGTGGGGCCCATACTTGTCTTTTACTGGGTGGAAAATCTGGCGGTGGGATTTTTCAATCTTTTTAAAATGGCCCGCGCCCGCGGTCCGCTCGGCGACGCGAACATGACCTTGAACGGCAGGCCGGTCACGGCGGATTCCCGTAAGGCGCTCATGTTCTTTTTCGCGCTGCACTACGGCGGCTTTACCCTGGGGCACGGCGTATTTGTCATGGTCATGTTCGCTGCCGGCATGGCGAACCTGCTTGGCCAGATCGGGCTTGCACTCCTGGTGCTCTTTCTCAGCCATGGCTACTCCTACCTGCGCAACTTCATCGGCCGCGGCGAATATCTCAACGTTCCCTTCACGCGGCTGTTCTGGCAGCCTTATGCGCGGGTGATCGTCATGCACCTGACCATCATCGGCGGCGGCGCCCTGGCCGCCAGCCTGGGCTCGCCCCTGGGCGCGCTGCTGGTGCTGGTCGGACTCAAGACCCTGATCGACCTGGTTGCGCA
Organism: Candidatus Aminicenantota bacterium; assembly: GCA_963732485.1. GTDB lineage: Bacteria > Acidobacteriota > Aminicenantia > UBA2199 > UBA2199 > UBA2199. The sequence continues at coordinate 154,206 of CAVSZS010000004.1, forward strand.
CCGCTTGGAGAGAAAAAAATTCAGCGAGGCCGCCCATGCATGATTACCGGTTCAAGCTGGACCTCAAGGTCCGCGATTACGAATGTGACGTGCAGGGCATTGTCAACAATGCCGTGTATCAGAACTATCTCGAACATTGCCGCCACGAGTTTCTGCTGGCGGCCGGCATCGATTTCAACCGCCTGACCCGGGAGAAAATCTTCCTGGTGGTCGTGCGCGCCGAGTTGGACTACAAGACGCCGCTGCGCGGCGGCGACGCTTTCTGGATCGGCTTGAACCTGGAACGGGTTTCGCCGCTGCGTTTCGTCTTTCTGCAGGATATCTACCGCCGGGAAGACCTGCGCCTTGCCCTTTCGGCCCGCACCGTCGGCACGGCCCTGAATGAGAGAGGCCGCCCGGAGCTGCCGGCGGAACTGGAAAAACTGTTTGCCACGGCCGCCAAAAGCTGATCACGCCGCCCGGTAGGCGAGCGACGAATTGCGCCTAGGGGCTTGACAAATAGGCCTTTTTCGATTATTCTTACCCCGACGAGCGGGAATAGCTCAGCGGTAGAGCGCCACCTTGCCAAGGTGGATGTCGCGGGTTCAAATCCCGTTTCCCGCTCCATTGGCGGCGTAGCCAAGTGGTAAGGCAGCGCTCTGCAAAAGCGCTATCCATCGGTTCAAATCCGGTCGCCGCCTTCTTTCAATCCATTGATAATTCCAAGGCTTCCGTTTTCAATAGTTTCAGACTGCTGACGATCAAGTTGGCATTCCCCACCAGGACGACGATCCCCTTCTCGCGGCTGCCGGCCTTGTGCCGGGAACCCATCTGCTCGTCCAGGGCCTGCTGCACGCGTCCGAAGCTCACTTCCTGATACAGCTCCGGCCCGGGCCGCGGCGGCGCCGTCGCTGTCGCCCCGCGCCCTGGAAAGCGGTCGATCTCGGCCTGCAGGTCATGGGCGAATTCACTTGTCCTGACCTGGGCCTTGCCGACATAATAATTCAAGGCGTCGAGGTATTCCTTTCTTTCGATGGGGCGGACGGCGAAGCGCTTCCTCTCCTGCTCGACCAGCAGCAGGAAATTCTCCAGATCGCTGTAATTTACGCGCAGGGAATTGCAGAACAAGGTGAAATCCCTCAAAAAAACAGCCTCGGTATTCACCTTGTACCCCCCCATCAGGAACTGGTTCCTCTCGGACTGGTAGATACGCCCGCCGGGAAAGCCGAACAGCGAGTGGTTGCCGATGGCAAAGGGCAGGTAGGCGGGATCCGCGGCCGGCGGGGCCGTGTCGAACCAGTAGACCATGGGCAGGTCCTGCGAATTGACATTCAGGATGAAGACTTTGCGGGCGGAATTGAGCGGGATATCTTCCCGCCTGGCTTTCGCCTGGCTCGGAGCGGATTGCGGCAGGTCCTTTTCGATCATGCCCAGAATGAAGTAGGGATTGATCTTCCCCTTCAGGATCAGCAGGGCATTATCGGGACGGAATGTTTTTAACAGGAACGATCGCAGCTGGGCCATGTTGATGCCGTTAAGGATATCCTGGAGCAGGAAGCCCTGCGAGAAATAGAAGTTGCCGATCAGTTGCTGGTAGGCGAGCAGCAGCGCGATCTCCTTTTTCCAATCCCGGTTCTTCATGAACAGCGGCCAGAAATTTTGCTTGCTGCGGTTGAACTTGTTGAGGTGAAAGGACTGATAGGTAAAGACCTCCTTGAGCAGCTTCGAGAATGAGGCCAGCCGGTCGGGGAGGAAATTCATGCTGATCTTCACGTACTCGGGGTTCTGTTCGACCTGAAAATCACTGCCCTGGCGCTCCAGCATGTCCATCAGGTTGGACGGCGGCGAGTTCAGCGTGCGCTCGAACATGTTCAGGACCGCCAGTTGGGCGATGGCCAGGGAAGAGTAATTCTGCACGCTGCCGTCAAGGTAGATCAGCAGTTGGGCGTGAATGAAGGGCAAGTCGTTGTCCTGCAGCACCTTGACGGCAAGCCCCTTGGACGTTGTAAATGAAAAGAGCCTGGTCTCGGCATCCAGGCCGCGACCCGCGGCCAGCAGAAACAGCGCGCCCCCCAGAAGGCATCCGGCCCGGCGCAACGGGTTTTTATTATTCGCCGTAGACATTGAGGATGACCTGGTTTTCCTTCAGCAGGTATTTTTTTGCGCTCTCCAGGATATCGAAACCCGTGATCCGGCGCAAGCGCTTCAATTGGGCGTCGAAAAAATTAAGCTCGTTGAACATATGGTAGTATTCACCGATGCGCAGGCACCTTTCCTCCAGGGACACCATGCCCTTCAGGAAATCGATCTCCATCAGCGAGCGCACGGCCCTAAGATCGTTGTTGCCGATGGGCAGGCTGCGCAGGGCCTGGAACTCTTTTTCCACGACATACTTGGCTTTTTCGAGGTTGATGCGCCGGGCGCTGGAGAGCTGGATCGTGAGGCAGTTGGCCTCCATGTAATCGGTGAAATCGCTCGCTATCTCTATATCCAGGCCGTTCACGGTGTTCAGGACATGGTCCAGGCGGGCGAGGCGCGGATCGGTCAGGTAATAGCGTAAAAAATCGAAATACATGAAATTATAACCGATCTTTGCCGGCGCCTTGATGCCATAAACGACAAAATGCTTTTTCAGGCCCGGGACCATCCAGTTTTTGTAGACATGGCTCTGGCGCTGGTTCTGGGCGCTGAAAACCGGGTTTGCCGCCCGGCGGCCCGGGGGAATGTCCTGAAAGAATTCGTTGATGCCGGCTCGCAATTCATTGATGTCGAACCTTCCGGCGATGATCAGGAGGATATTGCCCAGGTTCTGGAAATATTGGTAGTATTCCCGGACACGATCGTTGTTCAGGGAACGGAGCTTGCCCAGGTCGCCATACAGCGGCAGCTCGTAGGCCGAACCTTCGAAAACCTTGGTGCTTACCCAGGTCTGGGCCTTGAATGTCTGGCTCGTTTCCAGCAATCTGCTGATACGGGCATGGATCTGGTTCTTGTGGTAATCGATGTTCACATCAGTCAAGCGCAGGCTTTTCAAGCGCTCACTTTCCAGCCAGAGGGCCAATTTGATCTCCTGGGCGGGGAGCACGTCGTAGAAAACGGCATTGTCGTAGTTCACCCGGCCGCTGACCACACCCCCCATCTTGTTGATGAACAGGACATGGTCGAACGGCTCGAGGTTGCGGTTGCCATCGAACATCAGGTATTGATACAGATAGGAGATGCCGCGGCTGTCGGCCGGCTCCTGGCGGGCGCCGCGCATGTGGTAGACGCAAACGGAGGCAGCCTGCGTGCCACTGCTGGGGGCCAGTATCACTTTCAGCCCGTTGGGCAGCTCGAAAGAGGTGATGGTAAGCGTCTGCGCGGTCAGGGAAACGAATTGGGCGACCAGCAAGCAAAAAAATAGCCGTGCCTTCATTACGGCCCAATTGTACCGGGGAACGCATTTTTAGTCAAATCAGGGGCAATTTTCGGCGACTCAGCCGTCTATTGACATTGGGAGAAGATTTTAATTATAATGAAATCTAAATCGCAAGCCCTGCGGAGGAAGCAACAATGAAAAAAACAGCTATTTTGTCAGTCCTGCTCATAGTGCTCAACCTGGCAATGGTCTTTGCTCTGGACAAGGATCAGGTCGATTCCTGGACCGCTCTGGTCGGCGAAAAGGACCTGCAGGTAAAAATACAGAAACTCGAAGCCTATTTCAATAAATACGGCGCCAAGGAAGACCGGTATTCCATGTACATGTACATCCACCTGGCCCAGACCACCTACATGCTGCAGCAGTATGACAAGACCATCCAGTTCGGCGAGAAGGCTTTGACCTACAAGGAGATCGACGCCAGCAACAAACTGCCGCTCTACCTGTACCTGGCGAATTCCTACAACCTGACCAAGAAGGACCTGGACAAGGCGTACGATTACGCCGAGCAGATCATCGTGCTCTCCAACTCGCTGCGCAGCGAGTCGCAGAGCAACTCGGCCATCGACATCAACTTCACCGCGCCGGCGCTGCGCATCCAGGTTCAGCTACTGGCCGCCAAGGCCCAGGACCCGCAGATCGCCCTCAGCGCACTGAACAAGTCTATCGACGCCTATAAACTGGACAAATCGGAAAAATCTTCGTTTTTTGTCGTGAAATTGAGCGAGCACCTGCGCAAGAACGAAAAGATCGAGGACGCCATCCGCGGCATCGAGGCCATCAACCAGGACAAGCCCAGCGCCGACTATTACAACTTGCTGGGCACGATGTACAATCAGATCAAGAACATGCCCAAGGCCATCGAAAACTTCAAGGCTTCCTATACGTTGAAAAAGAACGCCCAGGTGGCCTACAATCTCGGCATCCTGCTGAATCAGAACCTGGAGATCGACTCGGCGCTCGAGTACCTGGCCGAATCCCACCTGCTGAACGATGACAATTGGTCGCCCAAGGCCCTTAAATTTCTCGATCATCTTGTTTTTTTCGAAAAGACCAAGGGTCAGCCCCAGCCCGAACAGGAAAAGGTGTACAACGAGATCCTGTCCGCGGCCAAGGTTCGCCTGGGCATAACGCGGCCCTGACCCGGCAGAGCTGAATCCGAGCCCTGGAACTTGAATTTTCTTTGCTGCCCGTGAGGAAATTTTAGCATAAGGCTCGGCTCAGGCCCCGAGCAGAATTTTCCTCTGGTTCCCGACCCGGCAGGTAACGTTCTGCCTGTCCCAGTATTCAAAAAGGACGATCAGGTATTTCCGGCTGTAGGCGGTCATGGTGCGAAGGTCGTCGAAGGTCATGATATCGCCCTGGTTGCGCTTGAATTTTTTCAGGCGGTTGATAAGCTTGCCGTATTCCTCGCTGAAGATGAAGTAGCGTTCGTCCAGTTGCAGGAATTTTTCCTCATTGAGCATGTACCACAGCGCGTCATTGATCTGCTTGCTGGAATAGGAGGTATTTCTCTGTACATTCTCGAATGTGAACATCGGCAGTTTGTTCGCCCGCAGCACCTTCTCGATGTCGGCAATACGGGTTTTTTCCTCTTCGCTCAGCGGCAGTTGTGAAAAGATCAATGCCTGGGGCAGGATGCGGCAGGGGAATTCCTGGCTGCTTTTTTTCAGCAGGTATTTGAAAAACACCGTTTCCTGGGGGACCTTGACCGCCTTTTCCAGTTGCGCAAACTTGACGGTCCGCTCGCGGGCTTCGTAGGCGCCGCGCAGGACCTTTTCCATGGCGGCGAAGCTCTCCAGGAAATGCTCCCAGGAGGTAACGAACAGGTAGTTGAGATTGATCACTTTGGCTTGCCGCGCCAGTTCCAGTTCGGTCAGCATATCGACGGCCGTCCGCCGCTCCAGCGAAAAGAAATACAGCAGGCCTTCCATTTCCAGGAAATTTTCAACGGACAGCAGCGCCGGCACGATCTCGCGAAAGTCTTTCTCCTCGATGCCGGCGAGAATCTCGCCCATGCGCTTCAGCTTTCTCTGGTTGTATTGCGAGAGGACGGGCAGGAGCACCGTGAAGGAGCCGCGGGCATTCTTGAAATCGATCTTCTGCCTGAACGTGAGCTCGACCTGGCTTTTGAAATGGACGGTAAAAAGATCGCCGCTGATTTTTTGGAAACTCACCGCCAGTGTTTCCCTGCCGAGCTGGATGCTGCCCTGGAAGCTGTCCTGGGAATGAGCGAGCCGGACGAAATAGGCGTTGAATCTCATGATTTCCTAAAACGGCCGGGGCGCGACCGGCAGCGGCTTGGGCGCGGGCATGTTTGGAGCCGGGATCAGCCGGCGATGCTGACGCTGGCTTTTTTTACCGGCAATCTGTTCTTGAAAAGTGTCGAGAACGAAAGGAAGGAGATGTACAGGTATCCGTATTGGAACATCAGCAGGAAGGGCAGGGTGAGCCAGATGCCCTCGTTGATGCAGGTAATCACGGCGAAGGTGAAGTAGATGCCAAGGGCCAATTCGGCCACGGTGATAAAGAGGTTCTTGTTGCCCTTGTATTTCTTGGACGACCAGTTGTCGTTTTTCTTCTCGATGCCGAACTTGGGAGTACGCACGAACTCGGATTCCTTGTTCAGCAGGGCTTCCATGACGGCGACCGAATTGTTGATCGAAAGTCCTATGCCCAGGCCCATGAGCAGGGGCAGGTAGCGGAAGGTGATGGTCCAGTTGGAATAGAGTTCCTTCTGCGAGACGATGTAGAATGCACCGACGGAAGCCGTGGCCATGAGAAAGAGGGGGACGTCGTAAATGAACATCTGCCCCCAGTCCATGTCGCGGCGCATCAGGACCACCGGCAGGATGGAGACCGACAGCGGCACCATCAACAGATAAGCGAAATTGGCCGCCAGGTGAAAAAAGGCCTCGGACTTCACGCGCCACGGCAGGCGCGCCCGGAAGATCGTGGGCAGGAGCTTTTTGGCTGTCTGGATCGATCCCTTGGCCCAGCGATGCTGCTGCGCTTTGAAGGCCACGATGTCCGCGGGCAACTCGGCCGGGACCGAGAAATCGGGGAGGTAGATGAACTGCCAGCCCTTCATTTGCGTGCGATAGCTCAGGTCCAGGTCCTCGGTCAGGGTATCGTGCTGCCAGCCGCCGCCGTCGATGATGGCCGCCTTGCGCCAGATGCCGGCGGTGCCATTGAAATTGAAGAAACGCCCCGAACGGTTGCGGGCGGTATGCTCAATGACGAAATGGCCGTCGAGGAAGATCGCCTGCAAATTGGTGATCAGCGAAAAATTTCGGTTCAGATGGCTCCAGCGCATCTGTACCATGCCGATGTTGGGGCTGGTGAAAAAATGGATGGTGTTGGTGAGGAAGTGCTTGTGGGGGATGAAGTCGGCGTCGAAGACAGCAATGAACTCGCCCTTGGCCACGTTCATCCCTTCTTCCAGAGCGCCGGCCTTGTAGCCCTTGCGGTTCTGACGGTGCAGGTAAGAGATGTCCAGGCCCTGCGCCTTGTACTGCTCGACGCAACGCGAGGCGATGGCCACGGTCTCGTCGGTGGAGTCGTCCAGGACCTGGATCTCCAGGAGCTCCCTGGGATAATCCATCTTTACCACCGCGTCGATCAGGCGCTTGGCCACGTACATCTCGTTGTACATGGGCAACTGGATGGTCACCCGCGGCAGTTTCTCGAAGTTGCGCTCGGGCTTGGGCGCCGCCTTTTTATTCTTATAATAAAGATAGACCATAAAATAGCGATGGGCGCCGAAAACGGCCAGCACCGAAAGCACTACGAAATAAAGCACGACCACGAATTCGTTTAGGTTTTCCATTGACTCCCCATTAGGTCACGACCGAAGTGAGAATTATACAACAAATCTCAGTTCAATTCAAGTGACAGGGAGAAAGTGGAGAATAAATCGGGGTGAGAGGATTCGAACCTCCGGCCTTTCCGACCCGAACGGAACGCGCTACCAGTCTGCGCTACACCCCGTGACCAATCAGCGGGCATTGTACCACAAAAGAACGGGTTTGTGAACCCGCCTTTGCGTCGCGCCCCGGGAAAAGATATAATGGGGGCTCCGGGGGTGCCAACATGAAGCGGGCATTGATCAGCGTGTATTACAAGGAAAAGATCGACGGCATTGCCGCCGCCTTGCACAAGGCCGGCTGGGAGATCGTCTCTACGGGCGGCACGGCCGCCCATCTGCGGGGAAAAAACATCCCGGTCCGCGATGTGTCGAGCATCACGAACTTTCCCGAGATCCTCGATGGCCGGGTCAAGACCCTGCACCCCCTGATCTTCGGGCCCGTCCTGGCCAAAGCGACCCCCGGGCACCTGCGGCAGCTGGAGGAATTCCACGCCCCGAAGATCGACCTGGTCATCATCAACTTCTATCCGTTCGAGGACGCCTTGGAAAAGAAGTCCGCGGACCTGGACGCCATGCTGGAAAACATCGACATCGGCGGGCCGGCGCTGGTCCGCGCCGCAGCCAAGAACTTCAAGGACACCATCGTCCTGGTCGACGACAAGGACTTCGCTCCGGTCATCGCCGCCATCGCGGGCGACGGAGAGGTTTCGCTGGAGTCGAGAAAGAACCTGGCACAGAAGGCCTTCGCCTATACCTCTTTTTACGACTCTCTGGTCGCCTCCTACCTGGCCGTCGGCCGCCAGGACCACCCCGATTACGTGACCATCGGCGGCCGCCGGGTGCAATCGCTGCGCTACGGCGAGAATCCCCACCAGTCGGCTTTCCTGGCCGTCGGCGACCGCCGCTCGCCGTTCGCGGCCATCGACCAGCTTCACGGCAAGGAGCTGTCCTTCAACAACATCCTGGACCTGGCCATGATGTACGAGTTGCTCAATGATTTCCAGGGCAAGAAGCACTTCACGGCCATCGTCAAGCACCAGAACCCATGCGGGGCCGCCGCGGCCCCCACGCAACTGGCGGCTTTCCAGGCGGCATTCGCCGGCGACCCGCGTTCCGCGTACGGGGGCATCGTTGGCTTCAACCATCGCCTCGAAGCCGAGGCCGCGGCCGCCATGGGCGAGATCTTTTTCGAGGTGATCATCGCGCCTGATTTCAGCGAAGACGCCCTGAAAACCCTGCGCCGGAAAAAGAACCTGCGGCTGATCCGCATGCCGGCCGGCTACGTGGAAAAGGCCGATTACAAGACCATCCCGGGCGGATTCGTCTATCAAAGCCGCGACATTGTCGCCTTCGACGTCGACGCCTTCGAACTCAAGGCCGGCAAACCGCTGAACAAGAAAGAGAAGGCCGACGTCGAATTCGGCTGGAAGATCATCAAATACGTGAAATCAAACGGCATCGCCATCGTCAGGAACCTGCAGCTCATCGGCGTGGGAGCCGGTCAGGCCAGCCGCATCGACTCGGTCGAGCTGGCCATCGGCAAGAGCCAGTCGCCGGTCTCGGGGGCGGTGCTGCTGTCCGACGCTTTCTTTCCATTCCCCGACTCGATCGAGCTCGCCGCCAAACACAAAATCGCCGTCGTCGTCGAAACCGGCGGTTCGGTCAAGGACCCCGACGTCATCCTGGCCGCGCAAAAGCTGGACGTCTCCCTGCTGTTCTCCGCCATCCGCCACTTCAGGCATTGAAGCGTACGCAGCAATGAGGCAGGGAAGGAGCGACATGAAGATAGCGGCGGTGATCATCACCTACAACGAAGAGGACCGCCTTCCCGACGCCCTGGCCAGCGTGCGGGAAGTGGCCGACGAAATCATCGTGGTCGACTCCTTCTCGACCGACCGCACCGTGGAGATCGCCCGGGAGGCGGGAGCCAGGGTCGTGCAGAACCGCTTCGAAGATTACGGCCAGCAAAAGAATTTTGCCATGACCCAGGCCGGGAGCGAATGGATACTCAACCTGGATGCCGACGAAAGAGTATCCCCGGAGTTGCAGCGGGCCATCGCTGCCTGGAAAGGGGGAGCGGCGCCGCTGAACGCCTCCGCCTTTGCCATCAAGAGGAAAACATTCTACCTGGGCCGCTGGATCCGCCATTCGGGCTGGTACCCCGACCGCAAGATCAGGCTTTTCCGGAAAGACGCCGCCGCCTGGCACGGGCGGATCCATGAACGCCTCGACGTGCGGGGCACCGTGGCCCGTCTGGACGGCGACATCCTGCACTTCACCTATCGCGATATCGGCGACCACGTACGGCGCCTGGACCGCTACTCCGCTTTCCAGGCCGAGGAGATCATCCGCCAGGAGAAGAAGTGCCTGTTCCTGCGCCTCGCCATCCTGCCCCCGGTCACTTTTTTACGCCATTATTTTTGGAAATCGGGCATTCTCGACGGCTTTCCCGGCCTGGTCATCGCCTTGGTCCAGTCCTGGGGAACCGCGATGAAATACCTGAAGGCCATCGCCCTGAAGCGCCGGCAACGGGACTGAGCGCCCTTGCCCTCAGGGCCGTTCTGCGCTACAATAAAAACATGAGCCAAGCCCCCAAATGCAATACCAATCCGACGGCCAAGTGGATCCGCGTGATCGTTTCGCTCGGCGTCATCGGCGCCGGGATCTATTATAAGAACTGGGTCGGCCTGCTGGGCATCGTCACCCTCTTGAGCGCCTTTACCGGCTCCTGCTCCCATTCCCTGCAGTTCCGCGGCCTGCGCGATATCAAGATCAAACGCAACAGCGGCGACGAGGAATAGCCGCCGCCAAGAACCCGCTCGCCAGGCTGCGCGCGGCTTGACAATTTTAACGATATGTGATACCATTCGCTTGCTTCACTGAATCGTGAGGAAAATAATGAATCCCCCCAAAAACTTTCGTGGCATTTTATTGTTTTTTATGGGCATGTCGGGAATTTTCCTGGCCGGCGCCATCGTGCTCTCGGCCCGCCAGGTTGAAAACCGCAAGACCATCGCCTTGCTGCAGAAAACCGTCGACAGCCTCAACCATAAGATCAGCTCCCACCAGGACGCGTTGGCCAGAACCGATTTCTACCGCTTCCAGGAGAACGTCTACCGTCTGCACGCCCCCGAATTCACCCGCATCTCCGACTCGGTGTTCAACCTGAGCCGCAAGCATGGCTTCAACCCCTACCTGGTCATGGCCCTCATCTTCGTGGAAAGCCGCTTTGACCGCCGCGCCGTTTCCGGCAAGGGCGCCTGCGGACTGATGCAGGTGAATGTCCCGGTCTGGAAGGAAGCGTTGAATATCGACCGCAGGAAGATCTTTCAGATCGACTATAACATCGAGCTCGGGCTGACCATCCTGAAAGGCTATCTGCTGGAAACTCGCGGCGACATCATCCGCGCCCTGATCCTCTACAACAACGGTTACAAATACGCCGGCAACAATTTCCACGAAAAAGTCCTCGCTTCCCGTTTTTACCAGCCCGCCGACATCGCCTGAGCCTTCCCCCCCCGAGCCGGGGGTTGTAAAAACAGCTCATCTTCATCATAATCCTGTCATCTGATGCGGCAGGAGACTTTTTGGCCAATTTCCCGGAAAAAAGCCGTCTTACCCGCTTGGCACGACCGATACGCAGGAGGCGGACATGAAGATCATACTGGCGATCCTGATGGCGACATTGACGTTGTTCCTGGCGATGGCAATCGCCCAAGTCCAAGACAATGATGAACTGAAGGCCGTCTATAACCTTTCCGGCGTCATGCAGGACCTGGAAAACAGAGAACTGGCCGTCACGTTCTCCGACGACATGCTGCCCTTGGGCGGCAAGCGCGACGGCGCTTCCCTGGTCAGGATCACGCCGGCAGTCAAGGGTGAATTCTCCTGGCGCGGCAACCGCACCCTGGCCTTCAAGCCTGAGCCGCGCTTCCGCTACTCCACCACCTACACGGCAGTCATCCCAGCAGGGACGAAGTCGCTCGCGGGCCAAGTTCTGGCAAAAGAAATCCGCTGGCAATGGAGCACGCCCCAGGCCTATCCCGTCGAGGTCAAGGCCGGCAACCAGGAGTATTTCATGGACCTGACCCCTGGACAAAATTTATACGCCCCAATCTGGGTGAAGGATTCGTTGACCCTGCGCTTCAAGCAGCCGGTCTCCGTTGCCGGCGCCGGCGATTTCTTTGTTTTGCAGGAGGCCAAAAGCGCGGCCAGGGTCGAGATCCTACTCGTCCAGAAAGCCGACGACACGATCGAGATCCGCCATGGCAAAGACCTGCTGCGCGGGATCGCATACAGGTTCCTCGTTAAAAAGGGTTTCCGCGGCAGCGAGGGAAATACCGGCACGGCCAAGGACTTCTTTTTCACCTTCGACACCGTGCCTTCTTTTCACTATACCGGCCGGCACCCCCTGGTCCTCTTTCCCGATGCGCCCACCGTCTGGCTGCCATTCTCCAACGCGCTGGTTGAAGAGGATCCTGCGCTCATCACGATAACCAAAATCTCGGGCAAGGAGAGAACGCCCCTGGTGTTCCGCCTCGAACTCCATCACTACGAGAACAATGCCCTGTTCATAACCATCGACGATAAACTGGCCTCCGGCGATCGCCTGAACATAAGAGTCGACCGCAACCTGACCAACACCTACAAAGAGCGGCTTCCCGAGAGCCTGGAACTCGAAACCCGGGTCTGCTCCAGCCAGTCCCCGCGCCTCGATTTCGCCATGCAGGATCAAAAATTATCCATGACCGCCAACAGCATGAAGCAGGCCAGCGTCCGCTTGTTCAAGTTCAAGCCCGAATTTTATACCCAGCTGACTGACCGGGAATATGGCATGTTGCAGCAAAAGGATTTCAAGGCAGACTTCATCGAGAAAGAGATCCTGCAGAAATTCGCCGGGCTGCCCGAGAAAGCGAACAACCCCGCATTGCGGGATCAAGAACTGGGATCGCCCCTTGGGTTTTTCGGCGTTTTGGTCCAGAGCTATGAACCATACAATGCCTGCCGGGACATCGCCTTGATGCGCCTGCCCGCCACCATGCCCAAGGACCTGCATGTCTTCCACCGCCGCAACATGGACATGGTCATCAAGGCCGGCCAGGGACAGACCTTGTACTGGCTGTACGACAACCGCAGCGGCAAAGGCAAGGGCAATGTCCCGTTCTTTCTTAAGGGTCATGTCAAGGATGCCTTGCCCCTGGGAGAATCGGCCGCAAACGGCGTGCTGCTCAGCGACAGGGAGATCCAGGAATCCGACCTGGTCATGGCCAGTAATGCCGGCGACGGCGACATGGCGCTGGCCAGGATCGACCGCCGGCCGCCATCCGATCGCGAGGTCAGGATCACGGTCTTCAGCGAACGGGATTTTTACAAGCCCGGCGATACGGTCCATATCGCAGGCATTGTAAAAGAGTATTCTTCCGGAAAGGTCTTCGCGTCAAAAGCCACCCAGGCTTCCTTGGAGATCATGGGACCGGATTGGCAGAGGGTGAAAAGCGATACGCTGCAGCTCGACCGCCTGGGCGGCTTTCATTACGAATACCAGTCCGATCCGGCAGGCAAGAAAGGGCGCTATCAATTCACGGTGCGGATCGCGGATACGCAATCCTGGCAAGGCCAGCATGCGGTGACCATCGATTATTACCAGCCGAACACCATGGAAGTGACGATCTCGGGAATGGCCGAGCGCTACCTGTTCGCGGACACGTTCCGTGCGGCGGTCAGCGGCTCTTACCTGGCCGGCAACCCCATGGCCGGCGATGGATTCGCTTACCGGTTGGGGCTTGATCAGGCCACATCCATGGTATTCGCTTCCGGTGGGCTGGAGCGCTTCGCGTTCGGCCTCGATGACGACCTGGTGCAAAGCGATCCGCCGCAGAACGGAGACGACAAGCTGAATGCCAGCGGCAAATACGCGTTCGCCGTTCCCTTGAAAACGTTCCGGCAAACCAATTATCTTGCCCGCATTCATTTGTCCGTGACCGGCAAATCGGCCGAAGGCAAGGAATTCACCGCCCGGGCCGGGTCCTTGTTTTTCCCGGGCAAGCTCCTGACCGGCATTCATATCGGAAGGTATCAGACCCTGAAAGATCCGGTCAAGGCCGAACTGGCCCTGGTCGACCCGCAGGGAAAGCCCGCCTCAGGCGAAATCCGCGTCACCCTATACCAGGTTTTTCATGAAAAGCATCGGCGCCAGCTGAAGATGGTATCGGGGCCAAAAGACCTTTATATCGATAAGACCAAAATCCACTCTTTTCGCGTGCCCGCGGCCGGCCATTATGTCCTTCGCTGCGACGCCCCCGACGCGGATGGGCGAATGCTTTCGACCTCGCAGGGCTTTTTCGCCTGGGGCAGCGGCTATTCCGAGCCGACCGACCGGCTGCGCATCGAGATGGATAAGGCGGCTCTGCGCATCGGGGAAACAGTGAAATGCTTCATCCATTCAGCGCGCAGCGGACAGGCTTTGGTGACCGTCGAGCGGGGCAAGGTCATGGACTCCAGGGTCATCGCCCTGCAGAAGATGACGCCGCTGGAGATCCCGGTCAAGAAAGAATATTTTCCAGCCTTTCGCGTCAGCGTCATCGCCATGTACGAGAATAATGCCTCCGAGGAGGCCTTCAGGGAATTCCAGGTGGAAGATGAAGGCAAGACCCTGCAGGTCGACCTGGAATGCCCGGCCGAGATCAAGCCGGCCAGTAAAACCAGGTTGAAGATCCGGGTGCGCGATGTCAATAAAAACGGGACGAAGGCGAAGCTTTTCGTCTACGCCGTGGACGAAGGCAACCTCTCCCTGCGCAGCTACCGCATCCCGGACGTGTACCGCTTTTTTTATCACGTCTCTCCCTCAAGAAGAGGCTCGATCCCGAATTATTATTCGAAGAATTTCAGGCAATGGACCTTCGCGCGCCCCATGATGGACATCGACCTGAAGGAGCCGGCCATTTTCGGCTGCGTTTCAAGGCCGGACGCCGCCCCGATCTCCGGGGCGATCGTGACCCTGGAAGATGAAAAGCATAAGAAATTGAAAACAACCACGACCAGCGCCCAGGGATACTATTCTTTCCCCGGTTTGCCCGCCGGCCGCTACGCGGTCAAGGCCGAGGCCAGGGAATTCCACCCGTTCCTCTGGTCGGATATCTATTTTGACGGCAGCCACAACCGCCCCTGCGACATGGCGTTGATCCCGGTCGCGGCCGATAAATATTGGAACTCCGCAGAAGCGTTCGGTCCGCAAGAAGGTCTTGCCGGCGGGGTCATGCCCGCGCCCATGGCCGCGGAAATGAAAAGCATGGCACGTCAAAAGGGAGAAGGCGAAGCGGAAGAGGGCATGGTGGGCGGAGTGCTCGGTGGAGTCGAGGCCGCCATAGCCGGCATCCGCGTACGCAGCGATTTCAAGGAAGTGCTGTTCTTCAAGGTCGTGGAGACCGACGAGGCGGGAAACGCCGTTGTCGATTTCACGAGCTCCGACCAGCTGTCCACCTACCGCATCATGGCCGTGGCCTACAGCGAAGACAGTTTCGGGGCAACGGAAAAGAAGATCATGGTCAGCAAGGACCTGCTCATCTCCGAGGCCATGCCCGAGTTCGCCCGCCAGGGCGACGAGTTCTTGGCCGGCGCCCAACTCAGCAATCGCACGGCGCAGAAGTTGCCGGTCACGCTGCTGGCCAAGCCGCTGGGGATCACAATACGCGGCGTTGATCGCATCGAGCGCTCCCTGGACGCGCGCGGCAACAGCTTGTTCCAGTTCCCGTTTCTGGCCGAAAGTATCGGCGAGGCCAGGATCGAATTCTTCGCCCTGAGCGCCGTTGACAAGGACGGCCTGGAGAAAAAACTCCTCGTCAGCGACCGCCTGGTCAGCGAAACCCTCCTCGATTTCGCCAGCGGCAAGAGGGTGAAAAAAATGATCGCGCCCCAGGCCGAAGGCGAACAGCAGGCCATCTCGATCAGGGTCGCCCCCTCGCTGCTTCGCCCGACAGTCACCATCGCCAGGAAGCTGGTCTTCTATCCCTACGAATGCCTGGAGCAGCGGACCTCTAAGGTCATGCCCTTCCTGGCGCTCAGCCCGCAACTGGCCGAGCGCCTGGACCTGGGTCTCGACCAAGCGCAGATCCGCGCCGAGCTGGAAGGCTACCTGAAGATCATCCCCGAGTTCATGAACGCCAATGGGGCGCTATCCTATTACCGCGGCGGCCAGTACGCCTCGGACTATCTGACCGCCTACGTCCTCTGGGCCCTGCACCTGGCCCGGGAGCGCGATTACAAGGTCGACCCGCAACTGCTGCAAAAGCTCTCCTCGTACCTGCAGCACGCCAGCCTCGACACGACCTGCGCCAGCTTCCACCAGTTCGTGCTGAGCCTGGGCAAAAAAGCCGACAGCAAGAAACTGAAGAAGCTGGCCTCTGAACGCGACGGCATGTCCCTGCCCGGAAAAGTCTTCCTGTACCGGGCCATGCACAACCAGGGGATCGAGGAGCGGACGCTGAAAACCATGCTGGACGAGTTCAACAACAGCATGCAGGTCGAGGCCGACTTCGCCTATTTCGACGCCGGCGAGTTCGCCTATCATCGCGACTTCCCGTTCTACTCCTCGCGCTTCGCCACCGCCCTTCTGCTGCAGGCCGTTCTCGAGGTGGAAAAGGGGCACGTGCTTGCCGAGCGCATCATCAACTGGCTGCTCGAAGCCGAGCCTTATTGCTGGAACACCACCCAGACCAACTTCTGGATCCTCTGCGCCATGGACGAGTACCTGCGACAGATTGAAAAGACGACGGCACGCCAGGCCGAGATCGTCTTGCTGGGCGAAAAGACCGGCAAGGAATTTGCCAATCCACGGGATGTATTGCATGCGCAAAAAAAGATCACCGACACAAGCAAACAGATCGAGGTGCAGGTTACAGCCGACCAGCCCGTCTACGTCACCAGCGAATTGACCTGGAAGCTGGCCAGGGCCGGGAAAAAGAGCCGCGGTATCGACATCCGGCGCAATGTTTACAACGAAAAAGGGGAGACGGTCGACAGCTTCCGCCGCGGGCAGACTTACATGGTGGAGCTGCTGATCCGGTCCGACAAGGAGGTCCCCTACGGTGTGATCGACGAACCTTTGGCCGCCGGCTTCGAGCTGCTGCGCCAGGACATCGCCAGCACCCGCTCCCTTAAGGAATTCAACACCCAACACAACAACACCTACAGGTCCCCCTGGGCGCGCCAGGAAAACGCCGCCGACCGCCTGGTCTTCTACACCTATTCCCTGCAGGGACCGCTGCGCATCGTTTACTTCATCAAGGCCATGTACGGCGGGCGCTTCACCTGGATGCCCACCGTGGCCCAGGGCATGTACCACCCGCAATATTTCGGCAGGAATGAGATAAAGACCATTGAGGTGACCGAGTAGAAAAAAAAGCTGGTCTTACCGCGCTCCCGCTGGGACCGCATCCGGGAAAAGAGCGGCTAATTTTTCGCAAAGTTCCGGGTCGGGAATGCGATCGCGGGTTTCGCTTATCAGCGCGGCGCTCACGCCCGCCAGGACCAGGGGAACGGCGAAGGCCTGGTGCAGGAGCCAGGCGATAGCCGCGGCCAGGGCGAGGCCGATCCAGACCGGCACCCCGGCGCCGCGGAAAAAAATCCAGTTGGGCAGGGCGAGGCAAAAGAAGACGAAGGCCAGTGCCATTAGCGAAAACCGCTGCCAACTCCGCGCCAGCGCCCGGCTCGCCGTGCCGTGGCGGAGACAGAGCGCCAGCCCTTCGCGGAGCGCCAGCCCCGGATTGCCATTGCCGCGGCTGAAGGCCAGGGCCACGACTGCCTGAGCGAGCGGCGCCGACGCCAGCAGGCCGACCGCCTGCCCGCGCGCCTCGGCGGGCGGAGTGAATTCTCCTGGTCGCGATGCATCATGGCGAGAAAGCGGCGCAAACCGGCTTCCAGCGCCGCCCAAAGCGCGGGGCCGGGGAAAAAGCGGGCGGCTTCGCAAAGCGCCGCGGCAAGGCCCGGCGCCGTCCCCGGGGGTGAGGAGAATAGGAAAAGCAAGGCGGCATGATAGCGGAAGAGAAAAAAGCGCTCCAGTACCAGGCCTGTGACCCAGCCCCCGCCCATGAGCAGCAAGGCCATAATCGTGACCTGGGCCGGGGTGACGCCATTGGCGAGACGCGCGGCAATCAGCAGCATGGCGAACAGGACGATGACCATGAAGCCGCCGGCCACGTAGACCCCGGCCCGCAACAGCACCAGCGGCAGCGCCCGGGAGAGCGCGGCCAAGGCTTCCTTGAAGTTCAGGTTCATGATCGGCCCCGGTTTTCTCTCTGGCCCGGCCGCGGCCGGCCGGGCCTGGAGAAACGCTCGGGAAAGGTATTCAGCAGCGCTTTCCCTGCGAAGCGATCACCAGCTTGCGGGCGAAGGGGATCAAGCCGCCGGCGTCGATGATGGCCTGCCGGGCCTGTGGCAGGGCGATGATCGGGAAACTTTTGCCCGAGGTCTTGTTGAGCACCTGGTCGGCCGTGATCTCAAGCTCGTCGCCGAGATTGGCATCGATAGACGGGCAGATCACCATTTTCAAGCCCAGGTTGATGGCGTTCTGCAGAAAGATGCGCGAAAAGTTGCGGGCGATCACCACAAAATCGGGCCCTTTCAGGCACGAGGCGGCCTGCTCGCGCGAGGAGCCGCAGCCGAAGTTCTTGCCGGCCACGATGATGCTCTGCGGCGGGAACTCCTTGCTCTTGATCCTGGCGTTGAAATCAGGATAGTCGATAAAGGCGAACTGCGGGGTCTCGGTCGGCAGGACGGTGGCCATGAAGCGGCCCGGATAGATGATATCGGTGGAGACGTCGTCTCCTGTTTTAAAAACGACTTTGGCCATGTTGCTACTCTCCTTTTTTTCTCGGGTCGGTGATGACGCCGGTGATGGCGCTGGCGGCGGCCACGGCCGGCGAGCAGAGATAGACGTCGGCGTTGGGGTTGCCCATGCGTCCCTTGAAGTTGCGGTTGGTTGTGGCCAGGGCGACGTCGCCGTCGGCGAGCGCTCCCTGGTGTATGCCCAGACAGGGGCCGCAGCCCGAATTCATGACCACGGCGCCGGCCTCCATGAAGGTGGTGACATAGCCTTTCTTCAGGGCCTGCAGGTAGATGCGCGTCGAGGCCGGAAAGATCAGCATGCGCGTGCCCTTGGCCACCTTCTTGCCCTTGAGGATCTTGGCGGCGATGGCCAGGTCGTCGAGGCGGCCGTTGGTGCAGGAGCCGATGACGATCTGGTTGAGCTTGGTGCCCAGGACCTGCTTGATGGGCTTGACATTGTCCACGGTGTGCGGGCAGGCGATCTGCGGCTGCAGCTTGGAGACGTTAATGGTGATCACCTGGTCATAGTTCGCGTCAGCGTCGGGGCCGAAGAACTCGGGAAGGTCCGTGACGCCGGCCTCTTCCTGCAGGTAGCGCCGCGTTTCGGCGTCGGGAGGAACGATGCCCGAAGTGGCGCCCGGCCTCGACCGTCATGTTGCAGATCACCAGGCGGCCGGAAGTGGACATCTGCTCGATGGCCGGGCCGTGGAACTCGATGACCTTGAAGTTGGCCCCTTCGGCGGTCAGTTTGCCGATCAGGTGCAGGATCAGGTCCTTGGGCGCGACGTGGCGCTTGAACTTGCCCTCGCAGACCACCTTGATCGTGCCCGGCACCTCGACGTTCAGGACCTTGCCCAGGGCCCAGACCGCGGCCATCTCGGTGGCGCCGATGCCGAAAGAGAAGGCGCCCAGGGCGCCGTGGCTGGTGGTGTGGCTGTCGGTGCCGACCACGACGGAGCCCGGGCGCACGTAGCCGAACTCGGGGAGGATCTGGTGGCAGATGCCGCCGCCGTCGCCGCGGATGTCGTGGAACTTGCCGATGCCCTGCTTGGCCACAAAGTCGCGGATCTTCTTCTGGTTGCCGGCCGTTTTCGAGCTTTCAGCGGGAACGCGGTGGTCGAAGATGATGGCAATCTTCGCCGGGTCCCACACCTTGGCCTCGAGTCCCGTGTCCTTATAAATCTCGTTGAACTGGTTGATCACCAGGGCGCCGTTCTCGTGCGACATGGCCAGGTCGACCCTGGGCTCGAGCACGTCATTCGCCTTGACCGCCGACTGGCCCGTTGCTTTGGCCAGTATCTTTTCAACCATTGTCATTCCCATGCTGTTTCCTCCTTGTTATTTGTCGGCGCTTCAGATCGCGCCCTTTTCCTTCATAGCCTTGATATCTTCATCCTTGTAGCCCAACCCCCGCAGAATTTCGCCCGTATGCGCGGACAGCCGCGGCGGCGGCGCGTCGATCTGCGCCGGCGTCTTGGAAAACTTGGCGGTCAGGTTGAAGAGCTTGATGTCGCCAATGCCCTCCTCCTTGACCGTGGCGATCACCTGGCGGTGCTCGCTCTGGGGCTGTAGCAGCGCCTTTTCCAGGCCATAGATGTCGCCGGTGGGGATGCCCTTCTCGTTCAGGACTTCCACCCAGTGCACCGTGGACTCCCGGGTAAGCTTCTCCTCCAGCAGCGGGGTGAGCTGTTTGCGGTTGGCCTTGCGCGTGTCGCGCTCCTGGAAACGGGGATCGGTCTTCAGTTCCGGCACGCCCAGGGCGTCGGCCAGGTCCTCCCACTGCTTCTGCTGGTTGGCGGCGATATTGACATAACCGTCCTTGGTGCGGAAGGAGCCCGATGGGGCGGCGGTGAAGTTGTCGTTGCCCATCAGCACCGGCTGCTGGCCGCCGATGAGCAGGTTGGCAGCCACCCAGCCCATCAACGGCATGATCGAGTCGAGCATGGCGATGTCGATGAATTGCCCCTCGCCGCTGCGCTCGCGATGGTAGAGGGCGGCCATGATGGCGAAGGCGGCATTGAGGCCGCCCACCGTGTCGCAGACCGGGAAGCCGGCGCGCAGCGGGTTGAGCCGCTCGTCGCCATTGACGGCCATAACGCCGCTTAAGCCCTGGATGATCTGGTCGTAGGCCGGCTTGAAGGCATCGGGCCCGGTCTGGCCGAAGCCGGAGATGGCGCAATAAACGATCTTGGGGTTGATCGCGCAGATCTTTTCATAGGAGAAGCCGAGCTTGGCCATGACCCCGGGGCGGAAATTCTCCACCACCACGTCGGCGGTCTTGAGCAGCTTGCGGAAGATCTCCTTGCCCTCCTCGAACTTCAGGTTGAGAGTGAGTGATTTCTTGTTGGCGTTCTGGGCCAGGAAGCTGGTCCCCATCAGCTGCTTGTTGAGGGGGTTGACGTTGCCCAGTTTGCGGGCCAGGTCGCCGCCGTCGGGGTTTTCGATCTTGATCACCTCGGCGCCCAGCAGGGCGAGGTGCATGGTGGCGAAGGGTCCGGAAAGGACATTGGTCAGGTCGAGGACCCTGACCTTTTCCAATAATTTCATTCTGGCTCTCCTTTATTGCGTTTTCTTGAAATTGACGATGGACCCCGCCTTGAGGATGAACCCCGGCAGTTCGCGGTTGAAAAAACTGCCGACATCGCGAGCGGTTTCCATGAGCTTGTCCAGATGGATGTCCATGATCATGCCCTGGCGCTGGAGCGAATGGACGAGGTCCTCGGTGCAGACATTTCCGGCCGCCATCTTGGTGAAAGGGCAGCCGCCCAAACCGCCCAGGGCCGACTCGAAATACGTCACGCCGGTCCTCAGGGCCGCATAGCAGTTGGCTAACCCAAGTCCATAGGTGTTGTGAAAATGGCAGGCCAGCTCGACCTGGTCGTCTCGCTTCAGGATCCCGGCGTAGAGGGACTCAACCTGGGGCGGGGTTGCATGGCCCGCCGTATCGGCCAGGCTGATGTTGCGGATGCCGGCGGCAAGGTACCTGTCGACGATGGACATGACCCGCTCCGCGGGGATGGGGCCTTCGAAGCCGCAGCCGAACGCCGACTGGATGGAGGCCTGCACGCGTTTCTGCGCCTTCATGGCCGCCTGGGCCATGGCGATGATCTGGCCGACAGCCTCTTCGGTGGACTTGCCGGTGTTCTTGCGGCTGTGGGTGTCGCTCGCCGACACCCCCATGCAGAACATGTCGACGCCGCAGGCCATCCCCCGTTCCAATCCTTTTTCATTGAGCACCAGCCCCGACAGCACGGTCGCGGCCGGCTTCCTGTCCTTCTGGCCGAAATGGGCGAACAGCTTGTCGGTGTCGGCCATCTGCGGAACTTTTTCGGGATTGACGAATGACCCGAGCTGGACCATGTCGATGCCGGCGGCCAGCAAGCCCTCGATCCACGCAATCTTTTTTTCCAGGGGAACGGACTGCTTCTCGATCTGCAGCCCGTCCCGCAATCCCACTTCGTGAATCCTGATCTCATTCATGTGGCGTTCTCCCTCTGCGTTTTGCAGCCTGCCGCTCGCGGCCCGGGGCTACAGCTTCGCCGCGATGGCCTCGGCCATTTCCAAAGTCTTGCTGGTGCCGCCCATGTCATAGGTGCGCACCTTGCCTTCCTTGATCACCGCGGCGACCGCCGCCTCGATGCGCTCCGCTTTTTCGGTCTCGCCCAGCCAGGTCAGCATCATCTTGGCCGCCAGGATGGTGGCGATGGGGTTCACTTTGTACTGGCCGGCATACTTGGGGGCCGAGCCGTGGGTGGGTTCGAATACGGCCAGCTTGGCGCCGATGTTGCCCGAGCAGCCGAAGCCCAGGCCGCCCACCATCTGGGCGCAGAGATCGGAAATGATGTCGCCGAACAGGTTGGTGGCGACCAGCACCTCGTAGTTCATGGGATTCTTCAGCAGCCACATGCAGATAGCGTCGACGTTGGCGTCGTCGCATGTGATGCCGGGGTAATCCTTGGCCACTTCCTTGGCGATTTCCAGGAACAGGCCTTCGGTGGCACGCACGACGTTTGCCTTATGGATGATGGTCACTTTTTTGCGCCCGTATTTCTTGGCATACTCGAAGGCTGCCCGCACGATCCGCTCCGAGCCCTTCTTGGTGTTGATTTTGCAGGTCAGGGCGTATTGATCCAGCGGCACGTCCTTGAATGCGGCGAACGGCTTGGAGATCTTCAGCAGAGTATCCTTCAACTCCTGGGGCATGGGATTGAATTCGACGCCGGAGTAGAGACCTTCCGTATTCTCACGAAAGACGACCAGGTCGATCTCGGTCTTGTAGTTGAGCGGGTTGCCGGGGTACGCCTTGCAGGGCCGCAGACACGTATAGAGATCGAAAAGCTGGCGCATGCGCACGATGGGGGAACGGTAGACCAGCCCCTTGCCCTTCAACTCGGGAACCAGCTCGGCCTCGGCCGCCTTTACCGGCTTGGAAGTGATGGCGCCGAACATGGCCGCGTCGACGCTGCCGAGCAGGTCGATGGTGCGCTGCGGAAAGGATTCGCCTTCCTTGCACCAGAACTCCCAGCCGATGTCGCCGTTGATGTACTCGGCGTTAAATTGCAGCTTATCCAGCACGATCTTCGCCGCCTGTAAAACTTCAATGCCGATGCCATCGCCCGGCAGCCAGGCGATCTTGTACTTTTTCCCGGTCGCTTGGTTTGTCGAAACGCTCATGTATTCCTCCTTTATAGATAGTAATCCACCGTTTCTATAACATAGAAAAAAGGCTCCGTCAATCACCGGCCCAAACGGCGGTCTCCGGGTAATTATGGCCGAATTTGCCTTACATCAAGGGTTTTGCTACAATGTGTTTTTGGCCGGGAATAAACCACCCTATGACAAAAATCCAGAAACCTGAAAGCCAGCGCGCAGCCTTCGTCAGCCTCGGCTGTTTCAAGAACACGGTGGACAGCGAAGTGCTGGCCGGCATGCTGAAACAGCGGGGAGTGGAGATCGTCTCCGAATACGAAGACCCCGACTGGCTGGTGATCAATACCTGCGGCTTTATCCGCGACGCCAAGGAAGAGAGCATCGAGGAGATCCTGTCCGCCCTGGAAAAAAAAGAGCGGGGCGAGATCAAGAGGCTTGCCGTTTTCGGCTGCCTGATCCAGCGCTATCGCCGGGAGCTGGCCAACACGTTTTCCAGTGCCGACATACTCTGGGGGGTCAATGACATCGAGGCGCTGGCCGACGCCATCGCCTCCGCCCGACCGGCCCCCTATCCCGACCGGCAACTTTTCCTTTACAATGACCGGCACGAGCGGATGACGTTCACCACCGCCAACTCCTCATTCATCAAGATATCCGAGGGTTGCAACATGGCCTGCAGCTTTTGCGCCATCCCGCAAATCCGCGGGCCGTTCCGCTCGCGAACGATCCCGTCCATCATGAAAGAAGCCGCGACATTGAAGGAAAGAGGCGTCGAGGAATTGAACCTCATTTCGCAGAATTCCACCTTTTTCGGCAAGGACAGGAGCAGCACCTCGCAGCTGCCCGCCCTGCTGCGGCAACTTTCCGGGCTCGGCTTCCGCTGGCTGCGCGTCCTGTACCTGATGCCCGAGGAGATCACCCCCGCGATCATCGACGGCTTCGACCGCCCCTCGGTGCTGCCGTACTTCGACCTGCCATTCCAGCACGTGGCGGCCGCCGTTCTGAAAAAAATGAAGCGCGGCGGCGGCTACCGGAAAAACCTGCGCCTGGTCCGGGATATCCGGGATCGGTTTCCCGACGCCGTTCTGCGCAGCACATTCATCGTCGGCTTCCCCGGCGAAACAGAGGGCGATTTCAGGGAGTTGCTCGATTTTGCCGGCGAATCCGGATTGGAGCGCATCGGCGCCTTCGTGTTCTCACCTGAGGAGAATACGCCTAGCTTCGATCTGCCCAAGCGCACGCGGCCGCAGACCGGAGCCGAGAGAAAACGTCTGCTGCTGGACGTTTCCGAAAAAAACCTGAAAAAATTCAACAAAAGTTTGGTTGGAAAAAAACTCGACTACCTGCCACTGGCCCCATGGACCAGCCACAGCACCATCGGCCGCGTCTGGGCGCAGGCCCCCGAGGTAGACGGCCATTGCGAAGTGCGCGGGAAATTCCTGGAAGGCCGGCCCATGTTTTCCATAACAATCAGCGGGTTCAAGGGCGAGATGCTGCACGGAGAAAAGAAATGAAAAAAATCTGGCTCGCCCTCGCCACGTTCTTCGGTATCGGTTACCTGCCCGTGGCTCCCGGGACCTATGCCTCGGCACTGACGGCGCTCATCGTCTATTTCACCCCCCTGTCCAGCGCGCCGTTCCTGGCCCTGGCCGGAGTCACCGCCGGTGTCTACATCCTGGGCATTCCCGCCGCCAGGGAGTCCGAAGTGCGCTATGGCAAAAAAGACCCGCGGCCGTGCGTTATTGACGAAGTGGCCGGGCAGCTGGTCAGCCTGTGGTTTCTGCCACATCACCCGGGTTATTTCATCGCCGCCTTTTTTCTCTTCCGTTTTTTCGATATTTTCAAACCGTTCCCGGTAAACCGCAGCGAGGCCCTGCCGCATGGCTTCGGCATCATGACCGATGACGTGCTGGCCGGGGCATACGCCATGGCGGTCCTGTTGCTGGCCCGCCGCTTCATCTTCAGTTGACCCGTCTTGCGTATTCAGATAAATGATGGAATTGCAGGCGGAATGGGCGACAATTGCATTCCGCCGCGAAAAAGTGTAAAATGAGACTTACGTTCAAAAAAGGAGGCACCTGCCATGGCAAAAGTATGCGAAATATGCGGAAAAAAACCGGTATACGGCAATAATGTCAGCCATTCCCATAAATTGACCAACCGCCGCTGGGAACCCAACCTGCAAAAGGTCAAAGTCGTGGTCGATGGCAAAAACCAATCCCTGCGCGTATGCACCTCCTGCATCCGTTCCGGCAAGGTTCAAAAAGCCGGCTGACCGCCCCTTCCGGATTGAAAACCAACCCCGCCAGCGTTCCTTTTTTTAACAAGAGGATAGGTCTGATCGGCGCCAGCGCTCCCGCTCCCCGCCATCTGCGCATCGCCGAAGAGATGGGGCGCCTGATCGCCCTGAACGGCTTCACGCTGGTCAACGGCGGCTTACGAGGGGTCATGGAGGCTTCGGCCAGGGGAGCCAAGGCCAACGGCGGCTGGGTGATCGGCATCCTGCCCGGCAGATCGGCCCAGGATGCCAATTCCTTCACGGACATCGCAGTGCCCACCGGACTGGGTTATCTGCGCAACGCGCTGGTTGTGCTCAATTCCGATGTCCTGGTGGCGATCGCCGGTTCCTACGGCACACTCTCCGAGATCGCCTACACCCAGATCTACGGCCGGAAAGTATTCGGCATCGAAACCTGGGACATCCCCGGCGTCGTTCCAGTCGCTTCCGCGGCGGATGCCATGGAACAGATTAACGCTTTCTTCCGCGGGTCAAAGTAAGCGGACAGACCCCATGACCAATAATTACAGGGTGATTGTCCATTTCGACGGCACCGAGTATTACGGCTGGCAGTTCCAAACCGCGCAATATCCCACCATCCAGGCGGAATTGATCCGGGTGCTGAAGATCATCGCCAAGAAGCAGGTCATGGTCACCGGCAGTTCGCGCACCGATGCCGGGGTTCATTCCAGCGGGCTGACCGCCAACTTCCACCTGCCCGTGGCCATCGAGCCCGACTCCCTGAAACGGGCGTTGAACTCGCTGCTGCCCCGGGACATCCGCATCATGGAATGCGCGTTGATGGACAAGTCGTTCAATGCCCGCTTCGGCGCCGTCAGCAAGACCTACGTTTACCGCATGTTCACCGGCTCTGTGCAGTCGCCCTTCAGCCAGCGCTTCGCCCTGCACATGCCATTCCCCCTCGACCTGCAGGCCATGCGCCGCGCCGCCCGTCATTTTATCGGCCAGAAGGATTTCTCGTCGTTTACTTCCGACGAGCCCGGTAAAAAAAGGCTGCGCGAGATAGACGAGTTCAAGATGCAGGTCAGGAACGAGGAAATCATCTTCACCGTCCGCG
Organism: Candidatus Aminicenantota bacterium; assembly: GCA_963732485.1. Taxonomy (GTDB): domain Bacteria; phylum Acidobacteriota; class Aminicenantia; order UBA2199; family UBA2199; genus UBA2199. The sequence goes on from CAVSZS010000004.1 coordinate 180,298, forward strand.
GCAAGAGCTTCCTGCGCTACATGGTGCGCAACATGGTCGGTACGCTGATCGACGTCGGCCGCGGCAAGATCGCCGCCGGCGCGATCCCCGCTATTTTCGCGGCCAAGGACCGGCGCCAGGCCGGGCAAACGGCCCCGGCCAAGGGACTGACCCTGGTCAAAGTGGAATACGGCCCGGAAAAGACCGGGGACGCTAAAAAATAGAGCCCGGGCCTGGCCCGGGAAGCGTCAGGAACCGGGAAACTTGCCCAGCAGATAATCCTTCATGGCCGCGGCCGCTTTCTTGCCATCTCCCATGGCCAGAATGACGGTGGCGCCGCCGCGCACGATGTCGCCGCCGGCGAAAATATCCGGCACGGCGGTCTGCATGGTCTCCTCGTCGACCACGATGGTTCCCCATTTGGTAATTTCCAGCCCCTTGATCGCCTGGGGTATGAGCGGGTTGGGGTCGGTGCCCACGCCGACGACAACCGTGTCGACTTCGATCAGGTATTCCGAGCCCGCGATCACCACCGGGCGCCTCCGGCCCGAATCGTCAGCCGCGCCCAGGCCCATTTTCTGCACCCGCATCTGCTTTACCCGCCCGTCGTTGTCAACGAGATACTCGACTGGATTTGTCAAGGTCAGGAACTCGACCCCCTCTTCCTTGGCGTGGTGCACCTCCTCAATGCGGGCGGGCATTTCCTGCTCGGAACGGCGGTAGACGATCAGCGCCCTTTCAGCCCCCAGGCGGATGGCCGTGCGCACCGAATCCATGGCCGTGTTGCCACCGCCGATGACCGCCACGCGCTTGCCGCGTACGATCGGCGTATCGTAACTGGGGAACTGGTAGGCCTTCATCAGGTTGACGCGGGTGAGGTATTCGTTGGAAGAATAGATGCCGATGGCGTTCTCGCCCGGGATGTGCATGAATTTCGGCAGGCCGGCTCCGCTGCCGATGAAAAACCCCTGGAAACCCTGCTCGCGCATCTCCTCGATGCTGATGGTCTTGCCGACGATCACGTTCCTGGCAAAGGCCACGCCGACGGCCTCCAGGTAGGCGATCTCCGAGCGCACGATGCTCTTGGGCAGGCGGAACTCGGGAATGCCATAGCTCAGGACTCCGGCCAGCTCGTGCAAGGCCTCGAAGACGGTCACCTGAAAACCCCATTTGGCCATCTGGCCGGCAAAGGTCAGACTGGCCGGCCCCGAACCGACGGCGGCGACCCGCAGCGACCTTTTTTTCTCAATGCCAGGGACGATCACGTCGCCGGCCAGGCGCTCGGCATCCGAAGCGAAGCGCTCGAGGTAGCCGATGGCCACCGGCGGTTTTTTCATCTTCTGGTAAACGCAGTTGGCCTCGCACTGAACTTCCTGGGGACAGACCCGGCCGCAGACGGCGGGCAGGGCGTTGGTCTCCTTCAGTTTTCTGGCCGCGCCGCTGAAATCCCCTTTCTCGATCAGCTTGATGAATCCGGGGATGTTGATGTTCACCGGGCAGCCCGAAATGCAGGTAGGGCTGGCGCAATCCAGGCAGCGCCGCGCCTCGCGTACGGCCATCTCCTCGCTCAGGCCGGTGTTGACCTCCTGAAAACCCCTGCTCCTTTCCCGCGCCTCCATCTCGGGCATTTTGACGCGGGGCAGGGCGCTCCTCTCCTTGGCGCTGAGCCTGGCGCGCAATTCGTTCCGCCATTCCTGGCTCCTGTCGGCATGCAACTCCTGGGAATCGACCGGCATGGTGTGTCTCCTTTATGGCAACGATTTCATATAGCCGTCGAACGAGACCTTTTCTTCCGCCTTGTAGGTGTTCAAGCGCTTGATCATTTCGTCATAATCGATCTCATGGGCGTCGAACTCGGGACCATCGACGCAGACGAACTTGGTCTTGCCGCCCACCGACACCCGGCAGGCGCCGCACATGCCGGTGCCGTCCACCATGATGGTGTTCAGGCTGGCGATGGTCGGGACATTGTACTTTTTGGTCAGCAGGGCGACGAATTTCATCATGACGGCCGGCCCGATGGCTACCGCCAGGTGAACGGGCTCGCGCTGCAGCACCTCCTCGATCCCGACCGTGATCACGCCTTTCTTTCCATAAGAGCCGTCATCGGTCATGACGATCGTCTCGTCGGCGAACGCGGCCATTTCCCTTTCCAGGATCAGGAGCTCGCGGTTGCGCGCGCCCAGGACGGCGATCAGCTTGTTGCCTGCCTCCTTGAAAGCCCTGGCAATGGGATAGAGGGGGGCGATGCCCACGCCGCCGCCGCAGGCCAGGACCGTTCCGTGCTTTTCGATATGGGTCGGCCGGCCCAGGGGGCCGGACACGTCCAACAGGGAATCGCCGGGGTTCAAGCCGGTGATCTTGCAGGAGGAGGTCCCCACCTTCTGGATGATCAGGGTGATGGTGCCGTTCTCGCGGTCGGCGTCGGCGATGGTCAGAGGGATCCGTTCCCCTTTCTCGTCGCTGCGCACGATGACGAACTGGCCCGGGCTTTGCTTGCGCGCGACTTGCGGCGCCTCGACAACCAGCTTCACCACATTTTCCGACAACAGTTCTTTTTCTACGATCTTATTCATGGTGCCGCCCTCCGGGAAGACTAAGAGTAACAAAGTGGCCGATCATATTCAATCCGCATTCCGCAAGCGGACACTCTTTTCGCAACATGGAACCTCCATATAAAGATAATGATTTTAATATAAAATATAAAATAAATATACATATAATAAGTTGACAGTCGAAACGCTGAGCCCACAACGGTTCAAAGAATACCGTAACTGATCAATTATGTTACACCTTACATAAACCATGCAATATCGGCATTCCACATCCATTGATGTAAAAAAACAATACACGGACAATCGCCGCATGAACGCAAACCTGCCGCAAAACCATTGCCAGTACTGCATTATTCAGTTGGCACGTCTTATGCTTATAGTGTAGCGGGGGCCAAGAGGCTCCGCGAAAACAACTATAAAGGAGAACAACATGAACGAAAAGAAAGTATTGTTGATCGACGATGAGACGTCCCTGCAGCGCAGCCTGTCCCTCGGGCTGTTGCAGAAAGGATATGAAACCGAATCCTGTGAGAGCGGCATGTGCGGTTTGAAGGCGTTGGAGGGCATCAAGAAAAACCAGGCCCCATTCCAGTACGTGGTGGTGGACCTGCGCCTGCCCGACATCGACGGCATCAAGCTGCTCAAGGTGATCAAGTTCAACTACCCGGAGCTGCCGGTGGTGGTGATTACCGGCTACGGCAACGAAACGACCGAAGCTGACGCCAGGTCCGAGAAGGCCGACGCCTACCTGGAAAAGCCGTTCACCGCCGAAGAGCTGAGCCGCATCCTCGCCGAGATCCCCCTGAAGACAGCGGCCCCGGCAGTCGTCGGCGAAGAAAGCGCCGAGCCCGAAGGCGAACGGTCGGTCAGCGCCTATGTCCTGCTGAACTTCAGCGACACGGCCGACCTGGCCGCGGTGTACCAGGACATGTATTTCATGGACCAGGTGCTGTACTGCGACGCCATCAAGGGCGATTTCGACCTGGCCCTGCTGTTGCAGGCGGGGAGCATGGCCGAACTGCGGGCCACGGTGGACAACAAGATCAAAAAGTTCCCCGGCGTAAAGGAAGCCGTCTTCCTGCCTGTGGATCAGCCGCAACTGCCCGAGAGCGTCGCCAACATCATCGGCACCTTCGACAAGGCCCTGGGCCGGGAGAAGGGGAACCCCGACGCCGCCAACAACGCCAATTTCTCGAAAAGCGCTTCCTCTTATGTCTTCCTGGAGATCGAGAAGGAAAAGCTGGAGCAGATCTATCCCACGCTGTATATCAACGACCAGGTCGTTTCCTGCGACTGCATCGCCGGCAAGTACGACGTCGTACTGTTGATGCAGGGCGCCAGTTTCGCTGAGATCGACCGCAACATCCTGGCCAAGATCAAGCCCCTGGACGGAGTGCTGCGCATCAAGGAAATGCCCATCATCAAGCTATTTGAAATGTAAGCTGAAATATAAGATAATGGGTGCATGACACCCAATGACAAACTGAAAGCGCAGCAGAAAAAGAACGGGCTTGCCGGTTTCAAAGTCGATCTCTGGAACTACGAGGGGGAGAAGGGAGCCCTGATCCCCCTGTTGCAGGCGGCCCAGGACACCTACGGCTACATCCCCAGTCAGCGCCATCGACCAGATCAGCGAGATCGTGGGCATCCCGGCCGCCGAGATCTACGGCGTGATCACGTTCTACTCGCAGTTCCGCCTCAAGCCGCTGGGAAAATTCCTGATCAAAATCTGCGACGGCACCGCCTGCCACGTCAACGGTTCCGAACGCATCGCCGGCATCGTCGAGGACGAGCTGCAGATCAGCGGCAACGACACGACCGAGGACGGACTATTCACCCTGCAGAAAGTGGCTTGTCTCGGCTGCTGTTCCCTGTCGCCGGTCATCATGATCAACGACGAGACCTATGGGCGACTGACTCCGAAAAAGGTCCAGCAATTGCTGAAAGAATACAAATCCAAGGCCCAGAACCCACAGACCGCCTGAACGCAGGGAGGAAAAGAACATGAAGACCATCAAAATAGGCCTCGGCACATGCGGAGTTTCAGCCGGCGGCGAAAAGGTCTACTCCGCTCTGAAGGATGAGATCGCCAGGGAAAACATCCAGGTCCGGCTTTTGGAAACCGGGTGCATGGGCAATTGCTATCAGGAGGTCCTTGTCGAGGTCATCGACGAAAAGGGCGGCAGCAACATGTACGGCAACGTTACCCCGGACAAGATCAAGAGGATCCTGGACGAACAGGTGCGGCAGGACAAGCCCATCCCCGAATGGATCGTCAAGGGCGTGGACGCCGCCAGCGAGGACACGTTCTTCGCCAAGCAGAAGCGCATCGTGCTGCGCAACTGCGGCATCATCGATCCCGACTCCATCGACGAATACATCGCCAGCGGCGGCTACCAGGCCATCCGGAAAGTACTGAAGGAATACACTCCCGAGCAGGTCATCGAGATCATGCTCAACTCCGGGCTGCGCGGCCGCGGCGGGGCGGGATTCCTGACCGGCATGAAGTGGCGCTTCTGCCGCCAGGCGGCGGGAGACAAAAAATACATCATCTGCAACGCCGACGAGGGCGACCCGGGCGCTTTCATGGACCGCAGCACCCTGGAAGGCGACCCGCACACGGTTCTGGAAGGAATGATGATCGGCGCGTACGCCTGCGGCGCCGACGAAGCCTACATCTACTGCCGCGCCGAATATCCCATGGCCGTGCGCCGGCTGCGCCATTCCATCAGGAAAGCCACGGAGATGGGGTTCCTGGGCAAGAACATCTTCGGCTCGAAGATGAACCTGAAGATCAAGATCAAGGAGGGCGCCGGCGCCTTTGTCTGCGGCGAGGAGACGGCGCTGATCGCCTCCATCGAGGGCCAGCGCGGCATGCCGCGCTTCCGGCCGCCTTTCCCCGCGCAAAAGGGGCTGTGGGGCAAGCCGACCAACATCAACAACGTGGAGACGTATGCCAACGTCGCCTGGATCATCATGAACGGGGCCGAGGCCTTCGCCGCCATGGGCACCGAGAACAGCAAGGGGACGAAGGTGTTCGCCCTGGCCGGCAAGATCGCCCGCGGCGGGCTGGTCGAGGTCCCCATGGGCCTGACCATCAACGAGATCATCTACGATATCGGCGGCGGCATCCGCGACAACAAAAAATTCAAGGCCGTGCAGATGGGCGGCCCGTCGGGCGGCTGCATCCCGGCCACCATGGGCGACCTGCAGATTGACTACCAGAAGATCAACCAGACCGGGGCCATCATGGGCTCGGGCGGCATGGTGGTCGTGGACGAGACCACCTGCATGGTGGAGATGGCCAAGTTTTTCCTGCGCTTCACCCAGGATGAAAGCTGCGGCAAGTGCACATTCTGCCGCATCGGCACCAAGCGCATGCTGGAGATCCTGGAGCGCATCACCGACGGCCGCGGCCGGCAGGGAGACATCGAACTGCTGGAGGACCTGGCCGACAAGATCCGCAACAACACCATCTGCGGCCTGGGCCAGACCGCTCCCAATCCGGTCCTGACCACGCTGAAGTATTTCCGCGACGAGTATGAATCCCACATCCGCGACAAGAAGTGCCCGGCCCACAGTTGCGCCCCGCTGCTGACCTTCACCATCCTGGAAGACAAGTGCACCGGCTGCACCCTTTGCGCCCGGGTCTGCCCGGCCAAGGCTATCAGCGGCGAAAAGAAGGGAGTTCACCATATCGATCAGGCCGCCTGCATCAAATGCGGCAAGTGTTTCGAGACCTGTAATTTCAGCGCCATCATCAAGGACTAAGGGGAAGCAGCCATGGACCAAATCACTCTGACCATCGACGGCAAGCAGGTGACCGCCCGCCCTGAGCAAACCATCCTGGACGTGATCCGCGAGAACCATATCGCCGAGATTCCCACCCTGTGCCACGAGCCCAAGCTGCCGCCCTACGGCTCCTGCTACCTCTGCGTGGTGGAGGTCGAGGGGATCAAAAAATTGATCCCTTCCTGCTCCAGCCCGGCAGCCGACAAGATGGTTGTCCACACCGACAATCCGCGCATCCGCGAGGCCCGCAAAACCGCCCTGGAGCTGCTGCTCTCCAACCACTACGCCGACTGCCTGGCCCCCTGCCAGCAGACGTGCCCGGCCGGTGTCGACGTCCAGGGCTATATCGCCCTGATCGCCATGGGCAAGTCCCGGGAAGCCGTGCGCCTGATCAAGGAGACCAACCCGCTGCCCCTGGTCTGCGGCCGCGTCTGCGTGCGCGAATGCGAGGTGGCCTGCCGCCGCAACCGCGTTGACGAGCGCGTGGGCATCGACTACCTGAAGCGCTACGCCACGGATATCGATATCGAGGACCCCTGGACCCCTGCTGTTCCTCCCGCCAATGGGAATAAAGTGGCCGTGGTGGGCGGAGGACCCGCCGGCCTGACCGCCGCCTACTACCTGGTGTTGAAGGGCTACGCCGTCACCCTGTTTGAAAAATCGCCGCATCTGGGCGGCATGCTGCGCTACGGCATCCCCGAATACCGGTTGCCCAAGGAACTTCTGGACAGGGAGATCTCCTGGATCACGGGGCTGGGCGTAACGGTGAAGACGGATACCGCCCTGGGCAAAGACGTCTCGCTCGCCAGCCTGCGCGAGCAGGGCTTTGCCGCAATCTACCTGGCCTTCGGCGCCCAGAAAGCAAAAAGCATGCGCCTGCCCGATGAAGAAACGATCGCCGGCGTCCTCCCGGGCATCGATTTTCTCTGGCAGTTGCAGAGCGAAAAAAAGCCCGCGATCCACGGCCAGGTCGTGGTGGTCGGAGGCGGCAATACCGCTCTCGACGCCGCCCGCACCGCCCGCCGCCTGGGCGCCGCCAAGGTGACGATCCTCTACCGGCGCACGCGCAATGAAATGCCGGCCCATCCCATGGAGATCGATGCCGCCCTCGAAGAGGGGGTGGAGCTGATCCTGCTCTCGGCGCCGACCGAGCTGGTCGCGGAAAACGGCCGGCTCAAGGCCCTGACCTGCATCCGCATGGAGCTGGGCGAGGCCGACGCCAGCGGCCGGCGCAGCCCCGTTCCCGTCGCCGGCTCCGAATACAGCTTGCCGTGCGACTTCGCCATTTCCGCCATCGGCCAGGATGTCGACCTCTGCGGCCTGCAAAAGGACCCGCAGCTGAAGTCGACCCGCTACAACACCCTGGTGTTCAGCGAGGATACTTTCGAAACCTCTCTGCCCGGGGTCTTCACCGGAGGCGACATGGCCACCGGCCCGGCCGTGGCCATCGACGCCATCGCCCATGGCAAGATCGCGGCCAACGCCATCGATCTCTACATCCGCACCGGCAAGGCCGCGGGCAAGGCCAGGGAGTTCATCAGCCGCAAGGAAGCCTTCGGCGACATTCCCGACAGCGATTTTGCGGATCTGACGAAGATCGGGAAGGAAAAAATGCCGGAACTTCCCGCGGATGAACGGGCGAAGACCTTCGACGAAGTCGAGCTCGGCTTCAGCGGCGGACAGGCGGCAAACGAAACCAGCCGCTGCCTGGAGTGCGGGTGTTCGGCATATTTTGACTGCGACCTGCGCAAGCATGCCGTGGACTTCGGGGTGGACATCACGAAATTCGTAGGCGAAGTCAGAAAATACAAAGTGGACAAGGCTCATCCGTTCATCACCCTCGATCCCAACAAGTGCATCGCCTGCGGCCGCTGCGTGCGCACTTGCTCGGAGATCCTGCGCGTGTCGGCGCTGGGATTCGTTTACCGCGGCTTCAAGTCGGTGGTGCGGCCCTCAATGGAAAAAAAGCTGCTGGAAACCAACTGCATCTCGTGCGGCAATTGCATTGCCGCCTGCCCCACCGGCGCCATCGCCGAGAAGCTGCCCTTTGCCAAGCCCGGTCCCTGGGCCGGGAAAAAATTCACCGCCATCTGCCATTTCTGTTCCGTCGGCTGCGAGCTGCAGTACAAGGTCTTCGGACCCGATGCTTACGCGGCGGTCGGCACCGCCGACACGGCGCATAACAAGGGCTACCTTTGCCACAAGGGCCGCTTCGGCTACCGCTACATGCTGGACGAGCAGCGGCTGCGCGTCCCCCAGGTCAAAAGCAAGGCCGGCCTGAAGGACGCTTCCTGGGAAGAAGCCCTCGATCTGGCCGCCGCCAAGCTCCAGGCCGTCATCAAAAAGCACGGGCCCGAAGCCGTCGCCGTTTTCGCCTCGCCCCGGCTGGCCAACGAAGAGCTGTACCAGTTGCAGAAGTGGGTGCGCACCGGGTTCAAGAGCAACCAGATCGGCAGCTTCAGCAACCTGGCATTGAACGGCGACCTTGACGCCCTGGACGACATGCTCGGCTTCACCGCCTCCACGACGACCATGGATGAATTCCAGAGGGCCGATGTCATCATGGTGGTCAATGCCGAACTGACAGAGGACAACCTGGTCGCCGAACTGAAGATCAAGGAAGCGTTGAAAAAAGGGGCGCGCCTGCTGGCGGTCAACTCATCGGAAAATCCTCTGAGCCGGATAGCCGACCTCTGGCTGGATCCGCGGCGCGGGACCAACACGGCCCTGATCGCGGGCCTGGCCAACGCCCTGATCGAAAAAGGCAGGATCGACCGGACCTTTGTGGCAGCGCGCACGGAGAGCTTCGCGGAATTCCAGGCATCGATCGCCGTGATCGATGCCGGTCAGGTGAATGCTCAAACCGGCATGCAGAAAGAAAAATTCGCCCAGGCCGTCGACATGCTGGCCCGGGCCAACAACATCGTGGTCGTCTACGGCATGGACCAAACCTTAGAAAAATCCCGCGACGACATCAAGGCGCTGGGCAACCTGTTGCTGCTGCTGGGCAAGACCGGGCTCCCCGGCAACGGGCTGATCCTGGTCCGCGACTATGCCAATGCCCAGGGATTGCTGGACATGGGGGCCGACAGCCGTTACCTCCCCGGCCTCGTCCGCCCCGGCCAACCGGCCGTCGCCCATCTGCAGAAAATGTGGGGCGTGCCCCTGAACCGTATTTTTGCGCCTGTCGACATGGAAGCCAGGCTGAAAAAAGGCGACATCAAGGCACTGCTGATATTCGGCGAAGACCCGCTGGCCTCCGCCGCGGGGAGCAAGCTGCTGGCCAAGGTGAAATTCAAGCTGGTCGCCGACTTTTTTCCCACCGCCACCGCTTCCGAGGCCGACGTGGTCCTGCCCATGTCGACACCGCTCGAGAGCAGCGGCACCTTTACCGCCTGCGACCGCCGCGTGCAGCGCAGCCAGGCCATCATGGCGCCGGCAGCGGGGAAGACCAACCTGGAAGCAATCGCCATTCTGGCGGAAAAACTGGGCACGGCCCTGGATCCCGTCGATGGTGACGGGATCTTCGCCGAGATCGGCCGCGCCAATCCCTATTACTCCGGGCTCTCCATGGGCGGTTTCTGGGGCCGCGACCTGTTCAGGGAAACCTTCGCCACCAGCAGCGGCAAGGCCAGATTCCTCCCCATCGCCATCGACCCGGCGATCTGCACCCGGGAAAAGCAGACCCTGCTCGCCAGCGAAAACTACCTGCAAACCAGAATCAAAAATAAATTGGTGCTATAATAGCCCCGTTGGATTAAAGGGCATTCATGGTGAAAAAAAAGATTCAGCGCAAAGAGTGCATCGAGTGCGCCCACAAACTGGAGCTCGACCTCAAAGAGCGAATCAAGGAACTCGAATGCCTCTATATCGTCAGTTCGCGCATCGAATCGGGAAAAAGCCTGGGGCAGATCCTGGAAAACTCCGCGGCCAGCCTGAGCAAGGGCTTTCAATATCCCGAAATGGCCTGCGCCGCCATTGTTCTGGACGGGGTCCATTACCCGTCCGGGACGACAGCGTGTGAAAAAGCCGGGTCGGCCCTCCAGGCCGACATCGTGGTCAACGGCCAGAACCGCGGCTATGTCAAAGTCGGCTATATAAAGGAGATGCCCTTCCTTGAAGAGGAAAAGAAACTCATCAAGGAGATCGGCCGCATGGTCTCCAAGGCCGTGGAAAAGCACGAGCTGCAGCTGGAGCTGAAGAAATACGTCGGCAACCTCAAGGACCTCGTCAAAGCCAAGACCCGGGAACTGGAAAAATCCACCAAGCGCTTCGAGGATCTTTTCGAGAACGCCCCCGACGGCATCGTCATTTCAGAGATGAATGGCGACATCCTGAAAGCCAACCGCGCCTTTTACCGCATGCTCCATTACCCCGAGGACGGATCGGTCAAGCTGAACTTCGTCAGGGACAAGCTGTACGCCAACATCCCCCGCATCCGGCCTGTCATTTTCAAGAAACTGAAGGAAAAGGGCTTTTTCGGCGGGATGGAGATGAGCCTGATCGACTCCCGCGGCCAGCAGTGTCCGGTGATCGGCTCCTTCATACTGGTCGATTTCGACGGCCGGCGCTGCATCGAGGAAGTATACAAGGACATACGCCTGCGCAAGGAACTGGAACAGCGGCTGATCGAACAGAACGAGAACCTGGAAAAAACCATCCAAAAAAGGACAGCGGACCTGGAGAGCCAGAAGAACCTGCTGGTCAAAAAAAATGCCGAGCTCGTCTCGCTGACCGAGAAGCTGAACGAGAGCAAAAACAAACTGCAGACCCTTTTCGACGCCATCACCGACCAGGTCGTCATGATCGACCGCGAGTTCAACATCAAGATGGCCAACCGCAAGGAGGGAGCCGACAGCGGCAAGTGCTTCGCCAAGATATTCAACCTGGCGCGGCCCTGCGAGAAGTGCCCGGGAGCCATGGTGTTCCAGCAGAAACGCTCGATCACCATGGAAGAAAAATACGGCGACGAATACTACCTGCTGCAGGCCTACCCGATCTTCGACGACCAGGGGGAAGTGGAGGGCGTGCTGGAGTTCTCCCGCCTGATCACCAAGCAGAAGAACATGGAACTGCAGCTGATGCAGACCGACAAGCTGGCGTCACTGGGCCAGCTGGTCTCGGGCATCGCCCACGAGATCAACAACCCCAACACCTTCATCCGCGGCAACGTGTCGATCATCCAGGAGGCCATGCGCGACATCCTGCCCATCCTGGACGTCCATGCCCGCGACGAAAAGAACCTGCAGATCGCCCGCTTGAACTACGACGTCTTCCGCAGCAACATCCTGATCCTCCTCGAGGACATGGCGCAGGGAGCCAACCGCATCAAGACCATCGTCGAGGGACTGCGCAAGTTTGCCAAGCGCGACGACGGGGTGCTGAACGACGAAGTGGACCTCAACGAGATCATCCAGAGCTGCCTGCGGCTGGTGGCCAACCAGATCGGCCGCAAGGCCAAGGTCAGGCTGGAGCTGGGCGCCGGCATTCCCAAGGTCAGGGGAAACTTCCAGCGCCTGGAGCAGGTGGTGGTCAACATCCTGATCAACGCCTCGCAGGCGATCGAAAAGAAAATGGGCGCCATCGTCATCGGGACAAGCCACCTGGAAAAGGAGAACGAAAACCTGCTGCGCATCAGCGACGACGGCAAGGGCATCGACGAAAAGACACTGAAGCAGATATTCGATCCTTTCTTCACCACCAAGCGCAACCAGGGGGGGACCGGGCTCGGCTTGTCCATCGCCTACGGCATCATCAAGGAGCACAAGGGGCGGATCGAAGTAGAGAGCAAGCCCGGTGCCGGCACGACGTTCTCGATCCACATTCCCGTCATGCCAAAGGAAAGCACATGAAAAAAATCCTGGCCATCGACGACGATCAGGCGGTCCTGAACTACCTGAACATCATGCTGCTCCAGACCGGCGCCTACGAGATCGCCACGCTGGTCAATAGCGCCAAGGCCTTCCACGAGCTGAAGGCCAACAACTACGACCTGCTGCTCCTGGACATGGACATGCCCGAGGTGAGCGGCCTGGACATCCTGCGCTTCATCAAGGAAAAGAACATCGACATCGAGACCATCGTGCTGACCGGGGTGGAAGACGTCGAGCTGGCCGTCTCGGCCATGAAGCTGGGCGCCTTCGATTATCTGACCAAGCCGGTGGACAACGACCAGCTCTTGAAGGTCATCACCACCGTCCTGGAAACCCGCAAGGCCCGCGGAGCAACCGCGGCGGAAGCCACGGTGTCCCGCGAGCAGCTTGAGTTCAAGGAAGCCTTCGAGGACATCATCACCCAGAACGCCGACATGATCGCCATGTTTCAGATGGTCGAAAAAATGGCCCAGCCCGACAACAGCATCCTGATCTGGGGAGAAAGCGGCACCGGCAAGGAGCTGATCGCCAAGGCCATTCACCGCATCAGCCGGCGCCGCGACGAGAACTTCGTCGCCGTCAACGCCGGCACGTTCGCCAACGAGCTGTTCTCCTCCGAGTTCTTCGGCCACGACAAGGGGGCTTTCACCGGCGCCAGCGCCGCCAAAAAGGGATTCCTGGAAGCGGCGGACAAGGGAACGCTGTTCCTCGACGAGATCGGCGAGCTGGCGCTGCCGATCCAGGTGAAGCTGCTGCGCGTTCTGCAGGAAGGGGAATTTTTCCGGCTGGGATCGACCAAGAACCAGAAAGTGGACGTGCGCATCATCGCCGCCACCAACAAGGACCTGCTGAGCGAGATGAAAAAAGGCAACTTCCGCAAGGATCTTTTTTACCGCCTGAACATGAGCTCGGTCTACCTCCTGCCGCTGCGCGAAAGGAAAGGGGACATTCCGCTGCTGTGCCAGCATTTCCTGGAGAAATACAACCAGCAGAACCAGAAAAGCATTCAAAAAATTTCGGACCCGGCCATGCGCCTGCTCAACCGCTACGAGTACCCGGGCAACATCCGCGAGCTGATGAACATCATCAACAGCGCCGTCATCATCGACTCGGGAACCGAGCTGCACAGGAAATCGCTGCCCCATTATTTTTTGGAGAATTCCAGCATCCGCGAAACGACGGTCGCGGGGCGGCAATTGCAGACCTTGAGCGAAATGGAAAAGGAACAGATCCGCGCCGTGTTGGCCCATACCGGCGGCAATAAGAGCCAGGCGGCGAAGATCCTGGGCATCTCGCGCGTCAACCTGCTGGCCAAGGTCAAGAAATACCAGCTGCAGGACTAGCGGGCCCGGGCTAGGGCCTGTTGTCCAGCCGGGAAATGATCTCCAGATACTTGGCCTCGATGACATCCCAGGAATAATTCGCCCGGAAAAACAGTTTGCCGTTCGCGCCCAGGCGCTCCCGCAGCCCGGGATCGCGGCTCAGGGCCAGGAACGTCTCGCGGAATTCGGCGTAATCGGAATACCACAGGCCGGCATGGCTGCGCCGGCATTGGCCGCGCAGCACTTCGGTGCGGCCGTTGGCCAGCACCGGCTTGCCGATTGCCCAGGCTTCCAGGGCGACCATGGAGAGGGACTCGAACTGCGAGGGCATGACCAGGAACTCCGCTCCGGCCAGCAGGTCGAACTTTTCGCGGTTTTCCTGGAAGCCGACGTGGATGATGTCCGCATCCTCCGGGACCGGGACATAGGACTTGCCAACCAACACCAGTTTCAAGTCGCTTCCGGCCTCCGCCTTCAGGCGCTGGTAGAATTGGAACAACTCCGGCACCCCTTTGTTCTCGTCGAGGCGGCCGATGTAAACGAAATAGCGGCCCGTGATCGCCAGCCGTTCCAGGGTCCGCCGCGGCTCGATGCGCTCGGGGATCTCGGAGCCGACGCCGACCACGTCGCCGGGAACGTCATCGTTGCCGGAAACCCGGCGGATCAGCTCCATCTCCTCGGGCGAATTGTAAACGATCGCCGCCGGCAGGTTGAAGAAATCCTGGAACAGGTTGAGGTAGATCACCTGGTCGTGCTCGGCCGTGGGTACCAGGATGGCCTTGCGGGCGAACTTTTTCACCCCGTAAAAGGAATGGTAATAGCGGTACGAGAAAAATATGAAATAGGCGAATTCCTTTTCCCGGCGCTCGAGCTCGTGGAGCAGCTCCGGGACCAGCGGCCCTTCCTCGTCCAGCCAGCGCAACTCGTCGGCCAGAACGTGCTCCTCATGGAAGATATGCAGCTGCAGGCGCCCGAAGACCTCGGGATCGCGGGGTTTTTTCACGCGAAAGCGGTTGACCGGGATGCCGTTCAGTTCTTCCCGCCCCTCCGGGTAGCAATGGGCCCAGGTGACGTAGTCGCTGGCGGTGGTGGTAAACACCTCGACAACGAAATGCCGGCTCAGCTTTTCGGCGATCAGGCGGGCGTGGTATTCGGCCCCGCCGTTGATCTCCAAGCCGTAGCGCTGCACGACAATAGCGATCTTCCTGGACATGGCGCCATTATAGTACAAGCAGGCTGGTTTTCAAAAACGACGGCAGCGCGTTCCGCCGCGAAGTTGAAAACAGGACCGCGGTCTGCTAGATTGATCGCCAGGATGAAAACCATGCATGAACGGTATCTGCGCACCGCCGTCAGGGCGGCAAAAAAAGCGGGAGAGGTGATCTGCCGCGGCTTCCGGAATCTCGCCGCCGTCGACGTCGAGGTCAAGGGGAAGAACGACTTCGTCACCCACGTCGACCGCGAAGCCGAGGCGGCCATCGCTGAGGTCCTTCTCAAGGAGTTCCCGGGGCATCGCATCCTGGCCGAGGAGAGCGGCGACTCGGCTGCTGCCAGCGACTTCCTGTGGGTCATCGACCCTTTGGACGGCACAACCAACTTCATCCACGGCATTCCCCATTTCGCCGTCTCGCTGGCGCTGCTGGAAAAGGAGCGGCTGGTTTTCGGCCTGATATACGACCCGCTTTCCGGGGAGCGCTTTCATGCCGGCCTGGGCCGGGGCGCATTCCTGAACGACCAGCCGATCGCGGTCAGCCGGACGCAAACGATCGCCGCCTCGCTGGGCGCCACCGGCTTTCCCTTCAAGGCGCCCGCACAGGCGGCCGCGTATGCCGCGGCCTTCAAGAGCCTGCTGGCCAAGTGCAAGGACATGCGCCGCTGCGGCTCGGCGGCGCTGGACCTGGCCTATACGGCCTGCGGCCGCTACGATTTCTTCTGGGAAGCCTACCTGCTGCCCTGGGATTTCATGGCCGGCAAGCTGCTGATCGCGGAAGCCGGCGGACGCTCCGGCGACTTCAGCGGCGAAGAGCTGGCCGTGCGCACGGGTTCGGTCCTGGCCGCCAATAAAACGCTCTACCCCTTGCTCCTGGAGGAGATCGGCGGCTTTTTCAAATAGTCCCGATCGTATTATTCATCGCGGTGCACCAGCCCCGGGGCGAAGGCCGGCAGGCAGACGGCGACATACTCGGCGCCTTCGGCGCCCGGCGAGCCATAGCGCACCCATTCCCCCCGCGAGACGAAGATCGCCTCGCCGGCGCGGACATCATGAACACTGTCTCGCGTCTTGACCTGGAGCATACCTTTTAAAACAACCGTGTATTCGTCGAATTCCGGGGTCTGCCCTGGCTCGACCCAGCCCGAGGGGCTGCGCATCACGGCAACGCTGGCCTGGTTATCCTGTGAATTGACCAGGCCGAAATATTCCTCGATGATTTTTTTCTTGTTCCCCGCCGCCTCAATGAGCGTCGGCCGGCTGATTTTTTTGATCATCCTTCCTCCTGATCAATCGCTGATCCTTGCCTGACAAGATAGCACAGCGGCCGTGGGCGGGCAAGGCGGAACGCCTGGCGCCATTTGTTTTGCTTCCGCAGTTGTGATACTTATATGCCATGAAAAAGAATCATTTCGCCCTGATCATGGCCGGCGGGCAGGGGACGCGTTTCTGGCCCTGGAGCACCGCCGAAAAGCCCAAGCAGTTCCTGGCGGTCGTCGGCAAGCAGCCGCTGATCACCCAGACCTATCGCCGCCTGCGGAAATTCATCCCGGCCGCGAACATTTTCGTCATCGCCGACGGCAAATACCTGGCAGCCGTCCGCCAATGCCTGCCGGGATTCCCGAGCCGCAATTTCATCGCCGAACCCGCGCCGCGCAACACCGCGCCGGCGCTCATCCAGTCCAATATCCGCCTCTCGCGGATCGATCCCGACGCCAGCCTGCTGGTGGTTCCGGCCGATCATTACATTGCCGACGAAAAGACCTTCGCCGCCCAGCTGGCGGCGGCCCTCGATCACGCGGAAAACCGCTGCGTCATCACCGCCGGCATCAAGCCCAGCGAGCCCCACACCGGTTACGGCTACATCCAGTTTGTTGAAAGGGAGCACAAGGGGCAGTTCTACCCGGTCAAGCAGTTCAAGGAAAAACCAGACCACAAGACCGCCACGGAATACATGGAAAAAGGCAATTTTTATTGGAATTCGGGGATGTTTATCTATAAATTGTCCTTTTTCAAGGAATTCATCAAGAAATATGCCCCATATTACGGCCGGCAATACGAAAAACTCGAAAGATCATACGGCCAACCCGGGCAATTCGCCAAAATCTACAAGGCGATAACCCCGGAATCGATCGATTATGCCCTGATGGAGAAAATGCAGGAAGCGGTCATGTTCAAGGCCGAATTCTCCTGGAACGACGTCGGATCATGGTCGTCCGTTTATGAAATGAACGAAAAAGACAGCCTGGGCAACGTGAGCCGCGGCCGGACCATCGCCGTCGACGCGCGGAACTCGCTTATTTTCTCCTGCGGGAAAAAGCCGCTGGCCGTGATCGGCCTGGAACGCGTCGCGGTCATTGATACCGCGAACGGCATCCTGGTCGCGCCCATCGACAAACTGCAGCAGGTCAAGCGCGTCATTGACATGCTGAAAAAAGAAAATCCCCGCCCGTCGCGGTCCCTTAAAAGAAAAGGAAAAGCGGCAGCAGGATAAAAAACCAGACGATCCACTTGCCGCTGGCCGGCATCTCGCTGTTCTTCCAGCGCCATAATCCGTGCACGGCCGCCGACAGGAAAAGCAGCGCCAGCGCCACGGCCAGCACCCGGGTCCAGGAGTCGGCGGGTTCAATTTTAAAAAAGACGAACAGGCGCGACAGGGGGACGGTGACGAACAGCTTCTGAAAATCGAACAGGAAGAACATACCGGCGAAATAAAAAAAGGAGGCGGCCATGGCCGTCCCGTAAGTGGCCATCAGGATGACGATGATCGCCAGCGGGAGATAGAAGTAGACCAGGTAGGGAACGCGCAGGGAAGCTGCTGCCGGCTCCTGCTTGGCGACGAAAGAACCGGGCATGCCACGCTCAGCGCTTTTGCCGCCATTGTTGTTTTTGCCCAGCCACTTGGCCCAGACGCCACCGAATATCGACCCGCCGTAATTTCGGGCCACGGCCCGCTCCCCGTGTTGCAACAGAAACACGGCTCCGGGGAAAAGGGTGACGCGGCTGGTTCCGGCCGGCACCGCGGCCAGGAACGGCCCCAGATCGAAAAAATCCCCATCGCCGCCGTTGTTCCAGAGCATGAATACCGCCTGGTGCAGGAGGTCGAACGTAACAAAAACGCGGCCGGAAGGAGCCGCGTTCGGCAGGCGCTGCGCCGCGGCGATCTTCTCTGCGTTCAGCGGCGCGAAGCCGAGAAACGTGTATTCGGGGGTATGATAGGCCGGCTTATGCATGAGCTCGCGGCGAATAACGGTCCAATTCATGAAAAGATTCAGGAAATGAGCGGCGAGCAGGGCCGCAAGCAGCAGCGGCAGCGCCCCCCTCAACCGGCGCGCCGGCCTTTTTTCATCATTCCCCTGATAAATGGACCCCTGCCCGGGGTTGTCCGTCTTCACGGCTTGCTGGCGGAGAAACTGCGGGGATTACAGGCCGAGAAGACCGGTCTTGAACTTCTCTCCCGGTCCCGGCTTTTTGCCGATCCAGCAGGCAAAGAGCGCGTCGGCGAAAGCCTTGTCGCCCAGGGTGCCCTTTATCTTTCCCTTGACCTTGACCTCGGTGCCGACACCCGGCTTGTAGGTGAAGACCAGCTTATCGCCGTCTTTGAGATTTTCCATCAAGGCGGCCAGGGCGTCGAATTGCCCCTTCAGCTGCGCGGAGTAGCCCGGAGTGTTGGCTTCCAGGCCGTCGTACCAGGCTTCGTTGACCTGATTGGGGCTGACGCTGCGCAGGAAGTGCATGACTGTGCAGCGCGGCGTGTCGGCGGCCAGGATCTTTTCCCCGCTCTGCTCCTTGCCCGGCAGGTAGAGGCCGGCCACGTAAACCTTGAAAACGACCTTCTTGCGCAGGGCCATGCCGTTGAGGACCAGCTGCTTGCCGTCCACGTCCATGCCGTCGGGCAGGGTAATCCCAGCCAGCGTGCCGGCGGCGATCGGGGCGGCGAACAAAAGAACCAGGATCAATGCGAGCCAACCATGTCGTTTCATTCTTCCTCCTGCGGTGACGACGACATGATATAACGTTAAAAATATTTTGTCAAAGAATCCGCAAAAAGCGATTTTGTATTATAATATTTCCCAGGGAGTGTCGCATGAACAACGAGCAATTTACCTTGAAGGCCAACCAGGCCATCCAGGATACCGCCGGTCTCGCCCGGCAGAACGGCAATCAGGAGATCGTGCCCCTGCACCTGGTTCTGGCCATCCTGTCCGTGCCGGAGAACATCGTCAGCGAGACCATTCAGGAAGATCGGCGTCGACCTCGGCCAGCTGCAAGGGGCGCTCGGCAAGGAACTGGCGACCCTGCCCAAGGTGCAGGGAGCGGAACCCTACCTGGGCAATGCCTTGAAAAAAGCGCTGGCCCAGGCCGCGACCATCGCCGGCCAGTTCCGGGACGAGTACGTTTCCACCGAACACCTGTTCCTGGCGATCGTGGACCTCAATGAAACCGCGGCCAAGGCCCTGAAACGCCTGGGGATCGGCAGGGACGTGTTCCTGAAGGCCCTGATGGAGATCCGCGGCAGCCAGACCATTACCGACCCCAGCCCCGAGGAAAAGTTCCAGGCCCTGAAGCGCTACGGCCGCGACCTGGTGCAACTTGCGCGCGACGGCAAGCTGGACCCGGTCATCGGCCGCGACGAGGAGATCCGCCGCGTGATGCAGGTGCTGGTGCGCCGCACCAAGAACAACCCGGTGCTGATCGGCGAGGCCGGTGTGGGCAAAACGGCCATCGCCGAGGGGCTGGCGCTGCGCATCGTCCAGGGCGACGTGCCGGAAATGCTCAAGGACAAGAAGGTGATCACCCTGGATATCGGCAGCCTGCTGGCCGGGGCCAAATACCGCGGCGAATTCGAGGATCGCCTCAAGGCCGTGATCAAGGAAGTGAGCGAATCCGCGGGCGAGATCATCCTGTTCATCGACGAGCTGCACACCATCGTCGGGGCGGGCGCCGCCGAGGGGGCGGTGGACGCTTCCAACATGCTCAAGCCGGCGCTGGCGCGCGGCGAATTGCGGGCCATCGGCGCCACTACGCTGAACGAATATAAAAAGTACATCGAGAAGGACCCGGCGCTGGAAAGGCGCTTCCAGCCCGTGCTGGTCAAGGAACCGACCGTCGAGGAGACCATCTCCATCCTGCGCGGCCTGAAGGAAAAATACGAGATCCATCACGGCGTCAAGATCACCGACGCCGCCCTGATCGCCGCCGCCACCCTGTCCAACCGCTACATCAGCGACCGCTTCCTCCCCGACAAGGCCATCGACCTGGTCGACGAGTCGTCGTCCAAGTTGCGCATCGAGATGGATTCCCAGCCCGAGGAGCTGGATGAGCTGGAGCGGCGCATCACCCGGCTGGAGATCGAACGCCAGGCCCTGAAAAAGGAAGGCAGCTCCGACGCCAAGGGCAAGCTGAAATCATTGCTCGCCGATCTCGACGCACTGAAGATCCAGCGCGACAAGATCAAGACCCATTGGCAGAAGGAGAAGGAGCTGATCCACAAGCTGCGCGACCTCAAGGAGGAGACCGACCGGCTGCGCCTGCAGCAGCAGGACGCCGAGAGGCGCAACGACTACGAGTTGGCCTCGCAGATCCAGTACGGGAGATTGCCTGAAAAAAAGAAAGAGAGCGAAGGCGTCCAGGAGGAGCTTTCCATCCTGCAAAAGGAAAAAAAGATCCTGACCGAGGAGATTACCGAAGAGGACATTGCCGAAGTAGTCTCCAAGTGGACCGGTGTCCCGGTCAGCAAGCTGCTGGGCGGGGAAAAAGAGAAACTGCTGCATATGGAGGAGATCTTGAAGAAGCGGGTCGTCGGCCAGGATGAAGCCGTGGAAGCAGTCGCGCGCATCCTGCGCCGCGCCCGGGCCGGGCTGCAGGACCCGCACCGCCCGCTGGGCTCGTTCATTTTTCTCGGTCCGACCGGAGTGGGCAAGACCGAGCTGGCCAAGGCCCTGAGCGAATTCATCTTCAACAGCGAGCGGGCCATGGTGCGCATCGACATGTCCGAATACATGGAAAAACATTCGGTAGCCAAGCTGATCGGTGCCCCTCCCGGCTATATCGGCTATGAAGAGGGTGGCCAGCTCACCGAAGCGGTCAAGCGCAAGCCCTATTGCCTGATCCTGCTCGACGAGATCGAAAAGGCGCACAACGATGTCTTCAACATCCTGCTGCAGATCCTAGAGGACGGCCGCCTCACCGATGCCAAGGGCAAAACGGTCAATTTCACCAACACCCTCGTTATCATGACCTCCAACCTGGGCTCGGAGATCATCCAGGAGCAGGGCGATTACCAGAAGATGAAGAGCTTGCTGAACGACATGCTGTTCAAATACTTCAAGCCCGAGTTCCTGAACCGCATCGACGAGACCATTTTTTTCCGCCAATTGACGCCGGAAAATATCCAGAAGATCGCCGGTCTGCAGATCGAACACTTGCGGGAATTATTGGCCGCCCAGAAGATCTCGCTGACCATTTCTCCTGAGGCCGTAGCCAGGCTGGCCGAGTCCGGCTTCCATCCACAGCTGGGCGCCCGGCCGCTGCGCCGCGTCATCCAGCAGGAGATCCAGGACAAGCTCTCGATCATGATCCTGGAAGGCCGCCTGGCGCCGGGCTCGACCGTTCAAGTCGACTATAAAAAAGAGGGATTTACGTTCAAATGAGCAGATCGAAATAAAAAATACTACTCCCGCCATTTAATGCATTGAGCACTTGAACCGAATAGAGACTTATCAGATAGACTATTATAATTGCCAGACTTGTCAGGGATATGAAGGTAAAAGCAAGAAAAAGAGACAAACCGAACACTTTCGCGTAGCGCTGCGGTGCAGACAAATCGAAGCGTCGCCCGACCATGGAAAATGCGATGCCCAGGATCAAGGTGGTCAGCAACAAACCGCTGCCATATACGAGCAACGTCATGGCCTGGGGGGCAACGGCCAGGGCAAAGCGCTTTATTAGCCCGGCCATTGCCAGCGGGAACAAAACGATCGCAAGCAAGTTAGCCAAACTCACCAGCGCCATCATGTTTTTCATCTCAAAGACAGAGAGAAAAAAACCATTTAGAAGCATGAGGCTGACCCAAAAAGGGAAATATCCCGGACGTAGGAAATTGTACAAAAATCCACTTCCCGGCGCCAAGCGCTCTGAAAAATGACTAGCAAAGATTATATACCCGATCATTACCGGGAACAGAACAAGAATACGAGCTAGAAGTTTCTCGGTGAGAATGCGGCGAAAACTCATGGGGAAAGTTAAAAGGTATTCAAGAGCCTTATGACGAAATTCTCCGTAAAACAATCCGTAACCGGAAGAAAAAGCAAAGAATATTATTAAAAATGCGGCAATGACCATTATGGAAAACACAGGATCAAGGAGGCTATGTTGCTTATCCTCAACAGCAATTCGTCCTTTGCCAAAAAGAAAATAAAGAAATGGCGCAAACAGCGCGGTCAGAAAAAACCTCATCGCGACAATCCATATTTCAAGCCGCAATAGCCCCCAATTTCGTCTATTAGTAGGGTGAATAAGCAAGGACAGGAATTTCTCGCTGCTTTTATGCCAGCCATTGCCTGGGTTCCCACGCCGCAGCCGACGGAAAAATATACAAAAAATAATTCCCGTGATCGTCATAAGCAGGATACTGCTTATATTTATCGATCCGAATGAAATCCCTAACTGGCGAAGCGGCCGCTCTATAACCCAGCCAAGCATGGCATGCACCGGTAATGATCAGCAAGGGAAGGCGGACGAGTGCTCCCCCAATCGACAAGGCTGAGAAAGAAACCGATGGCAAAGTAAGAAAAAACCAAAAAAGAAAAAGCCACTGGATTAAAAAGGGGGGAATTCAGCATATTGGAAGAACGCAATAACGGATTTATTTTAAGAAGACTATGCAAAAAATAGTAAAAACTGAAAAGAAACACCAAGATCGATAAACGCGCCGCAAGTTTGATGGCCAGCAGCCGCCAGCAGCGATAGGGAAAAGTAAACAAATATTCAAACGCATGGTCACGAAATTCACTATGAAAAGCGTTGAGCCCCATGTGCAGCGCCACCCAGAATACCGATACGGAATAACCTATGAAAAACAGCAGGGCGAATGTCTTCATTGATCTTTCCGGCAAAAACCGCTTGCATAAGTGCGAGAACAGGGCCGATCATGAGCCGCAGCAACACCGGCAGGAAAATGTCCCGCCACTCCTTTTTAAGCATATTCTCCCCCGATAAAGGCGGCTACAATGTCGTTCAAATTCATGTTGCTTGCTTCAGCTGGCAGGTTTCGGCCCATCTTCGCATCATAAGGATAAATAAAATACTCGGTAAAGTTCTCGCGGGGCAAGGAGAAGATGTAGGGGATACCGTCAGGCAGGTTCCCCGGCAAGCAAAACCCGCTTCACTTTTTCTTTCAAGACGTCTATAGGTTCATCGACGGCGATCGCCCCGTTTTTCAGCAGCACTACCCGGTCGACCAAGCTCTCGATGTCGTGGAAATTGACGTTGACGAAAACCACCGTGACTTCCCGCTCACTGAGGTGGCGGATCACTTCATCAAGAAACAGTTTGCGCAGGTAAGCGTCAAGATCGTGGATCACCTCATCGATCAGCAATAATTCCGGTTGAGTGGAAAGAATCAAGGAAAGGTGAAGAATGGTGCGCTGTCCCTTTGGAGAGATCGCGGACCTTGTCGCGCGAACTGATACGCGTATGGCGGATCAGGGTATCGTCGAATTGTTTGACAGTGAATACCGACAAGTGCAGGTCGATGAGGCGATCGACGCGGAGGTTCTCGTAAATGCTGAGGCTGTCGGAAATGAAGCCGATCTTGTTGCGCGGCGATGCGCCCAACCGCGGATCATACTCGATTTGACCTTGCTGAGGTCTGAGTACTCCGGCGATCAGGCGCAGCAAGGTGCTTTTGCCTACACCATTGATGCCAGTAACCAGGCAGACCTGGCCGGGAGGCACCTGAAAATTGAAATGGCTGAAGATCGGTTTTTTATTGTAGCCAAATTGCAGGTCTCTAATGGCTGACCATTATTTATCTCCCTTGCTCGAGGCTTTTCCGCTCATCTGTATTGGAGTTTGGGATTGTAAATAATCGATAATGTCCTGTTCAGAAAAACCAAGGGCGATGACTTTGGCGATATATTCACGGGATAGATGCTCAAACAATTTGCGCCCCTGCGGATCGGCCAATTCCTTGTTTTGGCAGACAAAAAATCCGGAGCCGGCCCTGGAACTGATAAATCCTTCCACTTCCAACTGAAAATAGATTTTGACAATGGTATTGGGATTGATCCGGAGCATGGTGGCAAGCTCCCGCAAAGACGGCAACTGGTCGCCATCTTCCAGATATCCGGAAAGGATCGACCACTTAACGGCCTGCTTGACCTGCTCGTAAACCGGAACTGCCGACTGATTGTCCAACGTGATATTCAGAGGTTTTACTGTTTTTTTCATCTGCACCACATATAATAGTACAGTAAAACACGATTTGTCAACAAAAAAGTTTTTTGCACTGCCAATTGCAAAATGCAAAAATTTTGCGAAATTAAATTGTTACAAAGTAAACTATTTACAAAAACCACCGAAAAGTGATAAAATATGACCTAGCCAAAATATCACAAGGAGGTTACAATAAATGGCTGATAAATCATTCAACGCTTTCAAAATGGCACAAACCCAATTCGACAATGTCGCCGAAAAACTGGACCTGGACCAGGCCACCCGCGACCTGCTGCGCAACCCGATCCGCGAGTTCCACTTTTCCATCCCGGTCAAGATGGACGACGGCACCGTCAAGATCTTCCAGGGCTTCCGCGTGCAGCACAACGACTCCCGCGGCCCCTGCAAGGGCGGCATCCGCTTCCACCCCCAGGAAACCATCGACACGGTGAAGGCCCTGGCCACCTGGATGACCTGGAAGTGCTCGGTGGTCGACATCCCGCTCGGCGGCGGCAAGGGCGGCGTCATCTGCGACCCGCACAACCTTTCCATGCGCGAGCAGGAACAGATCTGCCGCGGCTGGGTGCGCCAGATCGTGCGCATGGTCGGCCCGCTGCAGGACGTTCCGGCCCCCGATGTCATGACCAACGCCCAGCATATGATCTGGATGATGGACGAGTACGAGAAGCTGACCGGCGGCAAGTACCCCGGCTTCATCACCGGCAAGCCGGTGGGCATGGGCGGTTCGCTGGGCCGCACCGAGGCGACGGGCTACGGCGTCATCTACACCGTGCGCGAGGCCCTGAACGAACTGGGCATCGACATCAAGAAGACGAGCGCCGCCTTCCAGGGCTTCGGTAACGTCTCGCAATATGCCGTCAAGCTCTACCAGGAATACGGCGGCACGGCCGTCTGCGTCTCCTGCTGGGACCAGAAGGAAAGCAAGTCCTATACCTTCATCAAGAAGAGCGGCATCGACCTCGAGCAGCTGCTGGGCATCACCGACAAGTTCGGCGGCATCGACAAGGCCAAGGCCAAGGCGCTGGGTTACGAAGTAGCCGACGCAGAAGCATGGATCCAGCAGGAGGTCGACATCCTGGTGCCCGCCGCCCTGGAAAACCAGATCAACGCCGAGACCGTGAAGAAGATCTCCGCCAAGGTGAAAGTGGTCGCCGAGGGCGCCAACGGCCCAACCACTCCCGAAGCCGACGAAGTGTTCAAGAAAAACAACGTCTTCGTCATCCCCGACTTCCTGGCCAACGCCGGCGGGGTCACCTGCAGTTACTTCGAACAGGTCCAGTGCAACATGAACTACTTCTGGACCAAGGAAGAGGTCCTGAGCAAGCTGGACAACATCATGACCTCGGCTTTCCATGCCGTCTACGGCCTGGCCAAGCAGAAGAAGGTCTACATGCGCGACGCCGCCTACATGATCGCCGTCAATCGCGTCGCCGAGGCGTGCAGGCTTCGCGGCTGGGTTTGATCCGCATTCGCTGATCCGGGGGGCGCCGCCAGGCGCCCCCTTTTTCATTTAGGGGGGAACGATGGACGAACAGCAGAACTCGATCGACAAGCTTCTCCATGACATGCGCGAGCGGGCCAAGGAGCTGAACTGCCTCTACCAGGTCGAGGAGCTGCTGACCAAGACCAATCTGCCCCTCTCCGAGATCTTCACCCAGATGCATCCAGGTCATCCCCGCCGGCTACCAGTTTCCCGATATCTGCCAGGTCAAGATCGTTTACGACGACAATACATATCAAAGCCCTGGTTTCATCGAGCCCTCATCCCGCATCGCAGAGCGCCGAGATCAAGGTGGAGGAAAAGGTCGTCGGCCGCATCGAGGTCTCCTACACCAGCGACGTCCCCCAGACCGAAAACAGCTATTTCCTCAAGGACGAGCACAAGCTACTGAACACGATCGCCGAGCGCATCGGCCGCACCGTCCTGCACCTGAAGCTGGAGCAGGTTTCCCGGGAATGGGAAAGCGCCCAGAAGGCCCTCAGTGACAAAAACAAGACGGAATGGATGGTGATCGTCGACCTGCTGCGGCGCACCGACCAGAACCTGTATATCCACCTGAGCCGGAAAATGGTCTATCATCTCTTCTGGAACGGCGTCGTGGAGGCCAAGGAGCTCCTGAAATCGCTGAGCAAGGACCCGGGCGCCGCCCAGACGGACTTGAGCGACGACATGAACCGCCCCAGCCTGAAAAAATCACACTTGGAACTCCTGGAACTCAGCGACATGACGTTCAAGATCGCAGCCAGGTATTTGAGCGACAAGGAGATCCTGGGGCGCCTGCAGAAGTGGATCCAGGAAGACAAGGCCAGCTTCCTGAGCAAGGCGATCAACAATATCGACATGCCCCTGATCGATGTCATCAACGCCATCACTCATTACCACTACATCTCCGGCGGCGATTACGAGCTGTCCCCGCCCATGGAAAAAGGTTTGCGCGTATCACTGATCCGCCGCTTCTTCTCCGACCAGCTGGAATTCATCAATATCGCCAAGAACCACATCGAGGTGCGCCATTTTTACGACCTGGTGCAGCGCATCATCTACCCCGCCAACGGCTATGGCCGCCTGGGGGGAAAAGCGCCGGGCTGTTCCTGGCCCAGAAGATCTTTTCCAAACCCGGGGAATATTCCAACGTCCTCGGCGACCTCAAGTTCCCCAAAACCTGGTACATCACCACCGACGCCATCATGAGCTTCCTCAGCTACAACAACCTGGAGGAGGTAAATGAACAGAAATACAAGGAGATCGACCAGATCCGCCTGGAATACCAGAACGTGATCCAGCTCCTGAAAAATTCCCATTTCCCCATCGAAATCATCAAGGGCCTCTCCATGGCCCTCGACGACCTCGGTAACAAGCCGCTGATCGTGCGCAGTTCCAGCCTGCTGGAGGATCGCATGGGCACAGCTTTTTCCGGAAAATACAAGAGCCTGTTCCTGGCCAACCAGGGGACGAAGCAGGAACGGATGGATGCGCTGACCGATGCCATCGCCGAGGTCTACGGGTCCATTTTCGGACCCGATCCCATCGAGTACCGCGCCGAGCGCGGCCTGCTCGACTTCCACGAGGAGATGGGCATCATGATCCAGGAAGTGGTCGGCCAGAAATGCGGCGACTACTTCTTTCCCGCATTCGCCGGCGTCGCTTTCAGCAACAACGAATTCCGCTGGTCACCGCGGATCAAGCGCGAAGACGGCCTGGCCCGCCTTGTTCCGGGATTGGGCACCCGTGCCGTGGACCGCGTCAGCGACGACTATCCCATCCTCATCTCCCCGGGTATCCCCAACCTGCGCGTCAATGTCACCGCCGAGGAGACCATGCGCTATTCGCCCAAGCGCATCGACGTGATCAACCTCAAGACCTGCACGTTCGAATCCAAGGAGATCTCCGCCCTTCTCGCCGAATGCGGTCATGAATACCCGGGCATCGAGAAGGTCGTCTCGGTCTATGAGGACGATCACGTCTATTCTCCTTCGGCCATCAATCTTGACTTCACGAAATCGAACCTGTTCGTGACCTTCGAGGGCTGGATTTCCCGCACGCCCTTCGTCCGGCAACTGCAGACCATCCTGAAGACGCTCCAGGATAAAATGAATACTCCGGTGGACATCGAGTTCGCCCATGACGGCAGCAACCTATACCTCCTGCAATGCCGGCCGCAAAGTTCGACCGCCGGCAACGTGGCCAGCACCATTCCCAAGGACATTGCCGAAGAACGCATCATCTTCACCGCCAACCGCTACATCTCGAACGGCAAGTTGCCTGACATTACGCACATCGTCTACGTCGATCCGGAAAAATACAGCCAGCTTGAACGGAGCGAGGATATGCTCGAAGTGGGACAAGCGGTCGGAAAGCTCAACAAGCTTCTCCCCAAGCGTCGCTTCATCCTGATGGGACCGGGGCGCTGGGGCAGCCGCGGCGACATCAAGCTGGGCGTGCCGGTGACCTATTCCGATTTTAACAACACGGCGGCCCTGATCGAGATTGCCCGCAAAAAGGGAAACTACGTCCCGGAACTCTCCTTCGGCACCCATTTCTTTCAGGACCTGGTCGAGGCGTCGATCCGCTACCTGCCGCTCTATCCCGACGATCCGGGCATCGTGTTCAACGAAAGGTTCCTGCTGACGGCCCAGAATTACTTCGCCGACATCCTGCCGGAGTCGGCTGCCCTGGCCGATACCATTCACGTGATCGAGATCCCGCGCACCGCCAGCGGCCGGGTCCTGCGCGTACTGATGAATGCCGATCTCGGCGAAGCCCTGGGCTTTCTCGCCACTCCCGACTCCCAGGCGAACACCGCGCAGGAAAGGGTCGAAATCGCGGAAACCGCCAGTGACGACCACTGGCACTGGCGGCTGCGCATGGCCGAGCGCATGGCCGGCCAGATCGATTCCGAGCGCTTCGGCGTCAAGGCCATGTATGTCTTCGGCTCCACCAAAAATGCCACGGCCGGCCCCGGCAGCGACATCGACCTGCTGATCCACTTCAATGGTAGCGAACAGCAAAAACAACAGCTCATCCTGTGGATCGAGGGCTGGAGCCTTTGTCTCGCCGAAATCAATTATTCACGAACCGGCTACAAATCCGATGGACTGATCGACTACCACCTGCTCACCGACGACGATATCGCCAACAAAACCAGTTTCGCCGTGAAGATCGACGCGGCCACCAATGCCGCCTGGCCGCTGACCCTGAAAAAGCTGGCGAAATGAGCTTGTTACGCCAGTAGCCGGACCGCTTTTTCTGGATTCTTCGGGTCAAATTCTACCACGGCCAGCTCCGGGCCGTCGTGGGCGGCGGAAAAGCAATGTGTCCGTCCGATCTTCTCCTGCCAGGAGCCGCTCAGGCGCGCCGACTCATGCACGTGGCCGTGCAGGGTGACGAGGGGCTGCCGCTCCTCGATAAAGCGCCTGACGGCGATGCTGCCCACGTGCACGTCGAGGGGAGCGCCGTCGAACATGCGGCCGTCCAGCGCCGCCCGGTCCAGCCGGGTCTGGTACGGCGGCGAGTGGAAAAGAAAAATCGCCCGCTCCATAGGATCGCCATCGGCAAGTCTTTCCAGGTCCTCGCGGATGGTCGGGAAACCTTTTTCTTCTTCGGCGACCGCGACGCTGTAGCGCCCTTCCTCCGGCGGCACGCAGCCCGGGTCGACGAAGCGCGAGACATCGTAGCGCTCCCAGTCTTTCAGGACAAATGGGGTCGGAGGCACGCAGGCATAGCCATAAACCATGTAGGAAGCAAAAGGCTCCCGGCGAAGATGCATATAGCGCCACAGCCCTTGCGCTTCATGGCCCAGCAGTCCGGCTTCTTCGCTGCGCGCATCATCGTTGCCAGGGATCAGAAAAATGACGGGGTACTCTTCCTGAAGCACATCGCGCAGCTTGCGCAAGCCGGGGACAAGGAATTCCTCCAGGAAACTGCCGCGAGCGGAACCGCTTTTCGCGAAAGGCAACAAGCCCGAAGGCAGTAGATCGCCGCCCAGGAAAACGGCCCGCGGCCGCTCTTCCCGCAGCAGCGAAAAAAGCCGGAGGTACTGCTCCTCGCGGCCGTGCAGGTCGCTGGCGAACAGGAACGGCTCCGCCCCCATCTCAGTTTGCGTCGGTTGCCGCGCCGGGTTTCAGGATAACGCCCTGGCTCTTGCGGCCGTCGATCATCACCGTCAGAGGTTCCTCAAGGTGGACGTGCTTCAAGTGCTCGGTCTCGGTAGCGGCGGGCAGGGCGTGCAGCCACTCCCAATCGATAAAGCCGTGGGCACGATCCATGGGCACCGTAAAGTAGCCGATGCGCAGCGACGTCATGTTCTGGAAGAAATGCGACCCCTGCGAGGGATCGACGTTCATGTTAGGCTGGCAGGCTTCGACCACGACCTTGACGCCGCTGATCTGGCTCCACTTGACCGGGATGCCCAGCCAGGGATCGGTGCTGCCCCAGCGCCCCGGGCCGATGAGCATGTAGGGGGTGTCGGCGGAACGGAGCCGGGCATTGAGCTGGTCAACTTCGCCGGCAATCTGCGGGCTGCGTGAGGCATCGAAGGACGCCGGCTTGACGAAAACGATGTCGCGCACGATGCGGATGACGCCGTTGCCCAGAACGCGGTCGCTGTAGCAAAAAGCGGAACCGCGCAACTGCTCGTCCAGCTCCACCTTGACCAGCTCGTCCTGCACCACCAGCGGGCGCACCTGCAACAGGCTGAACTGGGCGGGAAAAACATTCTGGCTGTCAAGCGTTACCGCGAATTCGGCCTCGACCGCGCAATTCATCGCCTCGCAACTCAAGCGCAGCAGGTCGCTGATGATGCCGGCCAGCGGGAATATTCCATTTTTCAGAATATGGGCGAAATTAATGATGCGCGGCCCGGAAAAGCTGATGCCGTCGTAAACGGCGTCGTTCTCGCGCGAATAGGTGGAGGCCAGGTATTCCAGCACGCCGTCCTTCTCGGCCTTTTCCAGCCCGTACTTGACCAGGTACTGGTCTTCTTCCAGAAACGCGATCGAGTCCTGGCGGCGCATGGCAATGGCGTAAAAATCGCGCTGGGAAAACTGGAACATCTCCTTGATCGAGTTGAACTGCGGCAGGATCCCGGCAAAAGCGGGGGTAAAGCGCAGCGACACGCCGCCATCGACGATGGTCTTGCCCAGGCCCAGGGCGACATTGACCACGCCGTCCTCGGGTTTGGCCTGTCCGACCGGGTAATAGTTATAGGAGCGGGCGACGCCGGAAAAATCGGGATAGAAGCTTTCGCCATGCGCCCGGCCCACGACCGGCTGGATCACGACGGCCATTTTTTCGTCCTCAACGCGGTGCGGCGTATTGCCGATGTACGACTTGGCCTGGCGAAAAAACGTCGAGGCATAGACGAACTTGATGGCGTTGACCAGGTTGAGGAAACGGATATCGTCGCCCACCTGGTCGTTGGGCAGCATCTTGGTGGCGTAGATGCCGGCGAAAGGCTGGTAGAGGGAATCTTCCAGCAGGCTCGAGGAACGGACGGCCAGGGGGACCTTGACATGGCGGATGAAATCCCGCAGGTCGCCGACGATCTTGTCGGGCAGGCTGGCCTTGATGAACAGGTTGGCGATGTGGCTGTCGGAGTAGCTGCCGACGGCCTGCGGCAGCAGGTCGTTCTCGCGCAAGAAGTCGTCGAAGACGTCGGTCCCCAGCACCAGGGTGCGCGGGATGGACACGGTCACTCCCGGGAACGCCGCGGGATCGAAGTACCTGGCCAGGATGCGATCCATGAAGGCCAGGCCGCGGGCCTTGCCGCCGATGGAGCCGCTGCCGATGATGCTGAACTGGGAATACTCTTCATGAAAGAAGCGGGAATAGGGGACGATGGATCCGCGGCGGCTGGCAAACCGGGATTCGGCGATCAGATTTTTCAGGCGCGCGCCCGGCGCCGGGGACGGCGGCGCCTCGCCAACAAAGGCCAGCTGCACGGAGTCGGCCAGGGCGAATTCGGTGCGGGCGCGCAACCAGCGGTCCAGGTCGCCGTTGGCAAGAGCCGCCTGCAGCGCCGCGGCGGGCAAATCCCCGGCGTCCGCGAGCAATTGCCCCAGGTTGGCGATGCGCGTTTCATTGCCCGGCTTTTCAGCGGCGAGCACCAGGTCGCCGAATCCGAAATGACCGGAAAGGAAGAGCTTGAGATCGCGCAGCAGCGTCGGTGAATTCTTCGAGAGGAACGGGATGCCGGCGTTCCCGGCCATCTCCTCCGCCCCGGCGTCGCTCGACTGCATCAGGATGGGAAGATGGGGCTTGCGCGTCCGCACCATTTCCGCGAAGCGGGCTCCGGCGCGGGGATCGACGACCCGGTCGCGGGGAAAGCTGGCGTCGGTGATGATGCCCAGCAGCTGGTCCTGGAATTTTTCAAAGACGGCCGTGGCCTCTTCATGGGTGGTCGCCAGGTGCACGCGCGGCCGGGCGTTGCGGCGCAGCAGCCGCTGCGAGAAGGTGAGGTCTTCCTTGAGCAGGCCCTCGGTGAGGTCGCGCAGCACCGAGAAGATCAGCGGCAGGTAGGCCGAGTAAAAGTCGATGGAATCCTCGATCAGCAGGATGTTCTGCACGCCGACCAGCCGCGTATCGCTCTCGGCGTTCTTGCGGTCCTCGATGAACTGGATCATTCCCAGCAGCACGTGGCCGTCTCCCTGCCAGACAAAGATCCGCTCCAGGGCGACGCCGTCGTCCATTTCCAGCAGGCGCTTCAACTCCGGGGTGTTGTAGGCCAGCCCGATCACCGGCAGGTCGGGTTCGATCGCCTTCACCTGGCGGCCGAAACTGAACGGGTCCATGTCGCCGAGGCGCATGACCGCCACCACCAGGTCGAATTTCTCTTCGCGGATGCGCTGCAGCGCGTTCTCACCGCCACTGACGCGGACAAAGCTCGGAACATACCCCAGGTGCCACAGTTGGTACGTCTTCAGCAGCAGGTCCTGCAGGCGCCCGTCTTCCTCCAGCATGAAATAATCGTACAGGCTGGCGACCAGCAGGAACTTTTTGACCTTGTAGGGCATCAGGCGGCCGATCTTGTCCAGGGACGGGCCGGTGCTGACGGAAAGGTCGTCGCGGTCCGCGGCCGGCTCAATCGTCGCCATACTTGTCCTTGATCGCCCGGATAACGTCGTAGATCGAGAAGAACACATCGACCAGGTCGGGATCGAATTGCCTTCCCCGCTGCTCGCGAATATACCCCAGCACCTTTTCCTCGGCCCAGCATTCCTTATAGGCCCGCTGCGATGACAGGGCGTCGTAAACGTCGGAGAGGGCGACGATCCTGGCAAAGAGGGGGATCTCCTCGCCTTTTTTCCCCGGCGCCGGCCGCCAGTCATCGGCGCTCACGTCGCCGACCTGTCCCGGGTAACCGCTGCCGTCCCATTTCTCATGGTGATTCAGCGCGATCTCCGCCGCCATGTCGTCCAAATCGGAGGTGGAATTTTTAAAAAGGCGGGCGCCCAGGATCACGTGTTTTTGCATTTGCAGGAACTCGGCGGGAGCCAGGGGACCGCGCTTCTTCAGCAGCGTGTCCGGGATCGCCACCTTGCCGACGTCGTGCAGCATGGCGGCAATGCGCAGGACGTCGCGGACATTCTTGCTCTCGTTCTCGGCCACGCGGTGGTTGGCCGCCCACCGGGAATAGATCTCGATCGAATAGGCGCCGACGCGGTTGACGTGGGCCCCCGTCTCTTCGGGATCGCGCAACTCCGCGATGCCGATCATGCGCAGGATGATCTCGCGGGTCATTTTCGCCTTTTCGATGCTTCCGGCCGCATGGTTGGCGAAATAGGCCACCACCAGCTCGTCTTCGCCGCGGAAGGGAACCGCCTGCCGGTTCTCGTCCAGGGAATTGATGATCTGCATGATTCCGATCAGCCGGTTCTGACTGGCCATCAGCGGCACGGTGAGAACCGAACGCGTGCGGTATGCCGCCGTTTCGTCGAACGTGCGGTTAAAGCCGTAGGGTACTCCACTGTCCAAGCTGTAGGCGTCGGCGATGATCAGCGGCTTGCGGGTCATGGCCACGTAGCCGGCCATCGACTTGTCGTCTACGGCGACTTCGTGGTTCTGGTAAAGGAATTTTACGCCGCTTTCCATTCGCGTCAACGTGTCGTTTTGCACGTAGTTGATGCGCAGCTTGCGGTTCTCCAGCAGGTAGATGGAGCCGGCATCGGCGCGGGAAAAACGCCGCGCCTCGAGCAGGACGCGATCGAGGAGGGAATCGATGTCCTTGATGCGGTTGAGATCCTCGGTGATCTTCAGGATTGCCGCTACCTTGTTTTTTGTTAAGCCGCTGGCCATGGTGGTTTCGCCGCCATTATACGATTCCGTCCGCCCAGCGTCAACTGCGCCGGCAGGCGCGGAAAAACCGTGTCCCCCTGTCCCGCGGCAACGGTTTGGGTTACAATTCGTCCATGAGCCATTCCGGATATATCGATTTTCACTGCCACCTGGACGACCCCTGCTTCGACGGCGATCGCTGGCGCATCATCGACGAATGCCTGGCCTCAGGGTTCAGCCGCCTGGTCACGGTGGCCGACGCCTATGACGAAACGTCTCTGGAGCGGACAAAGGAAATCCTCGACTACCACGGCGCCATGACCGCCACCGCCGGAGCCCACCCCCATGGAGCGGACGGCTATACGCCGGAAATCGAAAGGAGGCTGCTCGCTTTCCTGGACCAGCGGCCGGTGCTTGCCGTGGGCGAAGTCGGACTGGATTTTCATTACCGCCTGGCGGCGCGCGAAAACCAGGAAGCCGTCTTCCGGCGGCAAATCGCCATCGCCCGCGAGCGTTCGCTGCCCCTGGTCATCCATTCGCGCCAGGCGGAAGCGCTGGTGCTGAAGATACTGGCCGAGGAAAAATTTGTTCTGCCGGTCGCTTTCCATTGCTTCACCGGCGACGCCGCCAGCGCCGCCGAGATCGTTGCCCGGGGATACCTGCTCTCGTTCTCGGGGATCATCACCTTCAAGAAGGCGGATGAACTGCGGGCGGTCGTCGCCGCCGCGCCGCTGGCGAGCATTCTCAGCGAAACCGACTCTCCCTACCTGGCCCCCGAGCCCGGGCGGGGACGGACCAATACGCCGCTCGCCGTCATGCGGGTGGCCGAAACGATCGCCGGGATCAAACGGATCGAAGTCGCGGAACTGTTGGCCGAGGTGGCAAAAAATTTCCAGCGCCTGCAGCGCTGATTATTTCTCTTCCTGCTTCACCTTTTCGATGGCCACCACGCGGTCCCCGGGCTTCAGGTTGACCAGGCGCACGCCCTGGGTCGCCCGTCCCTTGGAACGCAGTGCCGACGTGTCCTGTTTGTTCATGATGCCCTTTTCGGAACAAAGGATGATCTCGCTGTCTTCCTCGTTCAGGGTGACCAGGCCGATGACCTTGCCCAGCTTCTCGGTGATCTTGATGTTGATCAGGCCTTTGCCGCCGCGGTTCTGCAGGCGATAGAGCGCCAGGTCTGATTTCTTGCCGATGCCGTTCTCGGTGACGGTCAGGATATACTTGTCGTTCTCGACGATCACGTCGGCCCCGACCACGCAGTCGCCCTTACCCAGCTTGATGGCGGTAACGCCGCGGGCGCCGCGGCCCATGGGGCGGACATTTTGCTCGTTGAATTTCAACGCCTTGCCCAGGTAGGTGCCCAGGATGATCTCGTTGTTGCCGTGGGTGATCTGGGCCTCCAGGAGAATGTCGTCATCGGGCACCTCGGCGGCGATGATGCCGTTGTTGCGCGGATGGGAAAATTCCGCCAGCGAGGTTTTCTTGACATAGCCCTGCTTGGAGAACAGCATGACGTACTTGTCCTCGGGGAACTCCCTGACATTGATGACCGAGCAGACACGCTCCTCGGGCCCGATGCCGATCAGGCGGTTGATGGGCTTGCCGCGGCCGGCGCTGTCCCCTTCGGGGATGTCATAGACCTTGATCCAGAACATGCGTCCTTTCTCGGTGAAAGCCAGGATGTAGGCGTGGGCGGAGGCGACGAACACCCGGGAGATGACGTCCTCTTCCTTCAACCCGGCGCCTTTCTTGCCCATGGTGCCGCGGTTCATGCTGCGGTAGGAGCTGAGGGTGGTGCGCTTGATATAGCCGTTGCGCGTGTAGGAGATGACGAAGTCCTCGTCCTTGATCATGTCTTCGATCTTGAACTCGGACAGCTGCTTTTCGACGATCACGGTGCGGCGCTTGTCGGCGAACTGCTCCTTGACTTTGCGCAGTTCCTCCTTGATCAGGTTCAGCACCATGCGCTCGCTGGCCAGCAGCTCCTTGAGATAGTTGATCAGCTTGAGCAGGTCGATATATTCGTTCTCCAGCTTTTCGATCTCCAGCCCGGTCAGCCGGTAGAGCTGCATGTCGAGAATGGCGTCGGCCTGGACCGCGCTCAACTTGATCTTCTCGATCAGGCCGGCCTTGGCCTCGACGCGGTTCTTCGAACCGCGAATGATCTTGATGACCAGGTCGAGCTTGCTCAGGGCGATCTTGAGGCCTTCGATGATGTGCGCCCGCTTTTCGGCCTTGTCCAGCTCGAAGAGCGAGCGGCGGCGGATGATCTCCTTGCGGTGGCCCAGGAAATAATTGAAGTATTCGACCAGGTTGAACTGCTTGGGTTGCTGGTTGACAATGGCCAGCAGGATGATGGAGTAGCTCGTCTGCAGCTGGGTATGCTTGAACAGCGTGTTCAGGATGACTTCCGGGATCTCGTCTTTCTTGATCTCGATCACGATGCGCAGCCCGTCACGGTCCGATTCGTCGCGCAGGTCGGAGATGCCTTCCAGGCGTTTGCTTTTGACCAGCTCGGCGATGTTTTCCAGAATCTTGGACTTGTTCGTCTGGTAGGGGATCTCGGTGACCACGATCTTCTGCCGCCCCTTGTTGTCGGTCTCGACCACGGCCTTGGCGCGCACGACAAAGCCGCCCTTGCCGGTCTCGTAGGCGGCCTGGATCATGTTCTGGCCGAAGATGAAGCCGCCGGTCGGGAAATCGGGACCGGGCATGATCTTCATGAGCTCGCCGATGCCGGCATCGCGGTTGTCGACGAAGTGGGTGAAGGCGTCGATCAGCTCGCCGAGGTTGTGGGGCGGGATCGAGGTGGCCATGCCCACGGCAATGCCCGAGGTGCCGTTGAGCAGCAGCGTGGGCAGCAGCGCCGGCAGGATCTCCGGCTCGGTCAGCGAACCGTCGTAGTTGGGAACGAAGTCGACCGTGCCCTTGTCGAGATCGTTGAGCATCTCATTGGTGATCTTCTGCAGCCGGGCCTCGGTATAGCGCATGGCCGCGGGCGGGTCGCCGTCGATGGAGCCGAAGTTGCCCTGGCCGTCGACCAGGGGGTAGCGCAGGGAGAAGTCCTGGGCCATGCGCACGACCGTATCGTAGATGGCAGCGTCGCCGTGCGGATGGTATTTGCCCATCACGTCGCCGACGATGCGCGCCGACTTCTTGTAGGGCTGGTTGTAATGCGAGCCCGTCTGGTGCATGGAAAAAAGCGAGCGGCGGTGCACCGGCTTCAGCCCATCGCGGATGTCGGGAATGGCCCGGCCGATGATGACGCTCATCGAGTAGTCGAGATACGAGGTCTTCATCTCGTTTTCGATGGCGACTTCCTCGACGGCCGTTCTAGGTGCTTGTTCCTTGATTTTTTCGTCCATGACTCATTCCTTTAAATGTCGAGATTCCGCACGTTCAGGGCGTTCTGGATGATGAAATCCTTGCGCTTGGCCGCGTCGTTGCCCATCAGGGTATCGAAAATTTCCTCGCATTCATGAAAATCGTTTATGCCGACCCGCAGCAGGGTGCGGTGCTCAGGGTCCATGGTGGTCTCCCACAACTGGTCGGGATTCATTTCGCCGAGACCTTTGTAGCGCTGGATGGTCAGCCCTTTTTGCAGGCGCTCGAACAGGAACGTCACCAGTTCCCTGCGGTTGTCCTGCACGAAATTTTCCTTGCCGATTTCGATGAAATAGGGGGCGGAGGGCAACTCGTCCAGTTTGCCGTACAGCTCCTTGATGTCGGAAAATTCCGGCCCGGTGAGAAAGTCATGATCGATGATTTTGTGGGTGTTCACGCCGTTCATCTCGAACTCGATATCCAGCGTGTACGTCCCGTATTCCTTGTCGAACTTGATCTCCACATTGCGGCACGGCGAGTCCTTCTGCAGCAACTGGGCGATGGTCTTGGCCTTGGCCTTGTCCTGGAAATCGCTCTCGCTGTCGATGGTCCTTACCAGCTTCTTGGTCAGGAGCCTCGGCATGCCGCGCTTTTCCAGGTTGTTCATCAGCAGGTTCTTCTTGTGCACCAGTTTGATGAACTTGAGCAGCTTCGGCCCCTTGAGAACCTCGCTGCGGAAATCCTTGTTGTAAAAGACGACCTCGTCGCCGATCTTGGCGAACAGGTAGTTCTCCAGCTCTTTTTCGTTCTTCAGATAAACCTTGGACTGCCCCTTCTTGATCAGGAACAGGGGGGGCTGGGCCAGGTACAGGTAGCCCTTCTCGATCAGCGACTGCATCTGGCGGAAAAAGAAGGTCATGATCAACGTGCGGATGTGCGAACCGTCGACGTCGGCGTCGGTCATGATCACGATCTTGTGGTAGCGCAGCTTTTCGATGTCGTATATTTCCTTGCCGATGCCTACGCCCAGCGCGGCGATCATCTTCTTGATTTCTTCGTTTTCCAGCATCTTGGTGGCTGACGCTTTTTCAACGTTAAGGATTTTTCCCCGCAGCGGCAGGATGGCCTGGAAGCGGCGGTCGCGCCCCTGCTTGGCCGAGCCTCCGGCCGAATCGCCTTCGACGATGTACAGCTCGCTGTCCTCGGGATTCTTGGACTGACAGTCGGCCAGCTTGCCGGGCAGGGTGGTGCTCTCCAGCAGGTTCGACTTGCGCACCAGGTCCTTGGCCTTCTTGGAAGCCTCGCGCGCCTTGGCCGCCAGCAGCACCTTGGTGATGATGGAGCGGGCGACGGTGAGGTTTTCGTCGAAATAGTCGCCCAGCTTCTGGTTGACGAATGACTCGACGACGCCCTTGACGTCGGAGTTGCCGAGCTTGGCCTTGGTCTGCCCCTCGAACTGCGGGTCCTTGATGCGGATGGAGACCACGGCCGTCAGCCCCTCGCGGACGTCGTCGCCGGAAAAAACGTCCTTGAAGTCCTTTAAAAGGTTGTTGGCCTGGGCGACGCTGTTGATCGTGCGCGTGATGCCCGATTTGAAGCCGGTGAGGTGGGTGCCGCCCTCGACGGTGTTGATGTTGTTGACGAAGGAGAACAGGGTCTCGTTGTACGACTCGACATACTGGAAGGCGATCTCGATCTCGATGTCGTCCTTCTTGGTGGCCAGGAAAATCGGCGTGTTGTGAACGCGCTGCTTGGAACCCACCAGGTACTTCACGTACTCGACGATGCCGCCCTTGTAATAGAAGACCTCTTTCTTTTCGACGCGCTCATCGTTCAGCACGATCGTCAGCCCCTGGTTCAGGAAGGCCAGTTCCTTCAGCCGCCGGGCCAGGACGCCGTAGTTGAACTCGATCGTCTCGAATATCTCTTCGTCGGGCCAGAAGGTGATTTTGGTGCCGCGTTTGGCCGATTTGCCCGCCTGCTTCAGCGCCGAGACCGGCTTGCCGCAGGAGTATTTCTGGACATACACGTTCCCGCCGCGCTTGATCTCCAGCTCCAGCTTGGAGGAGAGGGCGTTGACCACCGACACGCCAACCCCGTGCAGGCCGCCCGACATCTTGTAGCTGTCCTTGTCGAACTTGCCGCCGGCATGCAGCGTGGTCATGACCACCTCGGCGGCGGCCCGGCCTTCCTCCTTGTGCATGTCGACCGGGATGCCGCGGCCGTTGTCGCTCACGGTGACCGAGTTGTCGAAATGGACCGTCACCTCGATCTTGTCGCAGAACCCGCCCATGGCTTCGTCGATCGAGTTGTCCACCACCTCGTACACCAGGTGGTGCAGCCCGGATGCGCCGGTGCTGCCGATGTACATGGCCGGGCGCACGCGCACGGCCTCGAGGCCCTCGAGAACTTTTATGTTGTCTGCCGTGTAGGACTTGTCTTCGAAATTGGCGTTGGTCTTGTCCAAGATTACTTCTCCTTTTTAAGCTCGCACAAGCTCGTGAAGCGCTCGTTGCGGGCGACCGACGTGGCGATGACCTGCATGGCCGGGAAATGGTCCAGCACGTAGCCCAGGTTTTTCTCGTCCATGGCCGCGTCGTAATCGTCCATCAAAAAAACGGGATATTCGCCCCGGCCCTGGCGGAACAGCTCGATGAAGGCCATGTAGAGCATGATCAGGAATTTTTTCTTCTCGCCCGAGGAGAACAACTGCAGTTTTTTACCCTTGACCATGACCTCGTAGCGATCGCGCTGGGGACCGATCAGGGAGCGCCGGCTGCGAAGCTCGGAGCTCTTGGCGCGCTCGAGGTCGCCCAGCAGCGCCGCGGCGGAAACCGGGCCGGGAGCGGCCGCGAGCAGGGCGGGCTCGTAACTCAGCATGAGCGTCTCCCCGAACAACTTGTTTATGGTCGCGTTCAAGCGCTCCGTGAAGGCCATTCTTTTTTCGATGATCTTGCTTCCCGTTTCGGCCAACAGCGTGTTCCAGCCGTTCAGTTCTGAATTATGGA
This sequence comes from Candidatus Aminicenantota bacterium, assembly GCA_963732485.1. Lineage (GTDB taxonomy): Bacteria > Acidobacteriota > Aminicenantia > UBA2199 > UBA2199 > UBA2199. Next base: position 220,595 of record CAVSZS010000004.1, read on the forward strand.
TCGTTTTTGCCAAATTCTTCAGCAGATAATTCTTCTGTTTTAAAGTGTTATTATAGCGCAAAACGTCGTGCAAGTAAAGGGCGGACAGGCCGTATATGAAGCGGTCCACCAGCTTGCGCAGGTAAGGCGCGCCGTCGATGGTCTGACTGTAGAGGAAGTGGGAAAAGAACAGGGGGTAGAGGGTGCGGCTGACCGTGGCCAACGGCGAGCTTTCATTGTTCAGTTTCAGGGAAAATCCCCTGTCCAGGCAGGCGGTCACCCTGTTTTCTCCTGATTTATTGAGCACTTCGGCGCTTATGAAAAAACCGGCGGCATCGAAATTGACCAGTTCGCGGCGGCTGACGGGCAGAAAGGACTTGCCGAAACCGAGCAGGAACAGAGCCTCGATGATGGAGGTCTTGCCGCTGCCGTTGGCGCCGAAGATCAGGTTCTTTTCCGGGACGAAGGTGATGGCGAAGCCGTTCAGATTCCGGAATCCGTTAATTTCTAACTTATTTACGACCAAGCAAAGATCAGATGTTCAACGGCATCACGATGTAGATGAAATGGGCGCCGTTGCCGTCCAGCGGCTTGAACAGGAACGAGCTCTCGCTGTCGTTGAGGCCGATGCCGATCTTTTCGGCATCGATATGGGTCAGGAAATCGAGGATAAAGTTGCCGTTGAAGCCGACACTGACGGCCTTGCCGTTGTATTCGATGGCGATCTCGTCGTAGCCCTCGCCTTTTTCCGGGGTGGTACGCTCCAAAACCAGCTTGTTCTTGGAGAACTTGAACAGCACCCCGTTGTTGCGCGTTTTGAAGATCAGGATGCGCCGCAGCGTCTGCAGCAGTTCCTCGCTTTTGATCACCGCCGTCTGTTCGGTCTTTTCCGGGATCACCGTTTTGTAATTGGGAAATTTCTGGTCGACGATGCGCGAGCACAGGACCCTGTTCTTGTGTTTAAAGAACAGGTTGTTGTTGTCGAAGGCGAATTCGATCTCCCCCGTGCTGCCGATCTTCAGAACCTCGAGCAGCGTTTTGCGCGACAGGATATATTCCATTGTTTCAACAACGGGGATATCGGCGCTGAAAAAAGAATAGGCCAGGCGATGGCCGTCGGTGGCGGCCATTTCCAGCTTGTTCTTGGAGATGCTCACCAGGGCGCCGCCCAGGTTGAATTTCAGTTCCGGAGAGATGACGTAGTAGCAATTGTTGATCATGGCCTGGAAATCCGTGAGTGAAAGGGTGACGGCATTGGCCATGTCGTTGGTCGGCAACTCGGGATAATCAGACGATTGCAGGCCGAGCATCTTGTATTTGCACGTTTTTTTCTCATTGGTGATCATGACCTGCAGGTCATTGTCCTCGGAGATCTCGATGGTGCCGTCCGGCATCTTGGAGACCAGGTCGTAGAGGTCCTTGCCGTTGACGGTGAAGGAACCTGGGGTTTTAATCTCCACCTGAAGGTTTGTAACCAGGCCGATTTCCAAATCGGTGGCCACCAGTTCCAGGACGCCGCCTTCCAGTGCGGTAATCTTGATGTTTTGCAGGATCTCCATGATGGCCTTTTTTTCAAAGATACCCTGGAACAGTCGCAACTCATTTTCCAGCTTTGCCTTTTCCACAAAAATTTTCATTTGCAACCTGCCTTAGTATTTTCTATGAGATATCATCATAATCAAAATAAATAAAACATGCAACCTGAAAAAGTGGATATCGACCATTTCCCCGATGGGCACATGCTTCCGGGCCGCGGCACCCATGTTGAAAAATTGTGCTCCCTGTGGGAAACATCAATCGGTAAAAAATTCAACATAGGAATTCACTCTTCTGGAAAAGTCAGTGTCGGCCTGCAGCATTTTTTCGATCTTGTTGATGGAATGCAGCACGGTGGTATGATGCTTGCCGCCGAAGGCCGAACCGATCTCGACCAGAGGGCAGTGGGTCAGTTTCTTGGCCAGGTACATGGCGACCTGCCGGGGCAGGGCGACCTTCGGGGAATTGTTCTTCGCTTTCAGCTCTTCGATGCGGATGTCGAATTTCTCCGAGACGAACTCCTGGATGGTTTCAATGGTGATGGCTTTTTTTTCGATGTTAATATAGGGGCGCAGCGCCTCCTTGGCGAACGGCAGGGTGATGGTGTCCGATTGCAGGTCGGCATGCTTCAGGTCGGCGTAGCCCAGCAAGCGGTTCAAAGCCCCCTCCAATTTACGGATATTGTCTTTTATGGCGTTGGCCAGGAATTCGATCACTTCATTGGGAATGGAAAAATCGTTGTGATAGATGTTCTTCCTCTCGGCGATCTTTTTTTGCAGGATGGCGATGCGCGCCTCCAGGTCATAGGGAAAAATGTCAACAATGGCACCCATCTCGAAGCGCGATTTGATCCTTTTTTCCAGGTCGGGGATATTGTCCGGGTGCTTGTCGGCGCAAATGACGATCTGCTTTTCCTGCTGGATCAGGTTGTTGAAGATATAATAGAACTGTTCGCTGGTTCCGCCCCATTTGGTGATATATTGGATATCATCGATCAGTAGCACATCGATCGACGTGTACTTCTTGATGAAATCGGAGCGCTTGCTCAAGCGCGTATACTCCACGTATTCATTCATGAAATCGCTGGTGGTCAGGTAGACGACGCTGACCTTGTCGTCATTCTCAATGATGCGGTTGCCGATGGCCTGCATCAGGTGGGTCTTTCCCAGGCCGACGTCGCTGTAGATGTAAAGGGGGTTGTAGGATTTGCCGGGGAATTCCGCCACGCTGTGGGCGAATGAGTATGCGATGCGGTTGGAATCGCTCTGCACCAGCGACTCGAAGGTGTATTTTTTCTGCAGGCGCGAATCGTGGTTGGCGTTCTTGCGGACGGCGTCGGCTGTTTCCTGAACATTTTCCTCTTCATCCAGGGGAACGATCTTGGTGATGAAGTTGAAATTATTCTTGGTGTAGTGGTTGATGTCTTCCAGGAGGTTCTGCTTGACCCACTGCAGGTTCTTTTTATCCGGGGCGCCCAGGAAGAGGGTGTTTTCCAGGGTGCCGATGTATTTCAGGGGTTCGATCCATTTCTTTATCGTGGGCTCGTCCAGAACGCCTTTCAGGTAGTTTTTCAACTTTTGCAGATTGTCCATCGCCTTCACCATTTTCCACAAAAATTTTAACAAATGTGGAAAAAAACATTGTTTCCATCTCGTTGGATCTTGTTTACCGCGTAATCTTAGAAGAAAAGCCAATAGCTGTCAAGCCTTGACAAAAAAAATCTTTTTGGGTATATGGCAGGAATGAACGAAAAAAACATGCTGGGCGTCACGCAACGAAAACTGAAGGACATGCAGGTCGAGTTCATCGATCTGAAAACCCTGGACTTGAAGGGGAAGCTCCACTCGCTTATCCTCCCGGTCGGCATGCTGGATGAGAAGCTGCTGCGCGGCGGGGTGGGCTTCGATGCCTCCTCATATGGTTTTGCCAAGCCGGAAAAGAGCGACATGGTCATGATCCCCGATCTGACGACCATGGTCATCGATCCTTTCCGCGTCAGGAAAACGGCGATCTTTATGGCCGATATCCATTTGACCGATCGCGCCCGCACCCGCTTTCCCGAGGACCCGCGTTACGTGGCGGCCAAGGCGGAAGAGGCCCTGGTCAAATCCAAGATTGGCTCCAGGGCCATGTTCGGCCCGGAATTCGAATTCTTTATCTTCAAGGAAGCCGAATTCGGTGTTCAGGAGGAAGGGAACTACTATTTCCTCAAAAAGGATAGCGAGGCCGTGGGCAACCAGTATCACGCCGGTTCACCCGAGGACGAACACGTCGACTTCAAGAATGAGGCGGTGGCCATCCTGCAGGAACTGGGCATCGAAATCAAGTATCACCACCACGAGGTCGCCGTCAACCAGCACGAGATCGAGACCAAGTTCAATGGCTTGCTCAAAACGGCCGATCAGGCCGTGATCATCAAGTATGTCCTGTTCAACCTGGCCAAAAAGCACGACCTGTTCGTGACCTTCATGCCCAAGCCTTTCTTTGGCAAGGCCGGAAATGGCTGGCACGTGCACCAGTTCATCCTGAACCGTGACGCGAATGTCTTCCTGAAAAAGGGGAGTTATGCCAACTTTTCCGATATCGGCCTGCATTATCTGTCGGGCCTGCTGTTTCACTCGGGTTCTCTGAGCGCGTTCTCCAACCCCTCCACCAATTCCTACAAGCGGCTGGTCCGGGGCTTCGAAGCGCCGGTTTCGGCGATCTTTGCCACCTCCAACCGCAATGCCGCCATCCGCATTCCGGCCTATGTCGCCGAAAACGAGACGCGCCTCGAGTACCGGCCCGGCGACGCCGCTTCGAACCCCTACCTGTTCCTGTCGGCCATGCTGTTGTCGGGGATCGACGGAGTATTCAAGAACCTTTCCCCGGAAAAATACAACTTCGGGCCCTTCGACGGCGCCATTCCCGACGCCAAGGTGTTCAAAGACAAAATCAAATTGCTGCCAGCCGACCTGGCCGAGGCACTGGATTGCCTGGAAAGGGACAGCGAATACCTGAAATACAACAACGTGTTCGACGACGCCCTGCTCCAGCAGTGGCTGAAGATCAAGCGCGCCGAGATCGATGAGATCTCGCGCATCCCGCATCCGAAAGAATTCGAGATGTATTTCAACTTCTGATCTTGTTCAAAACAGGCGTAAAAAAAGTTCTGGCCCTGGCGGCGATCCTGCTGGTGCTCTTCGCGCCGTTCCTGCTGCTGATTGATTTTGCCAGGTATGTCCCCGTGGTGCTCACCATCTGGCTGCTTTCCGCCGTCTATTTTGTTTTTGTTAAAAGCCGCCGCTGACCCGGGGGCGTCGCCCCATGTTTCACGTGAAACATTTCGCCCCCGTTTTTTTCGCGGCGCCGCGGGCCGCCATCCCGAGGTGAAGCGCCATGAGCATTGATGCTTTCGTTGATTTTCTGCTGGCCTACAACCAGAAGGTAAACCTGGTCTCGCGGCAGTCGACCCGCGCCTCGCTTGGCGCCCTGATCGCGGAGACCATGCTGCTGAAAGACCTTGTTTCCGCCCCGCTGCTGGTCGATGCCGGCAGCGGCGGCGGGCTGCTGGGCATCCCCCTGGCCATCTCCCTTCCGGAAAAGAAATTCATCCTGGTCGAAACGATCCACAAGAAGGTCGTTTTTCTGAACGAAGCGCTGCGCAGCCTGGGACTGGGCAACGCCGTCGTCTGGGAGGGACCGGTTCAGGAGTTCATGCACCGCCACGACCGCTGCAACAGCACGCTGGCCGCCAGGGGCTTCCCCGCCGTTGAAGCGCTGGCTGAATTCGTCTTCCGGCGCAAGGTTCGCGAGCTGCTGCTCATCTCCTCGCCCGACAAAATCAAGAAAATTCAGAACACGGTGGCAAATGTCCGCCAAACCCGTTATAATATCCCGTCAAGGGATAACCTGGTCATCTTCAAACTGGAGAATGTTTCACGTGAAACGCGATAACCATGAGTGAAATTATAGCTGTTGCCAACCAGAAGGGGGGCGTGGGCAAGACCACGACCGCCATCAACCTGTCCGCGGCCCTGGCCATCGCCGAAAAGAAAATACTGCTCGTCGACCTGGATCCCCAGGCCAACGCCACCACCGGGCTGGGCCTGGACAAGAACGCCCTGAAGCACGACATCTATTCCGTGCTGGCCGGCGAAGCCAACATCCGAGATGCCATCCTCGGCACCGAGCTGAAATACTTGAGCGTAATCCCCTCCATGCGCAATCTGGCCCGTTTTGAAATGGAGGCGGTCTCCGATGACAGCAACCACCTGTACCTGAAGACCGCCCTGCTCGAGCTGGGCGACGACTACGAATACATCGTGATGGACCTGCCCCCCTCTCTGGGCTTGCTGACCATCAACGCCCTGACCGCGGCGCACAACGTGCTGATCCCGATCCAGGCCGAGTATTACGCGCTGGAAGGGCTGTCGGACCTGATGAACACCATCAACCGCATCAAGGAGAACTTCAACCCCGTTCTGGAGATCAAGGGCGTCCTGCTCACCATGTACGACGAACGCACCAACCTCTCCCGGCAGATCGAAGACGAACTGCGCAAGTTTTTCAAGTCCAAGGTCTACGAAACGGTGATTGCGCGCAACATCCGGCTGTCCGAGGCCCCGAGTTTCGGCAAGCCCATCCAGCTTTATGATATCAAATCGGCAGGGGCCCGCGCCTACATGTCCTTGGCCAAGGAGATGACGGGAAAATGAAACGCAAAGTACTGGGCAAGGGGATCGCGGCGATCATTGCCAACGAGCCGCTGGGCAGGAACAAGCTGGTCGACCTCGACGTGGACAGCATCCATCCCAATCCCTTCCAGCCGCGCAAGACGTTCCAGAAGAATGCCCTGCAGCAGTTGGCCGACTCCATGAAGGAAGACGGCATCATCCAACCGGTCGTGGTCTTCAAGCGCGACGGCAAATATTTCCTGGTGGTCGGAGAACGGAGATGGCGCGCGGCCCAGCTGCTGCGCTGGGAAAAAATTCCGGCCGTGATCAAGGAGTATTCCGACAACGACGTCATGGCCAAGGCGCTGGTCGAGAATATCCAGCGCGAGGATCTCAACGCCATCGAGATCGCCGAGGGCATCGAGGCGCTGATGGCCCAGAGCGGCGAGGGGCAGCAGGAGACCGCTGAAAAACTCGGCATGAACCGGGCGACCCTGGCCAATTATCTCCGACTGCTGAAACTGCCGCTTGCGGTCAAGGAGGCCATCGTCCTGGGCAAGCTCGACCAGGGGCATGCCCGCGCCCTGCTGGCCTTGAAAAGCGACAGCGACATTCTGAGCGCCGCCGCCCAGGTCATGCGCAAGGGGCTGTCGGTGCGGCAGGCGGAGATGCTGGTCAAGCACGTTGAGGCGGGGAGTCGCAAGGGGAAACCCGGCCTCGACCCCGATATCGTCAAGATGGAGAACCGCCTGACCCACAGCCTGGCCGCCAAGGTCAAGCTGGTCTATGCCAAGACCGGCAAGGGCAAGGTGGAGATCTTCTTCAATTCACTGGAGGAATTCGACAGGCTGTACGCCATACTTTGCAAGGAGAAGTAACATGAACAAAATCGAGACCCCGGTCAAGATCAGCGGCTTTATCGACCGTGAAAGCGAGATTATCGGTGATATCAAATTCAAGGAAAATTTCCGTATTGACGGCGTATTCAAGGGCAAGATCCTCTCCGGCAACGGACTGATCATCGGCGAGACCGGCGAGGTCGAGGCCGAAATCGATGTCGTCAAGATCTCGATCAACGGCCGGGTGAAGGGCTCGATCAAGGCCAAGGAGCGCATCGAGATCTTCGCCAAGGGACGGGTCATCGGCTCGGTGTCCGCCCCCAAGCTCATCATCGAGGATGGCGCGTTCTTTCAGGGCTCATGCCAGATGGAGATGAAGGCCCTGGACAGCAAGACGCGGGAAAGCGAGGTCAAGATCGTTAAATGAGGATTGCGGCCGTCATCCCCTCCCGCTACCAATCCACGCGTTTTCCCGGCAAGCCCCTCGCCCGAATCGCCGGCCGCAGCATGGTCGAGAGGGTGTATCGCCAGGCATCCGCGGCGGGCTGCTTCGACGCGGTCATCGTGGCCACCGATGATGCCCGCATCCGCGACGAGGTGATTGGGTTCGGCGGAATTGCCGAAATGACCGATAATACTATAAAATCAGGAACTGAGCGCGTCTGGGCCGTGATCGAAAAAACGGATTTCGACGCGGTGGTCAACATCCAGGGCGATGAGCCCCTGATCCCCGAAAAGCTGGTCAGGGAGGTCTGCCTGGGGCTGGCAACGGATGCCATCGTCAGTGCCGCCCGCCACAGCGATTCCTACGATGATTTTTGCAGCCGCCACGTGGTCAAGGTGGTTTGTGACGCTCAGAACCGCGCCCTCTATTTCTCCCGCGCCCCCATTCCCTTCGCGGAAAAAGGATCCTTCCACGGCTTTATGCAGCATATCGGCATCTATGGATATACCAGGGAGATGCTCCGGCTTTTTGTCGCCAGCGGCGCGGTGGAATTGGAGCTGGGGGAAAACCTCGAGCAGCTGCGCTTCCTGTTCCTGGGCCGGACGATGCGCATGATCCGCACCGATTTCATTTCTCATGGCGTAGATGTCCCTGAAGACATTATAAAGATCGAAAAATTGTTGAGGAGCTGACATGGCCAAGACCAGATATATTTTCATTACCGGCGGTGTTCTGTCATCCCTGGGCAAGGGAATCGCGGCGGCCTCCATCGGCAACCTCCTGGAATCTTCCGGGCACAAGATCGCCATGCTCAAACTGGACCCCTACCTGAACGTCGACCCCGGGACCATGAGCCCGTTCCAGCACGGCGAGGTCTTCGTCACCGAGGACGGGGCGGAGACCGACCTCGATCTCGGCCATTATGAGCGTTTTACCAGCACCCTGACCTCGCAGAAAAGCAACTGGACCGCCGGCCGCATCTATGAGCAGGTGATCCAGAAAGAAAGGCGCGGGGACTTCCTTGGCAAAACGGTGCAGGTGATCCCGCACGTAACCGACGAGATCAAGGCGGCGATCGTTGAAGCGGGCAAGGGGGCGGATGTCGTGCTGGTCGAGATCGGCGGCACCGTCGGCGACATCGAAAGCCTGCCGTTTTTGGAAGCCATCCGCCAGGTCGGCCTGGAGCTGGAAGACGAGCAGGTGCTCTATGTTCACCTGACGCTGGTACCGTACATCAAGACCGCCGGCGAACTCAAGACCAAGCCAACCCAGCACAGCGTCAAGGCCCTGCAGGAGATCGGCATCCAGCCCGACATCCTGCTCTGCCGCGCCGAAACCCCGATTCCCTCGGAGATCAAGAAAAAGATCGCCTTATTCGCCAATTTGCGGGAGGAAGCGGTCGTCAGCGCCGTCGATGTCGAAACGATCTATGAGATCCCCTTGATATACAGGAAGGAAGGGCTCGATGCCACCATATTAAAAAAATTGAAGCTCAAGGGGAGCCGCAGCGGCCTCGGGGACTGGGAAAAATGGGTCAAGCGTGTCAAGGGATTGTCCAAAGAGGTGTCGATCGCCATTGTCGGCAAGTATATCAGCCATTCCGACGCCTATAAAAGCCTTTTTGAAGCCTTATTCCATGCCGGGGTGGCCAACAATGTCCGGGTTAAGCTGGAGCTGGTCGATTCCGACAACCTGGTCGCCTTGGAGCCCAGGGACGTGTTCCGCTCTGTCCACGGCATATTGGTCCCCGGCGGCTTCGGCATCCGCGGCATCGAGGGCATGATCCGGGCCGTGACATATGCCCGTACGCACGGCATCCCTTATTTCGGCATCTGCCTGGGCATGCAGGTGGCGACGATCGAGTTCGTCCGCAACGTTTTAAAGATGGCCGACGCCCATTCCTCCGAGTTCACCGACCAGACCAGCCACAAGGTCTTCCTGAAGCTGCGTGAGTTGAAGAACGTGGAAGACATGGGCCATAACATGAGGCTCGGGGCCTATTCCTGCATCTTGAAGAAAAAATCGCTGGCCTACAAGGTTTACCAACAGGAAAAAATATCGGAACGCCACCGCCACCGCTACGAATTCAACCCCGAGTTCGAGTATATGCTGGAGAACAAGGGTATGCGCATCAGCGGCAAGAACCCCGAACGCAACCTGGTTGAGATCGTCGAACTTTCCAGCCACCCCTGGTTCCTGGGTTGCCAGTTCCACCCCGAATTCAAATCCCGGCCCCTGCAGCCGCACCCGTTGTTTGTTTCCTTTATCGAGCACGCGAAGCGTCACCGGGCCCGGTCCTGATACGGGTACCTACGGCATCTTGACGAATTCGTAATAAACGCTTTTCACCATGGCGGTGACGTTTATTACCAGGGCCTCCCTGGGACCCATGATGGTCGGGGCGGCATATTCCTCCGCCAGCAGCCTTTCGGCGATGGCAGCGAAATCGTCGCTTTGATCCAGCCGTTCGAGAATTTTCTCTTTTAATCTTTGGGTTGCGGCGAGCGAAGCGGCGAGGAAGGCCCGGACGTTGTCCTTGCCCTTGATTGCCGTGTTGTGCGCCAGGGCCAGGACCTCGGCCTCGAGGGCCAGCAATTTTTTTAAAGAAGCTTCATACTGGGTGTAGCTGGAGAGGAACAGCGGTTTGATCAGGCTGTTCTTTTCCATCACGCCGGCGGCATCGCCGGGGAACAGGATGTTCTCGGGCTGCAGCCGGAAGGAGATGGAGCAGCGCGTGTGCCCCGGCGTTTCGTACACCTCGAAAAACTGATCGCCGGGGAGCGGGATGCGATCGTGCTCGCCTACGGCGCGGATGTGGCGCGGCTTGGTAAAAACCGATGCCGAGTTGTCGTTCAGGATCGTTTTGAATTTTTGGTTCAAATCGTCGATGAAGGCGACGGCTTTGTCGTTTTCCAGGATTTCCTTCGTCCGTCGCGAGGCGATGATCTCGAAGCCGAACTTGTCCTGCAGCTGTGAGCAGGCCCCGGTGTGATCGTAATGGGAATGGGTGAGCAAAACCATGGCGATGCCGGTATCGCCCAGCAGCAGCGCCAGGTTGTTTTCGATCTCGCCGGCCTTGGCCAGGATGGCGCAATCCACCAGGACATTGCGCTCGCCGCGGACCACGTAAAGCGGGAACATGGGGTCGCGCATGACCGCGACATTGCCTCGCAGTGTGGCAAAGGGCTTGCCGCTCACCAGCGCTCCCAACGGAAAAGGTCGCCGGCCGGCTTGCGTTCCCGGGCATCGGGCAGGCGGGCGGGATAGCCGAGGCTCATCAGCTCCACGATGCGCACCGGGGCGGGGATACCCAGGACCTCCTTGGCCTTGCCCTCGTCGAACGAACCGATCCAGCAAGTGCCCAGGCCCTCGCGCACCGCTTGCAGGGCCATGTGCTCGAGGACGATCGCCAGGTCGATCAGAAAGGCGGGATGGCCGCAACGCATGATGTACTCCGGGTTCAGGGCACAGGCTGCCAGAATAAGCGGCGCCCCCTTGAGGAACGGCTGATGGGGGGAAGCCTCGGTGATCAGGCGATCTTTCAGAGCCGCTGCGCTGACGATCAGGATGCGCCAATCCTGCTGGTTGCGTGCCGTCGGCGCCAGGCGTCCCGCTTCGAGGATGCGTTCCAGCTTCTCTTTTTCGACGGGCCCGGGCGCGTACTCGCGGATCGAGCGCCGGGCGACGATCTCCTCGATGATCTTCACAATGTATAAGCCCCGCCGAGCACGAGAGCCACGGATTCGGTCCTGGCCGAGGCCCCGGGATCGTCGAGAAAATTTCCCAGCCAGCGGTTGTAGCGAACTTCGGCGAGCAGGCGCCATTGGCCTAGAGGCAGCTCGTATCCCAGCAGCACATTGAAGGCCAGCACGAATTTCTTCGTGTTATCGGAGAGGTCGAAGTTTGTTCCCAGGTCGGTGAGTTCCAGGTGATGGGACAGGATGAAAACGAATTCCGGCCCCAGGGCGGCATAGGGAGAAGCGCCGGGTGTCAACTTGTATTTGAACAGCAACGGAATGCCGATCGACGTGTTGCGGTATATGCCCGGGACCTGGCTGCCGGTAGCGTAGATGAGCCCGGCCTTCGCCCCCTTTTCGCTGTACAGCACATCGGCCTCCAGCATCAGCTTCGGGCCGATCGCGAAAACATAGCCCAGGCCGAAATCCAGACCCGATTTTTGCTGGCGACTCAAGGAGGCGATCTCGCTGGAAAACAGATATTTGCTGGAGTGGACGCCCAGCAGGGCCTTGATCTCGCCGGCTGGGGCCGACTGGGCCAGCAGCAGCAGAACGGCAGCGGATAGCAGGTGTTTCATGGGCATGAAACTAGCACACTTGCCTCCATTTTTCAACCGAAACGCCAGGGCTGCCGACGCGAGCCGGCTCCGCGTTCTGCTGGGACAAGGGATCATTGTTGACAATCGTCCGGGCATTTAGTAAGATGCGACTTGAGGCTTGGTTCAAGGGAAGAGGGTTCATCCCCACAGCCCCCGCTGCCGTGACCGGACCTGGGTTCAGGAAGCATCTTTGAAAGTCTCAGCCACTGCCCCGATGGGCGGGAAGGCTTTTTAAAGATTCCGGGAGTCGGAAGACCTATCAAGCATCAGCAAAATTCCAATCATCTGCGGAGGGCAGATCGAGGAGAAAAATGAAACGCTTATTCCTTTCCGCCCCGGCCGGGCATAGTCCGTTGCTCGCACTTTTTTTGGCTTGTCTGTTTTTCCTGCCGCTGGTCGCGGCGGAAAAGCCGGAGAAGCCCGACGTCGAAGAAAAGATCGAGGTCATCGGCAGGGTGCCGTTGGTGCGCGCCCTGCAGAGCGTCTCGGTCCTGGACCGTGCGCGCATCGAGGGCTCCGGCCCGGAGGGTTTGCAGGGACTGCTGGGCCAGTGTCCTGGAATGCTGGTACTCAATGCCGGGAACCCGGCCCAATTCACCTACGGCTTCGCCCGCGGCGCCTCGGTCAACCAGATGCTGTATCTGGTCGACGGCGTCAAGTTGCACGATCCGTCCTCATCGCTGGCCGGGAATTATTCGTTCCTCTCCCCGCAGCTGATCGAAAAGGTGGAGGTTGTCCGCGGGCCCCTGAGCAATCTCTACGGTTCGAGCGCCATGGGCGGCGTGGTCAATATCATTACCCGCAAAAAGGAAGGGGTGCAACTATCCCTCTCCGGAGGCAGCCACGGCACAATGGCGGGAAATGTCCATTTCGGAAAACGCCTGGGGGCATATCATTTTGTTCTGAACGGCGACCTGCTGGATTACGATGAACGCCTGGCCAATGACCGCTTCGAGCGCCACGGCTTTTCCCTCCATTCGGGCTATGAAAAAAATGATCTTTCCCTGGGACTTTCTTTTTTCGGCACCCTGGTAAAAGCGGGCATTCCCTGGAACCTGGGGATGACGACTCCCAAACGCGGTTATGAACAGGAGAATTACATCGTTTCCCTGCCGCTGAACATGCGCCTCGGCCGCCTGGGCCTCCTGGACATCACCGCGTCGCTGCATTGGAACCGCTACGATTTTTCCGATCCCGACGATGGCTGGAACCCGCAGTTTGCCAATGAATCCTCCATGGCGGAAACGCAGGCGAAATATTCCACCCGCTTCCTGAAAAAACTGAACCTGGTCGTCGGGGCTGATCTCTCGCTGCAGAGGATCACCAGCAGCGAGAACCATGCCACCCTCATCCCGCGAGCGAACATGGCCGTCGCTTCTCTCTATGCCGACCTGCAGGCGGATCTGGGGCGGCTGCTGCTGGCGGGGTCGCTGCGCTTGGACAAATACGACGGGCTGGCCGGGGTTTTTTCGCCGCATCTGGGCCTTTCCTTCAATCTGAATTCCGCCCTGAAGCTGAGAGCTTCGTTCTCGCGCAGCTTCCGCGCCCCCGCCTTGCCCGAGAGGCTTAATCCGTATTGGGGGAACTCCGGACTGCTTCCCGAGACCGGGAATTCGCTGGAAGCGGGGGCCGACCTGTATGCGGCCGGCCTGGAGTTCGGCATCACTGTTTTTGCTTCCTCGTACGAAAACCTGATCGGTTTCAGCCCGTTGACGTCGAGGTTCGCCAATATCCAGGGGGCAAGAATCCGCGGCGTGGAGGCGAACTGCGAGTGGGAGGTATTCGCCGGGTTCCGCTGGCGTACCGCCTATACGTACCTGCACACCCGGGACCTCCAGTACGGAAGGGAGCTGTTGCGCCGCCCGCGCCATGTGCTCAGCGCTTCCCTGCAGTATCGCGTCCCCGCCTTCACCCTAACAACCGAGATGGCCTATGTGGGCCGGCGCCTGGATTACGACGAGTTGTTGTGGACAATCGCGAAGAGCCGGCCGTTCAACCGTCTGGCCCTGGCACTGCAGCTGCCGCTGGCCAAGAACATGATCGCCTTCTGCCGGGTGGACAACGCCCTCAATGCCCGTTTTGAAGAGGTGCTGGGTTATCCGGCGCCCTTGCGCCGCTTCATGCTTGGTGTCACGTACGGAGCGGGCGATTGAATCCCGCGTTGCCACCCGCCGGCAAAAGCGCCGGCGCGTTCCTGCTGTTCTTCCTGGCCGTTACCGGCCTTTTTTCGCAGCGTGTCGTTTCCCTGGCCCCAGGGCTGACCGAGATCGTTTTCGCCATTGACCGCGGCGGCAGCCTGGTCGGGGTGACGAAGTTCTGCGATTATCCGCAAGCGGCCAGGGAGATAGACAAGATCGGCGGTTTCCTGGATATCAGCATGGAAGCCCTGGTAGCCCTGGCTCCGGATATCGTGCTGGCTTATCCGGAGCATGCCAACCGGTTGCAGTCCCTGCCGGCGCAGGTGCGGGTGGTCACGGTGCGCCACGACCGCCTGTCCGAGCTGCTGCGCTCGATCGCGGAAATCGGCCAAGCGTTGAACCGTGAAAAGGAGGCCAGGCGGCTGCAGGAATCCATCCGTGCCCGGCTGCAGCGGGTCGCACGGGGCGTGCGCGGGAAACGCAAGGTAAGTACCCTGTGCATCGCCGGCCGCAACGCCGATGAATTGAAGAACATGTTCATCATCGGCAGGAATGATTTTTTAAACGACCTGCTGGAGATCGCCGGCGGCACGAACGCCTATAAGGGGGATATCGATTATCCGAATATATCTCTGGAATCGGTGATCGCTCTGCAACCGGAATTCATCCTCGAGATCTCTTCCCATTATGAAGGCATCGCCGAAGGGAGGATATTCGCCCTCTGGCAACCCCTGGGCATGGTACCGGCGGTGGCTCGCCGGCAGGTGCGCGTCATCAAGGACCCGTCCTGGCTCAGGCCGGGGCCGCGCGTCGGCCGCGTCGCCGAAGAGTTGGCCGCCCTGCTGCATGGGTCCGGACGGCTCCCATGAGCGGACAGCGGTGCGCGCATGATTGAAGCCCGGGGGCTGTCCTATGCCGTCGGCTCGCGACCGATCCTCAGCGGGCTGGATTTCATCATCGAACAACAAGATTTCGTCCTGATTTTTGGAGCCAACGGCGCCGGCAAATCGACCCTGCTGCGTCTCCTGGCGGGGATGCTCCGGGCTGGAAAGGGCGACGTGCGGCTGGCCGGGAAAAGCGTGGCCGCGTACAGCAGAAGGGAGCTGGCCGCCCGGCTTTGCTACCTGCCCCAGGCCGATGAATTCGCCCTGCCGGTCCTGGTACGGGATATTCTGCTCGCCGGTCGCTATCCCTACCGCGCGCTTTTCCAGAAGCTCACGCCTCGCGACCGGGAAATCGTTGGTGCCGGCGTGGAACAGTTCCGGCTGGGCGACCTGCTGGAGCGCAACGTGCAGACGCTGAGCAACGGCGAAAGAAAAAAAGTGCTGCTGGCCAGCGCCTTCATCCAGGATGTGCCGCTCATCCTGCTCGACGAACCGCTGAATTTTCTCGATCCGGGCAGCGCCTTCCACCTGGTCGGAATGCTGCAGGCCTTGAACCGGGACGGCAGGACGATCGTGGTTGTGGCGCATGAGCTCGAGCATTTTTTTCACCTGGCCAACAAGATGCTGGCGCTGAAGAACGGTACCATGCGCTATTTCGGCGCCCGGGCATTCTCCGCCGAATTGCTCCGCGACGTCTACCAGGTCTCGTTCCAGCGGGTTACGGCCGCCGGGCGCGAGATCATTTTTGCCCATGAATAAAAAACTCTTGCTTCTTGCCGGGCTGGTCCTGCTGCTGCTGGCGATCACGCCATTCATCGGCGTCGTGGCCATCGACCTCGGCGGCCTGCTGCAAAAAAGCCCCGGCAGCTTCATTTTCTGGCAGCTGCGCCTGCCTCGCGCCCTGCTGGGCTTTGCCGCGGGAGGGATACTGGCCCTGTCGGGACTGGTTTGCCAGAACCTTTTCAAGAACAGCCTGGCCACCCCGGATCTGCTGGGCATATCGTCCGGGGCTGCGGCCGGGACCGTGGTCGCCCTGAAGTTCAATATTCAGCTGACTATCCTGGGCATCGGCGGCCTGTATGTCTCCTCGTTCCTGGGCGCTCTTTCGGCGATCCTGTTCATTTTCCTGGTGGCGAAATGGATCCGGAATTCTTCCCTTTATACGCTGCTGATGTCGGGCGTGGCCATTAATTTTTTCTATTCCTCGATCATCGTCGTGTTTCAATACGTATTTGATTTCTCGGACACGTTTTCATTGCTGCGCTGGCTGATGGGCGGGATTGCAGTCGCCGGCTACGGGGAGGTCCTTTTTCTGTTCGTCCTGCTGGCGCTGTTCCTGCTCCTTGTTTTCCTGTTCCGCGCCGAGTTCCTGCTGGTCTCGGCCGGTGACGATTTTGCCGCCAGCCGCGGATTGAATGTCGCCGCCTTCAGGAAATATTCATTTCTGGGCCTGGCGGTTTTTGTCGGGGCGGTGGTCTCCATATGCGGCCCCATCGGCTTCGTCGCCCTGGTCGTGCCGCACGTTTCCCGGTCCTGGGGGGCGAGCCGCTACCGGGAGACGGTTGGCTTCACTTTCCTGCTGGGCGGAGGCCTCCTGGTGCTGGCCGATCTCCTGTCGCGCCTGCTGGTGCCGCCGGTGGAGATCCCGGTCGGGATTGTGACCTCGCTCATGGGCGCGCCCTTCTTTCTGGCGCTGCTGGTCGCCCAGCTGAAAAAAACGGACTGAACCGGTTATTCCTTTTTCAGCGTCAGTTCCTCGTAGCCGACGAGCACCGACGGCGAGGATGACTTCAGCACCTCAAAGGTGACGCGGCTCTCCCTCTCCTGGTTTGGCACCGAGGTCTCGAACAGCCGCACTTCGTCCTTTTTCAGGTCGCGAAATAGCAGCTGGTCGACCATGACCGCGCCGGCATAGACGCGCACGATCAGGTATTCGGCCTCGGCGGGATAGGTGAGGCTGCCTTGGATCAGCACCTGCTCGGCGCGCGTCGCCGCGCTGCCGCCGCCGCTGGCGATCTCCCGGCCGTCCATGTCGGTGATCCTGCGGATGCCGACCTTGGCTCCGGGCACGATGATCTTCATCTCCTGGATGCCGCTTTCGGCCACGATGCCCCGGCCGCTGTCCATGGCCCGCACCTTCCAGTAGCTCCAGCTGTTGCGGCGGATCGCGCCCCACGTCTCCGCGTCGGGCGTGTAGCTGAGGCGCTCGGGGCAGTCCCGCCATTGCAGCTCGCCATCGCCGCGCAGCAGCGGAAACAGGCTGTTGGCGAAGGCCACCTGGTAATAGGAGCCGCCCAGCGCGCTCTCCCAGGAGAAGCTCGCCACCACATCCTCCTTGATGACCGCGCCGTCCCTGGGCGACAGCACCACGATCTCGTTTTCGTAGGGCAGGACGAAGTAGCGCAGCAGCGGGAAGACGATCTCGCCCGCCGGGCGCGTCAGCTGCACGGTGACGGTGTGCATGCCGGGATCGAACACCGGCAGCCCCGGCACTTCCGGGGTGAGGATGGTGCGGATCTGGCCCTGGTAGACGGTCTCGCTGAAGAACTGGTAGGGCTGGTTGTCCACGATCCAGTGGCCGGTGACGATGCCCGTGCCGCGCATTTTCATCTTCAGCTGGGCGCGGATGTTCCTGGACTTCTTGGGGACGACCTTGTAGTACTTGCCGTTGTCGAGGGTGATCTCGGCGATCTCCACATTCACCTGGTCGCTGACGCCGATGACGCGCAGCGCGGCCTGGAACAACTTGGCGCTGGCCCCATTCTCGTCGCGGGCGCTGATGGTGTAGTTGCCGGGGCGGGTGTAGACGTGGGTGATCGTGATCGGGCCGGAGAAGCCGGCGCGGCGGCCGCTGGCGGAAACGCTGCCGGGAGCGGAGGCGGTGGAACCGTCGCCGAAGTCCCAGAGTACCTGCGGGCCGCGGAAGTTGAGCGCCGTGACCGTCACCGGCTCGTCGGGCCGGGCTTCCGTGGCGGACAGCGCCAGCGAGCGGTTGTCGGGCAGGATGGTGATCGGCTTGCTGGCCGGGGCGACGTCAACAAGTCCATGCTCCTTGGCGGTGATGGTGAAAACGCCGGGGTTCTGGTAGCGGTGGCTGACCGCCGGGGAATAGGTCACCGGTGGTGTGCCGTCGCCGAAGTTCCAGTCGATGGAGTCGCTCTGGAAGCCGCTGGCCAGGATGTCCACCGCCTCGTCGACCCGCGGCGCCGGCGGCGAGTACACGATAGCGCGGGTGAGAACGACTGCCAAAGTAACCGGCGTGGTCTTGGTGTCGCCTTCCCAATCGAAGGCGCGCGCCGTGTAGTTGCCAGGCTTCTTGTAGATGTGGGTGATGACGCTCGTCCTGTGGGTATAGGTCGTGCCGTCGCCCATGTCCCAGGTGATGTTGCCCGGGGTAAGGAAGTTGACGGCGGTGAAGGTGAGCGGTTGCCCGACGTTCGGCGGTGCCGGCGTGATGGTGATGGTGCGGTGCTCGACGATGGTCACGGTGCGGTACTCGTCCTGGGGGCAAATGGGAGTGGAGAGTGGGTAGCGGCGAAAATGCATCGTATAGGTGCCGGGGTTCTTGTAGGCATGGTAGCGGTAGGTGGAGTAGAAATCGCTATCCTCCCCGCCGGTCAGCGTCCCGTCGCCCCAGAACATGTTGGCGTTAACGTATTCAAGGCAGTCGATGCGGGCGCCGATGTTCTGGCCGACATTGACCATGCCCGTGGAGGGGTTGGTGTGGATGGTCGCCAGCAGGGTCACCATGAGGCCGGTCACGATCAAGATCAGGAAGAGCGTTCTTTTCATTATTGACTCCTAGAAAGCGATGTCAGCCTGCAGGTGGAAGATCGCCGCGTCGGTTTTCGTTTCGCCGTACTTGGCGCCCTGGAACATGGATTTCAGGGAGAGAGAGGGACGAATCTTGTCTTTGAACAGCTTGGCCGCGAAGAAATTCAGATTGCAGCCCGCCGTCCAGTTGGTGCTCGTGCTGTAGGGGTTCTCGTTGTTCATGTAGGAAGAGGAAATGGTCAGGGTGAGGTACTGGGGGATGAAGGTGATCTCGGAGTTGAGGTAGAGGTTGTAGACGGTCGACTTGCTGCCGTCGCCCAGGTTTTCATTCTCCTGGTAGCTGAGGGTGGGGTTGAGGCTCAAGAAGCGGCCGAAGCGCAGGTTCAGGGCCAGCGAGGCGTTGAGATTGGACGTGAACCTGAGCGACTCGGTCCGGCCCAGGTTGATGTTGATGCCGTTGGATCCGGCAATGTAGCCGAAGGAAGCGCTGTAGCTGTTGGTGTTCATGTCGGAGGATGACGTCTGCAGGCCGGTCGTGGAGTCGTAGTCGAGGTTGTCGCGCGACAGGTCGGCGCCGATGCGGAAATGACTGCCGAGCCCCCAGTTAAGGGTCGTCCCGATCCGCTTCTGGTGCAGCGCGTCCTGGACGAGGCTGTGCAGGTAGTTCTTCTTGTCTACATAGGTCAGATTCCAGGAAAACGACTTGATGTTCAGCCCAAGGTTGCTGCTCAACCCCTCGCGGTCGTTCTGCAGGAACAGGTTGGCGATCGAGTTGAAGCGGTCGCCGATGTCCTCGTAATCGGCGGCGAAGGAGAGGATGCCGTGGTTGAATTTCAACCCGGCCTTCCAGGCGGTGTCGCTTTCCTTGTTCAGGGCGGCCTCGTCCTCGCCGGCGGCATAGTTGCTGGAGGAGATCTCGCCCGCAAGCTGCAGACGGTTCTTGAGCAGGCTCAGTTCGCTCCAGAGCGAGAAGATGTCCCCGGCGCGAAAGGGGTTCTGGTTGTAGGAGACGGTCTTGCTGTCCAGGTTGTCCTTGCCGGTCATGAACATGCCGCGCAACTTGAGTGTGTTCTTCAGGTTGACCCCGGCCACGGCGCCGAAGATGCCGGCCGCGGCGTCGGGGACGCCATAGCCGTCAAAGCCGGTCTTCTGCTGGGAGTTGGTATAGAAAGAGTTCATGTACAGGCTTTTGCCGGCGTATTCGAAGCGCAGGCCGCGGCGGTTCAAATAGGAAGTGGTGAATTCGGTCTCGTTCACCGCGATGTCGCCGGCCTCGATCTGCATGCCGCCCTTCTTGAAGCGCAGCATCATGCTGGAGAGGTTGATCCGCGTCTCTTTCGTTTCGTAGGGGTCGATATGGACAAAATTGGTGTCGAGGTCCAGCTGGTAGTTGTTTTTGACGATGTTTTTATAAATCCTGAGGTTGCCGTTGGCGGTATAGTTCTGCTGGTAATAGCCGCTGTCATTCTCTTCATCCAGCTTGGTCGCGGTCGACAGCGAGGCGTTGACATTGAACGGCATCTCGCGTTTGCGGCCCGGCATGGCTGCGGCGTCGTTGCTTTGGAAATAGATCTCGGGGGATTTTTCCCGGGTAAAACCCGCGACCGTATGGGTGAGCGAAACCGGAACCATCCCCCGGCCCTTTTTTTCGGACACGAAATACTCGATATTCCTGCCATAGAGGTTCGCGGTGGGGATGCGGCAGATGAAGACGCCGGCGGCGTCGGCGAGCATTTTCCTGACCTGGAAGCCGCTCATGCCCTCGGTGCGGTAGTGGAGGAAATAGGTCCCCTGCCCGTTGGTCGGCGTGATGCGGACAACGACCTGGTTCAGCTGCTGTTCAACGCGTGGCAGGGAGTTCAGGCGCTGGAGCGATTGGCCTGAAACGGCGAGGGTCAGCAGTAAAGCGCCGGCAACGATAAAATATTTTTTTCCCATTGGCATCTCCATGATATTCAAAAAAATAACATATCTGTTAATATAATTACAAGAAGATATATCTCAATTAATATTTTTAGTATAATGGTGGTTCGGCCGGAGCCGAACTGAGGGTCCAGGTGAAAAACACACCCCGTTGCTTGCAAGGGCAGATATGAAGACGCATATTACGATCAACGCCGGAAACCTGCTTCACAACCTGCAGATGTTCAGGCGCCTCACCCGCAAGCCGGTCATGTTCGTGGTCAAGGCCAATGCGTATGGCCACGGCTTGCGCGAGGTCATTGAGATCACCCGGGGATCGCCCGCTGTCGGCTATTTTGCCGTGGACTCGCTGGCGGAGGCCCTGGCCGTCGATTCCCTGCAGAAAGAGAAGCCGGTGCTGGTCCTCGGCTGGACCGACGGGGATGAACTGGAGGAATTGGTAGCCAGGGGTTTCGAGACCGTCCTGCCCTCCGCGGAACAGTTGAAGTCGCTCCAGCGTGTCGCCACGAAGCTGAAGCGCAAGGCCTTCGTCCACCTGAAGATCGAAACCGGGACCAACCGCCTCGGGCTCGCTCCGGACAAGGCCGTCGCCCTGTTGCAGGCCATGGACAAGGGGAAATTGGAGATCCGCGGCGTTTATTCCCATTTCGCCAACATCGAGGATACGACCGACCCGGCCTTCGCCCGGCGGCAGCTCGCCCTCTTTCGCGCCATCCTGCCCCGCTTCGCTTCCCCGCGGCTATGCCGCCATTTCTCGAGCTCGGCCGCCAGCCTGCTGTTTCCCGAGACCCATTTTGACATGGCCCGCGTGGGAATCTCGGCTTACGGCTACTGGCCTTCCCGGCAGACCCATGCCCTGTACCTGGAAAAGCACAAGCGCGCCATCGATCTGAGGCCGGTGTTGAGCTGGCACGCCAAGGTGGCCCAGGTCAAGCAACTGGCGACCGGGGCGGCTATCGGCTACGGCTTGACCTATAAGACGTTCGCCAAGACCAGGATCATCGTGGTTCCGGTCGGCTACTATGACGGTTATGACCGCAAGCTTTCCAACGCCTCCCAGGTGCTGGTCAATGGCGTCAAGGCGCCCGTTCGCGGGCGTATTTGCATGAACATGTTCATGGCCGACGTCAGTCATATACGCAACGTGAAAGCCGGCGATCCGGTGATCCTGCTGGGCGGTGAAAAGCGCGAGCGGATCGATGCCGATATGCTGGCCGAATGGTCCGGTACCATCAGCTACGAGGTTTTGTCCAGGCTCAACCCCCTCGTGCCCAGGATCGTTATCTGAAATGAGAACAGGAAAGCGGGGCAACGGCGAACTTTTACCCGGCGCCATCGTTTATTGGTGTGTATGGAAATAGCAGATATCTTGTCGAGATGCCGGGACAACGACCGGGAGGCGTGGAACATGCTGATTAGCGCCTACTCCAAGTCGGTGTATAACATCGCGCTAAACTTTTTTGCCGAAAGGGATATCGCCTCCGATGTCACCCAGGAGATTTTCATCAAGTTGTATCATAATCTTGACAAGTACAAGGAAGAAAAGAGTTTTACGTCCTGGGTTTTCGCTATTTCGCGCAACTATTGCATTGATTACTGGCGAAAAAACAAAAAACACATGGCAAACAGCCGGGAATTGGACGAAAACATCAACACCGGCCTGCCAACTCCCGAGGAAAACCTGGTCAGGGAATCCGAGATCGATGTTTTAAGAAAAAAGATCGCCCAACTGGAACCCGATCTGAGGCTGATACTCATCCTGCGGGACATTCACGATCTGTCTTACCAGGAGATCGCTGAACGGTTTTCCATTCCCGAGGGTACAGTCAAGTCTCGTATCAACCGTGCCCGGCTGAAATTGGCCGAGGCGTACATGCGGGAGGGCTCATGATCAAGAAATGCAGGGAAATAGAGACCTTGCTCTCGGCATACCTGGAAAATGAATTATCCAGGGAAGATGCGGCGCTTGTCGCCGCTCACCTTGGCGCCTGCCCCGCCTGCCTGGCCAAGAAAGAAAAAATAGAGGAGATCGTTTTCCGCCTGTCCGATCTCCAGGAAGAAGTTCCGTTTTTTCTCAAGAACCGGCTATACAATATCCCTGAGACCATCGATAAAAAATCCCCTGCCAAAGTACTCTATTTTCCAAAATGGCTGGCCGCAGCCGTCGGTACAGTCATCTTGTTCCTGAATTTGTTCTATTTCACCAATATTTTCCCCCCCGTCAACCGTGAGATGCATGCTTTCGTTTCTTCCGTGGAAAAAATAGTCGTCCAGACCGGTGGCTGGTTCGAAAAAGTCAAGGAATCGAAAGAGTTGCTTTTTTTCACTTTTTTCAACAAGAAATCCATTGAAGCCAAAGATGGGACCAGGGGACAGGCGGCAATCGGTGGCAAAGATTTTAACAAAGGAGGAAAAAATGGATAACAAGCTCGATCAGGGCCAGAGCATGAAGGAGAAAAACCCCTCTTTAGCGGCGTTTCTGGCTATTTTCCCCGGTATGGGCGCCATTTACAACGGAAATTTTCTAAAAGGCATCACATACATCCTGATTTTCGCCGTTCTGATCGTGTTGACCGGCAATGCCCAGGACCCCGATTCGGTCGTGTTCGGCCTGATGATCGCCGGGTTTTACATCTTCCAGATCATCGACAGCTATAATGAAGCCAGCAGGCTGAACAAAAGCGGTTTGACCGGGAACGGCCAGGCTGAGGGCAAAGAGGATCTCTCCCTGTTCTCGGCCATCGCCGTGCTGATCATCGGCGTTCTTTTTCAATTGGTCAATTTCGACATGCTGACTTTCCGCCAGGTCACCCGGCTTTGGCCGCTGGCACTGATCGCTTTCGGGATCAAGATCGTTTTCAACTATTTCAAGCGCGAGGAAAACAATAATGGCTAACACTAAAAAAGAGTCGCTGTTCTGGGGGCTGATCATCCTGGTTCTGGGAATGCTCTTTCTGCTGAAGAATTTCGGCCTGGAGATCAATGTCTGGCACCTGCTGGGCAAATACTGGCCATTGATCCTGATCTATATCGGCGTAAAGAACATTTACCTTTATGTGAATAAGAACAAATGAAGAAAAAAGAGATCTTCCTGGTCGTGGCCCTGGTCGTTTTCGGCGTGGTCTACCAGGCCATCGAAAAGGGCAAGGTGCGCTTCGCCGAGAATTTCTCCTCATTTACCGCTGAACGGCGGCTGAAGGGAAGTCGTTTCGCCGAATTCCCCGGCAAGGAGATGCCGTTCCCGGGCGTGAACCGGGTGGTCATCGAAAACCCCGCCGGCGAGGTCACGGTCGAAAAGTCGGCGGACGGCCAGGTACACCTGAGTTCTCTGCTGCGCGTGTACTATTCCGACAGGAGCGTGGTGGACGAGCTGCATAAAAAAACGGAAGTGCGCAGCGACCTCGACAACGGCGCCCTGACGGTCTCCGTACGCTATCCGTCCGCTTTCCCCTACCGGCACCTGCGCGTCCTGTTCCGCCTGCAGGTTCCCGAGGGCGTGCCGCTGTCCATCGCCAACCATGAAGGCGACGTGATCGTGCGCGACACGGGAGCGGACATGCGCATCGCCCAGGAAAACGGCGGCCTGGTGCTGGAAAACATTCCCGGGCGCACGCAATTGCACCTGAAGAACTGCGTAGCGAAGATCAAGGGGCTGGCCGCTCATGCCGAGATTACGGCGTCACATGCGAATGTTCGCCTGGAAGAAGCCGTCTCCCTGCGGCTCAACGGCCGTCACGGTGAATTCTCCATAAAAAACGTGAAAGAGGCCGTGAACGTGGAATTCGCTTATGGCAGCCTGCGGATCGACGGCGCCGGCAGCCTTGAAATCGCGGCGCGGCACAGCGACGTCCGGGCCCTGAACATAAGGGCCGGGGCGATCATCGCCAATCGCTATGAGAACATTTTCCTGGAGAACGCGGGCGGCGACATCCGCCTGTCCAACCGCTCGGGCAGGATCGAAATGGTCCGTTCAACGGCAGGGAACGTCGTGATCGAGAATTCGTATGCCGACATCACGCTGGCGGATTTTTCCGCGGCCAGCCTGGACGTGCTTCTGAAGAACGGCGACCTCGGCCTGGGCGCCACGAGCATTACCGACAGGATCAATATCGAGGCCCAGCACGCGCAACTCGCACTGACCTTCGCCGCCCTGGCCGATCCGACGTTCAGCATCAAGACCCGGCATGGCCGGATATACGCCCAACCGTTTCCGGGGCTGGAGAGCTACGAGGAGAACGAGGAAAGCTTCGCCAACCGTTCCGGGCAGAAACCCGAGATCCTCATCCATAATTCCTACGGCGACGTCCGGGTGAAGATCGCGAATCGCTAGTTGATTTTTTTTCAACTTTGGGGTATTTTGCCATGACGATGGGAAAAGTCCTTACATTGCCGAACGTACTCAGCCTGCTGCGCCTTTTGATGATCCCGCTGATCGTCGTCCTGATGATCCATGTCAACGACGACCTGTTCCCTTACCTGATCGCCATTTACAGCATCGCGGTCTTCCTTGATTTTTTGGATGGCTTTATCGCCAGGAAATTTTCGCAGGAAAGCGAGCTGGGCAGGATCATCGATCCCCTTGCCGACAAATTCCTTGTCCTGGCCATCCTGGTCACCCTGGCCCTGAAGTTCGATTTTCCCATGTGGCTGGCGGCGTTCATCATTCTGCGCGACATCCTGATCCTGTGGGCCAGCGTCATGCTCTACCGGGGCAAGCGCATCGTCAAGCCTTCACTCGTGGTGGGGAAGTTTACCTTCGCCCTGCTGAGCATGCTGATCTTCGTCTTCATCTTCGACCTGCACGAAAAGATCGACTTGCTCGCCATCAAGCCGTTCTTGATCACCCTGACTTTTTCTTTTTTGTTATGGTCCTGGGGCGCGTATTTCCTGGTTTACCTGGGAGAAAAAAATGGAAGCAAAAAATACAATCCTGGTCGTTGATGACGAAGCGGAGATCCGCCTGCTGCTGCGGGACTTCCTGGAAAAGCACGACTTCATCGTGCTGGACGCGGCGGACGGGCAACAGGCGCTGAAGCTGGCCGGCGAGCACCAACCCGACCTGGTCATCACCGACCTGCTGCTGCCCAAGGAGCATGGCGTCGATGTCATGCAGGCCATCAAGGACAGGCTCTTCCTGCCCGTCATCGCCATCTCCGGCATCTACAAGAAGGATGAGATCAAAAAACAGGTCGGCGACGTGTTCATCGACGATTTTTTTGAAAAGCCGCTGGATCTTGAAGCGCTGCTGGCCAGCGTCCGCGCCCTGCTCAATGGATGAGCCGTTCCACTCCTTCAGTGCATTTTTAAAACGTAAATTCCCCGAGGGCAAGGTTCTGAAGATTCCCATTGACGCGGGGTTTTCCTGCCCCAACCGCGACGGGACGCTCTCCAGCGCCGGCTGCATCTTTTGCGACCGCTATGGCGCCGGCCCGATCGCCACAACGGGTTGGACCGTCGAAAAGCAGATCGTTTCCCATATCCGGCGCCATCCGCAGGGGAAATTCATCGCCTATTTTCAATCGCACTGCAACACGTACGGGGCGCTCCCGGAGTTGCGGCGCAAATACGGGACCGTCTTCGCGCACGAGGAGATCGTCGGCTTGTCACTCGGCACCCGGCCCGACGCGCTCCCGGAACCGGTCCTGGACCTGTTGCAGGACATAAGCCGGCGCATTTATCTCTGCGTGGAGCTGGGACTGCAGTCGGTGCATGCCCGGAGCCTGGCGCTGCTGAACCGCCATCACACCTACCAACAGTTCGCCGAGGCTTTCTATGAATTGCGGCGGCGAAAAATAGATACCGTTGTCCACCTGATCATCGGCATCCCCGGCGAAACGCTCGCGGACATGCGCGCGACCATCGCCGTCATGAACGCCCTGCAGCCGGCCGGTATCAAGTTCCACGTGCTGCATGTGCTGCGGGACACCGAGCTGCAAACGCGTCATTCCCGGTGCCCGTTGCCGTTGCTGAGCCAGGAGGGCTACGCGGATATTATCAGCGACCTGCTGGAACGCCTCGATCCGGCCATTGTGATCCATCGACTGGCGGCGGACCGCGAGCGCGGACTCTTCATCGCCCCCCTCTGGGCCTTGAACAAGCCCGCAGTGCTGAACACGATTCGGAATACGATGAAGCTCAAGGGGACGTTCCAGGGGCGGCTCCATGCAAAGAATGATCGCCGGCGCACGCCCGGCGTTGACAATAAACAGCAAATGATGTAATCATTTAAACAGAGGGATGAAATAGGAAAGAGATGGGAAAACGTGTGATCGAGTCCCCGGTACCATTCGTGCTGCGCAAGGTCTTCGTGGAGAAGATCACCGGCGAATTGAGTATCAAGGGCGAGAATTTCGAAAAGAGCCTCTATTTCAACGGAGGAAACCTTTGCTTTGCCCGGACCAACGTGCTGCATGAGCGCCTTGGCGAAGTTCTGTTCAAGGTCGGCAAGATTGACCAGTCCCAGTTCTGGAACATCCACAAGCTGATCTCGGGCCAGAAGGAGCGGCTCGGCGGCATCCTGGTCCAGAACAATTTCATCTCCCAGAAAGACCTGTTTTTCGGATTGATTCACCAGATGCGGGTGATTGCCCTGTCCACATTTGCCTTGACCAGCGGCGAATGGGATTTTTCTCCCAAGTTGCCCGAAATCCCCGATGATTCGCAATTCAAGATCGAGTTGCCCGGGATATTCGCCGAAGGCGTGCTGCGCTTTAAAAGCCTGCCCTTGTTCAAGAACAATTTCGTGAAACGCACACTGCAAACCAAACCGATATCGGATGAGATCGGCAGCTTTCTCAAGAATGAAGATGTCGATCTTTTCAAAATCCTCAGCGCCCGCTCCGGCGAGACGGTCGAAAAGGTGGCGGCTGAAACAGGCATTGCCGACGAGATCCTCTGGCAGAAGCTGGCCCTCTTTTTCCTGCTGAATATCCTGGAGTTCCCCGCGCCCCCCGTTGATCGCGAATTGAACCGCAACCATGACGCCTTGCTGGCCCTTTATGAAAGCATGAAGGTCAAGGACATGGATTATTATGAAGTGTTCAACCTGAAGAACAGCGCCACCTTCAATGAGATCAAGGACGTCTATTACCAGCATGCGAAAAAATTTCATCCCGACCGCCTTGGAGAGGCGTCAAACCCTGAATTGAGGGAAAAAGCCAACTTCGTTTTTGCCCGCATCAACAAGGCTTTTGAAATTCTCAGCAATGAGGAAAAGAGGCGGGAATATGACATGAAGGGGTATAAAGAAATACAGAGTGCCGAAAAATCCAGCGAAAACCTTGTCGAAAAAGCGAATTTGTATTATCGCAAGGCCAAAACCCTCTATTCCCAGCAGCGGTTCCGCGAAACGGCGAGCTTGATGGAAGAGGCGATCCGCAACGATTCCAACAAAGCCCCTTACTATCTTTTACTGGGCTTGGCTCAATCCAATATCCCCAACCTGCGCCGGGTTGCCGAGAAGAGTTTCCAGAGGGTCATTGAGTTGGAGCCCTGGAATCCCGAGCCTTACGCCGCCCTTGGCTTGCTGTTCCAATATGAAAAAATGGACAAGCGCGCTGAGAATTTTTTCAAGAAAGCCCTGGCCATCGATCCCGAGCACGGGCTGGCCAAGAAAAGACTCAGCGAAATGCTCGGCACTGATAAGAAACAATCGGTCTTTTCGATCTTCCAGAAAAAAAAGTAGCCCCCCTCCCACTACATTTTGTGTTTAAAAAAAAACAATATTGACATTTAGTGTTTTTAGGGTAAGATAGCAAAGTTGTCCAAAATGAGATCGAGGGGAAATACGTGAACATCCTATACTTGTCTTCCGAAGCAGTGCCGTTTGCCAAAACCGGCGGCTTGGGAGACGTAGCGGGTGTCCTGCCCCGGGTCATGGCGCAAAGCGCAAAAGTTTCGCTGATGCTGCCTGATTATATAACGGAAGGCATAAAAAGATCCCGGGCTGTTACCGTGGATCGTTTTTCGCTTGTTATCGGCTCACAAACTTATGGCGCTGCCATTAAAAAAACCGTTATTACTCCTTATTTCTCCGTTTATTTTGTTGAAAACGAGCAGTTTTTCGGCCGCGTTGGACTTTATGGCGATGATTCAGGGGATTATTCCGACAATTTCAGACGATTTTTGTTTTTTCAAAGAGCCGTTCTCGAATATATTCGCCGGAATAGCCTCAATTTTGATGTTATCCACTGCAATGATTGGCAAACGGCCATGGTGCCCTTGCTTATGAAGATGGAACCCAACCCGGAACCATTCCGGAACACAAAAACCGTGTTTTCCATTCACAATCTTGGCTACCAGGGGATATTCCCGGCTGCTCAGTTCGCTGAAACGGGTCTGCCCGCTTATCTTTTTTCTCCGGAATACCTTGAATTCTACGGCAATTTGAACTGCATGAAGGCCGGTATCATTTTTTCCGACCGCCTGGTCACCGTCAGCCCCACCTATGCCCGCGAGATCGTTTCCGCGGAGAAGGGATTCGGCTTGGAAGGGTTGCTGGCGAAGCATTCCGCCAAACTGAGCGGTATTTTGAACGGCGTGGATTACACCCTGTGGGATCCGCGCAATGACCCCTTCATCCCGCATCGCTATTCAGCGCAATCGTTGTCAGGGAAAAAGAAGAATAAGCAGGCGCTTTTCAGCGAGCTCGGCATCGCGGGCGACAGCGCTGTGCCGCTGTTGGCCATGATCTCGAGGATCTCGCAGCAGAAGGGGGTAGCCCTGCTGCCGGAACTGCTGCCGGTCCTGCTGCAGGAGGATGTGCGCTTTGTTTTCCTTGGCGTGGGCGATGGTTCCTGGACAGAAAAATTACTGAATCTGGCCAGGCGCTTCCCCCGGCGCCTGATATTCCTGAATTGTTTTGATGAACAAGCGGCCCACCGCCTGGAAGCTGCCGCCGACATGCTGTTCATGCCCTCGGTCTACGAACCGTGCGGGCTGAATCAGATCTATAGCCTGCGTTATGGCACCGTTCCCATCGTGCGCGCGACCGGTGGCCTGGAGGACTCGGTGCAGGAATTCGATCCGGCAACGCTGCGGGGAAACGGATTTAAATTCAGCGGCGACGACGTGGACGGGATCATGGCCGTGATCCGGCGTGCGTTGCGCCTGTTCGCTGATCGCGATCTTTGGCGGCAGGTCCAAGAAAACGGCATGGAGATGGATTTTTCCTGGGAACGGGTCGCTCCCGAATACCTGGGCTTATATAAGAATATGTTATCGGAGGACACTCAGCATGGCTGAAATCATATCGGTCAACGACGGAAATTTCGAGAGCTTCATCCAGGGCGACCACATGGTCATCGTCGACTTCTGGGCGCCGACCTGTATGCCCTGCCGGCTGATGGAGCCGGGGCTGGAAAAGATCGCGGCCAGCCACCCGGAAAATGTCAGGGTCCTGAAGGTCAACGTCAACGAAAACCCGAAGACCTCTTCCCGCTTCTTCGTGCGCACCCTGCCCACCCTGCTTTTTATCAAGGACGGCCAGGTCAGGACGCAGATCGTCGGCGCCGTCAACCCCGTGCAGATCGAAAAAACCCTTAAAGAGGTGAGTTGATGGAAAAAAACTGGGACGTGATCATCATCGGCGGCGGCCCGGCCGGGCTGGCCGCGGCGATCTATTGCGGGCGCGCCTTGAGGAAAACACTGGTCCTGGAGAAAAAGGTTTTCGGCGGCCAGATCGTTTTTGCCGATATTATCGAGAATTATCCCGGTTTTGCCGACCCGATCGTCCCCGCCGACCTGATGGAGCAGATGGTCAAGCAAAGCGAGCGCTATGGGGTCGTGTTGGAGAACGACGAGGTCCTGGGGCTGAAAAAAGAAGAGCAAGGCTGGCGTGTTGACGTTTACCAGAACTTCTACACGGCCAAAGCCATCCTTTATGCCGCCGGCTCGGAACACCGTTCCCTCGGTGTGCCCGGCGAAAAAGAACTTCTGGGCAGAGGTGTATCGGTTTGCGCCACGTGTGATGCTCCCTTTTTTCAGGGGCGAAGGGTCGCCGTCCTGGGAGGGGGCGATACCGCCCTTTCCGAAGCGCTCCACCTGGCCAAGTTTGCGGCCGAAGTCTCACTGGTCCATCGCCGCGACCAGTTTCGTGCTGAAAAGATTCTCCAGGAAAGGGTTTTCAAGAACGACAAGATCAAGGTCATCTGGGATGCCGAAGTGCTCGCCTTCAAGGGAGAGCAGCATCTCGAGGCGCTGGAAATCCGCAATAAAAAAACGAATGCCGTCGAAATTACCGCATTTGACGGGGCTTTCCTGGCCATCGGCACTGTCCCCAACACCGATTTGCTGAAAAACATCGTTACGCTTGATGAAAACGGCTATGTTGAGACCGACATTTCGCTGGCCACCGGTGCCAAAGGCTTGTTCGTAGCCGGAGAAGTCATCAAGGGCAACCGTCGCCAGGTCTCGATTTCAGTTGGCATGGGCGTCCAGGCCGCCCTTGGCTGCGAAAGCTATCTCGCAGCGTTGGATTGATTTCCCGCCGGTAAGGGAGTATTCTCGTTCGGGCATTCCGATCCCGGGGCGGGAGGGGAAATGATCAAGGCGCTTCTTGGCGAGCCGGCAGAAAATAACCTGGTAACCTGTCGCCTTTGCGCCCATGAATGCCGCATCGCTGAAGGAAAGACCGGCATCTGCCGCGTAAGGAAAAACCTGGCCGGCGAGTTGTTCTCCCTGAATGCCGACCGGGTCATCGCCGCGAACATTGACCCGATCGAAAAAAAACCGTTGTACCATTTCTTGCCCGGTTCGAGCTCTTTTTCCATCGCCGCCATGGGCTGTAATTTTTCCTGTTATTTCTGCCAAAATCATTCCATCTCCATGGTGGATGATGAAGCGGGCATCCGTGGCGATCCTGTCGCCCCCGAGCAGCTTGTGGCGTTGGCCCGGAAAAACCGTGCCCACTCGATTTCGTACACCTATACCGAGCCGACCGTTTTTTTTGAACTGGTACTGGAAACGGCCCGGCTGGCGCGCGCGGCCGGGTTGCGCAACGTCCTGGTGAGCAACGGCTACATGAGCGCACGCGCCCTCGCCATGCTGGCGCCGTTTCTGGACGGGGCGAACATCGACTTGAAGTCGTTCTCCGCCGCTTTTTATAAAAAATACTGCTCGGCCCGCCTGGAGCCGGTCCTGGAGACGATTCGCGCCATGAAAGCCATGGGCGTCTGGGTTGAGGTTACCACGCTGCTGATCCCCGGGTTGAACGATGACCGCCGGGAAATCGCGGACCTGATCGCGTTCCTGTACAGCCTGGACCCGGACATGCCCTGGCATGTATCGCGTTTCTTCCCACAGTACCGGATGGCGGACGTCCCGCCGACGGAAGCGGCTTCGATCCATGCCTTCCTGCAGTTGGCCGAGGAAAACGGATTGCGTTTTCCCTATGGCGGCAACCTGGCCGATTCCCGCTGGAGCGACACCCGTTGCCCGAAATGCCGGGAGACCGTAATCACGCGTCGCGGCTACCGTGTTGATGCTTCTGCGTTGTGCTCGGGGAATTGCCGTTTTTGCGGGGCGGTACTTCCCGGGATCTGGAACGCAGATTAGGTTCGATGTGCCGGCGGCCGGCGCACCGCTCGTATTG
The DNA here is from genome assembly GCA_963732485.1 of Candidatus Aminicenantota bacterium. Taxonomy (GTDB): domain Bacteria; phylum Acidobacteriota; class Aminicenantia; order UBA2199; family UBA2199; genus UBA2199. The sequence goes on from CAVSZS010000004.1 coordinate 252,694, forward strand.
ACAAAAAATTCCTCCTGACATATTTTATGGGCGGAGATGATCATGGCAGAAAACAAACCTGCGGAAAGCAGCGTCCCCACGTCCACCCCCGCCCCGATCCCGCCCCTGGCCGGCCCGCCGCCACTGTCGCAACAGCCGGCCTCCGTGAACGCCGGCCCGCCGCCGCCTGCCGTGAGATTAGACGATGTGCCCAAGCCGTATGCCGTCAGGCAGACTTGGCCCGCAAGCACCTGGATCATGATCGCCGTCGTTGCCCTGCTGGTTACGATCCTCATAATTCTTGGGTTCCGTTCGCGGCGCCAGGTGCGCCCGGGAGCCCCCGGCAACGAAGCTGTGAACGCCCAGGAAAACTCCGATCTGAGCAATTATACCGCTTTTGTTGCCAAGAACAGGGCGCTTCTCGAAGAAAAGTCGGCGGAAACCACATTGACCGATGAGCAGTTTGCCGGGAAAGCGCCGTTGGCTACCCGGGCAAGCGGCCCCTTGGCTTCCCCCGAGATCGACGTGCAGCTGGCGGCCCTGGTCGATGCTTTCAGGATCCGCGTGCGCGTCATGCAAGGGAGCCAGTCGTTTGTCCGCAACCAAATGGCAAGCAGGGTCACGAGAGGAGAGTTCCGCGGCTTCAAGGTCCAGGCCCTGGAAAAGCAGGACAACGGCAGAATCGTCGCTGAAGAGGCCCAGCTCATCACCCCGCGCAATGGCCTGGTCAAAACCGTCGGCCGCGTTCTTGCCGTGCTGCAAAAAACCGATCTTCCGGGCCTCCTGGCAGAGATCAAGGCGGCAGGAATGGAATTTTCTCTTATTCCCACCCTTGCCGGCGAAACGCAGGTTCGGGGTATGCTGCGCATCACCGGCCCTTGGGGGAAAACGCTTCCCCGGGAACTGCTGATTTCGGGAAACGGCGTCGGCGGCCTGAAGCTGGGAGTTCCCGTCACTGAAATAAAAAACCGCTTTCTGGCAAACTACAGCATTTTAAAAAGAAAAGTTTTGGTCAAAGACTCCTATTACGACGTGTATAAAGTCATGGATCAGGCCGGCGAGCCGCTTTTCTACGTCTATGAGCGCGATGGCAAGGTGTGGGGGATTTCGATCATCGACGAATCCTTCCAGACCGGGCAGGGGATCGGCATCAACAGCACCCTCGATCAGATCCGCCTGCATTATCCGCTGGTCACGCTGGCGTACTCGGGAAAGAAGACCCCGTTTGTCCGCGTGGATGGCGTGGATGGCATTTTTATCATCCAGGGCGAAGGCGAAAAAAAGGTCATCTCAATCCAGCTCGGCGAATCGCCCGAGTTCGAGTAAGGGCGCGCAAGCCGCTGCCGTTGGTCCGGGGACATTCCTACTTGATCAGCTCCAGCAAACCGGTCGAGAACAGGGGGACGTAGGTGATCAACAGGACCGCGGCCAGCTGAATGAGCAGGAACGGGAACACGTCCCTGTAGATCTTCCCGATCGGTTCATTGAATGTATAGGAGGCCAGGTAGAGGTTCATGCCGACCGGCGGCGTCAGATAGCCGAGTTCCATGTTGGCCAGGAAGATGATCCCCAGGTGCACGGGATGGATGCCGAACAGATTCCCCAGGGGAATAATCAGGGGAACGACGACCATGATCGCTGAAAAGATGTCCATGAAGCAGCCGGTGATCAGCAGCGCGAGGTTCAGAAGCAGCAGAAATACGTATTTGGAATGGATGGCGCCCTGCACCCAGGAGGTCAGCTGCATGGGAATCTCGGCGTCGACGATATAATAGGACAGGCCCTTGGCCAGGGCCAGGATGGCCAGGACGCCGCCGATGATCGGCATGCACTTGAGCAGAACGCTGGACAGTTCCCTGGTCTTGATATCCCGGTGGATGAGCATTTCGGTGATCATGGAATAGATCACCGCGACGGCGGCGCTTTCCACCAGCGTGGTAATGCCCCCGAAATAGCCCAGGATGATGATCACCGGCAGCAGGATCTCCCAAAACGAGTCCTTGACGGCCGCGACCGCCTCTTTCATGACGAAACGTTCCCGCGGAACATCGTGGCGCTTGGCGAACAGGACGACGAATAGCACCATGGCCAGCACCAGGATGATTCCCGGCGCCACCCCGCCCACGAACATGTCCTTGATACTGACCTGGGCCGTAACCCCATAAATTATGACCGGCAGGCTGGGCGGAAAAAGCAGCCCGATGCTGCCGACGGCGGTCAGCAGCCCGGAACTGAATTGCTTGCTGTAGCGCCCCTTGACCAGCACGTAGGAGAGCAGTCCGCCCACGGCCAGAATGGTGACGCCCGAGGCGCCGGTGAAGGTGGTGAAAAAAGTGCAGACCAGGATGGCCACGATCCCCAAGCCGCCGGGGAACCAGGCGAAGATGGCTTTGAAGAGCCTGACGATCCGCTGCCCGGCCTTGCTCTCGGACAGCATGAAACCGGTGAAAGTGAACAGCGGGATGGCGGGGAGGGAGTGGCTGGTCAGCAGCGAATAGGTTTCGTTGGCGATGACCTCCAGCGGCTGGGCGCTATGGGCGAAGAGCATGTAGGCGACGCCACCCAGGACAATGAATATCGGTACGCCGGTCAGGGCGCAGAAGAGGATCAGCAGGATGATTGGCGTAGAGAGGTGGGCGCCGATCCAGTTGTAGACCGGCATCAGGGAATTGAAAAAACTCTCCCCGGCCGGGAAAACGGTCTGGGCGATCGTGGCGATCGCGCCCCAGGCCAGCAAAGAGCCGAAGATGACCCCCGTCGCGGCGATGATCTTGGCCAGGGTCTTGCCTGGAGCCAGACGTGCGAAGCGGTAGGCCATCACCGCGTAGCCCAGGGGCATGACCATGGCGATCCAGCGCATGGGGATCAGCCAGAGTTTTTCATCCGCGTCAAAGGCGCTCAGCAGAAAAGAGAGGGAGCACCAGGCGAAGGCGGTGGCGAATGTCGTGCTCAAGACCGCGTTGAGTTGGTGGAGCCGGGAGAGAATCTCCGGCTTGAATTTGAAGTTCAGGGCCAGGGAGAGGTGGCGGTTTTCGCGGCTGGTGATGGCGGCGGCGATAAAAGCCAGTATCAGGACCAGATGATGGGTATATTCGGTGGAGTTGCGGATGCCGGTGTGAAAAAACCTGCGGGCGATCACTTCCAGGTTCGGTATGAGGGCAAGAAGGAAGATCGCAAAAAACGCCAGCAGGGTTTCCAGCGATCTGCCGGCCTTGCGGATGTGGTGGAACTTCATTTTTTCTCTCTGAACTCCTGGAGGATCTGCAGCAGCTGTTCGTAGATCTCTTTGCTGAAGACCTTCCCGACCAATTCATCCATACCCTTTTCAGCGGCCTCCTTCCACTTGGCCAGGCTGTCGGCCGGAGCTTCATGGATGATCAGGCCGTTCTTTTTCATCGATTCCAGGGCCTTTTTTTCCAGGGCCTCCGTTTCTCCGGCCAGTTTTGCCGAAACCCGGTCCACAGCAGCCATCATGGGGCCCTTGAAGTTCTGCGGAATCTTTTCCCAGATGCGGTCCACGATCACCAAGCCGCCGACCAGGGGCGCGATATTCAGCGAGAGCATGTGCGGCGCCATGGCGAAGTACTGGCCCGAACCCGCCACCAGCGGCGGCAGATAGAAGGCTTCCACCATGCCGCTTTGCAGCGACATCATCATGTCCTTCAATTCGGTGGGCACGATGTGATAGCCCGATTTCTTCCAGGCCTGCTCCAGCTCGGGCTCGCCCGTGCTGAAGGCCAGCTTGTGTTTTTTCATGTCCTGGGGATAGAGGACGGGATACTTGGAAAAAAAGTTCACCCAACCGCTCATGGTCCAGATAACGACCTGAAAACCCTTTTCCTTGATTTGCTTTTCGAAGATCGGGTTCAGCCGCTTCATAACGAAGGCCATTTCCTTTTCCGAGTGGAACAGGAACGGCGTGGTGAGCACGAAGGCGTCGGGATCGATCTTGGTCAGTCCGATATTGGTCAGGATGGCGCCGCCAAGGGTGCCGACCTTCATTTTGCGGATCATGTCTTCTTCGCCGCCGGCGATCCCGCCGGGGTAGATCTTCAGCTTGACCTGGCCGTTGGTGATCGTCGCCCATTCGCGGGCGATCTCCTTCAGGGCGTCGTCCCAGGGAGAGCGGTCAGGGGCGATGCTGCCGATCTTGATGGTCTGCGCCGGCAGGATCTGGGTTATAAAAAACAGCGCTGCAAAAATCTTTGCCAATTTCATGTTCATTTCTCCTCAACGTCGGCAACGGGCTCTTCGTCCGTCAGAAAATAGTCGTCGGCATGTTCAAGCAGCCAGCGCGCCTTGCGCTGGTTCAGGATGTTCACCAGCCGGTTTTCCGGCACAACTTCCGGGTCGATGGCCAGGGCTTTATTCAGAAGCGCTTTGAACTCCGCGAGGTTCTGTTCCTTGACCGTGACCGAAGTAGCCAGCGACAGGTAAGGCGTCGCCGACCTGCCCGCGGAAATGGCCAGGGCCCGCTCGTAGTGTTCGCGCGCCTTTTTCAGGTCGCCGCCCATGTATTCCGGGAGGGACCCGTAGTACAGGATGTAGAATTCGTGAAGGGCGCCGGCGGCATAATCGGGATCGAGGCGGAACGCTCTTTCGATCAGCGCCGCGGCGGCGGGCAGCGTCACCCCCAGGTCCATGTCGAAGGCGTCGATGGCGAATCCACCCAGCCAGCCGGCCCCGGCCCAGTACAGCAGGGGGGCATCCTTGCGGGTGGTGCGTTCCAGAGCTTTGAGATAATCGCGCTTTTGCAGGGCTGCGCGCAGCCCGGGGTATTTGTTTTCCAAACAAACGAGAATGATGTCGCGGCCGCGCAGGTAGAGGTTCTTGGCCCGGCTGTAGGCGAACTCCTGCTTTTGGTATTCATCCTCGGCAAGCATGGCGGCCGGCGTTTGCAGGAAGGCGTTGGCATACATGATGTACAGGCTTCCGGTCTGCAGGCGCAGCCCAGGGTGGCGGGGGTTGGCGACCATCAGCGATTCGTACATCTTGATGGCAAAGGGCAGGGCGTCGCCGACCAGCTCGGGGTCGTTGTCGCCGGTGAAGACGGTGCTCGAGCCGCTGCCGGTCAAGGCGTTGGCCACCTGGTTCATGGCCAGCTTTTTTATGGAGCAGGCGGGGAGGACGATCAAGGAAATTACGGCAAGCCAGCGCCAGGAGAAAAATGATTTTTTCATGTTTTTTCCATATACACGGTATAACACCATTATACAATAATTACGTCATTTTCGTATGCAGGTTTTCGAAAAATCGTCGCGCGGCTCCCGCAAAAAGAGGAAAATGCGCCAATCGTTTGACCGCTTCGGGGAAACACGCTACAATCACGCGGGGAAAAAAATGAATGAAACGGGCGACCTGAATCGCAAGATACTGGCGTTGAAAAAAAAGAAGAACGCCGTCATCCTGGCCCATAATTACCAGGTTGATGAGGTGCAGCTGGCGGCCGATTTCCTGGGCGATTCTCTTGAGCTGAGCCGCAAGGCGGCCAGTCTGAGCCAGGACGTCATTGTGTTTGCCGGGGTGAAGTTCATGGCCGAGACCGCCAAGATCCTGTCGCCGGGAAAAAGGGTCCTGCTGCCGCGCCTCGATGCCGGCTGCCCCATGGCCGACATGATCACGGTGGACGAGCTGCGCGAGATGAAAGCGCAGCACCCAAACGCCATGGTGGTCACCTACGTAAATTCTTCGGTGGAGATCAAGGCGGAAAGCGACGTGTGCTGCACGTCGTCCAACGCCGTTGATGTCGTGCGCAACATCCCCGCGGCCGAGATCATCTTTATCCCCGACGAAAACCTGGGAAGCTACGTGCAGAGGATGGTCCCGGAAAAAAAGCTGCATTTGTTCCCGGGCTGCTGCTACGTGCACAACCGCTTCAGCAGGGAGGAGGTCGCGGCCGCGCGCGCCCTCTTTCCCCGGGCAAAGGTCATCGTCCATCCCGAAGTGCGGCCGGAGGTCGCCGTCGGCGCCGACGAGATCCTCTCCACCAGCGGTATGCTGGACTACGTCCGGAGATCCCCGGCGCTGGAGTTCATCGTCGTCACGGAGCAGGGCTTGCTGCAGAGGATGAAGCGGGAGAATCCCGGCAAGAATTTCATTCCGGCCGGCTACCCGAAGATCTGCAGCAACATGAAGCGCACGTCGCTGCTGGACGTCTATGCCTCCCTGGCCGAGGACAAGTATGCGATCGAGATCGATGCCGCGATCAGCGAACAGGCTGGCCGCGCGTTGCGCGAAATGCTAAAATACGGATAAGGAGCCATTATGGAACTCAAGGAAAAAGTCGCGGCTGTGATCGAGCAGGTGCGTCCCGCCCTGCAGGGAGACGGCGGCGACATCGAGCTGGTCGATGTGCTGGCCGAGGAAAAAGCTGTCCTGGTGCGGCTGAAGGGGCACTGCTTCGGCTGCCCGATGAGCATGTATACCATCAAGGGCTACGTCGAACAGGTGATGAAGCAGGAGGTCCCGGAGATCGCCGAGGTCCGCCTGGTCAAATAAATGTCCTCCCGATTTGCCGCTCCCTGCGCCGCCGTCCCTCTCTTTCTGGCGGCACGGTGAGGGCGATCCCGGCCCGGGTTTTCCGGCGTTTTCTTTTTCTCGTCCCGCTCCTGGTGTGGCCCGCAAACAGCGGGCTGCTGCGCATCGCCTGTTTCGATTTTCCGCGCTCTTTCAACCCGGCGTATGCCACCGGCGAGACCGCGCAAGCGGCAGCCAACAAGGTCTACCAGTCCCTGTTCTATTTCGATCCCCGGGGAGTCGTCCGTCCCGAGCTGGCCGCTTCGTTCTCCGCTAGCGGGGACGGCCTGACGATCATGGTCGATCTCAAGGACGGGGCGCGCTTCGCCGACGGCTCGACGCTCGATAGCGCCGATGTCGTTGCCACCGTCGCCCTGTTGCAGGACCCGCGCTTCGAGTACCCCTACCAGGCCGACCTCGAATTCCTGGAGAAGGTCGAGGCCGCCGGCCCGCTGCGGCTGCGCCTGCGCCTGCGTCGCAAATTCGCCGCCTGGAAAACCTACCTGACCTTTAAAATACTGAGCGCCGGGGAGATTCGCGGGCTCGACCCGCCGCAATTCAGGCGACTCGCCCCGTTGGGCAGCGGGCCCTACCGGCTGGCCGCGATCGAAGAGCCCTGGCGCTTCGATCTCGAAAAGAACCCCTTCTGGCCGGCCGGCTTGCGCTTCAGCCGCATCCGTTACACCGTGCTCGGCGAGCCCCGCCAGGCGCCGCTGAAGCTGTTGAATGACGAGATCGATGCGGTCGAGATCCAGGGCGATGACGCCCTGACCTATTCCCGGCTGAAAAAATGGCGGCAGCGTTTCCAGCTGCTGCCCTACAGAAAATTCGGTTACACCTACCTGGTTTTCAACCTGCGCGACCCGGGCATCGATGCCGGCCTGCGGCGGCTCTTCTACAACCGGCTGCACAACACCCGCTTTCTGGACGATTTTCTCGAAGGCCGGGGCGAGCGGGTCTTTTCGCCGTTCCTGCTGTTCGCTGCCGGGAAACGACCGCAGGCGTTCCCGGATGTGCCGCTTCCAGGCAGAAAGCGGCTGCGGATCATGACCAACAGCGAGTCGGTCGTGCGCAAGCAGCTGGTGCTCTTTCTCTGCGAGGAGATGAAGGCCTGCCGCATCGAGCTGGAACCCGTTTTCGTCGAATACCAGGTGTTCCTGCAGCGCCTGAAGCGGGGGGATTTCGACCTGGCCGTCTCGGCGTTCCTCCTGGACATCGAGTGGAACATGAAGGACGTCCTCTCGACCTCCGGCTACTTCAATTACGCCGGCATCGCCGACCCGCGCCTGGACGCCGTCCTGGAAGAAGGGCTCGGCGAAATGGACGAGGCGAAGCGGCGAAAGATTTATGGCCGCGCCCATGACCTATGGCGCGAAACGCTGCCGCTGCTCCCGCTGTTCAATTTGAACTATTACATGGGGGTGGCGCGCGGCGTCGGGATTCCCGCCCGGCATTTCACTGTAGTCGGTTCAAGCGGCGATTTCTTTTACAACCTTCAGGGCTGGTAACGCCCTTTTTTTCTGCGCAGCCCCGTCCATATGAGTTTTATCAGGACAAGCAGAAAGCAAACATAGGGGAAACGATATCCCCAGCGGGTAAAAACAGTCTTGTGCTCCAGGTAGCGGAATGCCGCCACGAAATCGTCGGCCTTGTGCAGCGGCGATCGATACACGATGCGGCCGCCGGAGTCGACAAGCGCCGATATGCCGTCGGAGGTCGAGCGCAGCAGATAGCGGCGGTTTTCGACGGCGCGGACACTGGCCATGGCCAGGTGCTGGTACGGGGCCGATGAGCCGCCGAACCAGGAGTCGTTGGAAATGGTCACAATCACTTCGCCGCCCCGAATGATCATGGCGCGGACCAATTCCGGGTAGATGACCTCGTAGCAGACCGGCGTGGACAGCCAATGGCCGTTCATTTCAAGATTGTGGAGCGTGACGCCGGGGGTGAAGTCGCCAATCTCGTCGGTGATCTTTTTTACGAAGAACAGCCAGCGCCGGAACAGGACGTATTCGCCGAACGGGGTCAGGTGCACCTTGTCATAAATGCGGGTCTCCGCGCCAGTGAAGAGCATGACCGAATTGAAGAACCCGGCGCTGCCGCGTGCATCGGTGAAGCCGGCCAGCAGCTGGGCGTGCTCCCTGGCGAAAGCGTCGAAGCGCTCCTTGTAAAAAGGGGTGCGCAAGGGATAGATCGGGACGGAAAACTCGGGCCAGACGATGAATTCCGCCCCGTTGCGGTGCAATTTGCGGGAAACCTGGAAAAGGTTCGCCAGCGTCGCCTGCGTGCGGGCGAAATCAAAGGCCTGGTCGTGGTTGCTGTTGGGCTGGATGATGCCGGCGCGATGCATGGGCAGGGCAACAACCCGGCGCTCGTGGCGCTGCAGGAGCCAGAAGCCGGACGCGAAGACAATTGCGAAAAAAGCGAGGAGGGCCAGCAGGGCCGACCGGTTTCGCTTTTTAAGCAGGATATAGAACAGGACGTTCGCCGCGATGACCAGGAACGAGACCAGGTGGATGCCGCCGAGTTCGGCCCACTGGATAAAGCCGGTATTGCGGTACTGGGAATAGCCGACGAGGCACCAGGGGAAGCCGCCGAAGATCCGTTCCACTACCAGGTCCTTGGCCACCCAGATCGTTGGGATCCAGAAGGCAGACAGGAGGCCGGGCCCGGTTGCAGCGACCTTGGCGATCAGGATTCCGGCCAGGCCGGCAAAAAACGAAAAAAAAGCGGCCAGGCAGACCAGCCCGATGATGCCCAGGAACCAGGATGTGCCGCCGTACGTGACCATTACCCGGGGAATCCAGTAAAGGATAATCAGGTAGGAAACCCAGGAAAAAGAGAAAAACATACGGAAATGCGCTCCCGGCCTCTTGCCCTCCGCGGCCAGCAGCAGTGGCACCAGGAATATGAAGGCCAGCGGGGCGAACTGCGCCTTGGGAAAAGCCAACCCGTAGGCGAGGGCGGCTACGGGCCATAGTAGAAAGCGCAGCCGGTTCAGCGTGATTTTTTGATGGTGAATTTCGCCTTCTCCCGGTTTTCCAGCTTGATCTTTTCCCTTTGGGCATCCGCCAGGAGGGAGAAGCTTCCCACCTGGACGGTGTGCAGTTTTTTCTGGTTGTCGGTGATGATCGCCGCCTGGTAGCCGAGGCCGGTGAATCTGCGGCTGCACTTCTGGGCGTTGGCAAAATCGGCGAAAGCGCCCACCTGGATGGTGTAGTTCACTTCGGAAACGGCACTTTGCTCTGTGACGGGACGCGGCTCAGTGGTATCCGCGGCAGGGACTTTCCCGGCTGCCTGCCCCTCGTGGAGTTTTATTTCCGCCGGGATCGACTGCCGGGGGCTGGAAGTCGCTGGCACGGTGCGCACGGGCTTTTCGTCCACAACGCTCAATTCCTCGGCAGCGGCTTCCGGCTGGCCCTGTTCATTGGCGATCGCCGTGCGCGGATCGGCGCGGCGCTGTCCGGCCTGGTAGCCCATGTAGAAAAGGAAGATGCCGATGGCGATGACCGCGACCAGGAACACCACGATGTGCATGAATGTGATCTTGAATTCAAAATAGGTTTTTTCCATTTATTTTTTTTCGAACAACCCCTTCATCAGATCGATAGGCATGGGGAAAACGATGGTGGACGAATTCTCGGCGCCGATCTCGACCAGTGTCTGCAGGTAGCGCAGCTGGATGGTCGAGGGGTTCTGGGAAAGCGTGTTGGCCGCTTCCAGCAGCTTGGCTGAAGCCTGCTGTTCGCCCTCGGCGTGGATGATCTTGGCGCGCCGTTCCCGTTCGGCTTCGGCCTGCTTGGCCATGGCGCGCTGCATCTCCTGCGGCAGGTCGACGTGCTTGATCTCCACCATGGAGACCTTGATCCCCCAGGGATCGGTATGCTCGTCGATGATCGTCTGCAGGCGCGAGTTCAGCTTGTCGCGCTCGGAAAGAAGCTCGTCGAGCTCGGCCTGGCCCAGCACCGAGCGCAGCGTGGTCTGCGAGAGTTGCGAGGTGGCGTAGAGGTAGTCCTGGACCTCGATGACCGCTTTTTTGGGGTCGACCACGCGGAAATAGACCACGGCGTTGACCTTGACCGAAACGTTGTCGCGGGTGATGACATCCTGCGGCGGCACGTCGAGCACGATGGTGCGCAGGCCGATGCGCACCAGCTTGTCGATCGGGGAGAGGACCAGGATCAGCCCCGGTCCCTTGGGCTGGTCGAGCACGCGCCCCAGGCGGAAAACCACCCCGCGCTCATACTCTTTCAGCACCTTGATCCAGTTTAAAATAAAGAAAATAGCCACCACGGCTACGATCAGCAGCGGATTGGCGAACAGGTTCATTTTATCCTCCCGATTTTTTTACTTTGATGACCAGGTTCTCCACGGCCTCGACCCGGACGCGGCTTCCGGCCGGGATCGGGCCTTCGGCGATCGCGTTCCACCATTCGCCATGAACAAACACTTTGCCTTGCCGGCTGTCGATGTCGGTCTTGGCCACGCCGATCTCGCCGATGAGCCCCTCGGCCCCGGTCTCGCTCCGGCGCTTCATGGCCTGGAAGACCTTCCAGGTCAGGAACAGGAAAATGCAGGCGAAACAGACAGCGAAGGTGATGATCATGGGCATGGCCGGCCTCATTTCCGGGATCGGCGATTTGATCAGCATGACCGATCCCAGGACGAACGATACGATCCCGCCGATCCCGAGCACGCCGAAGCCCTGGACCTTGATCTCGGCGACGAAGAAACCGATCGAAAGCAGGATCAGAAAAAGTCCGACATAATTGATCGGCAGCACCTGGAAGGCCAGGAAGGCCAGCAGCAGCGAGATGCCGCCCAGGATGCCGGGCAGTACGCCGCCCGGGTGGGTGAACTCGATGAACAGGCCAATCAGGCCGAAGATCAGCAGGAAGTAAGCCAGGTTGGGGTTGGTGATCGTGCGCAGGAATTTCTGTCTTTCGCTCATCTCCATCATGACGATCTTTTCACCCTGCAGGTCAAGGGTGATCGTCTTGCCGTTGGCAAGGGAGATGGTCCGGCCTTGCAGCTTGCCGGCCAGCTCGCGGGTGTCGGCGGCGATCAGGTCGATCAGGCCGCCCTTCAGGCATTCTTCTGCCGTATAGGAGCGGCTTTCGCTTACAGCCTTTTCAGCCAGCTCCTCGCTGCGGCCGCGGTTCCTGGCCAGGGCCTTGACATAGGAGACGGCGTCGTTGGTGATCTTTTCGCGCATGGTCTTCTCGATGTCGCTGCCGGTCACGGACACGGGGTGGGCGGCGCCCGTGTTGGTGCCCGGGGCCATGGCGGCGATGTCCCCGGCCAGCAGGATGAAGAAGCCGGCCGACGCCGCGCGCCCGCCCTTGGGAGCGACCAGGACCGCGATCGGCACGCCGGTGTTCAGCATGGCCTTGATGATGGTGCGCATGGAGGTGTCGAAGCCGCCCGGCGTGTCCATCTCGATGACGATCAGGCGGGCGTCGCCCCTGCGGCCGATCTCGCCCAGGGAGCTGACGGCGTACTCCTCAAGCAGCGGATCGACCGGCCCGGAAAAACGCAAGGCGTAGATCTCGGCGCCCAGGCAGAAGGGAAGAACGAGCAGAAAGAGAACGAGAACCTTTTTCATCCATTAAATTATAGTGAATCACAGGGCAAAAATCAAATAGACTTGCCGGCCCGGCCGGGGAACCCGGAGGAGGGATTCTGCCACGGGACTGATGCCGGCTAGATGTGGATCGAGAATTTCCCGATCTCGCCCAGGGCTTCCCAGACGCTCTCGCTCAGCGTGGGATGGATGAAGACGAGATCCTTGAACTCGTCCGCCTTCAGGCCGCGGGTGATGGCGTAGGTCAGCAGCGGCAGGAGTTCGCCGGCTTCGGCGCCGACAATATGGGCGCCGACGATGGTGTGGTCTTCGGCGGCGAGCACTTTGACCAAGCCCATTTTTTCGTCGATGGCGTTGGCGCGCGACCCGGCGGCGTAAGGAAAGCGGCCAATGAAGACCTGGCGCTTTTCCAGCAGCGCCTGTTCCTCGCTGAGCCCGACGGTGGCCATCTCGGGGAAGGTGAAGATGGCTGCCGGCTGGGGATGATGGGCTACCGGCTTGTTCTCGACAATAAAGTCCACGACGGCCATGGCCTGGTGCGAAGCCTTGTGGGCCAGCAGCGGCGGTCCGATTACGTCACCGCAGGCAAAGATCCCGGGGATGGCGGTCTCCAGGTTTGTCGAGACGGGAATGAAGCCCTTGGCATCAAGCTTTAGCCCGAGTTCCGGCGCGAAAAGCCCGGCGGTGTTGGGCAGGCGGCCGACGGCCAGCAGCACCTTATGGAATTCTTCCTGCCATTCCTTGTCGCCTTTTTTAAAATCCAGGCCGAGCTTTTCACCGCGGCGGGGATTGCTGATGGCGGTGGCGGTATAGATGGTGATGTTCTGCTTGATCAGTTCGTTCTTCAGGATCGTGGCGATCTCGCGGTCGCTGCCCGGGACGATGGTCTCCATGATCTCCACCACCGTGACCTTGGAGCCCAGGTAGCTGTAAATCAGCGCCCATTCCAATCCCACCGCTCCGGCGCCGATGACCAGCAGGGTCTCTGGAACGGCCTCCAGCTTCAGCAGCTCGTCGGAGCTGACGACCTGCTGCCCGTCCCATTTCAGGAATGGCAGCTCGGCCGGCCTGGAGCCTGTGGCGACTACTATTCGGCTGGCCGTCACCTCTTTCTGGCCGTCGACCATGACGCTGTTGGCACTGGTCACTTGCGCCCGGCCCTTGATGAGCTGGATGCCGTGCTGCTTGAAAAGGATCTCGATGCCGCGCGTCTGCTTGCTGACGATGCGTGTCTTGCGGCGTTCGATTTCTTCGAGGGAAACCCCGTATTTTTCGACATGCACGCCGATCTTGGCGAAGTCGCTGATCTGCTTGACGGCCTTGACCGAATGCAGGATGGCCTTGGTGGGGATGCAGCCCCGCTGCAGGCAGGTGCCGCCCAGGAGGTCCATTTCCACCACCGCCGTTTTCAAGCCCTTCTTTGCCGCGGCGATCGCCCCTTCGTAACCGGCGGGGCCGCCGCCGATGAACAGCAGGTCATGGTCCATGGTTGCTCCTCGGTTTTCCAAGTGGAATTATTTTTTCATTTCCGCCAGCGCCTGTTCCAGCTTGGCGATGAAGAAATCGTTTTCCTCTTCCAGGCCGACAGTGACGCGCATGGCATCCGGGATGCCGAAGCCGGCCATGGGGCGGATGATCACTCCCTGGCGCAGCAGTCGCTGGTTCAGCCCGGAAACGTCGACCCCGGGAAAGAACAGGAGAAAATTGGCCTGGGAGGGGATCACGCTCAGGCCAAGTCCCTGCAGGCTGGAGAACAGCCGGGCCTTGTTGCGGCGATTCAGGCGCACCGATTCGTCCTTGTATTCGTCGTTGTCCAGCGAAGCCAGGGCGGCGCGCTGGCCGAGGCGCGTGACGTTGAACGGCGGCTTGACGCGATTGAGGATGGCGATGAAATCGGGATGGGCCAGGGCGTAGCCGATGCGCAGCCCGGCCAGTCCGTAGACCTTGGAAAACGTGCGCAGGACGATCAGGTTCCTGCGGCGGCGGATCTCGTCCAGGCCGGTGACGTAATCGCCGGGAACGTCGACGAACTCCTGGTAGGCGTTGTCCAAAACGATGATACGGTCATCCGGAACGCGGTCAATGAAGGCGCGCACGGCCGCGGCCGGGAGGATGGTCCCGGTCGGGTTGTTGGGGTTGGTGATAAAGATGATCTTGGCCGCGGCGTCGACGCGGGCGGCAATGGCCTCCAGGTCGAAGCGCAGTTCGCCGTCCATCGGCGCCTCGACAAAGGCGGCGGCCCCGGCTGTCTCGGTGGTGGCGACCTTGTACAGGGAAAACGTCTTTTCCGATGTCAGGACCGTTTCTCCCGGCTTGAGAAAGGCGCGGATGAGCATCTGGATGATCTCCACCGAGCCGGCGCCGACGATGACGCTCTCCGCGCCGACGCCATTGTATTCGGCGATGCGCCGGCGCAGGTAATAGCTGTCGGAATCGGGGTAGCCGTGGACCTGGGACAGCTCGTCGCGGATCGCCTGGCGGACGTTCTCCGGGATCGGCAGCATGTTCTCGTTGGAAGCCAGCTTGACGACCTTGGAGAGTCCGAACTCGCGCTGGATGTCCTCGACCGGCTTGCCGGGCTTATACGGGGTGATCTCCAGGATGCGCGCGTTGACCAGAGATTCCATCGGCTCCTCCTATTTGAATAGCGAAGGCTGCTCTTTTTCCTCGAACAACTCGGTCAATTCTTCCAGGGAAGGGAGTTCCGACAGATCGTTCAGGCCGAAGTAAATCAGGAATTCCTGGGTGGTGGCGTACAGGGCGGGGAGCCCCGGCACCTTCTTGCGGCCGACGATCTTGATCAGTTTTTTCTGCAGCAGGCTCTTTACCGGGCCGGAAGAGTTAACGCCGCGCATGTCGGAAATCTCGGCCAGTGTGGCCGGCTGCCGGTACGAGATGATCGAAAGCGTCTCCAGAGAGGCCAGCGTGAGCTTGGTCGACTGCTTGACCGTGAAAAACTGCTTCAGCTCGTCGTGCAGGTCGGGCTTGGTCACCAGCTGCAGCCCGCCGCCGGAGCGCTTCAGGATCAGTCCGCGCTCGGGCCGCTCCAGCAGGTGCTCTTTCTCCATCGCGGCCAGCACCGCTTCAAATTCTTCGATGTCCCCGATGCCCAGGAACTCCATGATCCTTCCCGGCTCCACCGGTTCCTTGGAGACGAAGAGAATGGCCTCGATGAGCGCGATCTGCTTGGTGAGTTGTTCCGGGTTCATGGTTTTAATTTTCCAGCCTGCCGGCCTCGTTCTTGAAGAGGGAAATCGTGCCGAACAGCTGCTCCTGGACGGCAACGAGCAGGTGGCGCTTGACCATTTCCAGCAGGGTGAAAAAACTGACGACGATCTCCTCGATGGAATCGAGCCTGGCGACGTAGACGCTGAAATCGACGAAGCCGCTGCTCTCCAGCAGGGAGAGGATTTCCGCCTGTTTTTCGGCGATGGAATAGTTCTTGGAGGAAATATACAGGAACTGCTCGTTTTCTTTTTTCTTGACGATGTCGAAGAATATTTCCGCCAGCTGGAAGGCCGATACTTCCTTCAGCGCGTACTCGCGGTTGTTGAAGTTCTCGTTCATTTCCAGCCGCCGCCAGAGCAGCAGCTCGGTGTATTCCATGTCCTGCAACATGTGCGAAATCTTTTGGACCTTCTCGTACTCGATCAGGGTGTGCAGCAGCTGCTTCTCCGGCGATTCCTCGGCCGGATTCTCGGGCTTGGGCAAAAGGGAGCGCGACTTGATATAGATGAGGGTGGCGGCGGTCATCAGGAACTCGCTTTCGCGCGAGGGGTTGATGCCGCGCTTGTTCTCCAGGTAGGCGAGGTATTCGGCGGTGATCTGCGACAAGCGCACTTCGACGATGTTCATCTTGTTCTTGCGGATCAGGTGCAGCAGCAGGTCGAGCGGGCCCTCGAAGAACTCGGTCTGTACCTGGTAGCCGGCAAATTCCGCTTCCATCATACGTTCATCAGCCGGCGCACCTGGGCGATGGTTTCCCCGGCCCGGGCGGCGGCGCGGCGGTTGCCGGAGGCGAGGATGTCGGCGACGGCCATGTTTTCATAGCGGCTGCGCCGCTGGCGGAACGGCTCCAGGAAGTCGTTGATGTTGGCGATGAGGATCTTCTTGCAGTCGATGCAGCCGATGCCGGCCTTGCGGCACTCGGCGTCGACCATGGCGATCTCGTCACCCTTGGAGTAGGCCTGGTGCAGGGAGAATGCCGGGCAGTCCGTCGGGATGCCGGGATCGGAGCGGCGCTTGCGGCGGACGTCGGTGACCATCGGGCGGACCTTGGCGTCCACCACGGCGGCGGCGTCGCTGAGGTAGATGGCGTTGCCGTAGCTCTTGCTCATCTTGCGGCCGTCCACCCCCGGCAGCTTGGGAATAGGGGTCAGGTAGGGCTGGGGTTCGGGGAAGCAGTCGCCGTACAGGCCGTTGAAGCGGCGCACGATCTCGCGGGCCAGTTCCAGGTGGAAAACCTGGTCCTCGCCCACCGGCACCGTGTCGGCCTTCATGATGATGATGTCCACTGTCTGCAGCAGCGGGTAGCCGAGGAAGCCGAAGGTGTTGATGTCGCGGTCGGCCAGCTGCGCCTGCTGCTCCTTGAAGGTGGGAACCCGCTCCAGCCAGCCCAGTGGCGTCATCATGCCCAGGAGCAGGAACAGTTCGGAGATCTCCTTGACCGCCGACTGCAGGTAGACGACGCTTTTTTCAGGGTCGATGCCCACCGACAGCAGGTCGAGAAGCACCTGGCGGACATTGTTCTGGATGTTCTTCACATCCTGGTATTCGGTGGTCAGGGCGTGCCAGTCGACGATGGAATAATAGCATTCGCCCATGTCCTGCAGCTTCACCCAGCTTTTCAGGGCCCCTTCCCAATGGCCCAGGTGGGCCGCCCCGGTGCCGGTCGGCCGGATACCGCTCATGATCACCCTGGGGCTCATCCCGCGACCCCGGATTTCAACAGGATAAAGATGAGTTTGGGAAACAGCTTGAACAGTCCGGTGAACAGCAGGTCGGCGATCTTGTCGAAGACCCGGGTGTACATGATAAAAATCAGGAAGAAGAAGCCGTAGGGCTTGATCCTTTCGTAGGCGTCCAGGGCGCCGCCCCGCAGCAGCCCTTCCAGGATGCCGCTGCCGTCCAGGGGGGGGATGGGGATCAGGTTGAAGACGGCCAGGAAAATATTGATCATCATCAGGTAGGTGGCGATCTTGAGCAGCAGCAGCAGCGTGGGGTTGCTGGTAGCCATCAACGGCTGGAAAAAGATCAGCAGCAGGAAGATCACCGCCAGGCTGGTCAGGATGTTCGAGACGGGGCCGGCGGCGGAAACGAGCATGCCGTCGCGGCGGCGATTGTGGAAGTTATTTGGATTCACCATCACCGGCTTGGCCCAGCCGAAGACCGGGGCGCCCATGACCGCCAGCAGGATGGGGAAAATGATGGTGCCGAAGAGATCGATATGGGCGATGGGGTTAAGGGTCACCCGGCCCATGCGCCTGGCCGTGGGGTCGCCGCAGCGGTCGGCCACCCAGGCATGGGCGGACTCGTGAATCGATATGGCGAATAAAACGACGGCAAATTGGACTACGATGCGGAATATATCGTTCATTATAGAGCAAAATAGCACAAAGAACGGCTTCCGTCAATAAAAAAAGGCCGGTTTACCCTTGCGGGAGGCCGACGACGGAGGATTCGCCGTTCTCGCCGCCGCATGCTGGTTGACTTGGAACTGACAGGAATGATTATCATGCCCTGACAGGAGTTGCCATGGATATTTTCAAGCTGCGGGAAAAGCGGACCACGGTCGGCCGCGAGGTCACGGCAGGCGCGGTCACCTTCATGGCCATGGCCTATATCATTTTCGTCAATCCGAAGATACTGGCCGCTGCCATGGGCGAGGAATTCGTCCCGGCCCTGGCGGTGGCCACCTGCATCGGAGCGGGCGTCCTGACCATCCTCATGGGGCTGCTCAGCAATTATCCCTTCGCCCTGGCCCCGGGGATGGGGCTGAACGCCTTCCTGGCCTTCGGCGTGGTCATCGGCATGAAGGTCCCCTGGCAGACCGCGATGGGAATCGTTTTTGTCGAAGGGGCGATCATCTCGCTCCTGGTGCTGACCAATGTCCGCGAGGGGGTGATGAACGCCATTCCCCTGGACCTGAAGCGCGCCATCGGCGTGGGCATCGGCCTGTTGATCGCCCTGATCGGCCTGCAGAACGCCAAGCTGGTCGTGGCCGATCCGGCGACTCTGATCGCTTTCGGCAAGCTCGGCCCGGAAGCCCTGATTGCCGGTTTCGGCCTGGCGACGACGGCGTTCCTGATGCTGAAAAAAGTCAAGGGCGCCTTTCTGATCGGCATCCTGCTGGCGACGGCCGCGGCAGTGGCGACGGGCCTGGCCCGCCTGCCCGCCTCGCCCGTGGCCGGTGTGGATGCCGGTCATTTCAGGACGTTCTTTGCCCTGGACATCGCCGGCGCCCTGCGCTTCGGCCTCCTGGGGACCGTGTTCGCCTTCCTGATCACCGATTTTTTCGACACCATGGGGACGGTGGTGGCCGTGGGCGAGCAGGGCGGTTTCCTGGACAAGTCCGCCAGATTGCCCCGGCTGAAGAGCGTGCTGCTGATCGATTCCCTCGCCGCTCTCTGCGGCGGCCTGTGCGGCTGCAGTTCGGTGACCACGTACGTGGAGAGCGCCGCCGGCGTCGGCGAGGGCGGCCGCAGCGGACTGACCTCGGTGGTTACCGGCATCCTGTTCCTGCTGGCGGTGTTTTTCACGCCGCTGGTGGCCATTGTCCCGGCCAGCGCCACGGCGCCGGCGCTGATCCTGGTCGGCTACCTGCTCATCGCCGGTGTGCGCTCGATCCGCTGGGACGATGCCGTCACCGCCCTGCCGGCATTCCTGATCATCATCATGATTCCTTTCACCTTCAGTATTTCCAGGGGGATCGGCTGCGGCTTCATCGCCTATGTCCTGCTGAAACTGCTGACCGGGAGGATCCGGGAAGTGCACCCGCTGCTGGCGCTGGTCGCCGTCCTGTTCGCCCTGGACTTCTATATTTCCTGACCCGGGGAAGGTTGCGGAGCGGCGCCTGCGGGCGGATTGGCGAAGATGGCGCCGTATTCTTCGGCGAAGCGGCTTTTACCGCAGAGCATCATGGCCGTGAGCGGCATCAGGCGCTTGACCTGCGCGGCAAGAGCGTGGGCCAGCTCGCGGATATCCCACTGGGCGTGGGCATCGTCGCGCAGCCTGACGAAATGGTATATCTCCCGCAGGTTCATCTTCATCAGCACGCGGCGGCGATGGGAGTTGGTCAGCACGTAATCTGCCGCCGCGCCTCCCGCTTCGCGCAGGCGGCGATAGGCGTCGTCGGTCGCCTGGATGATGGCGAGGAATTCCTCCCCCAACCCGGCGTCGCGGATGCTGGCCGGCAGCGTGACGCCCAGTTCCGGAACGTAGCCGGCGGCCAGCAGGGTGGCCATGCGATGGCGCTTGAGCTGGGCGAAGCTGGAGGCGCTCACCACGGCCTGGAACGTGACGTCGGCCATCTCGAATTCCCGCGGCATGGCGCTGAAGAACTGGATCTTGCCGAAGAATTCCTCCAAAAGCGCTCTCTTGCGGGCCGGGCTGCATTTCCTGACCTGGGCCAGGGCGCGGGCGTGATCGAAGTTGTTGTTGGCGCACAGGCGCGCCGCCAGGATGGCGTCATCGCCGCCGCTGGAAGCGACGATTTCCAGGACATTGCCGGCGCGGGGCCGCCCCGCGGGGGCGGAGCCGGCGAAATGCGCGTCGATGGCGGCGAAGGCCTCGCGGTCAAAGTCGGTCGGCTCGGGGAAGAGGATCAGCGACGGGGCGATGGGCAGGACCAGGGCGTGCAGCTTCCCGGCCAGGCGGCGCACCTCCTCGCGCTGGCTGAGGCGCCAGTTGCGGAACATGTGCTCCAGGCTGCGGGCATTCACGGTGACGCCCACCTGGCCGCTGGTGGCCAGCGACAGGATATAGCGTGCGTCTTCCTTGGCCCAACCCTCCACGAGCCTCTGGCCGGAGGCGCTGCGGATGATCTCCCGGTGCCGGCGCTGCAGCCGCCGGTGCAGCCGCTCGAATGCCTTGAAATAAAAGCGGTTCTGCTTGTCGACGACCGCCTGGAAGATCTTTTTTTCGCCGGCGGCGCGCAGTTCCCTGGGCAGGACCAGGTCTCCCTCCAGGGTGACGTAGCGCTGTGATTTCTCGGTATAAGACGCCAGGCGAAAGCGCTCGATCTCCTCGAGGGCGAGCCGGGAGACTCCCATGATGTCGAAATTGAAGACCGCGTGTTCGGCCACCGAGTGGTGTCCCATCTCGAAAATGATCTTCTGGTTGGATCTCCGGGCCTTCTCCACGTCCTGGCACGCTTTTTTTCTCAGCTGATCGATGGCCAGTGGGCTGCGGCTGATGCGGGCGTAGGCGGCGCTGAGCGTTTCCGGGGTGAAGTGCGGGCCGCGGCCGGGGTCCAGTCGCCGCAGGATGTCCGCATCCATGTTGAAGCCTGCCAGTTTGACCCGCACGTTGTCCTCCTGGAATAACGGTCGCTCAGATCAGCTTCATGCCGGCCAGGTGCACCATGACCTCCTGGGCGCTCTCGTCGATGGTCTGCTGGTTCCAGACATCGAAGGCCGCCAGGTGGTCCTGCTGGATGATGCGGGCGTAGCGTTCGTCCGCCTGCTGGGACAGTTCCGGCGCGTATTCTCTGAGGCCGGCCTTGGGTTTTCTTTTTTGCAGCACCCTGGCGTCGGCGCGCAGGCGGAAGATCGCGGCATAGGTCGGCACCCAGAAGCGGTATAGCCCCGCCATCAGTTCATTGCGCCCGGCGGCCTGGCCGTTGCCGTTCGCCTCGGGGAGGCAACCCTGCCATTCCTGCCAGTGATCCAGGAGCGAGCCGTCGCAAAGGAGGAAATCGGGGCGGCCCTGGGCGCAGATGTTTTCCTCGTTGATCTGGCTGGTGATGAAATAGAACTGGCTGACGAAGCCGGTCTTGTGGTCGAAATCGAATGGGCTGTTCGGCCTCAGGTCGGGGACGTCCTCCACGCGGTATTTCAGCGCCAGCAATTTCTTCACTTCAGCCAGGATCGAGGTCTTGCCGCTGCCGGGGATCCCCGAAAAAGCGATCTTGTGCATGGCCGGATTGTAGGCGACATCGGCCCAGAAGTCAAATTTACATTTGCCGCGAAATTTGCTATGATGATTTGATGAAATTTTTTCCGGAACGACGCATTCATGCCGGACCGCGATCATGACCAACCAGGAGATCGCCCGCGTTTTCGACAAGGTGGCTTTTTTCCTCGCGCTTAAAGGCGAGAACGAATTCAAGATCGGCGCCTACACCAAGGTCGCCAAGAGCATACGCGAGTTCCCGGTCTCCATCGAGGACATGCTGCTGGCCGGCGAGGACCTGACCCGCATCGACGGCATCGGCAAGATCCTGGCTCAGAAGGTCGAGGACCTGGTGATCATCGGCTCGCTGAAGATACTGGACGAGCTGCAGGCCGAGTTCCCCGACAGCCTGTTCGAGATGTCCCAGATCAAGGGCATCGGACCCAAAACCATCCTGAGAATTTTTGATTCGCACAAGATAAAATCGTTGTCCGAGCTGAGGCTCTTTTTGCAGAGCGGCGAGAAGCTGGCCATCCCGGCGCCCTACGAAAGCCGTATCAAAGAGTTCTTTAAAAGATGAAGGTCGTCCTGGCTTCGGCGTCGCCGCGGCGCAAAGAGCTCCTGCAGCTGATCGGCCTGTCTCCGGAGGTGATCGCCCCGGATATCGAGGAGGCGGCACTGCCCGGGGAGGGAATCGATGCCTTCCTGCGGCGCGTGGCCATCGCCAAGGGGATCGCCGTTTACAAGAAGCGCTTCTTCCATTCCCTGATCGTCAGCGCCGACACCGTGGTGCTCCTCGACGGTGCGCTTATCGGCAAGCCCAGCGGCCGTGACGACGCGTTTTCCATGCTGACCCGGCTTTCCGGGCGGAGCCACGAGGTGCTGACCGGCCTGGCCCTGATGCACGAGGGGGCGACCAGTTTCGCCATCTCGCGCACCTGTGTCCAGTTCAAGGAGCTGACGGACGGCGAGATCGTCCATTACCTGGACCATGAAAATTTCAGCGACAAGGCCGGCGCCTACGCCATCCAGGGTCGGGCTGCCGTTTTCGTGGAACGGATCGAAGGCTGCTATTTCAATGTCATGGGCTTCCCCCTGAACCTGTTCTACCGCCTGTTGGGGGAAAAGGGATTGAACCTGTATGGCTGAACCGAAAAAAGCAGGCATTGGCCGCACGGTACGCCCCGTCCCCGGGGCCGCGGATGTCCTGAGGATGGGCATGGGCGGCATCCCCATCCAGCGCCTGGAAACGTCCGCGTCCGACCGCGTCCTGGAAAAAGCCGTGGATGCCGGGATCGGTTTTTTCGACACGGCACGCGGTTATACGGACAGCGAAAGCAAGTTCGGCCGCGTCCTGCCGCGCTACCGCGACCGCGTGCTCATCGCCAGCAAATCGTTCAGCCGCGGCGCGGCGGAGATCATGCTGGACATCGAGACCAGCCTGCGGCTGCTGCGCACCGATTATATCGATGTGTATCAATGCCACAACGTGGCCGGCGAGGCCGACCTGGAAAAGATCCTGGCCGCGGACGGGGCGCTGGCCGGCATGGCCCGGGCGCGGCAGCAGGGCAAGATCCGCCACATCGGCATATCGGGGCACAAGCCGCGCATCGTGGCCATGGCGCTGGAGCGCTTCGCCTTCGCGACCATCCAGATCCCGGCCAATTTCATGGAGACCGAGGCCATGCTGGACCTCATCCCGGCCGCGCGCCGGCGCGGCGTCGGCATCATCGCCATGAAGCCTATCGGCGGCGGCAACATTCGCG
This sequence comes from Candidatus Aminicenantota bacterium, assembly GCA_963732485.1. Taxonomy (GTDB): domain Bacteria; phylum Acidobacteriota; class Aminicenantia; order UBA2199; family UBA2199; genus UBA2199. Next base: position 275,650 of record CAVSZS010000004.1, read on the forward strand.
AGGTCGCCCTGAACTTCCGCTTCATCTTCAACCAGGGCATCGACATCGCCATCCCGGGAATGGATGCGGAGGCGCAGGTGGTCGAGAACGTGGCCGCCCTCGCCGACCTGTCGCCGCTCGACGGCGCAGAGACCACGCGCCTGCAAAAGGAAAAGGAGCGCCTGGGCGACCGCTTTTGCCGTCGCTGCGAATATTGCATGCCCTGCCCGCAAGGATTGCCGATCTCGTTCCTCCATGTGCTGCGAAATTATTATTTCCTTTACGACCTGAAGGATTGGGCCCTGGAGCGCATGAGCGGCCTGGCCAAGACTTACAAGGACTGCGTCGCCTGCGGCGAGTGCGTTGCCAAATGCCCCTATCACCTAGACATGCCGAGTATCTTCGACGCGACCTGGAAAAAGATGCAGGCTGATCAGGTGGTTCAAGGTCCGAGGAAATAATTTTTATTGGCGCCCGGAATTCCCGGTTGGCTCCGGGGAACGGGAGGCGGGTGGCCATGGATTCCGGGATATCGGCCTTGTTGCCGCAATGTCCCGGGGGGAGCATGAAGAAGCGGCTGATCGCAGCCGGAGGTGAATCGTGAAGCAAAATGCACTAGGGATGGTCGCGGGCGTGTCACTGATCGTTCTGGCGCTCAACCTGCCGGCACTGCCGCTGTTCGGCCAGAAGGACTTCAACATGGATGAGAAGAAACTGATCGATGCTTTCAAGCGGGCCAATCCGTTCTACCTGGGCGGCGCCGAGCTGTTCGCCTCGGGCAAGCTGGACAAGGCTGAAAAAAAACTCCTGGAGTGCTTGAAGACCATGCCCGGACATGCTGACGCTTCATATATGCTGGCCCAGGTTCATCTGAAACGCAAGGAACTTCCCCAGGCGCTGGAAGCAATTACCGCCGCTGAAAAGAATTATGCCGCCAATGCCAGGTTTCAGAATTTTTCCCACCAGGATTACCTGGACCGGCTGCGCCAGCAGCGCCAGGGGCTGGAGACGCAGCGCAACCAGATCGAGCAGAAGATCCAGGCCATGGGCGGCAGCAACAATGCGGAAAAGGGGCGGCTGGAGCAAGAGGTCCATCTTTTTGTCCAAAGCATCCGCGAGATCGACCGCCGGCTGAATTCGCCGATCGCCACGACTTTCGAGATTCCGGCCGATTACTGCTATATTCACGGCAATATCCTCTTCCAGATGGGGGCGCCTCTTGATGCCGCTGCCCGCTATCGCGAAGCCATCCGCCTGGACCCGCGTCACGGCAACGCTTACAATAACCTGGCCCTGGTGGCGTTCTCCCAAAGGAAATACCACGAAGCGCTGGACTACCTGCTGCAGGCCGAAGCGGCCGGGGCGAAGGTCAACCCTGAATTCAAAAATGCAATCGAGTCGAGGCTGCCCCCGCAATAGCCCCATGATCTCCTGGCGGAAGCGCGCTCGTTGTTCCGCCAACGGCTTTACTCGCTCCCGCGCTTGTATTATAATCCGCGCATGAACGCCCGGCAGCTGATCGAGGAAGAGAAACTCCAGAACATCCTGAACCCCCGCAAGTCCAACCGGGAATTCAAGGTCACCATTCGCTTTCAGAAGCATCTCACCAGGAATTTCGAAAAAGCGTTGGAGCTGGCCAGGGGGAACCGCTATTTTATGGAAGAAGGGGCCGGGGACCATTACCGCGCCTATGCCAGCTTCCACCCCCATGAAGTCGAGGACCTTTTCAATCTCTTCGAGCTGGTCAAGGACCGCGAAACCACGAAAATTTACCTAAACAACAAGGCCATCCCCTATGTCCAGGACCTGTGGCTTTTTCTCCTTTGGTTCTACCGCGTCAAATAAAAACGGCAGAAAATAGAGGCGACAACTTGACTTTTTCTCAATATTAAATTATAAAGTTATCTTGCTTTAGGAGGTTTCCATGAAAAAATTTTGCTCGGTCCTGCTCATCCTTTTCGTGTCCACGCTGATCATTGCCAGCTTCACCGCCTGCGACAAGCTGAAGATAACCAATTTGAAAGCCAACAAGCATTTTAAATCGGGCAATAAGTTCTACACCGAGGAAAAATACAAGAAGGCGATCACTGAATACGAGGCTGCCCTGCAGTTGAATCCCAACCTCAAGGCCGCGTTCTACTACCTCGGCTCCAGCTACATCATGGTCTACAAGCCCGGCGACGACAGCGAAAAGAACAAGGAGTTCGGCCTCAAGGCCACGGAGAACCTGCAGAAGGCCCTGGAGCTCGACCCGGAAAACAAGAACATCATCCAGGCTCTCGGTGACATCAACGACAAGATGCGGAACTTCGAACTGGCCGAGAAATATTACCTGCAAGTGCAGAAGTTCACCGCCAACGACCCCGCTTCCTACTACACTCTGGCCGGTTTTTATAACAACAACGCCAAGTTCGACAAGGCCATCGAGATGTACGAGCAGCGGATCGCCCTCGACCCCGCCAACCCCGAAGGCTACCTGTACCTGGCCGACTTTTTCCAGAACAAGCGCAAGTGGGACGACGCCATCAAGAACCACGAACTGCGCATCGAGAAGATCGTGGCATCGAACATGGAGGAGAAGGAAAAGAACGAGCTCATCGCCGAGGGGTATTACCGGCTGGGCGTAGTTTGCTGGAACAAGAGCTACCAGACTCCGCCCGATGTCATGGGCTCGGTCGAGCGCCTGCAAGTCGTGGAGAAGGGCTTTGATGCGCTGAAAAAAGCCGCCGAACTGTCTCCGAACTTCGATTCTCCCTGGGCCTATATGGGCTTGCTCTACAAGCAGAAGCAAGTGGCCGAGCCCCTGAAGGCGGCCGAGTACGAGAAGCAGTACAAGGCCATGATCGACAAGTTCCAGGAGCTCCGCAAGCGCAAGATGGCTACCGAGCAGTTCATCAAGGAACTGGCCAAGGATAAATAGTCTCCGCAAAGTCAAAACCCCTTGTTCTTTCCCGGGAACAAGGGGTTTTTTTTTGCCCACGGGCAAACCAGCGGATCCGGCCGCGGCAAAATTAATTTGACAGATTGAACTGCAAAGGTTATATTTCAACACATGAAGATCAATACCAAGATCCGCTATGGCCTGCGCATGCTGATCGCCATCGCCCAAAGCGGACAGCTGGTGAACACGACCGAGCTTGGCAGCAAGATGCTCGTTTCCCCCAAGTATCTGCGAAAACTGGCCGGGCCGCTTGAAAAGGCCGGCCTGATCAAGAGCGTCCAGGGGATCTATGGCGGTTATTTGCTTGCCCGCGAGCCCGAAAAAATCACGTTGCAAGACCTGATGGACGCTTTCAACGAGCGCCTGTCGCTGACCGATTGCCTCCTGGGCAAGAAATGCGAGTTGAAAGACTCATGCCTGGCCAGCCAGGTTTGGGAAATGCTGGAAAAAACCCTGCAAAAGCATTTTTTGCCCATTTCTCTGCACGATATCCTGCAAAACAGGGTAAAAATGCCATGAACCCCCCAATATCCAGTCTGGAAGGCACTTCCGGGGCGTGGCCGGTTGACAATTCGCTTGAAATATAGTATATTCCGCTAATAGAACGATGACCAAACAAGGGATTTTGCTATTCAGTTGCCTGCTCCTTTTTACCGGGTTGGCATTTTCCCAGGACGAGTTTTTAAAGATCGAATGCGCCGTCTCCCCGCGCCAGGTCCTGCAGGGCAACGAAGGGCTGTTGAAGATCAAGATCCTCGTGCGCAACGGCATCAAAATCTCCGCCAACCCCGAATTCCTCATCCGTCTCGACGAGAATGAAAGCCTGTCCTTTGCCAAGATATTCTTCGCAGGGTCGGAACTGAACCTGCCCACCACGCAGGAGAACGACAGTGTATTCCTGGACCCGCAGAAAGAGATCGAGGTACCCTTCAAGCTGAACGAGGAAGCGCTGCTCGGCAACCTCAACGTCAGCGGCGAGGTTGTCTTCACCATGCTTTTCCCCGACAACTGGTCGGTAAAGACCACGCAGAAATTTTCGGCCGGTTTTGTTTCCCGCCGGAATTACAAAATCAGGAAGAAATGAACCCCGTTTATAAAAAGCCCCGCTCGCGGTACCAGGAGATCGTTTCCCCGAGGGCGGCCGGCAGCGGCACGCAGGGTTGAAAATGCAACAGGGCCTCGATCTTGGCGGGCGAACAAACCCAGGCCGGGGACTTCATCTCGTTGAACTTGTCCAGGTTGAAGATCGCCTTGTTTCCGAAAGCGCGGATGCGCATTTCGGAAAACTCGGCCAGGACGCGCCCCAGGGCCTCCGGGATGACGATCTTCCTCGCTTTTTTCCCGCCCAGCAGCAGGGAAATCTGTTCCATGAAGGCCTGCCATTCGACGGCTTCGGCGTTGGCGACGTAAAAGGTCTCGTTGCGGGACGTGCTGAAGGCGGCAGCGATCATGCCGCGCGCTAAGTCCTTGACGTATACCAGCGAATACCGGCGCCGGGAGCGGCCCAAAACGGGGATGATGCCCCGGTTGATGATGCGGAACACGTCGAGCATGTCCATGTCGCCCGGGCCGAAGACGATCGGCGCGCGGATGATAACGTATGGCACGGGGCAATGCGCGATGACGATCTCTTCCTGCGCCAGCTTGCTCCTGCCGTACCGCGAGATCGGCTCGGCCGGTGTCTCTTCGCGCAGCGGCTCGTTGTCGCGGTTGGGGCCGGCCGCGGCCAGCGAAGACAGCAAAACGACCTTGCGCAGTTTTTTAAGCGGCCGCAGTTTCTCCATCAGCGCCCGGGTGCCGTCCAGGTTGACGCGCGTGAATTCCCCGGGCGAAACAGCCTTGGTCACGGCCGCCAGGTGGAAGACCAGTTCCGTATCCTCCGGAAAGGGCGCCGATGAAAGCAGGTCGCCCGGCAGGGCGGTGACGGCGCCCGAAAAGGGGCACGTGGCCAGCCTGGCGCTGTCGCGGACCAGGACGGTCACCTGGTTGCCGCCCGCGGCCAGCAGCTCGCCGATCAAATGGCCGCCGACGAACCCCGTCCCTCCGGTCACCAATATTTTCATGGAGCCATTCTATAAAATCCATTGGCGTTATGCAAACGAGGAGTGAAACATGGACGTTTTTAAAAAGTGCTTCGAATTCACCCGTGCCGACGAGGCCAAGAGCCAGGGCCTCTATCCCTATTTTACCGAGATCGAAAAGGTAGAAGGCAATTATGTGTGGGTCAAGGGTAAAAAGATCCTCATGGTCGGCTCCAACAATTACCTGGGGCTCTTCGATGACGCAAAGATCAAGGCCGCGGCCGTTGCCGCGGTCGAGCAATACGGCACATCCACCTGCGGCTCGCGCTTCCTGAACGGCACCTATTCCCTGCATGTCGAGCTGGAGAAGAAGCTGGCCCAGTTCATGGGCAAGGAGGAGGCGCTGACTTTTTCGACGGGCATGCAGACCAACCTCGGCGCCATTTCAGCCCTGGCCGGCCGCAACGACGTCATTGTCCTGGACCGTGCGGTCCACGCCTCGATCATGGACGGCGTGCGCCTGTCCTATGCCCATATCGCCAAGTTCAAGCACAACGACATGAAAGACCTTGAGGATAAGCTGGCCCATCAGCCCGCCGACAAGGGCAAGCTGATCGTTGTCGACGGCGTCTTCAGCATGGAAGGGGACCTGTCCAACCTGCCGCAGATCGTCAAGCTGGCCAAGAAATACCACGCGCGGGTGATGGTCGACGACGCCCATGGCGTCGGTGTCATGGGTGAAAAAGGACAGGGCACGGCCGAGCACTTCGGCCTGATCGACGAAGTTGACCTGATCATGACCACCTTTTCCAAATCGTTCGCTTCCCTGGGCGGCTTCGTGACCGGTGACAGCAAGATCATCCAGTACATCAAGCACCATGCCCGGGCGCTCATCTTTTCCGCTTCCATCACCCCGGCTGCTTTGGGCGCCGCGCACCAGGCGTTGCAGATCATCCAGGACGAACCCTGGCGGCGCCAGCGCCTTTGGGAGATCACCCGCGTCATGAACAGGGAATTGACGGCCATGGGCTACCATACCGGCAATACCGAGACCCCGATCATCCCGGTCTTCATCAACAATGAGGAAAAAACGTTCATGCTGTGGAACTTCCTGCGCGATTACGGGCTGTTCACCAACCCGGTGATCGCCCCGGCCGTGCCGCCGGAGGAATCCCTGATTCGCACGTCGTTCACGGCCACCCACACCGACAGCGACCTGCAATTCATCCTGGAAGGTTTCAAGAAAGGCGGGAAGCTCCTGGGCCTGATCTAGGTTTCCACGCCGGACAACGAACGCGGCCGTATCGTGGACATCAGCGCGGTTGTCGTCAGTTTCAATTCCGGGAAATACCTCGAGCGGAATTTCCGCTCGCTCTGCAACCAGACGATCGCCTTCCAGCGCGTGGTCGTCGTGGACAACGCCTCGCAGGACGGCTCGCAAGCGGTCATGGCCGCGTTCCCGGGGCTGGACACGATCCTGTTGCCTGAAAATATCGGCTACGCCGCCGCCGCCAACCTGGGCATCGGCCGCACCGGTTCCGGCCTGGTGCTGGTGGCCAACGCCGATATTTTTCTCGACCTGGAATTCAATCGTCGTGTCCTGGAGTTCTTCAGCCGCCGCCCGCAGGCCGGGCTGCTTTCCCCGCTCATCCTGCGCTTCGACCGCGAAACCATCGATTCCGCGGGCCAAGAGCGTTCCCTGGCGCTGTACCCGCGCGAGGCGGGATACGGCCGCCCCCTGGAGTCTGTCGCGCTGGCCGAGAGGCAGGTGTTCTCCGTTTGCGGAGCCGCGACCGTATTTTCACGGCCGGCTCTGGAAAAGCTGCGGATCGGCGGCGAGTATTACGACGAGGATTTTTTCATGTTCTGGGAGGACTTCGACATCGGCTGGCGCGCCGGCCTCCTGGGACTGCAGGCCTGGTTCGCTCCGACGGCGATCGTGTATCACTTCCGCAGCGCCACCCTGCCCCGCTCGCGCTGGTCGCGCTTTTCCCTGGCCCTGGCGCGGCCCGCGCCCCTGCGCTTTCATTTGCTGAAGAACCGCTACCTGACCCTGATCAAAAATTTTCGCTGGCGCCGCGACTGGCGCCGGCTGCCGTTTGTGCTGCTGAAGGACCTGCTGTGGGCCGGCGCATTGACAATCCGTTCGCCCAAATTTATAATCGCCATGGCCCGTTCCCGGCACGTTTTTAAAAATGCCTGGGGAAAAAGGAAGTGGATAAAAAATCATGAATGAGCTCATTCTGGTTTTTTCCTTTGTTCTCTCATTTTTGCTGGCGCTGTATGGCACGCCTCTGGCGCAGAAGATCGCCCTGCGTTACGGAATATTGGATCAACCCGACGGCAAGCTCAAGCGCCAGGCGCAGCCGGTTCCCTACATGGGCGGGGTGATCATCTATTTCGCCTTCATCTCGCCCATCAGCCTGATGTTCGCATTCAACCAGCGCCTGCTGGGGATCCTTTTTGCCAGTTCCATCCTGCTGCTGGTGGGGCTCTTTGATGACCTGAAGGCGCTCACGCCCGGGATCAAGTTCATGTTCCAGGTCGTGGCCACCTATATCCTGCTCAAGAGCGGCATCGTCATCGACCTGGTGCTGTTCCCCAAATGGCTGGATCTCGCCCTTTCCTTTTTCTGGATTCTGACCGCGATCAACGCCTTCAACATCATCGACATCATGGACGGACTGGCGGCATCGGTCGGCGCGCTGAGCGCCCTGACCATCTTCGTCGTCTCGCTGTACAGCCACGACTTCCTGATCTCGATCCTGGCCCTCAGCCTGGCCGGAGCCCTGCTCGCCTTTCTGAAGTTCAACTGGGAGCCGGCCCGCATCTACCTGGGCGATGCCGGCAGCATGGTCCTGGGGCTGATCCTCGGCTCGCTGGCCATGATGGTCAGTTACACCCGCTTCAACCGGCTGGCGTTTCTCTCCGGTCTGTTCGTGCTCGGCATCCCTCTTTTCGACCTGGCCTACGTGGTCATCCTGCGACTCCTGAAGGGGAAAATGCCGTTCCTGGGCAGTCCGGACCATTTCGCCCTGCGCCTGCGCAAAAAGATGAACTGGTCGGCGCACGAGACCGTCAGCGCCATCCTGTTCCTGCAACTGGGCCTGTGCGGTCTGGTGGTCGGCAACTTCTTCTCCACGCCGCGCTTTACCCTGGTCAGCAGCGCGCTGGTCGCCTGCCTGTTCATCGTCATCGGCGGTGTCCTGGCCGGCGTCAAGATGGAATGAACGTCGTCATCGGCGCCGGTATCTCGGGACTGAGCGCCGGGCAGGCGCTCGGCGCCGATTTCCTGGTCCTGGAAAAGAGCGGCGTCGCCGGCGGGCTCTCCGGACAGTACCGGGCCGGGGGTTTCGCCTTTGACCACGGCGGCCACTATTTTCATTTCCAGGGCAAGCCCGGGATCAAGGAGCACGTGGAACGCTTTCGCGCTTTCCGCGAGTACCGGCGCGACAGCAAGGTTTTTTTGCTGGGGCGCTTCATTCCCTATTCGCTGCAATATCACCTGGCCTTTCTGCCGTCACGGCTGCGCCGGCCCATCGTGGAGGAGATCCTCGCCGGCGGCGGCGACGAAGCGGACGACCTGGAAGGTTTTCTGCTGGCGCATTTCGGCAGGCGGCTGGTCAGCCTGTTCTTTGATCCCTTTCTAAAAAAATTCTACGGCCAACCTCTGTCTGGACTGCTGGCGGGAATGGACAAGGGAAGCATCCCCGTCCCCAGGAAGGAGGAGGTGCTGGCCGGCGCCGGGGAACGGCAGCGCGTCGCCGAGGGCTACAACCCGGTTTTCTATTATCCCTCCGCTCGCTCCAGGGCGTTCATCGAGGACTATAGCCGCCCGCTGGCAAGCCGGCTGCGCTTTAACGAAAAGGTCGTGCGCATCGAGCCCCGGCTGAAGCGGGTGACGACCAGTGCCGGCGAGTTACCGTTATGAGAACCTGATCTCGCACCCTGCCGCTGCGCGAGCTGCTGGGTATGATCGACCCGCCGCCGCCTTTCCCCCGCCGGCAGTTGCGGCACTTGTCCACGCTGGTGGTCAATGCCGTGCTGGCACGACGCCGCCGGCGCTTCCATTGGCTCTACCTTCCCGAAAAGCGCTTCCCGTTTTACCGGGCCGGCTATTATCCCGGCGCGGAAGCGGTAACGGTCTATCTGGAAAAAACGATTGCCACGGCGTCGCGGTCCGCCTGCCCGCGAATTGTTCCAGGAGACGGTCTTTACCCTGCGCCAGACGGGAATGATCGCGCGCGCCAACGAGATCCTGTTCCACGATGCGGACGTGATCCCTGTCTCCTACGTAATCTTCGACCGCAACTGGCCGCGCCTGGTGCCGGAGATTCTGGCCACCCTGCGCCGGCAGCGCATCTATTCCATCGGACGCTACGGCAGCTGGAACTATGGCTCCATGGCCGACGACATCCTCATGGCCCGGGAAACGGCCGCGAGTCTGGGCCGGACATGAATCGCAGCCGAACTGTCGTCGTCCACCTAATCACCAAGCTGGAGCTTGGCGGAGCCCAGCTCAACACTCTCTACACCGCCGAGCACCTCGACCCGGAGCGCTTCGATGTCTACCTGCTCTGCGGCCCGGGCGGCATGTTGCAGAGCCGTTTGGCTGCCGCCGGCCGGCTAATCGTCGTTCCCGCCCTGGGGCGCGAAATCCGCCCCGGCAGGGACATGCAAGCGCTGTTCCAGCTCGTGCGCCTCTTCAAGCGCATCCAACCGCAGATCGTCCATACTCATTCATCCAAGGCCGGCATCCTCGGCAGGCTGGCCGCCGCCCTGGCCGGAGTGCCGCTCATCATCCACTCGGTGCACGGCTTCTCTTTTTCGTCGTACCAGCCGTTCTGGAAAAGGAATTTCTACCTGCTGGCGGAAAAGGTTTGCCGCCGTTTGACAGACCATTTCATTTTCGTCGCTTGCGCCGACATCGAGCTGGCGCGGCAATTGAAATTGGCAGGCAGCAACCTGACCCTTATCCGCAGCGGCTTCCCCATGGAAAAATTTCTTGTTCGCGGTGACGCGGCCGCGATGCGCGCGCGCTACGGCCTGGGGGAGGGTTGTTTCGTTTGCGGGGTTGTCGCCCCGTTCAAGCCGCAAAAAGGGCTGGTGCACCTTTCGGCCATTGCCGCCCGGGTGATCGCCGTCGAGCCAACGGTGTTTTTTTTCATCGCCGGCGACGGTGAGGAACGGCCGCAGATCGAGGCCGAGCTGCTCCGGCGCGGCCTGGCGGCGAATTTTCGCCTGCCCGGGTTCGTCCCCGACGTGGAAAACGCCATGGACGGCTTCGATATCGGCGTTTCCACGGCCCTCTGGGAGGGGCTTGCCCCAGAGCCTGGTGCAGTTGCGCCTGAAAAAAAAGGCGGTGCTGGCCAGCGATATCCCCGGCAACCGCGAAGTGATCCGCGACAACGAGAACGGCTTCCTGCTGCCGGTTGCGGACCACGAACGCTTTGCCGCAGCCATTCTGCGCCTGGCCGCCGATGCCGGAACGCGCCGCCGACTCGAGGATTTCAGCGCCGAGGATTTCAGCGACTGGTCGGCGGACGTCATGGTGGCGCGCCAGGAGGAATTGTATCAGCGCCTGCAGCTGAACAGCTGGACCGGGAGTTGACTCCCGGGGCGGGCTCGCCGGCCATCCCGCCTTTACATTTCTTCGCCGCTGGGTACAATGGGCGTAACCGCAGGGAATATTCCCGGGGGCGACGAATCCATTGACGGAGGTCAAAATGAAGGGAAACAAGAAATTGATCGAGACGCTGAATGCGCTGCTGGCTGATGAGCTGACGGCCGTCAACCAATACATGGTGCATTCGGAAATGAACGCCAACTGGGGCTACGAGAAACTGCACAAGCATTTTGAAAAAAGGGCCATCGACGAGATGAAGCACGCCGAGAAGCTGATCGGCCGCATCCTTTTCCTGGAAGGCCAGCCGATGGTTTCCAGCCTGAAGAAGATCTCCATCGGTGCCGATGTGACCAAGCAGCTGGCCAATGACCACGCTTCCGAAGCCGAAGCCATCGTGGCCTATAACAAGGCCATCAAGCTGGCCGGGGAACTGGCCGATTTCGCCACCCGCGAGGTCCTGGAGAAAATCCTCACCGACGAGGACGCTCACATCGACAAGATCGAAGAGCTGCAGGACCAGATCGGACACATGGGCGTGGGGATCTTTCTCACCACCCAGGTCTGAGTTACGCCGGCATCCGCCTCAGGTCAGGCGCATGGCCCGCAGGCGTGCGACCCGTTCCTCGATGGGAGGATGGGTCGAGAACAGCGCCAGCAGGCTCCTGCCGCTCAGGGGCGAAACGATGAACAGGTGCGCGGTCTGCCGGCTGGCCGCCAGCGGCAGCCGCTTGGAATAAACAGTCAGTTTTTCCAGGGCCGAAGCCAAGCTCTCGGGATCGTGGGTCAGTTGGGCGGCTCCGGCATCGGCTTTGTATTCCCGGGAACGCGAGATCGCCATCTGGATGAGCGTGGCGGCGAGCGGCGCCAGGATGGCCATGGCGATCAGGCCCACGATGCCGCCGCGATCGTCATCATCGCGCCCGCCGGCGAAAACCCCAAACCAGCGCGCCTGGTAAGCCAGGAACATGATGGCCCCGGCCAGCGTGGCGGCGACGGTCTGCAGCAGCGTGTCGCGGTTGACGACATGGGTCAACTCGTGGGCGATCACTCCCTTCAGTTCCGTTTCGCCCAGCAGCTGCATGATCCCGCGCGAAAGGGCGATGACCGCCTTGTTTGGATCGCGGCCGGTGGCGAAGGCGTTGGGCGAATCCTGCTCGAACACGTAGATGGCGGGCATGGGCACCTGCGCCTGCTGGCACATTTCCCGGATGATGGCGTACATGCGCGGGGCTTCGCTTTCTGCCAGCGCGCTGGCGCGGTAGGCTTTGAGGACGATCTTGTCGGAGAACCAATAGGCGACGAAATTCATCAGCCCGGCAAAGACCAGGGCGAGCAGCATGCCCTGGCGGCCGCCGGCCATGCCGCCGATGAACAGGAAAATACCGGTCAGGGCGCCGAGTAGCGCCACGGTTTTAACGTTAGTCATGCTTTTCTTCTCCGGGTTCCGGCACCAAAATGACTACTTTTTCGTTTTTTTTCATCAACCACAGGCTTTCGCGCGCTTTTTTCTCCAGCGCCATGGGGTTTTCCCGCAGCAGCTCGATTTCGCGGGTCAGCTTCCGCTTTTCCGCTTCCAGCGTGCGGATGGTCGACTGCAGGGCCTGGATCTGTTTTTTCGATTTTACGATTTCAATGATGCCGCGGTCACCGAACACGAATGCCAGGACCAGGATGAAAAGAAAAAAAACCAATAGCAGGACAAGACCGCGCGACTGCAGCAGGGAAGTCTCTTTTTCCCGCTCAGGTCGTTCTCTCCTGATCGGGACTGGCCGGTTGTTGGCATGGTGTTAAATTATCACAAATCCGGGAGTGGCGCAATCGCGCCGTGTCTGGATGGCCGTCCGGTCTTTGTTTCGGGTTCACGACCGCCGCCGGCGCCGAGGCAGGAAAATCCGGGGAAATTGACAAGCGTACGATAATATACTAAAATTTTTTTATGCAGGCAACCACCCACGGCCGGGCGTGCGCCGGACTTGCGACCATTCCCCAACGAAGGTCGCTGCGGCCCGGTCCGGACGGGGAAAGCGAGGAATAAATGGCGACGGACGAAAACAAGGACGGAGTCGGCTATGTGCCGGACGAAGATGACGTTTCTGCCGGCGAAGAAAAAGCCGGCGAAAGGAACCCCCATGAGGACGCCGGGCCCAAAAAGAAGAAGCGTGGCCAAGCGCGCCCATCACCGGGCCATCGATCCAGAAGAGGTCCTGAAGAACGCGATTGCCGAGCGCGAGGAATTCAAGGACAAGTACCTGCGCGGGCTGGCGGAAATGGATAATTTCCGCAAACGCATGAAAAAAGAGAGGGAGGAATTTCAGAAGTACGTGCTGACGGAGATCCTGCTCGACCTGCTGCAGGTCTACGACAACCTGGAGCGGGCGCTGAAGGCCAAGACCAGCGAACTCGACAAGGGCATCGTCTCCGGAGTGGAGATGATCCGCAAGCAGTTCCTGGACCTGCTGAAAAAGAACCAGGTGCTCGAGATCGACGCCCTGGGCAAGACGTTCGACCCGGCGCTCCACGAAGCATTGAGCAAGGAAGAGCGCGCGGGCATCAGCAAGCCAGTGGTGGTGGAAGTGTACCAGAAGGGCTTTAGCTACCATGACAAGCTGCTGCGTCCGGCGCTGACCAAGGTGGCGGTCCCTGTCGCCGCGCCGCCGGCAGCGACTGACGCCGCAAACCAGTAATGGCCAAGAACATCGGCATTGACCTGGGGACGACCAACTCCTGCATCAGCTATCTGGAGGGGAGCGAAGCCCTGATCGTGCCCAATCCGGAAGGGGCCAGGGTCATCCCGACGGTCATCTCCCAGACCCCGGACAAAAAGCGCATTTTCGGCAACGCCGCCAAGCGGCAGATGATCACCAACAGCAAGAACACCGTCTGGGGGATCAAGCGCCTGATCGGGCGCAAGTTCGACAGCCTGGAGGTCAAGGAGATAAGCAAGCGGGTCGGTTACGACATCATCCAGGCGGAGAACGGCGACATCAAGGTCAAGCTGGCGGACACCGCCTACTCCACCGAGGAGATCTCCGGCATGTTCCTCGGCTACCTGAAGGGCATCGCCGAAAACTACCTGGGCGAACCTGTGGCCGATACGGTCATCACAGTCCCCGCTTTTTTCAACGACGCCCAGCGCCAGGCCACCAAGGTGGCCGGGGAGATCGCCGGGCTGAACGTTACCCGCATCATCAACGAGCCGACCTCGGCCCTCATCGCCTATGGCCATAAGCTGAAAAAAGACGGCCTGTACGCCGTCTACGACCTGGGCGGCGGCACCTTCGACATTTCCATCGTCGAGGTCATCGGCGACATCTACAAGGTTCTCTCCACCCTGGGCGACACCTTCCTGGGCGGCAGCGATTTCGACGCCCAGATCTGCAACTGGATATTCCACGAGGTCGAGCGCGAGACGACGGTCGACCTGCGCGACAGCAAGGACGTCGTGCAGCGGGTGATCCAAGTCGCCGAAAAGGCCAAGATCGAGCTTTCGTTCGACCAGGAAACGCTGGTCTCCATCCCCTACCTCCATCACTTCGCCGACGGCTCCAACTACCATTTTCAAAAGAAGCTGACCCGTCCCCAGCTGGAAGCCAACACCATGGAGTTTATCGACCGTACCCTGGAGCTGATCAAAAAATCGCTGGAAGACATCAATATCAAGCCCGAGCAGATCGAGCGCACCGTGCTGGTGGGCGGCCAGAGCCGCATGCCGCTTATCTTTCAGAAACTGAACCAGTTTTTCGGCAAGCCTCCCGACATCCAGATCAACCCCGAGGAAGCCGTGGCCCAGGGGGCGGCGCTGCAGGCCGAAATCATCAAGGGCCGGGTCCGCGACCTGCTGCTGCTCGACGTTACCCCGCTGTCGCTGGGCGTTGAAACCAAGGGCGACAATTTTACCAAAATCATCGAGCGCAACTCCACCATCCCCACGAAAAAATCGATGGTCTTCACCACCATCACCGACAACCAGTCGACGGTCAAAATCCACGTGCTGCAGGGAGAGCGGTCGACGGCCTCGGGCAACAAGTCGCTCGGCTTCTTTAACCTGGTCGGCATTCCCCAGTCCCTGCGGGGCATTCCGCAGATCGATGTCACGTTCGAGATCGATGCCAACGGCATCGTCCGCGTCTCGGCCCAGGACAAGGCGACCGGCCTCAGCCAGAGCATGAAGATCCAGCCGGCGAGCGGCCTCTCCCCCGAGGAGATCGAACGCATCGTCCTGGACGCCAAGAAATTCGAGGAGCAGGACAAGGCCAACCTGCGTTTGTCCAGGGCCAAGCTGGAACTGCGTGAGGAATGGGACACCGTCAAATTCTACTACCAGCGTTTCATCGAAAAACTGACCCCGCACGACAGCGCCGAGATCGATTCGCTGATCAACCGCTGCGAAAAGGCTTTAGAGGGCAACGAGCTGGACCTGATCGAGACCCTTTTGAAAAAAATGAAGAATTACCGAGTGATGATCAACGCCATCTTGACCTCCGAGTTCTCCAAGTAGGCGGCCATGGCCAAGAAAGACTACTACCATGTCCTGGGCGTCAACCGCGATGCCAGCCCCGAGGAAATCAAGAAGGCCTACCGCAAACTGGCCATGCAGCACCACCCCGACCGCAACCATGACAACCCCGAGGCCGAGGAGAGGTTCAAGGAGGCGTCAGAGGCCTATTCGGTCCTGGGCAACAGCGAAAAAAGGCAGGTCTATGACCAATATGGCGTGGAGGGGCTGCGGCGCGGCGGCGCTTCCGATTTCGGTTTCTCCGCCGACTCCGTATTTTCCGACTTCGGGGATATCCTGGGCGACATGTTCGGTTTCAGCGGTTCGTTCTCGGGCAACCGGCAGCGCCGGGGGCCGCGCAAGGGCAGCGACCTGGGCCTGGAGATCGTCCTTTCGCTTGAGGAATCCTTCCTTGGCATTGAAAAGGAGGTGGAGGTCGAGCGGGAAAAGAACTGCGATGCCTGCGACGGCTCGGGAAGCGAAGCGGGGCATGACGCGGAAACCTGCCGCAAGTGCAACGGCAGCGGCAATGTCAGGGTCAATCAGGGGTTTTTCTCCATGGCCACCACCTGCCCCGGATGCCGGGGCTCCGGCAAGGTCGTTTCCCACCCCTGTCCAAAATGCCACGGTCACGGCCGGCAGCGCGAAAACAAGAAGATCAAGGTGACCTTTCCGGCCGGCATCGACGAAGGCAACCGCTTGCGCGTCTCGGGCGAGGGCGAAGGCGGCCGCCAGGGAGGAAGTCCCGGGGACCTGTACATCGTCGTGCGCATTCAGCCGGACAAACGCTTCCAGCGCCAGGGGCAGGACCTGCTGCTGCGCCTGCCGATCAATTTTTCCCAGGCCGCGCTCGGGGACCTGGTCACGATCCAGACCTTTGAAGGCGCCGAAAAGATCAAGATCCCGGCCGCGGCGCAGAACGGCCAGATCCTCAAGATCAAGAACAAGGGATTCCACCAGGTCAACCGCTGGAGCCGGGGCGACCTGCTGGTGCAGGTCCACGTGCAGACTCCCCGCAATCTCTCGCGCCAGGAGACCGAGTTGTTCAAAAAATTGCGCGATCTCGAAGCGGGTCGCGGCCAGCCCCTCATTGACGGCGACCTGGCCAATTGATGGGCGAACGGCGCTTCTTCTCCGCCAACGAGGCCGTCGCCGGACGGATCACCATCGACGGTGACGAGTTTCACCACATCGTCCACGTCATGCGCTATCGCGTTGGTGACGAGCTGGAGGTGGTCAACGGCCGCGGGCGGCTGTCGACGGGTCGCATCGCCGTCGTCAAAGCCCGCTCGCTGCAGGTCGATGTCCTGGGCGCAGACGATTTCCCCTTGCCGGTACCGCGGGTGATCATCGCCGTTTCCCTGACCAAGGGGCACGCCATGAACTGGCTCGTCGAGAAGCTGAGCGAGATGGCGGTCGACGAGATCCGGCTGCTGGTCTGCGAGCGTACCGATGTATCCTGGAACGCGGCGCAATTGCGGCGCTGGGAAAAAATCAGCGCCCAGTCGCTCAAGGTCAACCGCACGTACTGGCTGACGCGCATCCTGCCCCCGGTTTCGCCCGCCGATCTCGCCGCCGCCGCCGTGATGCCGACGAAGGTTCTGCTCGATCTCTTCGCCACCCGCAAGCTGGCGCCGCCGGCTGCCTTCCCCGTCCTGGCCGTCGTCGGCCCGCCCGGCGATTTCAGCGACGCCGAAAGGGATATGTTCCGCGCCAACGGCTTTGTGCCGGCGTTGATCAGCGACGCCATACTGAAAACCGAGACCGCCGCCCTGGCCGTCGCCGCCATCCTCAAAAATGATTGAACTGAAAGGGCAGATCGGCAAATACAAGATCCTCAAAAAGCTGGGCAGCGGTGGCTTCGGCACGGTCTACCTGGCCGAGGACACCATCCTGAAGTGCCAGCGGGCGCTGAAGATCCCGCACCGCACCAGCAGCCAGACCGACAAGCTGCTGCAGGAATCGGTCCTGCAGACGAGGCTCCTCGACCACCCGCATATCGTCAAGCTCCTCACCGTCGATATCATCGACAACATCCTGATCATGGTCATGGAGTACATTGAGGGCACCGACCTGGAAAAGATCCTCGACCTGTCCAGCTCCCTGCAGATCAAGACGGCCTTGCGCTATTTCAAGCAGATCCTCTCGGCCCTGGCCTTCGCCCACCAGAAATCGGTGATCCATCGCGATATCCGCCCCTCCAACGTGCTGATCAATCTCGACGACGACGTCAAAATCGCTGATTTCGGCACGTCGACCCTGCTGCAGGAAAAGCAGTTCGCCACCACCAAGATCGGGTCGCCGCCCTATATGGCTCCGGAACAGTTCGAAGGCAAGGCGGTGTTCGCCTCCGACGTCTATTCGGCGGGCAGCCTGTTCTACGAGATGGTCACCGGTTTTCCGCCCGTCGTCCTGGCCAATCCCATGGAGATTTACAAGCGGGTCAAGGCCGGGCTGTTCACGCCGCTGGCGCAGAAGAATTCCCTGGTGGCGCCGGAGCTGAACCGGGTAATCATGAAGACCCTGTCTCCAGACCTGAAAGAGCGCTACGCCCAGGCGCACGACGTGCTGAACGACCTGGAGCACATGTCCGACCGCAATCGGGATTATTCCAGCGAGCTGAAGGACATCCAGAAGCGCATCCAGGCGCGCGAGAACCGCAGTGATCTCGTCTGCTGGAACTGCCGCAAGGCCATGGGCCGGCGCGCCAAGATTTGCCCCTACTGCGGCGAAGCTCAATAGCCGGCCCCGGGCCTTGATTCGTCCCCCGTTTACGGTGATAATACGGCCAAGGAGCGCCCATGGAACGAGAAGACCTTTTCAGGAAGATCAGCGTTGAAAACGACAAAAAAATAGTGCTGCTGGTCCTGGACGGACTCGGCGGCCTGCCGCTCAACGGCCGCACCGAACTGGAGACGGCGCGCACCCCGAACCTCGACCTGCTGGCCGCCGAAAGCGAGCTGGGCTTGAGCCACCCCATCGCCCCGGGCATCACCCCGGGCAGCGGACCGGCCCACCTGTCGCTCTTCGGCTACGATCCGCTGAAGTACGAGATCGGCCGCGGCATTCTCGAGGCGCTGGGAGTGGGTGTTGCTGTCGGCGCCCGCAGCGTGGCCGTGCGCGGCAATTTCGCCACTCTGGAGAACGGCGTGATCAGCGACCGCCGCGCCGGGCGCATCGCCACGGAAAAGAACCGCGAGATCGTCGCCTACCTGCGCGAGCGGATCAAAACCATCGAGGACGTCGAAGTCGGCATCTACCCGGGCGAGGAGCACCGCTTCGTCCTGGTCCTGACCGGCGACGGGCTCAGCGATGCCCTGACTGACGCCGACCCCGAAGTGACCGGCAAGCCGATCACGTACTCCCAGGCCAAAAACGAGGAGGCAGCCCGGACCGCCCGCGTCGCCAACCTGTTCATCGACCGCCTGACCCGCGAGCTCGCTGATTTTCACCCGGCCAACACCTGCCTGCTGCGCGGCTTCGCCAAGTATCCGGCCATCCCCTCCCTGACTGAGCTGTTCAAGCTGAAGGCGGCGGCCATCGCCGTCTATCCCATGTACAAGGGGCTGGCCCAGCTGGTCGGCATGGAGATACTGGAAACGGGGCGCACCCTCCAGGACCAGGTGGCCACACTGAAGCGCCACTATGGCGAATACGATTTCTTTTTCCTGCATGTGAAAAAGACCGATTCCTACGGCGAGGACGGGGATTTCTCCCACAAGGTCGGTATCATCGAGGAATTCGACCGCTGGCTGCCCGAAATTCTCGAGCTCACCCCCGACGTCCTGGTCGTCACCGGCGACCACTCCACTCCGGCTGTGATGAAAGGCCATTCCTGGCATCCCAACCCCGTGCTGCTCAAGTCGGCCTTCCAGCGGCGCTTGCCGGTCGACGGCGCGTCCCTGGACGCCATCGCCTGCGGTCCTCCCGACGGCCAGGCCTGCGGCAAAGTAAACGTGGCGTCGGCTCGGGCGAAGTTCTCCGAGACCGCCTGCGCCCGCGGCATCCTGGGAAATTTCAACGCCATGGAGGTCCTGCCCCTGATGATGGCCAATGCCCTGAAGTTCAAAAAGTTCGGAGCCTGACCCGTGCCCTACCTGAGCCTCGAAGTCGGCGAGCTGGAAACCAACTGCTACCTGTTCTTCGACGAAGCCGGGCGCCACTGCCTGGTGATCGATCCCGGAGCCGAGGCGGAGAAGATCCTGGCGCTGATCGCCGCGGAAAAGCTCCTGCCCCAGGCCGTCGTTTTGACCCACGCCCACCCCGATCACCTGGAAGCCGCGGCAACCGTGACCGGCCATTTCCGCATCCCGCTGTGGGTCCATGAAGCCGACGAGAAGCTGCTGCGCTCGCCGGCCGGCCGCGACCTGGCTGCCATGTTCGGTGTCACGCCTCCCGCGGTGGGCCGCCTGCTGGTCGACGGCGACCGCCTCCAGGCGGGCAGCCTGGAGCTGGAGGTCGTTCACAGTCCCGGCCATTCCCCGGGCTCCATCCTGCTCCATGGCGCCGGGCTGCTCTTTACCGGCGATACGCTCTTCAGGGGCGACGTGGGGCGCACCGACCTTCCCGGCGGCAGCGAGGAAGAACTGCGTTGCTCGCTGGACAGGATCAGGCAATTCCCGCCCGCGACCGTCATCCTTCCCGGGCACGGGCCGGCCAGCGTCCTGGAGCAGGAGCTGCTGGACAACCCCTATCTCTGAGCATGGCCGACCCGCTCGCTTCCCGCTCGCCCCTGGAACAATTCCTGCAGTACATCGAGTTTGAAAAAGGCCTGGCCGCCAACACGGTGCTCTCCTATCGCCGCGAGCTGGAGAAGTTTTTTGTTTTCCTGAAGCGCCAGCGCCTGGATTTTCAACGCCTGGACGAGAAGGACATCCTGGATTTCATCCGCTCCGAGGGGCGCAAGAACGGGGCCGTATCCTCCCAGGCCCACCTGATCTCGGTGCTGAAAAGTTTCTACCGCTACCTGCTTCATGACGAGCTGCTCGAGTCCAGCCCGGTCGCCGCCGTCGCCCTGCCCAAGAAGTGGTCGCGGCTTCCGAAGTACCTGTCGCTGGAGGAGGTTTCCCGGCTGCTGGAAACGCCTGACGCGGCCACGGTCTTCGGTCTCCGCGACAAGGCCATTCTGGAGCTGATGTACGCCACCGGGCTGCGCATCTCCGAGGTGTCGCAGCTGAAGGCGGCCGATGTCTACATGGACGAGGGTTTCCTGCGCGTGCGCGGCAAGGGGGGCAAGGAGCGCATCATCCCCTGCAGCGAGATTTCGCGCTCCTGGCTGAAGCGCTACCAGGAGAGCAGCCGCCCGCTCCTGGTCAAGGCGCGCGACCCCGAGCAGCTGTTCGTCAATTACAGCGGCGAGGTGTTCAGCCGCCAGGGGCTTTGGAAGATGATCAAGGGCTACGGCGCGAAGGTCGGCTTGTCCGCCCGCCTGACTCCCGCACGTGCTGCGCCACTCGTTCGCCACCCACCTGGTGGAGATGGGGGCCGACCTGCGTTCGGTGCAGATGCTGCTCGGCCATTCATCGATCACCACCACCGAGATCTACACGCACCTGGCCAAGGACCAGCTGAAGCGCATCTATGACCAGTTCCATCCGCGCGGGAAAAAAAGCCGGGAAGAATAGAAGAACGGGGGCGCCGGGCTCCCCCGTTCGCAGGTTGCTTAGAACTTGAAATACAGGGTGAGATACGCGTACAGGTCCGCGTTCGGCTTTTCCCCGATCGCGGGCGCGTCATAAAAGACATACTTGAGGTTGGGGATGACCTTGACGCTGTCGCTCAGCGACCAGCCGAGACCGGCCAGCACCACGTTGGCCCGGACGTTGTCGGCCATGGGGATGTAGTCGATCTTGCTGCCGCCGGCATTGGGGTCGAGCAGGCGGTCGATGCGGCCGACCAGGTCGAGCGTGGGGCTGACCTTGAAGACCCCGAACAGCGAGACGAACTTCAAGTCGCTGGCGACTCCCATTGTCCGGGAGTGGCGCAACCCGAAATTGAGGCCGCTGCGCCCCCATTTTCCCTTGACGCCGGCGAAGGCCTGCAGGATGTTGACCGAGCTGTCGTTGCCCATGTCGGTATAATCGCCGTAGGCTTCAAAAAACAGCGACGGCGTCGGCTGGAAGTTGAGGCGGCCGTAGACCGCCTTGCCGCGGTTGGTCTCCGACTTGAGGCCGGCGCCGTTGCCGACGACGACGGTGTAGGTCAGCTTGTTCCCGGCGTCCAGCGCCCCCTTCAGCCCGACGCCGAATTCGCGGGAGTTGCCGAACTTGAACAGGTCGATGGGCGTCTTCTCCATGGGGCGATACCCCCAGAATTCGTCCAGGGTGTCGTACAGCGGCGTGCCGATCAGTCCCAGCAGCAGCGTGTGCCTGCCGAGCTTGGCGGTAAGAAAGGCGTCCTTGACGAAGGGCGTCAGGCTCGCGGATGTTTTGAAATCTCCCGGGCTGTTCATCTCCAGGCGGAAGCGCATGGCGAAGCGGTCGCTCAGGGTGTTGTCGTAGGTGAAATAGACGCGGCGCAGCCAGAAGCCGTTGTTGCCTTCGACGGTCTCGTCATGGTGCGCCAGCACGTAGGCGTAGTCGCCGAACACCAGGCCGGAAAACTTGCCTTCGCCCTTCAGCCAGGAGGCGGGCGCCAGCAGCAGGCCGATCAGCAGCAGCAGAATGAAATACTTGCGGTTCATGTCGATCTCCTTATTTCAAGAATGAGCTACTGGCCGATCTTGGCCAGGGCCGCCTTGACCTTGGCCGCGGCCAGCTCGATATAGCCGGCTTCCTGGACGTATTTCTGGCCGTCGCGCAGGAGCCATCTCATGAACGCCTTGGCCAAATGCTTGTTCGGCCGGCCCTTGCAGACAAAGTAGAGGTCGCGGGCGGGCGGGCTGGGATATTTGTCGCCGGCAATGGCCCTGGTGATCGCGTTGCGGTCGGCGTAGAAGCTTTCCGCGGCGTCCAGCTTGCCGTTGCTGTTCAGGTCGATGGGCAGGATGGCGGTGCCGGCCATCGGCTTCAGCGTGGTCGCGTCATAGGCATAGTTGATGTTGTTGAAGCCGATGCCCAGGGCGTCCTTGCGCACGGCCTCGTTCAAGCCGGGATCGCCGAAGACCCCGATGCCCAGGAGGTCCTCCTGCTTTTTTCCCATGAAGAGGGCCCAGGTCTCGGCGGCGCCGCAGGAATCGGAACGGGTGTAGACGTGGACCGGCGCGCCGCCCTTGTCGCCCAGCAGTTCGTTCCAGGTCGGCGCTTCTTCCTGCAGCCAGATGCGGGCAAAGTCGGATTTCTTGATGCCCTTCTTCATGATCTCCTTGAGCAACGGGTTGTCCTGGTTGATGACCGGCACTACGGCATCCTTGGTGACCGGAATGAACCAGGCGCCCTTCTGGATCTCGGCCGGGTATATTTCCCGGGAAACCATGCCGATGTCGACCATGTCGGCCAGAGCGTCGGCGATGCCCTTGCCCGCCCCGCCCGCCGAGATGTCGAAGCGCACGTCGGGATGGAGCTTGCGGAATTCCTCGGACCATTTCACCACCATGGGGTAGAGCGCCCAGGCACCGGAGATGGTGATCGTGCCCTGCAGCTTCGCGGTGACCGCTTTCTGGGCGGGGATTGACTGGGCAAGGAGCAGGCCCAGCAGGGCCAACAGGGTCAGGATCGAAAGTGATTTTTTCATCGAATTGCCTCCATTATTTAATTCTAAAGGGAAATCTTGTCTGGATGGTGTGTGATAAATGGGCTACAATCATAGTACAATTATAATACAATAATTCGGGCTGTCAATAGTTCGCCCTAAAAAAACTGAAAAATTGTTTCCCGTGGGAGAAAAAACAGAATTTGTATTTCTATGACTTTTGGTCTACAATGGCCGCGAGGTGATTCATGGAGCGGACCCTGGCCATCATCAAGCCCGACGCTGTCCAGCGCCAGCTGGTTGGGGTGATCATCTCAGAGATCGAAATGAACAAATTCGCCATTCCGGCCATCCGCACCCTGCGCCTGACCCCGGGTCAGGCCGCCTTTTTTTACCAGGAGCACCGGGCCAAGCCGTTCTACGAAAGCCTGGTGGCCTACACCGCTTCGGGGGCGCTCTACGCCCTGGTCCTGGAAAAGGAGGATGCTGTCGAAGAGTGGCGACGGCTGATGGGGCCGACCAATCCGGCCCTGGCCGGGCCGCTGACGCTGCGCAAGCGCTTCGCCATCGACATCCAGAGCAACAGCGTCCATGGGGCCGACTCAGCGGCGACGGCGAAACGGGAGATCGATTTTTTCTTTGGAGAGGGGGCATGAAAAGTTTTCAGATACGCAGCAAGATTGTCAACGGCGTGGCGGTCCTTTACCTGAAAGGCCACCTGGACGCCCACCAGGTCGCGCGCTTCGAAAAGGAGCTCGTGCGCATGATCCGGGAGAACAATTTCAACATCCTGATCAATGGCCAGGAGCTGAACTACATCACGTCGGCCGGCATGGGCATTATCATGGGCTACATTGACGAGGTCCGCGAAAAGGGCGGGGACATCAAGCTGTGTTCGCTGAACGCGCGCGTACACGAGACCTTCGACCTGGTGGGCTTCACCGAGATTTATGACTTCGTCGTTGACGAGAGGGCCGCCATTGAAAAATTCAGCCATATTCCCCCCCAGGCCTGATTTTTCGATCACCATCCTCTCCGAGACCCAGCTGTTGAAGATGGTGGTCGAGCTGACCCGGCACATTGCCACCCTGTTCCAGTTTCCGGTGCCGGAGGCGCAAAAGATCTCATTGGCCATCGATGAGGCCGTGACCAACGTCATCAAGCACTCCTACGTCAACGAGGCCGGACACGAGATCCGCATCGAGTATTATCTTGCCGATGCCGGCATGCGCATCCTTGTCGTTTATCGCGGCCTGCCGCCCGACATTTCCAACGCAGAGGTGAACATCGGCCGCATGATCAAGAAAAAAAAGAAAGGCGGCCTCGGCGTCAAGCTGATGAAGACCATTATGGATTCCGTCACCTACAGCACCATGGACGGTGAAAATCGCTGCGAGCTCGTGAAATGGCGGCAAGCGAAGTAAAGCGCCTGCAAAAGGAGCTGCAATTCAAGAAGCTGCAGCTCAACTCCATCTACGAGCTCTCTTCGGCCATGCGCGCGCAATTCGACGTCGACCACGTCATGAGGATTTTTTTCTCCTCGCTCATGGCGCCGCTGGGTTTGTCGCGCACCTTTTTTTTTGACCGCGGCCAGGAGCTGCTGCGCAAGCGCGGCTTCGCCCTGAGCGCCGGCGAATCCCTGCTGCTCAAGAAAAAGCTGGTCCGCGCCGTGACGGGCGCAGCCTGCGTGAATGTGGCCGAGCTGCCGCCGGCGCAGGCGGACCTGAAAAATCTCCTGCAGGCGCGCGGCATCTTCACCCTGCTCAACATCGCCGAAAACAAAAAAAAGCCCGTCGTTCTCGGACTGGGCCGCAAGTTCAACCTGCGCGAGCTGGCGCAGGAGGACTTCGAGTTCGCCCGCATCCTGTCGCATTTCATGCTGATCGAGCTGGAGAACATCCGCTACCTGGCCCAGATCTTCGAGAAGAAAAAGATGGAGCACGAGATGCAGATCGCCCGCAGCATCCAGCTCTCGCTTTTGCCCCAGGGGCTGCCCCGGCTGCGGCACTATGACGTGGCCGTCATCTATGAGCCGATCCAGGAAGTCGGGGGCGATTATTACGACATTCTGAAGAAGCGCAAGAATATCCAGCCGCTGGTCCTGGCCGATGTCGAGGGCAAGGGCCTCGCCGCCGCCCTGCTCGCCGCCTCCTGCCAGGCCGTGTTCCATTCGATGAATGAGCTGTATCTTTTCAAGCCGGCGACCTTCATCGCCAGGGCCAATTCGTTCATCCACGAGATCACCCGCGGCAGCCGCTTCATCACCCTGTTCTGGATGCTGCTCAATGACGACGTGCCGGCGCTGACCTACGTCAACGCCGGGCATAACGCCCCCTGCCTGGTCAACGCCGCCGGCGCGCGCAAGCTGGACGCCGGGGGGCTGCTGCTGGGCTTCGGCAACAACAGCCCCTACCAGGAACAGACTCTGGCGCTGGCCGCCGGCGACGTCATCTGCGCCTTCACCGACGGCGTTTTCGAAGTGCAGGATCGTTCCGGCAGGGAGTTTGGCGAAAAGGCCATTGCCGATTTCGTGCAGGCCAACCTCCGCCTGGGCGCGGCGGAGCTGGGGGACGCCCTCTATCGGCGCATCAAGAATTTCAGCCAGAAAACCAAATTCCGCGATGACTTTACCATCATGATCGTCAAGGTGCGCTGAGGAAAAGGGGAGACCATGAACACAGTTGTGCTGGGACTGCAGTGGGGAGACGAGGGCAAGGGCAAGGCCATCGATTACCTGGCCGGGGGCTTCGACGTGGTGACGCGCTTCCAGGGCGGCCACAACGCCGGCCATACCGTTTATTACGAAGGACAAAAGGTCGTGCTGCACGTGCTGCCGTCGGGAATCTTCTATCCGGACTGCCTGGCGGTGATCGCCAACGGCGTGGTGGTCGAACCGCTGCAGCTGGTCGAGGAGATCCGCGGCGCCCGCGCCCTGGGCCTGACCCTGAAAAACCTGGCGCTGAGCGAGAACGCGCCGCTGATACTGCCCTTCCACCAGCAGCTGGACGTCGTTTTTGAGGATTCCCGCTACCAGCGCATCGGCACCACCCGGCGCGGCATCGGCCCGGCCTACGAGGACGTCGTCGGCCGCCGCGCCCTATTCGTCGGCGACCTGCTGCGCGAAAGCGTTTTCCGCAGCAAGATCGCCCGCCTGGCCGAATACTACAACCGTTTGTTCGTGGCCTACGGCCATCCGGCCATGGACATGGAAGAAGCTGTCAAGCGCTACCTCGAGGCCGGCGAGTTTCTCAGGCCGCACGTCACGGATACCACCCGCCTGCTGCAGGAATCGTTCCAGGCCAAAAAACAGATCCTGTTCGAGGGGGCGCAGGGGAGCCTGCTGGATATCAACCTGGGCACGTACCCCTATGTCACCTCTTCCAATACGACCATCGCCGGGGTATTTTCCGGGACCGGGCTATCGCCCAAGGCCGTCGGCCAGGTTGTCGGCATTTCCAAAGCCTATGCCACGCGCGTGGGCGAGGGGCCCTTTCCCAGCGAACTGAAAGACGAGTTCGGCGCCATGCTGCGCGCACGCGGGAACGAGTTCGGGGCGACCACCGGCCGGCCGCGGCGCGTCGGCTGGCTGGACCTGGTGGCCCTGAAGCACGCGGTGCAAATCAACGGCGTCGATGCCATCTTTCTCACCAAGCTCGACGTGCTCGACGACCTGGCGGAGATTCGCGTGGCGACCGCCTACGAGATCGCCGGCGAACGCCGCGACTCGTTTCCCTGCCATGCCGAGGCGCTGGACCGCGTCACGCCGATTTACCAGTCGCTGCCCGGCTGGCAGAAAGTCCTGGGCGCCGTCACCCGCCAGCAAGACCTGCCGAAAGCGGTACGTACATATCTTGATTTTATCGAGGAATTCACCGGAACGCGCATCGGCCATCTCTCGGTCGGCAGCGGCCGCGAGCAGACGATCGAGATCCGGGGTTGACGGGAGACCGCGGCGCTACTTTTTCTTGGCTTTGGCTTTGGGTTTTGCCTTGGCCTTGACCTTGGGCTTGGCCTTGGCTTTTGCCTTGGCGGTCTCGGCCTTGCTCTTGCGCTTGATGTCGGCCGCGTGCGCCTTTTTGTAGCTCTGGATGTCCTTGAATCTACCGCTGGCGTCGCGCACGGCGTAGAGCTTCTTCCCCTTCGAGCTGCGCATCACGGTTCTTTTAACTGGCATGTGCCCTCCCCGTTTTCTATAACATGGTGAAATTTCAATGTTAATTTTGCTGCCTTACTTCACATCGGCAATCGAAATGATTGACGCGATCGTCCCCGCAGGGCAAATAAAATTTCCCGGAGCCGCTTCTTCTTTACAGATGAAAATCGATTTCAAGGGTCCTTCGTTGTGGAGCTTCGGTTTGGCTGGTGTTCTTTGCCTCCACCCAGACCGAGCCACGCACTGCCACCGGGACCGGCTTGCCGTTTAACCCATCAGGGAAAAGTTTGTCCAGTACCCCGCTATATTGAAGATTCATTGTAAAATTGTTTTGGGGGATCCATGCGCCTTGGTAGATAAGGTAGCGCATCGAATTGTATGGACTTTCCAGATACAGGGTATAACGGTACATCACGGGCTGCGTCTTGCTGAACGTGCTTGCCTGGCAGGCAACTCCCTGGCTGCGGTGACATTCGATCAGGTCATTGAGGGGGGAAGAAGTCCGGCCATTGACCGAGAAGGAATTGATCACGGCGTACGCTACGAGCTCCAAGTTCGCCATGTTGTTCTGTTGCTGGAGGTTGGGGTGATTGATCTGCACCGGATCATTGGCATCATGCCGCATTTTTCGCACTTCGGGCATAATGGTAAAATCCCTGTTGCTCATGTCCTCCTGGCCGCCGCTGTTGATGATCTTGATCCTGTAGTTGTTGGCCGGGGTGGCTTTTGCTCCCCCTTCAAGATTGCCGATGTTCCAGGCGTAGTCCCCCGGGCCGGAAGTGAGGTTCTGGGCGATATTGCCGATCCTGCTGTTGCCCTGCCAGAGTTCGAGACGATTGCTGCCGCTCAGACCCATGGCGTTCCAGGTGATATGGCCGCTAGCGCCTTGCTGCCAACTCTCGCCGCCGTTGGGTTTGCTGATCGTCAATAAGGTAGAGGCAGGAGGTGTCCCGGCAATATGCAAGGAAGAGGGTGGGGCCGGGGGCGCGGACGAAGAACCGTCTGCGATGGAGAAGTTCCGGTCGCTGAAATCTTCCTTGGCGTTGTCCGTGGTCACGATGCGGATCCGATAGTTTGTACCGGCAGCCGCGGTGCTTGCCCCGTAACGGCCGACGGTCCAGGTATAGGTAGAAGGCACGGCATCCAGGTTGTTGGCGATGACACCTAGCACTGTGCCGCCCTGGTGCAACTGCAGTTTAAGCTTCTGGCTGATGCCATTTGCCGTCCAGGTGATCTGCACCGTTTGGCCGAGGATGAGCGTTTCGCCGCCATTGGGAGTGGTGATGATCGGGCTCTGGGCCGGAAGTCCCAGCGTCAGAAATAAGAGGGTGATAATTATGATGAGCATGGATCTGTTCATATTGACTCCTGTTGATTGGATTATGTTACGCAAGTATATACGAATTTTCGCTGGATATCTCAATAAATTCCCCGTCGCGACTCGTTTCCCTGCCATGCCGAGGCGCTGGACCGCGTCACGCCGATTTACCAGTCGCTGCCCGGCTGGCAGAAAGTCCTGGGCGCCGTCACGCGCCAGCAAGACCTGCCGAAAGCGGTACGATCCTATCTTGACTTTATCGAGGAGTTCACCGGAACGCGCATCGGCCATCTCTCGGTCGGCAGCGGCCGCGAGCAGACGATCGAGATCCGGGGTTGACGGGAGACCGCGGCGGCGCCTACTTTTTCTTGGCTTTGGCTTTGGGTTTTGCCTTGGCCTTGACCTTGGGCTTGGCCTTGGCTTTTGCCTTGGCGGTCTCGGCCTTGCTCTTGCGCTTGATGTCGGCCGCGTGCGCCTTTTTGTAGCTCTGGATGTCCTTGAAGCGACCGCTGGCGTCGCGCACGGCGTAGAGCTTCTTCCCCTTCGAGCTTTTCATGACCGTTCTTTTAACTGGCATGTGCCCTCCGTGCTTTTTCTATAGCATGCTGAATTCGCGATGTCAATTACTCCGCCGCCGGGGCGCACCCGCGGCCGGCAAGTGCGCCCCGTAAACGAATGTGTCGCTGCGAATCGTGAAACTACAGCCAAAACTTCAGGTCGATGCGCTGAAGCTGCGGAGTTTCGCTCTGCGTCGCGTTTTTAACCTCGACAGTGATCGAGCCCAACAGCGAGATCGGGACCTGCTGGCCGTCCAGCATGTTGTTGGGATACACCTTGGAGAGTACTTGGTATTGCGTCAACTGGAGCATGAAGTCGTTTTGTTGGGTCCAGTTGCCCTGGTACACGAGATAACGCATTTTGTTCAGCGTGTTCTCCAGTCTCAGGGTGTAGCGATACAGGACGGGCTGCGTCTTGCTGAAAACGGAGGTGTGGCAGTTCAGCCCAAGCTGGCGATAGACCTCGAGATAGGTGTTGCCGGGCTGGGGCTGGCCGTTGACCGTGAACGATGTGACCACAGCGTAATTCACGAGCTGGGCGTTCACTTTCTGCGGCATCATCTGGAGGCCGGTCCGGCCTTGGTTTACGTTAAGGCCAGTGGGAGGGGGAGGGGGCGGAGGAGGTGGCGGGGGCGCGGGCGGGGGCGTGGCTGCGCCGGCAGCGATGGTAAAAGTGCCATTGCTGGCGTCCTCGCTATCGCCGTCCTGCAGGCGAACGCGGATCTTGTAGTTGCTGCCAGCCTCAGCGATACCGCCCTGGTATTGGCCGACCGTCCAGGTGAACGCGCCCGGGGTGGCGTTGAGGTTTCCGGCAATGACGCCCACCAGGGCGCCGCCGCCCTTAATAAGCTGCAGCTTGACCTTCTGGCTGGCATTGCTTGCGGTCCAGGTGATCTGTACGGCCTGTCCGATGGTGAGCGTCTCGCCGCCATTGGGGGCGGTTATGACCAGGCTTTGCGCTGGCAGGTTCAGTGCTAATCCGATCAGCACAACAATAAAAACTGTAAGGGCCTTGTTCATGTTTTCTCCTTGGCTTGGCTTTCGTCAGGCAATCAAATACGTCGAGTCGGGAAATATCTCAAAAAATATTTTCCGCTCTCGCCGTAAAACGTTTTTCAGCCCTTGAATTTGTCCAGGGCGATGAGCAACAGGTTGGCGGCGCGCTCCAGCTTGGCGGCATCGATGACGTAGGCCAGGCGCACTTCGTCCTTGCCCTTACCCGGCGTTTTGTAGAAGCCCTCGCCCGGGGCCACCATCACCGTTTCGTTGTTGTCGGAGAATTCGTTGAGCA
The DNA here is from genome assembly GCA_963732485.1 of Candidatus Aminicenantota bacterium. GTDB lineage: Bacteria > Acidobacteriota > Aminicenantia > UBA2199 > UBA2199 > UBA2199. Next base: position 305,660 of record CAVSZS010000004.1, read on the forward strand.
GCCAGCGGGCGAAGGTCTCGCCGTCCTGGATGGGCAGCTTGGCCATGATGTAAAAGGCGCCCTCGGGCTTTTGCAGGACGATCTCCTTGCGCGAGGTCAGGGTGGAATAGAGGATGTCGCGGCGCTTCTGGTATTCGGCCATGACTTCCTTGAAATAATCGTGGGGCAATTCGTAGGCGCCGATGGCACCGACCTGCTCCAGGGTGGGCGGGCAGAGACGGGCCTGGGCGAACTTGGTGATGCCCTTCATCACCTCGTCGTTGCGCGACATGACGGCGCCGATGCGGGCGCCGCAGGCCGAGTAGCGCTTGGAAATGGAGTCGACGACGATGACGCGGTCTTCCAGCCCAGCCAGCTGCAGCACGCTGAAGTGGACCTTGCCGTCATAGGTGAACTCCTTGTAGACTTCGTCGGCAATGAGAAACAGGTCGTGCTTTTTGGCGAAGGCGCCGATCTCTTTCAGCTCGGCTTCGGAATAAACGGTGCCGGTGGGGTTGTTCGGCGAGCAGATGAGAATGGCGCGCGTGCGCGGGCTGAGCTTTTTTTCGAACTCGGCGAGGTCGGGGAGATGAAAACCGTCCTCGGCCCTGGCCGTCACCGGCACGATCTTGAGCCCGCACTGCGAGGCGTAGCCGCTATAGTTGGTGTAAAAGGGTTCGGAAACGATGATCTCGTCGCCGGGGTCGGCCACGGCGTTGAAGGCGAAAGCGATGGCCTCGCTGCCGCCGGTGGCGATGACGATGTTCTTGGTCTCCAGCTTGATCTTGAAATAGTCGAAATAGTGGACCATGGCGAGCTTGAGGGCTTCGAGGCCGTCGGAGGGGCCGTAAGAGAGGACTTTTTCCTTGAAGTCGTAAATCTTATTATAAAAGATTTCCGGGGTGTGGATGTCGGGCTGGCCGATGTTCAGATGGTAGACGGTCGTGCCGCGCTTTTTGGCCGCGTTGGCGATGGCGGTGAGCTTGCGGATCGGCGATTCCTGGATGTTCTGGGCGCGCTGGGAGATGTTCATCGTTCCTCCTGAAAAGTTAAGATGGAAATTATAATCTCATTTCACCGGCAAATCAATGGATTCAGAGAAACAGCAAATGAACCTCAGTGACAAGTAACTGGTGACCAGTGACAAGGAAAAGCAAAAGTCCGGACTCTCGCTCTTTTCTTCCCTCGTTACTCGTCACTTGTCACTCGTCACGGAGTGCTATATCATGGTCTCGTGAGTGAACAAATGGACAAGCCCTGGATCTTGGAGCTGCAGCTGGATGACCTTAAAGCCGAGCTCCACGCCGCCGGCTTCCCGGCGTTCACCGCCCGCCAGGTTTTCCAATGGCTTTACCATAAGAACAACCAGGACCCAACCTCGTGGAGCAATGTCGCCAGGGCCGGCAGGGAGAAGCTGGCTGCGCTCTACGAGATGGCGCCGCGGCCGGTCCTGGTCCGCCAGGGGGACAAGCACGGGACGCGCAAATACCTGATCGGCCTGGCGGACGGGCAACGGATCGAAACCGTGCTGATCCCCGAAAAAGGCCGCTATACGTTCTGCCTCTCGAGCCAGGTCGGCTGCGCCCTGGCCTGCGCGTTCTGCGCCACCGGCACCATGGGGTTTCGCCGCGACCTGACTGCCGGCGAGATCGTCAGCCAGGTGCTGACCTTGAAGAAGGAGCTCGGCGATTACGATGGCAGGATCAACCTGGTGTTCATGGGCATGGGCGAGCCGCTGCTGAATTATGGCAACCTGGCCCGCGCCCTGCGCATCATTTGCGCCGACGACGGGCTCAACGTCTCGCCCCGCCATGTCACCGTGTCGACGGCGGGTATCCTGGAAAACCTGGAAAAGCTGGAGCGCGATTTTCCCCTGGTCAAGATCGCCTTCTCGTTGAACGCCCCCGACCCCCTGCTGCGCTCCGAGCTGATGCCCATTTCGCGGCGGCAGAACCTCGATGGCCTGCTGGCCTACCTGCGCGAACACCGGCGCCGCCAGCGCGTCACCTTCGAGTATGTCCTGCTGGCCGGGGTAAACGACGCTCCCGCCCAGGCGCGGCAGCTGGCGCAGCTGCTGCACGGCATCCCGGCCAAGGTCAACCTGATCCCCTACAACCCCAATCCGCGCTTGCCCTTCCGCCGCCCCGACGAGGCCGCCATCGAAAAATTCCGTTCGGTACTGCTGGAAAAGGGGCTGACCGTCGTCACCCGCTGGTCCAAGGGTGAGGAGATCCGCTCGGCCTGCGGCCAGTTGGCGGTTCCTGACAAAAGCAGTAGTTGACCGGCGAGAATTCAAAAAAGCATTGAAAACAGATTGAAGTGTAACTCAGGTTTCATACCTATCAATTCCCGTCGTTGCATTCATCGGCAGCCGGCACTGTTTTGGATATCAAGGTCTCCGGGGCCGGAAATTCGGGTGTGCCTTGCGCCAGGCAGGCTTGCCGGAACTCCATGGGCGTTGCCCCGGTGTGCATTTTAAAAACCCGGTAAAAAGAGGACATGGAATTGAACCCCACCTCGTAGCAGATGTCGACCAAGTCCCATTTGTTCAGCGTGTCTTCGGCCATGATCTTTTTTGCCTCTTCGATGCGGTACAGGTTGACAAAATCGCTGAAGCCCATGCCCAGGCTTTCATTGATCACCTTGGAGAGAGAACTTGAATTGGCGCGGACTTGAGCGGCCATTTTTTTCAAGGTCAATTCGCTGTCGAGAAAGGGCCTGTCCTGCTTCATGTGCCGCAGGACCTGCTGCAAAAATTCCCGGTCCCGGGTTTCGGTTCCCGCCACCGCCGCGGTTTGGTTCCGGCCTGGAAACTCCTGCAGGTTGTCCAGTTTCTGTCGCATGTCAAGCAGTTGCGTTTTCTTTTTTTGCTGTCGCCGGTCACGGCTGAGCAAGTGGGCGCGCGCCCAGCGGCGGATATTCTTCCATTTCCAGAGCAGCCATCCCGCCAGTCCGAGCAACAGGGAGACGACCAGAGCGACGATTACGGTCTGGCGTCGCTTCTGCGCTCTTATTTTCGCGATTTCCCTGTCGCTCTCGCTTTTGGCCATTAATTTTTGGATGCCGGCCATGACGTTCGCACCCGGCAGCATTTCCCGAGAGTTTTTGCCTAAGATCTGGTAATAGAGGGCCTTGGCCGGATCCAGACGCAGGCTGTAGATGAGAACCCAATTGTTGGCGGGCTTCGCGGAGCTTTTCTGGAAGATGCTTTTGCCGGGCTTGGTTCTCGCAGAACACGAGCAGGGCTTCTGCATGTTGCAGTTCTTTCTGACGAAGCAGTGTTGCGGCTCGCGCCAGGACGGTCTGAAGGATTTCGTTTTGGTCGGTTATCTTTTGCCGCAACGCCAGCGAGCGCCGGGCATAATCCTGCGCTTTCGCGTTCTGCCCGAAACGGGAGTAGAGCCGGCTGAGCTTGCGCATTTCCCTGGAGCTATGCATGGGCTCCGCCAATCGCAGGCGGATCTCCAGGGCTTGCTCGAAACTGCTCCGCGCGCTTGAGAAGTCGCCTTGCTCCATATACACGGCCCCTTTTTGCGAGTACATGAGCCCGTCAACCTGGGCTTGCCTTTTTTTTTTGGAGAATTCGAGGGATTGCCGGATATATTTCATTGAAGCGGCAGCGTCACCCGTTTTAAGGTAGGTATCGCCCAACCTGGTGAGAATGTCGTCGGCGTCGGGAAAAACCTCAAGCCGTTCTCCCACTTGCAGGGCTTCCAGGAACAAGGGGATCGCTTTTTGGAAATCGCCCCGGGCGTAACAGACATTCGCCAGATCGATCAGGGCTCTCGTAATTCCGGGCAGGTCCTGGTGCTGCCGGGCCAGGGCGAGATTCGTCGCATAGAACTCTGCCGGCGCGGCCATAATCGGAAAATACATGAAATACGGATGAGAAAATGGCGCCGATCTCCTTTTCGACGTCCGCTTCGCTGTTGTGATCGCCAAGCTCTTTGAATGCGCGCCGGGAGCGATAGCAACCTTCCAGGGCCGGGTCGTATCTCATCCCCAGGAATTCCAGATGGGCCAGATGCTTTTCGCTGAGGGCTTCGGCGCGGCGGTCGTGAAGCTGCCGGGCCAACGCCAGGGCTTCCCGGGCGCAGCGCTCAAGCAGCTGCGGTTCCTTTTGATCGGCTTTTGACGGTTGGGGATTCTGCAGGAATTGCAGGATCAGGTCCAACTTTTCCCGCCCCCGGGCGGCCGCGATCCTGCTTTGCATGTCCGCCGAGCCAGACAGGGTAAAAAAAAGCAGGAAAAGGCTTAGATAGACGGTTTTTTTACTGATCATGCCCTTGTATTATAAGGATAAAGATGGGTTATGGCAAACCTGGCTCTTTTGACAAAAGGGGGATAATTTTGAATTCCCAAATTATAAATTGGGAAGATTAAACAGAAAGAGAACCATATACTATTCCTTTGAAAACAGCCGTTAAGGTGGAGGGAAAATGGAACCGCCGGCAAAAAGAGATGTCAGATTTCTATTTGTCATGCTGCTTCTGCTTTTGTTGTTTGTCGCGCTTTGCCCCGAAGATGGAATAGTCGGGCGCGAATCCCTGCCGGCGCGAGCTGGAGACCAGGTCTTGAACAAAACGGAGATCCTGGCCAAGGCCGCGTCCATCTCGATCCCTTTCGTGAAAAATGTCGGCCAGTTCGCTGGCGAGGTCACGTATGCGGCGGACCTGTTTGCCGGCCGTTTTTTTCTGACTAATAAAGAACTTGTTTATACATTGCACGAGCATGGGGAAAATGATCATATTCAGCCTGGAAAACGGGGACAGGAAACTGACATAAAAAAGCGCTCAGTGTCGGCGAAGGGTTTGGTGTTCAAGGAATTCTTTGTCGATCAGAAGGGAGCCAGGATCGATTTCAAGAGCGCGGGGGAACAGCAGACCGAGACGGTTGTTTCCTATTTCAGGGGCAGCGACTCCAGCCGCTGGCGCAGCGGCGTCGCTTCCTATCATGGCGTGTCGCTGGGTGAAATCTATCCAAGCATTGAGGTGAAGCTCAAGGCCAGCAACAGGAACGTGGAGAAGATATTTTACGTGAGCCCGAGCGGCGATGTGGACTCAATCAAGATCGGAGTCACGGGTGTGGACGGGCTGAAGATATCCACAGACGGTCGGCTGTTGTTCAAGAGCAGCTTCAGCGATCTGGCCATGCGGGCGCCCATCGCCTGGCAAGAGATCGCGGGCAAGCGCCGCGACGTGAAAGTGGGTTACCGCTTGCTGGGGAAAAGCCAATATGGCTTTTCGGTAACAGGCAGCTATGATAAAAATCAGGCCCTGATCATCGATCCCGATCTGGATACGCTGATGGCATCGACTTATTTAGGAGGAAATAGCGTATGTTGGTACTCTGGCCCTGGATCGGTCGGGCAATATCTTAGTGGCAGGATGCACAAATTCCAGGAATTTCCCCATGTCGAAGGGGCCTACGATCGACATTTGATCTCGTCAGATCCTGATCTGAAGAAGGGGAAGCGGATATCTTTGTGGCAAAACTGAACGGCAGTTTGACCAAGTTGCTGGCTTCCACTTTTTTAGGCGGGGAAGACAGCGAATGGCTGCCATTCTCTGGCTGTGGACAGTGCAGGCAATGTTTTTCTGATCGGGGACCCAGGTCAACAAATTTTCCTACAACCCGTGGGGCATTTGACCGGGTATTCAATGACGGATTGATCCCAATAATAGGTTGGCAAGAAGATGTATTTATTGCCAAATTAGACAGCGACCTGTCCACCCTTCGCGCCTCAACCTTTCTGGGCGGGAATAGATCAGAAATGGGCAATTCCATGGTCCTGGATGGTTCGGACAATGTCTATTTGACAGGGACGGAATTTACAGCGGATTTTCCCACAACCTCGGGGCTTCGATTTCCGCCACATAATGCTCCGGAGCCATGATCTGAATCATAATGGCAAATAGATGTTTTTGTTTCCAAGTTGGACCTCAATTTGACCACGCTGTTAGGCCTCGACTATTTGGGTGGGGGGGCAAGGATTGAGCCGGCCATTGCCTGGTTTTGGACAGTCTTGGCAAAGTTTACTTGACTGGATATTCCGATTCAAAAGATTTTCCCACAACTGCCGGAACGTACAATCCTAACTGGAGCGGCGGCTAATTTTCCGGGGATGCTTTTATTTCTGAATTGGACGAGAATTTGGCCTCATTGCTGGCCTCTACCTATCTGGGCGGGGGTGATGAGGATGTTGGCAACTCTATGGCCTTTGGACAGGTTATGGCAATGTCTATGTTGACAGGGTATACTGGCGATAGAGAATCAGGCGATTTTCCTACCACTCAAGGAGCCTATTGTCGGGAAACATAATGGCTGGACGTCCGGATATGATCTCCTATTGCATGGAGGATATATTTGTTTCCAAACTGGACAGAAATTCAAGTTCGCTATTGGCTTCCACCTATCTAGGCGGGTATGATGATGACGTTGGCAACTTCCCTGGCTTTGGACAGTTCGCGGCAATGTTTATGTGACCGGGACTACACAATCAAAGGATTTTCCAACTACGGCAGGGGCATTTGACCGGACATATGATTCGGGTGAGAGTTATTATTATAGCTATGGCAGATGTTTATGTGTCCATGCTGGACAGTAACTCGAACTTTCTTCTGGCCTCAACTTATCTTGGCGGGAGCGGATAGCTCCCAGGGCTCTTCGCTGGCCTTTGGACAATTTGGGAAATGTGTTTCTGCCGGGAAGCTACCAAATGCAAAAGATTTTCCCACTACGGCCGGGGCATATGACCGGAGTAAAATGACGATGATTGGTGGTGGGTGGGATATATTTATCTCAAGCTGAATGTTCACAATTCCGATCTGCCCTCCCGGCACCGTGTCCGACATTGTCGTGATCTCACCCGATGGCGGCGAAAGTTGGCTGGCGGGCACGACACAGAACATTGCCTGGAAAACGATCGGGACGATCGCCGACGTGAAGATCGAATATACGCTTGATAAGGGTGCCCACTGGATTGAAGTGATCGCCCCACCGCCAACAATGGCAGTTACCTCTGGACCGTTCCCGCCACTCCTTCCAGCCGCTGCCTGGTCCGCATCAGTGACGTCGCCAATGCGGCCATCAGTGATATCAGTGACGCGGTGTTTTCCATACTGCTGGATCTGGACCTGCAGGCCGAACGGCGCGAGATCAAGGCCTTCAGCGTCATGCGCCAATATGGTGCCATCCAATTCCTTGGAGCAATTCCGGATTATCCCGTAGCCCAATACCGCCTCATGCGCCGCAAGGGTAGTGAAGGTTTTGTACACTGAAGACAATTGCCTCCTCTGAACTGCAGAATAACCAGTTCCAGATGCAGGACAAGTATCTGGAAAAGGGCATTCCCTATACATATCGACTCGAGGCCTTTGATGCCACTGGGCAGTTGATCGGCATTTCTTCCGAGAACACAATCTAGAATGGGAAAAAAATGAAACAAGCAAAAAAAGGCGGCCTGGCAGAAAAAAGAAATGTCATATTTCTGTCCATGCTGTCGGGATTGCTTTTGCTGTTCGTATTGCTTTGTCCCGCTGAGGGCATGGCGGGCCGCGAATCCCTGCCGGCTCAAGCCGGAGACCAGGCCCTGAACAAAATGGAGATCCTGACCAAGGCCGCCGCCATCACCATCCCTTTCGTGAAGAATGTCGGCCAGTTTGATGGCGAGGTCACGTATGCGGCCGACCTGTTCGCCGGCCGCTTTTTTCTGACCGGCAAAGAACTTGTTTATACGTTGCATAAGCCCGGGGAAAAACGTCATATTCAGCCTGGAAAACGGGGGCTGGGAACTGACGTCAAAAAAGCGTTCAGCATCGGGGAAAGGTTTGGTGTTCAAGGAATTCTTTATCGATCACAAAGGAGCCAGGATCGATTTCAAAAGTACGGGGGAAGGCCAAACCGAGACGGTCGTTTCCTATTTCAGGGGCAGTGACCCCAGCCGCTGGCGCAGCGGCGTCGCTTCCTATCAGGGCGTGTCGCTGGGTGAAATCTATCCGGGCATTGAGGTGAAGCTCAAGGCCAGCAACAGGAATGTGGAGAAGATATTTTATGTGAGCCCGCTGGGAAATGTAGGCGAGATCAGGATCGGGATTGCGGGAGTAGCTGGATTGAAAATAGCCGAAGACGGGCGACTGCTGCTTAAGAGCAGTTTCGGCGAGCTGGCCATGCGGGCGCCGGTTGCCTGGCAGGAGATCGCGGGCAAGCGCCACGATGTGAAAGTGGGTTACCGCTTGCTGGGGAATAACCAATATGGTTTTTCTGTAACAGGCAGCTATGATAAAAATTATACCCTGATCATCGACCCTGATCTGGACACATTGATGGCTTCGACTTATTTAGGAGGAAGCAAAACAGATAGTGACAAATATTCTCATTCCCTGGCATTGGACAGCTCGGGGAATGTGTATGTGGCCGGAGATACATATTCGTCTGATTTCCCGACCACTCCGGGGGCCTACGATCAAGCTTTTAGCGCCTATTGGCATACGAATGGCGATTTATTTATTTCCAAGTTCAACAACAGTTTGACCGAATTATCGGCCTCCACTTATTTTGGCGGAAATTTTGGGGATTCTATCGCTTCTTTAGCCCTGGACAGTGCCGGCAATGTTTATGTGACCGGGAGTACAAATTCAGCAGATTTCCCCACCACCCCCGGAGCCTATGACAGATCAACATCTGAGCTAAATAATAGTTTTATCTCCAAACTGGATAATGGTTTGACCAACCTGCTGGCATCCACTTATTTTGGCGGGAGTTTTTCAGATGGAGTCTCATCTTTGGCCTTGGACAAAGCTGATAATGTTTATATAACTGGATTAACGGATTCAAAAGATTTCCCCACGACCGCCGGGGCTTACAAACGGACGTACGATGATAATTGCTCTAGTTGTGTCGAAGTTTATATTTCCAAGCTGGACGGCAGTTTATCCACTTTATTAGCCTCAACTTTTCTGGGCCATGCTGGCCATGATGGCCGGCCTTCTCTTGCCCTGGACAATGCCGGTAATGTTTTTTTGACCGGAATGACCTTTTCAGAAGAATTTCCCACCACTCCCGGGGCTTATGACCGGAGCAAAGCTGGATATACTGTCGCTTTTGTTTCAAAAATGAATGGAGGTTTGACCGAACTTTTGGCCTCGACCTTCCTGGGCGGGGACGGATGGAATTGCGGCAGATCTATTGCATTGGATGGCTTGGGCAATGTATATCTGACGGGGAACACAGAAGCGGCTAACTTTCCCACTACGACCGGGGCCTTTGACCGGACATTCAGCAAAAGAGAGGCTTTTGTTTCTGTGTTGAATAACAGCTTGACCACGCTGCAGGCTTCCACATTTTTGGGCGGAGAAGGACATGATGATGGATATTTCTTGGTTCTGGATAAATGCAGCAATGTTTATGTGACCGGAGTTACGGGATCGTCTGATTTCCCTGTCACTCCAGGAGCCTATTGCCAAAAAGTAAATGGCTGGGATGCTTTTGTTTCCAAGCTGAACAGCCGTTTGACCGAGCTGCGGGCTTCAACCTATCTGGGCGGGAGCGATGATCCTTGGGGCGATGAGGGTCATTCTCTGGTCCTGGATTCTATGGGAAATGTAGTTGTGACTGGAACCACATATTCCGCCGATTTTCCCGTCAGCTCAGGGTCCTATCAGTCACACAGGGGGGGGTATTTTGATGTCTTTGTTTCAAAACTGAATGTTCACAATCCCAATAGCCTTCCCGATATCACAGTCGTCTCACCCGATGGCGGCGAAAGTTGGCTGGTGGGCACGACCACAGAACATTGCCTGGAAAACGATCGGGACGATCGCGACGTGAAGATCGAATATTCGCTTGATAATGGCGGCCATTGGATTGAAGTGATCGCAACCACGGCCAACAACGGCAGTTATCCCTGGATCGTTCCCGCCACTCCTTCCAGCCGCTGCCTGGTCCGGATCAGCGATGCTGCCAATGCGGCCGTCCGCGATGCGAGTGACGCGGTGTTTTCCATTTTGCTGGACCTGGACTTGCAAGCCGAACGGCGCGAGATCAAGGCCTTCAGTATCATGCGCCAATATGGCTGGCATCCAGTTCCTGGGCGGCAATCCGGGCACCCTGGTGGCCCAATACCATCTCATGCGCCGCAAGGGTGATGAAGGTTTTATCACGCTGAAGACAATTGCTCCCTCAGAGCTGCAAAATAACCAGTTCCAGATGCAGGACAAGTACCTGGAAAAGGGCATTCCCTATACATATCGACTCGAGGCCTTTGATGCCAATGGGCAACTGATCGGCATATCTTCCGAGAAATCAATCTAGAATGGGGTAAAAATGAAACAAGCAAAAAATGGCGGCCTGGCGGTAAAAAGAAATATCATATTTCTGTCGATGCTGTCGGGATTATTTTTGCTTTTCGTTGGTTGCTTTGTCCCAAAAAGGGCATGGCGGGCCGCGGATCCCTGCCGGCGCAAGCCGGAGACCAGGTCCTGAACAAAACGGAGATCATGGCCAAGGCCGCCGCCATCACCATCCCGTTCGTGAAGAATGTCGGCCAGTTCCAGAATGAGGTCACGTATGCGGCTGACCTGTTCGCCGGTCGTTTTTTTCTGACCAACAAGGAGCTTGTTTATACGTTGCATAAGCCTGGGGAAAACGTTCATATCCAGCCTGGAAAACGGGGACAGGGAACTGACATAAAAAAGCGCTCAGCATCGGGGAAAGGGTTGGTGTTCAAGGAATTCTTTGTCGATCAGAAGGGAGCCAAGATCGATTTCACGAGCGCGGGGGAAGGGCAAACCGAGACGATCGTTTCCTATTTCAAGGGAGGTGATCCCAGCCGTTGGCGCAACGGCGTCGCCTCCTATCAGGGCGTTTCGCTGGGCCGGGTTTATCCCAACGTGGAAGTAAAGCTCAAGGCCAGCAACAGGAACGTGGAGAAGGTGTTTTACGTGAGCCCGCGGGGCGAAGTGGATGCGATCAGAATCGGCGTCGCGGGGGTGGCTGGGTTGAAGATAGCCAATGACGGTCGGCTGCTGCTTAAGAACAGTTTCGGCGAGCTGGCCATGAGGGCGCCAATTGCCTGGCAGGAGATCGCGGGCAAGCACCACGATGTGAAAGTGGGTTACCGGCTAATTGAAAAAAACCTGTATGGCTTTTCCGTAACAGGCCGCTATGATAAAAATCATGCTCTGATCATTGACCCGGAGCTGGATATGTTGTTGGCTTCAACTTATTTAGGTGGAAACAGCTATGACATGTCGGGGTCTCTTGTCCTGGATCGGTGGGGCAATGTCTTTGTGGCAGGGCGCACAGGTTCCATAAATTTTCCTACGTCGGCAGGCGCATTTAGTCCTCATTATGAAGAAAAAGGAGATGTCTTTGTGACGAAACTGAACAGCAGCTTGACCGAGCTGCTGGCTTCCACGTTTTTGGGAGGCGAAGAAATTGATGGATGCAATTCATTGGCGGTGGACAGTGCGGGCAATGTTTATCTTACCGGGTATACCAGGTCCAGAAATTTTCCCACTACTCCCGGGGCATTTGACCGGGTATTCAATGACAGTGATGATCCCAATAATAGGTTTGGCTATGGAGATGTATTTATTGCCAAATTAGATAGCGGCTTGACGAAACTATCAGCCTCGACTTATCTGGGCGGTTCCAACTCAGACATCGGCTATTCCTTGCGCCTTGATGGTTTTGATAATGTTTATCTGACTGGAATAACAGAATCTGTGAATTTCCCCGCAACCAAGGAAGCCTACGATTCGACACACAATGCGGCGAATGATCTTTACTATGAGCAATTTGACGCTTTTATCTCCAAGTTTGATCGTGATTTGACTAGGCTGCAGGCTTCGACTTTCTTGGGGGGCGGGAATAATGATTCAGGCAATTCCCTGGTTTTGGATAATTTTGGCAATGTTTATCTGACTGGATATTCATATTCAAGAGACTTTCCCGCAACTGCCGGAGCGTACGCACCTAACAAGAACGGTGTAAGTGAACAGTACGCGGATGCTTTTGTCTCTAAGTTGAACAACAATTTGACCACCCTGCTGGCCTCAACCTATCTGGGTGGGGGTGATGATGATTTTGGCAATTCTATGGCTTTGGACAGTTATGGCAATGTCTATGTAATGGGCGTTACGGGAGATGGAGAATCAGGCGATTTCCCCACCACAGATGGGGCTTATTGCCGGGAAAATAATGGCTGGACGTCCGGATATGATTCTTATTGCATGGAAGATGTGTTTGTTTCCAAACTTGACAGGGACTTGCATACGCTCTTGGCTTCCACCTATCTGGGCGGGTATGATGATGACGTTGGCAATTCCCTGGCATTGGACATTTCTGGCAGCGTCTACGTAACCGGATATACAAACTCAAGAGATTTCCCGACCACCCCTGAGGCATACGACAGGACATACGATATGGGTGTAGGTTATCAATATGATAATTGCAATGTTTTTGTGTCCAGATTAAACGCCAGTTTGACCTCATTGCTGGCCTCAACCTATCTTGGGAGCGGATACTCCCGGGGTACTTCCCTGGCTTTGGACGCTTCGGAAAATATCATTATGACCGGATCTACAAGTGCAAAAGATTTTCCAACTACTGCCGGGGCCTATGACCGGAGTAAAAATGGGGATAATCCTCTTGAGGCTAATTCTCTTGATGTTTTTGTCTCCAAACTGAATCTAAGCAGGTCTGCCATTGCGATAACCTCACCCAGTGGCAGCGAAGTTTGGCTGGCAGGCACGACAAAAAAAATTGGCTGGAAAACTGTCTGGACTATCACCGATGTAAGGATCGAATATTCGCTTGATAATGGTGGCCATTGGCTGGAAGTGATCGCCCACACCGCCAACAATGGCATTTACCTTTGGACCGTTCCCGCCACTCCTTCCAACCGCTGCCTGGTTCGCATCAGCGATGTTGTCAATGCCTCCATAAACGGTACCAGTGAAGCGATGTTTTCCATTCTGCTGGGCCTGGATTTGCAGGCCGAGAGGCGTGAGATCAAGGCCTTCAGTATCATGCGCCAATATGGAGCCATCCGCTTCCTGTATGCGAATCCGGATCACCCCGCAGCCCAATTCCGCCTCATGCGCCGCAAGGGTAATGAAGGTTTTTTCACGTTGAAGACAATTATTCCCTCAGAGCTTCAAAATAACCAGTTCCAGATGCAGGACAAGTACCTGGAAAAGAATATTTCCTATACGTATCGCGTCGAGGCCTTTGATGGCAATGGGCAGTTGATCGGTATCTCTTCGGAGAAGACAATATAGTCATGACAAAAAAATGTTGCTTAAAGCAACCAAATCAGCAACAATGAATGCCTTGTTAGGGGGTGGAGATTGAAAAAGATCGCAATTTATTCGCTGCTGATCCTGTCTGGCTGTCTTGCCATCGATCCTGCGAATATTTGCACAGATGATCTCTCCCAGGATTTACGTTCTCCTGTTTCACAATGCGCTGGCGACCAGGATCTCAGTGCCGGGAAAAGTGCGGATGTGCCCACACCGGGTTTGGAATGGAACGCATTCCTGAAGGGGATAGGTTGTGACGCGGGCAGAGCAATCACCGTCGATGACGCTGGAAATGTCTATGTCGTCGGTGATGGCCATGGCGATGCCTTCGTGGCCAAGTTCAACTCCGAGGGGATCTTGCAATGGCACCGATTCCTGGGCGGGAACTTGGTTGATTCGGGCAGCGGCATCGCCGTCGATGGATCGGGAAGTGTCTTTGTTGCCGGCAGCAGCGCTTCCTCCTGGGGCAAGCCGAAAAGACCCTTCTCGGAAGGTCTGAATGTATTTTTGGCGAAAATATCCGCCCACGGAAACTTGCAGTGGCACACATTCTCGCCCGGGTCGTTTAATGCTATTTCGGTTGATCCAAGAGGGAATATTACATTATTTGCCGATATTTCTTTTCATCCTACTTATTTCATGCAAACGGTTCATTTTTCAGCCGGTGGGAATATATTGAAGACCATATTGATTCCTCCGAGCGGATATTTGCAGACCTCACATTGGTTTATCGATCATTTTGGAAATATATTTGGAACAGGATCTTGGCTGTGGTGGGATGCATTTGAAGGCGTAATTAATGTGTTACATGTCGACGGATCCCATAAATGGAGCGATCATTTTTTTAATTGCGGGGATACGTATGGAAATGATATCACGGCCGACGGCAGCGGCAATGCGTATGTGACTGGAGCCAGCAACTATAATTATTCTCATGTTAAGCTCGAGGCATATATTGCCAAGTTTTCTCAATATCTTGGTACTGACAGCGCAGAAAAAAAATGGGATACATATTTGGGCGGGGATGAAAATGATTCTGGGAGCGCGATCACGATTGATAGCGACATGAATACATATATCGCCGGGGATAGTAAAGGCGCCTGGGGAGCACCGCGGCATCCTTTTTCGGGAGGAAGCGATGCGTTCATCGCCAAGGTAAATGAAAATGGGGAGTTGTTGTGGCACGCTTTCTTTGGGGGAAGCGGCTCTGATGATGCAAAAGACATCGCCATCGATGAACTGGGCAGTATTTATATCCTGGGAACCAGCACTTCCAAATGGGGAGATCCTCGTTATTCATTCCAACGTGATTCCGACGTTTTTTTGGCAAAGGTTCACGACTTTTCCGGCATCCTGAACTTTATGACCCTGAAGTCCCCCAATGGGGGGGAAAAATGGGTGATGGGCACGAAACAAAACATCGCTTGGGAAACGGCCGGGACGATTGCGAACGTGAAGATCGAATATACACTTGATGAGGGTGGCCATTGGCAGGAAGTGATCGCAACCACGGCCAACAAAAGCAGTTATCCCTGGACCGTTCCCGCCACTCCTTCCAACCGTTGCCTGGTCCGCATCAGTGACGTTGTCAATGCCTCCATAAACGGTACCAGTGAAGCGACGTTTTCCATTCTGCTGGGCCTGGACCTGCAGGTTGAACGACGCGAGATCAAGGCCTTCAGCATCATGCGCCAATATGGAGCTATCAGATTCCTGGGCGCAATTTCGGATTATCCCGTGGCCCAATACCGTCTCATGCGCAGCAAGGGCAGCGAAGATTTTGTAGTACTGAAGACAATCGCCTCCTCCGAATTGCAGAACAATCAGTTCCAGATGCAGGACAAGTACCTGGAAAAGGATATTCCCTATACGTATCGACTCGAGGCTTATGATGCCGCCGGTCAGTTGATCGGCATCTCTTCGGAGAAGACAATATAGTCATGACAAAAAAATGTTGATTAAAGCAACCAAATCATTAACAATGAATGCCTTGTCAGGGGGTGGAGATTGAAAAAGATCGCAATGTATTCGCTGCTG
>CAVSZS010000005.1:0-330899 GCA_963732485.1 Candidatus Aminicenantota bacterium
TCCCGAAAAGAACAGCCGGGCCAACGAGTCGGTCTCCTGCGACGTCTGCCACACGGTGACCGGTTTCGCCGGCGACACGCCCTACAACTTCAACTTCATCTCCAGCCGGGCAAGACCAAGTACGGACCGCGCCAGGGCAAAAATTCCCCCGAGCACAACCTGGCCAAGTCGGATTTTCTGGGCAAGGCCGAATTCTGCGGCGCCTGCCACAACGAGAAGAGCCCCTACGGCGTCTGGGTGAAGTCGACCCACCTGGAGTGGAAAGACGGCCCCTATGCCAAGGAGGGGGTGAAGTGCCACGACTGCCACATGACCTACGCCGAGGGGTATTCGGCGGCCATGGGCAACAAGTATCCCGACGTGCGCCAGCACCTGTTCCACGGCGCCCATGACCCGGGCAAGGTGCAGGGGACGATCGAATTGCGCATCCATCCCGATATCCGCGAAGCGGAGCCGGGCGACAAGGTGAAATTTACGGTGGCCCTGTTCAACCAGAAGACCGGGCCACAAGTTCCCCACCGGCTCGGTCGAGGACCGCATCGTCTGGATGCACGTGGAGGCGGTCGACGCCGAAGGGAAAGATCTATCATCTGCCGGTCGACAAAAAGGGTTTTGAGGGCGAGGAGTACACCATCGGCAGCGACGTGCTGGCCTACCAGGACATGGGCATCGCCCTGAACGATCCCGGATTTCAAGGGCGTGCAGCGCGACGGCATCCCGCTCGGCGACCGCATCTTCCGCATGCCCTATTTCGACCCCCAGGGACGGATGACCATCCAGCAGTGGAACACCAAGTCCCAGGGTGTCGACTACCGTATCGGCCCGCGCGAGACCAAGCTGGAGACCTGCACCTTCACCTTGCCGCAGGATATCGCCATCGGGCCCGCTGAAGAGTCACGGCCGTTTTGAACTACCAGAAACTGGTCAAGCCGGTGGCCGATTTCCTGGGCGTGCCCGCCGACGAGGCGGAGATCATCCGGGTCAACGAGCATTCGACCGTCATCGACCAGTCGTCGACTAAGGAGAAAAACATGAAAAAATGCTGTGATTTTCATGCTGCTGTTTTTTGTCCTGGGCGCGGTTGATTTCCTGAGCGGCCATGCCGGCCTTCGCCCGCAAGTACCAGATGTCGTGCAAGATCTGCCACAGCCCCTTTCCCGAGGCTGAAGCCCTATGGCGAAGAGTTCGCCGCCAACGGGTTCGTCCTCAAGGACAAGGAGGCGCCGCGCTATTTCGCCGACACCGGCGACGATAAAGTTTCGCTGCTCCGCGACCTTCCCGTGGCCCTGCGCTTCGAGGGCTTTGCCTCGTTCAACAGCGGCAATGGCGAGACGCTCGACCTTTCCACCCCCTACCTGATCAAGCTGCTGTCGGGCGGCGAGCTGTTCCGCAATGTCTCCTATTATTTCTATTTCTTCTTCAGCGAAACGGGCAAAGTCGCCGGACTGGAGGACGCCTTCCTCATGTTCAACGACATCCTCGGCGACCTGGATGTCATGTCGGCCAGTTCCAGGTCTCCGATCCGCTGTTCAAGGGCGAGCTGCGGCTGACCTACGAAAACTACCGCATCTAGAAAACCAGGCCGGGTCTCTCGGGCATCGACCTGACCTACGACCGCGGCATCATGCTCACCTACGGCCTCAAGAGCGGGACCGACCTGGTGCTGGAGGTCGTCAACGGCAGCGGCATCGGCGACAGCGAGGCCAACCCCGGCGGCCGTTTCGACGCCGACAAGTACAAGAACGTGATGGGGCGGGTCTCGCAGGACATCGGCGAGAATTTGCGCGTCGGCGCTTTCGGCTACGTCGGCAAGGAGGAGGGGCGACGGGCCGGGTCAACAGCATGTGGATGGCCGGCGCCGACCGCACCTGGACCGTCGCCCAAGCTGGAGCTGAACCTGCAGTACGTGGAGCGGCGCGACAACAACCCTTCTTTCCGCCGGGTGCCGCCCGAGATCGCCACCCGCGGCGGCTTCGCCGAATTGATCTACCTGCCGCGCGGCGACGACAGCCCGTGGTACGGGGCGGGGCATGTTCAACTGGGTCGATTCCGACCAGGATGCCCTGGATTACACGGCGGGCACGGCCTACGGCGGCTGGCTGCTGCGGCGCAATTTCCGCCTGGTGGCCGAGGCCACCTATGCGTTCACGTCGGGCAGCGGCAAGTATCCCCGCTTCGGCGTCGGCCTGGTCACCGCTTTTTAGATTGACTTGGCGCGTTAGTCTTTGAGGCCGGTGCCGCTCGGTGCGCGGCGCGTGGCGGCCCCGTCCAGCGGGGCGTCGGCGTCGAGCATGATCTGCTGGATGCGGGCGATGGTGGCCTCGGTGTCGCTGACGATCCCCTCGCGCAGCTTCATGTTGTCCAGCAGCTGCAGGGCCAGGGTTTTCAGCAGCGGCGCCGCCGGGTCGGCCTTGTGCAGGGCGACCATCTTCTTGATCAGGGCATGGCCGGGGTTGATCTCGAGGACGCGCTTGGAGAGCTGGTAGTCCTTGTTGACCATCCTCATGATCTTCTCCATCTGCACCGACGGGCCGTCGGCGGGGTTGAGCAGCAGGCAGGGGCTGTCGATCAGGCGCTTGGAGATCTTCACGTCCTGGACCTGTTCGCCGTAGACCGTCTTCAGGTAGGTGATCAGGTTCTCCGCGTCCTTGGCGGCGCTTCGTCGCCGGCCGCCGCTCTTTTCTTCCAGCGGGATGTCGGCGCTCTCGGCCATCTTGAAGGGTTTCTTGTCGTACTCGCGCAGGTGGTCGAGGACGAACTCGTCCAGGGGATCGGTCAGGTACAGGACCTCGTGGTCCTGCTTGCGGAAGATCTCCAGGGCCGGGTTCTTTTCGATCGTTTGCCGGTCGCTGCCGCCCAGGAAGTAGATCTCGTTCTGCCCCTCGCCCATGCGGCCGACGTACTGCTTCAGGTCGATCAGCTCGTCGCCGCTGGTCTTGGAGCTGGGGAAGAGGAGCAGCGGCGCCAGCTTTTCGCGGTTGTCGAAGTCGTTGACCGCGCCTTCCTTGAAGTTCTTGCTGAAGTTCTTCCAGATGCGCGAGGTACTTCTCGCGCTTCTTGTCCTTGATCGCCTCCAGGTGCTCCAGCAGCTTCTTGACCACGTGCTTGCGGATCTTGTCGATGCGCACGTTGTTCTGGAACGTCTCGCGCGAGATGTTCAGCGGGATCTCCTCGGAGTCGATGATGCCCTTGACGAAGCGCAGGTACTCGGGCATGATCTCCTTGGAGCCCTTCTGGATGAGGACCTTGCGGGAATAGAGGTCGACGCCGGGCTCGGTCTTCATCAGCCCCAGCAGTTCGAACGAGGTCTTGGGAACGTACAGCAGCGCCTGGAACTGCACCGGGGCGTCGGAGGAGAGGTGCAGCCAGGTTTCCGGCTCCTCCTGGGTGTTCTCGAAGAACTTGTAGAATTCGGCGTAGTCCTTTTCGGCCAGCTTGGACTTGGGCTGGGTCCAGACGGCGTCCTGGCGCTCGATCTTTTCCCCGTCCAGGGTGATGGGGAAGGGGACGAACTTGGAGTGCTTGAGGATGATGTTCTTCAGGCGGTAGGTTTCCAGGAACTCCTTTTCGTCCTTTTTCAGCAGCAGCTCGATGCGCGTGCCGCGCCCCTCTTTTTCGGTTTCCTCGATCGTGTAGCTGCTTTCGCCCGTCGACTTCCACAGCCAGGCCTTGCCGTCCTTCTGCCAGGAGCGGGTGGTGATGTGGATCTCCCTGGCCACCATGAAGCTGGAGTAGAAGCCGACGCCGAACTTGCCGATCAGGTCCACCTGGCCGGCGGCCTGGCTCTCTTTCAGCCGCTTCAGGTAGTCCAGGGTGCCGGAGTGGGCGATGGTGCCGATGTTCTGCACCAGCTCCTCGCGGGTCATGCCCACGCCGTTGTCCTCGACCACCAGCGTGTCGTGCTTCTTGTCGACGGCGATGGTGATCTTCAGCTCCTGGTCCCGGCCCTCGAGGTCGGGCACGGTCAGGAACTCGAACTGCATCTTGTTCAGGGCGTCGGCGGCGTTGGACACCAGCTCGCGCAGGAACACCTCCTTGTTTTTATAGAGCGAGTAGACCAGGATGTCGAGCAGTTGCTTGACCTCCGACTGAAATTCGAATGTCTGTTCTTTTTCCTCGGCCATTTTTGCTTCTCCTTTATCCATGCCTGGCATAAATTATACCATTGTTGTCAAGAAAGCCGCCTGCCCGTTGCCCGGGGCGCCGGAATGGTTGAAAAAAAATGGCCTTTTCTATAAAATGGTCCCTGGCGAATAAAAAGGCAAGAAGGAGGAAAAATGGCTGTGATCGTGACCGGGAAGAACTTGAAGATCGAAGATGTGTATAAGGTGGCCTACGGCCTGGAAAAGGTCGAGCTGCATGCCGACGCCGTGGAGCGGATCAAGGCCTGCCGGGCCTTCATCGAGAAGCGCATCGAGGCGCGCGAGATCATGTACGGCGTCAACACCGGCATCGGCGAGTTTTCCGAGGTGGTGCTGACCGACGAGCAGGTCGGCCAGTTCCAGAAATACCTGATCTACAACCATGCCGCCGGCATCGGCACGCCGGTGCCCATCCCCGAGGTGCGGGCGGCCATGCTGGCGCGCATCAATGTCCACGCCAACGGCTATTCCGGCTGCCGGCCGGAGATCACCCAGACCTACGTGGACATGCTGAACAAGGGGGTGACGCCGGTGGTCTGCAACAAGGGCAGCGTCGGCGCCTGCGGCGACCTGGCGCCCATGAGCCAGATCGCGCTGCTGCTGATGGGCGAGGGCGAGGCCTTCTTCGAGGGCGAGCGCCTGAGCGGCGCCGCGGCCATGAAAAAAGCCGGCATCCCCGTGCCCGGGCTCAAGGCCCGCGACGGCCTGGCGGCCATCAACGGCAGCAACCTGATCAACGGCCATGGCCTGCCTGCAGATCTACGAGACCGAGCGGCTGCTCAAGCAGGCCGAGATCGCGGCGGCCATGACCCTGGAGGCGCTGATGGCCAACATGAAGCCCTACGACGCCCGCCTGCACAAGCTGCGCGGCTTCCAGGGCGCGGTCACCTCGGCCGAGAACATCAAGCACATCATCGAGGGCTCCGACCTGCTGGGCAAGGTCAAGGTCAAGGTGCAGGACGCCTACAGCATGCGCTCCACGCCGCAGGTGCTGGGCGCCGCCCGCGACCAGCTGCGCTGGACGCGCAGCCAGATCGAGATCGAGCTCAACGGCGTGGGCGACAACCCCATCTTCCTGGCCGACGACAAGGTGGTGCTCACCGGCGCCAACTTCCAGGGCTCGCCGATCTCGGTGCCGCTGGACATGATGGGCGCCTGCGTGACCATGGCCTGCGTCATCTCCGAGCGGCGCCTGAACCGGCTGCTCAACCCGGCGCTGAGCGTGGGGCTGCCGGCCTTCCTGACCAAGGGCGCCGGCATGTATTCGGGCCACATGCTCAGCCAGTACACGGCCGACATGCTGATCGTCGAGCAGCGCATCCTGTCGATGCCCGCTTCGATCCAGTCGATCCCGGCCGCCGCCGACCAGGAGGACTTCGTCTCCATGGGCATGAACACGGCGCTGAAGACCCGGCAGATCATCGACAACGCCTACGGCATCCTGGGCATCGAGTTCATCGCCGCCGCGCAGGCGCTCGATTTCCGCGAGTTTCACCCCGGGCAAGGGCACGCTGGCCGCCAAGGAAGCGGTGCGCAAGGTCGTCGCCCACCTGGGCGAGGACCGGCCGCTCTACCCCGACCACAACGCCATGATGGAGACGGTCAAGAAGCGCGACATCCTGCACGCGGTCGAGGGCGCCATCGGCGAGCTGAAGACGTACTAGATCGGATTTTTGTCACGTGGGGGCACGGCGCGCCGTGCCCCTACTTTTTTGCAGGGCATCCATGGTTGCGGCTTGACATTCATTTCCGGCCGGCATATGGATAATCGTGCTTTCTTGAAATTATAGGAAATGTGCTGAATTTCCGGCCGGCATATGGATGATCGTGATTTCGAATGCTCCGGCCGATGCGACCCGACCAGGAGGGATGCGACCCATGAAGAAGATCGATTTCAAAAAGGACCTCAAGCGCCTGTACCTGCCTTCGGCGAAAGAGGTCGCCCAAGTCGATGTGCCGGCCATGAATTTCCTGATGGTCGACGGCCAGGGCGACCCCAACACCTCGGCCTCCTACCAGGAGGCGGTCGAGGCGCTCTTCTCGGTGGCGTATGCCATCAAGTTCAAGGTGAAGAAGACGCTGGCCATCGATTACGGCGTGCTGCCGCTGGAAGGGTTGTGGTGGGCCGACGACATGGCGGCCTTCACCGCTGGCGACAAGTCCGACTGGAAGTGGACGATGATGATCATGCAGCCCGAGTTCGTCAATGCCGGCCATGGTGCGCGACACCATCGCCGAGGTGAAAAAGAAAAAAAACCTCCCCGGCGCTCGCCAAGATGCGTTTCGAGTCCTTCGCCGAAGGCACATGCCGCCCAGATCCTGCATATCGGCCCCTTCACGGCCGAGGGCCCCACCGTCGGCTCGCGTTCACGCCTTTATCGACACGGTGGGCAAGCGTTCCGGCAAGCACCACGAGATTTATCTCTCCGACATCCGCAAGGCCGATCCGGCCAAGTGGAAGACCGTCATCCGCCAGCCGCTGCGTTAACCGGAATGTTTCGGCTGAAATTAATTTCAGGCAATGGCGCAGGTATGATTTCGGAGGATGCAAAACGATAACTGGATGTGGGTCTGGGATACCTCCTTTGGAGCTAATGTTGACGAGACATCGTAACAGGTAATGAAGAAGCATTGCACGGCCTATACGAAAAGTGCATTTGCTGGGGAGTTCGCGCAGCGGAGCAGGGCAGCAACGGAAGAAAACTACTATATCTGCTCCGCTGAGGATTGCAATAATTAGCTGGATAGGTATCTGTGAACGAGCTTCGAGCGCTGCTGGTGCATGGCAAAGTCCGGGAATCAGACGGCAGCGCACATATACGTTGCATAACCTCGATCCTTCTCGCCCTGTCCTTTTATAAGCATTTCCAAACAGGTATAATGGCCGCTGGAGGATGCCTATGCTCAAATTGCCCCCTGAAGAACTGGTCGCCCTGATCCGCTCCGTATTCCCCCGCTTCGAAACGGATCGCGCCCTCGCCATCCTGGTCGATGTTCCGCGCGAGGCGAAGCGCGATAACCCGGCCTGGAAAGAACGCCGCGGCCTCGCTTTTGAATGGTATGTCGCCTTGAATGAGGCCCGCGCCAGCATCCCGCTCGAGAGGGTGGAGCTGGTTGCCTATGCCGACGTGGGCTCCAATAACGCCGACCTGCCGGAAGAGGCAATCATCCTGAATTCTCCCCCACCGGACATGGCGGCGTTCCTGCCCAGCAAGGGCAGGGCGACGACCTTCAGTCGGGTATTTGCCGCCACCCAGCTCTTTTTGGCCCCGACCGAGTTCTCCACTACCGCCCCGCTGAAAGTCGCCGCCAGGAGCCACGGTTTCCGGGCGGCCACCATGCCCGGTTTTGCGGCAACGATGATCCCCGCTCTGCGCATCGACTACGGCGAAGTGGCGCGGCGCGTCGACGCCCTGAGAACCAGGCTCGACGAGGCCGACCATGCCGACATCTCCTTCACCGTGGACGGCGCGAACGACTTCAGCGTCCATTTCGACTTGCGCCAGCGCACCGCTCACGCCAGCTCGGGGCGCTTCCCGGAAGCCGGCAGCGCCGGCAACCTGCCCAGCGGCGAAGCCTACATCGTCCCTTATGAGGGCGAGGGGGATGGGGAGAGCCGTACCGAGGGCACTCTGCCGGTCGAGATCGATGGCGAGGTGGTCCTGTTCGCCATTCATGCCAACCGCGCCGTGGCGGCGCACGGCGAAGGGCCGCAGGCCGAAGCCGAGCGCGCGCACCTGGCCGCCGAGCCGGCCTACGGCAACATGGCCGAGCTGGGCTTCGGCGTGCTGGCGGACTTCGGTTTGGCGCCGATCGGCGAGATCCTGCTCGACGAAAAGCTGGGGCTGCACATCGCCTTCGGCCGCAGCGAGCATTTCGGCGGCGCCGTGGGCCCCAAGGACTTTTCTTCGCCGGCGGCGGTCATCCACCTCGACCGCATCTACATCCCCCAGGCGCAGCCGCGCATCGCGGTGAATGCGGTCACCCTGGGCTATGCCGACGGCCGCAGCGAACGCATCATGGCCGCGGGCGCCTACGCGATCTTCTGACATGAGCCGTAATTGGCAAAATCCGCAATACGTCTATCATCGGCAGCGGCAAAAGCGGCTGATACTGGCGCTGGCCGCGTTTCTGCTTGTCATGGGGGCGGTTGCGGCAATACTCCTGCGCCGCGGCCCGGAACCGGCTGCCGTGACCGGGGCGAACGCCGCCGCGCAAACGCCCCACCCGGCTTTCGCGCCGCGAGGGAGTGACCCGGAGGCAACGGCTGAAGCGGGAACCGCGGAAGATTTTGCCCCGGACACCCGGGGCGCGAACCTGCTTGGATCGACGGACGGCGAGCCGCTGCCGACAGCATCCGGCGCGGTTGACCCGTTTGCCGCGCGCAAGGCGCTTGCCCTTTCCCTGTACCGGCAAAACAAGCTGACGGAAGCGCAGGAACAGGTGCAGGCAGCCCTGGCCCTGCGCCAGGACGGCGAACTGCTCCAGTTGCAGGCGCAGCTGACGCAAGAGATCGAGGTGCAGCGCGATTACGACGACGCGCGCACGGCCCACTTCGTCGTGCTCTTCGACGGCTATGAGCACGAGGAGATGAAGCGCACGGTGCTGGATATCCTGAAAGACGCCTACGCCGATATCGGCAAGGAGTTGGATTATTTCCCTTCCGAGCCGGTCACCGTCATCCTGTACACCGGCAAGGATTTTTCCGACGTCACCCGCGCCCCGGAGTGGTCCGGCGGCATGTTCGGCAAGGCGGACGGCAAGATCCGCTTGCCGGTGCAGGGCGCCGCGGGCCGGGAGCGGGAGCTGCGGCGGGTGCTCTTCCACGAGTACGTCCACGCCCTGCTGCATGCGCTGGCGCCGGCAACGCCCATGTGGCTGCACGAGGGGCTGGCGCAGTTCCTCAGCGGCGACGAGGCGGTCAGCGTCAGCCAGCTGATCCCCCTGGGGCTGCTGGCCGGCGGTTTTCCGCGCCAGGCGCGCCCCGCTTACGTGGCCTATATGGAGAGCCTGCAGGCGGTGCAGGACCTGGTCGATGAATACGGCATGCCGCGCCTGCGTCGATTGCTGGACGGGCTGGGCGCCGGCAAGGGGATGGAAGCGGCTTTTGCAGCCGCGTACGGGGAGCCCTTCAGCCGCTGGGCGGCGGAATGGCGGCCGGTCGAGCGCGGGGACGCGGGAGCAACGACACCAGAAACCGGGGAAGATGATGGATAAAAAAGAGATCAGGGAGCGCTACAAGCGAACGCCGCCGGACATGGGCGTTTACATGGTCAAAAACCTTGTGGATGGGAAGATCTACATCGCCCGCGCCATGGACCTCCAGGGCAAGCTCAATAGCGAAATGTTCCAGCTCAGGAACGATCTGCATATGAACAAGGAACTGCAGCAGGCTTTCAATACGCTGGGCATGGATCGCTTCGCCTTCGAGGTTCTGGACCACCTGGCGGTGAAGCAGGACCCGGGGTACGATTACAGCGCTGACCTGCGGACACTCGAGGCGTTGTGGTTGGAGAAGCTTCAGCCGTATGCCGAGAAGGGGTATCACCGGCGGAAGTCGTGAGTTGCGGCCGCCGGCGGCGGAGTTCCTTTTTATTGTATAATGGCTGCGGGGACAACACATGGAAACAGCTTGGTTGCGGGAAACGAGTCCGGTGCTGCTGGCGCTGCTGGCGACGATGTTCACCTGGGGGGTCACCGCCCTGGGCGCCGCCATGGTGTTCTTTTTCAAATCCATAAAAAAACGAATTCTCAACACCATGCTGGGATTCGCCGCCGGGGTGATGATCGCCGCCAGCTACTGGTCGCTGCTCAAGCCGGCCATCGAGATGTCCGCGGCGGGAGGGGGTCCGGCCTGGCTGCCGGCCGTGGTCGGTTTCTTGAGCGGCGGCGCCTTTTTGCTGGCCATCGACAAGATCCTGCCCCACCTGCATATGGGGCTCGATTCGCGGAAGGTGGAGGGGATCAAGACTTCCTGGCAGCGGAGCACGCTGCTGATCCTGGCCATCACGCTGCACAACATCCCGGAGGGCCTCGCCGTGGGCGTCGCCTTCGGCCAGCTGGCCGGCGGCTGGACACCGGCGGCGTTGGGCAGCGCCCTGGCGCTGGCTTTCGGCATCGGCTTGCAGAATTTTCCCGAAGGGGCCGCTGTCGCCATTCCCTTGCGCCGGGAAGGGTTCTCCCGCTTCAAGGCCTTCTGGTACGGACAGCTGTCCGGGCTCGTCGAACCGGTTGCCGGCGTGGTCGGCGCCTTCCTGGTCCTGCTGGTCAAGCCGCTGCTGCCCTATGCCCTGGCTTTCGCCGCCGGCGCCATGATCTTCGTGGTGGTGGAGGAACTCATCCCCGAGGCGCAGCGGGGTGATGAAACCGACCTGTCCACCATCGGCGCCATGCTCGGCTTCGCGGCCATGATGTTTTTGGACGTGGCTCTGGGGTGATTAATGAGCTCTCGGCGTAAGGGCGTGAGGCAGACGGCGTAAGGTAAGAGTTTAATTCCAAGCACCAAAGCCCTAAAAGAAAAGTGGTAGTGATGTTGTTAGTGTTTGCGAAGAAAAAGAAAGAGTTTTGGTGAAAAGACTCTGGATTTCATTCTAGTCTCCTGCTAACACTAACACTATCACTAACACTAGTAGTGCTTCTCTTTTAGATACTTGTCGCGGCATTCAGGCGAGCAGAAATAGTGTTTCTCCCGTTTTGTGTCCAGAAGCACGGCCTGGCCGAGGGGAACCCAGGTGCCGCAGAGCGGGTCCTGGACCATCTCCTCAACCGCCCCTCCAGGAGGCGGTGCGTACGTTCGCGGTTTTGGCGCCGGCGAGGCGCCGCGCCGCAGCCAGCGGTAGAGGATATAGATGACCCAAGCCAGGAGGATGAGCTGGAACATTACAGGAGCTGCAGGCCCGATTTTTCGGCGGCAACGACCAGTTGCCCGCTTTCGATCAGGTCGGCGATATGGCGGATGGGGAGGTCCATGCGCGTGTCTTCGGTAAGGAAGGGCACCTGTTTGCGGATCAGGGCCTTGACGTTTTCCAGCGGCTGCGAGCTTTTCAATTCATAGAAATCGAGCGCCTGGGCGGCGGCCATCAGCTCGATGGCCAGGATGAGGCGCAGGTTGCCGATGATCTCGCGCGCCTTGCGGGCGCCGATGGTGCCCATGCTGACGTGGTCTTCCTGGTTGGCCGAAGTGGGAATGTTGTCCACCGACGCCGGGTGGGCCAGGGACTTGTTTTCCGAGGCCAGCGCCGTGGCGGTGACGTGCACGATCATGAAGCCCGAGTTCAGCCCGTTGTCGGCGACCAGGAAGTTGGGCAACCCCATGTTGGATGCGGGATTGATCAGGCGGTCGATGCGCCGCTCGGAGATGTTGCCAAGCTCGGTCATGACGATGGACAGGAAATCCATGGCGAAAGCCACCGGCTCGCCGTGGAAATTGCCGCCCGAGAGGATGATCTTTTTTTCAGGGAAGATCAGCGGGTTCTCGGTGGCGGAATTGGTCTCGATCTCCAGGACGCGGCGCACGTGCTTCAGGGTGTCGCGCACCGCGCCGTGCACCTGGGGGATGCAGCGGACGGAGTACGCGTCCTGCACTTTTTTCTTGCCCTGATGCGACATCCACAGCGGCGAATCCTTGATCAGGTGCATGACGTTGCGGGCGCTCTCCATCTGCCCCGGATGACGGCGGACGTCCTGGATCTCCTCGTAAAATGGCGAGGGACTCCCGAGCTGGGCCTCGAAGGTCATGGCGCCGGCGATATCGGCCGTTTTGACCAGGTTTTCCGCCTCGAGCAAATTGAAGATGCCGATGGCCGTCATGACCTGGGTACCGTTGATCAGGGCCAGGCCTTCCTTTTCCAGGAGCTCGAGAGGCTGCAGCCCCGCCTTTTTGAGGGCGACGGCCGCGTTCTGCTCCTTACCCTGGAACTGCACCTCGCCCTCGCCGATCAGCACCATGGCCAGGTGGGAGAGCGGGGCCAGGTCGCCGGAGGCGCCCACCGAGCCCTTGGATGGGATCATGGGCACGATGTCCTTGTTGAGCAGGTCCAGCAGCAGCTGCACCACTTCCAGGCGCACGCCGCTATAGCCCTTGGCCAGGACGTTGGCGCGCAGCAGGATGACGCCGCGCACGATGTCGGCGGGCAGGCAGGGGCCGACCCCGGCGGTATGGCTCTGGATCAGGTTGCGTTGCAGCCGCTTCAGGTCCTTCTTTTCGATGCGCCGCTGGGCCAAGGCGCCGAAACCGGTATTGATGCCGTAATAGGGCTTGTCGCTGTGGATGAAATCCTCGAGGACACGCCGGCAGTTGCGAATCTTTTCCTGCGCGGCCGGAGAAAGCTCGACGCGCTTGCGCAAGCGGGCAACGCGGTCGAATTCCTCGAGGGTGAGTCGGTCGCCGTCGATCTGGATGGCCATGGTTCCGCTTCGCGGCCGGCGTCAGCCGATGTTCTTGGTGGCGCCCAGCAGCTCCAGCGAGATGACGTGCTTCTGGATCTCGTTCGTTCCCTCGTATATCTGCAGCAGCTTGGCGTCGCGCATCATTTTCTCGACCGGGTATTCCTTCATGTAGCCGTAACCGCCGAAGAGCTGGACGGCGTCGACAGTGACCTTCATGGCCACGTCGGTGGCCATGACCTTGGCCATGGCCGACTCCTTGGAGGCCTTCATGCCGTTGTCGAGCATCCAGGCCGAGCGGTAGACCATCAGCCGCGCCGCCTCGATTTCGGTGGCCATCTCGGCCAGCTTGAAGGCGTTGTGCTGGAAAGTGGCGATGGGCTTGCCGAACTGCACCCGCGCCTGGGAGTACTTCAGCGCTTCCTCGAAGGCGGCACGGGCCACGCCCACGCCGCCGGCGCCCACGGCGGGCCGGGCGTAGTCCAGGGTCTTCATGGCGATGATGAAACCCATGCCCTCGCGCCTGAGGATGTTGGCGGCCGGGACCTTGACCTCGTCGAAATAGATCTCGGTGGTGTTGGAGGCGCGATGCCCCATTTTGTTCTCATGCTTGCCGATGGTGATGCCCGGCGTGTCCATGGGCACGATGAAGGCGGTCAGGCCGCGGGCGCCGCGCGTCTTGTCGGTGGAGGCGAAAACCACGCCCAACTGCGAAACGCCGCCGTTGGTGATGAAGGTCTTGGAGCCGTTGATGACGTAATGGTCGCCTTTTTTGACGGCGGTGGTCTGGATGGCGGAATTGTCCGAGCCGGCCTCCTTTTCGGTGAGGGCGAAGCAGGCGAAAGTCATCTTCTCGGTCAGCGGCGTCAGGAACTTCTTTTTTTGCTCGTCGCTGCCGAAGAGGACGATGGGGGTGGTGGCCAGGGTGTTGGCCATGATGGATGTGTACATGCCGGCGCAGCCCCAGGCGAGCTCCTCGCAGACGATGGTGTTGATCAGGGTCGAGAAGCCGGCGCCGTTGTATTCGGCCGGAATGCCCGAGGTGAGAAAGCCGGCTTCGAAGGCCTTCTGCATGATCTCGAGGGGAAACTCGTTCTTCTCGTCGTATTCGTGACTCTTGGGGCGCATTTCCTTTTCGGCGAACTTATGCGTCTCTTCCTTGAAAGCCAAGTGTTCTTCGCTCAGGGCAAAATCCATTTTCTTCTCCTGCTGTTGAATTAAATTTTGATGGTCTTCATCTCGTTCAGCACTTCCATGGCGCTCTGGAAACGCTGCTCGCGCTTCTTCTCCATGCATTTTTCTATGATGTAGCAAAGCTTTTCGGGAACGTCGTTGCGGTACTTCTTGATCGGCGGCACCGGGTCGAACAGGTGCTGGTAGAAGATGTTCTCGCCCTTGAAGGGGACGTGACCGGTGGTCAGGTGAAAGAGGGTGGTGCCCGACGAGTAGATGTCGGTGCGGTGATCCACGGGGATGCCCTGGATCTGCTCCGGGGACATGTAATAGGGCGTGCCGGTGATGACGCCGCTTTCGCCTTTCTTCTGGTCGCCGAGGATCACGGCCAGGCCGAAGTCCATGATCTTGATCTCCTTCTGCTTGGTGATCATGATGTTGTGCGGCTTGATGTCGCGGTGGATGATCCCCTTGCGGTGCGAATAATCAAGGGCCTTGAAGAGCTTGATGGCGATGAAAATGACCTGCGAGGGGGAGAAGGCCTTCTTGCGGCGGATGAGATTCATGAAGTTCTCGCCCTCGATGTACTCCATGGAAATGAAATAGTCGTCCTTGATCTGGCCGACGTCGTAGACGGTGACGATGTTGGCCTGGGTCAGGGAGGCGGTGGAGCGCGCCTCGGAAAAGAAGCGCTCCAGGTTGCGCTTGTCGGCGACCAGGGTCTTGTTCAGGATCTTCAGGGCCACCACGCGCTTGAGCACCGTGTCCTCGGCCTTGAACACCACGCCCATGCCGCCCTCGCCGATCTTCTCGATGATGCGGTAGCGCTCGCTGGAGTCCTCGCTGATCAGCTCCATCTCCTTGTATTTCTGGATCAGGTTCTCCACGTCCTTGATCTTCTGGTGCACGTCGCGGAAGGAATAGTCCTCGGTCAGGATCATCTGGTAGATCTCGAAGGCCTTCTTGAAGTTGCCGGAGTTCTCGTAGGCCTGGCCCAGCACGTAGAACCACTCGATGTTCGACTTGTCGATGGCATTCTCGCCCAGCAGCTTCTCGATCTTCTCGATGACCAGCTGCGGCTTGCGGTTCTTCAGGAAGATGTTCGCCATGTGGGTGATGGCCGAGTTGTAGTCGGGCGAGTCGACGGGGACGAGCTGGAAATTGGCCAGGGCGCGGCGGTCGTCGTCCACTTTGATGAAGGAAGACCCGGCCTTGAAATATTCCTGGGCGTTTTCGTACAGCTCGCCCGCCTTCTGGAACTTGCCGTATTTCAGCGAGATGTTGGCGGCCATCTTCCATTCCCGGCCCATTTCGAACATCTTGGCCGCCTCTTCCTCGTTGCTGTCCTTGAGGTAGTTGTCGGCGGCGCCCAGGAAATTCTGGTTCATGAAGTAGCAGTGCGCGGCCTTGGCGAATTTTTTGTCCCATTCGAAGAGCTCGGCGGCGCGGGTGTAGTCCTCGCCTTTGAGGAACCATTCGGCCGCCTCCAGGGTGCTGCCCTTGGCGAACGCGTGCTCGCCGCGCAGCAGGAAGGCGATCTTGGGCTGGTCCAGTTTCTCGTACATCTCGGCGGCCTTGAGCGGCAGCTGGGCGCGCTCGTAGTTCTTGGCCGCGTCGGAAACGCGGTTCATCTTGAAGGCGATCTCGGCGGCTTTCTCGAATTTGCCATACTTGATCAGCAAGTCGTAGGCTTTCTCCAGCTCGTTCAGCTGAACGTACAGGTCCACGGCCTTGAGCAGTTCCTGCTCAAGCTGCTTGGAGCTCTGGTAGCCTACCGTGGTGTCAAAGCTGGTGATGAACCATTTTTCGAAATTGCCGGCGGCTTTCTTGATGTTGCCGCTTTTTTCATAAATGTAGGCGGCTTTCTTGTAGAACCCTTTTTTTTCGTAGATCTGGGCCGCCTTGTCATAGCGTTCGTAATTGTAGTACAGCTCGGCGGCTTCCTGGAAACGGTTGTTGTTCTCCAGGACGGTGCCGGCGGCCTCGACGTTTTTGCGCTTGAGCAGGAGCTTGACCAGGTTGTCGCTGTTGCCGCTTTTCTTGTAAATCTCGATGGCTTCGCTTTCCTTGTTCAACTTCTCCAGCAGCTCGCCCATGATGTCGTATTCCTGGCCTTCTTCATAGACCTGCAGCGCCTTCTTGAACTCGCCGATCTCCTCATAGATCTTCCCCGACTTGAGGAACATGTTCTGCTTGCGGGCGCGTTTGGCGTCCCGCTCCATGTACGCTTTCTTGGCCAGCAGGTAAAAGAACGCCTCGAAGAAAGAGCGGTTCTGAAACGCGGATATCTTGGCTGTCTTGAGGATCTGGTAGATGATCTTCAGGATCAGGAGCATCACGGCCACGATGATGGCCAGTTTTCCCAGGGGATTGCTCAGTATTTCATCCATGGTGATAGGCAAAAAGTATAGCAAACCTCTCCAAAAAAAGCAATTTCAAATTGACTTTAGCGAAACTTGCCAATATAATTATCAGCGGCAAAGGCAAGCGGAGCGCAAAATGGACCCTCTTTTCAGTCAATACCCCCGTTTGGGCGCGTTCCTGGCTATTTTCCTGCCCGAATTCAAGCTGGAAAAGCGCGAATTCAACAAAGAGAACGCCGACCGCCTGATCGACTGCCTGATCGGCGTGCTGGATGCCCTCTTCAAGGCCGAAAATCTGGCGCGGCGGAAGAATCTGCGCCTGGCGCCGGGGAAGACCTTTTTCCCGGACGAGCCGCTGTCCGCGCTGGACCACATCACCGCCTATCTTCAGGCCTTCAATACCCAGGTCCTGAGCATGAGCAAGACCGAGCGCCAGACCCTGGTCTTCATCCTGGAGAACATCGCGGATTACCTGAGGCAAGGCCGCTCGCAGGAAGCGGGCAGGGAAAGGAAAAACCTGTTCTTCGATTACAAGTTCTGGATCGAAAACCTGTTCAAGCTTTTCGACCAGAAAATCAGCGGCGCCGTGACAGCCAGCAAGCGCGTGACGCCGAAGAACCTGTTCGGGCCGCAGGAGGCCTTGCACGACGAGCTGATCTATGGCAATGCCACCCTAAACTTCAGTTTGTTCCCGTTCGCCGTCGTCCAGGATGGCCGGGTTCTCTTTCTGGCGCAGATCGATGACACCGGGGCCCGTTACCGCGCCGGCGCCGGCGGCAATCCGGTGGCTTTCGCAACCGACGGGCAGTGGCAGAGGATTGCCGAGTTTCTGCTGGCCAATTTTTGCTTCGCCGACCTGGAGCGGGTCGAGAGCCACCTGCCGGGAGGCGATGCCGGAGTCCTGGGCCACTGGCGCCAGGTGGAGTCCGCGCAGCGCGACCAGCTGCTGAAACTGTATGCCGAGAGCCTGCTGCTGCTGGAGGAAATCGCCTTCGAGGACCTCAACATGCCCCTGGTCTATCTCCTGCAGATCCGCAACCTGGCGGAGCTCGGCCGCGGCCTGGAGATGAAGCGCCTGCTGCAGAAATTCCTGCTGTTCTATCCCTTCTATGCCGAGGGACACGAACTGATGGGCGACGTCTATGCCCGCGACGAGAATGTCGAGTTGGCCCTGAATTTTTACGAGAAGGCGCTGCTGATCTCCCAGAGCAAGGTCCTGGGCGACAAGATCAAGAAGGCCAGGGATTTCCTGGACAAGGGCAAGAACAAGCCTGAAGCGCAGAAGAACGACGCCTTCTTCGACATCACCGACGCGGTGATCCAGAATGAGCAGCGCATCATCGGCCGCGGCAAGGAGCTGCGGCAGATGATCGAGATTCTCATTTCCAACTCCAAGCGCAACCTGCTGCTCATCGGCGAGCGCGGCGTGGGCAAGTCGGCCCTGGTCCGCCTGCTGGCGCAGAAGATCATCTTCGGCGAAGTGCCGCCGGCGCTGAAGGAGAAGCGCATCAAGGAGATCAATTTCGTCGCCCTGCTCACCGGCTCCAAGTACCGCGGCCAGTTCGAGGAGAAAGTCCTGAAGCTGCTGCAGGAGTTCAAGGCGCAGAACGCCATCCTGGTGCTGGAGGACATGCACCTGATGATGTCCACCGGGGCGGCGCGCGGCACGTCCCTGGACCTGGTCAACATCCTCAAGAATTTCCTGCGCGACAACTCCATCCAGGTCATCGCCACCACCGATTACGAGGAATACAAGAATACCATCGAGAAGGACAACTCCCTGCTGGGCTATTTCCAGAAGATCGTCGTCAATGAGCTGTCCCCGGAGGGGACGCACAAGGTGCTGAAGGACCTTGTCGGCCAGGTGGTCGACTCCGACAGCCTGATGGTCTCCAACCAGATCATCGAAGACATCGTCGAGAGCGCCAAGCGCGATATCCGCGAACGCAAGCTCCCCGACGCCGCCATCATGCTCCTGGAGCGCTGCATTGCCAAGGTCAAGCTGAAGAACATCTCCGGCGGCGGGGCGTTGAAGATCGAGGAGGATGACGTGCTGGAGGTGCTGGCCGATATCGGCAACCTGCCCGAGACCAACATCTCCATCTCGCTGAAGAGCCGCCTGGGGTGCCTGCGGGCCAACATCCTGAAGCGCATCGTCGGCCAGGACGAAGCGGTGGCCAAGATGGTCTCGTCGGTCATCACCTCCAAGCTGGGCTACGATGTCAAGAAGAACCGCCCCGACGGCGTCTTCATGTTCATCGGGCCGACCGGCGTGGGCAAGACCGAGACCGCCATCGCCCTGAGCGAAGCCCTCTACGGCAGCCAGGACTACCTGATCCGCATTGACATGTCGGAATACATGGAAAAGTTCACCTATTCGCGCTTTGTCGGCGCGGCGCCCGGTTACGTGGGCTATTATGACTCGAACCAGCTCACCGACAAGGTGCGCCTCAACCCCTATTCGGTCATCCTGCTGGACGAGATCGAGAAGGCCGACGCGCAGCTGCTGAACATCTTCCTGCAGGTCTTTGACGCCGGCCGGCTGACCGATGCCCGCGGCAACATCATCGATTTTTCCAAGACCACCATCGTCATGACGTCCAATATCGGCACGTCGCTGTTCTCCAAGGCCAACATGGGCTACAAGAGCAGCCCGGAGGAGACGCAGGTCTCGCGTGCCACCCTGATCAAGTCCCTGAAAAAGTATTTCTCCCCGGAATTCCTCAACCGCATCGACGAGATCGTCGTCTTCCACCATTTGCGCGACGGCGACATCAAGGCGATCATCGATATCCACCTGCGCGAGGTGCGCCGCGACCTGGAAAAGCAGGGCAAGGAGCTGGTCGTGGGCGAGGACGTACTGGCCCATATCGCCACCCGGGGATATTCCCTCGAGTACGGGGCGCGCAACCTGAACCGCGTGCTGAAAAAAGAACTTCTGGAAAAGATCGCCTATCTTTCACTGGAGAAGGAGTGGGAGGAGGCGCGCTACCTGGTCTGCCGCCTGCGCGAAGACGAGATCGAGATCGTCCCCGAACCCGCCGCGGCCCCGGTTTCGGCCGAGCGCCTGCTGGCCGGAGCCAAGGGAGAATAGGACTATCATCCGGCGCCGGACGCGGATGCGCCGGTTGCGGTCAGTTGGGGGAGGAAAGCAGCTGGTAGTACTCTTCCGGGGCCTCGCGGATGGCGATGCCGATGTTGTTGGAAGACTGGCTGGTGGGCATGCGCGTGATCCAGCGCACGTCGCCCTTCAGGATGATGACCTTGCCGCCGATCTGCAGCTTGATGTCGACGCTCTGGTTTTTCGGGGGGCGGTTCATGGATATCTTGATGCCGCCCTGGGACATGTCGACGACGATCGCCGGCTTGTCTTCCAGACTGGAGAGGACCCGCTTTTTGATGCGCATTTCCTTTCTGTTCTCCATACACTACCTCCCCGCGTCAGGGCAACCCGGAACGCCGTTTCCATATTATAGCGTCATTCGCTGTTTTTTTCAAAAGCAACCTTTCCGGCCCGGGCACTGAAGCCCTCGGCCAGCAGGAGAAAGCCGGCGACCAGCAGGGCAAGACAGGCGCCGGGGACCAGGACCAGTCCCGGGCGGTCGAACAGGTAGCCGCGGCCGGCATCGATCATGCCGCCCAGCGTCGGCAGGCGCGGATCC
Organism: Candidatus Aminicenantota bacterium; assembly: GCA_963732485.1. Classification (GTDB taxonomy): domain Bacteria; phylum Acidobacteriota; class Aminicenantia; order UBA2199; family UBA2199; genus UBA2199. Next base: position 19,726 of record CAVSZS010000005.1, read on the forward strand.
AGCCCGAGACCCAGAAAGTTCAGGCTGGCCTCGGCCAGGATGACCGCGGCGATGCCGGAGACGGCTTGCGTCAGGAGCACGGGGAAGATCAGCGGCAGCATGTGCCGCATGGCGATGTGACGGGAAGAGGCGTTGAAGCCCCGGGCGGCCAGGATGAAGTCCTGCCCCTTGATCTTCAGGACTTCGCCGCGCACCAGGCGCGCGGTTCCCGCCCAGCCGCCGATGGCCAGCGCGAGGATCAGGCGCGGGACGCCCTGGCCCCACAGGGCGACGACGAGCAGCGCCAGCAGGATGCCGGGGAATGCCAGGGTAAAGTCGGCGGCGCGCATGATGAAGGAACCGAGGCGGCCTTCATGCCAGCCGGCCAGGTAGCCCAGGCTGAGCCCTCCGGCGGCGGCCAGCGCGACCACCGCCAGCGCGACCACCAGCGAGACCAGCGTGCCGCAGGCCAGGCAGGAGAGGATGTCGCGGCCGAGGGGGTCGGTGCCAAGAAGGTGTCCGGCCGACGGTGACTGCAGGCGTTGCCGCATGTGCAGGCCCAGGTCGATGCCGCCGGCCAGTACCGCGGCACCGAGCGCAACGCCGAGCCCGGCCAGGACCAGAGCGCCCTGGCGGCAGCGGGGGTTGCCTTTAGCGAGCCCGATCATGGCCGATACGCGGGTCAAACAGCGGGTAGGAGAGATCGACCAACTGGTTCAGCAGATGATAAAGCGCGGCCATCAACAGGACCGTTCCCTGGATCATGGGCAAGTCGCGCTGGCGGACGGCGCGGACCAGCAGGGTGCCGATGCCGGGCCAGGAAAAGACGCTCTCGACGACGATGGCCCCGCTGAGCAGTGCGCCCGCCTGCATGCCGACCAGGGTGATGATGGGGACCATGGCGTTCTTCAGGATGTGGCGCTTGTACACCTGGGCACGTGAAAGGCCCTTGGCCCGGGCCAGGAGCACGTATGGACGCTGCGACTCTTCCCGGAGCACCGCCCGCACCATGCGCGTGAGAAAGGCGCCGAGCGGGATGGACAGCGTCACGGCGGGCAGGAAGAGAAATTCCACGCCGCCGCTGCCGGAAACCGGGAATAATCCCAACCCCAGGGCGAAGAGCAGGACCAGCAGGAGGCCGATGAGAAAGACGGGGACCGCCAGTCCGATCGCGGAGAACGCCAGGGCCAGCGCTTCCCAGAACCGGCTTTCCCTGTAGACGGAAAGGAATCCCAGCAGCAGGGAGAACGGCACCGTGAACGCCATGGCGGCCACGGCCAGCAGCAGGGTGTTCGGCAGGTAGTGGAGCATGGTGGCCGTGACGGGCTTGCGGTCGATCAGGGATTCGCCGAGGTCCAGGACGGCCAGGCGGAGAATGAAGCCGGCGTATTGAGCGGCCAGCGGCCGGTCCAATTGCAGCGAGCGCTTCAGGCGCAGGACATCCCGCGTGTCCGGGTTCGGGCCCAGGATCTCCAGCAGCGGGTCGCCGGGGACCGTGCGCACGAGGAAGAAGGTCAGGCTGCCCGCCGCCCAGAAAAAGACCAGGAACCGCCCCGCTCCCTTCAACAGCCGAATCGTCATGGGGAGATCTGGTATTTTTTCAGCAGGTTGAAGAGGGCCATGCGGCTGATACCCAGTTTTTCCGCGGTCCGGTTCCGGTGCCAGTTCATCTCCTTCAAGGTTTTCAACAGCAGGTCCTTCTCGTGTTCCTGCCGCGCGCCTTTCCAGCTGAAGGGTTCCTTCTCTCCCCGTGGCGGCAGTTCCAGTTCCGGGTTGAAGGTGATCATATTCTTGATCCTGGATTCCAGCTCACGCACATTTCCGGGAAATTTGTCGTCGCGGAACAGTTCGGCCATGGCGTCCAGGCGGGCCGGTTCCTGTCCGGGATAGCCGAATTTTATCAGGAAATGGTTGATAAGCAGGGGAATATCCTCGCGCCGCTCGCGCAACGGGGGGATACGGATCACCAGGTCCTGCAGACGGTAGAACAGATCTTCGCGGAACAGTTCCCTGCGGATCAGCTCGCCCAGGTCACGGTTGCTGGCGGAGACCAAACGCACATCGATGCGGACCGTCTTGTTCTCGCCCAAGCGGCGGATCTCCCTTTCCTGCAGCGCCCGCAGCAGCTTGGCCTGCAGGGCCAGGGGCAGGTCGGCGATCTCGTCCAGGAACAGGGTGCCGCGGTCGGCCGCTTCCAGCAGGCCGACACGGTTCTCGGCGGCGCCGCTGAATGCCCCTTTTTTGAAGCCGAACAACTCCGCTTCCAGCAGGGTGTCCGGGATCGCCGCGGCATTGACCGATATGAAGGGCTGCCCCGCCCTGGGGCTGAGCAAATGGACGGCGCGGGCCACCAGCTCCTTGCCGCTGCCGCTTTCGCCGCTGATCAGCAGGGAGAAGTCCACCTTGCTGACCTGGGCGATCAGCCGCTTCATTTCCCTGATCTTTTCCGACGCGCCGACGATGAAGTCCAATTTTTCATCGATACGGTATTCATTCTGTAAAAAATTTCGGAACAGCAACGAAAATTTCTTGAAGGTTTCCCGGTGGCGCTCGCCGAGATCCTGGAAATACAGGGCGTCGTCCCTGGAGCCTATGACCAGACAGGCGAGGATGTCCTCGGCGATAGGCCAGTGCAGCAGCTTGGTGTTGGCGAACGGATAAAAGAGCCTTTCCGGGCTGCGGTACTTTTCCCGGACTTTTGCCAGATCATGGTTCTGGTCCAGCGGCGTCGCCAGGGCGTCCCGCAGCATCTCCCCGCCCAGGTCGCGGAACTGGTCGGAGCTGGCGAAACGGAATAACGGCTGCTGCTTCTCATGGATGGCCATGACCAGCCAGTCGATCGGGGCCGACCTGGATATCTCGCGGAAGAAGCTGTTGAAGAAGTCGACCGGCAGGCGCCAGCTCCGGTATTGTTCGACCAGGTGCGCGTCGGCGAAGAGCCCGAGGCCTTTTTCGCTCTCCTCGCATTGCCGGCGCAGGCGGTTGAGCCGGGCTGGAAGAGATCGCTTGTTGACGGTGAAAAAATCGTACATGGCCAGGAATTCATCGCGCCGGTCGGCGGGCGGTCCTTCCGGTGCCAGGTCGAAGTGCATGTGCCAATACTCGAAATAAAAATAATTTTTCGCCTGCGGCGAAAGTTCCCAGGCCAGGTCCTTGAAACGCCCCAGCCACTCATGGCGGCGGAACTTTATCAGCAGCAGCCGCAAGGCCTCGAAGCGCAGCTTTCGCGAGCCGATCGCCTGCAGCCGGCGGGTCATTTCCGCTTCCCGGCCGTCGCCCCCGCCGGCGAACAGGCGGAACAGGTCGCAGACGGCTTTCTGGTCGTCGCTGAACCAGCGGGCGTCGCCTGGCGGCGCCGGCGACAGTTTTTCCGCGAAGCCGGAAAGCCGCCCCCTGAGGAAAGCGCATTCGCCGAGCCCCTTGCTGTTGGAGCTGCCGCGAAAGATCGTTTCAGCGCGGTCGATCAGCTTCAGCGCCTTTTCGTCGTGCAGGCGCAGCGTTTCCAGCCCCGCCCAGTTGAGCAGGTCGATGGCGCAGGAATCAAAAAGCTTCTTTTCCTCGTCCCAGGCCAGGAGATTGCGCAGCAGCGCGTCGGCTTGGAGCCAGTCCCCCTTGGCGAGGAGAACATTGACCAGGTTGGCGTTCACCAGCATGAGCCCGTCGTTGTCCCTTTCCCCGGCGTACAGCCGCCCGGCTTTCTGATACCAGCACTCGGCCTGGAAATCGTCGTCGTTCTCCGCGTAGAGGTTGCCCAGGTCCACGGCGGCGCCGGCCGAGCTCAAGGCCAGGCCCTCGGCTTCGCCTTGGACGAAGATGGTCTTGTACAGGGACTCGGAGCGGGCGAAATCGCCTTCCTCCCGCAGCAGCTTGGCTATCTGGCTCTGCGCCTCAATCACTTCCCGGCAACGCCTGCCGGCGGCGAAAAAGTCCAGGGCGCCGGAAAGCTGGGCCCGGACCCGGGAGAATTCCCGTTTATAGATGCCGCGGTCACTTTGCTGAACCAGGGACAGGTTGCGATAATAGGGGGACTTGATCTTTTTGGCGAAGGCGTCGGCCTTGCTTTTTTCCGCCAGTTTCTCGTGGAGGATGGAGTTCAGGTACAGCCATTCGTCGCGGAATTCCGTTGCCGGCGGCGCCATCCCGGCCAGCAAACGCCCGAGTTCCCGGTAGTCCCGGCGGCGCATGGCCACGTGCGCTTTTTTCAGGCGTGAACAGGGCTCGCCGTTGCCGCCGGCGGCGTCCAGGACCTGGGCGGCCTGGGCCAGGCAGTTGCCCTGGATCAGGATGTCGATCCCGTATCCCCACGCCTTGTTGCCCGGGGGCAGGTGCGGCAGGTGACGGCAGAGCAAGTCCGCGGCGGGGCCGGGCGCGATGCGAGCGGGCGATTCCCGGGCCGCGTCCCTGAGGGTGTCTTCCAGCATGGCTGGGAGGTCGGCGGCGATGCAATGGGCAATGCGGGCGTAGACCCAGTCGCTGTGTTCGGCGAGCCAGGCCAGCGACATGTCCGCGTCGCGACGGGCAAGAGGCGGACAGCCCGCGAGGTTAACCACCAGCCCCTGGCGCTCCTTGCTCTCCACGAGGCGCTTTTCTTTCAGGAGTGAAGCGATGCGGGCGTCTCCGTCCGCGTGCTTGCGCCCGCCACCCTGGGGAGCTGGCAGCAGCTCAGCTGTGCCGTCCCCTTGTGGGACTGGCAGCAGCTCAGCTGTGCCGTCCCCCTGTGGGACCAGCAGGCCGGCGATCTCCAGGGGAACGGGGACCCCGATGGCGAGGATGCGTTCCAGTAACTCCCGTTCGCTTTCGGTGAGTGCCGGCGGCAACAAGCCGCCAGCGGGTTCCGGCAGATGCCCGGCCATCAGGTTGCGCGGGTCTTCGTTGAATTCAAGGTCGCATTCGCAGGCAGTCGCGTCATGAAAGAGGATGGCGGTCAGCCCGCAGACATCCCCCGACTCCAGCAGGTAGCGCAACAAGCGGTCGTCCTCTTTTCGCGCCAGGTGGCTGAGAAGGAGAATGACCCGCTGGAACACCGATTTCTTGAGGAAAAGCCTGAATTCCAGGGCCTGGGCGGCCAGATCGTCCGCGGCGGCGTTTTTCCCGCCGACCAGAGCGGCCAGCCGGCTGGCAAGTGTCTGGTCGGTGAGGTCGATATTCAGCAGCAGGGTCTCCGCGTCATTCAGGTTGTGGAACAGGTTGTCACGGGCGACGGTCCCCTGCCAGGGATGCTTGGCATTGACCCTGATTTTGGCGTTGGCAGAGGACCGCAGGCTGCTCGGGGGTCCTGAGCGGAGCAGGTTGGAGGCGAAATCCTCGCGACGGCACAGGTAATCCGCGCTGTCGGCAAGCGCTGGCGGGTCATTGTCGCGGAATGTCCGTCGGCGGCCGCCCGCGCCATGACCCTGGCGCTCGAAAAGGGAAGCGATGGCGCCGGGGAGCGGCAGGTCCTGGGGTTCCAGCTTCCAGCCGAAGCGCGGCGCCCCCGAAGGCAGGACCTGAACGCAGGAGAAGTCCACGAAATCGATGCGCCATTCCCTGGCGGTCGCCAGAAATGCCAGGCTCTGCCGCAAGGCGCCAACGGCAACCTGAGCCGGCAACCGCGAGAGAGCGGCGGAGGGACTGGGGGTGAACGGCTGCGTCAAAACACGGATTTGGAAGCTGTCCGGGATCACGTCAACGATGTTCTGCAGCAGGCTGGACTGGAAGGCGAAAATGTCGTGGAGACGCGCCAGATTCCCGGGAGTGCCGGGAATGGTCAGCAGGGAGAGCTTTTCCTTGTGCCAGCGGTCGTAGGTTTGGCCGCCCTGGGTGATAAAGCGCTGGGGCAATGTCGTGTCCTTCCCGCTCTCGGGACTCAGCGGACGAGGCGGTAATGTTTCGGCTTGTTCATCACTCTCTCCGGACCCGGGCGGTACTGCGGTTGCACGATCGGGAGCCTACTCGCTCATTTCACCCGCTCTTTTGTCTCCATGCCAAGGGGCAGGCGTTCTCGGGAATTTTGCCCCCGGCGTGAACTATAACGATGAAAGATCCACGACACAATAGGGAAAAATGTGATATTTTCCCGCCAGGCAGGAAGGGAATCCCGTTATAAAAAGCGATCAGGACAGGCCGGGACGCCGGCGCTGGATGAATGATGAGGCAACATGAAGGGGAGCGAAAAAGACGGTGCGGAGTTCGCTTACTTGTTCCGCAGTTCTTCGAAGACCGTTTTGATGTCGCGATAGTTGGGATCGTTCTTCAGGATCTCGAAGGCCAGCTTCTTGGCGTAGAGAAAGTCTTCCTTCAGCTTGGCGGTCTGCACCAATTCGTACTTGACGGCATTGTACTCGTCGCTCTTGCGGTCCGGAGTGCCCAGGGCCTTCTCGAACCACCCGATCGCTTCATCCATCATGCCTTTTTCGCGAAAGCAGATCCCCAGCAGGCCGGCCGAGTCGAAGAATTTCAAGGGGTGCTTGGAAGAGATGAGGAATTCGTGGATGGCTTCCTCGATCAGCCCCATTTCCTTGTAGGCGATGCCCAGGTTGTAGCGCGTGTCGTAGTCTTCCTGGCCGATCTTTTCGTCGACGCCCTTCTTGAATTCCTTGAAAATCTCCATCATGTTCTTTTCGATGGTGGAGGTGCGTTGTTTCTGCAATTCCTCGACCCAGTGCTTGATGGCGCTCAACTCCTGGCTGACCAGTTTCTCCGTCTCGAAGAAATCCTCTTCCTCGAGGAAGAGGCTCTCGCTTTTCAGGATGTCAACCTCGCTTTCAGCGAGGTCGCTCTCATCGATGTCCCGGAAGGGCGATTCGCTGCCGGCCGGGCCATCGTCGCTGGTGAAGATATTGTCGATATCCAGGAAATCGGCACTGGAGCCCATGTAGCTGGGGTCAACAGCCGTGCTTTTCTTGCTGCCGGTCGGCGCCTGGATGATCTGTTCCGGGTCGATCTCGATCAGGGGGGGGGCTTCCTTGCTCTCCGGCTCCTCCATCTCGATCTCGAACTGGATGTTGTCAATCTCGGCAAAATCATTGGAGACGATTTTTTCGTCAGATTGGTTCAGCAGGTTGTCGAGCCTGATCTCGACCCGCGAATCTTCAAATTTCTGCAGGATGTCGCTCTCCTGGGAGATGGAGGACTCAATCTCGATCTTTTCGGTCTCGCCGGGCTTGACGCGGATGGAGTCCGTCTTGTCCGGTTGGGTGCCCTTGGCTTTCTTGACCCTGTCCAGCCGGGACTGGACTTCGCGGCTTTCGGGGTATTCCTTGCGCAGGCGCTCCAGCGCCTTCTCGGCGTTGCTGAAATACCCCTCGCTGATGTAGAAATCGAGCTCCGCCAGGTGGGAGGACAGCCCCTTCTTGCTCTCGGCCTCGGTCTTCAACTGCAGGCTGTCTTCGCCCTTGAGCAGGAAAATGTCCTCTTCCTCTCCGCGGAGCCCTTCGATCTCCATCTCGCCCAGGCCGGGCTGCTGCAATTCCTTGATCTGCTCAATCATCTCGGCATGATCGAAATCGATTTCGATGTTGGTCCGTTCATGACCGCTGAGGTCCAGGAGGCGCTCGTCGTTCGGCTTGAGCTTGGTCAGCTTGTCGAGCATCACCTTGTACTCGTCGTCGCGGTTTTCCTTCTTGTAGATCTTGAGCAGCTCGATGCCTTCGGCGAGCAGGGACTCGATGTCGTTGCTCATCTGGAAGACGTCGAACAGCTTGTTGCGGATATCGATGTTGCCGGGGAAGGCGTTCTGGGCGGTTTTCAGGAGATCGACCGCCCTTTTGAAGTTGTTGTTCTTCAGGGCCTGGTCGGCGTTGTTCAGCTGGAACGTGATGAATTCCCTCTCCTGTTTGTTCTCCTCTTCCTCGGCCGCCGGTTCGCCGGTGAGGCGCCCCAGCATCTCCTGGTAGGCGAAAGGCGAGTCCGAGAGCTCGATCAGCTCATTGAGTACGCCGATCAATTCGGGCCGCATGTTTTTCTGCTCGTAGATCGGCAACAGCGATTCATACAGGGCGATCAGGCTGCTGGTCTTCTTGGTCGCCTTGAAAATCGCGGCCAGCTTGTTCAGGGCCGGCAGGTAGGTGTTGCTCGACGTGATGATGAAGCGCAGCAGCGAGTTGGCCTCGTCGAATTTTTCCTTCTCGATGAAACGGTCGATGGTGGGCAGGAACAGCTGGTATGCCTTGTCGATCTCCTCGCGCTGCAGGTAGACCTTGCCGAGCTTCATGATCACTTCGGTCTCGTTGGAGTCGATCTCGGCGATGCGTTTGTAGATCTGCTCGGCTTCCTCGATGAGATTGTTCTTGAAATACAGCTCGCCGAGGATCTTCAGCAGGTTCAGGTGCTTGAATATCTCGTCGCCCAGGTTGCGCAGCATCTGGATGGCCTTGTTGCTGTTGCCCTGGGAGACGTAGCAGGAGATCAGTTTCTCGAAGATCTTCAGATGCTTGACCTTGCCATACGTCTGCATCAGGAGTTCCTCGGCCTGCGGGAATTCCTTTTTTTTGATCAGGATGTCGCTGGCCGTGAGGTACTCGCCGACCGCCTCCTCCTTCATTCCCTCGCGCAGATAGTTGTCCGCCAGCAGGATGCGCATCTTGATGTTGCCGCGATCCAGCTCCAGTATCTTTTTGTAGATGCCCAGCGCCTTTTTCTGGTTGTTCTGCCGCTTGTATTCCTCGGCCAGTTCCAGGTAGATCTGCTTGGCCTCGATGGTCAGTCCCTGCTTGGAATAGAGGTCGGCCAGCTTGAAGGAGACGGATTCGTTCTGGGGATCGAGGCGGGTGATCCGCTTGTACATGGCGATGGCCTTGGTAAAAAAGCCTTCCTTCAGGTAAAAATCCGAGATCCATTCGAATTGTTTGAAGGCTTCGGGCAGCTTGTTCAGCTTGAGGAACAGGTCGCCGATGATCCGGCGCACTTCCAGGTCATCGGGCTTGGAGTCGATGATTTTCTGGTATTCCTTGATGGCGGCTTCGATCTTTCCCTGCTTGAACAGCTTGTCCGCCAGCTGTAAGGTCTTTAATCGATTTTCAACGGCCATTTTTCAGTTTGAAACTTTTCCTGTGAAAAATTGTTTCCCCCCGCCATAGTATCATATTTTTATGCTTTTGGGTAGGATACCCCTTGTTCAGCGCCAGGTCGTATTCCGGGAAAAAACGGGAAAATTTTTCCAGAAGCCCGTCGCGGAACACCTTGGCGATGATCGAGGCGGCGGCGATGGAGAGGGATTTTTCATCGCCCTTGACGATGGCCTGGCCCGCTACCGGCAGAAAATCGGGAACGATGGCGTCGACCAGCACATGGTCCGGCCTGAGCTGCAGGCCCTGGAATGCCTGGCGCATGGCGCGCTTGGTCGCTTCGAGAATGTTGCAGCGGTCGATCTCGTCGTTCCAGCACCAGCCGATGGAATACGCCCTGGCTTTTTGGTAGATGTCGCGCGCCAGCCTCTGGCGCCGCGCCGGGGAGAGTTTTTTCGAGTCGTCGTACTCGGTGTTGAGCCGCCGCGGGTCGAGGATGACCGCCCCGGCGACGACGGGGCCGAAAAGGCAGCCCCGGCCCACTTCGTCCAGGCCGCAGATCAAATGGTGATGGTTTTTGAGTAGGCCGGCTTCGATGGAAAAATCGGCCATTACCTGAGTTCTTTCAGGCGGGATGCTTTTCCTTTCAGTTTTCTCAGGTAGAACAGCTTGGCCCTTCTGACCTTGGTGTGCTTCTTGACCTCGATCTTCTGGACCAGCTTGGAATTCAGCGGGAAAATCCTCTCCACGGCGATGCCGAACGAATTCTTGCGCACGGTGATGGTTTTGGAGATGCCGGAGTTCTTGATGGCGATCACGGTGCCTTCGTAGGTCTGTATCCTTTCCTTTCCCGCTTCGATGACGCGATAGAAAACCTTCAACTCGTCTCCGGGCCTGATTGCCGGGACGTCCCCACGCGCATCCGTCGCCAATCCAGCCTCGCGGGCGTGCTTATCTTCAGCGGCAGCCGGCTGCTTCTTTTCCGCGGATTTTTCAGCCGGGCGCGCTTTGCTTTTTTTCTTTTCTTCTGTCATGTTTGCTCTCCTAAATGGCAGTGAGTTGAGTGATTGACTATTTTACTATTTTTTGGCCCATTTTACAATAAGGCGCGTCAGGGTGGAGAAAATTGTCGAAAAACGGGAAAGAAAAGAGCGGGGGCGCCGTTACGGCGCCCCCGCTATGTCAGAACGGTATACCGGTCAGTTGAAGCGATAGGCGATGGTGATGCTGGGCACCATGATGTTCATATTGTGCACGCCCGGCATCTTGGAGGTGGCCGCGAAGGGCACCGTCTGCTCCTGGCCGCGCAGGATCTCCAGAGCGGCGTTGACGCTGAGCTTGGCGCCCGTATAGCCGGCGCCGACAGTGAACATGTTGTAGGGAATCTGCGGCAGCAGGATATTCATCGTCTCCAGCGGCGCGGGCGAGGGGTCGCGCATGTAGCCGAGGCGCACCGTCCATTCCTTGTTGAGCATGTATTCGGCGCCGATGCGGAACTGGATGCAGTCCTCCCATTTCAGGTCGAGGGTCTGGTTGAAGGCGGCCTTGTAGATCGGATGGCCCGCCAGCAGGGTCCATTTGGCGTCGGAAAACTCAACCGGAATCTCGTCCAGCTTTTTCCAGTTGGTCCAGTTGACATCGAAGGCCAGCCGCAGCTTGTCCATGGGCTTGAAGCTGACGCCGGCGCCCAGCCACATGGGCAGCGTGGTCTTGCGCGTGATCTCGCTCTCGGTGGCTGCGCCCAGCAGGGCGGCCGAAGCCATCGTGGCGTCGCCCTTGAGGGTGACGCTGACCGGGAGCTTGTAGCTGAGGCCGAAGGCCAGCTTGTCGCTGGGCTTGAATTGCATGCCAAAGGTGGCGCCGAGGCCGATGCCGGTCAGGCTCTCCGCGTACTGCCCCACACCAGGGCGTTTGATGTCCATCATGCCGTAGTTGATGTTGATCGTGGCGCCGACGGCCAGCTTGTCGCTGACCTTGTAGGCCACAAGCGGGGAGATGCTGACTACGCCGAGAAAGCTTTCCCAGGTATAGACCTTGCCGCCGGCGAGGTTCTTCAGCTGCTCGCCGTCCCAGGAGGCGCCAGTGCCCGAAGGCGTGTAGATGCCGAGACCGATGGTCAGCTTGTCCGACAACGGCTTGATGAAGCCGAGAGCGCCGGCAGGGTAAATCTTGCTTTCTGTCTTGGCATCGACGCCGGCAGGAGCGACGAGGTAGCTGCCGCTGGGGAGCAGGTTGGTCTCGAACAGGGAGATCCAGGTGCCTTCGGCATTGGCCGCGCCGGCCGGGTTGAAGTAGAACAGGCTGACGTCGTTGGTCCAGGCGATTACGGCTCCGGCCATGCCAATGGCGCGAGAACCCGAACCGTTGAGGTTCAGACCGTTGGCCGGCAGGGAGATGCCGCAGAGGACGATCAAGGCGAGGGACAAAACGTACCGTACAGTGAGTGCTCTTTGTTTCATTTTTCCTCCCGGAAAATTAGTTTAAAAAAAACAATAATATATTTTTCGGCAAAAGTCAATCTCTCAATGGTCCCCTGTTTCCAGCGTAATCCGGCCGAATACACCATCATAGCCGGGCCGGCGGCGGACGCGGTTCTCGCGCATGGCCCGGACGGCTGCGGCGAGCGTCTCGTCCTCGGCGGCGAGCGCGGGAATGGGCGTGTCCTGCAGGATGGTGAATTCCGGCCCCAGGCGCTCGATCAGGGAAAAATAGCGCCGGCTGACCTTCTGCGACGTCTCTCCGCATTGCAGCACCTGGGACAGGATCTGCCGCAAGGGGACCTGATAGGTGAATGGGACGCGGCTTGCCGCTTCCCGGTCGGCGAGTTCCCCGGCGCGGTACAGGACCCCCAGGGTCAGCGGCTTGCCGCAGACCGGGCAGATGCCGCCCAGGGCGCGTGTCTCTTCGGGAGCCAGGGATACGCCGCAGAGACGGTGGCCGTCGTGATGGTATTTTCCCTCTTCCGGGAAGAACTCGATGGTGCGGACGATGGTGTTTTCGCGGATGGCCCGGGCGATGGCGGCGTAGGCCAGGGGGCAAGCGAACTCGTTGGCCTCGCGTCCCAGGTTCGCGGCTGAGTGGGCGTCGGAATTGGACAGGATCGTGTAGCGTTGCAGCGACCCCACGCGGGCCAGCATGGGCGGGTCGGCCGAAAGGCCGGTCTCCACGGCATGGATGAACGGCGTGACCTCGGCAAAACATTCTTCCAGGCTGTCGAATCCGGAGCGTGATCCCAGCAGGGAAAACCATGGCGTCCAGATATGGGCGGGAATGATCAGCACCCGATCGTCGATGGCCAGGATTTCGGCGCTGATTTCGCGGGCCGATGCTCCCAGTATGGGGCGGCCGTCGGCATTGAGGTTATACCGGCGGCCCAGGGCGGCGTTGATCTTTTCGACGGCGGCCAGCGAAGGCGCCAGCAGCAGGAGGTGCACTTTGCGCACCCGTCCGCCCTGCTTGTAAATGAGAGATATCTCCGAGCTGAGGATGAAATGGACGGCAGGCTTGTTTTTTTCCAGGGAGTAAAGGCCAGGGGCGGTCTCACTGAGTGAATCCTTCAGGCTGCGGAACCAGAGGGGATGGGTGAAATCGCCGCTGCCGACGACGCCAAGGCCCTTGATCCCGGCCCAGCGCGCCAGCTCGGGCAACTCCAGCGCCGGGGATGTGCCGCGCGAATAGCGGGAGTGGATATGGAAGTCGGCGAAGAATCCCATTCAGCGCGTTTTCTTGGCGCCCAGGATTTCCTCTTTCAAATAAAATTCCAGCAGGTCGCGCGCGGGAGCGCTGCCGATCACGCCCAGGTTCCCGTACACCAGCCGGGCCAGGGGGGCGAGCGGCGAATCCGGGTAATCGTCGCGGATGATTCCGACCAGGGTCCTGGCGTCGTGGAACAGGTCCCGGGGCAGGGGCTGGTCCAGGGCGCGCCAGCCGCCGTTATCCAGCAGCGCCTTCGCCTTCTCCAGGATCTCGCGCCCCAGTCTGAAGATGCGGGAATCGAGCAGCGCCAGGGCCTGGAATTCCTCGTTCCACTGGTAGTAGATGTCCACGCCGGAACTGGCGGTGGCCGAATAGCCGCGCAGGAGGTCCCGGGCGCGGTACATGGCTTGCAGGGCCGCATTCTGCTCGAGCGGCGCGCCGTTGCCCGCCGTCTCCTCGGCATAGCATTTCTTGTTGGTCTTGCCCTCGTCGGGATCACCGGGATCGGGCAGGAGGCCGGCGATATAGTCCTTGTATGTTTTGTAGGCAGGCTTGGCTTCCAGGTTGCGACGCAGGATGCCCCAGGGCAGGACGGAAGGCCGGGGGTCATCGTTAATCTCGTAGAAAAACACCTTGTGCGGGTAATTCTTGCGGGCGCGGGCATGCAGCATGTCCAGGTAGCGGTTGGCCTGCATGGTCTCGGAATAGCGGTTTGTATTCCATCCGGTCTCGGTGAGCCAGAAGGGCTTGTCTCCCTGTCCCGATTCAGCGACGATCTTCTTGACCGCCGGGATGAAGTGGTCCCCCTCCTCCAGCAGCTCGTACATGTAGTAAACGCCCAGGTCCTCATACAAATGGTGGGAAATGATGTCGAAATAATTGCCGGCGTTGTCCAGAATGTATTTCATCCAGAAATACCATTCCGAGCCGCTGTTGGTCAGGTGGGCAAGCTCGGGCCCGACAATGAACGCCGCCGCGTCGGCGCCGCGTATCGCCTGCACGCCCGGGAGCAGTACTTTCTGAACGTAGACGTCCTTGCCGGGGGAAAAGAACACGGCGACATTGGGTTCGTTCCAAATGCCCCAGTAGCGGACATTGTTCTTGTAGCGGTTGACGGTGCGGCTGACGAAGCTCTTCCAGTCGTTGATGTTGTTGGCCGGGAAGTTCCGGCCCTTCTTGCTGTTGGCCCAGCCGGGCGTATTGCCGATGGAAGCGAAGACGGAGAAACCGTTGGCTGCGGCATAGTTGACGACCCGGTCCACGTCGGTGAAGGTGAAGCGTCCTTTGCTGGCCTCGATCACGCTCCAGTCGATGTCGATACGGATCCAGGCGATCCCGGCCGCTTTCACCTTGGCCAGGATTTCGTTTTGAGCCAGGTGAACATTGATGCCGTAGGGCAAAGGCGAGATGGTGGCCGCCGCCAGCTGGGCGGCGGCGTCCCGCTGGGGAACGGTCGCCAGGGGCAGGACCGCCAACAAGGCGATGCCAATGCACAGCTGCAACTTTTTCATGGGCATATTATAGGGATTTCGGGAAAAATTGCAACCTGGCCCGGTGCTCCCGGCTTCGGTTCAGGCCGCGTTCTCGCGGGTGAAGGTGAAGGAAAAGGCGAACAGCAGCAGCCCCACGATGCAGACGGCCCCGGCTACGGTGATCACCGGCGACATGAAATGGCGGGAGATCACCAGGGCCAGGCCGCCGGCATGGTCGGCGAAAATATCCTGCCAGGGGTTCCAGTGCGGGGATGAGTAGGCGGGGCCGACGCGCAGCGCCCAGGGGACGGCGCCTTTGACCAGGGAAGACAAGGCCAGGACAAGGCCGCCGCCGGCCATGATCGCCGCGCCGCACCAGCGGAAGAAAAGGGACTTGCTGCCCCCACCGATCAGCGCTCCCAGGAGGATGAAGGCGGCGGGAATGAGGAAAAGCAGGTAGGTGAACGAGGTCACTGTCTTGGCCAGGTTGAATCTCCCGTGCGGGAAATCGACGTTTTCCATCAGGTTGACCCGGTCGGGGATATCGCGGTCGACATACTGGCGGACAGCATCCGCCGTCGAGGTGGCGGCGATTTCCCCCGTGAACGCCGGGCGGCAGGCCGGCAGCGAGTCGCCGGGGCCGTCGCCACGCAGGGCCTGTTCCCAGGCCGCGGATTCCCCGGGCGTGCAGTCCGGCAACCGCTCCAGCACCTGGGCCAGCCAGGTCTTCATGGCCGGGTGGGCCAGCGCCGATTTCAGCGGCCGCATGTCGAGCCAGACGTCGCGGGCGTCGCTCCGGCCGTTCAGGATGTCTCCGATCGTGGCGAGCGAGGCGCTGAGTTCCTTCTGCAGCCAGTCGTTGAGGCCGGTCTGCCTCATCACGTCCCTGGGCGCGGTGCCCGCTCCGGCCATGGCGTTCAGCCAGGTGCGCGTCTCGTAATCCATGTCTGAATTCTCGTCGCGGGCCGCCAGCATCATCCCGTCCAGCAGCTCGGGGATCTCGGCAATGATCTCGCCGGGCAGTTGCGACAGCGTTTTTTGCGAGACCGCTGCCTGGGTGAAGCCCACGGCCCAGATGACGCCGAAAAGGATCGGCACGGCGAAAAGAATCATGATCAACAAGCCGAAAACGGTACGCGTTTGCTTCATGGCTGTTCTCCTTTTATAATGAACGAAAAAGCGCCGGAAAAGTTCTCGCGGCGGCTGCGGCGTCCCTTCCTGCCGCTCGCCGGCAACGGCGGGTACCGTCCACGGCCGGGCTCATTCCAGGTAGAGGCCGGCGGAAAAGAAGCCGACCCAGTGTTTCAGAGAATACGGGGCGGTGATGCCGAATCCCGCTTTTTTCAAGGGCAGGACACCCGAGCTGTACGTGTCGGAATAGCGGAATAGCCTGCCGCTCAGCTTCCTCCCCGTCGCCAGGCGCGCGGTCTTGACGATGGCCAGCAGCCCGAAGGGGATATCGTACTTGCCGCACCAATAGGTGTTTCGGTAATCCAGGTACGTGGCGCCCCAGAGTTCCCGGGTCAGCCCGATGATCTTTTTGTCATCCAGGGTGCCTTCGACCGCGGCCAGGGCGATGCGCCGGTCCTGCTCGATCCCCTGGGCATGGGCTCTCTCGTCCTCGCCGAAGGGGGTGTTGGCGAAATCGCGGCCGTAGTGGTTGGCGTCGGCCGAGATCAGGAAAACGATGTCGCGGCCGAGCTGCAGCTTGTTCTCCCCGATGTATGCAGCTAGAACGGTGGCCAGGCGCGTGGACAGTTCATCCATCCTCTCGAAAGGCATGGCCGTGACCATGATCGGCGTGATGCGGATATCGGGATTGGAATACTGCAGCCAGGGCACCAGGGCCTCGACCGAGTGCTCGAGCGAGTGCGCCCGGTTGCTGACGATGAAATCAGCCTGCGCCAGCTCCTTCTTAATCCGCTCGCGCAACGGTGAGATGGCGACCGTGGCGCTAAGCCCTGCCCAGCTCAGGTATTCATCGAGGATCAGGACGCCTTTCGGGTCGCCGATCTCCTGGCGCACCGAACCGTGGGTGACGCCGATGATCACCACCTCCCTGGTCCGCAGGTTCTTGAAAAGCGGGAAATAGACATCGCCGGCGTACAGGTAGTCGTCATGGGGAGAAATGCCGGCCACCAGGCCGTTGCCGGCGGGCAGCGTTGTCTGACCGGCGGCAAGCAGGGCCTGCAACCGCTCCATTTGCGGCCGCTGCCAACAAAAGCCGACATCGTCGCGCACCGGGCGTACCTCCTGCGCCAGGCTGATCCCGGCCCAAAGGGTCAGTACCACGAACGCTGATTTTTTCATGGGGACATTGTAGCGCGCTGCCGCCCCATTGGCAACGGCGTGGCGGTTCCGGCGGCGCGGCTGCTATTTGAGAATGGCGCCGATGGGGGTATCCTCGGGCAGGATGGGGATATAGGGACGGTTGCCGGCGTCGGAAGCGGCGAGGATCATCCCCTGCGAGAGTATGCCGCGCAGCTTGGCCGGCTTCAGGTTCTTGACGATGATGATCTTGCGCCCGACCAGGTCTTCGGGAGCATAGTATTGGGCGATGCCGGCCACCAGGGTGCGGGTGTCGCTGCCGGTGTCGATGGACAGCTGCAGGAGCTTGTCGGCCTTCGCCACTTTTTCGGCTGTCAGCACCCTGGCCACGACCATCTGCACTTTTTTGAAGTCCTGTATCTCGATCAGTCCTTCGGCCGCGGCGGCAGCCGGGGGCGTTTCTACTTTTTGCGGAATTGCCGTTTCGGTCATGATGGCTCCTTGGGAGGCAGAATCCAAGGCCGTCTCCGTTTCATTGAAAAAGGCCTTGCTGTCGACGCGCGGGAACAGTTGCCCGCCCTGGGTAATGGCGAATGCCTCGGGCAGGTCCTTCCAGCCGAGGCCCGGGTCGGCTGCATTAAAGATGCCGCGCACCCTGGCGGCCGAATCGGGCAGGATGGGCGCCAGCAAGGCGTTGACGCTGAGGATGGCCCGGGCCAGGGTCTTCAGGACCGCGGCCAGGCGTGCCTCGTTTTCCTTCTCCTTGGCCAGGTTCCAGGGTTGGGCCTCGACAATGTAGCGGTTCAGGCTGTTGATGTACTCAAAGACGCTTTCCAGGCCGCGGTTAAACTGGTACTGGTCAAAGTGATTCAGGACCGTTTTTTCCAACTCGACATAGCGCGCGCGGATCTCCTTTTCCTTGTCCGTGTAGAGCGCGGCGCCCTGGAAGACGTTGCTGAAATATTTTTCGATCATGCCGGTGGTCCGCGACACCAGGTTGGCCCAGTCGTTGGTCAGGTCGGTGTTGACGCGGCTGATGAATCCCTCGTGGGAAAAATTGCCGTCGGCGCCGATGGAGGCCTCGCGCATCAGGAAATAGCGGATGGCGTCGGCGCTGAAATGCTTGAGCAGGATGTGCGGGTCGAGGACGTTGCCGCTGGACTTGGACATCTTTTTTTCATCCTTCAGCCACCAGCCGTGGATCAGTTCTTTTTTGGGCAGCGGCAGGCCGGCAGCCATCAGGAAAGCCGGCCAGTACACCGCGTGGTATTTGAGGATGTCCTTGGCCATGATGTGCAGGTCGGCCGGCCATAAGGAGGCGAAGCGCTCACCCTCGTTGAGATAATCGATGGCGGTGAGATAGTTGGAAAGGGCGTCGAACCAGACATAGATCGTCTGCTGCGGGTCTCCCGGAACGGGAATTCCCCACTTGACGGTGGAGCGGGTGACGCTCAGGTCGCGCAGACCCATCTTGACGAAGGAGACCACCTCGTTCATGCGCGAGCGCGGCGTGACGAAGTCGGGATTTTCGCCGTAGAATTTCAGCAGCTTGTCGCCGTAGGCCGACAGGCGGAAAAAATAGCATTTCTCGCTTACGCGGTTATCCGTCGGGCGCCCGCAGTCGGGGCAGATGCGCTTGCCGTCCGCGGATTCCTCGACGCTGTCGGGGATGAAGTTCTCGCAGGAGATGCAGTAATGGCCGGCATATTCGTCGAGATAGATGTCGCCTTTCTCCATGACCCGGGAAAAGATCTTCTGCACGCCCTTGACATGTACCTCGTCGGTGGTGCGGATGAAGCCGTCGTAGCCGATGTTCAGCAGTCGCCACAATTCCTTGAAGTGCTCGACCATGGAATCGGCGAGCGCCTTCGGGGTCAATCCCTGTTTGGCGGCGCTGCGCTCGATTTTCTGGCCGTGCTCATCGGTCCCGGTGAGGAAGAACACCCGGCAGCCCCGCAGTTCCTTGTAGCGCTTGATGACGTCGGCCAGGATGGTGGTGTAGGCATGGCCGATGTGCGGCACGTCGTTCACATAGTAGATCGGCGTGGTCAGGTAAAATTTTTCCATGGCGCTCTCCTCTTGCCGGGGCAGAAAAGCGGATTATAGCATAAAACGGGCGACCGGAAAAAAACGGGATTCCGCGGGTGCGGGGCGCTAGAAGGTGATCTTGAGCGGTTTGGTGTCTTCTTTTTTTTCTTTTTCCGGCTTGGCGGCTGCCAACGGCCCGGTTTCGGCTGCCGCTTCGATCGGCGCCGGCAGGGGCTCGCCGCCGCCGGCGATGGCGCTGGCCCGCTGCCAGAGTTCGAGCAGTTTCTTCTCGAGGTTTTCCAGGACAGGGATGCTTTCCTTTTCGATCTCGCGCTCGGCTTCGCGGACCAGGGCGGCGATTTCGCCCTTTGTCTCTCCCGGCAGTCCGCTGCCGCGGCTCAGTTGGTTGAGGGCGTAAATCTGGTTGATGACCTTGTTCTTTTTGTGGATGGTTTCGCGCTTTTTCAGGTCGATATCCGAAAGTTTTTTCGCTTCCTCGCGGAGCTTCTCCACCTCTTCCTTGCTGAGCAGGCCCGACTGCGAGATCAGGATCTCCTTTTTGTTCTTGCTGGACAGGTCCATGGCCGAAACGTTCATGATGCCGTTGATGTTGATGCTGAACGTGACCTCGATGCGCGGGACGCCGCGCGGGGAGCGCTTGATATCCAGCAGCGTGCACTTGCCGAGCATCTTGTTCTCTTCGGCGATCTCGCGTTCGCCCTGGAAAATCTCGATGTCGACCTCGGCCTGGTTGTCCTCGGCCGTGGAAAACACCAGGCTGCGGCTGGTTGGGATGGTCGTGTTGGCGTTGATGATGCGCGTGAAAGCGCCGCCGAAGGTCTTCACGCCCAATGAAAGCGGCGTGACGTCGAGCAGCAGGATGTCCTTGCTGTCGCCCTTGATGATCGAGCCCTGCGCCGCTGCGCCCATGGCAACGATCTCGTCGGGGTTGACTTTGCGGTTGGGCTCGCGTTTGAAGAACTCCTTCACTTTGTGCTGAATGAAGGGGATGCGCGTCGAGCCGCCGACCAGCAGGAACTCATCGATGTCGTTGATGTGCAGGTTGGCGTTCTTCAGGGCGCGGGAGCATATCTCCAGGGTCGACTCGACGTCCTTCTTGACCAAATTCTCGAATTCGGTGCGGCGCAGGTACTTGATCAGGTGCAGGGGGCCGTCTTCGGATTCGGCGATGAAGGGCAGGTTGATCTCGCACTCCTCTACCGCCGACAGTTCGATCTTGGCGTTCTCCGCCGCCTCGCGGATGCGCTGCAGCGCCGCCTTGTCCCGCGCCAGGTCGATGTGGTGCGCGTCGGCGAACTCCCGGGTCAGCTTCTGGGTCAGGGCGATGTCGAAGTTGTTGCCGCCCAGGTGGGTGTTGCCGGCGGTGGCCAGCACCTTGATGATGCCGTTCTGCACGTCCAGAACCGAGATGTCGATGGTGCCGCCGCCGAAGTCGTAGACGATGATCTTGGCTTTTTTCTTCAGGTCGATGGAATAGGCCAGGGAGGCCGCCGTGGGCTCGTTGATGATGCGCTTGACGTTGAGCCCGGCGATGCTGCCGGCGTCCTTGGTGGCCTGGCGCTGGGAGTCGTTGAAATAGGCCGGGACGGTGACAATCACGCTTTCGATGGGGTCGCTCAGGTAGCGGTCGGCCGCGTCCTTGAGCTTGAGCAGGATCATGGCTGAGATCTCTTCCGGGGAATAGATCTGGCCGTTGACTTCGATACGCAGCAGGTCATCACCGTGCCTGATGATGTGGAAGGGGAATTCCTGCAGATAGGGCTCGACTTCCGAGTATTTTTTCCCCATCAGGGTCTTGACCGACGAGATGGTGTTGAGCGGGTTGGTGATCATCTGGCTCTTCGCCGGCTGGCCAACCAGCCTTTCGCCGCTGGAGGTGAAGGCGACGATCGAAGGCAGCAAGCGGTGCCCTTCGGGGGTGAGGATGATCGCCGGAGTCGTGCCTTCCAGGTAGGCGATGGCTGATTTGGTGGTGCCGAGATCAATTCCTAATATCTTACCCATCTCAAAAAATCTTTATCACAGCGATTTGGAAAAGTCAATCAGGGATTGCCTGCCGGCACCCGGACGCGGCCCCGCCGCCTCTTGACTAATTTCCTTTTTTACGCTATTATGCCCAGCAATGCCGGGATAGCTCAGTAGGTAGAGCGGTAGACTGAAAATCTGCGCGTCCGTGGTTCGATCCCGCGTCCCGGCATTTACTTGACTCCCTGCCGTCGATTTGCTACTATTTTTCAATGCAGACCCCGTTATCATCCATCGTTTCCCGCTTCAAAAACAAGAAAGTAGCCGTTTGGGGCGACCTGATCCTCGACCAATACGTGTTCACCTCGGCCGGCCGGGTGTCGCGGGAAGCGCCGGTACTGGTCACCGAGTTCGAGAAGAACGAATTCTTGCTGGGCGGCGCCGGCAACGTGGTGATGAACCTGCATGCCCTGGGCGCGCAGCCGCTGCCCGTGGGCTTCGTAGGCAAGGATGCCCCGGGTGAAATCCTGCTGGGCCTGCTGCGCGAACAGGGAATCGCCACCAGGCACCTGGTGACGGCGGACGCTTTCCAGACGCCCCTGAAAAGCCGCATCCTTTCGGGCGGCGACAACACCAAAAAGCAGCAGATCCTGCGCATCGATACCCTGCCTCCAGTGCCGGCCGGCGAACGGGCGCGGCTCAAGCTGGTCAGGGCCCTGTTCGCGGCGCTGGCAGAGAGCGATCTGCTGGTCCTTTCCGACTACCTGGCCCAGGCCGTCATCCCGTCGGTCTTTCAAGCCGTCAAAAAAAAATTCCCCGGAAAACCGAGCGTCGCGGATTCGCGGGGCCACCTGCTGGATTTTCCCGGCGTGACACTGGCCACTCCCAATGAGCCCGAAATCAAAAGCCTGTTCCCGGGCAATCCATTCCTGGCGGACGAGGATTTTCTCCTCGCCGGCGGCGAACTGCTGCGGCTGCTGGACGCGCGCGGCGTCGTTTTGAAGCGGGGACACCGGGGGATGCTGGTCTTCGGCCGCGGTGAAAAGCCGGTTGCCCTGGACATATACGGGACTTCGCAGATCGTCGACGTCACGGGCGCCGGCGACACCGTCCTGGCGGTGCTCGGCTTGGGCCTGGCCAGCGGGGCTTCGCTGCTCGACTCGGCCCGCCTGGCCAATATCGCCGGCGGCATTGTGGTCATGCATGAAGGGGCCTACCCCGTCGGCCGCCGGGAACTCCAGGATGCGCTGCGCTAAGTATCTCCCCCTGGGGCAATTGGCGGATGTCGTTTCCCTGGAAAAGGGGGCCGGAAAGACCATCGTCCTGGCCAACGGCGGCTTCGACCTCATCCATGTCGGCCATGTCCGCTACCTGCAGCAGGCCAAGGCGCTGGGGGACATCCTGGTGGTCGCCCTGAACTCCGATTCCTCCCTGAAGGAGTTGAAGGGGGCCGCTCGCGCCCTCATCGACGAGGGGGGGCGGGTACGGATCATCGCCGCCATGGCCTGCGTGGATTACGTCACCCTTTTTGCCGAGCGCACGGTCGAAGGCGTGCTGCGGGCCCTTACGCCCCACTTTCACTGCAAGGGATCGGATTACACCCTGGACTCCATCCCGGAGCGGGACGTCGTCCGCGGCTATGGCGGGCGGCTGGCCATTGTCGGCGGCGACAAGGTGCGCTCCACGTCCCTGGTGATCCGGCGCATCAAGGAATTGTACGGCTAACTTGGACTCCATCGCCATCGTCCGCTTGTCAGCGCTGGGAGACATCGTGCATACCCTGCCGGCGTTCCAGGCGTTGCGCCGGGCCTATCCCGGCGCGCGCATCAGCTGGATCGCCGAGCCGGCCGGGGCGGCGCTGCTGGCGAATTTTCCGGGCATCGACCAGGTCATCCCCTTCGAGCTCAAATCCCGACGCGGCCTGCCGGCCAAGTTCCTGTACCTGCTCCGCTTCCGGCGCCGCTGGCGCCGGCACTTCGGCCTGGTGCTCGATTTTCAGGGGTTGATCAAATCGGCGCTGCTCGCTTTTCTCCTGGGCGGGACGCGGCTCGGCTTCGGGCGCCGCAACGCGCGCGAGCCCCTGGCCGCGATCTTCTATTCCCGCCGCGCCCCCGTTTTTTCCGAGCAGCGCCACGTGATCCACAAGAACCTGCACCTGCTCTCGCTGCTTGGGATCGCCACGACCGCCGTGGAATACCCGCAGCGCGAGTGGGCCCCTTCACGGCAATTGGCCGACTATCTCAAACGCGAGGGCCTGGCCGGCGGCTGGAGCGTTCTCAACGTCGGCGGCGGCTGGCCCAGCAAACTATTGAGCGCGGCGCAATGGCTGCAGATCGCGATGGGCCTGAAAAGCGACCATGCGCTGGTGATGCTCTGGGGCAATGAGCAGGAGAAGGCGATCGCCATGGAGGTCGCCCAACGGAGCGGCGCGCGCCTGGCGCCGTTCATGGATTTCAGCGACCTGATCTTTTTCATCGCCCGGGCGCGGCTGGTCATCTCGGGAGATACGCTGGCCCTGCACCTGGCCGACCTGACGCGCACGCCCGCCGTCGGGGTGTTCGGGCCCAGTTCGCCGGAGCGCAACGGCCCGCTCCTTCCCGCCAGCCGGGTCGTCTGCCGCCGGCTGGACTGCAGTTTCTGTTACCGGCGCAAGTGTGGTACAATGGCTTGCCTGAAAGGAATTGTGATTGAAGATATCATCCAGGCGGCACGAAGGATCGATGCGCAACGCGACTGAAGCTTTAATTAAATATCGCTCCCTGATCGGGGTCCTATGCCTGATCGTCGTCCTGTGGCTGGCCACCCCCAATGCCCGCGCCATCTTCATCGGTTTCTTCCTGATGATGATCGGCATGTTCTTTCGCGCCTGGTCTTCCGGCTACATCGACAAGGACAGGGAATTGGCCACCGAAGGTCCCTATTCCCTGACGCGCAACCCCCTCTATTTCGGCAACCTGCTGATCGGCTGCGGTATCGCCATCGGCAGCAACAACCTGCTTACGGCCCTGATTTGCGGCGGCTACTATATCTTCTTTTTCACCTTTCTCATCGCCATCGAGAGAAAGAGGATGAAGGCGCGTTTCGGATCGCGCTACGAAGCCTGGGCCAAGGACGCCAACCTTTTTTTCCCCAGGATCAAAAAAATCCAGAAATTCAATTTCAATATCGCGCTGTATATGAAAAACAGGGAATATCGGGTACTGTTCTACTCGCTTTTTATCGTCGTCGTGCTGGTGCTCAAGTACCTCAGGGCGATCGGGTTCATCGGCTAGAGGAAGTTTTTATATAAATACCCATATAATTGATTTTAGCGGTTGATTTTGTTACCATAACGCCATGAACAAGCCCAGGGTGATCTTTCTGGCTGCCGCTCTCCTCATCGCCGCCGGCGGTTTTTTACTCCTGCATCATCCTGATGTTTCGTTCCTGGCGACCGGCCGGCAATCCGGCATGGGGGCCGCCGGTTTCCAGGTCATCGGCATCTCGGAGCGGGGAAATGTCTGGCTGGACAGCGACGAGACGCGTCCGGCGGACATCAAGGCCCTGAACTTCGTTTCTGAGACCCGTCTGCATTCCGATGCCCAGACCGCCTGGGAATTCTTTTTCGAGGGTTTCCTGTTCACGGCGCTTCCGGGGACCGCCATCCGCTATACCCCCCAGACCCGCGAGCTGATCCTGGAAAAGGGGGAATTCTACTGGGAGCGCAAGCTGACCGGGCAGAAAGTGGAGATTTCCCTTTTCTCGGGCGGCAACATTTTCAAGCTCTCCAACTCCGGACGCATCCGCCTGGGCGGAAAAGCCCTGGAGATCTGGAACTATTTGGGGCAACTCGACTTCGACTTCGACGGCAAGATGTATCACCTGAATGAACTGCATTACCTGAACAGCCGCGACGGCGGCAGGATCGCCCCGGCCGCGCTGTTCCCCGCCCCGCCGTTCGTTTCGCCCGAGGCCGAGACCCTGGCCCTGACCAGCCCCAACGACACCATCGTCCAGTTCAAGTGGAAGAACGTGCAGGGTGCGCGGGACTATGTCCTGAAGCTCTACCCCTCGGCGCTGCGGGACAACCTGCTGCTGAGCAAGGTCGTGGCCGAAAACGCCGTCACCCTCGATATCATGCCGTTCATCGAATACAGCGAGCTGCACTGGGAAGTGGCCGCCTTTGACTCGGGCAGGCGCATCGAGTCGGCGCCGGCGCGCATGGGAGTGATCACCATCAGCAGCTCGCTCCTGAAAAAAGGGCTGCTGCCCCAGCCGCCGCGCATCGAGGTCGGTTCCCTGTCGGTCAGCGGCGAGATGGTGCTGATCAAGGGCGGCACCGATCCCAACGCCCAGCTGTTCATCGACGGCATGGCCGTCAAGCTGGACGGCGAGGGGCGGTTCATCCATACCATTTCCTACAAGAGCATCGGGGTCAAGGAGATCGTTTTCCGGGCGGTGGCCCCCTCGGGACTGGAAGCGGTCCTGAAAAAGCAGGTGACCATATTTGAGGAATGAAGGCCGGGCGTGGCCGGAATTATTTAAAGGAGCATGAGCATGGGTTTGTTTGCGAACATGTACAATTATTTTTCTTCCGACCTGGCGATCGATCTGGGCACGGCCAACACCCTGGTGTATATCCGCGGCCGCGGCATTGTCCTGCGCGAACCTTCCATGGTCGTGGTGGATGACCGCAACGGCCGCATTCAGGCCGTCGGGTTGGAGGCCAAGGGCATGCTGGGCAAGACGCCCGCGAATATCCGCGCCATCCGGCCGATGAAGGACGGCGTGATCGCCGATTTCGAGATCACGGAGAAGATGCTGCAGTATTTCATCAAGAAGACGCGTACCGGGAACCAGTTCCTCAAGCCGCGCATCGTAATCGGCATCCCCTCCGAGATCACCGAGGTCGAGCGGCGGGCCGTGCGCGATGCCGCCCTGCGCGCCAGGGCCAACGAGGTTTTCCTGATCGAGCAGGCCATGGCGGCCGCCATCGGCGCCGACCTGCCCATCACCGAACCCGGCGGCAACATGATCGTGGATATCGGCGGCGGCACCACCGATGTCGCCGTCATCTCCCTCTCCGGCGTGGTGATCTCCAAGTCGGTGCGCATCGCCAGCAACGAGATGGACGAAGCCATTATCCAGTACATCAAGAAAAAGTATAACCTGCTCATCGGCGAGCGGACCGCCGAGCAGGTCAAGATCAAGATCGGCTCGGCGTTTCCCCTGGACGAGCCCCTGGAAATGGAGATCAAGGGCCGGGACCTTACCTATGGCATCCCCAAGACGCTCAACATCAATGACAGCGAAATCCGCGAGGCACTGGAAGGCGTGGTGCAGACGGTGATCGAGGTGGTCAAGAACACCCTGGAAAAAACCCCGCCCGAGCTGGCGGCCGATATCGTCGACCGCGGCATCATCCTCTGTGGCGGCGGGGCGCTGCTCAAGAACCTGGACAAGCGCCTGCGCGAAGAGACATCGCTGCCCATCTTCATCGCCGACGACCCTTTGTCCTCCGTGGTCCTGGGCGCGGGGAAGATCCTGGAAAATCTGCCGCTCCTGGAAAAAATCGGCAATGCGCTCTAGTGCCGGCTCCGGCGGGCTCAGCACTGAAAAAAAATCGACCGTCCTGGTCCTGGTCCTGTTCGTCGACCTGATCCTGATCTCATCGCAGATCATGCTCGGGAACCGGCAGTCGCTGTTGCAGTCGGTCGTCGCCAACATGGTCATGCCCCTGCAGCTCACGTTCCAGAAGGCCACGGATTTTGCCGGCAACGAACTGGACCGCTATGTCTTTTTGCGCGGCGTCTTCAAGAAATACCAGCTGCTCAAGAAGAAGCATGTGGACCTGCGCGTGGAAAACTACTCCCTGAAGCGCGAGCTGCGCGATCTGCGGGCGCTGGCCGGTGCGAAACGGAAATTCAGCCGTTTCCTCCTGGCCACCGTGATCTCCGTCGATATCAACTTCCCTTACGCATCCCTGGTGATTGACCGGGGGACGCGCGCCGGCCTGGTGGAGAACAATGTGGTGCTGAACACCGATGCCGAGCTGGTCGGCAAGATCACCCGGCCGCTGACCGCCTTCTCGGCCCAGGTGCGCCTGGTCACCAGCCCTATCGGCGGCACCGGGGCCGCCATTGAAAGCAACATGCTGGAGGGCTTGCTCAAGGGCGGCAACGGAGCGTCATGCAGCTTCCAGTACCTCCTGGCCAACAAGCCGGTGCGCCTGGGGGACCGGGTGATCACCTCGGGCACCGACCTGATCTACCCGAGTTACCTGCCGATCGGCAAGGTGACGGCGATCGGCCAGGATTACCTGACCCAGAAGATCACCGTGCGGCCGTTCTTCGTCGACAAGCCCCTGCACAAACTGGTGGTGCTGCTCCATGAATAACCGCTTCCGCACCATCCTGTTCATCGTGCTGGCCGTCGGTCAATTCGTCTTCGCCCGCCATTATTACTCGCTGCGCTTCACGATTGACCTGCTCTTCCTGATCATTTTTTTCATCGCCATCCGCTCGGGGTTCATGACCTCCATCCTCGGTGCCGCCCTGATCGGCTTCTGTTCTGATTACCTCACGGGCGGGATCATGGGCGTCTTTTCTTTCTCGCGCACGCTGGCCGCCTTTTTTCTCAACAGTCTTTCGCGCTTCCTCGACCTGAAGAAGAATATTTTCATTTTCCTGCTTATCCTGGTCTCCCTGTTCCTGTCGAACCTGGCGGCTTTCGCTTTCCTGGTCCTGATCTTCAAGTACAAGATCACGGCCAGCCTGCTGGTTTTCCAGCCACTGTCCACTGCCCTGGTCGGCACGCTCATCCTGGCCCCGAAAAAAACGAAGTCCCTGCTGGATGTATCTTAGCAAAAGGAAACTGACCCCCGAGTTCGTAAAAAAAGCCGCCGTCGTCTCCACATTTCTCCTGGTGGTTTTCTTTACGGGCATATTCGTGGCGTTCTGGAGCATCCAGGTCCTGCACCACGAGGAATTCCGCCAGCTGGCCATCCGCAACATCACGCGCGCCGTTGATCTCCCCGCCCCGCGCGGATTGATCGTCGACCGCTCCGGGGCGGTGATGGCCGAGAACAAAATCAATTTCACCCTCTACCTGGTGCGGGAAAATGTGGAGAACCTGGAGAAAACGATCCGGCGGGCCAGCTTCTTTTCCGGCAAGAGTGTTCTCGAGATCCGGCAGATCATCGGCAAATATAAAAAATACGCCGCGTTCTACCGCATCCCCGTCAGGAACAACCTGCCGCAGGGCACGGTGATCTTCATCCAGAGCCGGCAGGACGAATTCCCGGAATTCGAGATCGGCATGCAGCCCAGCCGCACCTTCCCGCTGGCCGAAAGCGCCGCCCATCTCCTCGGCCACCTGTCCGAGGTTAGCGAGGCGGAGCTCGACGCGGGAGTGTCCGGAGCCTACAGCCCCGGCGACGCCATCGGCCGCAGCGGCATCGAGAAACAGTACGAGTCTTTCCTGAAAGGGGAGAAGGGAACCCAGATCGTCATCAAGAACAACGTGGAAAAGATCCAGCAGGTCAGCACCAAGACCCAGCCGGTGATCGGCGCCACTGTCGTCCTGACCCTGGACCTGGAGCTGCAGCGCTTCAGCGAGCAACTGCTGGGAGAGGAGAACGGCGTGGTCGGCATCCTGGACCTGAAAACCGGCGGCATTCTCGCCCTGGTCAGCAAGCCCGCTTATGATCCCGAAATCTTCGCGCAGGAGATGACGCGCGAGGAGTGGCTGGCGATCAGCAACGATCCACAGAAGCCCCTGCAGGACAAGTTCCTGCAGGGCATCTATTCGCCGGGATCGGTTTTCAAGATCGTCATGGCCCTGGCCGGCCTGCAGGAGAAGCTGATCACGCCGGGCACGACGGTCAACTGTTCGGGCAGCCAGGTTTTTTATGACCGCGTCTTCCATTGCTGGAACCTGGGTGGCCATGGGACGATGAACCTGTTCTCGGCGCTGCAGAATTCCTGCAACATCTTTTTTTACACCCTGGGCCGCAGGATGGATATTGATACCATTGCCCGCTATGCGCGCCTGCTGGGGTTGGGCGCGGCGAGCGGCATCGACCTGCCCAATGAAAACCCGGGACTGGTGCCGGGCAGCGCCTGGAAGATGGAGACGTTCCGCCAGCGCTGGTTCCCGGGTGAGACCATTTCAGTGGCCATCGGCCACGGCAGCCTGAACGTGACCCCGGTGCAGATGCTGAAGCTGATCGCGACCGTGGCCTTGCGCGGGCGCATGCCCAGGATGCATGTGCTGCAGCGCATCGTAAGGAAAGGGCTGGTCGTCCGCGAGGTCGTCCCCGAGTTTCAGCGCGTGCCCATCGCCGAAGAGCATTTTGAGGAGGTCATCGAGGGACTGTTCCGTGTGGTCAATCAGGGGGGCACGGGCAGGGCCGCCGCCAGCGCCGGGCTGGACATTTGCGGCAAGACGGGCACGTCACAGATTCTTGCCAAGGAGAACCCCCGCTACAAGGCGCTTACCCGCGAAAAGAGGTTCATGCCCCACTCCTGGTTCGTTTCCTTCGCCCCGCGTAACAACCCCCGCCTGGCCATGGTCGTACTGGTGGAGAACGGCGGCGACGCCGGGGCGATCGCCGCGCCCCTGGCGGGACAGATCTACAGGAAGTATTTTGAAAATGAAGGACTACTTTAAATATTTCGACAAGTTCACCTTTGCCCTGCTGCTGCTGCTGGCGTTGGGCGGCATCTTCCTGGTCTACAGCGCCGGTCATTCCAGCGCGGAAACCAACTACCTGAAACAGGCGGTTTGGCTGGGCGTTTCCCTGCTGGCCTTTTTCGCCGTGTTTACCATGAAGGTCGATTTCGTCTTTCGCAAGGCGTTCGCGGCACTCCTGGTGCTGCTGGTGGTCCTGGCGCTGCAGGTCGCCGTCGGCGGCACCGTCGCCAGGACCAAGAGCTGGTTCCGTCTTTGGGGGATCGGCTTCCAGTTTTCCGAGTTCATCAAGGTTCCCCTGGCCCTTTACCTGGCCAAGGTCCTGACCCAATTCGAAACCATCGATGCCAAGGCCTTCGTGAAAATACTGGCCGTTATTCTCGCGCCGGTGGCGCTGATCGTCATCCAGCCCGACATGGGGGTGTCCTTCATCCTCTGCGGCTTCATCCCGCTGGTCGTCCTGCTGAAGAAGATCAGGCCGGCGCTTCTGGTCATTGCCGCCCTGCTGGTGGTCCTCGGCGGGTTCATCGGCTGGCATTCCGTGTTGAAGCCCTACCAGAAGGACCGCATCGTCTCATTCCTGAATCCCACGGAATTCAAGGACTCCACCGGCTACCACATCATCCAGTCCAAGATCGCCATCGGCTCGGGCGGCCTGGCCGGCAAGGGGTATCTGCGGGGATCGCAATCCCGCTATCAGTTCCTGCCGGCGCGGCATACCGACTTCATTGTTTCGGTGATCGGCGAGGAGCTGGGCTTTTTCGGTACCAGCATCCTTTTTTTCATCTTCTTTTTCATCTTTTACCGCCAGTTCAGGTTCAACTTCCAGAATGACGAGGAGTTCTATTTTGTCTATCTCTTCAACGGCTTGGTCCTGTTCCAGTTCCTGGTCAACGTTTCGATGGCCATCGGCTTCTTCCCGGTGCTGGGCATCTCCCTGCCCTTCGTCTCCTACGGCGGATCTTCGCTCCTTTCGTTCTTCATCGGCGAAGCCATTATTTTCCGCATCAAGATCAACAGCTTCCTGGCATGAACGCGAACGACTTCCTCGGCCTGCTTAAAAACCCCCAGGCCTATATCGGCCGGGAGATCAACTCCTGCCGCCGGGAGTTCGACCCCGGCGACATCAACATCTGCCTGGTCTTTCCCGACACCTACGCCATCGGCATGAGCCATGCCGGCGTCAAGATACTCTACCACCTGCTCAACGGGCTGGACGGCGTCCATGCCCAAAGGGCGTTCCTGCCCGATCCGGAGAACATCCCGCTGTTTCGCGAACATGCCATGCCGCTGTTCTCGCTGGAGACCCGCACGCCGCTGGCCGCTTTCGACATGATCGGCTTCTCGCTGCTGAGCGAGCTGAATTACACCAACGTGCTTTTGGCACTCGACCTGGCCGGGCTGCCCCTGCTTTCCGCCCAGCGCCGGCAACCGGAGCCGCTGGTGGCGGCGGGAGGCATTGCCGCGGCCAATCCCGAGCCCCTGCGCGCCTTCATTGACCTGTTTGCCTTCGGCGACGGCGAAGCCCTCTTTCCCGACCTGGTTGGCGTGCTGAAAAAAGGACGCGAGCAGCGGTCGGACAGGGCCGTCCTTCTCGAGGAGTTCGACCGCCTCGAGGGCGTATATGTTCCCTCCCGGCACCCGTTGAAAAAACAGGGGCTTTTCCTGGTCCCCGACCTCGGCGGCAAAAAAGTGCGCAAACGGGTATGCCCGGACCTGGATCGGATCAAGGCCGAGCCGGCGGAGATCGTGCCCATCTGCGACGTCGTTTTCAACCGCCTGAACGTGGAGATCGCCCGTGGCTGCCCGCAGAATTGCCGCTTCTGCCAGGCCAAGTCCTTTTACGCCCCCTTCCGCGTCCGGGCCGCCGCGCCGACGCTGGACTTCATCGGCTGCGCCCTGGCCGCAACCGGCTATGAAATGTTCTCGCTGGCCTCGCTGAGCTCGGGCGACTACCCCGAATTGCCGGAGCTGCTGCGGCGCATTCCCGCCGCCATCCAGCCAGACATCTCTTTTTCCGTCCCCTCGCTGCGCCCCTCGACGCTGAGCGAGGAATTGCTCGCCACCCTGGCCATGTTCCGCAAGACCGGCATTACCATCGTCCCCGAGGCCGGCAGCGAGCGGCTGCGCCGGTCCATCAACAAGAATGTCACCGATGCCGAGATATTCCATGCCCTGGATATCGCCTGGAAACACGGCTGGCAGAAGGTCAAGATGTATTTCATGATCGGGCTGCCGGGAGAGACGGACGAGGATGTGGAGGCGATCGCCCGCCTGCTGGAGAAGATCCTGCTCGCGGCGCGGGAACGGAGAGCGCGGGTCGCCATCCACGCCTCATTCTCCTCGTTTGTCCCCAAGGCGCACACGCCGCTGCAGTGGGCGGCGCGGGCCTCCAGCGCCGAACTCGAGGAAAAGGCCGCTTTCCTGCGCTCCCGGCTGCGGCGGCACAAGAACCTCGACCTGGATTTTCATTCGCCGCAGCGCAGCATGGTCGAGACGCTCCTGGCGCGTGGCGACGCCCGTGTCGGCGACCTGCTGCTGGAGGTATTCCGGCGCGGGGAGACCTACACCGCCTGGGACGACCATTTCCACCTGTCGGTATGGCAGGAGGCCATGCATTGTCTGGATGGCGCCGATTTCCTCTCCGAGCTGCCGCTGGATGCCGAGTTGCCCTGGAGTTTCATCCAGTTGAATTTTTACGAGCACTACCTGGTCGACGAATACCGGCGCAGCCTCGCCGGCGAGGCGACGCCGTCCTGCGCCGGGTTGGACTGCGCCGGCTGCGCCGGCTGCGCCTTTGGCCGCAAGGAGTTTCCCTCCGCCGACTGGCCGGCCGCCGCCGGACCGGCGGCAGCACCGCCCGGCGCCTATCGCCGGCTGCGACTGCATTATGAAAAAAAGGGCGACCTGCGCTTTCTCTCGCACCTGGCGATGATGCAGTATCTCGAGCGCCTGCTGCGCATGTCGGGGCTGCTGTTCCAGTACAGCCAGGGATTCCATCCGCGCATCAAAATGGCGGCCCTGCCGCCGCTGCCGGTCGGAGCCGAGGGCGCGGATGAAGTGATCGAGGTCTTCGTGGCCCGGAAGATCCTCGCCGCGGGGCCCCTGGACGTTCCCGCCGGAGATGCCGACCTCCGGGAAACAGCGGGGATCCTGGCTGCCCTGAACCGTGCGGCCGCGGATTTCCGTTTCCTGAAAGCCGAGTTCGTCCCCGGAGAAATTTCGTTTCACAAGGCATTGCAGTCAGTCGAGTTCCATTTTTCCTGGCCCCCCCGACAGGGAGTCGCAGTGTCGGAGCCGTTGCCCGGGCGCAAGGATATCGCGGCCCTGATCGCCGGCGCGGACGCCCTGGAATACTCCGCGGCGGGGCTTGACTTGCGAATGGATTTCGCCCACCAGGGCCAGGAACGCTTCGCCCGCATCTACAAGCTGCTGGACCCGGAGCGCAAATGGACCTCCTGCCTGAGCCGCACGGCGGTCACGTTTAAAAATGAAAATTGAGATCACGTCCACGGCCAATCCGCGGCTGAAGGAATTGCTGGCCGCGCAGGAAACCGTATTCTTTTTCGCCGGCGAGAAGCTGGTGCGCGACGTCCTGTCCCGCCCGCTCGTCGTGGACAAGCTCCTGGTGAGCGACGCCCTGGAGGGGGAGCTCCCCGTCGCCGCGGCCGAGATCAGGGAGCATTGGCGGGTCAGTCCCCAGGTGCTGGCCAGGGTTTCCGGGATGAAAAGCCCGCCGCCGCTGATCGCCGTCCTGAGCCTGCCGGAAAAAGAGATCGACTTCACGCGTCCGGGGGTCACCGTGGGACTGGTCGATGTCCAGGACCCGGGGAACGTGGGGACGGCCTTCCGCTGCGCTTCGGCGTTCGGCGGTACGGCGCTGGCGCTGGCCGGTGACTGCGCGCGCCCCAACCACGCCAAGGTCGTGCGCGCCGCCCAGACTTCCCTGCTGGACGTCCCTTTCCAGGCCTTCCGTGGTTCCGAGGAACTGATCGCCGCCGCCCTGAAGGCAAATGCCCGGGTCTATGTCACCGCGGCTGACCCCGGCCGGGACTCCCTGTCCCTGGCCGGATTGCAGTTCCCCTGCCTGCTGCTGTTCGGCAACGAGGGCCGGGGGCTGGATCCGCGCCTGCTCGAGCGCTTCCCCAGGGTGCGGCTGGAGCAGGAACCGCGCATTGATTCCCTGAACGTCTCGGTCAGCGCCTGCATCATCATGCACGAGCTGCGGCGTTTGCGCGGCCTGTGAAAAAGCTGCTGCTCCACGTCTGCTGCGGGCCCTGCTCGCCTTATGTGCTGCAGACGCTGCGCGGCGATTTTCAGGTCAGCGGTTTTTTTTACAACCCCAACATCCAGCCCTGCCGCGAATACGAGTTCCGCCGCCTCGAGGTAGCGCGCCTGGCCGAGAAGCTGGCTTGGCCGGTCGTGTACGCCCCGTATGACATGCGGGAATGGTTCGCCGCCGTGCGCGGCCTGGAGCATGAGCCCGAACGCGGGCGGCGCTGCGCGGTCTGCTTCCGTTTCCGGCTGGAAAAGGCGTTTCGCCATGCCCGCGAGCACGGCTTCGACGCCGTGGCCTCCACTCTTTCGATCAGCCCCTACAAGGCAACGGCGCAGATCAACGAGCAGGGCCTGGCGCTGGCCCGGGAATACGATATCGAGTTCCTGGCGGAAAATTTCAAAAAGCGCGACGGCTGGCGAGCCGCCCGCGAGCAGGCGGCAGCGCTGGGGGTGCGGCACCAGGAGTACTGCGGCTGCGTCTTCTCCAAGGCGGAGAGGCTGCTGCGCCTGCGCAAATGACCGTGGGGCAAGGGGTTTGGCGTCCAAACTGGTTTGCTTTTGCGGCAGCGATATGATAGATTAAGGCCCTGATGAACAAGAAAGTGGTACTGGCCGGAAAGGTCATGGGGATCGCCTTCGGGTATTTCCTGGTCCTTTTCCTGGCCGTATTTTTCACCGTCAGCCTGCTGGTCAAGGGTGATGAGGTCAGCGCTCCTGACCTGACCGGCATGCCGCTCC
Organism: Candidatus Aminicenantota bacterium; assembly: GCA_963732485.1. Lineage (GTDB taxonomy): Bacteria > Acidobacteriota > Aminicenantia > UBA2199 > UBA2199 > UBA2199. Next base: position 53,825 of record CAVSZS010000005.1, read on the forward strand.
AGGATGCCTACGCCGCCGCCGCCCGCAAGGGTGTCTATCTGAAAAAGATCATCGGCGACTTCGGCGGCACCTACGCCCCGAACACAGTGGTCAGCCAGTTCCCGGCCGCCGAGACCAGCGTCAAGGAAAAATCGGTTGTCAAGATCTTCGTCGCCTCGGAAGTCGGGCAGACGGTCGTGCCGCAACTGGTCGGCCTCGGCCAGAAGGAGAGCGAGGCTTTATTGAAGAAAAGCAAGCTGAAAAAAGGGCACACGGCCTTCGTCAGCGCCGTCGACGTCATGCCCGACAGCGTCATCAGCCAGTCGGCCCCGGCCGGCAGCCGGGTGGCCGAGGGCGCGGCCGTCGACCTGCTGCTCTCCAAGGGCGGCGAGAGCCGTTCCTACATCATGCCCGACCTGATCGGCAAGGAAGCGGTAAAGGTCCTGGTGTTCTTCGAGGGCCGGGGGCTGAAAATATCGAAGATCGAAGAGGTGCCCTATTTCGGGCTGAAGCCGGGCGTCATTCTCAAGCAATTCCCGGCCCCCGGGTTCGAGATCAGCGCCAAGAACCTGATCGGCATTCAGGTCAGCAAATGAACCCGCTCTTCCCGTCGATCCTGTCCACGAATTTCTTCAACCTGGAAGCCAAGCTGCGCGCTTTTGAAGCGCACGGCATCGAATTCATACATCTGGACGTCATGGACGGTCATTTCGTCGACCAGATCTCGTTCGGGCCGTCTCTGGCGCGGGCCATCAAGGAGCGATTTTCCTTCCACCTCGACGCCCACCTGATGGTCAGCAACCCCGAGAAAGCGGTGCCGCATTTCATCCGCGCCGGAGCGGACTGGATCTCGTTCCATGCCGAGGCCGCCGCCGAACCGGCCGGGCTGCTGCGCCAGGTCCGCGACGCCGGGCGTCGCGCCGGCCTGGTCCTCAATCCCGACACGCCGCTGGAGCGGCTGCGGCCTTTCCTGGGGTCGCTGGACTACATCCTGCTCATGAGCGTTTTTCCCGGCTACGGGGGGCAGTCGTTCATTCCCGGCACCCTGGAGCGGGCGGCGCAGCTGAAAAAATGGATCCGCAGCCAGGACAGCGACTGCCTGCTGCAGGTGGACGGCGGCATCAACCCGGCCAACGCCGCCCAGCTGCTGGCTGCCGGCGTCGACCGCTTCGTGGTGGGCACGTCGCTGTTCAACGCCGATGATATCGCGGAAAAGATCGATCAATTCTCAAATCAATTGCACTGGAGCTGATCATGAAAAAAAACACCCTGCTTTTCGCCGTGGCGCTGCTGGTCGTATGGACCGGTTGCCATTCCAGGAAGTCCGTCAGCATCGACCCGGTCGATAAGGGCTCGGACAAGAAGATGTACGAGAACGCCATGAAATACATGACCAAGGACCCGGAAAAGGCCCGCCTGCTCTTTAAAGAGGTCGGGCAGCTCTATCCCGACTCCATCTATGCCAACAAATCCAAGCTGGGCATCGGCGATTCTTATTTCAAGGAGCGCGACTCGGCGTCGCTGGTCATGGCCGCCGCCGAATACCAGGAATACGTCAACCTCTATCCCTATTCCCCCGACGCGGTCTACGCCAAGTACCAGATCGGCATGTGTTATTACAAGCAAGTGCGCAAGCCCGAACGGGACCAGTCCAACACCTTCACGGCCATCAAGTCCTTTGAAGGGGTGATCCAGCAGTACCCCGGAACTCCCGAGGCCGAGGAAGCCAGGAAAAAGATCGCCGAATGCCGACAGAACCTGGCGACGCACTTTTACCGCATCGGCTACTACAATTACCTGATGAAATCATTCGACGGGGCCATCGCCCGCTTCAAGCAGGTCATTGACGACTATCCCGAGTTCACGGGCAATGACCGCCTCCTTTATTATGCCGGCCTGACCTATGCGGCCATGGGGAACAGCGAATCCGCCCTCTCGTTCTTCCAGCGCCTGATCGGCAGCCATGCCAAGTCCAAGTTCGCCAAGAAAGCCGAGCGCCAGATCGGCAAACTCAACCGCTTGGCAACGAAGGAAAAAAAGCCCGCTCCGCCGTCGCAGGCTGAACCGCCCCGCGACGCCGGGGGCGCTGCGGCTCCCGGTGCTGAAAAATAGCGGCAACCGCACCGCCCCGCTCGGACGGGGCCTGCCGGAGCGGCCCGGGGTCTATATTTTCAAGTCCGCCGCCGGCAAGGCACTCTACATCGGCAAGGCGGCCAACCTCAAGAAGCGCGTCGCCCAGTATTTCCAGAAAAAAGACGACCCGCAGTTGCGGCGCCTGCTGGAGCAGGCCGGTTCTCTCGAGACCATCGTTACCGAGACCGAAGCCGACGCCCTGCTGCTGGAGAGCAACCTGGTCCACAGTTACCTGCCGCCGTTCAACATCCGGCTGAAGGACGACAAGAGCTTTCCCTTCGTCGAGGTCACGCTGGCCGACGCCGCCCCCGGTATTTTTTACTCGCGACGCGTCGCGGCCGGCAGCTTCGCCCTCGGTCCGCTGGTCGATGCCCGCAAGGCCCGGCGCCTGATCGATACCGTTACCCGGCTGTTCCGCCTGCGCACCTGCAGCGCCGCGATTTTCAACAAGGGCATCCCCTGCCTCTTCCATCACATCGAGCGCTGTTCCGCCCCCTGCGCCGCCAAGATCGACCGTGACGCGTACCGCAGGCAGGCCGCCGACGCCGTGGACCTGCTCAAGGGGCGCAAGGGCAAGGTGACGTCCAGGCTGCGCCAGCGCATGCGCTCCCTGGCGGCGCGCCTGGATTTCGAGGGGGCGCAGCGGGCCAAGGAAGACCTGGAAGCGCTGGGCGGTTTTTCACTGCGCTCCTACATCACGACCCGCGGCAGCGGCGATCGGGACGTCATTGCTTCCTGCCTCCTGGGGCGGGAGGCGTTCTTCGCTTTTTTCGCCGTGAGCATGGGCCGCGTAAGCAAGAGCGGTTATTTTCACCTGCCCACCCTGCACGATTCCGAGGAAGAGGCGTTGAAGGAATTCCTCATCGATTTTTACCGCCTCCGGCCCTTGCCCGGGGAGATCGTCGTCGCGCCGCTCCCGGCGGGATCCGCCGGGCTGGCCGGCTTTTTCTCGGAACGGGCCGGGCGCCGGGTGGAAATTCGCGGCGCCTGTCGGGGCGAACGGAAACGCATCCTTGACCTGGCCCGGAAAAACCTGGCCCTGTTCGTCCAGAAAAGTGATTTCCGCCGGCTGGGTGAGGATATCCAGAGCTCCTTGCGCTTGCGCAACTTCCCCGGCCGCATTGAAGGCTACGACATATCGCACCTGGGCGAGCGCAACCGCGTGGGCGCCCGGGTGGTCTTCAGGGACGGTCGGCCCGAGAAGCGCCTGTACCGCAGCTACATTATCCGCGCCGCCGCTCCCGGCGACACCGAGGCGCTGAAGGAAGTCCTGGGGCGGCGCTTTGCCGGGAACAGCGAGCTTCCCGATCTGCTCCTGATCGACGGCGGCCTGCCGCAACTGGGGGCTGCCCGCCAAGTCAAGGCCGACTTGGGGCTCTCCTGCGACCTGCTGGCGCTGGCCAAGGGCGAGGAGAGGGTCTTTCTGGAGGACGGCACTTCCCAGGTGCTGCAACCCGGCACGCTGGTGAGGTTCTTGCTGCAGAATGTCCGCGACGAGGTGCATCGCCGGGCCATCGGCCACCATCGCCAGCGCAGGGAGAAAATCTCTCCGTGACAGTGGCAGGGAAAGAAGAAATAAAAGTGTTAGTGGTACGGTATGCGGTGTACGGTAGTGGTAGGTGTTAAGCACCAGAAATCCAGCACCGAATTCCAAGTAAATGCCAGCTGAAATTCCAATTTCAAAGCGAAATTCTTTCCAGCGCCTTTTGCTTCGTTTGGGTCACTTGGTCATTGGACCTTGGTGCTTAATTGTGACTTGGTGCTCGGGATTTGCACTTCAGTTACTCCGTGTCACTCGTCACGAAGATCGCTTCTTCTCTATTCCTCCGCGGCAGCCAGCAGGGAATTGAACATGATCTTGTACGTTCCCTCGCCGTGGGTGCGGTGGATGATATCGGGGCCGATGAGGATGATCCGGCCCTTGCCCTGGCGGTAATCGACGAGCAGCGACCGGCGTGCCAGCTGTTCTTCGCCCTCCAGCCAGCCCGAGAGCAGCAGGTCGCGGTCGGCGAAGACAAGGGGAGTGGAGCGGCTTTCGCCGGCCACTCGCGGCAGCCGGGTCTCGAATGTCGGCGTGGAATTGAAAAAAATGGCCGCGTTGTCGTCCATGCCCCTGGTCAAGGGTGAAACCTTGACCTCGGCCCGCAGGTAGGACCCGGGGCAGATCACCTTGCTGTCCTCCTCCATGATGTTGGTCACCGGCAGCTTGAATTTGTTGATGGCGTAGTTGCACGATTCTTCCATAAAGACCAGGAGTTTTCCCGCCTTGGTCATTTCCTTGAGCAGCTTTTCTCCTTTTTCGCCGATGCCGCCCGAGTATTCCGCTGGGGCCGGGGTGGACCATTTCTCCCATTTTTTCGGCGGCTTGCCGCTCTCGATCTCAGTTTCGGAAGCGCCGGCAAAGACCAGGATCTCGTATTTGCCGGCGAAATCCTTCTTGGCCACGTCTTTGGGATGAACCGTCTCGTACGGGACCTTGTATTGGTCGAAAACATAGCGCAGCCAGCCCTCGGTCATGTTGTGCCCCCAGTTCTGGTAGAGCCCGGCTTTGAACGGCCGCAGGCGGCGGAACTTCTCCAGCGGCAGCTCTTTTCTTGAAGCGGGCGCCAGGGGGGCTTCGGCGTGGATGGACTTGAGCAGCGCCAGCGTTTCGCTTTTCATGACCGCGAATGAACCGGGGGCAAAATCGGGGCAGTCCGCGTTGCGGTAGACCGTCTTTCCTTTGCCCAACAGCTCGAAAGCGGCCCGGTAGGAATTGTTGTGCCGGGCATCGAGGATGATGTATTCGTCGAGCTCTTCGGGGAAGGGCGACTTGGCCAGCAGCTCTTCCGTGACCGGCTCCATCAGGGCCTTCAGCGGTTCGTTGACCACGGCTGTCTTGACGCCCATGGCCAGGGGCAGCGTCCAGCCGGCCATGTCGTAAGGGAGTTCAGGCTCGGCCTTGAGGTTTTTGCGGATGTCGGGATAGCGCTGTTTTTCAAAGATGTTCTTGACGAAGGCGCGGTAAGGCTGGGCCAGGGGTACGACATAGGACCGTTTGTCGTACAGGCTGTCGCCGACCCGGACCGGATGGGTGAGCTGGAATACCCGGATATTTGACTTGAGCAAAACCTGGATGAAGCGTTCGGCCGTGGCCGGGTCGTGCTGCTGGCGCGGGACGATATAAGCGTACGGTGCTTCGCTCGCGCCGTGGGCGATATTTTCGCGGGCGACCTGGAAGGTGTTGAGCAGCAGCTCATTTTTCTGGCGCGCCGCCAGGGCCAGAACCGAGAGCGTAGCCTGGAGGTCGTACTGGACAAGGTCGGAAAGCCGCCACCAGCCGCCTTTCCAGGGGTTGGGGCTGAACACCCGTTCTTCGTTCTTGAAGCTCTCGGCGCTTTGTACTTCCTCCGGCTCGATGTAGATCGGCGCGGCCAGGCGCACCGATGCGCCTTCAAACAGGATGCCCGGGACGTTGTGGAACCAGGCTGTGTCGTCGAGGGAGCCGATCCACCAGCCGCTGAATTCGCCGCGCGAGGCCACACCCTTCAAACCGAGCCGCTCCAGGTCGTAGGCGATGCGCGCGCCGATGAGGTTGATGCTGCGCCAGATCAGGGGGTGCAGCCCGGGGGTGGGCGGGTCCTGGTAGGGCGGAATGAAAAGCCGGTCGCCGCTCGAGCCCATCTGGTGCTCGTCGACCAGCAGCTGCGGGTACAGGTCGTGGTAGAGGGTCTTGAGAATGAGCGCGGTCTCCTTCAGGCTGGCCTTGAACCAGTCGCGGTTGTTGTCGTGGCCGGCGTACCAGTGATACAGGTAAGGCGTGCCCGTGCCTTCGTACTCCGTGCCCCTGGTCTTGTTGTACCATTCCACTTCCATGATCTGGCCGTCGGGGTTGACCGAGGGAAACAGCACCAGGATGACGTCGCGCAGGATATCCTGGACCTCGGCGCCGCCACTGGCCAGGCGGTAGCCCAGCTCCATGGCCATCTGCGAGGAGGCAATCTCGGTCGAGTGCAGGTTGCAGGTGACGACGACGATGGCCTTGCCCTCGGCGGCCAGGCGTCCGGCCTCGGCCGCGTCGACCTCGCCCTGGGAAAGCCGTCGGCTGAGGGCCTTCAGCTTCTCCATGTCGTTCAGGTTGGCTTCGTCGGAAAGCACGGCCATGAACAGGTCGTTGCCCAGGGTGGTCTTGCCCAGGGTCACGGTGCGGACACGGGGCGATCCCTTGGCCAGCAGCTCGAAATAGGCCTTGATCTGGTTGTAGTGGGCCAGGTTGCGGTCGCTGCCGAGCTTGAAGCCCAGGAACTGGTCAGGGGTCTGCAGGGACAGGGCCGGCACGGCCAGGGCGGACAGGAGCAGGATGACAAGCAGCGTTTTTTTCATGGCGCCTCCTCAGGGTCGATTATAAACCCATTAAAGGTAAAAGGTAAAAGGAAAAAGGAGAAAGTTTGAGAAGAAAGTGTCTTCGTCACTTCTTGCAGCCGGCGTTGACAAAGTGCAGGGCGCTGATTATAATGCAATCCTGCTTTCAGGCCGGAGTGGCGGAATTGGCAGACGCATCAGACTCAAAATCTGACGAGGATTTCCCTCGTAAGGGTTCGATTCCCTTCTCCGGCATGCAGATCAAGAAAGTGATAGTGGTAGTGATCGTGATGATCCTTCGTCCTACTGTTGGTCATTTGAATTGTGCTTGGTTAGCGGCTTTGGAAAATCTTTCTTCCCCTGCCTTCGCCCCGTGCGAGCTCAATCCAGGTTGCGCTGCTCCACAATCCCTCTCTCATTGTAAAAAACGGAGAGGATGGTGTAGGGGACATTCTTGTCGCCCACCATGGCGCTGACCGTGCTCTGGGCCATGTGCATCGGCTCGATGTTGGGCGTGAGCCAGTCATTGATCTTCTTTTCCAGGTCGGCCCCCTGGCCGGTGAACATCTTGTATTTCATGGAGCACCCCCGTTGTCCTCGCGCGGATTATAGCACAGCCGGGACGATCAGGAAATGATCTTCAGCGCCCGCGGCACCGAGACGAACTCGAGGCTGCGGAAGGCCCGCGGCTGCCCGGCCTCGGCCAGGATCTCGCCGTCGATCTGCACCGTGAACGGCTTCTCGGCGCGGACCATGAAGCTCGGCGCCTGCAGGACGATCGCCTCCTTTTTTTCGGCATAGGCGGCGGGCGGCGTCAGCAGGGCGAGATAGGCCAGGCGCGAGAACGAGCATTTGCGGATCAGCAGGGCGTCGAGCAGGCCGTCGTCGGGACGCGCCTGGGGCAGGGCTTTCCTGCCGGCGGCGAAGTAGCGGATGTTATCGAAGACCGCCAGCATGAATTCACCGCTCACCCGGCCGTTCTCATGCTCCACCTCCAGGTGGATCGGCATCTCGGCGGAGCGGCAGGCCTGCCAGCCGCCGCGGATGCCGGAGATGGTCTGGTACTTGCCCAGGCGCGGGCTGCGCCGCACCACCTGACTAACGTACTGATTGATCAGCACGGCCAGGCCGATGGAGGCCTGCCCGGGGTAATAACTCAGGATCTTTTTTCCCTCGCGCACCGCTCCCAGGTCGATGAGCCGCGTGCGCTGGCGGCGGATGGCCTGGCAGGCCTTTTTCATGGAGTGAATGCCGAACTCGCGCACGACGTCGTTGCACGAGCCCAGGCCGATCATGCCCAGGGCGTTGTCCGCACCCAGGCGCATCAGCTCGTTGATCACGATCAGCAGCGTGGTGTCGCCGCCGGCGGCAATCAGCGTGGGATAATCCTCCGCGGTTACGGCCACCAGGTCGCGCAGGTCGTCTTCGTGACGCGATTCGAACCAGTCGTGGGCGATGCCCTGCTCCTTCAGGCAGCGCTGCAGGGCGCGGCGGTTCCCGGCGGCCCGCCCCTTGCCGGCGCTGGGGTTGAAGAGGACCGCCGCTTTCTTCATCACTCCAGGCCCAGTTCCTGCAGCACGGCGCCGGCCCGGTCGACCTGGTCGGCGACGAAGCGCACGTAGCGCATGTCGACATGGATGGAGCGGGTGACGGCGGGCAGGTAGAGGAAGTCGCTGCCCAGCGACTCATAGTTGCCGTCGAAGAGCACGCCCACCAGTTCGCCGTCGGCGTTGAGCACCGGGCTGCCCGAGTTTCCCCCGGTCGAGTCGTTGCTGGTCAGGAAGTTGACCGGGACGTCACCCAGGCCGGGATCGGCATGGCGGCGGACGCCCTGGCCGCCGGCGGCGGCAACGAATCCGGCGCCGAGGTTGAAGGGAGCTTCGCCGCTGTTCTTGGCCAGCACGCCGGCCAGGGTGGTGAAGGGCGCATAGCGCACGGCGTCGCGCGGCGCGTAGCCCTCGACGCGGCCGTAGCTGAAGCGCAGCGTGCGGTTGGCGTCCGGGTAAGGCAGGGCCCGCGGCCGCGCCTGCCTCATGGCTTCGACGTAGAGCGGTTTCAACTCGAGCCAGCCGCCGCTGATGGCGTTGCGCCGGCGGTTGAGGGCGTCGAAGGCGGGCTGGAGCCTGGCGGCCAGGGCCAGGAAGGGGTCGCCCGTCGCGGCCATGGACTTGGCGTCGGCGGCGAACATGTCCTCCTTGAACTTGAGTTCGCCCAGGCGCGTGCCTTTGTACAGGGTGTCGATGAAGGCCGCGATCTTTTGGCGGCGGCCGTTGTCTCCTTGGCGGGAATCTTCAGGACCGGGGATGCGTTCGATCTCCTGCGCCAGTTTCCTGAAAATGCCCTGGCGGTCGGCCGCCAGCAGCTGCTCAAGAAAAAAAGCGAGGACGGCCCTGTCGCTGGCCAGGTCGAGGTTCCTCTGGCTGACGGGCAGCCGCGCTTTTCGGTTGGCCATGTCGCGGTCCATGTAGCCGGGTTCGCGATCCAGGTCCTTCCTGGTTTTTTCCTGCGCCCACTTGTTCAGGGTCAGGGCCCAGTCGAGCAGCCGGCAGCCCCGGGTCAGCCAGCCGCTGATCGTGCCCAGGGCGGCGATATCCCGCTCCTCGGCGGCCAGGCGCCCGATATCCGCCAGCAGGCGCCCGTACCTTTTCTTCCTGGCGGGGGCGGCGTCGACCCAGGCGGCGAGCTCGCGCTCCGCCTGCAGCCGCTGCTCGAGCACCGATTCGCGCTCCAGGCCGGCGAGCAGGCCGCGGTTGTTCTTGATCGAGTTGTACAGCCCCTTCAGCACGCCGGCGTTTTTGATCTTCACCGCGTCGTCGGCTTGCGACGCTTTTTCGAGCAACTCGATGTAGCGTTCCAGCAGGGCGATGCGCTGCGGGTAGCCGGCCTGGACTTCGTTGGCCACTTCGGCGGCCGTGTGCCAGCGCTTGGTCGTGCCGGGATAACCCAGGATCATGGTGAAGTCGCCTTCCCTAAGCGGCGTCCTGGCGACTGGGAAAATGGTGCAGCGGCCGGAAGGGGACATTGTCCCCGGAGTAATCGGCCGGGCGGCCGTCCCTGCCGACATACGCGCGCAGGAAGGAAAAATCGCCGGTGTGGCGCGGCCACATCCAGTTGTCCACTTCGCCGCCGTACTCGCCCACGGAGCGCGCCGGAACGTAGACCACGCGCATGTCGCGGACCTTGAAATAGGTCGCCAGGTAAAACTCCAAACCGCCGTAAAAGGGAATCACGGCGCACTCGTTGCCCAAGGTCCGCTCGCCCTCGGCTACCAGCTCTTTGGATATCTTTTCCACCAGGCGCCGGCGCTTTTCCCTGTCGAGTCCCCGGCTCATGGCCGGGCTGAAGCGGCGGGTGACGTTCTCGAATCCGATCATGACCCGCACGCTGTAGCCGGGAGCGGGGACTTCCTGTTCGCGGCCGGCGGCGAGGAAGCCGTCGCGGATGTAGTTGTGCTCGGGCGAGGAGAGGCTCTGCACGGCGCCGAAGGCCACGTGGTGGTTGGTAATGATCAAGCCGTCGGCCGAAACGAACGAGCCGGTGGCGCCCAGGTTGACCACGGCCATGGCCAGGCATTTCTCTCCGGGCCGCCACAGGTCGGCGGGGTCGAAACGGCAGCCCATGGCCTTCATGTCGGCGGCGATGGCGGGAGTCATGCCGTTCATGGGGAACATGCCCTCGGCGGCCGGCAGGGCCAGGGCGATGAGTAAGGATAATATGCAGAATAATGTAGCGCGCATGGCGGCTCCTTGAGTGATGTCCGAAAGATGCTCAATTATACCTTGCCCGGGCGGCAATTTCAATGCGGCGGCGCCGGGGGGGCAACGTGGAATTGCATTTTTTTCGCCCCTTGAGGCTGGCTGAAGGGCTGCGGCCCTCCCTGCGCGAGGCCCAGCGCGCCTGGGTCGCCTTCCGCGACGGGGAGCTGGCCTGGCTGGCGGCGTTTTACGGCGGGCTCGACGGCAGCATGTACCGCAGCATGCTCGCCGCCGACCGGGTTGAACTGGTCCGCAAGCGCGTGCTGGAGTTGACCTCATTCCTCGACGTCCTGGAGCAGGAATAACCTGGCCGTCGAGCCGCCTCAGGGCCTCGGCGGCGACAGCGGCCGGGGTGAGCGGGTCACGCTCCATGAGTTCCTCCTTCCGGGATTGAATTCCTTGCAAAAAAGAGTTGTTTATGGTACTTAATAGCAAAATGGGAGGCTTGCAATGAAAAAAATTCTGTTACTGCTTTCTGTCATAGCGATATTCTCGGCTTGCATCTGCAAACCGGTGCTGGGCGGGCTGCCCGAAGGCCGCCAGGCCAAGGTCGACATTCAGGACAAGATTTTCAAGGGCGAACTGCTGTCGGTGACGTCCGATCTGATCATCATCCGCTTCTACGACGAGAAAAAGAAGCAGGACGTCATCATGGGATTCCCCGTGCCGGAAACGGACGTGTGCAAGGTGCAGAAAGGCTGCGGCCCGATCGGCAATCTTTTCGCCAAGAACCGCAAATTCACGTTCAGGAAGAACACCCAGACCAAGATCCAGGAGAATGTCGCCGATCTTTCGCATGATGCCCTGTATGGCTCCAAGATCCCCGATGCCATCAAGGATCAGATCACGCTGTTCGGCCAGGACAAATAGCGCTCCGCTAAACGTTCGCGTCGCGATTCGCCAGTGAGGGGTTACCTTTATCTCGGGTTGGATTTTTCCCTGGTCCTGTTTTCCCTGTGGCTCCATGACAAGGCCCGGGTCTGGATGGCCGGCCGTTGCGGCGATGTTGAGGCCGCTTCGCGGCAGCGTTCTGTTGACAACCCTTTCGCCCGCGTCGATTGGATCGGCAGCGCGCTGCTGCCCATGTTCCTGCTCTGGCGCCACCTCCCGGTTTTAGGCTGGGTCAAGCCCCTGGAACTGGACCTTGAGAAACTGCGCCGCCCCTGCCGCGACGGCCTGCTGATCGCCCGGCCGGCCCGGCGGTGAGCCATGTCTGTTGGCCATGGTCGGCGGCGGCCTCGTTCTGGGGCTTAAATGCGGCGGGCTCTTTCCTTCGCCCTTTCTGCAACCAGGTGCTCCGACTTCTGCCAGGTCAACGCCTGCCTGGCGGATCTTCAACCTGCTGCCCATTCCGCCCCTGGCCGGGGCTTCCGCCGTTGAGCTTTTCCTGGACGGCGATGCCCTGACGGCATTCGAGGAGATCAAGCCGTACGGGTTCATCCTGATATTGGCCGGGGTTTATTTCAATTTCTTTGATTTTGTCACCCAGCCGGTAAGCCGGCTGGTCTATTCATTGCTCGGTTTTTAATAATTGGTGTACGGTTGACGGTGTACGGTAAACGGTAAGAGATCAGAAGGTCCTTGAACCCTGAACCTGCTGTAGATTTAAGCTCATTTCAGGCTGTCGGACGGATTCTTTTCTTAACTAACACTATCACTATCACTAACACTTTTCTTTATCAGTTTTGAACATTCTGGCTTCTCAGCAGCTTCCTGGTAATAGGCGCATTTTTCCCGCAGATTCATCGTGGCTGCCAACCCCGACCAGCCCCTTGTCGTCGAAGCAGAGGATGCGGTCGGAACTGCGGATGGTGCTCAGGCGGTGGGCGATGACGAACAGCGTCTTGCCGCGCAGCCGCTTGGGCAGTTGCGGAGAAGATCGAAGCTTCGGTTTGCGAGTCGAGCGCCGAGGTCGGTTCGTCCAGGACCACGATGTCGGGGTCCTTGACCAGGGCGCGGGCGATGGCCAGACGCTGCTTCTGCCCCTCGGAGAAATTGACGCCGCGTTCGCCCACCAGGGTTTGATAGCCCTGCGGCAGGGAAGCAGATGAAGTCGTGGATGCCGGCGGCGCGGGCCGCTTTTTCCACTTCTTCATCGCCGGCCTCGGGGTCGCCGTAGCGCAGGTTGTCGGCGATGGTGCCGCTGAGCAGCGTCGGCGATTGCGGCACGTAGCCGATGCTCCGGCGCAGGGAGCGCAGCTCGTATTCGATCGCCGGCCGACCGTCGATGAGGATCATGCCCTTTTGCGGCCGGTAGAACTGCAGGAGCAGGCTGACCAGGGTGGTCTTGCCCACGCCGCTGGGGCCGACAATGGCCATGTGCTCGCCGGCGCCGACCGCGAAGGAGACGTCGTTCCAGGACCGTCTCGCGGCGATTGTAGGAGAAACGAGACGTTCCTGAATTCCACGTCGCCGCGCAGGTGCTCCGGCTTTCAGCCCCACGCCGGCGTGCTCCTCGGGCACGACGTCGAACAGGGCCGAAACCCGCTCCAGCGAGGCCACGGCGTGCTGCCACTGGAAGTTGGCCGTGGCCAGGAACTGGGCCGGGCCGTAGACAAAGCCGACATAGGATTGGAAGGCCAGCAGCGAGCCCACGCTCCATTCGCCGCGGATGATCAGGATAGGCGCCGCCGGCCAGGACGATCAGGTGGGCCAGGTCGGGGGCGGCGTCGATGGCCAGGTTGGCCAAAGAGCCCAGCGTGCTCTGCTCCATGCCGACCTGCAGCGAGGCGCGCAGCTTGCCCACCAGGCGAGTTCAGCGTGCGCTTCTCGGTGGCGATAGGCCTTGATCAGCGAGGTCTGGGCCAGCGACTCCTGCACCGACTGGTACACCTCGGCCTGGCGCTCCATGCCGTGGTGGCTGAGCACGCGCAGCTTGTTGCCGAAAAAGCGCACCGCCAGGAACATCACCGGCAATACCACAAGAACTGCCAGGGCCAGGCGCCAGTTGAGATAAAGCAAAAAAACAATGCCGCCGGCGAAGCGCAGGACGGAAGTGACCATGTGAACGATCGAAGAGGAGAAGAACCAGCGCAGGCCGCCCACGTCGCCCAGCAGGCGCGACATCAGGTAGCCGGTCTCCTTGTCGTCGAAAAAGGCCTTGGGCAGGTGCAGGGTGCGGTCGAACAGGGTTTGCTGGATGTCCAGCATCACCTCCTGCTCGAAGCGGGTGAAATAGAACTGCTGCAGGAGGCCGAACAGGACTCCGGCGGCCTTGATGCCGGCCAGGAGCAGGATCACCCCCAGCAGCAGGGAGAGCTGCTTGCCCAGAATGACCTTGTCGATCAGAAAGCGGGTGATCAACGGCCCGGGGAAGGCCAGCAGCGCGGTCAGCAGGATGAGTGTTGCCCCCAGGGCGCCTTTCTTCCAGTGGCGCTTGATGAACGGGAGGAGGTTCTTCAGGTTGGCGCGCAGGCGGTCTTTCTTTGCCACGGCGGCAAGCTTGTCGGCAGGCTGTTGTCGGGCCAGGGAGTCCTTCAAGTATGAGAACCAGGATTTCATCAGCAGGAATTATAGCCTATTTCGGCTTAGCGGGGAAATCGTTGAGGCAAATTAACCCATAGCCACTCTCTTTGCGAAAGAGAGGGGGAGGAGTTAGAAGAAGGATTAACGCTTCGCTCTAGGATCGATGACGAAATCATATGGCCGCTTGAACCACCAGCGGTCTGTGTCGGTCCAGCAGCTGGCAACGGTTCTGCCTTTATGAATATATTTGATCAGCGCCCCATCCGGTGTCTCGAAACGGATGGCTTCAATCTTTGGCTTCCAGTATTTCGCTACAAGGCCGGAACATTTCAGCCAATGATATGGCTTGCCCAATCCTTTTCTCAGAAGCCTTTTGCCCAGGAGTCGCGTCCTTAAAAATCTTCCCTGCCATTGGCCGCGCCAGCCTCCAAACAATGGGTCGATCCGGTCGTTCGAGTCCACGCGCACCACCTTGCCAACAACTTGCTCGGGAAGAATAGGGGCTGGATCGGCACACAGGTTATTGTCGCCGCGGGTGATGTAGCCATCCTGTTTGACCGCAATCACACGGTGAACCGCCCAGCCCTTGCCTTCCTGTTGCCGGAAAACGATTACATCGCCAGGTGCGATGTCTTTTTTCTGCGAGTTTATATAAAGAACCTGCCCGGGAAGAAACGTAGGCGCCATGCTACATCCACGGTAAAAGAAGCAGCTGGGTGTCCCATTTCGGGAGTTTCTTGCCTGAATGGGGGAGGCTTCAGCCAAGGGCTTGTTCATCGATCAATTTCCAGAAATCGGGGCTTTTGCGAAAATGGAGATCGAACCCGGGGATTTGACGGGAAGCTTCGGCAAAAAACTCGAATGATTTTTTTATCAATTCATTCGGGGATTGATTTGCCATCACATCATTATGCCTTTCAAGAAGTAAACGGGCAAGAGTCATTGGCTTCATAGGTACGATTCGGTCTTCTACATCTTGAAACAAATTGAAAACAGCGCGTATCGGCAAATCACATGAATCAAGATTATATCCCCAGGCTCTGGCCCGGAATCGGTTTGCCGATTGTCTGGAAACCAATATTTGATCTTCATCCAAAGTGCTATCCCCGATCTCCCGGCTTAGTTCAGCCACCGTGCTTTTGCCGGCACCAGATGGTCCAGTGAAAACAAACAACTGGTTTTTATGAATGATGCCGGAGGCGTGCAACGGGAAATGTTCATTAGCCATTTGCCAGACGTTGCAAATTGGACCTAACGCAGAAGCCGGTATCCCTTGCGGTTCCTGCCCGTTCAATAAAAGAAAATATTGATTGTATGCAAAATCAGTTTTGAATCGTCGCAAGATCGCGCTGCTCCTGTTCTTTTTACCTGACTGTATAGTCCCGCCGATCTGATCGATCATGCGCCATGCTTGATTTTGCTTGGAAATATTTGTAGAATTTTCAGCTACGGATCGCCATGCGTTGAATAAAATTGCCAGGGTGTGGGCATCATAATTGCTGCCTGTCAGACGTTCCATGTCAGGTTCATCGAGTGTTACCAATAATATTTGAATGTCACATAACGCGAATTTTTGGTAATAGATGCTATTTAAAATATCTGTATCAGCCAAGATGGACTTGTTGAATCTATCCATGGCCAGATCCGCCGAAGACGAGCATCTATGATATCGCACTTAAGAAAGTGGCCCAATCGGGAACTGACGATCTAGATGTGTCATGAATTACAGTTAAGCATTTGCTCTAGGGTGTCAGCTGAAATGAAAAATCGCAGTGAAATATTCTTGCAGAGTTTACGGGAATTTCAAGAATTCCGAACTTTATGCCTGATTTCCCGCATGACAACTGCCTGCCCCGCCACTGGCTTGGAAACCATCTCCACAGCCGAAATACTGCTGTACTCCTCCGGTATAACAAGCTGTAGATCCAGGCACACCACCAAACCCACAACCGGCGCCGCTGGCGACATTACCTTGGAAGCAACTATTGGTACCATCTGGCATTTGGGTATTGGCTACACTGCCTACGCCACAATAGCCTTGGGCGGAAGGCAGTATCTCTCCCAAGTTTCGAACAAAAGGCTTTTGATATTTCCGAATCATTTCTGTGGCCCCCAGAGTTTAAGGTATATAAAATGCATATTTTTTACTTATACCCCCTATTGTTTTAATTGTCAAGAGGACGCTGAATTCTCGTGAAGGGGAAAAGCCCAATTTCTTTTGCCTGCTGACAAAACCAGAATGCGGATGTCAATCTGCGGGACTGGTGATAATTTTCAGCAATACAGCTTCCCAGGCACTGTTTTAAAAAAATACACGTTGCACAAACGCCTTCCAAATTTGTTGGCACTTCCTGGCGCAGAGAAACCAGCATTGGATTATTAATCCAAATATCCGCAACGCGATCTATGCCCAACCGGCCATAGCTCAATTCCGGGATTTCCGTACCGATCCCGCACATGGCCAATTGGCCCAAAGGCAATATTCCTACAATGTTATGAATTCCGCAAGTACCTGTCGCGCCACTTCTGAGCAAGCGGTTGATTCCATAAAAAGCCATTGGCCAACTGTAAAACAAGTTAATCGCAGTGCGTTTTTGCAGATCCATCTCAATCCATCTCCCCAGTTCAACTAATTGTTGAATGGTGAGGGTCTGGTTGCGATTTTTCATTAACTCGCCGCGACCGGTTGGCTGGATCAGATTGAATTTAACGGATCCAGCCCCCAATTTAGCGGCCAGAATGACCAACGGTTCGATATCATTTACATTGCCCTCGTGGACACTCATGATCACTTGTGGGTGGATTCCCACGGCAACAAGCGAGCGAATGCCTTGTACGGCTTTTTCAAAACTGCCTTTGACCCCGCGGAACGGATCATTGAGTTCAGCAGAAGCTCCATCCAGGCTGACCGAAATAAATGACAATGAGCTTTTATCTTTCAGGTAATGAGCAAGGAAGTCAGTCATGAGCGTGCCATTGGTCTCAATGGTCATGGCCAACTCTTTTTCGCGCAGCAGATCCACGATATGGATAAAATCTGGATGGAGCAATGGTTCTCCGCCGGTCATCTTAACGCCACGCAATCCCAAGGATAGGCCTTCTTCAATTGCCAGGGCGAACAAGTCATAATCCAGGTGTCCGCCGCTGCCACCATCTGCTTGATATGTCGGGGTGATCCAGCAATGTTGACAAGCCAAGTTACATCCGCTAGTCAGATATGCATAATACATGGTTAAGGGAGGGATATTTTCAGGAAGTTCTATTTTACGATCTATCATTTTACTTATCATTATTCATCGTAGCTATATTCTCGGTTAGATTTAAAAACGGATCTTCCCCTCTCAGCACTCGGTAGCAGTCCATCGGGTTGCGCGTATTGAAATCCCCATTGATAAATAATGCCCCACCAGGGCAACCACCTGTACAAAAACCCTGGTAGATGCAGCTCAGGCAGGTTTTTAATGAATTAAGGGGGATTTCAATTCTATGGCGCAAAGCCGTCAGAGTGGGATGATTCAGCCAGATCTCTTGCAGGCTATCCATACCGATTGTGCCCAAGTGCAAGGGGCTTAAAACATGACAAGGTACGATTGTGCCGTCGTGAAGAATTGCCAGTTTGCTGAATACACCTCTACATGCAGATAAAGTGCCTCGTCCGGGTTGCGTGGTTTGTCCAGCAGAAATCATGTCTTCGATTGTCTTAAGTTGGCGAGCCAGTGCCAATGGGCCAGCATTGGCAAGGATGCGGTTGTCGTAATGCTCAGACAAGTGCAGCAAGGTTTGCATGGCTTGCTGGCGTTGCGCTGGAGTCAAAATTATAGCATCTTCCGTACGATCGGTTGCACTGCAGGCATACGCTTCGTTGGTACTGAAATCGGCAATCCCGACTTCTTTAAGCAGTAAATGCGCTACGTTTCCCAGGTCATTCACATTAAAGCGATTCACTGTTACGCGAACCGATACTGGGAATTTGGCTTCCTTCAGCAATTTTAGTCCGCGCAAGGCGCGGCCAAAACTCTTTGGCCTGCTGCGATCATGCACTTCGGCGCTGGAGCCGTCGACCGAGACCTGGATCGAGTCCAATCGTTGGCGGCGTTTTCCTATGGCAAATTTTTCAAGAGTCTCCTGGGTGATCATGGTGCCATTGCTCAAAAGGCTGTAACGCATGCGTTTGGCGATAATGCCGTCGATCAACTCAAACAGGTCGGAGCGTGTAAAAACCTCACCGCCCGTCAAACACACGGTCATAACGCCCAATTCCCCCAACTCATCAAAAAATGACAGCCAGCGTTCCGTGGGGAGATCATTGAGCGCCACCATCTCATCGGCAAAAAAGCAGTATTGGCAAGCCAGATTGCATTTGCCGGTGATTGCAATGTCCACATGCTTCGGAGTAGACATTACTTTCATGATGGCCATGGCTGATTACTTTTTTATCCCAACCGTGCCGATGAATCCGCTTGCGAGCATATCATCCACAAATTCTTTTACATCTTGGTTGACTTGCTCTGATGGCACCTCGGCAAAGCTTTTTTGTACTTCGGCTACGATCTGATCCAAAGTGCGGATTACGCCGCATTGTTGCCAGATAAACAGTCCCGTAGTGTTGATTACTTTAACCTGGTTTGTGTCAGGGTTGAAAAGCAAGGCGCCTTCTTCCGGGTCCTCTTCACGCAAGACCACGTCCGGATTCCGCAAAAAACAAGTTTTATCATCATCTTTCATGTTCACCTTCTATTGTAGATCCAATTGCTGTTCAAGAACTCCAGCTTGTTCTAATTCCAACAATAACTCGGAAATATCCCGGGATATTTGTGCTTCAGAAATGTCATCGCCAGTGTCATGACATTTGACGATTTCGCTTATCACCTGTTCCTGGGTTCTGTTTCCATCCAGCAGCTTGACAATTTCAACGGCAGTCGGATTAAGTTCTACAAGGCGCCGCTCGGGCAGGATGAGGACCAATCCGCCGTCATCAAAAGCTTCAAGAACGGCATTTGCTGAAAGTTTGTAATCGGGCATTTAGATCGCTTTTACTTGGGGAGATAAGCCCGAAAAATATGAGTGTAAACCATTTTTCCAAAATTTTGCATGTCAGTACTTCCAGATGAACATTCCGGTGTTGTTGATCAAGGGAATCTGGTTGGCGTCGGGGTTGCGAACGAGCGAATCTTTGCCAATCAGGGAACTTTCAGCCATGCGTCTCTCCGTAAAAGGTTTAATTATAAATTATTTGAAATATTTGTCAATCAGGGGAAACGAAAAGTCCGTTTTGTTGACATTGAGAATCATTATGACAATTGGCCTTACACCTTCCTTGCTGGCTTCGATATTTTATGGAAATTGTTTAATTCAGCAACAAAATGGCCTGAAATGAAATGTGAGCTGGTTGGGAGGAATAACATTGAATAAAAAAAATATTATGCTAAAATTAAAATTATGATTCAGAACAAGCTGGGAAAGGGCCCGAAAAAAGTGCAACAGAAATGGCTGAGGCCCAATTTGATCATCCTGGATCGTGGGAAGACTGAAGAAAATGTGCTGAGTTCATGTAAGTCTTCAGGAATAAGCGGACCCGGTAGGCCGGCAGCCCAAGCCTGCCGCCACCCGGCGCAAGGCAACTGTTTGACTGTGAGCCCTTCTTGAATAAACGATGATTTTTCATGCAGAGGGACCCCGGTCATCGTGAATCATGCCCGGCAAGCGTCCTGTTGTAGCAGGTTTTTATTTTACCAAAAAAAATAAAATTAAAAAGTATGATTCATTCTGCGATGAGAAAAAAAATACCCATCTTGCTGAAACGGATACTTTTCATGACCGTTTTTTTAAAATTGCCGGGATCACCATTCGTGTAGTAGCGGATCTGCCCATCAAGGATTCTACTTTTGCCGCCAAGTTTAAACAATTCCAGATATGTCGGCAAACCTCGGAACAGGTCAGGATCATGCATCATTTTATGCTCCCAAGGATCTTGCCCAGTCGGTTAGGGCGGAAAATCTACAGCAAGGCACCCTGGGTGATCTACAGCTCGGGTTCTTCCTGGTCCTATTTGGGTGTGAAGCCCGATCGCATAATCCCAACTGTTTATTGTTTCGCTCGATTCAATGAATCGCATACTCGTGCCCGAATATATCATAGCGATGGCCATATCTTCAATGCCGGGAACTTGCATTCCCTGAGCTTGTTTCCCACCGACCAGATCTGGCTGGCCCCGCTCCTGGCCGCGCGCCAGGGTTTTATTCTCCACGCTGCCGGCATGAAGATCGACAACCAGGGATTCCTGTTCGCCGGCCACTCCGAGGCGGGCAAATCGACCACGGTGACCCTGCTTCAGGATGAGGGGGAGATCCTCTGCGACGACCGTATCATCGTCCGCCGCTGGCCGCGTGGGTTCAATATCTATGGCACCTGGAGCCACGGCGACGTACCACACGTTTCGGCGGCCGCAGCGCCGTTGCGAGCCATCCTGTTCCTGGAAAAGACGAAAATCAACCGTCTGGTCGCCGATCGATGATCCTCAGGAGAAACTGAATCGATTACTGCCATTGCTGATCAAGCCGCTGGTCACGGCCGACTGGTGGGAAAAGACCCTGGCTGTGGTCGAGAAGCTTGTCCGCGAAGTCCCGGCCTACCGCATGCAATTCGACAAGAGCGGCAGGATAAAAGAGATCATTCGCAAACTGGCCGCGGAGCCGCAGGGCAGGAAAAGATCTCGTGCCAGGATCCGGTTGCCTTGAAGCCGGCCGACTGTTACAATAAAATTGTCATGAAACGTCCGGCAGCGCCCATGCCAAAAAACCTTGCCCGCAAGGCGTCTAGATATGTAAAAAAAAAGGATTTGAACCGTGAGACTGTCTGGAAAGGGGCGGGACCGCTTTTGACTCATCTCGACATCGAACTGACGGAGCGCTGTGACAACGACTGCGTCCACTGCTGCGTCAATCTTCCCGAAAATGACGCCAGGGCCAAAAAAAGGGAATTGAGCTCGGAACAGTGGCAAGGCATCCTGCGGCAGGCCGCCGACCTGGGCGCACTGTCCGTGCGTTTCACCGGCGGCGAGCCGCTGCTGCGCGATGATTTCAAGGAACTCTATCTCCATGCCCGGCGCCTGGGCCTGAAGGTGCTGCTGTTCACCAATGCCCGCAATATCACTGCGGATTTGGCGGCTCTTTTTGTCAGGATCCCGCCTCTGGAAAAGATCGAGGTGACCGTATACGGCATGAGCTCAAGATCGTACGAGGCCGTTTCGCGAAAGCCGGGCTCCTACAAGGAATTCCGCAACGGCGTCGACCTGTTGCTGCAGAACCGGATCCCTTTCGTGGTCAAAGGGGCATTGCTGCCGGCCAACAAAAATGAGAGCGCTGAATTCGAGTCCTGGGCGGCGACCATTCCCTGGATGGACAAGCCGCCCTCCTATTCCATGGCTTTCGATCTGCGCGGCCGCCGCGATTCCCCCAAAAAGAACCGGATAATAGATTCCCTGCGGGCCACGCCAGAGGAAGTCCGAGGCATCCTCAATCGCCGCCGGGGAGCTTATCGCAAAGAAATGCTGCAATTCTGCCGGAAGTTCATCGGCCCTCCCGGCGAGAAACTGTTCAACTGCGGCGCCGGCCATGGCGGTTGCGTGGATGCCTATGGATTTTTGCAGCCCTGCCTCTCGCTGCGCGCCCCGAAGTTGAGCTATGACCTGAAAAAAGTGACCATACGTGATGCCCTTGCCCGGGTTTTTCCCGAAATTAATGGCAATTTCCGCCACGGATCCTGATTATCTGAAGCGCTGCGCCCGCTGTTTTTTGAAAGGGCTCTGCGAGCAATGCCCGGCCAGGTCATGGAGCGAGCACGGTACCCTGGATACACCGGTAGAGTATCTCTGCCTGGTCGCCCACGACCAGGCCCTGGATCTTGGCCTACTGGCTGAGGACGAGAAGGGATGGGAAGTTTCTGATTGGCGTGATAGAATAAATCGGATGGAATAAGAGGTGAACTTGGCGGTAAAGATAAACTCAAATGCCGTTTATGGGCCCTCCGAGGATGTCGTCGCCCGCGAGATCGAAGGTGAGATCATTATCGTACCGCTCGTGGCCGGCATCGGCGACGCGGAGGAAGACCTTTTTTCGCTGAACGAGACCGGCCGGGCCTTCTGGAGGCTGTTGGATGGGAAAAGAACACTGGAGGCCATCTTCGCCGAGTTAAGGAAACAATACGCTGCACCGAAAGGCGGCATTGAAAAGGATATACTGGGCTTGGCCGCGGAGTTGCTCAAACGGCGGATTATCCGGGAAACCAAGTAATTCAGCCATGAATATGGATGCCCCTGACATTCGCGACGAAGGGATCTCCCTCTCGGCCCCGGTGATCATGGAACTGATCGAGGCGGTCCATGAAAAAGGTGCGTCATTCCGCTTCCAGGCCAAGGGGTACAGCATGACCCCGGCCATCCGCAACGGCGACGTGATCACCGTCTCCCCCCTGAGAAACATCGCCCCTCGTCGCGGCGACGTGGTCGCTTTCCGTCATCCCGAGCGGCCGCAGATGCTGGTCCATCGCGTGCTTCACACGCAGATAAAAAAGCATTTCATTAAAGGCGACAATTGTTCGGAAGCCGACGGCTGGATCGTGGCTGAAAACATCCTGGGCGTGATCACGAAAGTGGAACGGCAGGGAAAGGTTCGTTTCTGGCCGAACCGGTCAACGCCGTCTCCCTGGACGAATGGGTATTTGCTCCTCTATCCCCTTTGGCCGCCGGTGCGCCGGGTGCTGGCCAGGGCCTGGCACCGCCTGCGCTCCCTGGTCTCGCCGGGCAAAATGAAAAAGAAATCCGCGGTCGCGACCTCTCTTGCGAAATTCGCATTGTGGGACCGGCTTGGAGAAAAACGCGTTCCCTTCTCTTTCGACCTTGAGATCACTGCCCGCTGCAACAACGATTGCCGCCATTGCTATATCAATCTGCCTCCCGGGGACCGGGGTGCGAAAAAAAAGGAATTGACCATCACGCAGATCGGCCGCATCGCCGACCAGGCTGTTGAACTTGGGGCATTGTGGTGCCTGATCACCGGCGGCGAGCCGTTGCTGCGTGACGATTTCCCCGCTATTTATCTCATGCTGAAAAAAAAAGGGTTGCTGGTTTCGGTTTTTACAAACGCCTGCCTGCTGACCCCTGACCATGTCGAGCTGTTCAAAAAATACCCGCCACGGGATATCGAAGTCACAGCATACGGCGCCACCCGGGACACGTACGAAAAAGTGACCCGCCGCCCTGGCTCTTATGCCGCTTTCCGCCGCGGCCTCGACCTGCTGTTGCAAAGCAACATCAAGGTGCGCCTGAAAGCCATGGCGCTGCGTTCCAATTTTCACGAGCTTCCGGCCATCGCCTCCTTCTGCCGGCGGCATACCAAGGACTATTTCCGCTTCGACCCGCTGCTGCACCTGCGTTTTGACGGCGATGCCGCTCGCAACCGGGAGATCAGCGCCGAGCGCCTGGCACCCGAGGAGATCGTGGCCATCGAGCAGGCCGATGACGAGCGTTCGGAATCGTTGAAAAAAAACTGCCGGCAACTGATTTTTTCGGACGGGGGACATCGTGATTGTCGGCACCTTTTTCATTGCGGCGCGGGAAACGGCAGCTTCACCGTCAGCCCTGATGGGCTTTTCCGCTTGTGTTCCTCGCTGTGGCATCCCGATTGCGTTTTTGATCTAAACAAAGGCACCCTGGCCGAAGCATGGAACGTATTTGTGCCTGAGGTCAGATCGCTGACATCCGCTGCTCCTGAATTCCTGGAGAAATGTCTTTCCTGCCCGATCATCAATCTCTGCCTTTGGTGCCCGGCCCACGCTTATTTGGAGAGCGGCCGCCTGGATGCCTGGTGCGATTATTTCTGCCGTGTCGCCCATGCCCGGGCTGACAACCTGCAGGCCGGCATGTCCCGGTCCAAAGAATAAAATCCGGAAGATGAAACTGAGAAAGTGCCTGGGCGCCACCCTCCGCAGGAGCCAGTCATTCGGGCTTTACCGGCGCCTGGCCACCTATCTCAGTCCGGAATTCATAATTCGGGAAGCCTCTCCCGTTGATATGGCTATGATCGAATCCCATTTCAACCCCGGTTCAAGCAACCCCATGCAATATCCGTCGCCGGAGGTCACCAATTTCATCGCCTGCAGGAAGAACAAGGTCATCGGCTTTGTACAGTTGGTTCGGCACGAGGAAGACGTCCTTTTCAGTTCCGGGCATTGGCTCTTCAGCTTGTATGTCTGGCCGCTTTATCGCGGCAGGGGAATCGGCGAGGCCCTCAGCCGCAGGGTCATGGAGCAGGCACGGATGGAAAATGCCCGCGAATTATCCCTCTTGCTTCATGAAGACAACCAGGCTGCCTGTTCCATGTATGAAAAACTCGGGTTCGCCAAGGTAATACTCCCTGAATTGGAAAAAATGCTGGAGGAAGAAAAAAAAGCTTTCGGCCGGCGGCGCATCGTCAGGCGTCGGATGCTGCCCTAGGCGGCCCGGCTTTGCTATTCGGCGCCGGTTGTGATAAAAGAAAGGATGCAAGAGACATCTCCCGCACATTTCATCAAACTGGATTTCGACCAGAGCACCGCTGAGTGGCTCTCCTGGCGCCGCGGCGGCATCGGCGCTTCCGACGCCCCGGTGGTCATGGGCTTGTCGCCCTGGCAAAAGGACAGCGAACTGCTCCTGCTCAAGACCGGCCAGCAGGCCGAGCGGCCGGCCAACGACGCCATGCAGCGCGGCAAGCGGCTGGAGCCCCTGGCCCGGCTGGCCTATGTCAAGCACAGCGGTATCGACGTCATGCCGGTCTGCGTGCAGTCGCGCGAACATCCCTGGATGCGGGCCAGCCTGGACGGCCTGAGCGCCGACGGCCGGCATGTGCTGGAAATCAAGTGCCCGGGGGAGAAGGACCACCGCCTGGCCGCGTCCGGCAGCGTGCCCGAAAAATACATGGCGCAACTGCAGCATATCCTGGCCGTCACCGGCCTGGACGAGATTTATTACTGGAGCTTCCGCTTCGACCACACCGTGCTCCTGAAGGTCGAAAGGGACGATGCCTTCATCGCGGCGCTGCTGGAAAAAGAGGTCGCGTTCTGGACGCGGGTCTGCGCCGTCACCGACGGCCGCGCCGCGGCGGCGGCCGGATAGAGACCGGCTTCGCGCAACGACATCCCGCCTGGACCGCCGGGAAGATCTTAATTCCACCGGCTGGCATCGCTTGCCGACGAACCTTTTGCTGATAATTTTCGTTTATTATCCTTGTATTCTTCAAGTGAGGTAACGCATGAAGACGAAAAAAGTGTTGATCGGCGGATTTCTTGCGCTGTTGGTCGTGCTGGCTCTGTTTTTTCTTTTCTCCTCCAAAAACGATAAAAATGGCGGCCTGAAATTCGTTGCGGCGAAAAAGGGGGACATCTCCGAAAAGGCATTGGCGGTAGGCACCATTGAACCGGAAAAGGAAATCAAGGTGAAATCGACCATTCCGGGGCTGGTCGAGGAAGTGTACTTCAAAATCGGTGATTGGATCGAAAAAGACAAGCCCCTGTTCAAAATTTCCCCCAATCCCACGCCCCTGGAGTATGTCGAATCCCGGCGCAACATGGAAGTCGCGCAAATACTCATGGAAAAAATCCGCAATGAGCGGGACCGCAAAGTAAAGATGTATAAGGCGCAGTTGGTCTCGGATTCGGACATGGAAGAGACCGAGTCGCGCTTCAGTGAAATTTCATTGCGCTACAAGATCGCCCAGGAGCGCTTCGAATTGCTGGAAAAAGGCCGTATCCAGATGATCAATCGTTCGGTGGATTCCATAGTGAAATCGCCGATGTCGGGAATTGTTCTGCAGCAGGACGCTTTCGAGGGTGATGCCGTGGTGCCCCTGACCAATTTTCAGCCCGGCACGGAAATGTGTTCCATGGCCGATATGAGCTTGCTGCGTTTCAAAGGCAAAGTCGATGAGATCGATGTCGGCAAACTCCTACCGGGAATGATTGCCGACATCCAGGTCGGGGCGCTGCTCGACGCCAAGGTAAGCGGCCGCCTGGAACGCATTTATCCCAAGGCCGAGAAAGAAGGCAATGCCACCATGTTCGGCCTCGAAATCGCCATCATCGATGCCGACAAGATCACCCTGCGCGCCGGCTATTCGGCCACGGCCTATCTCAAGATCAAGGATAAAAAAGACATCCTGATCATCCCGGAACGCTTGATCACCTTCGAAAACGACAAGCGTTTCGTGGAAACCATGCGCGACGGCAAAATTGATAAAAAGGAGGTCCAGGTCGGGCTTTCCGACGGCTTGAACATCGAGATCATTTCCGGCTTGAAGGCCGGCGAACAGGTGGTCGAACGGCCGCCCAGAGAGATCGAATGATCCTGGCGTTTTTCCGCAACCTGTTCCGCGATCTGCTGCGTCAGCCGCTGCGGACGTTCCTCACCCTTTCCGGGGTGACCTGGGGCACCTTTGCCGTGATCCTGCTGCTGGCCTTCGGCACCGGCATCGGCAAGCAGCAAATGAAGTCGTTTCGCGGGCTAGGGCAAAGTATTATCCTGGTGTTCCCGGGACAAACCACCATGACATACAACGGACTGCCCAAGGGCCGCCCGATCCAGGTCACCCCCGATGAACTGCGCCTGGTGCAAACACGGGTACCGGGAATCAAGGCCCTTTCACCCGAATTCATATCGAGCCGCAACATCCGCTTTGGCCGCGAGCAGCTGCTCAACACCGTGCGCGGTGTCGATGTTTCTTTTGAAAGCATTCGCAACACCATTCCGGCCAAGGGCCGCTTCATCAATGCCATCGATGTGAGCCAGCGTCGGCGCAATTGTTTCCTGGGCGCCACCATTGCCAAGGATCTTTTCAAGGACATGGATCCGGTCGGCAAGCAGGTAATAATCGAAGGTGTGCCCTTTACCGTTGTCGGCGTGATGATCAAAAAGGAGCAGAACAGCAATTACAACGGCCAGCGCGATAAGGATTGCGCCTTCATTCCCTGGACCACGTACATGACCCTTTACGGCGTGAAGTATGTCCAGAATTTCATTGTCCAGCCAAGCGATCCGGTTTTGTCCAAACAAGTTGTCGCTGCGTTGCGGACCTATTTCGGCGAACGTTTGGGTTTTGCTGCCAGGGACAAGGACGCTTTGTTTGTCTGGGATTTTTCCGATTTCGAACGGCAATTCAATATATTTTTCACAGCTTTCAATATTTTTCTGGGTGTGATCGGCTCGTTTACCCTGCTGGTGGGCGGCGTTGGCGTGGCTTCGATCATGCTGGTGGTGGTGGAGGAACGGATCCGTGAGATCGGCATCAAGCTGGCGGTCGGCGCCAAGCGCCGGGCCATCATGTGGCAGTTTTTCGCCGAGGCCAACTGCATCATCCTGATCGGGGGCACCATTGGCTTTTTGCTGGCGGCATTGCTGCTGGCCCTGCTGCCGGTCGATAAACTGGAGGAATTTATCGGCATTCCCAAGCTCAATCCATTGGTCGGCATGGTCACCGTGCTGATCCTTTTGGTTATCGGCACTATTTCCGGCCTGACTCCGGCGCGCCGGGCCGCGGCCACCGACCCGATCGTGGCCCTGAGGAAGTAACCATGCGTATACAACTTTTGCATTTGTACTGGAATGAATTCCGCAAGCGCCAGAAAAAGGCCAATTTGATCACGTTTGCCATTGCCTGGGGAGCCTTGTCTCTGTTGTTGTTGATGTCTTTCGGACGCGGTTTGTCCAATGCCGGCAGCGTCAGTTTCAAGGGGCTGGGCAGCACCATGATCATGGTCTCACGGGGCCAGACCAGCAAACCCTACCAGGGTCTGCCGCGCGCCCGGCGCATCAATATCCATATGGAAGATTTGCAATTGCTGGAGCGGCAGATCCCGGGCATTGCCATGATATCTCCCGAATCCAACAACAATCATAATCTTTCTTATCACGGCAAAGAAACCAACCGCTCGGTCAATGGGGTTTATCCCTGCTTTGGCCAGATGCGCTCGCAGATTCCCGACGCCGGCGGCCGATTCATCAATGACCTGGACCAGGAAAACGCCCGCCGAGTGGCCTTCATCGGCTGGAGTGTCGCCAAAGAGCTTTTTGGCGATGCCACCAATCCGGTCGGCAAGGAAATCCGTATCGAGCGAACGCCCTTTACCGTAATCGGGGTGATGAAGAAAAAACAGCAAAGTTCCATGTATCAGGGCCCCGATTCGGAAACCGTCTATATCCCTTTCTCCACTTTCTGCCAGATCGATTTTCAGCGCTTTCTGGACCGCATTCATGTCAGTCCGGCCGATCCCAGGGAAGCCTTGTTCATGGAGAACCAGATACGTCGCGTGCTGGGGCGCAAGTACCGCTTCGCCGATGACGACCCCAATGCCGTCAATTTCTGGAACACGATCAGGGACTATGAAGCCGGGGCCAAGATTTTCAAGGGCATCGAGATTTTCCTGAGCATCATCGGAGCATTGACCTTGCTCATCGGCGCCGTGGGCGTGACCAACCTGATGTATGCCGTGGTCAAGGAAAGGACCCGCGAAATCGGCATCAAGATGGCCCTGGGCGCGCGCCGGCGTCACATTGTCATGCAGTTCTTTCTGGAAACATTTTACATTTTTTCAAAAGGAACGCTGTGGGGGACGTTGATCGCCTTTAATATTGTCAGTCTGGTGAATCTGGTTCCCGTCGGTTTTGAAGATTTCGGTATCAAAGCCTATTTGCTGCGGCCGATTTTTTCGTTCGACATCCTGATTGTTTTCCTGGTGGTCCTTTGCGTTCTGGTCTTTGTTTCGGGAATTTTTCCGGCCTTGCGGGCTTCGCGGCAAAATCCCATCGAGGCCTTACGTTATGAATAGCGACAGAGGTGCAGTATGATTGAATTTCGCAATATTTCGAAAGTGTATAAAATGGGCGAGGTAGAATTTGTCGCTCTCAAGGACGTCTTCATTACCGTGCAAAAAGGCGATTTCATTTCCATCATGGGACCTTCAGGTTCAGGGAAATCCACGTTGATGAACATTATCGGCTGCCTCGATACGCCGAGTGAGGGTTCCTACTATCTCGATGGGGACAATGTCTCTGGATTGACCTTTGACCAGCTGTCGACCATTCGCAACCGCAAGGTCGGTTTTGTCTTCCAGAATTTCAATTTGCTGCCCTATGCCTCGGCCTATGAGAACATCGAACTGCCGATGCTGTTCAACGGCAAGAAAGGTGCCGAGCGCAAGCGCCGAGTCAACGAACTGCTGGAAATGGTTGGGTTGTCGCCCTGGGCCAGGCACCGGCCGACCGAAATGTCGGGAGGACAGCAGCAACGGGTGGCCATTGCCCGGGCCCTGGCCATGGATCCGCCGATCATCCTGGCCGATGAGCCTACGGGCAACCTCGATTCCAAGAGCGGCCACGAGATCATGGAGATCTTTTCCCGGCTGTGGAACGAGGGTCGCACCATTCTCATGGTGACTCACGATCCGGCCATTGCCTCCTATTCAAAAAGCACGATTCGCCTGCTGGACGGTGCCGTCCAGGCGAACGGCAGCGCCCATTGATCCTGAATCCGCGGTTTTCAGCTAGGACATTCTGACAAATTTATCTTTTTTCAAGCGCGGGTCGTCCGCTCCAGGCGCTTCATGATCGAGAAGATGAACATGGCCGAGAGCAGGCAGCAGACGACGAAGATGGCCCACAGCTGCCACAGCTCGATCTTGTCCCAGAAATAGCCGCCGACGAACAGCAGCTTGTTGCCCGTGGCGGTGGCCAGCAGCCAGCCGCCCTGCATCAGCCCCTGGAAGCGGACCGGCGAGACCTTGGAAACGAAGGAGAGGCCCATCGGGCTGAGGAACAGCTCGGCGATGGTCAGGATCAGGTAGCTGCTGATCAGCCAGGAGGGGGAGACGCGCCCCCAGTCGGTCATGCTGGCCGAGGCGACCAGCTTGGGCGCAACCAGGTGCAGCGAGCCGACCAGCATGATGACGAAGCCGACGGCGGCGATGATCATGCCGATGCCGATCTTGCGCGGCGTCGACGGCTCCAGGTTGCGGTTGCGCAGCCAGGCGAAGATGCCCATCACCGGAAAGGTGAGGGCCACGATGAACAGCGGGTTGAACGACTGGAAGATCTCGGGAGCAATGGGGTTGGAGGGCAGGGATCCGTTGTAGAAGTAATAAACCAGGGCGCCCAGCCCGGTGAACATGGCCAGGCCGATGACTTTCTGCGCGATCTTTTTCCTGGTGATGAGCAGGAACAGGCCGGCGAGGCAGCCGATGAAAGCCAGCATGGAATTGAGGTTGAAGAAGATGTTGAAGACCGGGCCGACCTCCTTGACCGTGTAGTCGCGGGCGAAGAAGGTCTGGGTCAGGCCGTTCTGGTGGAAGGACATCCAGAAGAAGATGACCACGAAGAACACCAGCACCAGGGCGACCACCCGCGGCTTTTCATCCTTGGCCGAGGTGGTGAAGATGAAGGCGACGAAGCCGAGGAACAGGCCCATGGCCATGCCCAGCGAGAACTGGTTGAAGGCGAAATGGAACGCCGCCGCCGTGACGGCGATGAACGCCAGGCCGATGGCCAGGCTGGGCAGGTTGGCGATGGGCCGCGTCTCATCCCCCCCGGCGCTCTTCTTGGCGACGCTCCTGGTCTTGTTGGGCAGGTGCTTGTTGAAGACGATGTACACCAGCAGCGAGATGATCATCGCGATCGCGGCGAGGCCGAACGCGTAATTGTACCCC
Source organism: Candidatus Aminicenantota bacterium (assembly GCA_963732485.1). GTDB lineage: Bacteria > Acidobacteriota > Aminicenantia > UBA2199 > UBA2199 > UBA2199. Next base: position 84,223 of record CAVSZS010000005.1, read on the forward strand.
TTGGAGAAGGCGCGGATATAATTGGCGGCGAACTCCCTGAGCTGGTCGGCGCCGGCGACCGTGGCGTTGGACACTTTGGACGCCAGGCTTTCCAGGCTGGCGATGGAGGCGCTCTCGGTCATGCGGCCGTTCAGGTAGGCGTGGCACATGGCCGGCAGGCTGCCGTCGTGGGCGAAGCCCTGCGTGCGCAGGAACCAGTTGCGGATGGTGGTGGCGGCGAAGGGGGCGAAGAAAGCGCCGACGTTGATGCCCATGTAAAAGATCATGAAGGCCGTGTCGCGCAGCTTGGAATACTTCGGGTCGTCATACAGTTGCCCGACCACCGCCTGCAGGTTGCCCTTGAAGAGGCCGTTGCCGAAGGCGATGACGAAGAGGCCGACCAGGGTGATGGTCAGCGGCAAGCCCGGAATGGCCATGACGGCGTAGCCGGCGAACATGACGATGATGCCGAAAAAGATGACCAGCTTGTACTTGCTGGTGCTGTCGGCCAGGATGCCGCCGAACAGCGCCAGGGCATAAATGGCGTAATAGAACCAGCTGTAGTAATTGCTGGCCGCGGAGGCGGATAGGTCATACCGGGCCTGCAGGAAAAGGACCAGGATGGCCATCATGGTATAGAAACCGAAGCGCTCACCCATGTTGGCGAAAAAGGCGACAAACAATCCCTTGGGATGATCTTTGAACATTGGCCGACCTCCGCGTATGATTTCAGAGCCTACGGCAGCATGATACCTGCTTGCGATATTTATTTCAACCGCATCGTGCTAGAATCTACGGCGGGTCCGGGGCCGGTCGCCTGGCAGGGAGGAGGTCATGAGCGAGCAGCGTTTTTCGTTCCAGAGCATGAGGATGGGCGCCGGCATCCCCGAGGGAGGGGAGGGCGGCTGGAAGCGCGGCCTGCTGTCGCATGTCACGATCTTCGGCGTGGCCTTCGCCATCACCTGCGTTTATCACAGCATGCGCGGCGTGATGCGCCTGGGCGGCATGGTCGCCTCGGGCGGGCCTTACGCCATCGAGCACCCCGCCCCTTCCTGGGTCTGGATCATGCCCGTGTCGATCTTGTTCGGCATGGCCTGCTTTTTCGTCAACCTGTTCAGTGGCGGCTCCGACGAGGTCAACCTGATGCCGCTGGCCTGGCCGGGCCTTTTTCTTTCGGGGGGCTGGAACTTCCTGGAGTTCGCTTTCCACCCTCCCGGAGGCGGCCTGGCCTGGGGCTGGCTGGTCTGCGGCGTGCTCTTCGTCCTCATGGGCGGCCTGCCGCTGTTCCTGGCTCTCAAACCGGCCCGAGAAAAGATCAGGGCGCGGCTGCAAAACGGGGAGAGCCTGGGTCCTTATGCCCGACAGTGGCTGCTGATCGGCATTGGGATCTACCTGGCCATCGTCTTTTTCCGCAGTGTTGCCGGTTGAACGGCAAAAGGGGGCCCCGCTGAAAACAATTAAGAGTCCGGCAGCGACAAACGGGGAAAGACGGCTGCGTTCCCTGGCCAATATCGGCACGGTGACCGAAAAAAAACTACAGCAGATCGGCATCCGTTCTGCCGCTGATTTCCTGCGCCGCGACCCCTACGACGTATTCGCCGAACTGCGGCAGAAAGTGGACCCGACCCTCTGCCGCTGCGCCCTGGCCTTGATCGTCGGCGCCAAGCTGGGACTGCCCTGGCATCAGGTCACCAAGGCCTCGGCGCGCGAGTATGAAAAGCGCCACCCGGAGCATGAATGGGGGCCGTGCTGACCCATGTCCCTGCCGTTCCGTTCCCGCCTGTCCAGCCGGGCCTTATGGACAGAGAAGCGTACAGCGGTTGATCCATTTTGCGCCGCGGCACGTGAGGTGATCGCCGCCATCCCGGCGCGGGAGAGTGGCCACCTACGGCCAGGTCGCCCATCTGGCCGGCAAGCCCTGGGGCGCCCGCCAGGTGGCCTGGATTCTCCATTCCCAGTCCGAAAAATACAAGCTGCCCTGGCAGCGCGTGATCGGCGCCGCCGGACGCATCTCGCTGCCTCCCGGCCGCGGCCTCGAGACACAGAGCCGCCTGCTGCGCCGCGAGGGGGTCGTTGTCGGCGCCGGCGGCCGCGTCGCTCTGGAAAAATTCCGCTGGCAACCGGAAAAAGATTTCTTGGGCTAAAAAAAAGGACCGGCCGGGCCGGTCCTTCTCAGCGGATACGATACGAGCGGGTCCTTACTTGGCTTTGCGCAGCAGGATGTCGCCGTTGAAGGTCTTGAGGGTGATCTCCTGGCCGCCGCCGTTGATGGAGCCGGAAACGGTCTTGTCGATCTTCACCTGGTAACGGCCGCCGCGGCCGCGCTTGTCCTCGACGGTCTTTTCGCTCTTGTTCTGCAGCGCGAGTTCGAAATCGCTGTAGATCTCTCCCCGGTTGTCGATCTTCATTTTAAGGTCGACCTTGGCCGTCGCGGGAAGGGTGATGTCGACGTCGCCGTTGAGCGTGATCAAGGACAGCGGTTTCTTGCCGTCGAGCCTGCTGAAGGTGACGGTGACGTCGCCGTTCACGGTCTGGGCCACGGCCGAGCCCGCGATGCGCGAGAGGGTGATGCCGCCGTTGACGTTGGCCACCTCGATGTCCCCGCTGACGTTCTCCACCTTGATGCCGCCGTTGTTGACGGCGTGCAGCTCCAGCGCCGTGCTCATCGGCACCTGGATGACCAGGTCGATATCCGCTTTCCACGCGGGAACACGGATCTCCATGACGTTCCCGCTTTCCTCGACCTCCAGCCCGCCGCCGTCGGCCTTCAGGCGCTTCATGCCGGCATGCTTGCCCGGCTTCTCGTCTTCGCCCTCGTCTTCCATCTTGTTTTCATCGTCCCCGATGACATGGCCGCGCGGCTTGGCTTCGACGATCACTTCCTTGCCCTCGTAGCCCATGACCGCGATACCGCCGTTGATCAAGTGGACCTTGACCAGGCCGGGTTTGCCCGGGTCGCTGAAGGGGACGACGACGCGCTCGGATGACGCATCCTGCCCCCATAACGCGAAAGCGGCGGACGCGAGGATCACTACCATGAACAGTAACGCTTTGCTGGTTTTCATTTTATTCTCCTTGGATTACTTTTTATCGCCGGCGATCATGATGTCGCCGTTCACTGTTTCCATGCGGATCTCGGGACCGCCCTGGCCCACGCGCACGCCCTGGAAACTGTGGCTGCGGTAGACGTAGCGCCCTTTTTCCCTGCTGGCCGTTCCCGGCGTGGCCGGCAGATAGCTGACCGGGAAGTCGCTGAATATGCCGCCGTTCAGTGTCTTCAGCTGGAATTCAGCGGCAAGTCCCGCGGGGAATCGGGCTTCCAGGTCGCCGTTGACCGTGGTGAAGCTGCAGGCGGCAGCGGGGTTTTCGCTGAAGGCGGCGCGGATGCGGCCGTTGACCGTCTTGCCGCTCACGGGCCCGGCGATGCCCTGCAGTTCGATGTGGCCATTGACGTTGCGCACGGTGAACTCGCCGCGGACATTGGTGACCAGGATGTCGCCGTCGTTGACGGTCTTCAGGACCAGGCTGGTCCGCTCCGGGACCTGCACGGTAAAATCATAGGCCACGATGTAATCATGGCCGGCCCGGCGGTCCGAGCCATCGCGGCAGCGGAAAGGGCCGTCGACATAAATATCGACCTGGTTGTCCTTCTCGGCCATTTTCAGCGTCACGTCGCGCTCGGCTTTCTGCAGGGCGTCCTGGCTGTCGGCGCGCACGAGCTTCCTGGCTTCCAGCCGGACTTCGCCTGTGCCCGTGCCGCTGACGGTGATGGAGCCGAAAACATTATCGATCTTCACGGTCCTTGCTTTTTCCGCGGCGCTGAATTTGAAGACCTGCGTGATGGTGTCCTTCTTTTCCAGGCGGTAGGCCTCGTGGCCCGGCCCCAGGGCCGGCAGCAGCAGCGCCAGCAGCAGGACGGGGAAATATTTCTTCATGATTACCTCCTTGCCTTGGTGGCATTCAGGGAGGTAATACCCGGCTTCCGGGCAAAGGTTACAGCGTGGCGGTGTGAATATGCGAATTCGCCCATGCGGGTCAGATGATCTTGCCGATGCCCAGCTGCGCCCTTTGCTGGACCTCTGGCAGGATCTTCCTGTCGGCCAGCAGTTGCTTCAAGGCGGTCGCGGCTTGTTTTTCCTTAAGCGAAACCAGCAGGTCGATCAGCGCGATCTGCACCAGCGGCGATGTCTGCCGGGCCAGGGAGGCGGACAACGCAGACCGCACCTGCTCGCGGTTGGAGAAAAGATAGAGGGCGTCAACCGCCGAAAGGCGCACGTTGACGCTGGGATCGCTGTCCAACGTATCCAGCAATGCCGCGATCAGCGAAGGCTCTGGCTCCTGCACGCGCGAGGTCAGAGCGATCCCCTGCAGGCGGGCCGACGCCGAGGGCTGGTCCAGCAGCGAGAGTGTCATCTGCTGCTGCAGGCTGTCCACTTCGCGGCTCAGGCGCTCGATCTTGCCGGAGCCGTTCTCCTGGCCGTGGCCCATGAAAAAACCGGCTCCGAACCCGACGGCCACGACCAGGACGGCTGCGGCCAGGCGCATGGCCGGCGAAGCGGGGCGCAGTACCTCCGCCATCGTGCGCAGGCGCGACAGCAGGCCGGGCAGCCGCTCGCGCAGCGGCCGCCGCGCCGTCGCGGCCAATTCGCGGCGACTCGCTTCCAGGCGGCGGTAAAAATCACGGCGCAGGTTTTGGCTGGGCTGTTCGTCGGGCAGGAGGCCCAGGCGGGTCCAGGTTTCGTTCAGCTCCTGCCACTCCTGCCAGCAGGTCGGGCAGGAATGGAGATGCTCGCGGAGGCATCGGGCTTCCCCGTCGGGCAAGTCGCCTTGGAGGAGGTCCGCCATTCGGTCACGGGATTCCTGGCAATTCATCGTGTTTCTCCTTGCAGGTCGAGATAGTGCCGGCGCAGCTCCTTGAGGGCGCGGTGCGCCAGCACCTTGACCACCTGCACGCTGCAGGCGAGCAGGCCGGCGATCTCCTCGTATTTCAAATTCTGAAAACGGGACAACAGCAGCACTTCACGCTTGCGCAGCGGCAGCTTTTCCAGGGCCCTGGCCAGCAGGTCGGCTTCCTGGTCGCTCTCGGCCCGCTGTTCCGGGCGGGGTTGGAGGCAGGGCGTCTGCTCCCAGGCCTCGTCGATGGGCATTTCGGGCCGGCGCGCCCGCAGCTGGTCGATGAAGGCGTTGCGCCCGATCTGGTACATCCAGGTGGAGAACTTGCTGTCGCCGCGGAAAGTAGCCCGGTACTTCAATACGCGCAGGAACACGTCCTGCACCAGGTCCTCGCTCAGGGAGCGATCGCCGCTCAGGCGCAGAAAAAAATTGTAGAGGCGCACGTGGTGGCGCTCGAAGAGAATGGCCAGCAGCGCCACCTGGCCGCCCTGGACCTGGATCATGATCTGTTCATCGTCCGCCATTGCCATTTTCCCGCGTTTTGCTCCGGTTCATTATAGTAAGAATACCGCATTTAGACAAAAAGGTTACAACTGATCTTGGGATCGCGGCGCTTGCAGCCGGCCGGCGGTCATGCGATAATTCCGGTCCAGGAGCAAAATGCCCGCGCCATTGTCACTGCCCGCTTCGCTGCAAGGCTTTCTAGACAGGCGACCCGGCTCCGAATTGCGGAAGATCCACGCCGAAGCCTCGCGGCGCAGTTTCTATCGTATTCGCCAGGGTAAACAAACGCTCGTGGCCATGGTCTATCCCGAGCCGTCAGCAATCGAAGTCGAGCATTTCTGCGCCCTGCAAAAGCTTTACCGGGACCTCGGCCTGCGCGTGCCGCGCATCGAAGCGGTGCTCGACGACCAGGTGGTGCTGCAGGAGGACCTGGGCGACCTGCTGCTGCAGCGAGCCTGGCGCGCCGCCGGCCGCGGAGCGCCGCCTGTCGCTGCTCGCTCAATGCCGGGAAATACTGGCCGGGCTGGCGGCCATCCCCGCCGCCTGGCGACCGCCCGCCTCGACCCGGCGCGGCGGAAATGGGAGATGGATTTTTTCATCAGCCACTTTCTTCCCCCGCTTTCCCCGTTCCGTTGTCGGCCGGGACAACCTGCAGCTGCAGCTGTACCGGCTGGTCGAGGCGGTCGCGCCGGAAGGCGTGTTTGCCCACCGCGATTTCCATTCGCGCAACCTGCTGGTGCTGAAGGACGAGCTCGTCATGGTGGACTTTCAGGATTCGCTCCTGGCGCCGCGCTATTACGACCTGGTCTCTCTGGCCTTCGATTCCTACCTCGATCTGGGAACGGCGCGCGGGCGTCTTTTCCCCAATCTCGTTGCCGGCGGCGATGACCGCGAGCTGCGCCAGCTGCGCCTCACCGCCCTGCAGCGCAACATCAAGGCCCTGGGCACGTTCGCCTTTCAAACGTTCGAGCGCCGGCACCCCGTCTATGCCCGCTATATCCCCAGGACCCTGCGCCATATCCGTAGCCATTTGCAGGCGCTGGCGGATCCCCAATTCAACGTCCTAACCAAATATTTTGATTCCGTGACGCGTGACGCGTAACGCGTAACGAGAGAAGAATCAAATCCCAAATTCCAAGCACCAAATTCCAAATAAATAACAAATTCCAAATTCCAATTACCCAACAAAGCCGCTTTCGGATTCTTTTCTTCGTTTTGGTCATTGGGTTATTGGTGCTAGAAATTTGCTTGTGATTTGGTGCTTGGGATTAGGAATTAATCTTTTCTTATTTTTGTTTTTCTTCCGCGTCACGCGTTACGCGTCACGCGTCACGGAGTGTAGCCGTGGTATAATCGTTCCATGCTGAAAATCGGCGCATTATCCCTCGAATACTCTACGGTCCTGGCGCCCATGGCCGGACTGACCGACCGCGTCCTGCGCCAGCTCATGGACGAGATCGGCGGCTGCGGCGCCATGGTCTCGGAAATGATCGCCGCCGAGGGGCTGCGCCGCCGCAACCGCCGCACCCTGGAGATGATCGCCGGTTTTTCGACGCGCGCGCCGCAATTCATCCAGCTCTTCGGCGCCGACCCCGGGGCCCTGGGCGAGGCGGCGGCGATCGTCTCGGCCGAGACGGGCTATGCCGGCATCGACCTGAACATGGGCTGCCCGGTGCCCAAGGTGGTGCGCACCGGCGCCGGCTCCGGGCTGCTGCAGGACTTGCCGCGGCTGGCGGCGGTGGTCGGCGCGGTGCGCCGCAGCACGGTGCTGCCGCTGACGGTGAAGGTGCGTTTGGGCTTCAACAAGGTAAACGTGCTGGAGACGACCAAAATCATCGAGCAGGAAGGCGCCGACGCCGTGGCCGTGCATTTCCGCCTGAAAAGCGACGGTTACTCCGGCAGCGCCCGCTGGGAACTGGCCGGCGCGATCCGGGAGAACCTGAGTATCCCGCTGCTGGGCAACGGCGATATCATGACCCTGTCTTTCGCGCTGGAAAAGATGGGCACCGTCGACGGCGTGCTCATTGGCCGCGGCGCCCTGGCCAACCCCTTCCTGTTCCGCGAGATCGCCGGCCGGGACACCCGGGAGAGCGACTGGGGGGGATACGTGCGCCGGCTTGCCGCCCTGATCGTGGAGCACTACCCCGAACGCAAGCGCCTGGGCAAGCTCAAGGCTTTCACCCGCTTCCTGGTGCTCAGCCGCCCCGGTTCGCGCTCCTGGAAACGGCGCATCTTCCTCAGCCAGGATTTCCAGGAGGCGCGCGGCTTTCTGGAGGAGACATTCCCGTGCCTCTGAGCCCGGCCGTGACGGTAGCCTTCAGCGGCGGCAAGGACTCGACGGCGGCCGTAGTGCTGCTGCGCGAGCAGGGGCACGACGTGCGGGCGCTGACCATGCGCCTGGGCCTGGCCGGCGAGGACGAAATGCTTTCCCGCATCGCGAACCTGGCCCGGGTGCTGGCGGTGCCCTGGGATGTCGTTGACGTGCGTTCCGTCTTCAGGGAAAAGGTGCTGGACCATTTCATTCACGCGTATCATTCCGGGTTGACGCCCAATCCCTGCGTGCAATGCAACCGCCACATCAAGTTCGGCTTGCTGCTCGACACGATGAAAAAAAATATCCCCGCCGGCTTTCTCGCCACCGGGCACTACGCCGCCAAGACCCGCAAGGAAGGCCACTGGTTCCTGCAGGAGCCGGAGGACCGCCGCAAATCGCAGATCTATTTCCTGGCCATGATCGAGCCCGCGGCGTTGGGACGGGTACTGTTCCCCATCGCCGGCCTTGCCCTCGAAGAGGTCAGGGCCAAGGTCGCCGGCCTGCCGTTGGCCAACGTGAAGGAAAGCCAGGATGTCTGTTTCCTCCAGGACGAGGACCTGGCCGCTTTTCTTGCGCGCCATGTTCCGCAGGGCTTCCGCTCCGGCGATCTTCTGGATGCCAACGGCAAAAAGATTGGCCGCCATCAAGGCGCCCTGCACTTCACGGTGGGCCAGCGCCGGGGCACCGGCCATGCCGGGGGCCGCCGCCTCTATGTCGTTGGCCGCGACCTGGCGGCCGACACCGTCACCCTCGGGGACGAGCCTGACCTGCTGTCCTCCACCCTGGCCGTGGCCGACCCGGTCTACTGGCGGCCGCTGCGCGCCGGGGAGAAATTGGCGGTGAAGGTCCGCTACGGGCTGCGCGGCCATGAGGCGGATATCGGTGCCGCCGGCCGGGAGCGCATCCGGGCGACCTTCAAAAAACCGGTGCGCGCCGTGACCCCGGGACAGCTCGCCGTTTTCTATGATGGCGACATCATCGTCGCCGCCGGGGAGATAACTGAGCCTAGGTGAATTTCGTTATGCGTTAAACGTTATGCGTTATGCGAATGAAAAAAAGATGTTCTTCTCTCTGACTATCACTACCACTATCACTCTATTCTCTTGCTGCCACTGTCACTGACACTGACACTTTTTGTTGACAACTTGAACAGTGGAATCTATAATCCAGAACATCGATGCACTTTGATCCAGAGGAGAAAAATATGAACTTGATGGAAGCGATATTGGGCGGCGGCGGTTCTCCGGTTACCTCGATGGCCAAGCAGTTCGGCTTGGATGAGGGTGATGTCACCAAGGTTATCCAGCAGATGATCCCGGCCCTGACCAATGGCGTCAAGAAGAACGTCCAGCAAAAGAGCGGCATGGAAGGCCTGCTGCAGGCGCTGAACAAAGGCAACCACGACCGTTACCTGGACAATCCAGGGGCCCTGGCTTCGACCAAAGCCGTGGAAGACGGCAACGGCATACTCGGCCACATTTTCGGCAGCAAGGACACCAGCCGTGAACTTGCGAAGCGCACCGCCAAGACCACCGGGATCAGCGCCGAAATCCTGAAGAAGATGCTGCCCCTGATCGCCGGCCTGGTCATGGGCTCCCTCAAGAAGCAAGGGGGCAACTCCGGTCTGCTTGACCAGTTGCTGGGCAGCCTGACCGGTGGCGGCCGTTCCACTTCCTCGTCCGGCGGGGGATTGCTGGGCGGCCTGCTGGGCAGCCTGCTCGGCCGCCGCCGCTCCACCTCCTCTTCCGGCGGTGACGGGGCGGACTGCTCGGCGGCGGGAGAAAAAAGAAGGCGTCCTCCTCGCCCCTGGACGCGCTGACCGGCCTGCTCGATGCCGACGGCGAGGGCTCGGCGATCGACGACATTCTTGGCATGGCCAAGAAGATGTTCTAGAATATCGAAGCCAAGTGTTAGTGATAGTGATAGTGTTAGCAGGAGACCAGAGCGAACTTCCGTTCTTTCACGTCACGTGTTACGCGTCACGCGTTACGGAGATAGTCTATTTTTCCTTCGTGTCACGCGTCACCATAGTCCTTTACAGAACGGGTGCGCTGAGTTAAAATAGAGTCTCGAGGTGATCCTATGCCTGTTTATGATTATAAATGCAGGAAATGTGGCGCTGAATTCGAAAAGTTCCTGCGCTCCCTGACATCGGCTTCCACGGTGAAATGCGAGAAGTGCGGCAGCGCCAAGGTGGAGAAACTGGTCTCCTGCTGCGCCATATCGTCCGGGGGGCAAAAGCGAAAGTTCTGGTTCCTCCAAATCATCCCATTCCTGCGGCAGCTGCTCGGGCAGCCACTGCAGCACGTGCCATTAGAAGTTTGAAGAAGCTGGTGCGAAGTTCGGAGTTCGATGTTCGACGTTAAGAAAACAAAAACGAGCCAATAAGAAATCCCCCCAAAATTGCCTTGAAAGACAGTTCGCTTTCTTGCCTTTCAACGTCGAACTTCGAACATCGAACGGCGAACCTTTTTAACTTTTCTTATAGCTGTACGCCACGTTGCCGCTGACAATGGTGTAGGCGACCGCTCCCTGCCCTTCCCAGCCCAGGAACGGGCAGTTGTTGGCCTTGGAGCGGAAGTCCCCCTCCTCGATCTTGAAGCGCTTTTTCAGGTCGAGAATGGTCAGGTCGGCCGGCAGCCCCGGCTTGAGCCGGCCGCGGTCCTTCAACCCCAGCACGATGGCCGGGTTGGTGGCGAAGAGCTCGACCAGGCGGTTGATGGTCAGCAGCCTGGTGCGCACCAGGCGGTCGTGGATCACCGCGAAAGATGATTCCATGCCGATGACGCCGAAGGGGGCATATTCGAACTCCTTGTCCTTGTCGTCGCGCGTGTGCGGGGCATGGTCGGAGGCGATGCAGTCGATGGTGCCGTCCTGCAGGCCGCGGATCAGTTCCAGGCGGTCGGCCTCCGTGCGCAGCGGCGGCTTGACCTTGTAAACGGGGTCGTAATTCTGCACCAGCTCCTCGTTGAGCAGCAGGTGGTGCGGGGTGGCATCGGAGCTGACCGGGGTTTTCAGCCTGCGGGCATTGCGGATCAGCTCGACCGAGCCGGAGGTGGAGATGTGGGTCAGGTGCAGGCGCGAGCGGATGCGCTCCTGCAGGATCAGGTCGCGGGCGACGATCACTTCCTCGGCGGCCTTGAGGATGCCGCGCAAGCCGTACTTGTAGGAGATGAATCCCTCGTTGACCTGGCCTTCGGCCGAGATCGAATGGTCTTCCGGATGCTCAATGATGGGCACGTCGAGCATCCTGGCGTATTCCAGGGCCTTGCGGATCACGTCGGCCTTCATCACGCAGTGGCCGTCGTCGGAAAAGGCCACGGCGCCGCCCTCGACCAGGTCGGCCATCTCCACCAGGTTCTCGCCGAGCTGGCCGCGGGTGACGGCGGCGACGGGGAAGACATTGGCCAGCCCGACCTGGCGGGCGCGGGCGATGATGGACTCCGTCACGGAGCGGTTGTCGTTGACCGGCTCGGTGTTGGCCATGCAGGCCACCGAGGTGAAGCCGCCGTGCACCGCTGCCCGGACGCCGCTGGCGATCGATTCCTTGTTCTCCTGGCCCGGCTCGCGCAAGTGGACGTGCATGTCGATAAAGCCCGGTGCGACCACCATCTCCCCGGCGTCGATGACCGGGACGCCGGCGGTTTTCTTGATGGCGCGGGCGATCTCCTTGATCGTGCCGTTTTCGACCAGGATGTCCATGAGGCGATCGCTGCCGGAGGCCGGGTCGACGAGGCGGCCGTTCTTAATTAAGAGCTTCATGGACTTCTCCTTTCAAGAGATACAGGACGGCCATGCGCACGGCGATGCCGTTGGTCACCTGCTGCAGGATCACCGATTGTTCCGAGTCCGCCATAGATGTCTCTATCTCCACGTCGCGGTTGATCGGCCCCGGGTGCATGAGGATGGCCCGCTTGGCGGCCAGTGAGAATATCTCGCGATTGATGGCAAAGCGGTTGCGGTATTCGCGGATGGAAGGGAAGTAGTTGCTGGCGCCGCGTTCCGCCTGGACGCGCAGCATCATGACCACGTCGGCGCCCTTGACGCCGCGGCGGATGTCATAGTGGACCTCGGCGCCCAGCTTCTCGAATTCACGCGGCACCAGCGAGGGCGGCCCGACCAGCGCGACCTGGTTGCCGATTTTCTGGTGCAGGATGATGTTGGAACGGGCGACGCGCGAGTGCAGGATGTCGCCGATGATCGCGATCTTCAGCCCGCGCAGGGTCTTGAGGCGCTGCTGGATCGTCAGGGCGTCGAGCAGGGCCTGGGTGGGGTGCTCGTGGAAGCCGTCGCCGGCGTTGACGATCGAGGAGCGGGCGAACGTGGTCAGGTAATGCGGCGCACCGGAGGCGGAGTGGCGGATGACGATGATGTGCGGATTCATCGCCTCCAGCGTGAGCACGGTATCCTTGAGCGTTTCGCCCTTCTTCAGGCTCGACACCGAGGAGTTGAAGTTGATCAGGTCGGCGCTCAGGCGCTTGGCCGCGATCTCGAACGAACTGCGCGTGCGCGTTGAGTTCTCGAAAAAAAGGTTGACCACGGTCTTGCCCTTCAGGGCGGGCACTTTTTTGACATCGCGGCTGGAGACCTCAATGAACGCTTCGGCGGTCTCCAGGATGGTCTCGATGTCGTCGACGCTGAGGTGCTCGATGCCCAGCAGATGGTCCTGGCGGAAGGTCCTTTCTTTCATTTAAAACCCCTCGGGCTCCATGATCAGCACCTGGTCCTTGCCGTCGATCTCCTGCAGCATGACCTTGACGCGCTCGCGGCGCGAGGTGGGCAGGTACTTGCCCTTGAAGTCGGGGCAGATGGGCAGCTCGCGGTGGCCGCGGTCGATGAACGCCGCCAGCTGCAGCGTGGCCGGCCGGCCCAGTTCGAAGATCGAGTCCATGGCGGCGCGGATGGTGCGGCCGGTAAAGACGACATCGTCGATGAGCACGATGTCCTTGTTCTCGACGGGGAAGTCGATGCGCGTCTTTTTTACCGCCGGCTGCTGCTCGTGCATGTGCAGGTCGTCGCGGAACATCGTGATGTCGAGGATGCCCAGGGGGATGTCGACCCCCTCCAGCTCCTTGATCAACACCTGGATGCGGCGCGCGATGTGCACGCCCCGGGTCTGGATGCCGATCAGCGCCAGTTTGTCCGCCTCGCGGTTGCGCTCCAGGATCTCGATCGCCAGGCGCTGCAGCGTGCGCTTCACCTTCTTATCGTCCATGATCTTGGCCTTGATCTTTTCGTCCATGATTTTCTCCTTTGGCGGGAAAACCAATTATAGCGTATCCGCCGGGATTTTCAAGGCCGCGGGCCGGGCGGGTCCTGCAGGCTCTGCCGCAGCAGTTCGCCGGCCTCGTTGACCCTGGAAAGGTCGCCGGCTCGCCCTTCGAGCAGGGCGGCGCTGCCGCCGCCCTTGCCGTTGAGCAGGGCGAAGATCCGGGCGCTGATGCTGCGCAGGTCGAAGTCGCCGCTGCCGCGGCCGATGACGACATACGGCGGATCTGAGCGCCGGCAGGCCAGGACATGCTTGCCGGCAGCCATGAGGGCGCTGGCGAAATAACGCAGGTCGGCGGGCTCGCCGTCGCTGAATTCGCGGATCACCATGGACCCGGTTTCGCTGACCGCGGCGGTGACCTGACGGTCCATTTCAAGGCGCCGCCATCTTTTCAGCTCGCGGCGCAGCTCGTCCCTTTCGCCGAGCAGCGCTTCCACCTGGAGCGGGAGTTCGGCCGGCGGCAGGGTGACCAGGCGCTGCAGGCGCTGGACGATCTCCCCCTTCAGCTGGTAATCGCGCAGGGCGCGATAGCCGGCGGCGTAATACAGGCGGACGTTGGCGCGCACGCGCTCGCGGCGCACGATCTTCAGCAGGCCGAGCTCGGCGCTGTTGCGCACATGGGTGCCGCCGCAGGCCGACTGGTCGAAGCCCTCGATCTCCACCACGCGGATACGGCCCTGCACCTTGGGCGGCTTGCGCAGGCGCAGGGAAGACAGGTCTTCTGTTTCGAACACGCGCACCGGCAGGGCGGCGAACGACAGGCGCGCGCATTCGGCCTCCAGAGCCCGGACCTCCTCCTCGCTGAAGGCCGCCCGGCCGACCTCGATCGAAGAGAGCTCCGGACCGATGGCAAAAGAGAGGGTGGCGGTGTTGAAGTCGCGGACCAGGACCTGCGAGAGCAGATGCTGCGCCGTGTGCTGCTGCATGTGGTCGTAGCGGCGGGTGAAATCGAGCTGCAGCCTGGCAGCGCCGACTCCCGGGTCCCGGTCCAGCACGTGGACGATCTCGTCGCCGTCGATTTCCAGGGCCAGCAGGGGCAGGTCGTTGATCGTTCCGGCGTCAGCCGGCTGGCCGCCGCCCTCGGGGCAAAAAATCGTGCTCTCCAGGCGCACCGCCCAGCGGCCGTCGCGATTCTCGCTGCGGATGATCTTCCCGGCCAGCTGCCGCAGGTACGGGTCGCGCTGGTAGGCCTTCTCGGTCATTTTAACGGCGCCTCCTGCTTTTGCAGGGCGGCCTCCACCAGCGGCTTGACGGCCGCGGTGATCTCGTTGGGGATGGTCAAGGCCAGGTTGTACTGGCGGATCAGCCACCGCCCCGCGACTTTCTCCAGGACGCCGGAACCGCGACAGGGCCAGTAGGATTTGGAGACAAGATCCTCGTCGAACCAGGCGCTGTTGCCGTCGGCGGCGATGTACACCTGGCGCCGGCTGGCCGTGAACACCCAGGCCGACGGGCGCTGGAAGAAAGGGGCGGCCCATTCCTGGAGTTCTTCCTTGGTCCAGCGCTCGCGAACGTCGGTGCCCAGGAAGATCGCGCCGGGGGCCAGGGCGGAGAAATAAGCCGCTTCATCGGCGGTGGCCGCGGCCCGGTGCCAGGCGGTCATGAAGCGCTGGATTTCCTCTCCGGCGTCCGCTCCGGTCCGGGCCGGCACGGCCGCTGCGGCCAGCGCGACCGATGCTGCAAGAAAAAATACCGCGAGTGTTCTTTTCATGTCCCTGCTCCTGTTCGTATCGTGGTGCGCCTGTCATTCTCAACCGGAACGTTTGTTTTGTCAATCATGGACCGGGCTTGATTTTTGACAACATTTTCCATTTGTTCTACTATTCTTCTTTTCCGGAGGTGTCCGCCCATGAGGCCTAAACTAGTTTTGGCAGATAGAAAATTCTTCTGGCTGCTCCTGGCCGCCGCCCTGGTGCTGCTGGCGGCGATGCTCCCGGCCCAGTCCAAGCCCGTGGACCGGCCGGCGATCTACGACCCCGGCGCCGACGCCAAGGCGCAAATCGCCGCCGCCGTGAAGCGCGCCGGCAGCGAGGAGCGCAACATCCTGCTGATGTTCGGCGGCAACTGGTGTCCCTGGTGCCACCGACTGCATGAGCTTTTTAGCGCCGATGCCGCGATCAAAAAGATCCTGGCCGAGCGCTATCTCGTACTGCTGGTCGATGTCGGCGAAAAGCCGGGCCAGCCCCTCAACCAGGACCTGGTTGAGTTGTACCGCGTCAAGGGTTTCGGCTACCCGGCCCTGGCCGTTTTGGACAAGCAGGGCAAACTGCTTTGCGCCCAGTCGACCGGGGTGCTGGAAAAGGACAAGGGGCACGACCCGGCCAAGATCCGCGCCTTCCTGACCCTGCAGATCGGCCAGTGACGGATCCCCGCGCCCGGCAACGGCGCTGACCCGGTGTTCGCCTACCAGGAGGATGGCCGTTACTTCGCCCAGGCCGCGCGCGGCCTGGAGCAACTGGCCAGGATCGAGCTGGAGGAACTGGGCGCCCGAAACGTCGAGGTCTCCGGCGCCGGCCTCCATTTCGACGCGGATGCCGCCGGGCTCTACCGGGTCAACTACCGCTCGCGCCTGGTCTCGCGCGTGCTGGCGCCGCTGGCGGCCTTTTCCTGCTTTTCCGAACAGGCGCTCTACGATGCCGCCCGTGCCGTCGAGTGGGAAAAGGTGCTGGCGCCCGAACAGACCTTCGCCGTCTTCGCCCATGTCGGGGAGAGCCGGATCTCCCACTCGCACTACGCGGCCCTGCGCCTGAAGGACGCCGTCGCCGATCGCTTCCGCGAGCGCTATGACCGCCGCCCCGACGTGGACACCGAGCATCCCGACGTATGGATCCACCTGGCCGTGCGCAACGACCGGGCGCTGGTCAGCCTGGATACTTCCGGCGGCTCGTTGCACCGTCGCGGCTACCGCCTGCAGTCGGTAGCGGCGCCGCTGCAGGAGACGCTGGCGGCGGCCATGGTGCGCCTGAGCGGCTGGCAGGGGGAGCGGCCGCTGGTCGATCCCTTCTGCGGCTCGGGAACCATCCTGGCCGAGGCGTTCATGCATTATTGCCGCGTGCCGTCGGCCTTTAAAAGAAAAAAATTCGGCTTCGAGAGCCTGCCCGATTTCGATGCGCGGGCCTGGGACGAGGTGCGCCGGGAAGGCGCGGACATGACGAGGGAAATGCCCGAGGGATTGATCCGCGGCAGCGACCTGGACCGCCAGTCCGTCGCCGCCGCCCGTGCCAACCTGCGCGAGATCCCGGCCACGCGCGGCGTGGCGGTGGAACGCAAGGATTTCCGCGAGCTGCCGGGGATCCCCGGCGCCACGATCGTCTGCAACCCGCCCTATGGCGTCCGCGTCGGCGAAGCGCAGGGCGCGCGGCTCCTCTTCAAGGAATTCGGGGATTTTCTCAAGCAGAGCTGCCCGGGCTCGACCGCCTACGTCCTCTGCGGCAACCTGGAGCTGGTAGCCGCCATCGGCCTGAAGCCGGCGCGGCGCTTCGTGCTGTTCAACGGCCCGATCGAGTGCCGGCTGCTGAAGATCGAGATTTATTAGGGCTCCGTTTATTCAGGGCAGGGTGCGCAGGAAACTGCGCCGCGCCACCTCGACCAGGAACAGGAGCAGCAACCCCATGGCGACAAAATAGGGGAACAGCTCGGTGGTTTCGTAATAGTTCCGGCTCTTGATGTTCGTCTTTTCCCAGCGGTCGATCTCGCTGAAGATGGTCTGCAACGAATCGCGGTCGGTGGCGCGGAAATAGAGGCCGCCGGTGGTTTTGGCCATCTCCTGCAGCAGGGGCTCGTCGATTTCCACGTTGACCATGACGTACTGCCGGCGGCCGAAGGAGTCGAGAACCGGGTAAGGGGCCTCGC
Source organism: Candidatus Aminicenantota bacterium (assembly GCA_963732485.1). GTDB lineage: Bacteria > Acidobacteriota > Aminicenantia > UBA2199 > UBA2199 > UBA2199. The sequence continues at coordinate 101,034 of CAVSZS010000005.1, forward strand.
CGCGGGTGCCGACGCCGATGGTGTAGACCTTGACGCGGAAGTCGCGGGCCATCTTGGCGGCGTCGCGCGGGTCGATCTCGCCGCGATTGTTCACGCCGTCGGTGAGCAGGATGACGATCCTGGTCTTGGCCGCGGAATGGCGGATGCGGTTGACGGAGGCCGCCAGGGCCATGCCGATGGCCGTGCCGTCTTCCAGTTCCCCGAGCTCGGTCTCCTGCAGGTAGAACTTCAGGATGTCGTAGTCAACGGTCAGCGGGCACTTGGTGGTGGAGACGGCGGCGAAGATGACCAGGCCCAGGCGGTCGTTGCGGCGCTTCTCGATGAAGGAGGCGATGACTTCCTTGGCCACTTCCAGGCGGTTCTTGGGCTTGAAGTCGATGGCGGCCATCGATCCGGATATGTCCAGGGTCAGGAGGATGTCCAGCCCTTTCTGCTCCTCGACCTGGGTTGTGTTGAGCAGCTGCGGCCGCGCCAGGGCCAGGATGAAGAGCAGAAGGGCGGCGGCCTTGAAGCGGTCGAGGTTGCGGGCCAGGGCGGCCTTGAAAGAGGGCTCCGCGGCCGGCAGGAGCGCCCGGGCGGGGAACCAGACATGACGCTGGCCGCGACGGGACAGGAAATGATGCCACCAGGCCAGCAGCGGCAGCATCACCAGCAGCGGCAGGTACAGCTTAGCGGCGAGCCTGAACATGGGCGGCCTCCAGGGCCTGCTCGCGGCGCCGGCGGTGGACGGCGATGAGGGCGTCGAGCCTGGGCCAGATCGCGGCCAGGTCCTCGCCGCCCGGTTGCCGGCGGGCGAATTTTACCAGGTCGGCCTGGATAAAAACGGTTTCCAGGCCGGTGACGATCTCGCGGTCCTGCTCGCCGTTTTTCAACTGCGCCAGGGTTTCGGCCGTGGTGCAATCCTCGGCATTGAAGCCGTAGGCGCGGCGGATGAAGTGCTTGAGCATGGAGCTCAACGCGATGAAAAAGGGCCGGTACTCTCCCCTTGCCAGCAGGTCTGTCTGTCGCAGCTCGCGCAGGCGGGTCTCGAGCTCGAGCTCAGGGAACGGGGGCGGCGCGGCCGCGGGGGAACGCTTGCTTCTGGCCCGCTTCAGCAGCCAGACGGCCAGAGCCGCCAGCACGACCAGAAGCAGGAGCGCCGCGGCGAAAGGCAGCAGGTGGCGGGGATCGCCGCGTATGGCCAGCAGTTCCTTCAGGGGCTTGATGTCCTTGTCGTTCTCTCCAAGCAGCGAGCGCACGCGTATGGCCAGCTGACCGGTCAGCTCGGGCCCCCGCTCCGTCGGGCCATGGCCGGCGGGGAGCAGCTCGACCTGGAGCGGGCCGATGGTGAAATTCCCGGTTTGAAAGAAAGCGACGGTCACGGTCTCCTCGAAGGTGCTGCCGTCGGCCGTACGCAGCGCCGGCAGGGAGCGGCGGCCGACGATCTCGAAGGCCCCGGCCGGGACCTGCAGGCGAATGGCGCTGATGCCGGCCTCGGCGCGCACGACCACGCGCAGCTCGATGCGCTCGCCGATGGTGACCGTCGACGCCGAGGAGGACAGGGTCGCCTGGGCGGCGCCGAGAGCCAGCGGCAGGAGCAGGGCGAGCAGGGCGGCGCTGGGGGGTTTCATCGGGCGAACTTCTTCTTGCGCTTCAGGAAAAGGTCAAAGAGGGGTTTTTCGTAGTCCTGGTCGGTGCGCACGGCCAGCGAATCGATGCCGTGTTTGCGCAGGAGCTCCTGCAGCCGCCGGTTTTTTTCCCGGCGCCGCCTCAGGGTGGCGGCGCGCAGGGCGGGGCGTCCGAAGTCGGCGCTGAAGCCGGCCTGGCTTTCCAGGTCCTTGAGAAAAAAGAAGCCGCGGCCGGGAAGGGTTTCCTCCACGCGGTCGGCGATGTCGATGGCGATCAGATCGTGCTTGCGGCTGGCGATCTTCAGCGCCGTGTCGAATCCCTCGTCCAGGAAGTCCGAGATGAGAAAGACGACGGCTTTCTTCTTGATCAGAGTGGTGAGGTAGACCAGGGCGCCGCCGATCGAGGTGCCGCGCCCCTGCGGCTGGAATTCGATGATGTCGCGGATCAGCCGCAGCAGATGGGTGCGGCCTTTCTGGGGCGGGGTATACTGCTCGATGCGGTCGCTGAAGAGCAGCAGTCCCACCTTGTCGTTGTTGAGCATGGCCGTGAAGGCGATCAGGGCCGACAGCTCGGCAGCGATCTCCTTCTTGCTTTTGGCAGCCGAGGCGAAGCGCAGCGAGGCCGAGAGATCGAGGGCCAGGATGATGGTCAGCTCCCGCTCCTCGACGAACTGCTTGACATAGAGGCGGCCCAGGCGCGACGAGACGTTCCAGTCGATAAAGCGCGAATCATCCCCGGCCTGGTATTCGCGCACCTGGGAGAACTCCATGCCCCGCCCCTTGAAGGCCGAGTGGTATTCGCCGGCGAAGATGTCGCGGGCCGCCTTGCGGGAGATGATCTCGATGCGCTTTATCTTGCGGAGAATCTCTTCAGCGATCATGCGCTGCCCGCACGGGATGGCATAGCCGTCACATGGATTCGATGGTAATGCGGCCGCTGTAGCTGATCTTGAAGTTGGTGGGATAGCCCAGCTTCATGTTCCAGACCTTGGGCAGGTGCTCCGCCAGCTGCGCGAACGAGCTTTTCACTTCCACGGGGATCTTGGCGATCAGCTCGATGCCCTCGACGTTGGCGTAGTTGAGCTTGATGTTCTTGTTGCGGCAGTAGAATTCCAGGCTGTAGTTGCCGGCCGACGTATTCTGGATGTAGATCATGGATACGTCAAACACTTTTTCGTCCATTGCGTTTCCTCCAGGGTCCGGATCGGGGGCGCCTCTGCTGCCCATTGTAACAAAAAAAAGCGCTCGAGGGCAAGGGGGAGCGGCGTCGGCGTCACGAGGGTAAAAATGGTGGGGTGCCCGTCAAGCGGGCTTGCGCGCTCCCAACTCCCGGTTGATCATCCACAGTCCCTGGGCGCTGTCCTTGACCTGGGTCAGTTCGTGCACGATCTTGGCGGCGGCGACTTCCTCTTCCATCTGTTCCTTGATGAACCACTGCAGCATGATCTGCATGGGATAGCAGTTTTCGGCACCGGCCAGGCGATAGAGGTCATTGATGCAGCCGCTGATGTGCTGCTCGTGCTTGTGGGCGGCCGTGAAGGCGGCCAGCGGCGATTTCCATTCCTTTTCCGGCTCCTGGACGGCCAGCAGCGAGATCCGCCCCTCCATTTCGTCGAGGAAATGAAAGAATTTCATCGCGTGGGACATCTCTTCCTGGGCTTGGGCTTTCATCCAGGAGGCGAAGCCGTCCAGGTTCAGCGTGAGGAAGTATGCCGACATCGACAGATACAGGTATGCGGAAAAGATCTCCTCGTTGATCTGTTTGTTCAAAGCGTTTTCCAGTTTTTTGTTGATCATGTCAACCTCCGTTGCCGCAAATATACCATAAGCGGTAACTTTTTGCCATTCGCCCGGGCGGTCCGCCTCAGGAATTCCCTGATGGCCCGATTCTATTGCATTTTGCCGGGTGATTGGGTATATATGCAGGGGGAAAAACGAACCGGGACAGGAAAGACATGGCCGAAGGGTACATCATCAAGTGCTGGCACTGCATGACCGAATTCGACGCGGCCGCGGCCGCCGATTGCGGCCACTCCACACCCAGCAAGATTTGTCCGTTCTGCCTCAAGTGCTTTTGCAACGCCTCGGATGATTACAAGAAAAAGTACATGAAGAACTGCCCCAAGGAGCTGCTGGCCGACTGCGGCCCGACCCGGGACGTCCTGTACCTGAAGATCGGCGAGATCCTGGTCAAGGCCGGCAAGATATCCGGTACCCAGCTGGACAAGGCCCTGGACAAGCAGCGCATTCTCAACAAGAAGTTGGGAGAAGTGCTGATCATGATGTCGCTGATCACCCCGGACGAGCTGCAGCTCTACCTGCTCAACCAGAAGAACATCGAGCAGATCGACCTGAAGAATTTCTCCCTGGACGCCGGCCTGATCAGCCAGGTCGGCAAGGATTTTTGCCTGGGCCAGAAGATCGTTCCCATCGAGATTCAGGAGGTCGCCGGCGGCCGCGTGCTGCGCTTTGCCTTTTATTCGGTGAACGAACTGCCCAAGCTGAAGAAGCATGGCGAACTCCAGCAGTTCAAGCTGATCCCCTACCTGGCCCAGAAGGAAGAGATCGAAAGCCTGCTGAAGGTCCTGGAAAACAGCGACAAGGAGATCAAGATATACACGGCGACGGACAGCGCCAAGCATGTGCGCGTTCTGAACGCTCTGGTCAAGTCGGCGGTCCAGGCCCGGGTCGCCGATATCCTGTTCGAGTTCAAGGACGGCCAGCTGGCGATCTTTTTCCGCAACGGCGAGCAGCTCTCCCGCGTCAACCAGCCCGTCGACGACGCCAGGGAGTTCTTCTTCAAGATCAAGGAGATCTGCGGTTTCCGCGGCGATGACAAGGAGCCGGCCCGTGAATCCTGGCTGAACCTGAGCAAGAATTTCAGCCACCTCAAGGCCAAGGTGTTGTACTATGCCGGCGGTTCCCAGGAGAACATCCGCTTTCGCTTCCACAACCTCAGGGATTACGCCAAAAAAGTCGCCGAGCTCAACCTGGAGCGCGACGAGGTGGATCGGGTCCATGCCGTCCTGCAGAAACCCAACGGCCTGTTCATCGTGGCCGGCCCGGCCCACAACCGCACGCCGGAGACCCTGTACGCCCTGATGAACACCCTGTCGGGCGAGCGCGGCGAGCGCATCGCCAGCGTGGAAACCACCGTGGTGATGCGCAACGAGCGCTTCTTCCAGATCGAGAACCAGGGCAGCGACGTCAGCGACGCGGTCTACAAGAACCTTCTGTTCTTCAAGCCCGACTCCATGTTCCTGTTCGACTATTTCCAGAAGAGCTACAACCGCCAGTTCCTGAACTTCGTGGAGATGGGCAAGTTGTTCATCGAGCTGCAGGGATTCTCTTACGAGGAGATCTTCGAGAGGCTGCAGGTCGAATACGACGTGCCGCCAGCCTTCCTGGTGGAGAACCTGCGCGGCGTTCTGTTCCAGCGCCAGGTGAAGTTGCTGTGCGCCGCGTGCAAGAAGCCGAACCCGCGCCCGGCGCGCGAACTTTTCAAGAACAAGAAGCTGAGCGGCGAGTACCAGATATTCCAGGAGGCAGGCTGCCCCGAGTGCCAGTCCAGCGGCTACGGGAACGATGAGCTCCTCTATGAGGTCTTTACGCTCGACAACCAGGAGCGTTCCTCGTTTCACAAGAGCCAGCTGGCCGCCCTGGACCGCAAGATCTCCGAAGCCGGCAATCAGACCATCGCCCAGAAGGTTCTCAACCGCGTGCTGAAGGGCGAAGTGTCCCACAAGGAAAGCGGCCGTTTTTTCTGATCAGGCCAGGAAATTGCGGCTGCAATCCAGGCAGACATAGGGGCGCGGCCGGCGCTTGGCTCTCTGCCCCGCGTCCCGCCGCCGGCGCCAGAACAGAAAAAGGGCCAGCAGCAACAGGATGGCGGCCGGCAGGCTGGCGCGGCTCAGCAAAAAAAACAGCAGGATGGCCAGCAGGGAAAGGAGAAAAAACAGCGAGCCAAGGACGACCTCGGCGACCGACTGCCCGTCGCCGGCGCGGTCGTCGCTCTCGAAGGGCAGGGTGGAACTGGAGCCGCAGGCCGGGCAGACGGGCGGTGTGGACTTCACTTGTCCAGGAGGATGCGCGTTCCCAGGGCCTGATTGAAATCGGAGAAGAGCTTCTGGCCGCCGCCCACCTTGAGCTGCTCGTCAAAAATGCTCATGCGCGAATCGAGCAGGTCGAGGATATGCAGCAGGTAGGCTTCGCGGGTCTTGGGCACCTCGGGGGAGCCATACTCCTTTTCGCCATGGTGGGAAACGATCAGGTGCTGGATGCGCACGCTCAGGGGCTCGGGGAAATCGGGGATCTTGTTTTTCATTTCCTGGAAGATGGTCAAACTGATGACCAGGTGGCCGAGCAGCCCGCCGGCCAGGGTTGTCTCCAGCGCCGGCAGGGTCTTGAACTCTGCGGTCTTGCCGATGTCGTGAAAGAGGGCGCCGATGAGCAGCAGCTCCGTGTCCAGCCCGTAATGCGGGGCGACGGCCAGGACCAGTTTCAACAGCGCATGGGTATGTTGCAGCAGGCCGCCGGCAAAGGCGTGGTGGATTTTCTGGGCGCCGTAGGCTTGGGCAAAGACCGGTCCGTACTCCTGCTGGAACATCTCGTTCAGCCGGCGCAGGTGGGGATCGCGGAGGTTGTCGTTCAGCAGGGCGAAGGCCTCTGCCAGCAGCGCCGCGCTGTCGAAAGCCGGGGCTTCGTCGAAGTCCCCCTTTTCGAAGCCCGGATCGCCGGCGGCGACGGGACGCAGGTGGGTGATGGTGAGCTGCAGCCGGCCCCGGTACTCGCGGACCTCGCCGCTGATCTTGTAGACCTCGCCGGGGCGGATGAGCTTGTAGGTTTCCTCGACCTTGTTCCAGACCTTGGCTGCCAGGCGGCCGCTTTTGTCCATCAGCGCCAGGTCGAGAAAGTCGTCGTTGGCCTTGGTTTTTTTCTTGACGGCCTCCTGGATGCGGTAGAACCAGCTCACGTTCTCGCCGGCCTGTAATTCGGCGATGGGGCGTGGAGTGCCCTGGGGCTTGTCGAAAAGGTTCATTGCGGGCTCCTTAGCTTGATCTCGACCTTGTAGGCCGAGCGGATGTCGCCGAGCCAGGCCGACTGCTGTTTTTCCATGCGCTGCGTGCGCAGGTATTTTTCGATCTGCGGAGCCATCTCCGCCAGGCTGCGCGGCTCCAGGCCGAGCTGCAACTGGGAAGGCAGGTAGTCGCGCTGGAAGAATTCCTCGATCTCCTCGAAGGGGATGGCCAGCTCCATGGGAAATTTTTCCCGCAGCACTTTTTCATAGAGCACTCTTTCGCGGATAAACTGCTCCAGTTCGCCCCAGTTCATGGCGAACTGTTCCAGCGCGGCCAGCAGCTTCTCCAGCGAACCCGCTTTCTGCAGCAGCTGGGTTTGCACGGCCTCGAAGTCTTCCTCGCCCAGGTTGAATTCATCCCCGTATTCCAGGCTGATTACCTTGTGGGTGATGAGGTCGCCCAGGACCCTGAAGAAGAATCCTTCCTCCGCTTCGTCGTTTCGGCGCCGCTCGGGGAAGAAGGCGATGGCCCGTTCGATGTCATGGACGGTGATGATCTCGTTGTTGACCGTAGCGGCGATCTTGTCGACCATGACCGGGCCGGGTTGAAGCAGGAGGAACAGGGAGAACAGGGCGTTAGCGATCATGGCCGGGCGTCGGCAGCAGGGCGATTTTGCTGGGGTGATTCATGCCCGCTCATGGTAGCAGAAAGCCGCCAGCGATGCAACGCCCGTTGCCCCCGTTACCGGGGCGCCGCCCCGAATGCCGGGGCAGGGGACGGCGACGAGCGGCACTGATCCGCCCGGCCCCGGTTGCATGTCCCGGCCGTTTGTTTTACAATCTGCCGATCCATGCGGAGGTTACGATGGCGGTGAAGCAAACGCTCGGTGTCTGGCTGCGCCAGGTGCGCGCACCTTTCCTGATCCTGGCTGTGGCCCTGGCCCTGCTGGGCATCGCCAGCGCGCACTGGCACGGGTTCGGCCATGCCGGCCATTCCCTGCTGCTGGTCGTTGGCGTGGTCCTGGCCCATGCCGCCGTCAACCTGTTCAACGAGCTTTCCGACCACGGCACCGGCATCGATGAAAACACCACGCGCACTCCGTTCAGCGGCGGCAGCGGCATGCTGCAGGCGGGGTGGACCACTCCGCGCCAGGTACGCCTGGCCGCCTACGGTTCACTGTTCGCGGCCGGGGCGATCGGCCTGTACTTCTGCCTGGTCAGTGGCTGGCCGCTCCTGGCGCTCATGGCCTGCGGCGCTCTGGCCATCCGTTTTTACACCTCGCACCTGTCGCGTTGGCGGGTCGGCGAGCTGGCCAGCGGCCTGACCCTGGGCAGCTTCGTGGTCATCGGCGCCCATTACGCGCTGACGAGCTACATGACCGTCGATATTCTCTATCTGGCGCTGCCGCCGGGGCTGCTTACGGCGCTGCTCCTGTTCCTGAACGAATTCCCCGATGCCGACGCCGACCGCCGCGGCGGCAGGCGCCACCTGGTCATCGTGTTGGGCAAAAAAAAGAGCGCCGTCGTCTATGCCGGGGGAGTGGCGCTGGTCTTCGCCCTGATCGCGGCCGGCCCGTTCATCCTGAACATCCCCCATGCCGTGCTGATCGCCCTGGCCGCCATGCCGCTGGGCGCCGCCGCCAGCATCCTGACCCTCAGGCATTATGACGATCCGCCGCGCCTGGTGCCGGCCCAGGGGCTGAACGTGGCCCTGGTGATCGTGACCGACCTGCTGCTGGCCCTGGCTTATTTTTTATAGGCGGACGGAATAAACTTTTTCGCCCCTTGCCCCGTCTAATTAGTCTTAGGAGCCGTTACCCGACCGATCTGTGAGAGGTTTTTACATGCAAAAATTATGTGTTTCATTGCTGGTGGTCATTTGCAGCGCGATGCCGGTTGCTGCCGCCGCCGCGGAGCCGCCTGTGGCCTGCAGGGAAGTAAAAGCACAGCGGGTGGAAGAAACGATCCGCATTGACGGCCGCCTCGAGGAAAATGCCTGGCAGGGAGCCGGTTCCGGGGCTTTTATCCAGCGCAACCCCCTGGACGGCAAGCCGGCCAGCGAGGCCAGCGAGGTCTGGGTGGCGTATGACGACAAAGCGCTTTATGTGGCTGCCCGCTTGCTCGACAGCGAACCGAAAAAGATCGTCGGCCTGCTCGGTCGCCGTGACGACAACCTGGATTCCGACTGGTTCACTTTCGGCGTGGACCCCTATTTCGACCGGCGCAGCGGCTACTCGTTCAGCGTAAACCCCGCCGGCTCGCTCATCGACCGCACCCTGTACAACGATGAGTGGGACGACAACACCTGGGACGGGGTCTGGCAGGGAGCGGCGCAGGTCGATGAGCGGGGCTGGACGGTGGAGCTGCGCATTCCTTACGATCAGCTGCGCTTTCCGGTCAAAGAGGAATACGTCTGGGGAGTAAATTTCACGCGCACCATCCAGCGCAAGAACGAGCAGGATTTTTTTTCCTGGGTGCCCAAGGAGGAGAACGGGTTCGTTTCGCACTTCGCCCGTTTGACCGGCATTCGCGGCATACGCCCGGGACGCCATTTCGAGGCCATTCCCTACACGGTGGGCAAGCTGGCATTCAGCCCCAAGGAGGAGGGAAACCCTTTCCGCACCGGCAGCGACATGTTCGCCAGCGCCGGCCTTGACCTGAAGTATGGATTGAAGAGCAATCTGACCCTTGATCTTTCCTTCAATCCCGATTTCGGCCAGGTCGAGGTCGATCCGGCCGAAGTCAACCTTTCTGTCTTTGAGACCTATTATTCCGAAAAGCGGCCATTTTTCATCGAGGGGGCCAGCACGTTCAACTTCGGCTATGGCGGGGCTAACAGCAATTTCGGCTTCAATTGGGGCAATCCCGAGTTCTTTTACAGCCGCCGCATCGGCCAGACGCCGCAGGGCGGGGTCGCTGGCGACGGCTACGCGGACTGCCCGGAGATGACCACCATCCTGGGCGCGGCCAAACTGAGCGGCAAAGTGGCCGGCAGCTGGAATATCGGTTTCCTGAACGCCGTGACCGCCCGCGAGCATGCCACCGTGGAAGTCGCCGGCAGCCGCTCCAGCCAGGAGATCGAGCCTTTCAGCGACTACGCCGTCTTGCGCGCCCAGAAGGATTTCAACCAGGGCCGCCAGGGGCTGGGCTTCATCGCCACCGGCGTCTTTCGCGACCTGGATGATCCGCAGTTGCGCAGCATCCTGGCCAGCCAGGCGCTGGCCCTGGGGGCCGACGGCTGGCTGCAGCTGGGGAAGAAGCAGGAGTGGGCGCTGACCGGTTGGCTGGGAGCGACGCGCGTCAGCGGCAGTCGCGATTACATTTTCGACCTGCAGCGCTCGCCGCTGCATTACTTCCAGCGTCCCGACGCCGATCACGTGGCGCTCGATCCCGGCGCCGGATCCCTGAGCGGCTGGGCCGGGCGCCTGGCCCTGAACAAGCAGAAGGGGAACATGCTCTTCAACGCCGCCCTGGGCGCCGTGTCTCCCGGCTTCGAAGCCAATGACCTGGGATTCCAATGGCGTGGCGATTATGTAAATGTCCACGTGGTTTCCGGCTACAACTGGCGCCACCCCGGCAAGGTATTCCGCAGCGCCCAGCTGCTGGTGGCCGCGGCCCGGGGCTGGAATTTCGGCGGCGATACGCTGATGAAGAACTATTATCTTTTCTCGAGCGGCGAGTTCCTGAACTATTGGGGAGCCGGCATTTCCCTGGGCATCGTCGACGCGAGCTTCGACAAGGAAGCGAGCCGCGGCGGCCCGCTGCTGCGCCTGCCCCCGGGTTATTGGGTCGAATGCGAAGCCTACAGCGACAGCCGCAAGCCCGTGGTGCTCTCTTTGTACGGGGAGATGTCCCGGCGCCGCGACGGAACGCGCGATTTCAGCTTCGGCCCGCAATTGCGCTGGAAGCCGCGCAGCAATGTCTCGCTGTCCGTTCACCCCGAGGTGGAGTTCCTGGATACCTACCGCCAATGGGTGGCCAATGTCGCCGATCCGCTGATGTCAGCCACCTACGGCAAGCGCTATATTTTTGCCCGCATGAACGAAAAGGTGCTGGCGGCCGAGATCCGTCTGGACTGGATATTCAATCCGCGCGTCAGCCTGCAGGCGTACCTGCAGCCGCTGATCGCCGTGGGCAAATACTCCGAGTTCAAGGAACTGGCGCGCCCGGCGACGTATTCGTTCAACCATTACGGTCGCGACGGCTCGACCATCGCCAAGGGCGGGGAAGAGTATGCCGTGGATCCCGATGGCAGCGGACCCGCCCCGGAATTCACCTTTGCCGATCCCGACTTCAACTTCAAATCGCTGCGCGGCACGGTCGTTTTCCGCTGGGAGTATCGCCCGGGATCGACCTTCTACCTGGTGTGGACGCAGAATCGCCAGGACTTCGCCAACCCCGGAGACTTCGACTTCGGCCGCGACCTCGGCGACCTGGTCTCGGCCAAGGGCGACAATGTCTTCATGCTCAAGGCCACCTATCGATTCAACCTATAGGAAGGGCTCAGGGAAGGCAGAGGGAAGAGAGAGGGAAGAATCAGGGAAGAGAGAGTGAGAAGAGGAGCTGTGCATCACGCATAACGTATTCCTCGTCACTTGTCACTATAGACCAATCTAATACTCTTGCTCGTCACGCGTCACGCGTTACGCGTCACGAAGGCTTCTCCTGGATCAGTACACGTTGCCGATGCCGATCTGGATCAGGAAGTTCTGCTCGGCGGCCTTGCGCAGGTTGAAGGCGAAATCGAGGCGGATGGGCCCCAGCGGCGTGCGGTATTTCAGGCCGAAGCCCAGCGCGCGCTCCATCTTGTTCAGGTTGAGGTCGCTGGACTTGGCGAACACGTTGCCCACGTCGGCGAAGAAGGTGTAATAGAGATTTTTCATGGGAATGAACAGGCTGGGCAGCGTGGCTTCCAGGTTGAAGAGCAGCAGGATATTGCCGCCCTGCGGCTCACCGTCCGGGTCGACGGTGTCCAGGTTGATCGGGCCCAGGCGGTCGTTGCGCGTGCCGCGGAACGAGTGCGAGCCGCCGGCGAAAAAACGCTCGCTGATCGACATGTCGCCGAAGCCGATGCCATTCTTGACCGAAAAGCTGAACGTGCCCTCGCGCAGGAAAGGGTAATGCCTCTGGTAGTTCCAGTAGAGCTTCAGGAACGTGTAGTCCTTCTCGAACACGGGCAGGCCCAGTTTCAGCTCGGAAGTGAGGAAATGGCCGCGCTGGGGGTTGAACGGGTCGTCGCGGCCTTCGTTGACGAAGGACAGCGACAGGGCGGTGGTGTCGAAGGGCTTGTGCAGCTGGTCGACGCCGAACACCGGAATTTTGAGGTCGGTGAGCGTGGTGCGATACCACTTGGCCGAGCCCAGCATGTACAGCTTGTCGGAGAATTTTTTTACCAGCGAGACGCCCAGTCCCCAGCGGTTGAAGCTGTAGCTGGGATAGTTCTCGTTCTCTTCCCATACCTTGAACGAGGAGAGCACCTTGTCGCGGAAAAAATACGGGGTGTCGACGGCCAGAACTCCGCGCGTCTCGTTGACGCCCAGCTGCAGGGTGGCGGCCACCGAGGAGATGGAGTTGAACAGGTTCTTCTCCTGGTACTCGATGGTGCCGCGCGGGCCGCGCCGCTCCTCCCAGCCGACGCCGAGGCCGTAGAAGCGGCTGCGGTCGGGGACGACCTTGACCAGGATGTCGAATGTTCCGTCGTCCTTGGCGATCTTGTCCAGGCGGACGTCGGAAAAGATGGCGCTGTCCTCGATCTCGCCGCGGAAGGTCTCGACGCGGTTGCGGCTGAACGGCTCTCCCTTGCGCAGCGGGAACAACTTGGTCAGCAGGCTGCGCTGGGCGGCGGAGGCGCCGATGACGATCAGCTCGCCCATTTTTTTCTGATCGCGCTCGCTGACGGTGATCAGCAGCGATTTTTCCTCGCCCGGCGAGAGCTCGTAGCTGATGGTCGCGTCGTCATAGCCGTTGTTCCAGTAGAAGTTCTGCAGGCGGTCGATGTCCTCGCTGAACTGTTTGGGCACGTAGGGGCTGCCGGTGCGGCTCTTCAGCTGCCGGTACAACTCGGCGGCGCTGAAGGCGCGGTTGCCGTTGAACTCGACACTGCCCATGCGGTAGCGTTTGCCCTCGCTGATGATGAAGCCGATGTCGGCGCGCTTGCCATGGAAGCCCGGTTCCAGGCGGATATCGATGGGCGAAATCCCCTGGTAGTAGTAAAAGAGCTTCAGAACCTCCATGTCGGCCACCAGGGAATTGAGGCGCAGCCAGATCAGCTTGTGGAAGAGCAGGTCGTCGGTGCGGATGATCTCGTCGATTTTATCGTCGCTCACTGCCTTGTTGCCGCTGACGGTGATCTTCCCCAGCCGGTAGCGGCGGTTCTTTTCGGCGCTGAAAACGATCGTCTTGTCGGCGCCGCTGGTGGTGACGGAGGAAGCGATGCGGGCATCGAGGTAGCCCTCGTTTTTCATGTCGTTCAGCAGCCGGGCCCGGCTTTCTTCCTCGGCCCATTTTTCGAACACCTGCCGCTCCCAGACCTCGGCGATCAGCGCCATGCGCCGGGCCATGCCCTGAAAAACAAAGTGGTATCTGAAGCCGCAGGCGATGGTCACCGTCACGTTCAGCGCCGCGCGCCCCGCGTCCAGGAAATCCTCCTGCACCTTGATCTCGGGGAAATAGTAGAGGTGCTTTTTCAGCAACCTGCGGGCCTTGTCGGTGCGCCCGGCGAATTCTTCGGGGACATAGACGCCGGCGCTGCCGTAAAAGCCGCGAATGCTGCCGACGAGCTGCGGGTCATCGACGTCCACCCGCAGCCGGGCGATGCGGGCGATCCGGCCCGGGGCGATGACGAACTGGATGATGCAGGCGGAGCGGTCACTGTCCAGGCTGACGCGCGGCGACGCCTGGGCGTTGAAATAGCCCCTGGATTTGAACAGGGCCTGCAGCTCGGCCAGCGCCTTGGGCAGCAGGCTCTCCTCGAACAGCTCGCCCCGGCGCAGCGAATAGACGGCCGTGCGCATCTCCTTCTCGCTCAGCGGCGAGTTGCCGGTGAACTGCAGGGCCCGGATCAGCGGCTTGTTCTGCAGGATGAAGAAAACGTCCAGCAGGCCGCCGGCCCGGTCCTGGACCTTGACCTCGATGCCTGCGAATACGCCGGTGCGGTTCAGGTTCTCGATGCTGCGGCGGACGTCATGGTAGCGGTATTTTCCGCCGTCGCGCAGGACGACCAGTGGCCGGTAGGGAAGCAGGCGCGCATCGGCCTTGCCGTCGCCGTTGAGCAGCAGCACCAGCCCGATGTCGCGATGCTCCCAGGCCGGGACGGCGGCCGGCAGCAACGCGCGCAGCGTCAGCGTCAGCATGGCCAGCGCCAGCAGCGGCCGGATGCGGTGAAAGAAGCGGTGGTTCATGGGGTCCTCAGCGCCGGGAGCGCAGGCGCAGGTCGAGGCTGTAGCGCCCTTCTTCGTTCCTCATGGCGATCAGCGAGATGGTCGGGGAAAGCTGGTACTGCAGGTAGAGGATCTCCTGGCGCGACGTGGAGAGGTTGGTGGAATAGACGACGACCAGGTCCTTGGAGATCGTCTTGCCGATGGTCAGCCGCGAGGTGTCCACGGTCGATTGCCCCGACAACACGGGATCGATGCGCAGCAGGTTGATCCCCAGCAGCTTGTTGGCCCGGTTCTTGATCTCCTCGGTCAGCTTGCTGGTGACCAGGGCCGTCCCGCCCTGCTGCGAACTGACCTCCGTCGAGGCAGTGCGCTGGAACACCTCGCCCAGCGACACCAGGGCCAGGATGTCCTGGGGGGGCAACGGCGGCGAGGCGGTCAGCTCCGGCTTGGCGCGCGAGGCGCTGCCGCGGATATCGAAGCGAATGCGGTAGTTCTGGATGAACGCCTCCGATTCGACGTGAATCAGCGGGTCGATGAAAAAGTTGTTATTGAACACCAGCTTGGCTTTCAGCAGGTTGAAGGAGCGGTCGGAAAAATAGATCTCGCCCTGGCTGCCCTCGCACGTGCCGCTGAGAATCGGAAAACTGGCCGTTCCGGTCAAGCGCAGCTTGAAGCGGCCGCGGATGCGGCCCAGGGAGTTGTGCATCAGGAAGTTCTCGCTGTTGAGGGCGATATCCAGCCGCAGCATCTCGCGGATCTTGGACTCGGCCGTGGAGAGCTCGGAACGGGTGCTGAAGACGATGCGTTCGTCGATCTCGCGCTGCCATTCCACCTCCGGGAAGGCCAGGGTGCCGGAGAGCAGCAGTTTCTTCCCCTCGTATTTCAGGGTGAGATCGGGGTTGACCAGGCAGGAAGCGCGGTCCATGGGATAAAGGCGCAGCCCCTTGCCCTGCAGGTGGAAGGTCATGCGGCGCAGCTCGTTGTTCTCGATGGCCAGGAGGCCGTTGCCCTCGACGCGGCCGCCCCCCATTTCCCCGCGCAGCGACTGCAGGGTGAAATTCAAATCGTTGAAGGAGACCGTGCCGTGGAAGTCGTCCAGAGAATGGGAGAAGTTCGGCAGGGAGAGGGTGCGGCCGGAGAAGATGGCCACGCCGCGGCTGCCGAGTCCCCCGCCCGCTCCCGTGTAGATCTGTCCCAGCAGGCGCATGCTCCCGACGTTGTTCTTCCAGGGGATGAGCAGGTCGAGGTCGTTGAGCTCAAACTGGAAGGAGCCGTCATAGCGGTCGCCCCGGCGGCCGATATCCAGCTTGAAAGGGGATGCGCCGCCGCCAGCGGTCACGTCTCCGGCGCCGGACAGCCGGAAGTCGGAAAAATCCGTCAGCAGCGAGGCCCGGCCGTCGACGTTGAAGCCGCGATCATGGTAGTAGAACATGTCGCGGCCGCGGCAGGCGATCGTCAGCGCGTCCTTCATGAACTCCCCGCGGCCGCTGATTTCCAGGTCGACGCGACCGCTGAAGTCCTTCTGCAGGCGGGCAGCGTCG
This sequence comes from Candidatus Aminicenantota bacterium, assembly GCA_963732485.1. Classification (GTDB taxonomy): domain Bacteria; phylum Acidobacteriota; class Aminicenantia; order UBA2199; family UBA2199; genus UBA2199. The sequence goes on from CAVSZS010000005.1 coordinate 116,578, forward strand.
ATGCCCTCGATGCGGCCGCTCATATCGAATTGCTTGCGGCCGAAATCGACCAGCACTCCGGCACCCCGCGCCCGGCCGCCCTTGTAGGCAAAATCCAGCCCCGCCAGGTCGATGCCCTGCAGGTTGGAGCGCAATGAGCCTTTGACCTGCTCCAGTTCGTAACCCATAAAATTTAGCCGCGGCGCCGTGAAGCTTCCCTGCACCTCGGGCTCTTTCAATGCCTTGCCGGTGAGGTAGGTGAAGTCGCCCGCGAGCTTCCCGTCCAGGGCCACGTCCATGCCGAGCACCCTCATGATCGTGCGCGCCTCGCCCGCCACGTCGGGGAAGCGGATGGTGGTCCGGCCGGGGGCGATGCCCAGGACGGCCCTGGAAGTCAGGTCGAGTGCGCTGATCGTGAAGTCGCCGCTGGTGGCGGGCGGCGTATGGCGCACGTCGCCGCGCAGCACCGCGATAGGCTGGCGGTTGGCCTGAAAATTCTGCATGCGGAAGCGGCTGTCGATGCGCTTGCGGTCTCCGTGACGCTCCAACACGAGCTCGAAGGTGCCGCTGCCGCCGCTCAGTTTCCAGGGCAGCAGGTCGATGTCCAGGTAATAGGCCGAGTACGGCGCGACATTCTCCAGGTCTTTCAGCGACGCCTCGATGCGGATGGTGGAGGTCCTGGCCATGGAATCGGTCCTGCCGCTGACGCTGATCTCCCCGGCGCCCGCCTGCAGCCGCTCGCCGCTGAACGTGGTCAGCTTTGCTTTTTTATCGCGCAAAAAATCAAAGCTGCCCTTGAGCACGAACGCCTGGCTGAGCGGCCGCTCCGCGGCGACGTCCAGCTCGGCCCGGCCGCGCAGGAATTGCGGGTCGATATCCAGGCTGCCGCGACTGACCATCCCGGCCAGGGGGGCATCCTTGCTGATGTCAAGTATGTCAGCCACGATGGCGGCGGGCAGGTCCTTGACCTCGATGCGGGTCGTGCCGGCCCGGCTCGTCAGGCGCAGCGACGATTGGGCCAGCCCGGTATTGAAGGCGCTGTCCAGGTCCAGGGTCCGATCCCGGCTGTCCCAGCGCACCCGGGCGGCGAGTTCCTGGCAGAGGTTCTCCTTGATGCGGCAGGAAGGCGCCGTGACCTCGGCTGTGACCCGGACCTTGCCGCCCGCGTCCCTGGCGATCCTGGCGTTGGCGTAGGTCAGCCCCTTTATGGTGAGCTCCTCCAGCAGCGGCAGCAGGATGTTTTCCGGGTTGCCCTGCGCCGAAACGTTGAATTGGTATTCCCCGTGCGGCAGGAGGCGGCCGTTGACATTGAATGCCATCTCCCGGGTTTGCCAGGCAACGCGGCTGATCTTCCAGGAGTCACCCTGCTGGCGGGCTTCGCCGCTCACGTTCCCCTCCAGCGACACCGGCTCCCCGCTGATCGGCAGGATGATCTTTAGGTGGGGCGAATCGAGGCGGAAGGAGAAGCCGTCGGGCAGGCTCCCTGATTGCAGGTTGAAATTGAGCAGCCGGCATTCGATGTCCCGGCCCTTGAAGTGGAGCTCGCCGTCGCGGATACGGATGTGATCGAGCACGAAGGAGGATCCGAGGGCCTTTCCCCTGGACTCCCCGCTCAGCAGGCTGTCGGTGAGGATGAAGCGCGGCCGGTTGATTTCGATGCTGATCGCTTTCTTCCTCATGAACAGCGAGGTGGGTGGCAGGTAGGCGTTGACCGCGGCGAACGACACCAGGTTCTCGTCGCGGATGGGGAAGTTTTTTATGTCGCGGAGCTCAAGCCCAAGCGGGAAGAGGGAGAGGCGCAGGTCGCTGAAGCGGAGCTCGACGCCGCTGGCGACGATCAGCCGATAGACGTAATATTTCGCGGCATAGTAGGCGCCGCTGCAGAATAAAAGTATAAAAAAAAACCGATCAGGACTTTCAGTTTTTTCTTCATCCGTCAGCGCTTCACTTTTTCCCAGTCCTTCAGGAACCGCTCCATGCCGGATGCGGTCAGGGGGTGGTTGAGCAGCTGCGCCAGCGTGGCGAAGGGGATGGTGGCCACGTCGGCGCCGATCTTGGCCGCTTGCACGAAGTGCAGCGGGTGGCGCACCGAGGCGACGATAATCTCGGTGGCGATGTCGTAGTTGTCGTAGATGACGGCGATGTCCTCGACCAGGGCCATGCCGTCGCCGGAGATGTCGTCGATGCGGCCGACGAACGGCGAAACGTAGGTCGCCCCCGCCTTGGCGGCCAGCAAAGCCTGGGAGGCGGAAAAGATCAGCGTGACATTGGTCTTGATGCCGCGTGCCGACAGGGTCTTGACCACCTGCAGCCCCTCCAGGTTGATCGGGACCTTGACGACCACATTGGCTGCGATGGCCGCGTAGGTTTCGGCCTGGGCGATCATTTCCTCCGGGTTGCCGGCCGTTACTTCCACCGAAACCGGGCCGGGGATAAGCGCGGTGATCTCCCGGATCAGCGGGATGAATTCCCGCCCTTCCCTGGCGACCAGGCTGGGGTTGGTGGTGACGCCGTCGATGATGCCGTAGGCCAAACCTTTCTTGATCTCGGCGATGCTGGCTGTATCCAGGAAAATCTTCATTTTATTTCTCCATGTTCTGCAGGTTAATTATAACAGAACCCCGGAACGAATAAAAGACCGGCAAGCCGTCCCCTTGGGCGGCGGCGGCACGAGTCGTAAAAAACTCCCCGATGCGCCGTTGCCCGGGGTTCAAATTATTGAATTTGCCCGCCCGATAAATTCAAATATTTGAATTCCAGGGCCGTTTCCCGCTCGTGAATGCCGCAAAACCTGTCTCGCGGCAAATGGCATCGTTAATGCTTATTTTTATCAGTTTTAAATTTCAGGGAGGTACGAATGAAAAAAATCGTGTTACTCACAGCCGCCATGGCGATGCTCGCTTCGATCGCTCTGGCCCAGGTGCAACTGGCCGACGTGTACGGCACGGTTGTGCTTCCCGATGGCTCCTCCATTCCCGGAGTGACGGTGATCCTCACCGGCAACGTCATCGGCAAGACCACGGCGGTCACATCCGAGGAGGGCAACTTCCGTTTCCTGAAGCTGGCCCCCGGCAACTACGAGCTGAGGTTCGAGCTCGACGGATTCAAGACCGTCATCCGCAAGGGCATCCGCCTCTTTGCCGGCAAGAACGTCACCCTGACCGTACCGATGGAAACCACCACCATCCAGGAAGAGGTTGTCGTCACCGCCAAGGCCAACGTGGTCGACACGCGCAAGACCACCGTGGGCATGAACGTCTCCAAGGAAATGATCCAGAGCCTGCCTACGGCGCGCAACCCGTTCACCATCATGTCCCTGGCTCCGGGCATGATGATGGACCGCGTCGATGTCGGCGGCAACGAGGGCGGCCAGCAGTCCGGCTACCAGGCCGGCGGCTCCTCGAGCGATGACACCGTCTGGAACGTGGACGGCGCCAACATCACCGACATTTCCGCCGTCGGCTCCACTCCCTCCTACCTGAACATGAACGCCTACGAGGAAATGCAGATCACCGTGGGCGCCAACGACGTCACGGCCCAGACCGGCGGCGTGCAGCTGAACTTCATCTCCAAACGCGCCGGCAACCGCTGGGCGGGCGACTTCCACCTGCATGCGCAGGACAAGGCCTGGGAATTGAAGCAGGATCGCACCGACTACATGATCGACAACAATTACGTCGTTCCGGGCATCAACCGCCTGCTGCAGTACGGCGTCAACTTCGGCGGTCCGGTCCTCAAGGACCACATCTTCTTCATGGGCTCCTACGCCATCCAGGACCTGCACTCGCGCACCATCGTCGGCGACGAGGATGCCACCTGGCTGGTCTCCGCCTATGCCAAGTTGAACTTCCAGTTCGGCAACACCACCGCCGATCTGAACTTCTCCAACGACGCCAAGAAGAAATGGGGTCGGACGCAGCTCTCTTCGGCCCAGCAGAACAACGGCTCGCTGTGGGAGCAGGACGGTCCGACGATGATCTACTACGCCGCCCTGCAGCAGGTGCTGGGCAACCTGATGCTCGACGGCAAGGTGGCCTATACCGACAGCAGCTTCATCCTCGACCCCCGCGGCGGCACGATCAACGAAGACGGCGACCATGTCGGGGCCGAGAAGCTCTTCACCTGGACGCCCTACAAGCTGCTGAACAACAACGACCACTACTTCACCGCCCGCACCAACCTGAACCTGACGCTGAACGGCAACTATTTCGCCGAGAACGTCATCGGCGGCGACCACGAGATCCGTTTCGGCGTCGACTATGTCAACGCCGACACCACCACCCAGGACCTCTATCCCAACCAGCGGGCCATCGACAAGCAGGTCCCGGACGGCCCCTGGGGGCACATCTGGTTCATCCCCAACTACATGCTCGACGTGAACTTCAAGAGGACGTCGTTCTACCTCTCTGATACGGCCACCTTCGGCAAGCTCACCGCCACCCTCGGCGTGCGCTACGACAAGGAGCAGGGCGCCCTGAACGGCAGCAAGCTCAAGCCGTTGTACTGGTACGAACCGGGCTCGGAGCACCACATGGAACCGCTCTTCAGCGATACCCTGGGCGCCATGACCATCCCGGCGCTGAAGGTGCCGGTGGCCTGGAAGACGTTCTCCCCGCGCCTGTCGCTGACCTATGACATCACCGGCGACGGCAAGAACGTGGTCAAGCTGGCGGTGGCCCGCTACGGGTCGCAGAGCGGCAACAATATGGCCGGCAACTATATCCCCTTCCGCGAGACCGACTATTACTGGTTCGACTCGAACATGGATAATGTTCCCCAGTGGGATGAATGGCAGAACGGACTCTATTATCTGTATTCCTACTACGGCTATCCCTACGGCTACTACGGCACCGGCCGCGCCGAAACCTGGTCCAACACCCAGAAGGTCGATTACAGCAAGGGCCACAACAATGTCGGCTATGCCGGCGATTACAACACGCCGCTGCTCGACGAGCTGACCCTCTCCTTCGAGAAGGCCCTTGGCGAGGATATCGCCATCAGCGTCACCGGTTTCTACAAGAAGCGCCACAACCTGGTGCGCGAGCTCGGTATCCTCGCGGACGGGTCGGTTGAAACCGCAGCCAACTGGTATGTCCTGAATTCCAGCCTGACGGTGGGCGATACGACCGTGCCGGTCTATACCCGCCGCGAGAGGCCGACAGGCACCTATTACACGAACTACAAGAACGACTACGAAAAGTACCTGGCCCTGCAGCTGATGTTCACCAAGAAGCTGTCCGACAAATGGATGGCCGACGCCTCGTTCACCTACCAGGACCACACCTACCACATGGAAAAGAGCGATCACTTCAACCTGAACAACTTCGAATACTACCAGGACGCCGTGGTCGCTCCCGAGTCTGGCGCTTCCGGCCTGACCGGCATCTTCATGAACTCGCGCTGGATGTTCAAACTGTCGGGGCTCTACCAGCTCCCCTGGGGGCTGAACCTCTCCGCGGTGTGGCAGCTGCGCGAAGGCTATGTCATCCCCTATTACCGCCGGATCTATGTGTCGGGCGGCCTGGGTTATACCAACTTCTATGAAGCGGGCAAGAAATTCGGCGACGACCGCCTGCCCAACCTTTCCATCTTCAACCTGGGCCTGGAGAAGAGCTTCAAGGTCTCCGACAACACCACCGCCACCCTGTTCGTCGACTGGTACAACGTGACCAACCAGCAGGCCACCCTGAAGCTGGATCCCCAGATCGGCCCCAGCAAGGACAACGTCCAGTCGGTCACCAACCCGGGCAACTTCCAGTTCGGCTTCCGCCTGAATTTCTAGAACGCCCGTTTCCCGCAAGGGTTTGAGCGATCAAACCCGGATCTCATGCCCCCTCCCCCCGCGGGGAGGGGGTTTTTTTTCGCCCCTCCGGCTATGTTATAATGAACGATATAGTATGAGAAGCGCGCAGCTGCTTTCCCTGTGGATGGCCGGGGCCCTGCTGGCCCTGCCCCTGGCATTGGCCGGCGGCAGGAAGCCCGGGGATCATCTCAATGTCCTGCTGGTCACCCTGGACACGACCCGCGCTGATCACATCGGCGTCTACGGCGGGCGGCGGGCGCAGCGGCTGACGCCCAACATCGACCGCCTGGCCCGCCGCGGCGCCGTCTTCAGCCGCGCTTTCAGTCACAACCCCATGACCCTGCCCGCCCATGCCAACCTCCTCACCGGCCACACGCCCTTGTACCACGGCGTCGCCGACAACAACGGCTATCGCCTCGACCGGCGTTTTCTCACCCTGGCGGAACAATTGCGCGGCCAGGGATTCTCCACCGCCGCCTTTGTCAGTTCCTTTGTGCTGGGTCGCGAGTTCGGATTGGACCAGGGATTCGCCCTCTTTCACGAGCCGCTGACCCGGGACACGTTCCTGGCGGCCGAGTCGGTGGCGGCGGCGCAGCGTTGGATCGGCGGGCAGCAGGGGAGCTGGTTCTGCTGGCTTCATCTCTGGGACCCCCATTTCCCCTACGACCCGCCCGCGCCCTATGCTGAGCGCTTCCGCGCCGACCCGTATTCCGGAGAGATCGCGTACATCGACGCCGAGCTGGGCAAGTTGTTTTCCTCTTTGGAGAAGTCCGGCGCCCTGGATTCCACCCTGCTGGTCATCACCGCGGACCACGGCGAGGCCCTGGGCGAGCACGGCGAGCAGGAGCATGGCTTCTTTGCCTATAATTCCACCATCCACATTCCCCTGGTCATCTGCCTGCCGGGAGAGGCGCCGCGCAGGGTCCCGGACCTGGTTTCGCATATCGACGTCTTCCCCACCGTGTGCGACGCGCTGGGCATCGCGGCGCCGGCCGGTCTCGCCGGCCGCTCCCTGCTGCCGCTGCTGGCCGGCGGCGCGGCGGCGGAGCGGCCCGTCTATATCGAATCCAAGGGCCCGTACCTGAGCAAGGGCTGGGCGCCGCTGGAAGGGTTCATCGCCGCCGGAATGAAATACATCGACCTGCCGGTCAAGGAGCTCTATGACCTCGAGCATGACTTCGGCGAGTCTAAAAATATCATTTCGTCACGGCCGCTTTCCGACCTGAACAACGAGCTGGCGGCATTGAAGAAAAAAATGACGGGAACGGAGACGGCGGCGGCGCGCATGACGCTGTCAACCGAGGCCCGGCGCAAGCTGCGCTCATTCGGCTACCTGGCCGGGATGGTCAACGAGAAAAAAACGGTCTTCAGTCGCGCCGACGACCTGAAGACGCTGTTGCCTATCCAGAACAAGCTGCGTGCGGCCAACCGGCTTTTCAACGAAAAAAAATACCGCGAGGCCCGGGAATTGTATGAACAGGTCCTGGCCAGCGAGCCTGACGATGTCGGTTCCTATGCCCACCTCGCCGATACCCTGCACTTCCTGCGCCTGCCGCGCGAGGCGGTTGCCGCTTTGCGCCGCGGCCTGGAAAAAAAGCCCGACAGCCTGGTGCTCAAGGCCAAGCTGGGTGTCTTCCTGACGGAAATCGACGCGCCGGAGGCGGCAGTCACCCTGCTGCGCGACGTGCTTGCCGTTGACGACGGCCATGCCGAGAATTGGAATTACCTTGGGGTCGCCCTGTTCCGCCTGAAGCGTTTCGCCCAGGCCCAGGAAGCGTATGACCGGGCCCTGGCCCTGGACCCGGAAAACGCCATGGCCCACACCAATCTCGGCGCGTTGCTGCTGGCGCGCTTCATGGCGAGCCGGGATGCCGGCTGGCTTGACAAGGCCCGGGCGGCGTTCACCAGGGCCATCGCCTTGGACAACCGGGCGGCTGCCGCTTTTAACGGCCGCGGTGCCGCCTTCAAGTTTGCCGGCCAGGTGGCGCCTGCGCTCGCCGACTGGGAAAAGGCCCTGGAGCTGCAACCCGACCTCACGGATGCCTATTTCAACATTGCCCTCACCCTGATCGCCGCCGGACGCAAGGACGAGGCCGCGGGCTGCCTGGCCCGGTTGCGGGAGCGGTTCCTGCCGCTGCTTTCCACCCGCGACCGCGAGACGCTGCGGCGCCTGCTGGCCGAAGTCGAAAGCGGCGGCGCCAAGGATGCCCGATGAATAAAAAATACCGGCTGGTCATTCCCTTGCTGGCGTTGCCGCTGCTGGCCGGCGGCCTCTATCTCCTGCTGGGCCCGCCCGGCGCCGGGGCGCCCTGGAACGTTCTCGTCATCACCCTGGACACCACGCGCGCCGATCGCATCGGCGCCTATGGCTGCCGGACGGCGCAGACGCCGAATCTCGACCGCCTGGCCGCCGAGGGTGTCCTGTTCGAGAGCGCTCACACCTCCGTGCCCCTGACTCTGCCGGCGCACAGCTCCCTTTTCACCGGCCGCTATCCCATCGCCAATCAGGTGCGCAACAACGGCAACTATTTCCTTCCCGAGAACGAGACTACCTTGGCGGAAGTGCTGCGCGGCCGCGGTTATGATACGCGGGCCGTCGTTTCCGCCTTCGTGCTGCTCTCCAAGTTCGGAGTGAACCAGGGCTTCGCCCTGTATGACGACAGCCTCGACACCCACGAGATGATCCGCAACTACAAGTCGGAGATCCCCGCCGGCATGGTCCACGAGAAGTTCAGCTCCTGGCCCCGGGAAAGCGGCGGCAAGCCTTTTTTTTATTGGCTCCATTTTTACGACCCGCACACTCCCTACCGCCCCCCCGAGGAGTTCGCCAAGCGCTTTCCTCCCGGACCGCTGGGGCTGTATGACGGTGAGATCGCCTTTGTGGACGGCTGGGTCGGCCGCGTCCTGCAGTCGCTGCGAGAGAGCGGCCAGTTGGAGCGAACGCTGGTGGTCGTGGCCGGCGATCACGGCGAGGCCTTCGGCGAGCACGCGGAGCATGGGCACGGCATCTTCTGTTACGAGGAGACGCTGCGGGTGCCGCTGATCGTCCATGCTCCCGGGCTGTTCAAGCCGCGGCGGGTGGCGGCGCGGGTGGGGCTGGTCGACGTCATGCCCACGGTGCTCGAAGCGCTGGGGGCCGAGGTTCCGGCAACGGTCCAGGGGCGCAGTTTCCTCTCGCTGCTCAAGGGGCTTTCCCGGGAAGGGGAGCCGATCCATTATTTTGAAAGCCTTTACGGCTTGGAAGAGATGAACTGGGCGCCGCTGACCGGGCTGCTGCACCGTGATTACAAATACGTATCGTTGCCTGAGGCCGAGCTCTATGACCTGGCGGGTGATCGCCTCGAGAAGCAGAACCTGTTCCTGCGCAAGAACATCGTCGCCCGCGAGATGGACAAGCGCCTGGCCGCCTTCGTCGCCGGCCACAGCCAGCGCGGCGATGCCCGGCGGTCATTGAGCGCCGGCGATAAGGAGCAGTTGCAGGCCTTGGGTTATATCTCGACATTTTCCAGCCAGGCGGCCACGGTTCTCGATCCCAAGAAGGGGGTGCTGATCGATGCCCGTCTCAAGGACGTCAGCCAGCTGATCGGCCGCAAGCAGACGGCGGCAGCCGAGGCGGAACTGCAGCGCCTGCTCATGGAGAACCCCGGGCTGAAGATGCCGCACGTCTACAACCTCAGGTACAAGATCGCCCTGCTGAAACATGACCCCGGCGGCGCCTTGAATTCGCTCCGGCAGGCCATTGAGGATTTTCCCGATGTCGAGAACTTCAAGCAGACCCTGGCCCTGGCCTTGTACGACATGAAGCTTTACGACAAGGCGGAGAAGCGCTGCCGCGAGATCCTGGCCGCCAACCCGCGCAACACGCGGGCGGTGATCCTGCTGGGCGAGATCCGTGAAAAGCAGGGCCGGCAGGTCGAGGCGGTGGAGCACTATGCGCGGGCGCGAAACATCGAACCGCAGAATGTCTCGCTGCGCATCAAGTACGCCGAGCTGCTGATCACCCTGAAACGCTACGAGCAGGCGGTAACCGAGTACAACCAGCTGCTGGAAAACGAGGAAGCCGCAGGCCAGCCCGAGCTGCTTCTGAAAGTGGCGCTGCTGAACACGCGCTACGGCAGCATGGCCGATGCCGAGCAGATGCTGGCCCGGGCCGTGGCCATCAAGCCGGCGGGGAAGTTCTTCTTCAACTATGCCCTGGTGTTGGCCAGGAACGGCAGGTTGGACCAGGCGCTGGCCGCCATGGAGACCGTCCTCGAGCGCCACGCCTCGGAGCTTACGCCCGAGCAGCGGCGCGTCGCTGAAAAGGCGCTGGCCGCCTGGCGCTGAAGCCAAAAAAAAGGGGAACAGGAACGGTCCTGTTCCCCCGGAAATTCTTTGCCGCGGTTACTTTTTCTTTGCCGCCCTGCTGCTGGAACCGGCGGAAGACGACGAGGATGACGAATGGCGCGAGCTCCCGGATGCCGAACTCGCGCGATAGGAACTGCCGGATGAATGGCTGCCGGCGGAGGCTGCGCCGCTGCTCGCCGGGCGGCTGTACGACGAACTCGTGGAGCCGGAGCGCGGTGCGTACCCGCTGCCGCTGTTTGGGGAGTAGCTGCCGGAACCGACACGGTGCGAGCCGGAATCCGGCTGGGAATATTCGGAGCTGCCGGCAGAGGACGGGATGCTGCCGATGTATCTCCTGGTGTACGTCCCGGGGGCGGCATTTGCCGAACCGCTGACGCTGCCGGAGGCAGACCCGGAGGAACGGTACGAATAGCCGCCGCCCGACGAATTCCGGCTGCGGTAGCTGGATGCGGGAGCCGAGGCGCTGCCGGCGCTTTCGCCGGTATAGTCGCCGTTATACCGCGTCAGAAAAGACGTCGTCCCGCCTTTTTTCTTTTTGACCGTGCCTGAACTGCCGGACGAAGAGGACGATGAGGAACTGCCGCTGGAGGTGCCTGAGCGGCTGCGGTAGCTGGATTTCCCGGAGCTGCCGCCGCTGGCGGAGCCGTCGGACTTGCTGCGGGCGCTGGCCCGGCCGGAAGAATTTTCGCTGCCGGACGAATAGCGGGCGCGGCTGCTGCCGCCCGATTCGCTGGTGCCGCGTGAACGGATGACGGCGTCGCCGGCGCTGTCGGAACTCTTGCGCAGCACCCTCTCGCTGTTTTCGGGGGGAGTGTATTTGTACACGCCGCTCTTGATGTCGGCGCCTTGCACGCGGTATTTTTCGGCGCTGACAATGGCGCCCTGCTTGTAGGTCACCGAGCGCCCCCTGGCGTTGATCACCGTCACCTTGTTCAGGACCGGGCGCTCGGAAGGAGCCGAGCCGCGGTAGGCAATCGTGTTGTTGCCGTTCTGGCCCAGCGTTGTCTTGTTGACGACGACGCGGTGGATGTTGGCGGCCGAAAGTTCGTTCTTGCGGATGATGATGGTCGAGCGGGAATGGTGCGGGATGCCGCGGTGATAATCAAAATGGCGGTCCCAGCGGTTGTTGACGATGATGACCGGCCGGTTCCACCAGCTAAGCGGCGACCAGCCGTAGTAGTGGTCGTTGCCGAACCAGGAGACCCACGCCGGCGACCAATGGTAGGAGGGGATCCAGTACCAGCCGCCGGTGTAGTTCCAGTGCCAGCGGCCGTAATGGTGGGTGAACCAGCCGCAGGTGTCGTAGGAGGTCCATACGTAGCCGTAGTAGGGGTTCCACACCCAGCGGCCGTTGGCGTAGGGTCTCCAGTCGGGGCCGGCGTGGTACGGGCTCCAGACATAGGAATTGTAGTCGGACATGTAGGTCCAGCGGCCGGAGCGCGACATCTCGTATTCGTAGTCTTCGTACCCGCCCTGCAGGTAGCGGGAGGCGCCGTAGCGGGCATACCCCTGCTCGCGGTTCTGCTCTTCGTTCCAATTGTCGAAATCGTCTTTTTCCGAGGCGTAAAAATAGTAAGGACGTTCTTCCACCTGACCGCGCGACATGACGATCTTCTGGTTTTCGCGGACATTGCGGCTGTCCTCGTTCCCGGCCACTTCGGCGATGCCCTCGATGACGACCACTTCGGTCATGCCGTCCGGGCCGGAGTTGACGCGGTACACGCCCTTGTCCAGGAGAAAAATGCCGCAGTCCGCGGTCTGGATCTCGATGCCTTTCTCGCGGTCCAGGTTCTCGACGTCCAGGTAGATGCTCCCTTGCTCCAGGCGCACGACCAGATCGGTCTTGCGCAGCTGCGGCACTTTTTCGAGCACGACCACCGTGTCGGCGTTCAGGCGCAGGAAGTTCAAGCGGCCGAGGTAAACGGCCAGCCGGCCGTCCGTAGTTCCTACCGTGTCTTTTTCGAACAGCGGCAGGTTGGCGGTGGCTTCTTCGTTGCCCTCGTCGTAGGAACGCTGGACGAAACCTTCGCCCTCCACGCTCTTGATGCGCACGACCTTGGCATTGTCGTAGTATTTGGCTTCGTTGGCGTTCGTTTCCATGTCAGCGGACCAGCAGGCGCCGGCCAGCAGCAACAGGCTCACAAATGGGATCAGGGTCTTTTTCATGTTGACCTCCTCAATGATGGGAAGCATTTTATTTGCCAAATTTCCCATCGGGAAAATGTCCTGTTTTTATGACACTCGGCCGCGAAAACGATGAAATCAGGACAGGTTGCGGGGCTTGGGTACACGGTTGAACATTTCGCTCAGCCGCAGCAGGCGGCGGCCGATCTCCGGGGTCAATGCCCCCGCGGCCAGGCGCCAGCGCCAGTTGTTTTCGGCCTGCCCCGGGGTGTTCATGCGGAAGCGCTCGTCATAGCCCAGCAAATCCTGGGCAGGTACGACGGCCAGGCGGGCCACCGATTGCATGGCCAGGCGGATGAACTGCCAGTGGAACTCGTCGCGGTGGCCGAGATTCATGTAGTCCAGGATGGCCTGCTTGGCCGCGGCGCTCGTTTCCGGCCCGTAAAACCAGCCGTTGCTGGTATTGTTGTCGTGGGTGCCGGTGTAGACCAGGCAGTTGGCATGAGGGAAATTGTGCGGCAGGTAGGGATTGGTGCTCCGGCCGTCAAAGGCAAACTGCAGGATCTTCATGCCGGGGAGCCCCAGGCGGTCGCGCAAGGCCTCCACCGCCGGGGTGAGCTCTCCCAGGTCCTCGGCGACCAGGGGCAACTCGCCCAGTTCCCGGCGCAGGTGGTCGAAGAAATGTGCTCCCGGGCCCGGGAGCCAACGGCCCTTGACCGCAGTCGCTTCACTGGCCGGGATCTCCCAGTAGCTGTCGAAGCCGCGGAAATGGTCGATGCGCAGCAGGTCGACCAGGCGCAGCATATGGCGGACGCGGGCCGTCCACCAGGCCAGGGTGGGGCCATGGAGCGACCCGCCCTGCCGCCAGCGATAGAGAGGGTTGCCCCAGCGCTGGCCGGTTGCGCTGAAGTAATCGGGCGGGACACCGGCCACCGCATCGGGCAGCCCGGTATTTTCATCCACCTGGAAGATCTCCGGGCTGGCCCAGGCATCGGCGCTCTCGAAATTGACGTAGAAAGGGATGTCGCCGATGATGCGCACGCCGTGGCTGTTGGCCTCCCGCTTCAGCGCCCGCCATTGCTCGAAAAAGACGAATTGCTCGAACAACCGCCGGCGCACGGGGGCTTGGAGCTCGTTGCGCCAGCGGGCGACGGCCGCGGGCTCGCGGCGGGAGATGTCGCCGGGCCAGGCGCTCCACTGGAAGGTAGCGAAGCGATCGGCCAAAGCTCGGAAAAGAGCGTAGTCATCCAGCCATTTCCCCTGTTCCGCGCAGAAGCTCCTGAAGGCCGGGCTTTCGGCCCCGCCGGCCGCGGCGAAAAAGCGGCGGGCGGCGGCATCCAGCCAGGCCGCATTTGCGGCGGCGGCGGCGCCCAGTTCGCAAAAATCGCCGCTGCCGGACTTCGTGCCCGCCTGCAGTTCGGCGGCGGTGATCCAGCCGGATGCGTGCAGCGCTTCCGGGTCGATCAGCATCTCGTTGCCGGCGAATGCCGACGGCGACGAATAGGGGGAAAAATTCCAATGGGAGCACACCGGCCCCAGGGGCAGTACCTGCCAATAGGATTGTCCGCAGCCGGACAGGAAGCGGACGAACTCCCCGGCCTCGCGGCCAAGGGTGCCGCAGCCGAACCTGCCCGGGAGCGAGGTGACATGCAGCAACAGGCCGCTGGCGCGCTCAATTTCCATGATTTTCTCCCGGCCGCCGCCGGCGCTGCGCTGGATCACTCGCTCTCTTTTTCGATGTTTTCATGGTAGATGACGGTGCGATTGCGCCCCGTCTCCTTGGCAAAATAGAGCGCCTTGTCGGCGCGGTTCAGGATCTCCTCGTCGGTCGCGCCGTGTTCGGGGTAGGAAGCCAGCCCGATGGAGACGGTGATCTTTTTTTGCGGCTGGGTCTCGGCCCCGGCGAAGGCCTGTTTCTCGACGCCCTCGCGCAGCCTCTCGGCGGCCAGGTAGGCGCCGACCTTGTCGGTCTGGGGCAGGATGATGACGAACTCGTCGCCGCCATACTTGGCCAGCAGGTCGCTGGAGCGGAATTTGATCTTCATCAGTGCGGCGATGTCCCTCAATGTTTCCGAGCCGCGCAGGTGGCCGTTGCTGTCGTTGAAATTCTTGAAATGGTCGACGTCGAAGATGATAAGGGAATAGCACGTGTCGTGGCGCTGGGATTTTTTTGTCTCGCGGTCCAGAAGCTCGAAAAAGTGCATCTGGTTGTACAGGCCGGTCAGGCCGTCGCTGATCGACAGCTCGCGCGTCTGTTGCAGCACTTCCTTGAGCAGGTCCTCGTTGCGATGCAGGTTCCGGGACAGGAAGCCTGAGACGAAGTAGGTGAAGATGAACATGAAGTAATACGCCAGCAGGCTGGTGACCTGAATGCCGGAAAAGAAGTCCCCGCCTCCCTGCAGCAGGGCGATGGCCAGGAGCAGGACCATCGAGACCAGGGTGTTGCGCAAGGCCTTGCGGGGGTCGACCAGAAAAGTGGAGATCATGATGTAGACGAGCATCAGGGCGATGATGGGGCTGGCCAGGCCGCCGGAAAAAAAGACGGTCAGGGCCATGACCAGCAGGTCGAGATCGAGCTGGCGGGATACCGTGCGCGCCAGCTCATCGTAGCCGGCCTGCTTCTCGGTCGCCTTTTCCTTGCGGCGCACGTTCAACCAGAAGAGGGAATTGACGATGACCGGCAGCAGGAAGACCAGCAGCGCGTCCAGGGGGCGGATCAGCCAGCGCTGGGCCAGGAAGCGATAGGCAAGGAAAAAGGACATAATGAAGGCGGGATAGATCCAGCGGATGCGGACCAGCCATAGGTTTTTTTCAAGCATATGCCGCAGGGCCAGGGCATCGGGGTGCTGGATGCCGGCGGCCTGAACGGCGGCCTTGTTTTCCATGCTGCTAAAATATTTTTTTTCCCGCTAAAAGTCAACAGGAAGGTTGCAGTTGTTTTTTTAAAATATTACAATGTTTTTTGCATATTTCACCTCAAGGAGGAGAGCTTGTACAAGAGAACACGCTTTTATGACTTCACGTACTACAATTTTGTCGGCTCCTGGGCCTGGATCCTGCACCGGCTGGCGGGCCTGGCACTCGTTTTTTACCTGAGCCTGCACATCTGGGTCATCAATAGCCTGACCTACGGCGAAAAGACGTTCAACGAGGTCATGACCTTCCTGAACAGCCCCCTGTTCAAGCTGCTGGAAGTCGGCTTGTGGGGCGTCATCCTGTTCCACGCCTTCAACGGCGTACGCATCGTCATCGTCGACTTTTTCAAGGGTTCGCTGGCGCACAAGAAATTATTCGTCGCCTTGATCGCCGCGGCGTTCGTCCTCTGGGCGCTGGGATCGTACCTGATCCTGTCGCACGTTTTTTAAGGAGACCCCGATGAACAAGGATTTCAAGCAAACGTCGCGCTCGGGTTCCGTTGCCTGGCTGCTGCAGCGCATCTCGGCTGTCATTCTCTTCGTCCTGCTGTTGCTGCATTTCGTGACCTACCATTTCCTCGGCAAGGGCAAGGCGGTCGACTATCACTGGGTCATGTCCAAGGTCGGCAACTGGTGGTTCCCGCTGCTGCAGTTCGCCTTCCTGCTCACGGCGCTGTACCACGGCCTGAACGGGGTCTGGTCGGTGCTGGAGGACTACACCGCGAGCAAGTCCTGGCGACTGATCTGGTACGGCCTGCTGCTGACGGTGGGGGCGGTGCTGCTGGTTGTCGGCAGCCTGACCATCATCAAGCTCTATACCCTGCGGGCCGCGTAAGGAGCGACACCATGAAGATCGAAGAAGCAAGAAAATATCACAAGATCGACGCCGTCATCGTCGGCGCCGGCCTGGCCGGGCTGCGCGCCGCCCTGGAAGTGGCCAAGAGCGGCCTTTCCGCTGCCGTGATCAGCAAAGTCTACCCGACCCGCTCGCATTCGGGCGGGGCGCAGGGGGGCATCGCCGCCGCCCTGGCCAATGTCAGCGAAGACTCGCTGGAAGCGCACATGTTCGACACCATCAAGGGCAGCGATTACCTGGCCGACCAGGATATCATCGAGCGTTTTGTCAACGAGGCGCTCAAGACGGTTTATGAATTCGAGCACATGGGCGTCCCCTTCTCGCGCACCGTTGACGGCCGCATCAACCAGCGCCCATTCGGCGGCCATTCCCAGCCGCGTGCCTGCTTCGCCCAGGACATCACCGGCCACGTTCTTCTGCACACCCTCTACGAGCA
Source organism: Candidatus Aminicenantota bacterium (assembly GCA_963732485.1). Lineage (GTDB taxonomy): Bacteria > Acidobacteriota > Aminicenantia > UBA2199 > UBA2199 > UBA2199. Next base: position 133,038 of record CAVSZS010000005.1, read on the forward strand.
GTGCCTGCAGCAAAACGTCCTTTTCTTCAACGAGTTTCAGGTGCTGTCGCTGTTGCTCCAGGATGATGTCTCCCGGGGCCTGGTGGCCTGGGACATCCGCGAAGGCGGGCTGCATATTTTCCAGGCCAAGGCGGTGCTGCTGGCCACCGGCGGCTACGGCCGCGCCTGGCAAGTGACCTCCAACGCCCACGCCAACACCGGCGACGGTGTCGCCCTGGTGCTCGAGGCCGGCCTGCCGCTCGAGGACATGGAGTTCGTGCAGTTCCATCCCACCGGGCTCTACAAGCACGGCATTCTCCTTTCCGAGGCCGCCCGCGGCGAGGGCGCCTACATTGTCAACGATAAAAACGAGCGCTTCATGAAGACCTATGCCGCGGCCAAGATGGAACTGGCCCCGCGCGACGTGGTATCGCGGGCCGAGCAGACAGAGATCAATGAGGGCCGCGGCATCGGCGGCAAGGATTATGTCTACCTTGACCTGCGCCATCTGGGACGGGAAAAAATCCTGGAGCGCCTGCCGCAGATCTATGACCTGGCCCTGAACTACCTGAAGGTCGATGCCATCAAGGAGCCGGTCCCCATCCAGCCCACGGCCCACTATTCCATGGGCGGCATCCCGGCCAACGTGCGCACCGAAGTGATCAAGGACGGCAAGGGCACCGTGGTCAGGGGCCTGTACACGGCGGGGGAGACCTCCTGCCTGTCGCTGCACGGCGCCAACCGCCTGGGCACCAACTCGCTGCAGGACGCGGCCACCTTCGGCCGCATCGCGGGCATCCACATGACCGAGTTCTGCCGGGAGAATGGTTTCGCTGAGCTGCCGGCCAAGCCGCTTGACGTCGCGCAAGGCAAGATCGACCGCCTGTGGAGCGGCCAGGGCCAGGAGCGGCACGCTCCCATCCGCGAGAAGCTGCAGGTGAATATGACCAAGTACATGGGCGTCTTCCGCAACCAGGACGACATGCTGAAGATGCTGGCCGTCATCAAGGAGCTGCAGGAGCGCTACCGCCAGGTGGCCGTGGACGACCGCGGCGATGCCTTCAACCTCGACCTGATCGAGGCCCTCGAGCTGGAGAACCTGCTCAGTTTCTCGGAGGTGATCGTCGAGGGCGCGCTGGCGCGCAAGGAATCGCGCGGCGCCCATTTTCGCAGCGACTTCCCCAAACGCAATGACGGCGAATGGCTGCGCCATACTCTGGCCTGGCGCCGCAACGGCAAGATCGCCCTGGACTTCAGCAAGGCGGTGGTCATCTACCCGCAGTACCAGCCGCAGGAAAGGAAATATTAAGGAGGATGCACCATGGCCATGATCGATATCAGCGTCAAACTTTTGAGATACCAGCCGGGCAAGGACGCGAAGCCCCGCTGGCAGGTGTTCGCCATTCAGGTTGAGGATGAATCGACAATCCTCGACGTGCTCAACGAAATCCACTGGCAGCATGACGGCACGCTGGCCTACCGCCGCTCCTGCCGCAGCTCGATCTGCGGCTCCTGCGCCATGAAGGTCAACGGCCGCAACGTGCTGGCCTGCGAGACGCCCATCCACCGCTTCGGGACGAAATTGAAGATCGAGCCGCTGTCCGGTTTCGCGATCATCAAGGACCTGGTCGTCGACCTCGACCCCTTCTTCGCCAAGCTGAAGCGCATCAAGCCCTACCTGATCCTGGACAAGCCCATGCCCGACAAGGAGTTCGTGCAGTCGCCGCAGCAGCTGGAACAGATCGGCGAATCGACGCTGTGCATCCTCTGCGCCGCCTGCAGCGCCGCCTGCCCGAGCTCGTGGCCCAACAGCGAGTATCTCGGGCCCGCCGCCCTGCTCAAGGCCTACCGCTTCGTCTTCGACAGCCGCGACGACGGCGCCGACGACCGCCTGGAGATCGTCAACGACAAGAACGGCGTCTGGCGCTGCCACACCATTTTCAATTGCATGGAGGCCTGCCCCAAGAAGATCAAGATCACCGAGTACCTGTCGCGCCTGAAATTGAAGGTGGTGGAGAATTCACTTTAGAAGAAGACGTCAGACGATAGAAGGTAGACGTTAGCAAGAGAAGAAGGCAATGGGAAGCCATTTTTTGTGCCAAGAAGAAATACGCGGTAATTGCTTCCGGGCCAAAGGTCGAGGAAATGCAGTTTTCTTGCTAACGTCTGACTACTAACGTCTAACGTCTTAGAACAAGTTAAAAATGGAGGAGTATTATGAATAAAATGATACGGTTCGTTCTGATTGTTTCGCTCCTGGCCATAGGTTTGGCTTTGCCCGCCGAGCAGATTCCCGACCCCGAGACCGAGAGCACGGTGGTGGAGCTGGTCGAGTTCCACGAAGTGATCTACCCCATCTGGCATACCGCGTTCCCGGCCAAGGACTACGCGGCGCTGCGCGGCTTCCTGCCGGCGATCGAGGCCGGAGCGGCCAGGATCAATGCCGCGGTCCTGCCCGGCATCCTGCGCGAGAAAAAGCAGGCCTGGGACCAGGCATTGGCCGAGTTCAACCTGGCGGTCGACGCCTACAAGAAGGCCGCGGCCGGCAGCGAAGACCAGGCGCTGCTCGATGCCGCCGAACTGCTGCACATGCGTTATGAGATGACCTTCCGCGCCATCCGCCCGGTGGCCAAGGAAGTGGACGCCTTCCACAAGGTCCTTTATGTTGTCTTCCATAAATACCTGCCTGAAAAGAAATTCGCCGATATTTGCGTCGTTGCTCCCGACATGGTCGCCAAGGCCGAGGCCATAACGAAAGCCACGCTTTCCAAGCGCCTGGAAGCCAGGACCGAGGCTTTCCAGATCGCCGCCGCCAAGCTGCTGGCTGAAACCAAGCTCCTGGAAGCTGCCGGCAAAACCTGCCTGGAAAAGGATATCAGCGCCCTGGTCGATACGGTGCACCGTGCCTACCAGGCACTGGAAAAGGTGTTCGATTAAGATTTCCTGAAAAGATCGGTTTTTTTGTAGGGGCGGTTCCCCCTGGCGGGGACAGGCGCGAACCGCCCTTACATTAAGCTCAAGATTCGAACCAATATGCGGGTATTGAGGAAAGGGCGGGTCACAGACCCGTCCCTACATCAAAAACCTTTCAGCAATTCCGTCTGGACGACCGGAACTCAACCGGCATCGTTTATTGAAATAGTATTTGGATTCACATAAAATCTGGTCATGGGGAAAATTAAATATTTTACCGGCTTGTCTCTTTTTCTTTTTGCTTGCAGCTTGATGCTGTACAGCCATGCTGTCGCCGATGCCCTTGATGAAGGGGACTTGATCCGCATCAAATTGGAACGTCGGGACATTAAACCCTACGGCAATGGGTGGCTGTTTGATTTTGAAAAAGATTTTGTGGAAAAGGCACTTGAGAAGTACAAGGTCAAGCTCCCGGAGCCGCTGCTGGAAACGGCCCGTGTCGGCATCGGCCCGAGCTGGCTGCTTTTTTCCATCATGCAAAAGATCCCCGGCAAATCCGCCGTCAGGCTGATCCTGGACCGCAACGGCAACTTCGACCTTACCGATGAAGATCCGCTGGAGATCGCCAGCGGATGGGAAAAGGCTCAGATTCACAAGATGAGAAGATCCTTCCCAGGGCCAGATCCCCGGCATGAGTGGCTGCCTTATTGCTTTTTTTACATTGAACGGACGGATGAGAGCGGCAAAGTTCAGGAGGATTTTTTTATCGCTGCCGGGTATGCTTATTTCGGGGGATTCCGCCTATCCGGGCGTGATTTTTCCGTTCAAGTAGATGACCATTTGATGAAAACCCCCTTCAAAATTGGAGATCTGGCCGGTGTTTCGATTCAAATCGAAACCAAAGACGGAGCGAACAAGAACTCATATAAACCATTCGAGTTGATCCCGATCGGAAATGTTCTCTATGAACTAAGCGATATCGCTGCCGACGGCTCCTGGATCGAACTGAAAAAGAGCAGTCTGCGTCCCGCTGTCCTGGGCAGGATGGCACCCGACATGCCCATGGTCGACACATTAGGGAAGGCATTCAAGATCAGCGACTACCGCGGCAAGGCGTTGCTCCTCAACTTCTGGACCACCTGGTGCAAACCTTGCCTTGCCAAATTCCCCGAAATCAAGAAGATGATTAAGGCATTTGAAAATCAGCCTTTCGCCGTTGTCGGCGTCAATTTCGACAATGAGAAGTGGGCGGATGAAGCGAAAAAATTGATCGAGGAATATCAGCTCCCCTGGCGCCAGGTTGTCGTGCAAAAAGGATGGACGCATCCGGTTTACCAAGTCTATGGCCGCTTGCCCGAAAATCCAATGTCTTTCCCGGTCTACGTTCTCATGGACCGCCGTGGTCTGGTGTGCTATGCGACCAACGATTACCTGAAAATGGAGCGCTGCCTGGCCGCCCATTTTTCCGACAAGGAGCGGGAACGAACCGCGCTCTTCATCCCACTGGCCGTTCAATGGGAGCAAAAGCCGCATCCGTTCCAGGCCGTAGATTTTTCCGAGGGAAAAGTCACATCCTTCCTAAAAGCGAACACGGTAAAGATGCCGGCGGAACTAATTGGTAAAGTCCGGATTGGCTTGATGCCCAATGGTACTATAGTCGTCGCCCAGCCCGGGCCGACACCCGACAAGATCCTGCTTACTATTGATGTCGACCGCGACCTGGATCTGACCGCTGAGAAAAGCAAGGAGATCCCGATCGTTTCGGCATTGGGGGAGGATGTGCCGGACGCAGTGGAGATGCAGTTGAAGATCAGGTATGCCAGCGGCGGTTGGCGCATCGGCTCCTTTCGTTTTTTCGCCCGGCCGACTACCGGCGGAAATGCGGATGCATTTCCGGAGATCTTTTATATCGGGCAGTTGGGACTATACAAGGGGGCGTTCCGAGCCGGCCGAAATGAATATGCTTTAGAGGTTATTGATCCGACCGGTGACTGGATTATCACGCCGGAGGATGCGGGCCGTACCCAAATCCTGAAGCTGAAAATTAAAAAAGGAGGGGATTGGACGGTGGTCCATCAAGGCATCCGCCATATCCCGATCGCCGGCTTCCGCTACTCCCTGCGCCAAGTCTGGGAGGATGGCCAGCTTGTCATTCTAGAAAAAGAACAATAGAGAAACGCTTGTAAAGAATTTAAAAACCTTTCAGCAATTCCATCTGCACGCCAAGGGGTCTGGCCAAGGTCAGGAAATGATTGTCGAGCGTGAGAACGGCGAGGCCATGCGCCTTGGCCAGGGCGGCGATGACCAGGTCGGAAAGGGGCATGGTGATTCCTTTTTTGCGCAAGGCGGCTCCCATTTTTCCCGTTGTCGCGAAAATCTCGCGGGTCGTTTCCAGGAAGGGCAGGCCCAGGAAGCATTCTTCCAGAAAATGCTGTTCCTTTTCCTTGGCGATCCCCGTCAGTAATTCGGCCAATATGATTCCCGTGACAAGCGCCCGGTTTTCATCCAGAAGATTTTCCAGGCGTTTTTTTATCGTTGATTTCTCTCCGCGCAGGAACTCGACCCAGACCGAGGTGTCGACCAGGTATTCACTCACCCAGTTCTCTCCGCCTGAGCTCCCGTACGTCCAGATCAATGGCGATCTTGCCCCAGGCCCCCTTCAGCTTCTGGCGCCGCAGCCGGTCCAGCATCTCGCGCAATGCTTTGTCGATGATCTCGGTCTTGCACTTCACTCCGGAGAGCCTGGAAATCTCTCCCAGCATGTCCTCGGAAATATTGAGCGTTGTCCTCATCTGCATCTCCAGTCTGTATTATAGATGCATGAAATGGAATATCAAGCGCGGGAGTATTTGTCTGATGTTTTCTTATGTAGTGGAGGATTTAAAAACCCTCCCGTAAAGATCGGGTATGGAGGAACGGGTGTGTCTCAATGCCCGCCCCGGCGATTGTCTAAAAAAAAAGGGCGAACACGGTGGTTCGCCCCTACAAAAACGCCCTTCTTTTACAGGTGCTTTTTGACCAGCTCGATCACGTCGGGCAGGTCCATGCCGATCTCTTTCAGGTGCTCGACTGTGGGCACGCCGTCCTTGGACCAGCCGCGGCGCTTGAACACGGCGTCGATCAGGCTCTCGTACTGCGCCTCGCGGTACTGGCGCAGTAACTTGATCTTTTCCTCGGTGCTCTTGCCGGCCGGGTCGATGTTCTGCTTTTCCTTCAGCGCCTTGTCGTAGCGCTCGGCGCGCGACTCGTATTCCTCGACCGTCACCGGCCCCATGGCGCGGTAGGGCGGATGGTCCTCGGGGCGCTTGCCGTGGCCCATCTTCAGGTTGAAGACGCGCTGGAAGTTGTAGACGCGCTCCGACTGACGGATCAGCTCTTCCTTGGTGATTTTTTCGCCGGTGATGGCGCCGTAGATGTCGACGTAGTTCTGCACGTGCTCGGGCACCTTGTTGGGCTCGGGGTACGTGGCGTTGTCGGCCGGCTCGACGTCGTTCCAGGGCAGCTTGCACAAGCCCATCAGCCCGAACCAGGTGCGGAACATCGGGAAATAGTGCAGCGCTTCGGCCTTTTTCTCGAAGGTGGGGATCTGGTTGTTGACCATGTCCATGAAGATCAGCCAGGCCTCGTCGTGCTGCGGCCCCTTGTTGGTCAGGTAGTAGCCGCCCTGCTGGGCCAGCGACTCCTTGGACTGGTACTCCGACTGCTCCAGCCCCTTGCCGTGCATGCCGATGTCCTTGAGGAACTGGGCGTCAGCCCCGTATTCTTTGACGAAGTATTCCTGCATGAACTTGATGCCCTTGCCGGCGATCAGGCCGAACTTTTCGCCGCGGGCGATCTGGTGCATCATCTCCAGCGCCGCTTCCCAGTTGCCCCAGGTCATTTCCAGGCCGCCGCAGCGCTCCTTGTTCAGGATGCCGTTCTCGTAGCAGTCCATGATGAAGCCGGTCATGGTGCCGAAGGAGATGGTGTCCAGGCCGTAGGTGTCGCAGTAGAAGTTGATCTCGACGACCGCCTTGGGATCGAAGATGGCCGGGTTGGAGCCGCAGCCGCCGACCGTCTCGTACTCGGGACCGTCGACCAGCACCTTGTGGCCCTTGTAGGGGCCGGTGCGCAGCTCGAAGTTGTCGATGCCGTGGGCGCAGGACATGGTGCAGCCGAACCAGCAGCCGTCGGGGACGTTCTGGGTGAACATGGCCTTCCACACCCAGGAGGCCAGGTTCTTGGCGTCGGGGTGGCTGCCGAAGCGGAAGTTCTTGGTGGGCAGCAGGTCGTAGTCGTTCATGATCTCGACCAGGTGGGCGGTGCCGATGGTGCGCATCTGGCACTGCTTGTCGTCGAGGGTGATGATCTCCTTGTGCAGTTTCAGGCCGGTCTTCTGCAGTGTCTCCATGTCGACGGGGTTATTGGACTTGCCGGTGAGGCCCGAGTACTTGACCACCATGGCCTTGATCTTCTTGTTGCGGAAGACGGTGCCGATGCCGCCGCGTCCGGCCTGCTTCAGGCGCGGCAGTTTGCGGCGCTTGTCCCAGTAGGAAAAGTTCAGGCAGCCGATCCAGGCGTGCTCGGAGCCGCGGCCGGCCGAGACCACCGACACGTGCTGCTTTTCGCGCTCGTTGGCGGCGAACATCTCGTGCAGCTGCTCGGCCACCACGTGCGAGTCGGTCGCCTCGAGCGGCGCTTCCATGATCTGCACCTTGCCCTGGTTGCCGTCGATGTAGATCAGCACGTCACGGTCGGCCTTGCCCTGGATCTCCATGGCGTCGAAGCCGGAGAACTTCAGATAAGGGCCGAAGTGGCCGCCGACGTTGCTGTCGATGGGGATGCCGGTCTGGGGAGAGATGGTGGTGACCAGCGACTTGCCCGACCCCGGGTAGTTGGTGTTGCCGGCGATGGGACCGGTGGCGATGCAGATCTCGTTCTCGGGCGAGTCCCAGCGCGTGTCGCCCGAGACCGCGTCCCACAGCAGCTTGAGGTCGTAGCCTTTGCCGCCGATGAACTTTTTTTTCATCAGCGCCGGCACCGGCTTCTCCCTGATCTCCAGGGTGGTCAGGTTGATGTACAGGGTGCGGTCGTTGTAGCCCTTGACCACCGGCTTCAGCTCATAGGTGAATTCCTTCAGGACCTTGTGGGCCTGGCGCATTTTCTCGATATCATGCTTGCTTTCGTTGCTGCTCATGGTCTACTTCTCCTTGACTTCGGTCTTCAGGGCCCCGCTGGGGCACTCCTTGGCGCAGGCGTCGCAGGCGATGCACTTGAAGGGCACCATGCCGCCGCGCCAGGTCATCATGGTCCCGGTCGGACAGGCGGCCACGCAGGCCAGGCAGTTGATGCACAGTACCTTGTTGATGAGCACGACGCCCGATTTGTTGATTGAGATGGCCTGGGTGGGGCATTCGGGGACGCAGGCCCGGCACTGGTCGCAGACGCTCAGGGTGTAGGAACCGTCTTCGGCCCGGCCGACCTTGATGGCCGACTTCTCCGGGTTGTCCTCCTTGAAATAAAGCTTCGAGCACACGCTCATGCAGGTATTGCAGCCGGTGCACTTCTCGCTAAACGTTTTCAGGAATTTCATTTTGCTTTCGCCGCCCCCGCTTTTTTTTCAGCGTTGCAGGGTGATCACGATCTTTTTCCAGGGCTGGGGTATCTTGTCCAGCGACTGCACTGCTCCCAGCATGACCTGGCTGATGATTTTCCTGACGAAACGGGTTCATGGCGATGACCCTGCCGTTGATCTTTAGTTCGATCTTATTTTCCATGGTGTTCCTCCATAAATGCGCTGATGGCGGTGATGTCGTCGGGATGGAAACGGGCGCGGGCATTGGGGCTCGCTGCCGTGCTGACCAGGGCGGCCAGATCCTGCGGCCGGGTTTTCAACGGCTTCTCCTGCTGGCTGTCCTCAACTTCGATGACCGGGATGCCCGGCCGCAGCAGGCCCTCCAGCAGCACGATATCGTCGGGCCCCAATCGCGCTTCCAGGTCGGCCAGCAGGTCGTCAGGGGATGAGATGCGCGTCATGCGCAGCAGCTCGCCGCCGGCCAGCAGGTATACTTCCCGGGCCCCGGCCTGTAGAAAACGCGCCGTGTCCTTGCCCTCGGGCTGTACGGCGTAGCCGCCATGCGCGTTTTTTACGGCGACCACCTGTCTCCCCCTGGCCCGGAATTCCTCAATCAGGCGGGTGATGAGCAAGGTTTTGCCGCTGCCCGACCAACCGACGATTGAGAATGACTTCATGGCCCCATATCTTAGTATAGGCGGCCGAAATAGTCAATACGAAAGGGCTTGCTGACAGGTCGTCAGACCGCGCCTTCCCCCGCGGGAAGGCGGGTCAGGGAACCGGCCGGGCTACTCCTCTTTTTCGTTGAATGCCTTTTGCCTGTTGCTGGCCGGGACGTCCATGATGTTGAATGGATTGTCGCTGCGATCGCTGTTTTTTTGCAGAACGGCAGCCGTCTGGCCGACGGGCGCCGCTCCCTGCGTGGCGGGCATGGCCGGGGTTGCCTGGGCAAGCCAGTCGATCTGGACGCGGTAGTTGACGCCGGCGCGGATCTCCACACCGTTGAGCAGCGGCAGTGCGGTGTTCCAGCGGTAGGTGAGGCCGGCAGCCGGAAGGTTCTCGGCTACCTTGCCCAGCAGCAGCTCGTCCTTGAACAGGCTCAGGGTGACGTAACCCGCCTGGCCGGCGCAGGACCAGCGGATGTCGAAATCCTTTCCCCGCTGCAGAATTTCACCGCCGTTGGGAGTCATCAGCGCCACGACGGAAACGGGGGCGGCGATGGTGAAGGGCTGGTCGCTCAGGTCGAAGGCCGTGTCGTTGTCGACAAGTTCGATGATGATCTTATAGCCGCCGGCCGGCTTGGCGAACGAGCCGTCCATTTTTTTCCCGGCCAGCCACTCGAGCGACCCCGTCGCCACCTTGCTGTAGGCGATGGGCCCGAAATCGGCGCTGCCTTCCAGGGCGATCAAAAGTGTTTCATTGCCGGAAAGCTTGGCATAGTTCCAGGTGATCAGCATCGGCGTGCCGTTGACCAGGGTTTCGCCGCCGTTGGGCGAAAGGATGGTTACTTTCTGCGCCGGGAGTATCGCAAAAACACCCGCCATCAGTACGGTCAGCATCAGTAATTTTTTCATGTTTCCTCCTTGTCGCTGGTTAAATACCATGTAACCGCATTATATCTCAGCGCGGCTTGATTTCAATGCTCAGTTCCCGTCCCAACCGGCCAGGCGCGCCAGCAGCCACCAGAAGGCGCGTCCCTTGAGGATGCAGTTCAGGTTCTGCGAGTGGGCGCATTCGCCGCAGGCGGCGGCTTGCCGGGCCAGCTCGCTGTCGGGATTGGCCGCGATCCATTCGGCGGCCCAATTGCGGTCGCGGGAGCCGTTGCCGTCGCTGTCGTAGTCGCAGTTGTCGTCGGCCATCAGCTGCATGTAATTGCCGCCGCCGCCCGGGGCGAAGCTTTCGATGTCGGCGAAATCGAAAAGGTATTTGCCGTTGGCGCGGCAGTAGGCGCGGATCTGTTCGTTGCGCCGCTGCAGGTTGCCGTTGCTGCCGCTGCCGTCCAGGTGGCCGGTCATATAGATGAAGCGCACGGCCGGATAGTCCCTTTCCAGCCCGGCCATGGCGTTCAGGTAGGCGTTGATGCCGCTCTCGCTGTTGTCGCTCACGCCGCCGCACCAGGACCAGGCGACGACGTTGCGGTCGTTGCCGGAACGGGAAAGCATTTCAATGGTGGCCGCGCGCCAGCCCAGGTCGCCGTCATAGCCGAGATCGTCGGCGCCGCCGTCGTTGCCCCAGTAGTCGTTGAGGAAAACCCCGGGCTGCAGCCCCCAATCGGAATAACCGAAGTAGAAAGCCGAGCCGCTGGCGCCGCGAAACGCCTGCATGCCGCTGACCAGCTGGCTGCCGTGGGAAGTGTGGCCGTAGCCGATGCGCAGGCTGCCGCGCGCCGCCTCGAGCCACTGCGTCGGGATCCTGGCGATGTCGGTGCAGTTATGGTCGATGATGGTGGAGGCCGCCGGCGGCGGGTCCGGGGCCGGTTCGTCGGGCGCAGGGTCGTCCTGGCTCTGCGGGCTGCAGGAAAAAAGGAAGACCATGGCCAGCAGCCAGACAAAAGATGCGGTCTTTTTCATCGCTCCTCCTGCGCGCCTTCAGGGCTTCTGCACTATAAATACCCGGGCAGGGCTTTTTATCTCAAGCGCCCCTGCCGGCAACCTCGGTGTTCCCCTCGGCGGGACTGCCTTCAGGGCCGGGCTATTTACTACGGATGGCAGTTCCATTATAATGGCGGCAATGAGAATCTTTACCGGCGTCCAACTCTCTGAAGAGGCCAGGGAGAAAATCGTGAAGGAATTGGATCCTTTCAAGAGGATCGCGCCGTCCATTCGCTGGACCGGGAAGAACAACATCCACCTGACCCTGAAATTCATCGGCGACGTTGAGCAAAGCCTGTCCGAAAAGATCGCCGCTGCGCTGGTAACGGCAAAGATTCCCCTTTCTCCTTTCCGTTTGCGCTGCAGCGGTTTCGGCAAGTTCCCGGTGGGGGACGACCTGCATATTTTCTGGGCCGGGGTGGAAGACGATCCGCGCCTCCTGTCCCTGTTCCATGCCATCGAAGCACTGCTTCTTCCCCTTGGGGTCGCCCGTGATACGCGCCCGTTCCAGCCGCACCTGACCCTGGGGCGCAATAAGTCCCGAATTGATTTTCGGGCGCTTTTTGAACTGCTCGGCGAAAAAAAAGACCTGTTCCTCGCCGAATGTCCGCTGGCCGCGTTTCAACTGTTCCGCAGTGACCTGACTCCTGCGGGCCCTGTTTATTCCATTCTCAAGGAGATCCCCCTTGTCGCAGCATGAAATCCTCTACGTCGTTGCCTCGTACCTGCTGGGCTCCATCCCCTTCGGCTACCTGATCTTCTATTTCAGCGAGGGCAAGGACATCCGCACCATGGGCAGCGGCAACATCGGCGCCACCAACGTGCTGCGCAGCAAGGGCAAGCTGGCCGGGTTGGCCACGCTGGCCCTGGACATCCTGAAGGGAGCACTGCCGATCGTCTACGGCCGCATCCATTTCGAGTTGCCCTGGATCGTGCTGCTGGGCGGCCTGGCCGTGCTGCTCGGCCATGTCTTCCCGGTATTCCTGAAGTTCCGCGGCGGCAAGGGTGTGGCCACCCTGGTGGGCATCTTCCTGGTCTTTTATTACCCGGCCCTGCTGGTGTTCCTGGCGGCGTTCTTTGTGTCCCTGTGGCTGACCCGTTACGTTTCCCTCGGCTCGCTGCTGGGAACGACGGCGCTGTTCTTCTGCGTCCTGTTCACCCAGGTCGTCGAGGCGGCCATGGTGGCGTTCGTGATGCTGCTCGTGGTCGTATTCCGCCACCGCGCCAATATCGCGCGCCTGGCGGCAGGCAATGAACACAAGTTCAGTTTCCGGAAAAATGGATAATATACTGGTCATCGGCGGCGGTTCCTGGGGCACGGCGTTTGCCGATTACCTGGCCCGCCAGCAAGAAAACGTGCGCATCTGGGTCAGGGAAAAGGACGTCCTCGAGACCGTCAATTCGGCGCGGGAGAACAAGACCTTCCTGCCCGGCATCGAGCTGGCTCGCGGCCTGGAAGCCACGGCCGACCTGGAGGGGGCGGCCGCCGCGGCCGGCATCCTGGTGCTGGCCGTGCCGTCTAAATTCATCCGCTCGGTGATGCGGCGCCTGGAAACCACGCTCAGGGAAGACCAGGTCCTGGTCAACCTTTCCAAGGGCTTCGAGTCCGATTCGCTCAAGACCATTTCGCAGGTGGCGGCCGAAGTTTTCGGTCCCGCCGTCTCGCGGCAGTGGCTGACCATTTCCGGCCCGTCCTTTGCCCGCGAGCTTGCCGGGGGGCACCCCACGGCCGTGGTCGCCGCTTCGGAGAACGCGGAGCTGGTCGAGCGGCTGCAGGGCCGTTTTTCGTCGGCAGTCCTGCGCGTCTACGGCTCCGGGGACCTGCGCGGCCTGGAGGTGGCCGGGGCGCTGAAGAACGTCATGGCCATCGCTTCGGGCATGGTCAACGGCCTGGGGTACGGATTCAACACCACGGCTTCGCTGGTCACGCGGGCCAACATGGAGATCTCGCGCCTGGGCCTGCGCCTGGGGGCCAAGCCTGAGACCTTCTGGGGACTGGCGGGGATCGGCGATCTGATGCTGACCTGCTTCGGAAGCCTGTCGCGCAATTTTCAGCTGGGGAGGCGCATCGCCCAGGGCGAGACGCTGGCCGCGGTGGAGCGCTCGACGCCCATGGTGGCCGAGGGAGTGGAGACGACCAAGGCGGTCAACCAGCTGGCCGGGCAGCTGGCCATCGAGATGCCGGTCGCCCGCGAGGTGCACCGCGTGCTCTTTGACGGCAAGGATGTCCGCGCCGCCATCAAGGACCTGATGCGCCGCAGCCTGAAGAACGAATGGAATTTAAACTAGAATACCTGGCCGACGACGAGCTGAAGGTCTTTTACCTGGCCAAGGACACGGTGGTCATCGGCAAGCTGCCCGAGAATGACATCGAGCTCGATGACAACACCGTATCGCGGCAGCACTGCCGCCTGCAGCGCACCGCCAGGAGCTACAAGCTGGCCGACATGAACAGCACCAACGGCTGCTATGTCAACGGCCGCCGCGTCCAGGCGAAAACGCTGGAGGTCGGGGACAAGATCACCATCGGCAGGACCATGCTCAGCTTCCTGGCGGTGGACCGCAAGGAGAGCTATCGCGATACCGACGACCAGAAGATCTCGCTGGTGGTGCCGCTGGAGGAACTTCTGCTGGCGGAAAAAAAGCCGAAGCGCAAGATCGAGGAACCGAGCTTCCTGGCCTCGCTGACCGCCCTGGGCAAAAGCCTGATCACGTCCCAGGATATCGACGAGAGCTTCCACAAACTCGGAGACATGATCTTCCAGTTCGTGCACCCCGAGAAAATATTCATTTTTTACTACGACGAGAAACAGAACGACGTCCGGCTCAAGTACACCTATTCCATGCAGGGACAGCCGGAGGACATCGTCCGCATTTCCAAGACCATCGCCCTGAAGGCCATCCATGAGAAAGTGGCCATCCTTTCGTCCAATACGCGCAACGACTCGCGCTTCGACAGCTCCAACAGCGTCATCATGTACGGCATCACCTCGGCCATCTCGGTGCCCATCTGGACCAAGGACTGCATCTACGGGCTGATCTATGTCGACACGTCCAGCGTCTCCCAGGTATTCGGGGAAAAGGACCTCGAGGTCATGTCGATCATTGCCAATTTCGCCGGCTTTGCCATCGAGGGGGCCAACAGCCTGGAGAAGCTCAACCACGAGCGGCGGCTGCGCGCGCGCCTGGAGCGCTACCACTCGCCGGCGGTGGTCTCGCGGCTCATGGAATTTCAGGACAACAACACCGGCGAGCAGATGCCGTATCGCGAGTCGGAAGCCACCGTCCTCTTCATGGACATCGTCAAGTTCACCTCGCGGGCCGAGAAGCTGACCCCCATTGCCGTGGGCATGTTCCTGAACAATTTCTTCAGCGAGATGACCGAGATCATCTTCAAGCACAACGGCACCCTGGACAAGTTCATCGGCGACGCCATCATGGCCGTCTTCGGCGTTCCCCTGGAATGCGACGACCACGCCGAGAGCGCCATCGTCGCCGCCCTGGAGATGATGGAAAAACTGGGCGAACTCAATTGCCAGGCCGAGGAGGAGAACCGGGTCCAGGTGCGCATCGGCATCCATTCCGGCAAGCTGATCTCCGGCGATTTCGGCTCGCCCAAGCGCCTGGAATTCACCGTTCTGGGCACCACGGTCAACATCGCCTCGCGCCTGGAATCGGCGGTGGCCGGCTGCGACGAGATCGCGGTGTCCGAGCAGACCTTTCAGGCCACCCGGGAACGCTTCGCTTTCGATTTCCTGGGTGAAAAGAAATTGACCGGCCTCTCCAAGCCGGTGAAAGCATACCGTGTCAAGGGCCTTAAGGGGGCAACATGAAAAAGATCGCAGTTTTATCCCTGGTGGCGGTTCTGTTCCTGGCTTGCGGCGGCAGGAAGCCGCGCACGGTGCCCGGGCAACTGCAGCCCGGGTCGGCCGAATACCTGGCCAACGAGGGGATCGGCTACCTGAACGACGGCCGGCTGGACCAGGCGGCCGAGAGGCTGGCCGCGGCGTTGAAGAAGAACCCGCAGCTGGCGCCGGCGCTGAACGCCATGGCCCTGGTCCAGGTCTACCGTCGCGAGTTTCCCAAGGCCATCGAGCTGCTCAACCGCCTGCTGCAGGTCAACCCGAAGTTCCTGGACGCCTACAACCTGCTGGGCACGATATATTCCGAGCAGGGCAACTACGAGAAGGCCAAGGAAAACCTGATCATCGCCGCCAATGCCGAGGACTACCAGACTCCGGAGAACGCCTACGCCAACCTGGCCATGCTGGAGATCAAGTTCGCCAAGTTCGACTCGGCCTTGCGCTACGCCGAAAAAGGGTTGCTGCTCAACCGCAACTTTGCCCCGCTCTTCAACCTCAAGGGGCAGGCGCTGGAGAACCTGAACCGCCTGACCGATGCCGCCGCAAGCTACGCCAGGGCCCTGGCCCTGCTCGCTTCGCCCGAGCCGCTTTACCTGCTCAACAGCGCCCGGGTCGCGGCCAAGCTCGGCGACCGCAAAAGGGCGCAGGACCAGCTGGAGCAGGCCCTGGGCCGCACCCAGGATGCCGCCCTTAAAACCGAGATCCTGCGCCTGATCAAGGAGCTGGACAATAAGTGATTGGCGGCGTTGACAGGCCATGGATTTGACCCTATAATTGGTGGCTCGGGGACGGCAACGGCCCCGCGGCATTGAAGGAGGCTAGCATGAAAAAGTATGTTTGCACCGTGTGCGGCTACGTATACAATCCCGTCGACGGCGATCCCGACTCGGGGATCAAGCCCGGTACCGCTTTCGAGGACATCCCTGAGGACTGGGTCTGCCCGGTCTGCGGCGCCGGCAAGGATTCGTTCGAAGTGATCGAGTAACGGGTCCCGCCCCGGAACGGCCGGTTCTTCCGGCGTGGAATCAACCGGCGTCAGGGTCCTGTTCGCAATGGAGGCAATATGGCGGCAACGGAAATAAGGAATAATATCATTTTTGTCGGGGCCCTCGATTGGGACCGGCGGCTCTTCGACGAGCTGATCCCCCTGCCCGACGGTACGTCCTACAATTCCTACATCGTTCGCGGCACGGACAAGGTCGCCCTGATCGACGCCGTCGACCCGGCCAAGTCCGGCGAGCTGCTCGAGAACCTGCAGGAAGCCGGCGTCACCCGCATCGACTACATCGTCAGCCAGCACGCCGAGCAGGACCACTCCGGCGCCATCCCCGAGGTCCTGGAAATATTCCCCGAGGCCGTGGTCGTGACCAACGAGAAATGCAAGTCCATGCTCATCGACCTGTTGCGCATCCCGGAAAACAGGTTTCGCGTCGTGGCCGACGGCGAAAAACTCGAACTGGGCGGCAAAACCCTGGAGTTCATCCTGGCGCCGTGGGTGCACTGGCCCGAGACCATGATGACCTACGTGCGCGAGGACAAGGTCCTGTTCAGCTGCGATTTCCTGGGCGCCCACCTGGCCCAGAGCCGGCCGCTGGTCAGCGACGAGACCCACACCCTGCGCTCCGCCAGGCGCTATTTCGCCGAGATCATGATGCCGTTCCGGCTGCAGATCCGCAAGCACCTGGAAAAGCTGAAGGAGCTGGAAATCGAGATGATCGCCCCCAGCCACGGCGTGGTCTACCCGCGCCCGGCCCTGATTCTCGACGCCTACCGCGAATGGGTTTCCGACCGCACGCGCAACCTGGTGCTCATCCCCTTTGTCTCCATGCACGGCAGCACGCGGGAGATGGTCGAACATCTGACCGGCGCCCTGACGCGCCATGGCGTCGACGCCATCCCCTTCAACCTGATCCACACGGATATCGGCGAACTGGCCAACGAGCTCGTGGACGCCTCCACCGTGGTCCTGGCCTCGCCCACGGTCCTGGGCGGCGCCCACCCGGCCGTCGCCTACGCCGCCTTCCTGGCCAATGCCCTGCGACCGAAGCTGAAGTTCGCCTCGATCATCGGCTCCTTCGGCTGGGGCGGGCGAGCGGTGGAGAACCTGCTGGCCTCGCTGGGCAGCCTCAAGGTCGAGCTGCTGGACCCGGTCCTGGCCAAGGGTTGCCCAAAGGAAGGCGATTTCCAGGCCCTGGACAAGCTGGCCGCCGCCATCGCCGCCAAGCACCGCGGCATCGGCGTCCTGTCCTGAGCCGCGCCCGCGTCCGCGTCTCTTGCATTGATCGCGCGAAGGGATTAAAATAATCGGGTACGGATCATGCTGTTTGGATCGAACGCACATGTGAAGGAGAAAAAAATGAAGAAACTGTTAGGTCCCGTGGGAATCCTGATCGGCTTGGTGTTGGTCCTGGGTCTGTGGGTGATGAGCGCCTACAACGGCCTGGTCGCCCTGGACCAGAAAGCGCTTGCGCAGTGGGCGCAGGTGGAAAACGCCTACCAGCGCCGCGCCGATCTCATCCCCAACCTGGTGGAGACGGTCAAGGGCGCTGCCGCCTTCGAGAAAGAGACCTTCACCGCCGTGACCGAGGCCCGTTCCAAGGTCGGCCAGGTGCAGCTGGGCAGCAATCCCGCCAGCGATCCCGCGGCTTTCGCCAAGTTCCAGCAGGCCCAGGACGGCCTTTCTTCGGCCCTGTCGCGCCTGATGGTGGTGGTGGAAAAATATCCCGACCTGAAGGCCACGCAGAATTTCCGCGACCTGCAGGTGCAGCTGGAAGGCACCGAGAACCGCATCAGCGTCGAGCGCATGCGCTTCAACGAGGCGGCCCAGGGCTTCAACACCAAGAGGATGCGCTTTCCCACCGTGATCATCGCCAATTTCCTGGGTACGCGCTACCAGGAGAAGGCCTATTTCAAGTCACAGGCCGGGGCGGAGACCGCTCCCAAGGTCCAGTTCTAGTCTCTTGAAATTGCGGCGCACTTTTCCTGCCGGCGCTGGCCGGGCTGCTCCT
The DNA here is from genome assembly GCA_963732485.1 of Candidatus Aminicenantota bacterium. Taxonomy (GTDB): domain Bacteria; phylum Acidobacteriota; class Aminicenantia; order UBA2199; family UBA2199; genus UBA2199. The sequence continues at coordinate 150,946 of CAVSZS010000005.1, forward strand.
CTTCGCCCTGGCCGCCGGCGCACCGGCGCAGGCCGGGACCCCGATCCCGGCCCCTCCCCAGCGCTGGCTCAGCGATACCGTCGGGCTGCTTTCGCCCGCGGCGGCGGCTGAGTTCGACGCCCGCCTGGGGGATTTTGCGCGGACGACGGGTCGCCAGGTCATCGTCTATATCGGCGAAACCACCGGCGGCATCCCCATCGAGGACTGGGCGGTCAAGGCCTTCGAGTCGTGGAAGGTCGGGCGCCGGGGAATGGATGACGGCCTGGCGCTGTTTCTCATGGTTGCGGACAAGCGTCTGCGCATCGAGGTGGGTTACGGCCTGGAAGGGGTCGTTCCCGACGCGCTGGCCGGGCGCGTCATCAACGAAGAGATCGTGCCGCGGCTGCAGGCGGGCGACAACGACGGCGCCGTGCGCGCCGGGATCGAGCGCCTGCTAACGATCGTTTCCGGGGACGAGGCCGCCTCCGGCGGCGCGGAGGAGCCGGGAGCCAAGCCGTCGCGGCCGCTGACCCTGATGGAAAAGGTCATGATCGGCATCGGCGTCCTGCTCTTCCTGATCCTGTTGATCACCAATCCTTCGCTGGCCATCTACCTGCTGTTCTCCATCCTGTCGGGGGGGCGCGGCGGCGGTGGAGGCGGAGGCGGCTTCTCGGGCGGCGGCGGCAGGTCCGGGGGCGGCGGCGCCTCGGGGTCGTGGTAGGGAGGCATTCATGTCGTTCATGAGCCAGCACAAGCTGCTTGCGATCATCGATGACGACCGCGTCAAGGCGGCCATTGCCGCGGCCGAAAAGCAGACCTCGGGCGAGATCCGCGTCTCGGTTTCGCGCTTTTTCTGGGGCAGCGTCACGGGCGCGGCCGGAAAGGCTTTCACGCGCATGGGCATGCGCGCCACCAAGGACCGCAACGGCATCCTCTTTTTCGTCGTTCCCTCGCGCCACCGTTTCGTCGTCAGCGGCGACCAGGGTATTCATGAAAGGGTGGGCCAGGACTTCTGGGATAAGCTGGTCGCGGCCATGGCCGGCGACTTCAAGGCCGGCAAGTTCAACGAGGGGTTGATCCGCGGCATCGATGAGTGCGGCCGCCTGCTCGCCGTCCACTTCCCCTACGAAGGCGCGCGCGACGTCAACGAGCTTCCCGACGATATCGATTTCGGCAACAAAGAATAATCTTTGGGGCGCCCGCAAGGGGCGCCCCTACACAAAAAAATTATTGCATCAGCTCCGGGTGTAGGGGCAGGGCTTGCCCCTGCCCCTTTCATTTTTGATCTCGATCTTGTATCAAGGAAAGAACTCGTCATGCACGGCGCGTACGGCGCGGTCCAGATCGGTGTTCCTGACCAGGAAGTAGCAAGCCACTGAAGACGCTCCGGCGGCGGCCATCTCGACGTTGATCTTTTCGCGGGCCACGGCGGTGAATATCCGGGCGTAGATCCCTTCCTTCTCCATGATGCGGTCGCCCACTACCCCGACCAGGGCCAGGCGCTCTTCCAGTTCGATCTTCTTGATGACGCCGTTGGCCTGGGCGCGGATACGCTGCAGGCCGCGACGGCCGTCCTCGGGGTCGAGGAGCAGGTTGATGCACGTCTGCGAGGTGAGCACCGAATGGATGTTGATGTTCGCCGCGCCGAGGAGCGAGCTGATGCCGGCGAGCAGCCCCGGTTTGCAGCCGATGCCGGCGCCGTGGATGCGGATGACGGCCAGGCGGGTGTTGGCGGCGATGCCGGCCACGTCCTCCGCGCGCGCCGAGCGGCCGGCGACGATCTCGCTGCCCGCCCCGGCGGGATCCTCCAGGTTGCGGATGAAGACGCGGGTGCGCGTCCCGGCCAGAGGCTCCACCGTGCGCGGGTGGAGGATCTTGGCGCCGAAGTACGAGAGTTCGGCGGCCTCGGCGAACGTGAGCTGCGCCAGGCGGCGCGCTCCAGGCACCCGCGCCGGATCGGCGCTCATGAAGCCGTCAACGTCCTTCCATATCTCCAGCTGCGCAGCCTTCAGTGCGTAGGCCACGGCGGCGGCGCTGTAGTCGGAGCCGTTGCGGCCCAGCAGGGTGATGCTTCCGGAAGGGCCGCGGCCGAAAAAGCCGCTGATGACCGGGACCACGCCGCGGCGCAGCAGGGGGGCGGCCAGGGCGCCCAGCTTTTTGCGGGTGCGGGCGCGGTCGATGCTGGCGTTTTCGCAAGTTTCGTCGGTCGAGATGCCGGCGCTGTGCGCGTCCAGGGCCCGGGCTTTTTGTCCCCGGCTTTCCAGCATGCCGGCCAGCAGCCGCGCCGCCATCCTCTCGCCGAAGCTCAGCAGACGCGCCCGCACCGTCGGGGTCAGGTCGCCGTGATAGGCGACGCCGGTCAGCAGCCGCCGCACCTCGGCCAACTGGGCCGCGATGGCCTTTTGCAGGCGCCGTTCCGGCGCGGCGGCCAGGCGCATGGCGGTGATGATGGCCTGGTGCTTTTCGGCCAGCCGCTCCGCGATGGCCGGAATATGTTTTTCGCCGCGCCTGGCCTGCTCAATGGCGGCGAGCAGCAGCTCGGTCACGCCGGAGACCGCCGAAACCACGACGGCGACACGCTTCTGGCCGGCGATGATCGCACAGGCCCGGGCAAAGCCGCGGTCGTCGCGTAGGCAGCCGCCGCCGAATTTCATCACCTTACTCATGGCGCACCCCCGGCAGGATGTTTTTTTTCACGGCCAGCTCGGCATTGAGCACCGAGCCGCCGGCCGCGCCGCGCACCGTGTTGTGCACCAGCAGGAAAAAACTGCAGCGCGTTCCCTGCGCGCGCAGGCGGCCCACGGTCACGGCCATGCCCCTGGCCCGGCCGGACCGCCCCGCATCGACGGCTGGAGGGACCGAGCAGGTCCCGACGTCCCGGTCCCTTGGGACCGGGAGGCCGCACCGCCCCGCTTTGACGGGGTGCGGCTCGCCGGCATCCACGTCGAGCGCCGGCTGCGGCCGGTCGTTGCCCGGATGCACCAGGATCGGTCTCTGCGGCGCGGTCGGCAGGGCCAGTCGCTGGGGTTCGGCGCTGAAACGGGACAGCGCCGCCGCGACCTCCGCTTCAGCGACCGGCCGGGAAAATTCCACGCTGATGCTCTGCAAGTGACCGTCCTTGACCGCGACGCGGCTGCAGGAGGGGTAGATGTCCAAGTCATGGTCGCGCACTCGTCCGTCGACCCGCGTGCCCAGGATTTTTTTTGTCTCGCGCCCGATCTTCTCTTCTTCATTGGCGATGTAGGGGACGACATTGCCCATGATGTCCCAGGCGGCGACACCGCGCCGCCCGCCGCCGGAGACGGCCTGGAACGTGGTGACGGTCACGGCCCGCAGCGGCATCGTTGCGAGCGGCTTCAGCGCCAGCGCCAGCCCCGCCACCACGCAATTGGGATTGGTGACGATGAATCCCGCGAACTCGCGGAGCTGCCTGCGGCAAAGCTCCAGGTGGTCGGGATTCGCTTCCGGGATGAGCAGCGGTATGTCGGCGTCCATGCGGTGCGCTCCGGCATTGGAGAAGACGAACGATCCCTGGCGGCGCAGCTCCGCCTCCAGCTCACCGGCGACGCTGGCGGGCAGGGCCGAAAAAACTATGCGCGCCCCGCTTTGCGCTATGGCGGCGACCGTTGTCTCGCGGACCACCTGCTCACGGGTCCGGGGCCCCACTCCGGCGGCGGCCGTCCCTTCCAGCATCTCGCCGAACCGTTTTCCTGCCGAGCGTCCGGAGGCGAAGAGGCCGGTCAACTCAAAAAATGGATGAGCGTCGAGCAGGCGGGCGAACTGCATGCCGACCAGCCCGGTGCAGCCCAAAACAGCAACTTTTAATTTTTTCATGCGTTTCTCCTATCCCCTGCTGATGAGCCGCGGATCCACGGCCGCGCGCACGAGCGGCGGCAGCGTGCCGCCTGTTCCCAAGTGCTCGCCGGCGACGACCAACAGCCCCTCGATTCCGTCCGCGAGGGTGTCGCGGATGGCCTGGGCGACGGCCGGACCGCTCGCTTCCCTGACACGATTGCCCAGCGCCGTGGCCGTGGCGTCTGCCAGACAGCCGCTGGCGGCGACGACGGTTGCCGCGTCGGCATGGCCGAAGGAGAGCGAATGGCCCACGGTCCCCGAGGAAGTGCAGACGGAGAAAATGCCGGGGCGCGGCTCGAAGCGCAGAGCGATGTCGCGGACCTGCGCCGCCCCGGTGAAGATGCCGACGGTCAGCGGCCGGTCGATGCGCATGACCATGTCGCCGCCGTTGTCCACGACGACGTGGCGGGCGCCGGCCGCGACCAGCGCCTCCACCGTAACCTGGGCGATGGCTCCGGCCACCGCGGCCATGGGGCCGACGCCGGCCAGGGCGGCGGCAGCGGCCATGCGCCTTGCCAGCGGCGGCGCCGCCATGTCGATGAGCAGCGGTTCCAGGGAGGTGAGAAAGAGCGGCTGCCCGGCGATGGTCGCTTCGATGTCCGCCCGGGCCGCGGCGATCGTCCGCTCCGCCAGGTCCAGGAAGCGTTCTTCGGCGCTCACGATGGCGCATGTTTCCCTGATGCGGATCTGTCGTTGCACGATGGCGTTACTCATTTTTGCCTCCCGCGATCGCTCCCACGGGGCAAACGTGTCTGGCAGCGGCCGCAGCCCGAGCAGGCGGCAGGCTCCGCCGTCACTTGCCAGCTGTCGTCGCGGCGAAACACGCCAAGCGGGCAGATGCCCAGGCACTGGCCGCAGGAAAAGCACAGCGTCGCGTCCCAGGTGATGCGGATGCCGGCGGCGCGGGGAATTGCTTCCTGCCCGCGCCGGTAAAAGAGTTCGCGGCGGGCCGCCGGCGGTTTCGTGGCCAGAGGCGCGGCCGCGCCATGGGTGGCGAGGGGCGCCGCCGGCGCGCTCAGAAGGAATTCGCCGCGTTCGATCCAGCGCTTCAGCGTACCGGCGACGCGGGCGGCTTCGTGAAAGCTGGACAGGGAGGCGCTGGGGACTTGGCGGCCATTGACCGCGACCGAGCCGGATTTGAGCTGCTCATAATTGCAGCGCCCCAGGGCCGGCCGGCGGTTGGAGGCGACGGCGTAGTCGATGACGTCGGTCTCGATGTCACGGTCGCGCACGGCCGTCCGGCGGGCGATGCCGGCATGGAGGATCGGGATGGGGATGCCGATGCCGACATACAGCGACGAGCCGTAGCCGTGAAACATGGCCGCCTTGAGGAACCCGGCCGTCATGCGTTTCAGGTCGCCCTGCACCATCAGGGTGGCGAAACCGTTTTCCGGGGAATGCTGCGTGCCCGGGCCGGTGACGTAGCCGATGCCCCCGCCCAGAAAAATGCGCGTGCCGATGCCGATGGTCTCCAGGCCGGGATCGTTGGCCAGCGGCGACAGCTCGCCGGCCCCGGAGAACGTGATGTTGCCGCAGCCCGGCAGCAGCTTGCCCATGTAGGTGTGCAGGACGCGGGCGCCGGAATTCGCTGCCGCGTTGTACTTCTGGTAGGCGTTGCGCGGGTTGCTCAGCAGCGCCTGGTTGAGGCCGGCAAGTGTGACCTCGGTGATGATCTCCTTGCGCGGGTAGCAGTCCGTGCCATAGGAAACGGCGCGCAGCACCACCGGCCGGCCCAGCAGCAGGTCCTCGATGACATGGGCGCCGCCGTATTCCATGCCCAGGGTCTCCGAGCCCTGCGTCGCGCCCAGGTAGGCGTCGACCGCCGCCACGCCGGCATAGGCCTCGACGTCGTTGAGCCAGACGCGCGTCATTTTGATGGGCGGGTCACAGTGGCCGAAATTCAGCCAGGCTCCTGACGAGCACATGGCGCCGAAGGTGCCGGTGGTGACCACGTCGACTTCAGCGGCGGCGCGCTCCGCTCCCATCTCCGCCACGATTTCGGGCATGCGGTCGGCGGTGACCACGCGCACGGTCCCATTCAGAATTTTACGATTGATTTCCTCGACAGTCTTGGACATGATAAGCCTCCATTGTTTTTTGTTTTTGAAAGGGTGGAAGTTGGAGTTTCCCGAACCGGCGCTTTTAGATAAAAAGCGCCAGGCCCGGGCCGGGCATTATCATGCAGTGCGAAAAAAAGTGTTTTTGGCACATGGCTGTCAGCCGGGAGTTTACAATAAGTCGCCCGGCCTGTCAATCGTCTTGAAAAATAGTTCGCCGCCATTTGCATCTTCGGAGGAAAGCATGGTAGATAATGCGGGCCCGCGTTTTGCCGCGCCGCGGGCATGGAGAAACTCATGGCCCTGTTCACGAAAGCCCTGGTGCGAAAACCCTGCCGCAACCTGGTCCATGGCCTCTCGGCCGCGGGCCTGGGCAAACCCGACTTTGGCCGGGCCCTGGAACAGCATGCCGCGTATATCGCTGCGCTGCGCTCCTGCGGCCTGGAGGTCACGGTGCTGGCCGCTGACGAGGAATACCCCGACTCGGTCTTCATCGAGGACACGGCGGTGCTGGGCGAAACGATGGCCGTCACGACCCGGCCCGGCGCCCCCAGCCGCCGCGGCGAAGAACAAGCAGTGGCGCGGTCGCTGGAGGATTTCTATCCCCGCCTGGAGGCGATCCTGGCTCCGGGGACGCTGGAGGGCGGCGACGTGATGCGTGCCGGCGACCGCTTCTTCATCGGCCTGTCGCAACGGACCAACCGGTCCGGGGCAGAGCAGCTGGCCGCCATTCTCCAGCGCCACGGCTACGAGGCGGTGCTCGTTTCCCTGCGCGAGGTCCTGCACCTCAAGACGGGCATTTCCTACTTGGAGGACAACCTCCTGCTGGCCGCCGGGGAATTCCTGGGCCACCCCCTGTTCTCTTCTTTTACGGCCATCCCGGTGCCCGCAGCCGAGAGCTATGCCGCCAACTCGCTGTGGCTCAACGGCCGCGTGCTGGTACCCTCCGGCTTTCCGCTGACCCGCGCCGCCATCGAGAAAGCGGGCTGCGCGACCGTGCCCGTCGACGTGTCGGAATTTCGCAAATTGGACGGCGGCCTGAGCTGCCTCTCCCTGCGCTTTTAAGGCGTCCCGCGGCCGCTGCTGAGCGGCGTGTACAAGCGCCGGGAATATTGCTATAATCGGCTCTAAAGGAGACCCACGTGATCGACAGGTACGAAGCGGCGCCCATCGCCCGCATCTGGAGCGAAGAGAACAAATACCGCAAGTGGCTGGACGTCGAGCTGGCCGTCACCGAGACCTGGGCCGAGATGGGTCAGGTGCCGGCAGCCAGCCTGAAGCGCATCCGCCGGCATGCCGCCTTCGACTGCCAGCGCATCCGCGAAATCGAAAAAAAGGTCAAGCACGACGTCATCGCCTTCCTGACCTCGGTGGAGGAGTCGATCGGCCCCGACTCGGCCTATGTGCACAAGGGCATCACCTCCTACGACGTGGTGGACACGGCCCTGTCGCTGCTCATCCGCGAGTCGCTGGCCGTGGTCCTGGCCGGTTGCCAGGAGCTGAAAAAAGTCCTGCTCGCCAAGGCCTTCGCCTTCCGCGACCTGCCGGCCATCGGCCGCACCCATGGCATCCACGCCGAGCCCATCGCCTTCGGCTGCAAGTTCCTGATCTGGCACGAGGAGATGGAGCGTGACCGCCAGCGTCTGCTGCGCGCCGCCGAGGCGACGGCAGTGGGCAAGATCTCGGGCTCGGTGGGCACCTACATCCATTTCCCCGCCGCTGCCGAAAAAAAAGCCCTGCGCCGTCTGGGGCTGAAGGCCTGCCGCGTCTCCTCGCAGATCATCCAGCGCGACCGCCACGCCGAGGTCATCCTGGCCCTGGCGCTTCTGGGCACCACCCTGGAAAAGATTGCCGTCGAGATCCGCCACCTGCAGAAGACCGAGGTGCTCGAGGTCGAAGAGCCGTTCACCCGCGGCCAGAAAGGGTCCAGTTCCATGCCGCACAAGCGCAACCCTGTCCGCTGCGAGCGCGTTTCCGGGCTGGCGCGCATCCTGCGCGGCCATGCCGCCGTGGCTCTGGAAAACAATGTTCTCTGGCATGAGCGCGACATCTCCCATTCCTCGGCCGAGCGCGTCATTTTCCCCGATTCCTTCCACCTGGCCGTCTTCATGCTCGACGACATGACCGACGTGCTGAAGAACCTGGTCATCTACCCGGACAACATCCGCCGCAACCTGGAGCTGACCCAGGGGGTCTTCTACTCGCAGAAGGTGCTGACGCTGCTGGTCAACAAGGGCGTGGCCCGCCAGCGGGCCTACGAAATGGTGCAGGCCCAGGCCATGAAATCCTGGCTGCAGAAGCGCAGCTTCCGCGAGCTGGTGCTGGCCGACCCGGCCATCGTTGCCGTCTGCTCCGCCACCGAGCTGGAGCGGGCGTTCTCGCTGCAGGAGCTGCTGGCCGGGACGCGCGACATCTTCAAGCGCTTCGCGCGCAAAAAGTAGCGCGGACCATGGCCCTGGCGACGATCGATTCGGTCCTGGGACAGATCGACGACCTGGTGCGCAATTCCGGCGACAGCGGCGGCATGCTGTTCCGCCTGCGCCTGGAGGAGTTGGTCAGCAAAGGCGGGCACGACACCGAGAACGCCATCGTCCATTACATCACCGGCACCTATGTCAGTGTCGCCACGCGCATCAACCTGGTGCGCATGGCCGGCTATATCCGCAGCGATGCCTTCCTGCTGCCGCTGCGCAAGGTCATCTTCATGTGCGAGGACGACCTGCTGCGCGAAGAGGCCATCATCAGCGTCGCCAAGTACTGCGACCGCCGCGCCCTGGACATCCTCGCCGCCGCCCTGGAGAAAAGCCGCAAGCCGGAATTGCGCGAGACCATCACCAGCGCCATCGGCCGCATCAAGGAGAACAACCCTTTCCTGGCCATGCTGCCGCGCTTCCTGCTTGGCGGCAAGAACCGTGACCTGTTCCAGATCACACTGAAGGTCTTCAAGAAAATCCTCAGCCCGGCCGACGCCAGGAGCTTCATCGCCTACCTGCACCACGGCGACCAGCTGGTGGGGGAAGGGTCTTTCGAGATCCTCTGCTTCCGCGGCGACGAGGCGGTGTATTTTTTCGTGGCCGAGTATTTCCGCGAGCACAGCCGCCTGCTGTTGCGGGCGGCGGCGGGCAACGTGCGCGCCGCCAGGCTGGCCGGGCTGATCGCCGCCCTGCTCGCGTACCTGAAGCGCTATCCGCAGTTCCTGCCGCAAATGCGCCCCGACATCGAAGCGCTGCGTTCCCAGGCCGGCGCCGGCGCCTGGGACGAAGCGCTGCTGGCGCTGCTGGCCCTGAAGGTGCCTGATGAGGGCGCCCCGGCAGCGCCGGACGGGGAGGCTGATCCGGACCTGGCGTCGGAGGCGTGATCATGGCACCGGTGGCGCCTGGCAAAGAGGTGAAATCATGGCGGTGATCCGCAGGGTGTTCGTGGAGAAAAAATCCGGCTTTGACGGCGAGGCCCGGGCCCTGCTGGCCGATTTGCGCGACAACCTGGGCATCCGCGCCCTGGACGGCCTGCGCCTGCTCAACCGCTATGACGTCTGCGGTCTCAGCGCCCGGGAGTGGCTGCGAGCGCAACAGGCGGTCTTCGCCGAACCGCCGGTCGATGAGACCCACGAAGAGTCGCTGCCTCTCTCCGCCGGCGAGATCGCTTTCGGAGTCGAGTACCTGCCGGGGCAATACGACCAGCGGGCCGATTCCGCCGTCCAGTGCCTGCAGTTGCTCCTGCCGGGTTGCCGGCCCGAAGTGGCCGCCGCCCGCGTCCTGGTCCTCCGCGGCGAGCTGGCCGCGAGCGACCTGCAGCGCATCAAGCGCTATTGCATCAACCCGGTCGATTCCCGCGAGGCCCCCATGGCGAAGCCGTTGCGCCTGGCCTTGGGCGCGGCGCGGCCGCCGGCCGTGCCCACGTTGCGCGGCTTTATCACCCGCGCGCACGCGGAACTGGACCGTTTGGGCGGCGAGCTGGGGCTGGCCATGGACGCCGCCGACCTGCGCCACTGCCAGGCCTATTTCCGCGACCGGGAACAGCGCGACCCGACCCTGACCGAGATCCGCCTGCTCGACACCTATTGGTCGGACCACTGCCGCCACACCACGTTCCTGACCACGATCGACCGCGTGGCCATCGCCCCGGGCGGCTGGAACGATCCCGTGCGCCGGGCCTACGAAAGCTACCAGGAGACGCGGCAGCGGCTCGGCGGCGCGCTCCCGGCCGAGGTCTGCCTGATGGACCTGGCGCTGCTGGCCATGAAGGAGCTGCGCGCCAAGGGCTGCCTGGCGGACGTGGATTTCTCCGAGGAGATCAACGCCTGCACGGTGAAGGCGGAAGTGGACGTCGACGGCGTCAAGGAAGAGTGGCTGATCCTGTTCAAGAACGAGACGCACAATCACCCGACCGAGATCGAGCCTTTCGGCGGCGCCGCCACCTGCCTGGGCGGGGCCATCCGCGACCCGTTGTCCGGGCGCGCCTACGTGTACCAGGCCATGCGCGTGACCGGCAGCGGCGATCCCCGCCAACCGGTAGCCGCCACCCTGCCCGGCAAGCTGCCCCAGCGCAAGATCACCACCGAGGCCGCCCATGGCTACAGCTCGTACGGCAACCAGGTTGGTCTGGCCACCGGGCAGGTGAGCGAGTTCTACCATCCCGGCTACGCCGCCAAGCGCATGGAGATCGGGGCCGTGATCGGCGCCGCTCCCAGAAGCCATGTGGTGCGCCGGGTGCCGCTCGCCGGCGACGTCGTCCTGCTTGTGGGCGGGCAGACCGGCCGCGACGGCATCGGCGGCGCCACCGGCTCCTCCAAGGCCCACAGCGAGCAGTCGCTGCTGAACTGCGGGGCGGAAGTGCAGAAAGGCAACCCGCCCACCGAGAGAAAGCTGCAGCGGCTGTTCCGCGACCGCCGCGCCAGCCGGCTGATCAAGCGCTGCAACGACTTCGGCGCCGGCGGCGTCGCCGTCGCGGTCGGCGAACTGGCGCCAGGCCTGGAGATCGATCTGGACCGCGTGCCCAAAAAATACAACGGGCTCGACGGCACGGAGCTCGCCCTGTCCGAGTCGCAGGAGCGCATGGCCGTGGTGGTGGCGGCCGCGCAGGCGCGGCGCTTCCAGGCGCTGGCCGCCGCCGAGAACCTGGAAGCGACCGTGATCGCCCGGGTCGTCGCCAGGCCGCGGCTGAAAATGGTCTGGCGCGGCCGGACCATCGTCGATCTGGCGCGCGATTTTCTCGACAGCCATGGCGCCCGCAAGCGCGCCCAGGTCGAGATCGCCGCGCCCGATCCCAACCGTGACTTCTTCAAGACCTTCCTGGCGGCGGACAAGCTCCCCGACCTGCGGTCGGCCTGGGAGGGCATGCTGGCCTCCCTGGACGTTTGCTCGCAAAAAGGCCTGGGCGAGCGCTTCGACAGCTCCATCGGCGCCGCCACCGTCCTCTACCCCTTCGGCGGCAAGTTCCTGGCCACGCCCGTCGAAGGCATGGTGGCGAAACTGCCCGTGCCCGCCGGCGAGACGCGCAGCGGCACGATCATGGCCTTTGGCTTCCAGCCCGGGCTTTCCGCCTGGAACCCTTTCCTGGGAGGCGTTTACGCCATCGTCGAGGCCGTGGCCCGCGTGACGGCCTGCGGCGGCGACTGGCGCCGCGTGCGCCTGAGCCTGCAGGAGTATTTCCCCAAGCCCGGCCGCGACCCGCGCCGCTGGGGCCTGCCGTTCGCCGCCCTGCTCGGCGCTTTCACCGCCCAGCAGCAGCTGGGCATCCCGGCCATCGGCGGCAAGGACAGCATGTCGGGAAGCTTTCGCCACCTGGACGTGCCGCCGACCCTGGTCGCCTTCGCCGTGAGCGGCGTCGACGTGCGCCGGGCGCTCTCCCCGGAATTCAAGCATGCCGGCAGCCGGGTGCTGCTTCTACCGCTGGCGCGCGACGCCCGCGGCATGCCTGATTTCGCGGCCTTGAAAAAAAATTATACCCGCGTGCACGACCTGGCCGCCAGGGGCAAGCTGCTGGCCGCCCAATCGCTGCACCGCGGCGGCCTGGCCGAGGCCGTCAGCAAGATGTGCTTCGGCAACCGCCTTGGCATGGCGTTTAGCGAGCGCATCGGCGCCGAGGAGCTCCTGGAGCCGGCCATCGGTTCGCTGCTGCTGGAAGTACCCGACAACGAGGACGTCGAGAAGCTCCTGGCCGGGACGGCTTTCCGCGTCCTGGGGCGCACGACTGTTGAAGCGCTGATCCGGGTCAACGGCTTGGACCTCGATGTCGCCGCCTTGCAGGGCCATTGGGAAAAGCCGCTGGAGGACATCTTTCCCACCCGGGTCGCTGCGCGAAAGAGCGCGCCGCCGGCTGGTCACGCCGCGGCCCTTGCAGGCGCGATCGAGCAAGATGGTCAGATGGGGACGGCGGGCGATCCCGGCTTCGAACGCCCCCTGTTCCATGAACGGCCCCGGCCGCGTACGCAGCGCGCGCTCGCCCGGCCGCGCGTCCTGGTCACGGTCTTTCCCGGCACCAACAACGAGTACGACGTGGCGCGGGCATTCAGCAAAGCCGGAGGCCTGGCGGAGACGTTCGTTTTCCGCAACCTGACCGCCGCCGCCATCGAGAAGTCCGGCGCCGAGCTGGCCGCCAGGATCCGGCGCTCGCAGATCCTGGCCATTCCCGGCGGCTTCAGCGCCGGCGACGAACCCGACGGCTCGGGAAAATTCATCGCCGCCGTCTTCCGCCACCCGCGCCTGCGCGACGCCGTCCACGAGCTGCTGGAAAAAAAAGACGGTCTGATCCTTGGCATCTGCAACGGCTTCCAGGCCCTGGTCAAGCTGGGGCTGCTGCCCCACGGCGAGATCCGCGACCTGAACCCCGACTCGCCGACCCTGACCTTCAACCTTATCGGCCGCCTGGTGTCGCGCCCGGTGCGCACCAAGGTGGTCTCCACCCTCTCGCCCTGGTTCAACCTCTGCCACGCCGGCGACGTTCACACCGTGCCCGTGGCCCACGCCGAGGGGCGCTTCGTAGCGCCGGCGGCGACCCTCGAGCTGCTGTTCGCCCTCGGCCAGGTGGCCACGCAGTATGTCGACTTCGAGGGGCGGCCCAGCGCCGATTCCTTCTTCAATCCCAACGGCTCCATGCTGGCCATCGAGGGCATCTCCAGCCCCGACGGCCGCATCCTGGGCAAGATGGGCCACAGCGACCGCACCGGCAAGTACGTGCTGCAGAACATCCCCGGCGACATGGACCAGAAAATCTTCGCCTCCGGGGTGAAATATTTTAAATAATCGTTCATATTTACAATGAATATAGGGGCGAGGTCATCCCGCCCCTTACAGATGCAATAAATATGGGGCGCGACAACCGTGGGCGCGAAAACCGCGCCCCTACGTGGGGGATAAAGAATGGCATTTAATCCTGAAATTCATCATCGCCATTCTATTCGTTTGCCTAATTATGATTATTCCCAACCTGGATATTACTTTGTCACATTGTGCGCTCATGAAAGAGAATGTTCTTTTGGTACTCTTGAGAATAATACAATCATTTTGAATGATGTGGGGATGATTGTGAAAAAACAGTGGCATGACCTGCCGATTCATTTTCCCGGAATAGAATTGGATCAAATGGTCATCATGCCCAATCATCTGCATGGGATAATTATTATTGCCGATCGTAGGGGCGGGGTAATCCCGCCCTTTGGGATCATTTCGCCACAAGAGGACGCGACGACCATTGAGGCGATACCCACCATCGCGACAACCGCGGGCGCGACGGTAATGGGCGCGACAACCGCGCCCCTACACAAGGACAAAACATTGGGGCAGATGATCGCCTGGTTCAAATATGAATCGACCAAGGAAATCAATCGTATGGTTACAGATAATCCAGAAATGAAAATCTGGCAGCGTAATTTTTATGAGAGGATCGTTCGTAGTGAGGATGAATTGAATCGGATCAGGAATTATATCGTGACAAATCCCGAAACATGGGAAGAGGATGAGGATTATGTAAGCGTAGGGGCGGGGTTGTCCCGCCCATAGGAGAATAAATGAGGTAAAAATGAAGACAAGGTATCTGCGGGCGCCGAATATTCTGAGGTATGCTGACTGTGTGAGGCTATTTGAGGGGAGTTATATCCACCTGGGTTAGGATTTTGATCGTAACTGTGCGCCTTCTTGTAATATTTAATTTTAATGGATATATTGGTTTTTCAAATAAAAAAAGTAATGGGGAGACTAAAATGCCAATGGGATTAAATTTTGATTCAGTACCCAGCTATATTTCTCTTGCCGCAATAAAAGCGATTGCCTATACCTTATGTACCAAGCTTTTTACAAAATCTTATGAAAAAAAATTCAAAATTAAAAATATTGATAAAATATTTGGATTGGCACGAACTTTATTAGGAATGCTTTTTGGTGGCTTTGTCTTTTATGTGTTGTCTGTAATTAATGGCACTTATAATTATGAGGATGATTTTCTTAGTTTTTATTTTATCTTACTTCCCATTAGGATCATTGAGTGGACAATTGTATTTACAATTTTTTATAAAAAGCCATTTAAAAACTTAAATGATTATCGTTACAATTTACTTATGGGAATAAGCGCATCATATCTAGCGGATATACCTGTTGTATTTGGTTGGTTTGTAACAGGCGGAGTGTGGATTTGCTAAATATATTGAAGAACAAAACGGACAAGGCAAAGATGAACAAGAGATATCTGCTGGCGTTGGGCAGCGTGATCCCCGTGATATTTTGGGGAACGTTGACCGTGTGTGGCTATGTGATGGGGGATTATAACCACCTGACGCGGTTGGTGAGCGAGCTGGGCGCCATGGGGACAAGGACGCAATATTTGTTTACGGCCGGGCTGCTTGCTTGCGCGGTCCTGAGCGTTTTGTTTGTGCTTGGGCTAAGCAAAGAATGCAAGAAAAGAGGGATCAGTACGATCCCGGCGTTGCTCATTCTCTTCTTTTCGATTTCGATCGGCGGTGCGGCGATCTTTCCGCTGCCGCTGCGCCTGCATCTGTGGGCGGGCAGACCCTCGATCATGCTGTTCCTCTCGCCGCTGGCGGCGCTGGTCCTATGGCGGAAAGAAAAAGCGCCTGGGGATATGTGGTTCTGGGCGATCGTGAGCCTGGCGGTCATGCTGCTGGGTTTCCTGGCCTTCATGCCCGACGTGCTGGGCGCTTATCCGGGCCTGAAGCAGCGCTTTTTCCATGTCGGCTGGTCGCTCTGGTTCATCGGCTTGAGCCGGGCGTTCCTGCGCGTGCAAAAAAGCGGGAAGAACGGCTAGGCTGAGAATGGCTATGGCGGCGCGCTGGCGATCGATGAAAAGAACGTTTAAATTGTCCGCGCTTTTTATTTTCCTTGTCCTGGCCTGCTATGCGCTGTGCCTCAGGTTTCCCGAACCTTTTTTCGAGCATCACGTTGCCCATGAAAATATCCTTTTGTATTCCGACCGCCCCATTCCCGGGGAGGCCCTGGCGATTTTAAAGGATGTGCGGCAACGGCTGGCCAAGTCGGATATCTATGATCCCGCGCGGAAATATCGCGTCTTCATCTGCAACCGCCCGGGCCGCTTCCTGTTTTTTGCCAATTTCAAGTATCGCGTGGGCGGCATAAACTATGAATTGTTTAACGGCAATTCTTTCCTGCGGCGAGCCAATATTCGCCATGATCGCCTGATCGGCCCGTCGGGGAACGAGGTGCCCGGAGCGCGGACATTGGCCTATTTCATCGCCCACGAGATCATGCACGGCGTCACCGCGGCCCGGACGAACATTTTTAACTACTACCGCCTGCCCAAGTGGATCAAGGACGGCTACGCCGATTACATCGCCAGGGAACGCTTCGACTTCGGGGAAAATCTCGCCAAGTTCAAAAACGGATCACGGGAAATGGATCCGCAACAATCCGGGTTGTATTTGAAATATCACCTGTTTGTCGCCTATTTGTTGGATATAAAAAAGATCGGCACGGGAAAACTGCTGGAAAACGAGTACGCTGCGGAGAAAATCGCGGCTGAATTGGGACGGCTCTCCTGCCCATGATTCCGGACGGGAGATCAGGAGGAATATGAAATGACCAAAGAAGAAAATGAAATCAAGGAGATGGTCGACCGCGAAACGCGCGGCTGGGACACCCGGGACGCGGCGCTGTTGACCACCCTGTTCCATCCTGACATGGTCTGGCCCTGGCCTAGGACCTTTCAATCGCACGATCCGCTGGACTGGATATTCGTGCTCGGGCGGTTCAACCGCGAACGCTGGATGAAAAATTGGCAGGAACTGTTCGCCAGCCATGATCTGGCGCACAACAAAAGGGAAATAAAGAAGATCGTGATTAGCGAGGAAAAAGACGGGGCGTTCGCCGTCGTGGATATTGATACGCTCTGGATCGAAAAGGCGAGCGGCACGCATAACCATTGGCAGGGCAGGGTGTGCAAGGTATACGCCAGGCTCGGCAATGAATGGAAAATGACCATGCACACCGGGGTGCTGCAATACTAAAACTGCGGAAAAATTGTTGATATTTTTTGTTGACAAGCTGGAATTTTAATACTATTATAATCAGCGAAATCAGTTAAAACTGATTTATCAGTAAAAAGGAGCGGCAATGACCAAGAAAAAGGAAGGCGGAGCGGGCGGCTGCTGCCAGGTGACCTCGCTGCTGAGCGTGGACGAGCGCGGGCAGATGATCCTGCCCAAGGAGATTCGCGAAAAGGCGGGCATCAAGGCCGGCGACAAGCTGGCGCTGGTGGCCTGGGAAAAGGACGGCGCGGTCTGCTGCCTGACCCTGATCAAGGCCGACGAACTCGGCGGCATGGTCAAGGCCAAGCTGGGGCCGGTGCTGACGGGATTGTTTCGCGAATAACGTTTGAGAATAAGGAGGTTCCCATGATCAAGAAGGACATAAAGAAGGAAGTCAAGAAAAAGTACGGCGAGATCGCGGCCGGTTCGGGATCGTGTTGCTGCTCCTCATCCTCGGGCTGTTGCGCGCCGGCGCCATCCGCCGGGGAGTTGAGCGCCAGCGTCGGTTACTCGCCGGCCGAACTGGCGGTGCTCCCCGAGGGCGCCAACCTCGGCCTCGGCTGCGGCAATCCCGTCGCCCTGGCCGCGCTGAAGCCCGGCGAGACCGTCCTCGACCTGGGTTCGGGCGGCGGCATCGACTGTTTTTTGGCCGCGCGCCAGGTCGGAGCGCAAGGGCATGTGATCGGCGTGGATATGACCGATGAGATGGTGCGCCTGGCGCGGGATAACGCCGCAAAAAGCGACTTGAGCAATGTCGAGTTCCGCCAGGGCGAGATCGAAAGCCTGCCGGTCGAGGACGGGACCATCGATTCCGTCATCTCCAACTGCGTCATCAACCTCTCGACCGACAAGGAGCGCGTTTTCCGCGAGGTCTACCGCGTGCTGAAGCCTGGCGGGCGCATGATGGTCTCCGACATCGTTCTCGACAATGAGCTTCCGGCGCGGGTGAAAGACTCGGTCGCAGCCTACACCGGCTGCATCGGCGGCGCCCTGAAGCGCGCCGACTACCTGGCCGCCATCGCCAAGGCCGGCTTCACCCAGGTGGAGATCGTCGCCGCGAACAACGTCCCGGTCGATCTTTGGGCCGATTTCCCCGAAGAGGCGAAAACGCTCTCGCGCGAGGAGATCAAGACCGCGCTGAACGCGATCGCCAGCATCAAGGTCGCGGCGATAAAGCAGGGAGAGAAGGCGTAAAAGGAGGATCCATGGCAAAAGCACTGATCATTTATTATTCCCGGAGCGGCAATACCAGGAAGATGGCCGAGACCATTGCCGAAGGCATTAAAAAAGAAGAGGTGGCGGCTGAAGTCCGGGACGTCAAGGATGTCACCCCCGACGACCTCAAGGGCTTCGACGCGCTTGTCGTCGGCTCGCCCACCTACTACGGGAGCATGGCCGCCGAAATTAAGAAGCTGTTCGACGATTCCATCCGCTTCCACGGCAAGCTGGACGGCAAGATCGGCGCGGCCTTCGCCTCCAGCGCCAACATCGGCGGGGGCAACGAGACCACGATCCTTGACATCCTCAACGCCATGCTGATCCACGGCATGATCGTGCAGGGCGATTCCAAAGGCGACCATTACGGTCCGGTGGCCATCGGCGCTCCCGATGAGCGGGCCGTCAAGGAGTGCCTGCGCTCCGGCGCCAGGATCGCCCGGCTGGTTAAAAAACTGGCAGGCTAGGCCAGTCGCGAAAAGAGTTGTTGGGAACGGACCCGCAGCTGCGGGGAATCAATCGCAGTCTCGTGTCGCGGCCCGGGTAATTTGCTATAATGGGCGAAATGAAAACGAGGGAATTGAAATGAAGCACGATGAAACGCATCGCATTTGCCCGCTGGCGAAGGCGGGGCTGTTGGATTTTGCCTTGCGCCGGCTGCTGCAGAACCCGGGCATGGTCCTGCGGCCCTATGTCAGGGAGGGCATGACCGCTCTCGACCTCGGCTGCGGACCGGGGTTCTTTACCCTGGAGATGGCCCGGCTGGTCGGAAGCTCCGGAAAGGTGATCGCCGCCGACCTGCAGGCGGGAATGCTTGAAATCGTGCGGGCAAAAATCGGGAACAGCGATCTGGCTCCCAGGGTGAACTATCATCTTTGCCCGACCGACAGGATCGGCTTGGCGGAAAAATGCGACTTCGTCCTGGTCTTCTATATGCTCCACGAGGTTCCGGACCCCGGAGCCTTTTTGCGGGAGATCAGGGCGTTGCTGGCGCTGAACGGGAAAGTGCTGCTGGTTGAGCCCAAGTGGCACGTTACCCCCAAGGCGTTCCTCTATGCCGTCGCCGTGATGGAGCAAACCGGCTTCACGGTTCTGGAGCGGCCGCGGATTCGTTTCAGCCGCGCGGTCGTGCTGCAGGCGACCGGCGCCGAGGCATAATGGAGACGCTCACCATGGCCTGGATGGCGCTCTTTGCCCTCAGGCTTTTCCGCCTGGCGCGCAGCGGAGCCTGTTGAGGACGGAGGCGGCCGCGAGCGGGTCGCGATCGTGCCGACTATTCGGTCCCCCTGGTTCGTGGGCAAGACGAGCGTTCTCTATTTTGTGGTGTCCGCACAGGCATGTTCGCGGGTTTAATGATACTCACGCTTGTGATAGTATTGCCATACGAAGCGGACAGAAGGGGGAACGCGCATGAACAGGATCGGCGACCGGAGGCTTTTGCTTTCACTGGTTCTGGTGTTCAGCTTGTTTCTCCTGCCGGCCTGCCGGCCGGAGGAGGTCGTTCCGCCTACCGATACAGGCCCGAAGGCTGCGCGCGAGATAGTTTCCTATGTCGCCGGCTGGGCCGCTACCGATGATGGAAGTTTCCCCGGCTATTGGAAGGATAACCAATGGACCCCTCTGAGCGTGTGCGGCCATCCCGGGGAAGACCCCTGGCACTATGCCTTTGCCATTTCTGTTTCCGGCGATGACGTCTATGTCGCCGGATACAACCGATGCGATTCAAGGCTCGTGGCCTGCTATTGGAAAAATGGCGCGCGGACCGACCTGGGGCATCCCATTGCCGACAGCTACGCCAGTTCCTTGTTTGTTTCCGGCGATGATGTCTATCTTGCCGGCTGGCTCGATTTCGGCGACTACACGGTTCCCTGCTACTGGAAGAACGGGGAATTCGCCGAGCTGATCCGGCCGGGCCCGAGCCGGGTCGACAAGGCGGAGGCGATCGTTGTTTCTGGCGGCGATGTCTATATCGCCGGGACCGTCAATAAGAACGCCGACGCGAGCCAGCTGATAGCCTCGCCCTGTTATTGGAAAAACGGCGAGCGCATCGATTTGAAGGCCTATGACTCTTCCAATCTCGGGTTCGGCAATTCGATCTGCGTTGTCAAGGACAAGGTGTATGTCGCCGGACACATTGCGTATGGCTGTGCATTGATGCCCTGCTATTGGGTCAATGGCGCACGCTACGATTTGAAAGAAGATGTCCCCGGCTGGGCCTATTCCATCCAGGTTTCCGGGAAGGACGTCTATATCGCCGGAATGGTGCAAACGGGCCAGGCTGAGAATTACAAAACGACACCCTGCGTCTGGAAGAACAGGGTGCGCACCGACCTTGATGTGGCCAAGAGCGGCTTCGCGGCTTCTATCTTCGTCTTGAACCAGAACGTATTCGTCGCAGGTTTTGGCAATATTGGTTCTTATCCTTATACCCCCTGCTATTGGAAAAACGGCGTGCGCACCGACCTCGTTCCTGGACCCTACCCCGGGGGGTGTACGCACGCGGTCTTCGCGACGTACAAATAGGAGACCAGGAGGCGGCCTTTTCTTTTGGCGCCGTTTCGAAAAAGCGATCCGGCGGCCTGCGGCATTCCGCTCCGCCAGGCATGAAAAGCCCTGCGGCAACCATTAAAATAATTGCCTGCCGTTGACATTTGCAGCGGATTTCCCCAAAATAAGCAAAGCGGAGTAATGTATCTTGGGCTGAGCGGCAGGCTGCCGCCTTATATCGGCAGGAAACTCTTTAGGGAGCATAAGACATGCACATGGACCATCCCTGGCTGAAGCACTACGAGACGGGCGTCCCGCACGGGATTGAGGCGCCCGCGATCACGCTGCAGGACCTGCTGCCCATGGCGGCTGAAAAATATCCCGAGCGCACGGCGCTGGTCATGGCCATGGCCGCCGCCGGCCGGCTCTTCACCTTCCCCGTATCCTATCGCCGCCTGCGGCGGGACGTCGATTGCTTCGCCGCTTCGCTGCAGGGGCTGGGCGTGCAGCCGGGCGACCGCGTCGCCCTCTACCTGCCCAACTGCCCGCAATTCGTCATCGCCTACCTGGGCGCCATCCGCGCCGGAGCCATTGTCGTTCCCTTCAATCCGCTCTACTCGGCCCGCGAAGCCGAATACCAGCTCAAGGACTGCGGTGCTTCCGTGGCTGTCGTTCTCGACCGTTTCTTTCCCCTGATCAACGGCATAAGGGAGAAGACGGGCCTGAAGCATGTCGTGGTCACGCGCATCAAGGAATATTTCCCGCCGCTGCTCTGGACCCTCTATTCCCTGACCAAGGAGCGCAAGCTGGAGAAATTCCGGCTGGAGTCCGCGGACGCCTGGTTCCGGGACCTGCTCGGCGCCGGGACGCCGCGCCCGGTGCGCGTGGAGCAGGAGGATACTGCGGTGCTGCTCTACACCGGCGGCACCACCGGCGTCTCCAAGGGGGTGGAGCTGTCGCACCGCAACCTGCTGGTCAACACGGAGCAGAACCGGTTGTGGGCCGGCATCCGCGACGGAGTAGAGGTATCGCTCGCCGCCGTGCCGCTGTTTCACGGCTTTGGCCTCACCTGCTGCCTGCACCTGGGATTGCGCACCGGGGCGACCATCGTGCTGGCGCCGCTGCCCAACGATACCGCCGGCCTGGTCCAGACCATCGAACGCCTGCGGCCGACGATCTTCCCGGTGGTGCCGACCTTCCTGATCGCCATTGCCGGCCTTCCCGGCATCGAGCGCCGCGACCTGCGCTCGCTGCGCGTCTGCCCCTGCGCCGGCTCGCCGCTGGCGCCGGCCGTGCAGCGCACCTTCATCGAGCGCACCGGCGTACGCCCGGTGGAAGGCTACGGCCTGACCGAAGCCGGGCCGGTGACCCACGGCAACCCGCCCTTCGGCGACGACCGTCACGGCACCATCGGCCTGCCGTATCCCGGCACCGAGGCGCGGGTGGTCGACTTTGAGACCGGCCTGCTCGACATGCCCTTCGAAGGGGAATGGACCCGCGCCGGCGAGATCATCATCCGCGGCCCCCAGGTGATGAAGGGCTACTGGCGGCGCCCGGAAGAGACGGCGGCGCAACTGCGCGACGGCTGGCTGCACACCGGCGACATCGGCCAGATGCACCGCGACGGCTACTTCCGCGTTGTCGACCGCCTCAAGGACATGATTATCCGCTCCGGCATGAACATCTATCCGGCCGAGGTGGAGGCAGTGCTGCACGAGCACCCCAAGGTGCTGGAGGCGCTGGTGATCGGCGTTCCGGACGCCGTGCGCGGCGAGCTGGTCAAGGCCTTCGTTGTGCCGCGCGACGGCGTCACCCTGGAAGAGGAAGAGATCCTGGCCTTTTGCCGCCAAAACCTGGCCAAATTCAAGGTGCCGGCGGCAGTGGAGATCCGCGACGGCCTGCGCCACTCGGCCGTGGGCAAGCCGCTGCGCCGCGCCCTGCGCGAGGAGTTGCAACCGGTGACGGCGTGAGTTCCGCAACGGCGGACGCACCGACCGCCCTGGTCACCGGGGTTTCCGCCCTGGTGTCAGGGGCGACCGGGTTTCTCGGCGGCTGCCTGGCGGTCGCCCTGAAAAAGCAGGGCTACCAGGTACGTGCCCTGGCCCGCCCGACCAGCGCCGCCGCCCCTCTTGCCGCTCGCGGCATCGAGATCGTGACCGGCGACCTGGCCGACGAGGATTCGCTGGACCGGGCCCTCGCCGAACAGCAGCTGGTTTTCCATACCGCCGGGCGCGTCGGCGACTGGGGGCCGGCCGGGGAATTCCACAGGTGCAATGTCGACGGTACGGCGCGCGTGATCGCCGCCTGCCAAAAAAATCGCGTGCGCCGCCTGGTCCACGTCAGTTCGCTCACCGTGCTGGGCCTGCCGCGTTGCGGCACCGGCGTCGATGAACAAACGCCGCTGCCGCGGCGGGCCGGCGATCCCTACACCGCCAGCAAGATCGCCGGCGAAGAACTGGTGCGCCAAGCGCACGGGCGGGACGGCCTGGAAACGGTGGTGGTGCGGCCGGGGGTGATCTGGGGCCCAGGCGATACCACGTTTTTGCCGCGCTTCGCCGCGCTGTTGCGCGCGGGAAAAATGGTCCTGGTCGACGGCGGACGCAACCTTGTCGGCCTGTCCCATGTCGAGAACCTGGCCCAGGGGATGATCCTGGCCGCCACGGTCCCGGCCGCGGCCGGGCAGGTCTATCACCTCACCGACGACGAGGAGATCACCGCCGCGGAAGTCTTCCGTCTTTTGGCCGGAGCGCTCGGCGCGCCGCCGCCGCGGCGTTCGCTGCCGCTTTTTGCCGTCGGTGCCGTTGCCGCGCTGCTGGAAGCCTGGGCCAGGCTGCGGCAACAGTCCGTCCCGCCCGCGTTCACCCGCTACGGCGTGCGCCTGGTCGCCAGCGATTGTCGCTACGACATCGGCAAGGCCAGGCGCGAGCTGGGCTACCAACCGACGCTGACGTTCCGCCGCGGGGTCGCCGCCCTGGCCGCGACCAGCTCATGAGCGAGCCGCAAAAGATCCGCATCGAGAGCCTGGGCGCTTACCTTCCCGAGGGGGTGCTGACCATGGAAGACCTGCTCTCCTCCTGCCGGCGGCGTCCGCCCTGGGACCTGGAACGCATCACCGGCATCCGCGAGCGCAGGGTGGCCAAGGGCGAGTACGCCGTCGACCTGGCGGTGCAGGCGGCCCGGCGGGCGCTGGCGATGTCGTCCTACAAGGCCGCCGACCTTGACGTGGTCATCTGCGCCAGCATCTCGAAGCACAACCGCGAAAACGAGTTCCAGCTCGAGCCGGCCACCGCCGCCCTTATCGGCCGGGCGATCGGCGCCGGTCGGGCGCGCGTTTTCGACGTGGTCAACGCCTGCGCCGGCATGCTGACCGGCATCCATGTGCTGCGCGGGCTGATCCGCGCCGGAGCCGCGCGCCGCGGCATGGTGGTCGCCGGCGAGCACAACCTGCCGGTGACGCGTACCGCCGCCCGCGAGCTGCGCCACCGTTTCGACGGCCAGATGGCCGCCCTGACCCTGGGTGACGGCGGCGCCGCCGTGATCCTTGACGCCTCGCCCGATCCTGCCCCCGGCTTCCAGCAGCTGGACCTGGTCACCGGCGCCCGGCATGACCATTACTGCTATTCCCGGCCCTCGCGGCGCGGAGCGGGCGGCATCCTGGTGACCAAGCCGCGCGGCCTGCAGCGCAAGGGCAACGAGCACTTCCCCGCCTACCTGAAGGAAATCCTCGATCGCAGCGGCTGGACCCTGGACGATATCGACCACATCATTCCCCACCAGGTCTCGGTGCGCGCCATCGAGAACAGCGCCCGGGCCGTCGAACGTTTTCTCGGCTGCCCCCTGCCGCCGGTCACGCGCATCAGCGCCGACGTGTACGCCAACACGTCGACCACCAGCCATTTCCTGGCGCTGCACCGCTTCATCCTGGATGGCACCATCAACCCGGGCGACAACCTGCTCCTGGTTTCCGGCGCCTCGGGGATCGTGATATCGCACGCCACGTACACGCTCGACGAGTTGCCGGCACGCTACCGCGCCCGTTGGGCCGACGGAGGCCGCTCATGAATCGCCGGGTGCGCATCGCCGGCATCGGGGCCAGCCTGCCGGGCCGGCGGCTGCTGCGCCGGGGATCCGTGGCTCGCGCGGTCGAGGCCGGTCGCCGCTGCCTGGTTGCCGCCAACCGCCGCCCGGCCGAGGTGGGGTTGCTCGTCCACGCCGGAGTGACGCGCGATTATCATGTCTGCGAGCCGGCGAACGCCGCCTATATCCAGCGCCGGCTGGGGATGAACGTCGAGTTCCAGGGAGCGCGCACCCTCTCCTTCGACCTGGTCAACGGCGGTTGCGGCATGCTCGACGCCGCCCATGTCCTCTGCGCCCTGATGCAGGAGGGAACGCCGCGCGCCGGCATGGTCACCGCCTCCGAAGGCAACGCCGATTGGCGCGCCAAGGGCGAGCCGCCCTGCCCCGACAGCGGGGCGGCGGTCCTGCTCGAATTATCGTTACGCCCGGAAACGGGGTTCGGTAGCTTCGTTTTTCACACCCGGAGCGAGAACGCGGATATGGCCGTTACCTGGGTCAGCCTGGCCGAAGCGCGCGGCAGGCTGCATGTGCGGCGCGCTGTTGAACTGGAAGAGCGCTGGCTGGAGATGGTTGGTCCGCTGGTTGACGAGGCGCTGGCCCGCGACGGGCTGAGCCGCGACCGGGTCGACCGGGTGGTGGCGGCCCAAATTTCGGCGGGCTTTTTGGCTCGCCTGCCGCAAGCCTGCGGTTTGCCGGTTGAACGGGTAACTGATTTTTCCGCCAGCCTGCCCGACACGCTCTCCACCTCGCTATTCCTTGCCCTGCAGCGCGAGTGGGCTCTGCGCCCGCCGCTGCCCGGCCAGACTTTTCTGCTGCTGGCTTTCGGCTCGGGCCTGACAGCGGCGGCCGCCACGTACCATTTCTGAAGATAGTCGAAACGGATCCCGCTTGCCGGGGTTTAGCTGAACAGGATGGGGAAGCGGCTTACTTCTTCTCGGCGAGCTTCTTGGCGCGCAGGTCGGCCAGCAGCTTCTCCTCGATCGACTTGGGCAGCGGCGAATACTGCAAGAACTCGATGGAGTGGCTGGCGCGGCCGCTGGAAACGGTGCGCAGCACCGAGGCGTAGCCGAACATCTCCATCAGCGGGATGCTGCCGTTGATCTTCTGCGAGCCCTTGCGGAAGCGGCGCATGCTGTCGATGCGGCCGCGGCGGCGGTTGATGTCGCCGATGATCTCGCCCATGTACTCGTCGGGCGTGTTGATCTCGATCTTCATGATCGGCTCCAGGATGTGCGGCGCCGCCTTGGCAATGGCTTCCTTGATGGCCAGCTGGGCGCAGGTCTTGAAGGCCTGCTCGCTGGAGTCAACGGCGTGGAAGCTGCCGTCGAGCAGGACGAACTTGACGTCGACCATGGGGTAGCCGGCGAAGGGGCCCTTTTCCATCGAGGCGCGGAAGCCCTTTTCGATGGCCGGGATGAACTCCTTGGGGATGCTGCCGCCCTTGATGTGGTTGGTGAATTCAATGCCCAGGCCGGGGTTGGGCTCGATGCGCATCTCGATATGGGCGAACTGGCCCTTGCCGCCGGTCTGTTTCTTGAACTTGTAGTTGCTCTCCGCTTCGCGGGTGATGGCCTCGCGGAAGGCCACGGCGGGCTGGCCGACCTTGACCTCGACCTTGTGCTCGGTCTTGAGGCGGTCGACGATGATGTCCAGGTGCAGCTCGCCCATGCCCGAGATCACCGTCTCCTCGGTCTCGTCGTCGAAATGCACGCGGAAGGAGGGGTCCTCGAGCGACAGCTTGTGCAGCGCCGCCGAGAGCCGGTCGCGCTCCTTGGCTGACGGCGGCTCGATCTTCAGGTCGATGACGGTCTCGGGGTAGTGGATGTTCTCCAGCAGCAGCGGTTCCTTCTCGGAGCACAGGGTGTCGCCGGTGGTGGTGTACTTGGTGCCGATCAGGGCGGCGATGTCGCCGGCGCGCACCGTTTCGATCTCCTCGCGGCTGTCGGCGTGGATGCGCAGGATGCGGCCGATGCGCTCGCGCTTGTCCTTGACCGGGTTATAGATGTAGCTGCCGGCCGGCAGCTCGCCCGAGTAGACGCGGATGAAGGTCTGCTGGCCGACGAAGGCGTCGTTGATGATCTTGAAGGCCAGGGCGGTGAAGGGCTCCTTGGAGGAAGGCTTGCGCGAAACCACTTTTTCGCGGTCATCGATGTCGCTGCCGACGATGATGCCGCGGTCGATGGGCGAAGGCAGGTAATCGACCACCGCGTCGAGCAGCAGGCGCACGCCCTTGTTCTTGAAGGCGGTGCCGCAGAATACGGGGGTGATGCACAGGGTGAGGACGGCGTGGCGCGTGGCGCGCTTGATGTCCTCCTCGCTGATCTCCTTTTCGTTCAGGAATTTTTCCATCAGGTCCAGGTCGAAGTCGGCCAGGCGCTCCAGCATCTGGTAGCGAAGCTTGCCGGCCTGTTCCTGCAAGTCGGCAGGGACCTCCGCGATCTTCATCTCAATGCCGTCGTAGGTGACGGCCTGCATCTTCACCAGGTCGATCACGCCCTGGAAGTTTTCCTCGCTGCCGATGGGCAGCTGGTATATGAGGGCGTTGGCGCCCAGCATCTCGTTCATCATCTCCACCGTCTGGAACAGGTCGGCGCCCTGGCGGTCCATCTTGTTGACAAAGGCGATGCGCGGCACCTTGTAGCGGTCGGCCTGGTGCCAGACCGTTTCGCTCTGCGGCTCGACGCCGCCCACGGCGCAAAAGACCATGGCGATGCCGTCCAGCACGCGCAGCGAGCGCTCGACTTCGACGGTGAAGTCGATGTGGCCCGGGGTGTCGATGAGGTTGATCTGATGGCCCTTCCAGTAGGTGGTGATGGCGGCCGAGGAAATGGTGATGCCGCGCTCCTGCTCCTGCTTCATGAAGTCCATCACCGCCTGGCCGTCGTGGACCTCGCCGGTCTTGTGGATCAGGCCGGTAAAGAACAGAATGCGCTCGCTGGTGGTGGTCTTGCCGGCGTCGATGTGGGCCACGATGCCGATGTTGCGGATCTTCTGCATGACGGATTGTTCCATGTTCGCTGCTCCTAATTCAAATCGACCCGGCCGCGATGGTTCCATGCGACAGTTCTGCCCTTGTCTAAATGCGATTCCTTAACCCCGTCAAGCGGGGCGATCGGTGATTCTTGATCGGGGGAAGTGCCGAAATGGATTGCCCGTTCTCAGGAAGCAGATGGCCTGGATCGTAGTCATGATTATACCACGAGCAACGGCGTTTGCCAAGCCGGGGCTGGGCCGGCGGTTGAAACTAAAACCGACATGGGTTAAGATGGACAATCTGCGAGGTGGCATGGTGCGCACGTTCCTGTGGTTCGCTTATTTCTGGGCGTTTCAGCTGGCCTCCATCCCGTTTCTCCTGGCTTATTTTGTTTTAGGGCTCCTGGGGCGGGAGCGGTATCGGGCGCGGCTGCTGGAATGGATCACGCGCACCTGGGCGCGGCGGATGATCGCCGCCGCCGGCGGCAAGGTCGAGGTGCTCGGCCTGGAGAACCTGCCCCAACAGCAGGGCGTGCTATTCGTGGCCAACCACCAGGGCGCCTTCGACGTCCCCCTGCTGATCGGCTTCGTCCCCGTGCTGAAGGGATTCGTTTCCAAAAAGGAGAATTTCCGCCTGCCCATCGTCTCCACCTGGATGAGGCTGCTGGGCTGCATCGTCATCGACCGCAACGACCTGCGCCAGTCGGCCCGGGCCATCGCCCGCGGCATCCGCGACTTGCAAAACGGGCACTCGCTGGTGATCTTTCCCGAGGGCACGCGCAGCAAGTCGGGGCGGCTGCAGCGCTTCAAGGAAGGCAGCTTCAAGCTGGCCACGCGCTCGGGGGCGACCATCGTGCCCCTGACCATCGACGGCTCCTACCGCCTGCTCGAAGGCAACGGCGGGCGCATCCGGCCGGGGACGGTCCGCCTGACCATCCACCCGCCCATTCGCCCCGGGGAAAGCGACGGGGCCGACAAAGCCGCCCTGGCCGCGCGCGTGCAGAACATCATCGGCTCCAAGTTGCCTAATTAATTGAATTACCGTTTAAAAATATTTGATTCCGGCTAAAAATTGTGTATAATTCAATCAACCTATTAAATAGGTCAAGTAACCGCTAATGGGGGTTGACAAAATGATTGAATCGGTATTTGGTTCATTATTAAAGGAAAAAATCCTGGTGTATATGACTGTAAACCCGGAATCCTATCCAAATGAGATTAGCAGGATGTTTCAATCCAGCTTGAGTTCGGTACAGAAACACCTGGAGAATCTTGAAAAAAACGGGATCGTGGTCAGCCGCTTGAAAGGGAAGACCAGGCTTTATGATCTCAATCCCCGGAGTCCATTTAAAAAAGAACTAACCGCTCTTCTCGAAAAGATATATTCTTTTATCAATGAAAACGAAAAAGAGAAATTCTTTGTCCGCAGGAGCCGTCCCAGACGAAAAGGTAAACCCTTATGATAAAGATTGGGGATATGGATACAATTGAACTGGCGGCTTATTATCACTGGAATGATCGGCAATCATTGGAAGTTGCATTAATGATATGCGAAAAAAAAGAAATTAATATTGCCGAAATACATCGATGGTCTGTGCTTGAAAGCATGGAAGATAAATTCAACTTTTTCAAAGAAAAATATCATTTAATAAAACAGGAAAAAGGAAGAAACTACTAAAACTACCATTCCTTTTTTATTTATGTGCGTTGCTCTAATGAGATGATGTAACATCTATCAATCCTTGACAAGGAATTGTTGAAAAACTATCATGGCGGCCATGAGGATAGAACCGTTTGCCCTCGAGCGCTTTTTCGCCGAGCACGAGTTCAGCGTCCAGCACCTCTTGTGCGCCTCGGATTGCGAAACCATTTCCCTCGGCGAGCTGCTGGCCATGGAGCCGGGGGCAGCCGAAGAGTTCTCCGCCCTGCGCCTGGGCTATACCGAGACCGCCGGCGACCCGGCCCTGCGCCGGGAGATCGCCGCGCTCTACCAGGGCATCAGCGCCGACGACATCCTGGTCTTTGCCGGCGCCGAGGAGGCGATCTTCGTGTTCATGAACGCCGCGCTGCAAGCGGGCGACGGACTGGTTGTCCACTCCCCCTGCTACCAGTCGCTGGTTGCGGTCGCCGCCGCCGCCGGCTGCCGGGTGACGCGTTGGGAGACAGCGGCCGCGGACGGTTGGGCCCTCGACCCCGAGCGGCTTTCCCAAGCGGTCGGCGCGGGCACCCGGGCCTTGGTGGTCAATTTTCCCCACAACCCGACCGGCTACCTGCCGGACAAAGCGCAGTTCGAACGGATTGTGGAGATCGCCCGGGAGCGCGGGCTGCTGTTTTTTTCCGATGAGGTCTACCGCTTCCTGGAATACGATGCCGCGGACCGGCTGCCGGCCGCCTGCGAGCTGTATGAGAACGCCGTCTCGCTGGGGGTGATGTCCAAGGCCTTCGGGCTGGCCGGGCTGCGCCTGGGTTGGGTGGCCTGCCGCAATCCCGAGGTGCGGCGCGCCATGGTGGAGCTCAAGGATTATACGACCATCTGTGTCGCCGCTCCCAGCGAATTCCTGGCGCGCCTGGCCCTGCGCCACCGTGACGCCATCCTGGCGCGCAACCTGGAGATCATCCGCGGCAACCTGCGCTGCCTGGACGATTTCCTCGCGCGCCACGAGCGCCTGTTTTCCTGGCGGCGCCCCAGTGCGGGGCCGGTCGCTTTCCCGGCCGTGCGCTTCGCCGCGGCCAGCGACGATTTCTGCGCCGGCCTGCTGCGGGACTGCGGCGTTCTGCTCGCCCCCGGCTCGCTGTTCGGCGCCGCGGCGCGGCATTTCCGCATCGGCTTCGGCCGCAGCGACTTCAAAACAGGATTGGAAAGGTTGTCCCGGTACCTGGAGCAGACGTCCTTGTGTTGATCGTTCACCCGTCCCAGGCGGTGGGGTCTTCCTGGGCCTCGAGGTGGGTGATCACCGTGGCGCTGGCCAGGGTAGCGCGGATTTCGGCCTCGATTTGCTCAAGCAGGTCATGACCCTGCTGGACGGTCCAGCCACCGGGTACCAGGACGTGCATGGAGATGAAGCGCTCCGCTCCCGACTGGCGGGTGAGCAGGGCATGGAATTGCACTCCGTTCGGTTTATACTGTGCAAGCACCTGGTCGATCTTCTGCAGTTCCAGGGGTGGAAGGGAGACGTCCATCAGGCCGAAGACCGAGGCCCGCACGATGCTTACCCCGGTCCAGACAATATTGCATGCCACCAATATGGCTACCACCGGGTCCAGCCATTGCCAGCCGGTTAGAGCCACCAGGATCACGCCCACGATGACTCCGGCCGATGTCCAGACGTCTGTCAGCAGATGATGGGCGTTGGCACGCAGCGTGATCGAGTCGTTGTTTTTTCCGGCGCGCAGGATGACCAGGGCGACAAAGAAATTGATCAGGGAGGCGATCACTGAGATCGCCAGGCCGAGTCCGAGCTGTTCGAGGGGCCGGGTATGCATCAGGCGTTGAACTGCCGCGTAGGTAATGGCCAGGGCGGCGAAAAGGATCAGTGTACCTTCGATGCCGCTGGAAAAATACTCCGCCTTGCTGTGGCCGAAGGCATGGTCCTTGTCGGCGGGCCTGGAGGCGACTTCGAGCATGGCCAGGGCGATGATCCCGCCCGCGAGGTTGACCAGGGACTCCAGGGCGTCGGATAGCAGGCCCACCGAACCGGTGAAGAGCCATGCCGCCACCTTCAGCCCGATGGTCGCCACGGCGGCGGTGATGGATAACCAGGCATAGCGCTTCAGGAATGAGCGGCCTTCAATGGAGATGGCGTTCATAGGGCGATTATACCATTTCTGCAGGTCCGATCAGCCATGTGCACTTCCTGCTTGCCTTGTCGAGTCCATTCATTCATTCCGCCTCGCCGAGTTTTGATCGCTCAACTGCCGCCGCGCAGGCAGCGGTAATTCTTGAAATTCCAGATCAGCTGTTGCACGGTGACCTTGATAATGCCGGTGACGGGGATGCAGAGCAGCAGGCCCAGGACGCCGAACATCTCGCCGCCGGTGAAGATGACGAGGATCACCAGCAGCGGATGGATGTGCAGGCTGCGTCCCAGGATGTTGGGCGATATCAGCGTGTCGTCGATGAGGCGGATGAGCAGGAACGCCGCGATGACGGGCAGGGCGGCCGCCAGCGAGCCCTTGGCCACGATGTTGAGGATCACGGCCGGGATGGCGCCGACGATGGGGCCGAAGTAGGGGATCATGTTGGCCAGCCCGGCCGCGCCGCCGATCAGCAGGAAGTAGGGGATGTCGAGGATGGCCAGGGCGGTTGCCGCCAGGGCGCCGACGCACAGCGAGACCAGCAGTTGGCCGCGGATATAGTTGCCCAGCTGGCAATCGATCTTGTGCAGCAGGCTGACCGTCATTTCAAAATAGCGGTTGGGCAGCATGGCGACGAATGATTTTTTCAGCCGCCGTCCGTCCTTGAGCAGGAAAAAGGTCATGAAGGGGATGAGCACCAGCGCGATGGCCAGCGGCAGGATGCTGGGCAGGAGCTCGATGCTGCGGTGAAGCAGGGTTTGGATGAACTTATCGGCCCAGCCCAGGATCTGGGAGATGATGCCGGGGTTCTTCAGCCAGGGGAGGTGCTGGCGCAGCAGGACCTTCAGCTTCGCCACCAGGGAGGCAGGCGTCTCGTTTTGCGCCAGGCTGCTGAGCGTCTTGAACTCATGGGCGATGATGGGAGCCAGCAACGACAGCACGATGGCCAGCAGTACGGCCAGAACGAGCATGACCAGCACGACCGCAAGCGTGCGCCCCAGGCCGCGCCTCTCGAGCATGACCACCAGGGGGTTGAGCAGGATGGCGAGCACGCTGGAGAGGATCAGCGGCGTCAGCACCATGCTGCTGTAGGACAGGATCCAGGCCAGCGCCACGAGTCCCAGCAGGACCAGTCCCGCTTTGAGCAGGAAAAAAAGAAAGCCGCGGTCAAAATGGATGACGATGCTCTGCCTTTCGCCTGCCTGGCTCATGGGTCGGCTCTTTCCCCGGTCTCGACCCCCAGCGCCGCCTGGGAGAGCTGCTGCAGGTCCAGGTTGGTCAGGCGCAGGCGCCGGGCGAGCATGTTGGCCAGGGTGGACAGCAGCGTGATGCCCAGCTGCGGCTTGCGGCCGATCAGGTCGAACAGGTCGGCATGGATCAGGCTGAGCAGGTGCGTCGTCCCGCCGGCTACGGCCGTGGCCGAGCGGCAATCGTCTTCCAGCAGCGCCATCTCGCCGAAAAAGTCACCGGCCCGCATCCGGGCCAGTTCCTTCTGCCCGCACTTGGCGAAATCCCTGTAGATGCCCACTTCCCCTTCCTGAACGACGTACATCCCGACCCCGGGCTCGCCTTCCCAGAAGATCACCTCTCCGTCCTTGTACTGGCGGCGGTGAACCAGGCGATCGATCTGGCGGAGTTCTCGCTTGCGCAACCCGGAAAAGAGGGGGATCTTTTTCAGCAGCAGGCAGGAGTCGCGGCAGGTTTCGTCCCTGTCCTTGAAAATGTTACCCCAGAGGGAATTGATCGGGCTCATGGCTTGCCTCCATCCTCCCGGTTCCGCTTCGGAAACAAAAAGTCGCTCATGGCAGTTCCGTCAGTTCGCCGGCCAGCGATTTCTGAAAATTGCCCTTGATCAGTTCCGGCTGGTCGTACTGGCCCAGCAGGAACATCAGCTTGGTGGCCGCCGCCTCGAAGGTCATGTCGCCGGCCGAGATCACGCCCATCTCCAGCAGCCGGCTTCCCGACTCGTACAGTTGCGGCTCGATGCGGCCGCCGTGGGCCTCGCTGTCCAGGACCACCAGCTTGCCCTGGCCCAGCCATTTCTCGATGCGCGCCGGCAGGTCGCCCGTCTGCAGCGGGATGGTTCCGGCGCCATAGGCGACGATCAGCACGGCGCGGATGTCGGCGCCCGGCTGGAAATAGTCGCAGCTGCAGCCCGGAAACAGCTTCAGCACCGCCAGGGCCGAGGAGAATTTCTCAAACACGTGAAAATGGCCGCCGGGCTTGAGGATGTTGGAGCGGTAGATCTCGATGTTGATGCCGACCTCGGCCAGCAGCGGGTAGTTGGGCGAATGGAAGGCGTCGAAAAAATTAATGTGGTTCTTGCTGGTGCGGTTGCCGCGCAGCAGCTTGTAGTCGAAGAAGATGCAGACTTCGGGAATATCCGTTGCGGCCAGCTCCACGGCGTTGATCAGGTTGTTGCGCGCGTCGCTGCGCAGCTCCCCCAGCGGCTTTTGCGCCCCGGTCAGGATGACGGGGACGGGGACGTTGTGCAGCATGTAGGAGAGGGCCGACGCCGTGTAGGCCAGCGTGTCGGTGCCGTGGGTGACGACCACGCCGTCGATGGCGCCGATGCGGGCCTTGATGATGGTCGCCAGCTGCTGCCAGTGGTGGAAATTGAGCTCGGCGCTGTCGAAGACAAAGGGGATCTCCACCTGGATGTCGGCGATGGCCGAGAGCTCGGGGATGACCTTGAGCAGGCTGGCGTAGAAATGGTCGGGGCGCAGCACGCCGCTCTGGCTGTCGCGGGTCATGCCGATGGTGCCGCCGGTATGGATGAGCAGGATCTTCTTTTTCATGTTTTGCCGCTATAGGACAGGTTATAATCGGGAGCCCGGGCAAAGTCAATAGGGGAAAGGGCTATACGAGCCCAGTATACGGTAGACGGTGTACGGTGGACGGTAAGAACGGAAACGAACTATCGTGATGCCTGAACGCAATACGTGACGCGTAACGCGTGACAAGTGATTCGTGATTCGTGATTAGTGACGAGTGACAAGTGACGAGTGACGAGGAAGATGAGAATTGCGGGGACTTGTCTGTACTTCCCGATGATTCAAGGCAAAAGGCAAAAGTAAAAAGGCAAAAGTTAAGAAAAACATTCAAATCCAAAATACCAAGCTACGAATAAGTTCCTATCTTATTCTTGCCGTCTACCGTCTACCGTGTACCGTACACCGAGTGCTGTTTTCTTGCTTTATATTTATTCCTTTTTACCTTATACTTTTCCCTTAAATGCGAGGAACAATGATCAAGGAAGAAAAGATCAATGCCCTGACTCACGGGTTGGGCGCGGGACTGGGCGCGTTAGGCCTGGCGGTGCTGGTGGTGAAGGCCGCTTTGAACGGCGACGCCTGGCACATCGTCAGCTGCAGCATCTACGGCGCCACGCTGGTGCTGCTGTTCACCAGTTCCACGCTCTACCACAGTTTTTGCGACGAGCGCGTCAAGCATGCCTTTCGCATCGTCGACCACGCCTCCATCTACCTGCTCATCGCCGGCACCTACACGCCGTTTCTGCTGGTCAACTTGCGCGGCGGCTGGGGCTGGAGCCTCTTCGGCGTCGTTTGGGGACTGGCGCTGGCCGGCATCGTTTTCCAGATATTCTTTGTCGACCGCTTCCGCCTGGCCCAGACCCTGATCTACCTGGCCATGGGCTGGCTGGTGGTCATTGCCGTCAAGCCGCTGCTGGCGAATGTTCCCCGGCCCGGGCTGCTGTGGCTGCTCGCCGGCGGCTTGTCTTACTCGGTGGGGGCGGTCTTCTACCTGTGGAAAAAACTGCCCTATCACCACGCCGTCTGGCACCTGTTCGTTCTGGCGGGAAGCGTGTGCCATTACTTCGCAATATTGTTCTATGTAATTCCATGATCGCGAGACGTTAGGCGTCAGGCGTTAGATGTTAGACGTTAATGTAGACGTACGATGTACGACACTGAGTTCGACAAGCCGGAATCGGAAATCGTTCGGCTCTTAGCGCGTAAACTTCTAAAAGGTTCTCGTGCTAACGTCTGCACGAACGTCTGACGTCTACTTAAATGAATTCGACCTTGACCACCGACGTATCGATCAGCTTGTCGCCCTTGTCGCTGAAGTGGATCAGGTACTTGCTCTCCGAGATCTTTTCCACGATGCGGCCGCGGCCGAAGATGGGATGGACGATGAAGCGGCCGTCCCTTCCGCGCCTCGACGCGCCGTCGTCTTTGCCCGGGGCAACGGCGCTGGGAAATACGCCGTCGATGATCTCGCGCGACGAATAGACGGGCAGGTAGGAGGCCGCGCCGACCTGCTGCAGGAAGAACGATGGGCCGGTCGGAGGCGGTGGAGATGATCAGCAGCTGGCTGGCCCGGGTGCTGGCCACGTAGAACAGGCGCCGCTCCTCCTCGATCTCGTCGCGCTCCTTGCGCATGAAAAAAGGCATGTAGGCCGAGTTGATGCCGCTGACGATCACGGTGGGAAACTCCAGCCCCTTGGCGTTGTGCATGGTCAGCAGAAACACCTGGGTCTTCTCCGCGCCGCTGGCCTCGCGGGGCTCAAGGGTCATGCGGTCCAGCAGGTCGCTGAACGGGGCGCCGGGGTTCTCCGTCTCCCACTTGCCGATGAATTCGCGAAGCTCGGCGATGTTGAGCAGCCGCTCCTCTTCCTCCTTTTCCTTCAGG
This sequence comes from Candidatus Aminicenantota bacterium, assembly GCA_963732485.1. Lineage (GTDB taxonomy): Bacteria > Acidobacteriota > Aminicenantia > UBA2199 > UBA2199 > UBA2199. The sequence continues at coordinate 186,535 of CAVSZS010000005.1, forward strand.
ATCTCCAGGTATCCCGAGCCCTGCAACAGCCGGGACAGGATCTCGGCGACCGGCATGCCGTCTTTCTGCCGGTTCATGTCGCGCAGCAGCGTGAACAGCGGCCGGGAATTGAACTTGTCGTCCAGGCATTGCTCCAGCGCCGCGAACAGCGGCAGCGACTTTTCGCGGGAAAAGGCGCGCAGCGTTTCCAGGGTGCGGCTGCCGATGCCCAGGGGCAGGAACTCCACCAGGCGCTGAAAGGCCATGTCGTCGGCCGGGTTCAGCGCCAGGCGCAGCATGGCCAGCACGTCGCGGATTTCGCGGCGATCGAAAAAGCGCAGCCCCTTGAGGATGCGGAAGGCGATGCGCTGCTTGATGAACTCGGTCTCCAGGGCCAGGGACTGGGAATTGATGCGGTAGAGGACGGCGATGGGGAACAGGCCGGGATTGCTCCGCCGCAGGCTGCTGACCAGGCGGGCGATCTCCTCGGCCTCTTCCTCCTTGGAGCGGCTGCGCAGCACGAAGACCGGGTGGCTGCTTTCCGTGTCCGACCACATCTGCTTGCGCTGGCGGACGGTGTTCTGGCTGATGAGCAGGTTGGCGAAGTTCAGGATCTCCGGTGTCGAGCGGTAGTTCTGCTCCAGCTTGATGACGCGCGTGCCGGGGAAATCGCGCTCGAAGTCAAAGAGAAAGCGGACGCTGGCCCCGCGCCAGGAGTAGATGGCCTGGTCGTCGTCCCCGACCACGGTGATGCTGCGGCGGTCGTGGCTCAGCAGCTTGATCAGCTCGTATTGGTTGGGGTTGGTGTCCTGGAACTCGTCCACCAGCAGGTAGCGGAAGCGCCGCTGGTACTTCTCGCGCACGGCGTCGTGGTCGCGCAGCAGGATGACGGCGAACGAGATCAGGTCCTCGTAGTCCCAGAGCTTGTTCTGCTGCTGGGCGGCGTGGTAATGGGCGAAGGCGCTGATCTCGTCCTCGGCGAAGCCCTTCTGGCGCAGGAACTCGGTATTGTTGGGATAATGCAGGCCCATCTTGGCCAGGCCGATCTTGCGCAGGAGAGCGTCGCCGTCCTTGGCCAGGCGCGGGAACTTTTCCTTGAGCAGGCGCTCGACCAGCCGCCGCTGCTCGTCGTCGTCCATGACCTGCCATTGGGCGTCGAAGCCCAGGGCGCTTCCCGACTCGCGCAGGATGCGCAGCCCCAGGGCGTGGAAGGTGGAAATGGGAAAGAGGCCGGCCTGGATGCCGGTGATGGCCTCGATGCGCACCCGCATCTCGCTGGCCGCCTTGTTGGTGAAGGTGACGGCCAGGACCTGGTGGGGCGTGAACCCCTTTTCCAGCACCAGGTGGGCGATCTTGTGGGTGATCACCCGCGTCTTGCCCGAGCCGGCGCCGGCGACGATGAGCAGGGGCGAATCGAAATGCAGAACGGCGTCCCGCTGCTCGGGGTTGAGGCCGCCCAGGATGTCAGCGGGCATTGCCGGCGCGGAGCATGGGCACGAACAGGACGGGAATGAGGTTGGTTTTTTTCAGCTTGCCGTTGGCCAGCTTCTCCACCAGCAGCAGGTCCTGCACGGTGGTGGAATAAATGATGGGGATGACCAGGCGGCCGCCGACGGCTAGCTGCTCGATCAGCGGCGCCGGGATGTGGTCCGGGGCGCAGGTGACGATGATGCCGTCGAAAGGGGCGGCTTCGGGCCAGCCCAGGTAGCCGTTGCCGGTGCGGAAGTGGATGTTGCGGTAGCCCTGCCCGCGCAGGAGCGTCTCGGAGGTGCGGGCCAGGGACGGAAAGATCTCGATGGTGTAGACCTCGCGGACCAGCTCGGCCAGAACGGCGGCCTGGTAGCCGGAGCCGGTGCCGATCTCCAGGACTTTTTTCTTGAAATTCGGGGCGATGACCGAGGTCATGATGGCCACGATGTAGGGCTGGGAGATGGTCTGGTCTTCGGCGATGGGCAGGGGGAAATCGCCGTAGGCCTGGTCCTGGTAGGAGGGGGCGACGAACAGGTGGCGCTTGACCTTGCGGAAGGCGTTGAGGATGCGATCGTCGATGATGCCGCGCTCGAGGATCTGCTCGTTGACCATCTTTTCCCGCGCCGCGGCGAAAGCCGCCTCGTCCCTGGCCGCCGGCAGCAGAAGCGGCACGAGCATGAGGAGCAGGGAGACGGGAACGCGTTTCATGTTGTGATTTTACCAGAGATAGGGGGGTGTGTAAATGATGAGTATGTTGTGATGGGCGAACGACCTATTGTGAAAAGTGAAAAGTAAAAAGTGAAAAGTAAGAGAAACAATCGATTACGATCTGTGCCTTTTCTTAACTTTTAACTTTTCACTGCTCACTTTTCACTAAGATGCTAGCCCAGCAAGACAAGCAAAGACCCCGCCACAGCCAGCACCGTGGCCAGCAGGCGCCGGCGGGTGAACGTCTCCTTCAGGAAGACGCTGGCCAGCACGACCACGAACACGGTATTGGTCTGGTTGAGCACCGCGGCCGAATTGACCGCCGTGAACTTGAACGCCCCCACCCAGAGCGTCATGGAGAGCAGGTTGCCGAGCAGGGCGCCCCAGAAGGCATAATGCCGGCTGCCCTTCTGCCACAACGGCGCCAGCATCTGCCGGCGGTCCTTCTGCCAGGCGAACATGACCAGCAGCACCGCCAGGGCGGCCAGCATGCGCAATTCGGTCACCCAGAAGACCGGAGCCCCGCTCAATACCGGCTGCATGAGCACGATGCTGATCGCCATGATGGCCATGGCCGCCACGCCGAAAAAGATGCCGCTCATCACGCGCCGGGTCGGCAGCGGGCTGCCGCTTTTTCTGTAGGCGACGGTCAGCACGGCGGCGATGACCAGCAGGGCGCCGCAGATCTGCTCCAGGCGCGGCTTCTGCAGCAGGAACAGCCAGGTCGCGGTCATGACGAAGGGGGCGTAGAGGGCGTCGACGATGGCGGTCATGCCGGCCCCCAGGCGGTTCAGGCAGGCGAAGAACAGGGTGTCGGAAATGGCGATGCCCAGGATGCCGCTGGCCATCACGGCCAGCCAGTATTTGCCCGGCATGCCGGCCGGGATGAGCGGAATGCGGAGCAGGAGCAGCAGCGGGAACAACAGGGTCACGGTCAGGGCGGTCTTGTAAAGGTTCAGTGCCAGCGGCCGGATCCGGTCCCCGGCCAGCTTGAAAAGGATGACCGCTCCGGCCCAGACCACGGCGCACAGCAGGGCCATGATCTTTCCCAGCAAATCGAGCGGCATGTTTTCTCCTCGTTACACGGCGAAAGGCGTTGCCGTAATAGGCTATTCTAGCGAAAAAAGGCCCTGTTGACAAGGCGTTTCCCGCATGGCCGCCGCGGCGGCGGGCTGCCGTTGTCATTGACAGCCAGCGGCGCCTGTGTTAGGTTCGCCGCATGGCTGATGCACCGTCGCTGCGCAAGATCATTCACGTCGACATGGACATGTTCTATGCCGCCGTGGAAATGCGCGACCGTCCGGAGCTGCGCGGCAAGCCTCTGGTCGTCGGCGGCCGCCCCGACAGCCGTTCGGTGGCCACCACGGCCAACTACGAGGCGCGCAAGTTCGGCATTCATTCGGGAATGTCCTGCGCCCAGGCCCGGCGCCTTTGCCCGCCATGCCTCTTCATCCCCCCGGATTTTAAAAAATATCACCAGGTGTCGGAGCAGATCCATGCCATCTTCCGCGAATACACCGACCTGGTCGAATCCGTCTCGCTCGACGAGGCTTACCTGGATGTGTCCCGCAACAAAAAGAACGAGCCCAGCGCCACGCGCCTGGCCCGCGAAATCAAGCGGCGCATCGTCGAGGCCACCGGCCTGACGGCATCGGCGGGGGTGGCGGCCAACATGTTCGTGGCCAAGATCGCCTCCGACGCCCGCAAGCCCGACGGGCTGTGCGTGGTAAGGCCCGAGCAGGTCATGGCCTTCATCCGCCCCCTGCCGGTCATCCGCATTCCCGGCATCGGCCGGGTTACCGACGCCCAGCTGGCAAAGCTGGGCATCCGCACCGTCGCCGACCTGGAAAAATGCTCCCTGGATTTTTTGCAGGAGCAATTCGGCAAGTCCGGGCGCTACTTCTTCGACATCGCCCGCGGCGTCGACGAGCGCCCGGTGATTCCCTGGCGCGAACGGCAGTCGTACGGCTGCGAGGAAACCTTCCCCAGGGATATTCTGGAGAAGGGGTCCTTGCTGGAATTCCTGCGCGAGTGCGCCGGCCGCGTCTTTGCTGAGCTGCATGAGGAAGGCAAGCTCGCGCGCACGGTGACCCTGAAGATCAAATACGCGGATTTCCAGCAAGTCACCCGGCGCCGGACATTCACGGATTTTCTGGCGTCGCCCGCCGCGATATTCCAGATCGCGAGCGATCTGCTCGAACTCACCGAAGCCGGCGCGCGCCCGGTGCGCCTGGCCGGCATCTCGCTGTCCAACTTTGATCCGCCCAGGCAGAAAACGGAACCGGCCATAGCTCCGCTGTTCAAAAAAGTGATGCGTGATGAGTGATGCGTGATGAGAAAAGGCAGGGCACGATCAGGAAGTGGCTTCCTCTTTCTCAGCACTCATCACGAAAGATCGTTGAGCACATTCACTCATCACTGAGGAAAAAGTAGAATGAGCCGGGATTGGGATGATCGGATCAAGCAGGCGGCGGAAGCCATTGGCAAGGCCGAGGCGCTGCTGGTGTGCGCCGGGGCGGGCATGGGCGTCGACTCGGGATTGCCCGATTTTCGCGGCAGCCGGGGCTTCTGGGGCGCGTATCCCCCTTATGAAAAGCTCGGGCTGGACTTCTACGACCTGGCCAATCCCGAATGGTTCGCCCGCGACCCGGAGCTGGCCTGGGGCTTTTACGGCCACCGCCTCGACCTCTACCGCCGCACCGTCCCGCATGCGGGATTCGCCCGGCTGCTGGCTTGGGCCGCAGGCAAGCCTGGTGGTAGTTTCGTTTTCACCTCGAACGTCGACGGCCAGTTCCAGAAGGCCGGCTTTGCCGAGGAGCGTATCCACGAGTGCCACGGGTCGCTCCACCACCTGCAATGCGCGGCCGGCTGCCGCGAGGCGATCTGGCCAGCCGCCGGCGTGACGGTCCTCGTGGACGGTATGACCATGCGGGCCCGGCCGCCTCTGCCGGCCTGTCCGGCCTGCGGGCGCCTGGCCCGCCCAAACGTGCTGATGTTCGGCGACTGGGGCTGGCAGCCCCGGCGCAGCCGCGAGCAGGGGCGGCTCTTCCAGAGATGGCTGGCCGCACTCGGAGACTGCCCCCTGGCCATCGTCGAGTGCGGCGCCGGCACGGCCGTGCCCAGCGTACGCCGCATGTCCGAGCAGTTGCTGGAACGCCCGCGCACCCGGCTGGTTCGGATCAATGCCCGCGAGGCCGAAGTGCCGCCCGGGCAGTTCGGCCTGGCCGGCGGTGCCGGGGAGATTTTGGCGCAGATTGAAAATTCTTTGGGCTGAGGCCGGCGCCGGGAGGATACGGACGGCGCTTTAGGAGTCGGGCTTGCTCTCCTGAAATTTTTCCAGCTCGCGGCGCTCCTTTTTGGTCGGCCGGCCGCTGCCCCGGTCGCGTGAAGCGAAAACCAGGCCCAGGGGGTCGCGCCTGGCCAAGGCCAGTATCTCCAGGTCGGCGGCCGGGGTGATCTCCTCGACCAGCTCGCGGGCCAGCACGGCCGAAACGCGCTTGGCCGCCAGCCCTTTGACCCGGTAGCTGCGGACGATGGGCGGCTGCTTGATCTCGACGATCTCGTTCTCGCGAACCGGCCGGGCCGGTTTCACCGCCCCGCCTTCCACTTGGATCTTGCCGCCGCGGCAGGCCTGGTTGGCCAGGCTCCTGGTCTTGTAGAGGCGGGCGGCCCACAGCCATTGATCGATGCGGATTGACATGATGTTCACGGATATTATACGACAACCCGGGAGAAAAGAAAGTCCGCGTCCGCGCCCGGCTTGCCGCCAATGATTTTTTCCCTTACAATGGTGCGCAACAATGAGGAGACCATGACCTGCCCCCAATGCCGCTGCTATTGCCCTGAAGACGCCCGGGATTGTCCCTGTGGCTACCGTTTTCCCGTCGACGAGTCGGCCAAGCCCTCCCCCTACGCCAGGCAGAAAAAAACAGTCCTCTCTTTTGTCAGCGGCGCGGCCGGAACCCGCAGCAAGCTATTTCGCCTGGGATTTTTGCTCTGCCTGCTCATCTGGGTCCTGGCCATGGTCTTCGACGACCGCTTGCCGCCGGAGTCCGCGATCCTTCCCCAGCTCTTCGCCGAGCCGCTGCAGACGGACGAGGACCTTCCCCCGCCCTTCCAGGTCACCCGCAAGAAAGTGACCTATATCGTGACGCCGCTGTTCCACTACGAGCTTGCCGGGCTGGTGGTCAGCCAGCACCGCAGCGATTCGCTGCTGGACATATCGCACCGCCGCTGGCGCGATCATCTGAACATCAAGGACCTGTGCGTGGTCTGGGGCCGCAACATCCGCAGCGGCGTCTACCGCGAGATGAAATTCTGGAACCGCGATTTCACCTGCATGTGCCGCTTTCCCGACGGGGACATCGCGGAACTGTTCTCGGGAAGCCACCTGTCCAACAACCATATCCTCTGCGCCGACGACAACATGAGCCGGCGCATCCTGAACACGCGCCCCGGGGACCAGGTCTATTTCAAGGGCTACCTGGCTTCCTACAGCCAGCCCGCCAACCAGTTTTTCCGCGGCAGCAGCACCGTGCGCGACGATACGGGCAACGGGGCCTGCGAAACGGTTTTTGTCACCGAGTTCCGGGTACTGAAGCGGGCCAACCGCGGCTGGCGGGCCGTCAAGCCCCTGGCCCTGCTCGGCGGCGCGGCATTCCTGGTCGCATTGCTGCTGGCCTGAGGCGGCGCTGCCGCGTCAGTTTGCCATACAACGATTTTCAGTCAGGACGGGCAGGTGGGGCTGACGTAAAAATGAGCAGAATGCCCAGTACGGAGTGTTGGCTGGGGGCGGAAGCGGCGGAGCCGCGGCGTTACATGATAGAGGACTTCTTTTCCAGCTTGTCTTTTTTCTTCTTTTTCTTGTCCTTGATGGAGAGCTTGGGCTTGTTCGACTTTTCCTTGACTTTGTCTTTGCCTTTGGCCATGATCGTTTCTCCTTGCGTGGTCGGATTTGGCCCGATTATATCATAAAAAAACGGATTGGCAAGGCGGGCGCGGCGCCACCGCCGGCCGGGCCCGTTCAAATCAATTTAAATAGAATCGAGCGACACCGAAAGCGTTGGGCGAATTGAATTAACGGCACTGAAACTAGGCATCTTGACATTTAACGTGCATGGCTTATAATGTTGATGCATAAAAAAAAATTTATGAATGAGGCGATCCATGAGCGACATCGTCACCACATTCAAGGCCCTGGCCGATGATACCCGGGTGCGGGTGCTGAAGCTGCTGGGCAACGGCGAGTTCTGCGTTTGCGAGATCGCCTTTGCCCTGAACCTGGAGCAGCCGCGCCTCTCTTTCCACCTGCGGATCCTGAAGAAGGCCGGCATCGTCATTGACCGGCGCCAGGAGCGCTGGATCCTGTACCGCCTGAACGAGGAAGACATGTTCATCCGCTTTCTGCTCATGGCCATCAGCGAGAAGATTTCGCCCGAGCAGGCCAGGAAGGATCGGGAGCGGCTTTGCGCGTTCGGCCCCAAGGGAAGACCCTGCCCCGTCAGCGCTAAAAAAAGTGAAGCGCGAAAAGGCGGCTGCAAGGTCGTTGCCTTGACGCGCTATGGTGCAATGGTGAAGAAGAAAAAAACGGTTTCGCCCACGGCAAGGAGTATCGAGTAATGGAGTGGAAAAAAGAGTGGAAGATCCTTTTCTGGATGATCGCATTGTTTTTGCTGTTATTCTACCTGCCAGTGGGCACGCTGCGCTTTGACCTGGCAGTGATTGAGGCGCTGCAGCTGGCCAAGTGGTATGCCCGCGAGCACGTTCTCCTCTGCCTGATCCCGGCTTTCTTCATTGCCGGGGCAATCGGGGTCTTTGTCAAGAAGGAATCGGTCATGAAGTATCTCGGGCCCAAGGCCAACAAGGCGCTGGCTTACGGCGTGGCCTCGGTTTCTGGAACCATCCTGGCTGTTTGTTCCTGCACGGTGCTGCCGTTGTTTTCCGGCATCTGGCACATGGGCGCCGGGCTGGGCCCGGCCTCGGCGTTCCTCTATTCAGGTCCGGCGATAAACGTCCTAGCCATCATCCTGACGGCACGCGTGTTAGGCTTGAAGATCGGCGTGGCCCGCGCCGTCGCTGCCATTCTCTTTAGCATCGTCATCGGCCTGCTGATGCATTTCGTTTTTCGCAAGGAAGAGACGGAAAAAGCCAATGCGCAAATGACCATGCCTGAACCCGAAGCCGGCCGGCCGCTCTGGCAAAATGCTCTCTTTTTCTTTTCGCTGGTCGCCATCCTGGTTTTCGCCAACTGGGGCAAGCCAAGCGGTGTCGGGGGCTTTTTTGCGGTCGTCTATTCGCTCAAATGGCTGATCACCGGCCTGGCCGCCCTGGGCTTGGGTGCGATCCTGATCATCTGGTTCCACCTGCCGCGCTGGCAGGTAGTCGTCGCCGCCCTCCCTGCCATTGTTCTGGCGTTCGTTTTCCCTGGCCAGCCCCTGCTGGCGTTTGGGGCCGGAGTGATCGCTCTTTCGATCATCCTCAGCCGGGACAAGGGCGAAGCGGGGGAGTGGTTCGCCGCGAGCTGGGATTTCGCCAAGCAGATCTTCCCGCTGCTCATCGGTGGCGTACTGGTATCGGGCATATTACTGGGCCGCCCTGGGCACGAGGGGTTGATCCCGTCGGCATGGGTCAGCGGGGCGGTGGGCGGCAACTCGCTGCTCGCCAATTTCTTCGCCTCCATTTCCGGCGCCTTCATGTACTTCGCCACCCTAACCGAGGTGCCCATCCTGCAAGGGTTGATGGGGTCGGGCATGGGGCAGGGGCCGGCGCTGGCGCTGCTGCTGGCTGGGCCTGCCCTGTCGCTGCCCAGCATGTTGGTATTGCGCCGGATCATGGGTTTGAAGAAGACCGTCGTGTTTTCCAGCCTGGTGGTGGTTCTGTCGACGATCGTCGGCTTTATTTTTGGTAAATTTTAAGGGTAAAGGAGTCTGCCATGAGCGAAACAAAGTCAACCAGTTGCGCCTGCGGTGGATCGGTCACGTTGCTGGTCCCCTGTTCCGGCGCAGCCGACACGGGCGAGATCGCAGACAAGGCTGCCCGCAAGTTCGCTGAAGGAGGCTGCGCCGGCATGTTCTGCCTGGCCGGGGTCGGGGCCAATCTTCCCGGTTTCATAGCCTCGGCCAAGGGTGCCGACCGGCTGCTGGTGGTCGATGGCTGCAACCTGGAGTGTGCCCGTAAAACGCTGGCCGAAAAGGGGATCACGGAAAACATCATCCATGTGCGCGTCACCGACCTGGGGATTGTGAAAGGCAAGTCGCCGGCAACGGACGAGCGCATCGATGCCGTGGTTGCCGAGCTTGGCAAAAAGCTGACGGCTTCGCTGAAACAGTGAAAAGTGAAAAAGTAAAAAGCAAAAAGATGCCGATATGAAGGAGGAAACATGCTGATTCAAATTTTGGGTACCGGTTGCCCCAAGTGCCAGAAATTGGAAGAGAACGCCCACCAGGCGGCTTCCGAGCTAAACCTGGATTTCCACGTCGAGAAAGTCAAGGATCTTCAGCAGATCATGGCCTTCGGCGTGATGATTACGCCGGCGCTGGTCGTGGACGGCGTCGTGAAAGTGGCCGGCAAGGTCCCGGGAGTCGAAGACATCAAAAAAATGTTGGTCAAATAATCGAGGAGCAGAAAATGAGAAACACCTTCATCCGCGGCTTGGTTTTGATTCTGGTGCTGGGAGTGTTTTCTGTAAGCTGCGATGCTGCCAATTCCAAGGCCGATGAGAAAAACAGCACCGCAGCAGCTGAGGCGACTTATCTGGTCACGTTCGTCGAGCTGGGCTCGGTGCGCTGCATCCCCTGCAAAATGATGCAGCCGATCATGAAGGATATCGAGAAGGATTACGCCGACCAGGTCAAGGTGGTGTTCCACGACGTCTGGACCCCGGAAGGCGAGCCCTTTGCCGCCAGCTATAAAATTCGCGTCATTCCCACCCAGGTGTTCCTGGACAAGGAGGGCAAGGAGTATTTTCGCCATGAAGGCTTCTTCCCCAAGGATGAGCTGATCAAGGTCCTGCAGCAGAAAGGCGTGAAATAATGCTGGAAGCCCTTTTTACCTGGGTGACGAAGCTGCTGTATGGCCATCCACTGCTCGGGCTGGCGGGTGCATTCATCTGGGGGATACTGAGCATCCTGCTCAGCCCCTGCCACCTGGCCAGCATCCCGCTGATCGTCGGATTCGTCAGCCAGCAGGAGAAACTCACGACGCGCAAGGCCTTCCGCATCTCGCTGGCTTTCGCCCTGGGCATCCTGACCACCATCGCCCTGATCGGGGTCATCACGTCGCTCCTGGGGCGCATGCTGGGCGACATCGGTCGTTGGAGCAACTTCCTGGTGGCCGGCATTTTCGTGCTGGTCGGCTTCTACCTGCTGGGGATCATCAAGTTAAACCTTCCCGGAGCAGCGAATGCCAAAGCCCGGGGCCGGGGCGCCTGGGCCGGGTATCTGCTGGGACTGCTCTTCGGACTGGCGCTGGGCCCTTGCACCTTTGCTTACATGGCGCCGATCCTGGCCATCGTGCTGGCCAAGTCATCGACCAGCCTGATCTACGGCGTCCCGCTGCTTTTGGCTTACGGCATCGGCCATTGCGCCGTGATCGTCTTTGCCGGCACCTTCACGCGTGTAATCGAAAATTACCTGCGCTGGAACGAAAGCTCGAAGGCTCTGAACGTGGTCAAAAAGATCTGCGGCCTGCTGCTGCTCGTCGCCGCAGCCTACATGGTATGGAGCCGTTAGGAGGGATTTCGCAACATCCCCATGCCGGGGGCGGAGTCTTGGGCAGCGAGCGGCTGGAAAAACTCTATGTCGAGCCGACCAACCGCTGCAATCTCGACTGCCGCACCTGCATGCGCCATGGCTGGGAAGAGCCCCTTGGTTTCATGGAGTTCGGGCTTTTTGAAAAGATCATGGCGGGCGTGCGATCCTTTCCCGGGCGGCCCGCTATTTTTTTGGGAGGTTTCGGCGAGCCGCTGGGTCATGCGCGCATCGCCGATATGGTGGCCGCGGCCAAGCAAGGGGGAAGCCGGGTGGAGCTGATCAGCAACGGCATCCTGTTGACCGAGGCGCTGGCCCGGCGCCTGATCGCCGCCGGCCTCGACCGCATCTGGGTGTCGATCGACGGCGCCGCGCCGGCGAGCTACGCCGATGTGCGCCTTGGCGACCACCTGCCGGAGATCATCGCCAACCTGGAGCGCCTGAACGCCATGCGCGACAAACCGGAACTGGGCATCTCTTTCGTGGCCATGAAGCGCAATATCGCCGACCTGCCGGCCGTCGTCGACCTGGCCAAGCGCCTGGGCGCAAACCACTTTTCACTCAGCAATGTCGAGCCCTACACCGTGGACATGGCGCCGGAAGTTCTGTATGGCCAGGTACTGTTTGAGGCGTTGCCCGAAGGCGGATGCATCATGCCGCGCTTCGACCGATCCGGCATCGATAAAAAAACGATGGAGAAAATGGCCTCCGTATTCCCCGCTGCGCTTGCCTTCACACAGCTGACTCCCGGGCATGAAGGGTTGTGTCCTTTTTTGCAGCGTCACAGCGCCAGCGTGCGCTGGGACGGATGCATGGGCCCATGCCTGCCTCTGCTGCACGCCCATACGGTCTGCCTGAACGGCCATACGCGCACATGGCCCGATTTCACCTTCGGCTCGCTGCGAGAGCGCGGATTGGACGAGATCTGGAACAATCCTGAAACCCGGGATTTCCGGCGCAAGCTGGAAGAGTTCGCCTTCGCCCCCTGCACCACCTGCAACAGCTGCGACCTGCCCGACATCAACAACGAGGACTGCTACGGCAACGTCCACCCGGCCTGCGGCGGCTGCCTGTGGTCGCAGGGATTCATCCAATGCCCTTAAGAGTCCTTAGACGATCTCTAAGTGTTGGTGTTAGTGATCGTGTTAGCAAGAAACTCAACGAACCAACTGTTGCTCAAAAAAGCATGGAGGTATGACATGTCTGATGGAACGACGAAAAGGCTTAGTTTCCTTGACCGCTACCTGACGGTTTGGATCTTTGCCGCCATGGCCTTGGGCGTGCTCATTGGCTATGTAATTCCGGGCGTTGTGTCTGCGTTCAACACCACGTTCAGCGTGGGGACCACAAATATCCCCATCGCCATCGGGCTGATCCTGATGATGTATCCGCCGCTGGCCAAGGTCAAGTACGAGGAACTGGGAGACGTCTTTAAAAACTGGAAAGTGCTGCTGCTGTCATTGGCCCAGAACTGGCTGATCGGACCGCTGCTGATGTTCTTCCTGGCCATCACGTTCCTGCGCGGCTATCCCGAGTATATGGTGGGGCTGATCATGATCGGCCTGGCGCGCTGCATCGCCATGGTCATTGTCTGGAACGACCTGGCCAAGGGCGACACGGAATATGCGGCGGGACTGGTGGCTTTCAACAGCATTTTCCAGGTGCTCTTTTATTCGCTGTTCGCCTGGTTCTTCATCAAGGTGCTGCCACCGCTCATCGGCGTGCGTTTGGGAAACATTGATCTGTCGAAAGTGACCATGGGCAGTATCGCTGAAAGCGTGTTTATTTACCTGGGGATACCGTTCATCGCCGGGATCATCACCCGTTTCACCCTGATCAGATTGAAAAACAAGGAATGGTACCAGACGAAATTCATTCCCAAAATCAGCCCCATCACCCTGATCGCCCTGCTGTTCACCATCGTGGTCATGTTCAGCCTGAAAGGGGAAACCATCGTCAGGATCCCCCTGGATGTCGTACGCATCGCCATTCCACTGCTGATCTATTTCGTGGTCATGTTCATGGTGAGCTTTTACATGAGCCGAAAGTTAGGAACCGGCTATCCGGTTTCCACGACCCTCTCATTCACTGCAGCAAGTAATAATTTTGAACTGGCCATCGCCGTTTCCGTGGCCGTGTTCGGCATCAACTCCGGGGCGGCGTTCGCCGCTGTTATCGGGCCTCTGGTCGAGGTGCCGGTGATGATCGGCCTGGTCAACGTAGCTCTTTATTTTCGCAAAAAGTACTTCAAGGCAGATTGAATCGCAATGGGGAAAAAGAGTATCTTGTTCCTGTGCACCCACAACTCGGCCCGCTCGCAGATGGCCGAAGGGCTGATGAATCAGCTGCGCGGAAACCAGTATCAGGCATTTTCCGCCGGCACCGAGCCGGGAACGGTCCATCCCCTGGCTGTCAAGGTAATGGCCGAGATCGGCATTGATATTTCAGGTCATCGCTCCAAGCATGTGCGAGAATTCATGGGGCGCGAGATGGACCTGGTGGTCACCGTCTGCGACAACGCCCGCGAGGCATGCCCGTTCTTTCCCGGCGCCAGGGAAAACCGTCATGAAAGTTTCCCGGATCCTTCGGCCGTCCGTGGCAGCGATGACGAAAAACTGGCGGCATTCCGGGCCACCCGCGACGCCATTTTGAAATGGCTTGAAAAACTTATGTGAGGGTCGAATTTCGTCCAGGGATCAGATGAGCCCGCGGTCTTTCAGGATCGATTTGGCTTCCTGCCCGGAAAATTGCAGGTAAACCGCCGTTGTGTTCAGATTGGCATGTCCCAGGATCTGCTGCACGATGGTCAACTTAAAAAATTTGAACGGTCAACAGAAAAAGCCTTGCCTTTCATTTCGGGGAACTGCGCCAGGTAACGGGACAGCTTTTTTACCGCCTGCAGCGGCACGGGGACCATTTTTCTCATCTTTTTTTTATGAGGGTTGTGACGTTTCAGGACGGCCATAGTAACGTCACCGGTTCGATAATCCACATCGGCCTGATCATCGATGCCGGCGACCTCGGAGATCCGGGCGCCGGTATAGCGCAAAAACAAAAATATGAGGAAGTAACGCCCGTAAATGCGGGCGATTCTTGACCCCGGCGCCTTTTCGTAATAATCCCGGAATTTTGCGGTTAATATTTTGAGCTGCTTTTCATTCAGGTAATCAATATTCTGCCAAGGCTGATTGAAAGACGGGGAACCATAATAGGATTTTATTGAATTGAGATCCATAATATAAATATGACTGAATTCCTGAAAGTTTCTTTAAAATTCGGAAAATTTCAAAAACCATTGCGAATAACAACATAATAAACATTTTGTTGTGTCAAAATAGCAGAAAATCGCCCGGGCGGCAATGCCGGCGCAGTTTCGGGCGAGCCAACAGCCGCGATTGGGCCAAATTCCTCAATCCCAAGAGCTGCGCCGGGCTATATGCGGAATGGAAATAGTTACAATGATAAACATGGCATTAATACTGTTTGGGTGTGTCCAATTGCCGGGACTCAAACTACCCCTTAACTTGCATTTTATCTTAACATTTTTAATTTTATACTTAGAGTATTTTGCCCGGGTGATTTTCAACATCAACCATAACCGCTCCATATCTGAGCTTTTAACGTAATAGCGGCAAGGCCAGCGTTATTCCTATGCCTTTGCCTCAAGTATATTCATTAACCTGTAAAAATAAGGGGGGGGATAGATGTTTAGACTAATCATGATCAATTTCCAAAGAGAGCATGACTGGATCGGGCTCTTCGATAAATTGCAGATCTTCTCCTTTCCGGCACAGACCTACCCAATGCAGAACCCCTGCAGCAGCGAGTAGTAGAAAGATCCCCATGATCATTGATATAGGTTTGTAAAAACAAAACTGCTCAATCAAGTTTACCAAAATCAAATAGAGCAAGAAAGCAAGAAGGTATGGCCCGGCAAGGCTTTTCAGGTTCGCTTTTCCCGGCAGGTACGAACATGTAAAAGGTATTTTGCGGAAGCGCAGGAAAGCAATTTCCAAAATAAAAAGAGACAATGCAAATGCGAAGATGGAATGGATTATAGCGAAGCGTGCTCCTCCAGCCAACCAATGAATTATTCCAGCGATAATTACAATTGGCAGTATGACCCTCACAATGGTCACCTTAATGATCGCAGACCGATAGACTGCTATCCGTTCATTGGTTGTGATACGAAAGATCCAGTTTGCCTCCAATTGCACAGGTATTTCCATAATCGCACGTAAACCTAGCAGAGTAAAAGCAATAAGAATATGCAACGGAGTGATTTTGTAAGCGAGTGCTATAGCTTTAGATCCGAGCCTGCCGCTATTAACGAAAAGGAGCATAGCCAGCGCTGTCCCGATGGCTAGAAAACCTCCCATTCTGAGACGGTGAATAGAGCTGCGTTTAAGGGTAATGGCAATAAAATCGTAGGTCGCTCGCTCGTGGGGCTGGCGCAAAAATATCCGCTTGGAAACGGCCATCAGTTTCCCTTCGGGCACGATCTCTTCCATTTGTTCATTCTCGCTGCGGAAATGCCGACGGTAACCTATTGCCGCAGTTACAATATAAATAATGAGCAACAGCAACAGGACAGCCATTCCCACCAAGGCCAGGTGAGGATACATTGGATGGCGCCGGCCAATGAGCCATTCGTACAGACCGGTAAACCAAAGGGATGGAAACGCGAAGACCTTGGCATTTGCATTTTTTAGCCAATCTGGAAAAACTATCAGGCTTCTATCAATGCTTGAGAAAAGGATCACCGACGCGAAGATCCAGAGGAATTGCAGATATGCACCCGATCTCTTTAACCAGGCGCGCGGGATCAGAACCATGAAAAATGATTGGATAAAGGCGCACAATAAAAAGACGAATAAACATGCAGCCCAGATCGATATAAAGTGAGAGAGGAAATAGCGGACGCTGTAAAGAATGCTGCTTTGTAAGTGGGTTAAAAATCCTGCAAAAATAATTCCTGAAAACAAAGCCACACCGAAACAAAACAGAGCGATAAATAGGCCTATGGCAGCAATCTTGGCAAGGAGGACTTTTCCCGGAGAAACCGGAAGATGCCCAAGGTTAAGAAAATCCTTTCGATCAAGGAAAAGGTTGTCCCACTCCAAAATAGACAGGACCGCGAACAATAACATTATAACGGAGATGAAATAGCACTTCTCTTTCCAGGTGGAGGGAGAATCAGGGGAAAAAAGGTATTGGGGATAAAGAAGTGAAAATGCGAGTAGGGTCCCGAACGAAGCTAGGATCACAATTGAAATGATGATCTTCTCCGTCTGTTGCTCGGCAAAGGCCATGGAATCATTTTGAAAAAATCGGATAAAAAAATGACGGCAAAGGACGGAAAAGGTCCCACGATTAATTTTCTTTTTGCAACGTAGAATCATATGCTTCTGCTCACAACACCAGCGATTGCTCCGGCCACCTGCCGCGGGTCTTCTCGTATCGCCAGCTGCCGGAAGACTTCTTCGAGACTAGGGGCGGCCAAGAGCTTCCGTAAGTTACTTACTGAATCGTGGGCGACAATAGCGCCTTGGAAGAGAATGAGCACGCGGGAACATATCTTTTCCACCTCGTCCATTCCATGCGAACTGAAGAATATTGTTTTGCCTCGCGCTGCCAACTCATGGATCAGATGGCGAAAAACCATAACCATCGAAGCGTCAAGACCGGAAAGCGGCTCATCCAGGATCAGCACTTCCGGGTCATGAATCAGGGCAGCAATGATCAGCACTTTTTGCTTCATTCCCTTGGAATAGGAGGATATGGCATAGTGGGCAAAGTCCCCTAACTGAAACAGTTCCAGAAGCGATCCGGCTTTTTTGATCAGTAGGGATTCAGGCAGTCTCCGTAACCGGCCTACAAGCAACAAGTACTCCCAGGCACTCATATGGGAATAAATCTCTGCTTGTTCGGGCACATAACCAAGCCGGTGTTGGAACCAGGTGATATCAGCGCGCACATCGCGCTCACAGTAATGGATATCTCCCTGGGTAGCCGGCAGTAACCCAGTTAGGATCTTGACTGTAGTGGACTTTCCAGCACCGTTCGGTCCCAGATATCCGAGTACCTCCCCCGGGTTGACAGTAAAATCAATGCCCTTAACCGCCAATAATTGACCATATTTCTTTTTCAGTCCCTTCACTTGGAGCATGTCTTACCTCCCGCTTGAGTCCATCACCCAGGATTTCCGATTTCTTTTAGACAAAGATTACCATTCTAGAAACATCCTCGATACAATCGCTTCTTAATCATTTTATCCGAGATTTCCCATATGACTCTAGAGAAGCCATCCGATCCCTCCTCTTTTGATTGGATTCTTTCATCTTGGATGAGATTTTTCAAGAACCCCAGTCCCGAACCGATCTTTTGAGGCTCAACAAGCTTCGATGTGGATGATCAGTCAACTGATCTCAAGTATTGGTATAAGGTTTCACGGCTGATGCCAAACTCGCGGGCAAGGGCAGCTTTTTGATCGCCGGCAGCGGCCCGCTGGCGCAGATCGGCCACCTGCTCGGGCGATAGTGCTTTCTTGCGGCCACGGTACGCTCCACGTTTCTTGGCCAGGGCGATTCCTTCGCGCTGGCGCTCGCGGATCAGGGCCCGCTCAAATTCAGCGAAGGCGCCCATGACCGAGAGCAACAGATTGGCCATGGGCGAATCCTCGCCGGTGAAATGCAACCCTTCCTTGACGAACTCGATCCGGATACCCCGTTTGGTCAGCATTTGCACCAGTCGCCGCAGGTCGTCCAAATTCCGAGCCAGGCGATCCATGCTGTGCACAACAACCGTATCGCCCTCACGGGCGAAGGCAAGGAGCGCCTCGAGCTCAGGCCGCTTGGTATCCTTGCCCGAGGCTTTGTCGGTAAAGACCTTATTGAGCGAAACATTCTCCAGTTGCCGTCCGGGGTTCTGATCGAAACTGCTGACCCTGACATATCCAATACGTTGACCTGGTATTTGATCCTCTACAAGGGCAAGCCCAATTGAATTTTAACCGCTTTTTCGATGGCCAACATGTCCTTGGACGATAGCGATCCAATTTTATCTTGCAATCGTTTCTTGTCGGCTGTCGTGATTTGATCGGCCATGGCTTTGCTGTCTTTCCCATTCAGCTTGATTATGGCTTCGCTGGGATAGCAATTTTCGACATTGCTGGTCAAGGGAATTATTTGCACCCGGTTCAGGAACTTGTTTGCGGAATCATTACTGATGATAACGGCAGGGCGGGTTTTTTTGATCTCGGTTCCGATCGCGGGATCAAGATTTACCCACCATACTTCACCGCGCTTCATTCTTCACATCTGTGATCATGGCATTGCTCCATTCAAGGGCTTCTTTTTCCCGCCGGCGGTCGGCCGCCATGGTTTTATAGGCATCATCAAGCGCATCTCCGGTGACCAGGGGTCTTATCAGCTCTTCTATGAAGTGGCTGATCTTGCCGCGGCCAACAACACGCAGCAGTCCTGAGTAAACCTGCTCATCAATGGACAAAAGAAGTTTCTTTTGCATTTTGCACCTCGATATATAATATATAATATATATCTGCAGTTGTCAACATTATGTGGTAACAAATTGCCGGAAACTACAACAAGCGAGGCACAGCTGACCTGCCCCCCGAAAATCGATCCAGGTATAATGTTAGTTATACCTGGCAAAAAGGAGGCTTGTCATGGGCAGGAAACGGTTCACACCGGAACAGATCATCGCCAAGTTGCGAGAGGCTGAGCTACTCTTGAGCAAGGGTTTGGCTATCGGGGAAGTCAGCCGGCAGTTGGGCATAGCGCAGTTAACCTATTACCGCTGGCGCAAGGAATATGGCGGGATGAGGGTGGATCAGGCCAAGCGCCTGAAGGAACTGGAGACAATTAGGAGAACACCCAGTTAAAAGAGGAAGTGTGGTGGCTTTTCGCGATCTATGGGAAATCCCGGTTTAAAAAAGTTGACCTCTTTATGTCAATGCCATTAGTTGATTGTATTCTGGTATTCAGAACCGCATCATCCTAAATATCACATTTTTCCATATTGACAGCTTTTAACTAGTTTATTTAAATTGAAATAGGAAAAGGCAGTTAAGATGACAAAGCCATTTAAAAGGAGTCACCTTACGGGCGAAAATCCAATTTTCCCGCTCTTAAAGCTATTTTTTATACATTTTTCATTATTCCAATATTTTATTTCTATGTACTTCGATTATATTAATAAAGTTCATTAGGAGGGAATCATGAATAAATTAGAGAGAAGATATTTCATAAAAACCTTTTTTTCTGGATCTCCGCTATTATTGTTGAGTTTTAATGAAATAAGTAAAAATAAGTATTTTAAAAGTAATCCCGATAAAATAACTGAGCAGTACGAATATTCTTTAAGAAATTGGACATCAATCAGATACTCTGCAGTCTGTTCTGTAGCAGTCGTTGGGATCATCCAGTTCAACCTACAGGCGATACTCGGAAAGAGGGCGGATGACGAGAGATCGATTTTGCGACAAACGGACCCATTCGAGTGGTGCAGAATTGGCCTGTTTATGCTGACAGGTGCATCACAGCCCTACTCGCAACTAGGGGTGGAGTTTCAATCAAAATTCTCGTTGAGCCGAATCTGCCACCCAAGGGGAAGTTGAAAGTTGATTACCTCCTCAAGAAACAACCCTTGTTTTATTTCTGAGGCAGAACTCTTAAAGATGGTAGAACGACGATGGGGAAAATTGTCTAGGGTTTCGTCTTGGAAAAATTCAACCACGTTTCCGTGGAGTTAGATTTTGTAGAGGCAAGAACGTCGGATAGGTAGGATAATTTCTAAATAGGCATTCTAATTTCTTGGATGTAAATGGTTTGATGATCGCATGCCTGTTGCTCCATGTTGCCCGCTCGATCAGTGCACAAGACGTCCTGGAGCAACTGTTCGCGTTGATGATTACTCATGGAGTGCCGGAGCACATCCGCTCCGACAATGGCCCGGAGTTTACAGCCACGGTGGTCAGGGAGTGGCTCTCGAATATCGGAGTCAGAACGCTGTTCATTGAACAGTAATAATTGGGAGAAAGGGGATACAAAACAACGCATACCGTAATGGATCCAAAGACTGCAAAGCTGTTGGACTGCAATGACTATCAAATATCCAAAAATAAACAATTATTCAATCAACCAGGCAGCCCTTGGGAGAATGGATATGGGGAATCTTTAAATGGCAAGTACACATGCGAGGCTCTCAACGAGGAAGATTTCAAAACAAGTATCGTCCTTTTATTAATGGGAAAGGGTCTTATCGAATCGTAGAGAGAATATAAATTGCTATCTCGGCTTCTGCCAATGAGCTGTGGAACATTGAAACTGGAGAAATGATACAAACCGGATTGAGAATGATCTATTTTAATAAACAATTTCAAAATGTTAAAAAAGTTTTTCTAGCTCCAGTGGATTGCTCGCACTTAGAGGAGGCGCCATTTTCTTTAAGGCATTCTGAAATTATAAAAATGAATGAAACGCTAATAGGCATTACCCAAGAAAATCTCTCTTCAATAAGAAGTAGAAATAAATTATTAACAAAATATGATCCGTCTGCAGCTACAATTCGAAAACTCTATTTTGGGGAATTCAATAAAAGCAAATGTGGGGCATGCAATAGTATGATGGCGGTCTCCGCAGACGGATTAATTTTCCCATGCCATAGATTTGTAGGCTTAAATAATTTTGTAATTGGAAATATTTGGGACGGCCTCACTCCTCTTTGGGTTACCGTCCTCCAGCTCCTAAGTGCAACCAACTTAATTGCCTAATAGGCGAACATTGAATGTGGGGGTTATTGTTTATACAACTTGGCAACATAAGGGGACTTTAGTCCTCAAGGAAGAGGTGTGTGCCATGAATAAAATGTATTATGAACATGCTATGTATTTTTTATCTGAGTATAAAAGCGAAATACTCAGAGAACAAAAAGTTTATTTATTATAGGAGATACCGGAGGATAAATGAGAGCGATATGTTTAGCAGTAAAAGCCTTTAACTTTATCATTATTCCCTATCTTGCTTTTTATCTATTAATTTTCTTTGAAAAGATATTTCTATTCCCCATAGTCGTAGTTTCAATTTTGATTATTTTTAGTATAGCAATTTACATTTTTCAGGATAGAAATAGTAAACATGCAATTAAATTGTTTTTTTGCTGGTTTTTTATTTTACTAGTATTTTGGATCAGCGTTGAAAAACACTATTATAATAATTATGTTTATGGATATGCACCACTAAATTTCACTGAGTTTTTTATTAAACAATGGCAAGACAGTATTTTGCTTTATTTACCATTTATCATCTTTTCTGTCTTCATATTTTCCATGAAAATTAGATCGAAATTACATGATTAATTGATATATTTTGATAAATCTGCAAATCCAAATCGATAACGGCTTTCCTGTCGCTACACGGATCAAGTCGAATCGAAGGATCCAAAACGGGAAACAGCTCTTGTATTCTTGACAGCTTGTAGATTAACCGGGATTAATATTGAATATCGTTCTCAAGTATTGGTATAAGGTCTCGCGGCTGATGCCAAATTCGCGGGCAAGGGCAGCTTTTTGATCGC
Source organism: Candidatus Aminicenantota bacterium (assembly GCA_963732485.1). GTDB lineage: Bacteria > Acidobacteriota > Aminicenantia > UBA2199 > UBA2199 > UBA2199. Next base: position 208,035 of record CAVSZS010000005.1, read on the forward strand.
TGGCAGCGGCCCGCTGGCGCAGATCGGCTACTTGCTCAGGCGATAGAGCTTTCTTGCGGTCAATGTGTCAGGATATAGTCTATGACCCTTTAAGGAAAATGTCAACAAATAATTTTACCGACCCTAACATGACGCCTAACCGGAACAACCCCTGACAGCCGATTAGAGTATACCTTAACCTGAAAGTTGTCGGCCGCTACTATTCACAGTAATATCCCGGCTCACGAAATGAAACTTTCTATCCGGACAATTCCGAATGCGTGCCCGTCCTGGCCAGATTGAGAGTTTTTTGCTTTTCGTCTAACTGGTAGATCAGGAGCCAATCGCATGAAATAGATGTAATGTGGCACTCCATATATCCCTGCCAATTTCCAGTCAGTTTATGGGGTCTGTGTTTTTGGGGGTCAAGTGGAATATTTCTCTCTAATGTCTCAATCACATTTTTTAAATCTTTTATATCAATCACACCTGATCGAGAAAGTTTCTTTACGTCCTATTTGAATTTTCCGTGACGATATATAGTGAGCACTCAAATTCCGAGATCATCAAAAAGTTCTTTGGAATTCTTGAAAGATTTTACATTTTTGCCGCTTTCTAATTCCGTAATCGCTTTTTGTGTTTCTTTATTCGGAATTTGAATAGAAAAGGGAATTTCCTTTCGAAGAGATATTTGGCGATAGAGTAAATTAATGACGGTTGAATGGTTAAGCCCAAGATCATGGAGTATGCCCTCAACGGAATCCTTTAACGCTTTGTTAGTCCTGATGTTTAGATTGACTGTTTTTCCTGCCATAGTAATTACCTCAAGTAGTATATAATACATTGTAATCACAATGTCAGCACAAAAAACACTTTTTGATTTTCTTCAAAAATTGCGGATATAGAAAAAGCCAGAAAGTCCACGCTACTGACTCGGAGCAGCGCACTGGTCAAGACCTATAAAAAATGTTCTGCAAGAATCAAGTCGGGCGATTGCGCCCTTATTCGCTGACCTTGAAGAAGCGCAGGGCCAGGACGGTGAACGCGGCGGCGAACGCCAGCAACACCAGCAGGTTGGGCCAGACGGTTTCGAAGCCCTTGCCGAAAAAGATGACCTGGTGGAACGTGTCCATGGCCCAATAGGCGGGAGTCACCATGCCCAGGGTCTTGAAGGCGGGCGGCACGATCTCGGCCGGCCACCAGCAGCCGCCCAGGGCGGCGAACATGTTGGCCGTCAATACCGAGACGCCGACGATCACCTCTTCCTTCCTGATCACCGAGCCCACGAAGATGCTCAGGGCGGCCATGGCCGCGGCGAACACCACGATGTTCAGCGCTGACAGCCAGACGCTGCCCAGGTTCAAATGGAAGAACAGCATGCCGGCGGCGATGAGTATCGCCGACTGCAGCAGCCCCATCAGCAGGCGCCCGAGGAATTTGCCGCCGAAGAGCTCGGCGTAGGATGCCGACGAATAGAGGATGCGCGCCAGCACCCGCTTTTTCCGATCCTCCATCACCGAGATGCCGCCGTAGATCAGCACCATCATCATCACGAACTGCACCAGGATGCCGGGGATCGTATGGTCGAACCCCGAGGGCACCTTGGTGATGGTGCCTGCCGGCAGGCGCGTCTTGACCCGCACCAGGTCGCGAAACGGGCTGCGCGCGGCGAAAAATTCCTTCATGTCGCGGTTGCCGTACATGACCAGCTCGGCGATCAGCTTGACGATGGCCTGGCTGATCTTGGTGTCGGCCACGGCGCCGGCCTTCAGGTCGGCCTGCGAGTCCTTGCGGAACAGAAGCTCCTGGGTTGCCTTCTTTTCCAGCTTGGCCGAGAAGTCGGCCGGGATCACCAGCATGCGGAAGTATTCGGCCGGGGCGGTCGCCACCACGGTCAGCTCGATGCCGGGCGACTTGAGCTTTTCGATGAAATAGGTGCCCCAGCGTCCCTGGTCCTGATTGAGCACGGTGAGCGAGGCCTTGGTGTCGGTCTTGCTCCCCTGGTACATGTTGCCGAAGATGAGAATGAACGCCAGCGGGAAGAGCAATACCCAAAAGAAAAAGGCCCTGTCCTTGACCATCAGTTTCAGGTCCAGGCGGCCGATATGCCAGATTTTCTTCATGTGCGTTTCCTGATCAGACGCTCAAGCGCCGCGGCAGGGCGACCATGGCGATGGCGGCGAAAAACAGTCCCGCCGTTGCCAGCACCATGAGCGGCACGAGGGGCAGATGGCCGTCCATGACATCCCGGCAGCCCGTGATGAACCAGTTGTTGATGGTGAACCGCCCCACCCAGCGCATGCCCGCCGGCAGCTGCTCCAGGGGCAGCATGGAGCCGCCGAACGCGGAAAAAACCAGGATGATGGGGCTGGCGAAGGCCCCGGCCTGGTTCTTGTTCCTGAAAAAGGCGTTGAGCATGGCGAACATGGCGGCGCAGCAGAGGCAGGTGGCGGCGACCAGGGCCAGCTGCAGCAGGATGTTTCCCCAGTCGATGCCGAAGAGCAGTGCTCCGGCGGCCATCGCCAGCAGGCAAACCGCCATGCCCAGCAGCCAGCCGCTGAAAATGCGCGCCGTGACCAGCTCGCGGCCGCTCAGCGGCGAGAACATCATGCGCCGGATCTTGCCGTCGGCACGCTCGTTCTGGATCTCGCGCAACGCGGGCTCGATGATGAACAGCAGGAACATGATCAGCATACCCGGGAAGATGTAGGAAAATATATTGAAGCCAACGGCGCGAGCTTCCTGGCCTGTCTTGGTGGTAGTGTTGGACGCGACGGTCAGCAGCAGGGGCGACAGGTAGGTTTTGAGGGCGATGATCTTGGCCCGGGCCATTTCCAGAAAAGGCGTCATGTCGGCGATGGTGATCGCCTCGAGCGACAGGTTGCTGACGCTCTGGATGACCTTCAGCTCGTCGGCGAAGACCTGGGCTATGGCGGACAGGCCGACGGCCATGGTGGCGGCGAACTCTTCGGCTACGCCGGGGAGGAATTCTTCGGAGGGGTTCTTGACCACCTCCAGGGCGGTTGGCTTCTGTTCGGCCAGGTCGTCGCTGAAATGCTCGGGGATGACCAGCATGGCCGACGCCTTGCCTTTCTGCATCAGCGCCTCGCCCGTTGCCCCGTCGGTCAGCGTCACCTGGAACATGTCCTTGATCTCGTTCTGGTCGAAGGCGCCGAGCAGGAACTTGGAGGCGAGGCCCTTGTCGTTGTCGACCACCAGCAGCTTGATCGGCGGCAGCTTCGTCTCGTTGTCGGCGCCGGGGTCGAAGATCATGCCGATGACGGCGGTCATGGCCAGGGGAATGATCAGGAACAGGATGGTGGCCATGGGCGCCTTCAGCCGGCGCTTGAGGTCGTTGCGGATGATCAGCGTGGTGCGGCTCAATCGCGTAGGCTCCGGCCGGTCATCTTGAGAAACACCGCCTCGAGATTGGGCGACTTGATTTTAAGATCAACGATGGGCAGGTGGTTCCGGAACAGGTGCTGCATCATGGCCGGGATACGTTCGGGGTCGGCGAAAGCCAGGTGGGCCTGGTTGTCGGCCACCGACAGGATCTCCATGCCGTTGCCATCGGAGCTCTTGATGATCGCCGAAAAGGCGTCGGCGCTGAATTCGCCGCTGACCTCGACGACCTCTTTTTCGCCGACAATGCGCACCAGTTCGGAGAGCGTCCCCACCGCCAGGATCGCCCCCTTGTCCATGATGGCGATGCGCGTGCAGGTCTGCTCCACCTCGGACAGCTGGTGGGTGGTGAAAACGACCGAGGTGCCCTGCCGGCCGATATTGCGGATGATGTCCAAAATGCTCACCTTGGCCTGGACGTCGATGCCCACCGTGGGTTCATCCAGCAGCAGCAATTCCGGTTGGTGGATCAGGCCGATGGCGATGTTCAGCCGCCGCTTCATGCCGCCGGAGAACTTCTTGATCGGCTCCCTGGCCCGTGCGCCCAGCTCCACGATGGCGAGCAGTTCCAGGGCGCGCCGCTTCAGCTCTTTTTCCCGGATGTCATAGAGACCGCCCCAGAACATCAGGTTTTCCATGGCGCTCAGGTCTTCATAGAAGGCCATCTCCTGGGGGACGATGCCGATCAGGTTCTTCAGGCCGCGGTCGGCGAAAAGATCCTGACCCTTGAAGATGACGCCGCCGGTGAAGTCACGCAGGGTGCCCGACAGGATCGAAATCAGGGTCGTCTTGCCGGCGCCGTTGGGGCCCAGGAGGCCGAGCACTTCCCCTTTTCCCAGGGTCAGGCTGAAATTGGCCAGGGCGACGGTCTCGCCATAGCTTTTGCTCAGGTTTTTGATCTCAAGAATGTGTTGCTGCATGGGGCGATTGTAGCACGATCCCGGTGGCGAACGCCAGTTTCTCAGGCCGTGGCGGCATGTGCGAAATTTATTTATTGAGATTAAGGCCACCGTAATGGTATATAGTGATCTAAAAAAAGAAGCAGGAGGCTATCATGAAGAAATTATTTGTCCTGGCGATCGCGATACTGGTCCTCGCCGGATTGGCCCGGGCCGGCACCCTCACGCTGGTGAAGCCAAACGGCGGCGAGACATGGGCGCCCGGCAGCGACCGGCTGGTCCTGTGGACGGCCACCGGCATCTCGGGAAACATCAAACTGATTCTTTACCGCAACGGCGCCAGGCTGGGGCGCATTGCCGCCGGGCTGAGCGCCAACGCCGGCAGTTGCGCCTGGATCACCGGCCAATACGAGGGCGGTATGGCCCCGGAAGGCGATGGTTACACGATCCGCGTGCAGACGGTCGACGACTCGCTCACCGACAGCAGTGACGCCCCGTTCTCAATCCGCACGACGGCAACCCCGGCCGGCACGGGGCAGACGGTCACCAAGCTGAGCGACCGCAAGGTGCAGGCTCTCAAGCCCGAAGTCAGGCCCGAACTGTCAAAAGCGACCTCCCTGCCCCTGGCGCTGAAGATCCTGCGCATCGAGCGCATCGATCCCGCCGTCCTGCCGAATACCGTTGGCCCCTCAGCCAGCGCCTTCGGCCAGGGTTTCAAGGCCAGCCAGCCTGAGCGCACCTATTTGGTGGCGGAGACCGTGAGCTACTCCCAGCAGTTCAAGCTGGACGTGCTCGCATGGAGCGACGGCAGGATCGACTTCAGACGCAACCAGTGGATGACCCCCGGCGATTACCTGGTATACGTCGGCTACGAGCGGCCCGGGGGGTACGACGCCATTTCCAACAAGGTTCCCCTGCGCATCGAGGCCAGTGAATATTCCTATATCAACTTCGTCCAGCCGGGCTCGATCATCACCGGAGAGGCGGAGCACCCGATCGAAATCCATGGTTTAGGTTTCAACAAGCCCCACGACAGCCGCGGCGCCACGGTTTGGTTCAACGGCATTCCCAGGCCTGTGAACGTCGATTCCTGGAACGATGGGCTGGTTAGCGGCCACTTCAGCACCCTGCTGATCCCGGGCTCTACCAAATGCGAGATCGTCGTCCATCACATCAAGAACGGCGTGACGCATTATTCGAACCGCCAGATCTTCTACGTCAACCCGCGCTAGGGATTTTTGACTTTCTACTGCCGGATCGGATAAACTTTTCCTGGCTTGGGGCGGCAGTGGAACGCATGGTTCCGCGGCCGCGGCTGTCTAAACAAAATGCGACCCGTATTGCATACGCCAGCGGTCATGCCCCCTGAACCGGGGATCAGAACATGAGCGCGGAGCAGGATGACCGGCAACTGATCGCCCTGGCGGCTGACGGCGATCAACAGGCCTTTGCCCAGCTGGTGCAGCGGCACCAGGACAAGATCTTCAACCTGGCTTTCCGTTATACCCGCGACCGCCAGGATGCCGAGGAACTCACCCAGGAGATCTTTTTCAAGGCCTGGCGTCATGCCGGCTCGTTTCGCGGCGAGGCGGCGTTCGCCACCTGGCTCTACCGCCTGGGCATCAATGCCTGTTTGAATCAGCGGCAGCATAAAAAGACGCGGCCCGACCACCTGCCGCTCTCCGGGGATCATGCGGCCGACGGAGCCGTGGCCGGCGCGGAGCTGGTAGCGGCCGAGCGCGAGCTGCGGCTGAAAAACGCCATGGATTCGCTGCCGGCGCGGCAGCGCCTGGCCCTTGTCCTGGCCAGTTTCGAGGATAAATCCTACGAGGAAATCGCCGCTGTCATGGAGGTGTCGGTCGCTTCCGTGGAGTCGCTGCTGTTCCGGGCGCGGCGGAATCTGGCCGCGATCCTGAGGCCGCTGAAGCGCAAAGGTGAATTGTGAGCGCAAGTTTTCGCCGGCGCGGACTGTCTAAAGGGGTGGATATGAAAATGCGTTGTAAAAAAGCGAGAAAATTCATTTCGTTGGCCATGGACGGCCGGCTCGAAGGGGCTGCCGGGAAAGCGCTTGCCGCTCACCTGGACGGTTGCCCCGCCTGCCGCGAATGGCAGCAGGAGCAATCCTGGCTGCTCGACCTGGTTCGGACGCCCAGGGTCCTGGCCCCCGGTCGCGATTTTCATGCCAACGTGATGGCGCGCATCGCCGCTTCCTCTGGGCGGCCCCCGGTCTTCGATCTTTCCAGGCTGCGCTTCCGTCCAGTTGTGATGCGCGCGGCCATGGTGCTGCTCCTGGTGGTTTCGGCCGCTATGGGTTTTTTCCTGGGCGCGCCGCTGCTGGATCCCGCGCCCGACGCCCGCGCCGCGGCGTTCAACCAGACCCTGAACCTGGATGCCTTCGCCGACCTGCCCGCCGATTCGTTCGGCGCCGTGTATGACCGCCTGCTGCAGGGGGAAATCCAATGAAGGCCAGGTTGTTGGCGGTGCTACTGGTGATCTCCCTGGGGATTAATATCGGTTTCCTGCTGCATTGGCTGCGGCCGCGGTTTTTCCCGGCAAGGGCGGCTGCCATGTCATCCGGCTGGCATAGCGGCCCAATGAAGCGCCACCTCAATCTGGATGCCGGCCAGTCACGGCGCATGGAGGGGGAGCGTCGGCAGGTTCTGGCCCAGGCCAGGCCGCTGCAGGAAGAATTGCGCCAGAAACGCCGCGAACTGTTCGTGCTGCTGAAGGGCAAGGATGTCGGCGCTGCCGACCTCGATCCCATCCTGAACGAGATCGCGCGCCTGCAGGCCGCCTTGGAAAAAATGTTCATCCTGCATTCGCTGAAGGTGCGCAGCCTGTTCTCCCCGGCGCAGCGTCTCAAGTACGAGGGCTTCCTGGAGCAGGGGCTCTGTCCGGGAATGATGTCCGGCGAAGCCTGCGCTCCTGACAAGGCGGTCCAGGGCAGGAAAGGTGCCGGCTGCCGGGAAGCCGGCGCGGCAAAAATGCAATTTAAATAAGGTAAACTTATAAAGGAGGTTTTACCCGATGACAAACAAAAAAATCTTTAGAGTACTGGCCCTGGCGGCTTTCGTCGCCATGGTCGTGATCGCGCCGCTGCAGGCGGCAACGGATTGCCAGAAGCAGGCCGCCGCGGATTGCCAGAAGCAGGCTGCCGCGGGCTGCCAGAAGCAGGGCGACATGGAAAAGAAGATGGGCAAGGGCTGCGCCATGGGGCAGGGCTGCATGATGTTGAAGAACATCCCCAACCTCAGTGACGAGCAGAAGGGCAAGCTGGAAAAGCTCCATGCCGAGCACCAGAAGCTGATGGCCGCGGCCAAAACCGACATGGAAAAGCTGCACGCCGAAATGCAGGGCCTGATGAAGGACCCGGTCGACCTGAAGAAGGTCGAGGCCAAGATCGACGAAGCCGCCAAAATGCAGGCCGCCATGCAGAAGAAGGGCCTGGCCCACCGCCTGGCTGTCCGGGCGCTGCTGACCGATGAGCAGAAGACCAAGCTGGGCGACATGGGTTGCGGCATGGGCTGCGGCATGGCCGGTGGCATGATGCACGGCAAGGGCTGCATGATGGGCCGCAAGCACATGGAAGGCAAGTCCGGCGCCTGCTGCAAAATGAAGGGAGAAAAGAAGATGGAAGCCGGCCAGTGCCAGAAGGCCGTGGAAGAGAAAAAGTAATCCGCTTGTAGCGAAACCATGAAGGGCGGCGGCAACGCCGCCCTTTTTTTTTATCGCGGGAAATCTCGACAGCCGGGGGTGATGCTGCTATAATGGCCCCCGGGAGCATGCGCCCCAGAAGCGGAAAGGCGCAGGCAGGCGTTTTTCGGGTATGGGAGGTGGCGGCATGGTGAGACGGTACGAGCTGGCCGGCGGCAAGATCGTGGAAAGCCATAACGAGCAGAGCCCGATCCAGGTTTACGTCAATCCCAGCGACCTCGAGAAAAAATACCTGACCGAGGAATTGAAGCTGGACGAGCACACCCTGAATTCCTCGCTCGACCCCGACGAGCTCTCGCGCCTGGAATTCGAGCCCGAGCACGCCGCCCTGATCTTCAAGCGGCCCAAAAACTATGCCGCCTGCGACAATTTCCTGTTCCGCGTCTCCTCGCTCGGTTTGTTCCTGTTCAAGGACAAGCTGATCGTGCTGCAGGCCGAGGACATTCCGCTTTTCGAGGGCAAGCCCTATATCCGCGGGCTTTCCCTGCCCAGGGTGATGCTGTCGCTGATCTACCGCTCCATCTTCCATTTCATCGAACACCTGAAGATCATCAACATGCTGTCCGATTCCCTGGAGCAGAAGATCAACGCCTCGATGGAGAACAAGTACCTGCTCAACCTGTTCATCCTGGAAAAAAGCCTGGTCTATTACCTCAATGCCATCAACTCCAACACCATGGTCATCGAGAAGATCAAGAACAATACCGCCAAGATCGGCATCGACGGCGACACCCAGGAGTTCCTCGACGACATCTTCATCGAGAACAACCAGTGCTACAAGCAGGCGGAGATCTATTCCAACATCCTGTCGGGGCTGATGGACGCCCGGGCGGGGATCGTGGGCAACAACCTGAACGTGCTGATGAAGACGTTGAACATCATCACCATCACCATCATGATGCCGACGCTGGTGGTCAGCATCTTCTCCATGAACGTCTCATTTCCCATGCAGCACCACCCGCTGGCCTTCCTGGTGGCCATGTCACTGGCCGTGATCTCCGGTTTCGGCTTCCTGTTCTTCTGGAAGCGCAAGAAGTGGTAGCCTCGGGCGCCAGCGGCCCCGGCTGATCCCGGAAAGGAGAAAAAATGTGCGGCGTCGTCGGCATCGTGTACGGCAGGGACAATGAGCGCCTGGGCCGCGTCGGTTCATTCCTGCTGAAAAAACTGGAATACCGCGGCTACGACTCCACCGGCGGGGCTTTTTTCAAGGCCGATGGCTCGATCGTCCTGAAAAAAAAAGTCGGCTCGCCCACCAAGGTCATCCATGAGCTGGACCTGGAAAAGCAGAGCGGTCGCAAGTTCATCGGCCAGGTGCGCTGGGCCACCTACGGCGCGGTCAGCGACGAGAACGCCCAGCCCCACGAAGTGAGCTGCCGCACGCACCTGCTGGGGGCGCACAACGGCAACATTTCCAATACCGACAGCCTGAAGGAATTCCTCGCCGATGCCCGCCACCGCATCGCCTCGGACAATGACGGCGAGATGCTGGTGCACCTGGTCGAGCATTTCTATCAGGAGCAGCTGGCCCTGCGCCGCGAGCACACGGCGACCACCCGTGTCGACGACCTGCTGCAGGCCATCCTGCGCGCCAACCGCAAGGCCCAGGGGTCCTACGCCGCCTGCGTCTCCGCTCCCGACATCGAGGGCATCTTCGCCGTCAAGGCCGGCTCTTCCCTTTACGCCGGCAAGGGCAGTGACGAGGACGGCGATTTCATCCTCGTCTCCTCCGACCTGACCTCGGTACTGGCCAAGACGCGTTTCCTGATCCCGCTGGTCGAGGGGCAGGGCATCTATTTCAGCGCCGGCGAATACTTCGTCTTCTCCCTGCAGGACGGCAGCCGCAGCGTCCCCGGGCTGAAGCGCTCGAAACTGAACATTGCCGACATCGCCCTGCAGCCCAAATACCATTTTTTCATGGAGCAGGAGATCGCCTCCACCGCCGCCAATCTGGGCGAGATGCTGAAATATTATTTCGCCAGGGATTGGGAAGCCCCGTATTTTTCCGTGTTCGAGCGCCATGTCCGCGACTGCAAGGAGATCGTTTTCGACCTGCTCAAGCTGTACGCCATCTTCGACCGCGAGCAGCTGCGTCAAGCGTTCCTGGGCATCGTCAACGACGCACGCTTCGCCGTCATCGCCAACGAGATCGGCGCCCTGTCCCCGCCCCGGGAGACGGACGGGACGCCGGCCATTTTCTCGTCCGACGAAGCCCAGTTGTTGCGCGAGCTGCGCGAATTCGGCGAGGAGCATTTCAGCGCCCTGTTCACCCTGGACCTGATCATCATCTGGAAGAAAAAGCGCAAGGTCATCCGTTACAAGGACGAGGCCGTGGCCCTGTTCCGCAAGAGCTTCCTCGCCGGCGGCCGGGTATTCTTCATCGGCGCCGGCACCTCCTACCATGCCGCCCTGACCGCCGGATATTTTTTCAACAACCTGACCTCCCTGGCCATCGTCCCCTGCAATCCCGACCTGTTCCGCTCCATCTACATGAACAGCCTGCGGCCCGGCGATGTGCTGGTGGCCATTACCCAGTCGGGCGAGACCAAGGACCTGGTCGATATCCTGAACCAGGCGCGGGAGAGGTTCCGCGACCAGGTGGGCGTGATCGCCGTGGTCAACAACGAGAACTCGACCATCCCCCAGGAAAAGGCCGACTTTTTCCTGCCGCTGCTCTGTGGCCCGGAGATCGCCGTCGCGGCCACCAAGTCCTTCAGCGCCCAGCTGGCCCTGTTCTACCTGCTGGCCGCCGGCCTGGACAGCGGGGCGCAGCCGCCGCAGCACAAGCTGGAGAAGATCCAGCGCCTCGTCGCCCGCACGCTGCAGGCCTGCGATGAGGACGCCACCGAGGTCATGCTCAAGTTCTTCCTCAAACCATCCATCCATATTCTGGGCACGTCGCTGATCGGGCTGGCCCGCGAGGGGGCGCTGAAGATCCGTGAAGTGGTGCTGAACCACGCCGAGGGCTACGATGCCGCCGAATTCAAGCACGGGCCGAACACCATCCTGGGCAAGAACACCCTGTACTCGTTCATGGACATGGAAAACCTCCTGTCCGATATGGCCGAGTTCTGCCGCGAGCAGTTCAGCGCCGGCGGCTTCAAGGCCGCAGGGGGCGACGAGGCCGCCAGCCGTTTTTTCAACCGCGTGCGCGACTTCAAATTCGCTGATTTCAGCGCCGGGTCCCTGGACGACCCGTTGCCGGGCGCGGGCGCTGCCAATGGCGAAGATTCCCGGCCGCAGGAGCTGCAGCGCCGCTTCCGCGAGCAGGTGAACGCCGAAAAGTATTTTTCCAATTATCCGCTGATCTTCGTCTGTCCGCCGGACGAGCGCGACGTACGCATCACCATCTCGCAGATTCATACGCACAAGATCCGCGGCGCCGATGTCGTGCTGATCGCCGAGGACAACGCGGAACTGGCCAAGGCGCTGGAAGGGAAACCGGCGCTGAAGGTTCTTGGCGGAGGGACAGGCGCGGACGATTATTTCTGCAAGTACATCCGCGTGCCCTCGAGCGGCGACGCCAACATGTTCGTCTTCCAGGCGGCCGTCGTGCTGCAGCTGCTGGCGCTCAAGATGTCGGTAGCCAAGATGAAATACCTGAACCGCGCCCATATCGAGAACCACGGCGTTCATCCCGACGTGCCCAAGAACGTCTCCAAGTCCATTACCGTGGATTGAGGCGCCGCATCCTTCCCCGGGGCCAGCGGCTGGCGCCGGCGGGTTCCTAGAACCTGAGATAGATGAAGGGGTTGCCGGGAAGGGACATCACGGCCAGGAGGCTGACGGCGAGAACCGCCGCCAAAGAGGCAAGCGCCAGCAGCCGCCAGCCCTGCCGCAGCCAACCGCTCCGGGCTCCGGCCAGGCGCTTTTCGATCCTGGCCTGCAGCACGGGCAGCATGGAGAACGCGACGGCCAGTCCCGCGGCCAGGGCGAGCAGGAAACGGCTGTCGAGGTGCAGGAGCGGGGGGGGTCCCCCGCCGGCGCTGGCGCTGGCCCCCAGCATGGACCGCCAGAACCCGGCCGCCTGCGAGAAATCGGCGCTGCGGAACAACACCCAGCCGAAACCCGCCACCAGAAGGACATAGGCGGTCTGCAGCGGCGGCCACAGGCTCTGCAGATGCTTTTTCAGGGCCTGGCGCTCCAGCATGATGAAGATGCCGTGATACACCCCCCAGGCGATGAAGGTCCAGGCGGCGCCGTGCCAGAGGCCGCACAGGAACATGGTCAGCAGCATGGACGGGTAGTAGCACCAGGAATCGACGCGGATGCCAAGCCAGCGGTCACCCTTGATGCGGCGCGAGATGGCGTAGGCAACGGGCAGGAAAACGAAATCGCGCAGCCAGGAGGAAAGCGAAATATGCCAGCGGTTCCAGAAATCGGTGATCGACCTGGAAAGGTAGGGAGTTTTGAAATTCTCCATGAACGTAAAGCCGAACATGCGGCCCAGCCCGATGGCGATGTCGGAATATCCCGAGAAGTCGAGAAATATCTGCAGCGTATAGCCGGCTGCTCCCAGCCAGGCGAGGGGCGGCGTCAGTCCCGGGGCGGGGATGGCGAAGATGGCGTCGACGGTTCCGGCCAGGGTGTCGGCCAGCAGCACTTTCTTGCCCAGGCCGATGATGATGCGGCGCAGCCCCTGGAAAACTTGGGCCCGGGTGACCCGGCGCTCGGAGAGCTGCGGGCGCAGGCGCGAGTAGCGGTTGATTGGGCCGGCCAGAACGGTGGGAAAAAATGAAATGAACAAGGCCGTATGGACGATGTTGCCTTCGGCCGGGACGGCGCGATTGTATACTTCGATCAGATAGGCCATGGCCATGAACGTGAAGAAAGAGATGCCCAGGGGCAGGCGCCAGACGGGGAGGGCGCTGTCGGCCATGCCGGCGGCGATGGCATGGCCATACTTGCAGGCGGCCAGCAGAGAGAGGTTCAGGCCCAGGGCGGCGACCAGCACGGCTCTCCGTTTTCCCTGCGCTTCGGCCCGATCGATCCCCAGGGCCAGGAAATGGTTGGCGAGCGCGGAGCCCAGGAGGAGCAGCACCAGCCAGCCCTCACCCCAGGCGTAAAACACCAGGCTGGCCAGGAGCAGGAATGCGTTCCGGGGCTCTTTTTTCAGGAACAGGGAGACCAGCAGCACGGGCGGCAGGAAAAAAAACAGAAAAGCCGGTGATGGGAGGGTCATGGCGTTTTCTCGCGATCGAGTCGCCTATTATAACACAAATTATTCTGGGGCGTCCTTGCGCCCGGGAGCGGGCCTAGCGCAAGGTGAAACCCAGCCCCCACGCCGGGGCGGCCCCGGCCGCAGTTGCGCGGACCCGTACGTCGAATTGATAGCCGAAACGGGCCCCGATCTTTTTGAAACGCGGCCGGTCCAGCGCCAGCTTTTCCAGCGATCCCGGGGCCAGGGTCCTGCCGGCCGTCGACACGTCGAAGAGGGAGACGGTCGCTTGCAGCGCTTCACGCCCCGAGCGGTTTTCCAGGCGGAACTCGATGCCTTTCAGCGCCAGCAGCGTTTCGATGCGCAGGCGACAGTTCCCGGCCGTGCCGGACCAGAAGGCAGGATCGCTGCCGTCGCTTGGCACGGGTTCGAAAACCACGCGGACGGGCGTGTCGCGGGGCCCGGTTAAAAGCCGCGCCTCAGCGCGGTTCAGTCTGGGGAACAGGCTGGCCAGGGAGAAAATGCCGAGGAAAACGAGCGCCGTAACGAGGCCGGGCCGGCGCGGGAGGGGCGCGCAAGGCTCGCGGGCGCCAGGGGAGCAGCGCCAGCACGACCAGCAGCAGGAAGGCCGCCAGGAATATCGTGTTGGGCAGGTAACCCTGGTTGTCGACCTTGATATAGGAGGGCAGCAGCGCCGGCAGGTGGATGCGGCTGTTGCTCCATTCCTGGAACAAGCGGCCGGCACGGATCAGGGTATCGTGGGTGGTCGGCTGGTAGAGGGTGAAGGGCGCCAGCGCCTGATAGGCGGTGACGAAGAGCGGGTACAGGGGAAGGATGAGCACGGCCCTGCGCATGGACCGATTGCGGCTTTCGCGGTAATAGATCACGGCGAACATCATCAGGGCCCAGGCCGCAGGCGCCAGGTAGCGTCCCTGGGGGCAATAGCCGGCGCGGATGGTGGAGAAGGCGTGGTTGAGGATGAACAACCCGGCCGGCAGGGCAACGAGCAGGTGCAAGCGGTAGCGCCGGAAATTCTTCAGGGCCAGCAGCAGCCCGGGAAAGGCGAAGAAGTAAAAAGGATTGTACGGCAGCAATCCGTCACGCTGGTCAAAGAAATAATCGAGCAGGGTCTCCCAGCGCGCCTGCAGCGGGATCTTTCTCAAAATGGTATCGACGAGCGCCTGCGACTGTTCGGGATTGAGCATGCCATAATAGATGGAGTTGGGGGAGAAACTGCCGTAGGCCGTGTACAGGTACAAGAAGAAGAGGGCCTGAAAGAGCAGCGGAAAGACAAGCAGCAGCAGGGCCCGGCGAAACTGCTTTCTCCACAGCCAATAGCCGCAAAAGCCAATGGTGATCGGGTAAATGAAGAGGGCGTACTTGACTCCCCAGAATATGGAACTGCCCAGCAGCAGGCCGGCCCAGAGGCAGCGGCTGTCCTGGCGGCGGCATTTGAAAAGCAGGATATAGAGGGCGCCAAGCACCAGCAGCATGGCCTGGACCTCGGGGAAAATATGGAAGGAGTAGAAAAAGACCGGGGCGCCCAGGCTGAAGACCAGCGTGGCGAAAAAGGCCAGGCTGCGCGAACGCCAGAGCCGCAAGCCGAACAGGTAGGCCAGCACGGCCAGCAGGGCGCCGAACAGCCCCAGGTAGGCGCGGAGCAGAAAATAGAGCAGCGGCGGCGATAGTTTGAAAAAAAAGAAAGGGGCCACGGTCAGCGCCGCGCCGGGCAGGTGGTAGGAATAGATCTTCTTGTAGCCCTTGCCCCAGGTGCCGTGGGCGGGGAGCTTCCTGACGTCGAGAAATTCCTTGTAGCCGTCGCGGTAATACTGGTTGAAGACGTTGAGGTCTCCGTCGCGGGCCAGGGACTGGCCGATGGCCAGGTAATGCGGCTCGTCGCCCACCAGGGCCACTCCCCGCTGCGTCAGCAGGGCGGCGGCCAGGACGAACAGCAGTTCCGCGCCCAGGAAAATGGCCAGCATCCTTTTTTTCAGGGACAGGGCATTGAAACGGCGCAGGAATTTCAGCGGCCAGCGCCGCTCCCGGGCCAGGATGTACAGGGCGAAGATCGCCGCCAGCAGCGACAGGTTGCGGATGCGCAAGGAGAGGTCGAGGCGATCCCAGTAGAACAGGCGCAGCGGCCAGGCCAGCAGGCCAGCGGCAAAGGGAACGAAACAGGCCCGGCAGGAGAATGCCGGCGACGGCAGCGCCCGCCGGCGGATGGTGAACAAAAAAAGCAGGAGCAACGGCAGCAGCCAGGGGGCCCCGGCGGGGCGCAAGGCGATCAGCGAGGCGAAGCCGGCCAGGATGGCCAGGTCGATGACCGGGGAAAGCTGTTCTTGCCGCATGGGACGGCCGGGCCTCAGATGAGCCTTTCCTCGATGGCCTGGGCCAGGTCGATGGTCTTCATCCCCTCGCGGCCGGTCTCGGCGATGGCGTCGTGGAACATGATGGAGCAGAAGGGGCATGAGGTGACGACGGTGTCGGCCCCGGTTTTCTCCGCCTGCTCCAGCCGGCAATGGCTGATGCGCTTGCCGCTCTTTTCCTCTTTCCACATGCCGCCGCCGCCGGCGCCGCAGCAGAAGCTGGTCTTCCTGTTGGCCGCCATCTCCCGGGGGCGCGATCCGCTCAGGCTGCGCAGGACCTGGCGCGGCTGCTCATAGACCTGGTTGTAGCGGCCGAGGTAGCAGGGGTCGTGGTAGGTGAGCGGCGCTCCCGCAAGCGGGGCGACGCGGATGCGGCCCTGGGCCAGGAGCTCGTGCAGCAGCTCGCTGTGGTGCAGCACGGTGTAGACGCCGCCCAGCGCGGGATATTCGTTCTTCAGCACGTGGCAGCCGTGCGGGCAGGCGCTGACGATCCTTTTGAACTTGTAGCGGCCCAGCGTTTCGATGTTCTGCCGCGCCTGCATCTGGAAGAGGTATTCCATGCCGCTGCGCCGCGCCGGGTCGCCGCAGCATCCTTCCTCGTTGCCGAGGATGGCGAAATCGCAGCCGGCGCGCTGCAGGATCTTCACCAGCGAGCGGCTGATCTTTTGCGAGTGCTGGTCGTAGGAGCCGGCGCAGCCCACCCAGAGCAGGATGTCGGTCTCGCCCTTGTCGGCCAGCAGCGGCACCTGCAGGTCCTTGGCCCAGTCGCCGCGCGTGTCGGCGTTCAAGCCCCAGGGATTGCCCTGGTTCTCCAGGCCGCGGTACAGGGCCTGGAATTCCTCGGGGAACCTGGATTCCATCAGCACCCCGTACTGGCGCATGCCCAT
This sequence comes from Candidatus Aminicenantota bacterium, assembly GCA_963732485.1. Taxonomy (GTDB): domain Bacteria; phylum Acidobacteriota; class Aminicenantia; order UBA2199; family UBA2199; genus UBA2199. Next base: position 224,437 of record CAVSZS010000005.1, read on the forward strand.
GATCTTGGCGATGTGCTCGTTGAGCATCGGACAGACCTCCATGCAGGCGCCGCAGGTGGTGCAGTCCCATACCTCTTCCTCGCTCACCACTTCGCCGAGAAGCTTTTTGAGGCCAACCGGGTCGTTGCGCAGCTGGCTTTCCGAATCCAGCAGGTGGTGCTTCAGCTTGTCCAGCAGGGACTTGGGCGACAGGGCCTTGCCCGACTGGAAGGCCGGGCAGACATCGTCGCAGCGCCCGCACTCGGCGCAGGAGAAGAGGTCGAGCAGGTCCTTGCGCGTCAGGTCGGTCAGCTGCGGGGTGCCGAACTTCTCCTGCTCCTCCAGGTTGACCAAGGGGATCTCGGCCTTGACGCCCAGGTTCTTGAACCACAGGTTGAGCGGGCCGGCCAGAAGATGCAGATGCTTGGAATACATAATGAAGACGCCGAAGGCCATGATGACCAGGATGTGCAGCCACCAGAGTGACTTCAGCCAGAAGCGGACGGCAACCGCGGAGATGGCGGAAGCCGGCGGCAGCAGAAGGGCCGATGCCCAGTTGGCCAGGAAATCGCCCCGAATCGCCCCCAGGGAATAGGCCTTGAACGCTTCATAGAAAATGAAGCTGACCATGAGGATGAGGATGAAACTCAGCACGGTCAGTGACTGCCAGGAGGGGCGCTCCAGGCTTTTGACGCGGACGATGTAGCGACGCACAAAGAAATAGAACACGGCCAGGATGATCAGCGCGGCGAACAGATTGGCCGCGAAAAGCAGCAGTGAGTTGAGCGTGCCGTGGCCGAACAGGCTGAAGCCGTCGACGAATCCCTCGGCGACGTGGTTGAGGGTGACCCCCATGAAAACCAGGAAACCCCAGAAAATGAAGCCGTGAAAAAATCCGGTGACCGGCCTTTGCGCAATGACCGGGGTCTGCAGGAACACGCGATAGACCATTTCCCACAAGCGCCGCAGCGGGCGATCGCAGCGGGCGACCTTTTGTCCGCAGGAAATCAGGCGGTATTTCCTGAGGAATTCTTTACCTGCCAGGCCCAGGGCCAGGGCGGCGGCGGCGACAAAAAGGATCTTCTCGATGATCGAAAGCATGGCGGCCTCCTCGTAAGCGCTTGCTATTTTCGTGGTCCCCGTGGTTTCTGGCGGCGGGGGCCGGCATGGTCACTCGTCCTTCAGCCAGGCGAAATCGGGAAAAAACGGCCTTTCCAGGTCGAGATGGCCGGCCAGGGTCTTGCTTTCATTGCCGCCGATGAGGAACTTCACTTTCTTGATCTCGCGGAAATTGTAGCAGATATTATCGACTATGAAATAAATGAATTCCAGCTCCGCCGAAGTGCCGCCGGGAAAGGCGCTGGCCAGGGGCTCGGTAAAATCCAGCAGCAACATCTCGCGGGCTCCCAGGTAATGCAGGCTGCGCAACTGCACGCCGCCCGGCACCGGGGTGATATGGCCCGTGTCGCCGGCCAGCAGCAGGGCGATGAATTTTTTGTACAGCTCCTCGCGGATCTCGGGGACCTCGATCTCGCGGTAGACCGGCTGCAGGTACTGCGATGTTTCGCTGAGGAAGAAAAGCTTCACCTTGATGAACTCGGCGATGCCGCCGCCCTTGTCGACCTCGCGGTTCAGCAGCTCGGGCTCGAAGCCGGCCGGCTTTTTGCGCAGCAGCAGGACGGCGATCAGCAGGACTGCCAGCGTGGCGGCCGCGAGCACCAGGATCGTGCGCGTTTTCTTGGTCATTTCAGGAGGCTATTGTAATAATAGATGAACTTGCTGATGCCGTTGTAAATGGCCATGGCGACCTTGTCCAGGAAATCCTCGTTCTGCAGTTTCTTCTCTTCACTGGCATTGGAGATGAAGACGGCCTCGATAAGGACGGCGGGCATGGCGGTGCGCATCAGCACCCGGAAGGGAGCCTGCTTGACGCCGCGGTCGCGCGTGCCCAGAAGCTCGTTCAGCTCATTCTGGATGTATTCGGCCAGCTTGCTCGACTCGCGGATATGCTCGGTTTGGGCCATGTTCCAGAGAATCATCTTCAACTCGTCGTTCTGGATGGCCTCGCCCGGATCCTCCTTGTTCTGGTTCTCCTTCTGCGCCAGCTCCAGCGCTTCCGGGTCGGTGGCCTGCAGACTGACGAAAAAGGTCTCCGAGCCGTATGCCGACTTGCGGAAGGAAGAGTTGACATGGATGGAAACGAACATCTGCGCCAGCTGGTTGTTGGCGATGGAAGCCCGGGTATTGAGCGAGACCTCGCTGTCCTTGTCGCGGGTCATGATGACGCGCAGGCCGGTCTTGGACTCGATCAGCTTCTTCAGCTTCAGGCTGATCTTCAGGGTGACGTTCTTTTCCTGCAGTTTGGAGCGGCCTACGGCTCCCAGGTCCTCCCCGCCGTGGCCGGGATCGATGCAGATCGTCTCGATGGGCTTGGGCTTTGTCACCGGCTGCGGTTCTTCCCGGACAGGAGGCGGAATTTTTTCGTCAACCGCCGGGACGGGGGGAGGCGGAGCCGGCGCCTTTGCGCTTTTGACCAGGTCGAACACCACGCGGAACGGTTTTTCCAGGACAAAGTTCTTGCGCACCGCCGCCGCTCCCTTGTAGTGGACGGTGAGCACGCTTTCGTTGCCCTGGTACTCGCAGGTCACCCGCTCCAGCAGCTGCGAGTTGGGCACGGCGAGCGACGGCGTGCGGAATTCGGCGCGGCCGGCCAGGCGCATTTCCAGCCGGTCGGGACGGTCCTGCACCTTGTAGGTGAAGGAGCGGTCGGATTCGAAGACGATGCGCGTGTATCCATCGTGGTCAAACGAGCGGAAATCGATCCCGAGAGAGATGAGGAGCAGGGGAGCGACCAGGATGGCTACGGAAAATATGCCGGCCTTTATGCTTTTTTTCATGGGGCTGGTTTGAAAGGCAAGTGGAGGCGGCGGGAATCGAACCCGCGTCCAATTAAGAGTCCATTAGAGATTCTACGGAAGTAGTTTGTTTTCAGTACGCCTGGCGGCCGTTAAAACAAACAAAATGAACCGCCTGCGGCCCTCTTTAAGTTTCGCTTCGCAGGACAGGAGGCGCTCCCTGCGACGCTAGCCCGCTAAGTGACGCCCTGGCCCTCCCGCGGGCGGGGAAAACCAGGACGGCAACGTATTATTTACGCTGCGAGTGCAAAGTTGTTTGCGGTTATTTTTTTGAGCAGTTTTGTGAGCTACTCGGCTCAGTCCGCCTCTCTAACTTCGTCAAAACTGTCGAAACCTTTACGCCCCCAGCCTGGGGAATGGCGGGGCCGACGAGACTCGAACTCGCGACCTCATGCGTGACAGGCATGCGTTCTAACCAACTGAACTACGACCCCGCGCCATGTATGCAAAGCCTGGGCGGTAGAGGGCTTGAACCTCTGACACCCGGCGTGTAAAACCGATGCTCTACCAGCTGAGCTAACCGCCCAACCCAAAGACTATTTATATAATAAAATCGCCCATATGTCAAGTAAAAACGGCGGGACAACCGTTGTCCCGCCGTTCTCCAAGCGTCCCTTTAGTCCAGGTCGATCGAATCCTTGGTCTTTTTCTTGCGCTTTTCGTCCATCTCGTTGAATTTGTCCATGCAGCCGGCGTCCTCGCCCTCCACCATGGAGCATTCCAGGTATTCGGCGATGTAGAGGATGCAGGCGCGGATGGCCTTGCCGGTCGGGGTTTTCTTGTAGCTCTCGCCGCCGACCGAGAAGTTGCGCAGGCTGAGGCCGGCTCCCAGGGCAGAGCCCTTGGCGCTGGCTTCGATGGTGCGGGCGTTGGTGATCTCGCCGGTCTCGGTGTCGATGACCTTCAGGTCCACGGCGATGTAGGCCTTGTCCTTGCCGCCGCCCAGGGAGAGTCCCTTGAAGCGGACGCCGCCTTTCTTGCCCGAGGTGTTCTCCTCGTATGCGGACACGGTCGCCGCGACCAGGTACTGGGCCCCTTTCAGCTTCTTCATCTGCACCTTGGTCTTGTTGCTGACCCGTCCCGAGGCGCTCAGATCCTGTTCGCCGAGCACGGCGTCGATCTCTTTCCGCTCCAGCACGCTGAAGGCCTTGGTGCTCACCAATTCGGAAGCCAGCATGTCCTGCAGGTCGCTGGCCACGGAGCCGCTCCACCAGCCGGCGGCGGTCTGGTTGGTGAAACGCAGCACGCCGAGGCGGATCTTTTCCTTGGCCGCCAGAGGCTGGGAGACCAGTGTCAGCAGCAGCGCCACGGCCAGAAATGATAACAGCAATTTCTTCATTTGTCCTCCTGATATTTCAGCTTATCTTACACCGTTATCAAGGCAAATTCAACTATGGGAGGCCGGCTGCCCGCGTGATCTTCCGGATGCGGCAGGTCCAGCTCGGGATCACCCCCGGGATGCGGGTGGCCAGGGCGGCAACCGCCGGGCAGACGGCGCAGCGTTGCAGGTCGTCGCAGAGGCTGCAAAGAACCTTTTTTTCGCTGAAAAAATAGTCTTGGCGCAGCTCGGCATAGTTGGCGGCAATGGCGGCTATGGATTTTGCCGGGCGGGAGACGAATTCATCGAGCGTGCCCAGGCAGTATTTTGCGTAATCCGGGTTCGCTGGAGCATGCCCCAGCAGGTCGTAGAACAGGGTGCAGCCCCAGACCGTGCGGTCGGGAAGCAGCGCCAGCCGGTCGTGGCCGGCCGAGCAGACGAAAACGCCTGACCTGCCGTCAGCGGCGAAGTTTTCCAGCGGCATCCTGCCGGTCTTTTGCCGCTGTTTTTTTGCCATGGCGGCCAAAAGGCCCAGTTGCGTTTCCAGGACCGCCAGGTCCTTTTTCGCCCAGGGGACGCACAGGTCCAGGGCGTAGCGCAGCCGGGTGTGGCCCCGGCGCAGCATCTCCTTCATGCTCGCGGCCAGCAGCGCCGCGGTCCGCGGCGTGAAAACGCTGTTGATGACATACCCCGCCGGGTAAATCCGTTGCAGGTTTTCCAATGCCGCTTCCACGGCGGCCACGCTGCCGGCGTCGCGTTTTTTCTGGGCCAGGCCATCGTAGCTCAGGAGCAGCTCGAACCGGTGTTTCTTCAAGAATAAAATGTGCTCAGGTTTTAACAGCGAGCCGTTGCTGGTCAGAGCGAAGCGGAACTTGCCTGCAGAGTTTTTAGAGGCATACGCGACGGTCTTTTTGATCAGCGGCCAGCTCAGGAGCGGTTCGCCTCCATAGAAGCCAAGTTGCGTTTCTCTGGCCAGTCGGGGCTGCAGGAGATCCAGGAACGCGGCAATATCTTCAAAGCGCAGCGTGTTTTTTCCCCGGGGTTGCGGGCAATAGGGGCAGGAAAAATTGCATGTGTCGCTCAGGACCAGGGTCAAAGAGGAGATCTCCCGCATGGCAGGGCCATTCTAGCAAGAGGCGCACATTCCTGCAATCCTTGTCTTGGACTGGTGGAACAGTATCCGCGGTCGCAGGTTTGTTGAAATAAATCAGTTTTTAAAATAGAATCGTTGCATATCAATACGGAGGTAGATAATGGACATAAAAAAAACCAACATGAACCTGCTCCTGGGCAAGATCAGGACCTATCTTGACACGCAGCCCGAAGCGAAAAAAAAGGGGAAACGGTTCATCGAATCTGAAAAGGCGCTGGCCAAGCTGGAACAGGTTTTCGCCGACAAAAAGGGCATGGTCAAAAAGGCACCCTGCAAGCTCACCCAAAGTGCCCTCGACTGAACCCTAGCAATCCCCCCGGTCAGTCGCCCGTCTTTCAGTTGTTCGCAACAATGAAATTAATCTTCTCGTTTGCTATTCTGCTCTGCCTGTTACCGGTTTGTTTGCTTGCCGCCGGTGATCCGCGAAATGCAGCAAGCCGCCACGTCCTGGACGTCTGGAAAAGCGAGCGCGGGCTGCCCAGCAATTCCATTCCTGCTTTGACGCCTGACCGCTCCGGGTATTTATGGCTCGGCACCCAGGACGGGCTGGTCCGTTTCGACGGCAGGAGTTTCACTCTGTTCGCCAGGGCGAACACTCCGGCCTTCCGTGACGATTTTATCAGGGCGCTCTATTTGGATCGCAGGGGAACATTATGGATCGGATCGTACCTGGGCGATCTGCTCAGCCTGAGCCATGGAAAATTCCGCAGGCATCAGTTCGGCAAGCGTGATATCTCCCGCCCCATTTATTGCCTGGCCGAAGATCGAAAGAGCAACTTGTGGATCGGGACGAATTCCGGGCTTTTTTATCGCCCGGCCGGCGACAAGGATCGTTTTTTTGCGATCTCCGGCTTCGCGGGAAAAATGATCAAGGGCCTCGTGGAAGATGGCTCGGGCCGATTGTGGGTGGCAACGGCAACCAGCGGCTTGTATCGCCTGGAGCTGCGCCGCTGGCGGCATTTTCCGCTGAACGGCAAAGGGATGGAGGCCGACATCACTACCCTCTGTCTCTCTCGTGACGACAGAGTTTGGATCGGCACCCGGGACGGACTTTACGGGATGCAGGGAGAGAACGTGTCCCGCCTCATCCTGGGCAAGGGGTTGAGCAATATTATCATCTGCCTGCGTGAAGACCGGCGCGGCGTGCTCTGGGCCGGGACCGAGAACGGCCTGTATCGCATCGCCAAGCAAAAAGCGGGCATGGCGGCAGACGCCCGGGCTACAGCCGCTGGTTTCATCTATTCCATTGGCGAGGATCGCGAAGGTTCGCTGTGGGTCGGGACCCTGGGCGGCGGGCTGATCCAGATACGAGATGCGCCAATCACTTTTTATGCGAACCCGCCAGGGCCCGGGAATGGAATGATCTTCTGCCTGAAGGAAGATGGATCCGGCGCCATGTGGAGCGGGGGCGCCGCGGGCTACTTGGGGCGCTGCGACGACGACCGTTTCCGGGAAGTCGCCTTGCCCTCCGGGAATCGGGGCGCTAACGTCCAGGCCCTGGAGCTGGACAGGGCGGGTTCTCTTTGGATAGGCACTTCGGCAGGGCTGCTGCGCTTTCAGGGCGGCGCATTCCAAAGCGTTCCCCGGCTCTTTTCCCGGGAAGACATCGATGTGCGCAGCATCTTGAGCGATCGCCGGGACCGCTTGTGGGTGGCGGGTTGGGGATACGGCCTGGCCTGCCGTTCCGCGGACGGAAAAAGCGAGTTGTATACCGTTGCCTCGGGACTCGGCGATGACCGCATCAATTGCCTCCTGGAGGACCAACAGGGAAATTTGTGGATCGGCAGTGAATCGGGTGTCCGCGTCGGCAGGTTTGAGAAGGGCATGGCTTTTCGTCCGCGGCTGGCACTCGCCGGCTGCGAGGCCGTGTCGGCTTTCGAGGACAAAGACGGTGTCATATGGATCGGCACGTACAATTACGGCCTGAAGGTTCACAAGGCCGGCCGCTGGGGTTCGCTGACCGTCGATCAGGGGCTTTTCGACAACCGGGTATATGCCATTCAGGAAGATGCCGGCGGTTACCTCTGGTTTTCCAGCGAACGCGGCATCTTCAAGGCAAAAAAAACAGAATTGGAAAATGCGGCCTTTGATCCGCGGCAAAGGATTCACGGCCGGCTTTTCGATGAAAGCGACGGCTTGAGCAGCCGGATATGCAACAACGGAAGTCCCGCGGGCTGGAAGGACAAGAGCGAACGAATGTGGTTCGCCACCCTGAAGGGAGTGGCCATGGTCGATCCGCTGATCACGTTGCGGAATGAAATGGCGCCCCCGGTGCTGCTGGAAGATGTCGTGGTCGATCACCGCAGCCTGCCGCTAGCGGGCTCTCGCGCCGCGACAACGCTGCGTCTGGCGGCGGGCAGCAAGCGCTTCGAGCTCAAGTACACGGCACTGAGCTTCATCCGTTCCGACAGGGTCGAATTCAAGTACAAGCTCGAAGGCTATGACAAGGAGTGGGCTTCCGCCGGCAGCCGCCGCGAGGCGTTCTATAACGACCTGCGCCCCGGACGCTACAACTTCCGCGTGATCGCCGCCAACGCCGACGGGGTCTGGAACATGGCCGGGGCCTCCTTCGCTTTTTTCCTGAAGCCGTTCGTCTACCAGACCTGGTGGTTCATGGTCCTGGCCGCCCTGGCCTTCGCGGTCCTTTCGGCGCTGTCGTGGCAGCTCCTGAAAAAATACCTGCATGCCGTCACCTTCTGGAAGAAAAAGACGCACCTCGGCCATTTCAAGATCCTGGAGCCCATCGGCACGGGCGGCATGGCCATGGTGTACAAGGCGCAGGATATTCTGGACAAGAAGCGCATCGTGGCCCTCAAGGTGCTGAGGGAGGAAAATTTCCACGACGAGCTGCAGAAAAAGCGCTTCCAGCACGAGTCGCTGATCACCGAGCAGCTGGACCACCCGCATATCGTGCGCATCTTCGAGCGCGGCGAGACCGATGATTGCCTGTATATCGCCATGGAGCTGCTGCACGGGCGGCCGCTGGCCCGGCTCATGCGCGAGGAAGGAAAGCAGGAGACGGCCGTGGCGCTGGACATCCTGCTGCAGGTGGTTGACGCCCTGCGCGCCATCCATGGCCAGAACATCGTCCACCGCGACCTCAAGCCGGAGAACATCATGATCAGCGAGCGGCGCGGCCGGCCCCACTACGTCACGCTGCTCGATTTCGGCCTGGCCATCACCCCGGCCCAGTCGCGGCTGACCGTATCGGGCGTGGTCATCGGCACCGTGCGCTACCTGCCGCCGGAACGGATCAGCGACGGCATCTCTTCAGCGGCCGGGGACATTTATTCGGCCGGCATCATCCTCTACGAGATGCTGACCGGCTCCAAGCCCTTCTGGTCGGAGGCGACCGGCGAGGTGATCCACCGCATCCTGGAAACCTACCCCCTCGCCGCCCGCGTGATCAACCCCGCCATACCCCGCGAGCTGGAAGCGCTGATACAGGCCATGATCGACAAGGACCCGGCGCGGCGGCCGCTGCTGGCCACGGTCGAGAAGGAACTGCTGCGCCTGGCAGCGGGGCTTCCGCTCCCAGAAGAAAACAGGGAGGGCTGATGGTTGAGGACAACGAGGCGACCATGGAATTACCCGCCTGGCTGAACGGCATCGATGTGGCGGTCACGGTGTGCGATCGCCAGGGGGTGATCATCGCCATGAACGAGCGGGCTGGCAAAACATTCGCCGCCGACGGCGGCCGGGCGCTGATCGGCAAGAGCCTCATGGCCTGCCATCCCGAAGCGGCGCAACGGAAGATCCGCGTCCTCATGGAAACCGGGGCGAGCAACAGCTATACCATTGAAAAGAACGGCGTGAAAAAACTGATCCACCAGGAGCCCTGGTACCGGGACGGCGAGATGGGCGGCCTGGTGGAAATCTCCATCGTCATCCCTTTCAGCCTGCCCCATTTCGTGCGCGGCTGAAAGGGATGTTCCGGAACGGTCGCCAGCGGCTTAGTCCGCTACCCGGCCGATGTGCTCGGCGAACCAGCCCAGCACCGTTCGCCACCACAGGCGCGCGTTCTGCGGCTTTTGCACGAAGTGGTTCTCGTCGGGGAAATACAGCATTTTCGATTCGACGCCGCGCCGCTGCAGGGCGGTGAAGAGCATCAGGCCCTGGGATACCGGCACGCGGAAATCGTTCTCGCCGTGCACGACCAGCATGGGCACTTTGAACTTGTCCACGTGGTTGGCCGGGTTCCACTTTTCGTACAGGGCACTCTCCCAGGGGGTGCCGCCGTATTCCCATTCCTCGAACCACAGCTCCTCGGTGGCATAATACATGCTGCGCGCGTCGAAGATGCCGTCGTGAGAGACCAGGCAGCGGAAGGGGTACTTGAAGGCGTCGCTGTGGCCGGCCATCCAGTTGACCATGAAGCCGCCGTAGGAGGCGCCGGCCGCGACGATGCGCTTGCCGTCGATGAAGGGGTAGTTCTCCACCAGGTACTTCTGGCCGTTGACCAAATCGACGAAGGGGGCGCCGCCCCAGTCGCCGGAGATCGAGTCGGTGAAGGCCTGGCCGTAGCCCGGGCTGCCGTGGAAGTTGATGGCCGCCACCACGTAGCCGGGAGACGCGAACAGGCTGTGGTTCCAGCGGTAGTGGAAGTCGTCGGTCCAGGCGTTCTGCGGGCCGCCGTGCACCAGGAACACCAGCGGGTATTTCTTGCTGGCGTCGAAAAACGGCGGCTTGAGCAGCATGCCCTCGACCATCTCGTCCTTGGCGCCCTTGAAGCGGAAGGTTTCGACGCGGTTCAGCTCGATGTCCTTGAAGAGCTCGCGGTTGACGTGCGTCAGCTGCGTCTGGCGGCGGCGGCGCAGGTCGAACAAGAAGATTTCCTGCGGCATGGCCACGCTCTGCGCCAGGTAGACCAGGGCATTGCCGTCCGGGGTCAGGCGCAGAGAATTGGCGTTGACGGCGGGGACGATTTTTTCTATCTTTTTCGAGGCGATGTGCAGCTTGAAGATCGGCTCGTAGATGCTCTCCGAGGCGATGAAATAGATGGCCCTCTCATCGGCGCTGAAAATGAAGGCGGCGATGGTGTTGGCGAAGTCGGCCGTCAGGTTCCGCCGGGCCCCGGTTTTCAGGTCATAGAGGATAATGTCTTTCTTGTCGGCTTCAAAACCGGCGCGGCGCATGGAAAGATACGCCAGGTAGCGGTTTTTCGGCGAGAAGACCGGGTTGGCGTCCGCGCCCTTGTTGTCGGCGCTGACATTCTTTTCCTCGCCGCCGTTCAAGGCGCGCAGGAAGACGTCGTTGTTGGTGGAGACGGCCACGACCGGGTCGGTGTTCCTGACATAGGCGAACCAGGCGTTGTCGGCGGAGAACAGGAAGTCCTGGCCGCCGCCCAGGTCCAGCGGCGGAGTGTCGAACTCGCCCGGCGTCAGGTTGGTGAATTCGTCGCTGCCGGGCCGGTGCCGGAAGACATGGCTGCGCTTGCCGTCGCGCCAGGAATCCCAGACGCGGAACATCAGGCCGGTCAGCAGCTTGGCCTTGACCTTGGAGCTTTCCGCCTCCTTGTCCAGGGCCAGGGCCTCGGCGAATGATGCCGCCCGCGGGTCGATATCGCGGGCGAAGGCGATGGTCTTCTCGTCGCCCGACCAGATGAAGTCGCTGACTCCGCCGGGAACCTGGGTCACGGGCGTGATCTGGGCGGGACGGTTCAGGTCGATGGCGAATACCTGGGGGTCGCCGGCGCGGGTGGAAACAAATGTCAACAGGCCGGAGCGCAGAAACCTGGGATTGGAGCTGTTGCCTTTGCCGTCGGTTACCATTTTTTGTTCACGGCCCTGCATGTCGATCGCGTACAGGTCGGAATGTGACGTGTTGGCAGCGATGTCCGGGGTGCGCACGGCGAAAACGACCCAGCGGCCGTCAGGGGATATGGCCGGCGCCGACAGGCGGCCGGCGGCGAACATGTCCTCGAAGCTCATGGCCCTCTTCTGTCCCCAGAGGGCGGCGGTCAGGAAAAGGCACAGGAAAAGCAGGCCTGATTTCTTCATGGGGTTTCTCCTTGCTGAAATTTCGTCTGATCGCGGCGAACGGCTCGTTCGCCGGCCCCTTGCGGGCGATGAAAGCAAGCCGCGGGAGCCGTTGCCGGCCCCCGCGGCCCTAAAGGTCGCTGTGGGTCTGGAGCTTGGTTATTGTACCGTCTCGGCTTCTTCTCTGGGCTGGATCTTCAGGATGATGTAGCGGTTGGAGGAAACCTTGTTGGTCACGGGATTGACCAGCTCGTATTTCCGCAGGGTGAAGATGTATTCCTTCTCGCCGCTGGCGCCGTTGATCTTGACGATCGACCTGTTGGTCACGGTCTTGCCGGCCAGCAGGTCCTGATTCTGGTCGATGTTGGTGGATAGGGCGATCATCTTCTTTTCATTCTCCACCTGGGTCTTCATCTGGGTGAAATTCGCCTGGTCGCGCTTGTAGTTGGCGGTTTCGGTCTCGGATTCCAATTCCAGCGCCACGATCTGCTTCTGGATTTCGGCTTTCTTGCCGCCGCGGGTTTCGCCCAGCTGGGTCTTCAGCTGGTCCAGTGCGTCCTTCTTGTCCCTGACCAGGAGAAGCTGGTCATCCTTTTTTTTCTTGACGTCGGCCAGGTCCTGGATCATCTTGGGCAGGCCGAATTCCTCGCTGACCGCTTCTTCGCTGGAGATCAGTTCCCAGGATTTGAATTCCACGGCGAAGGGTTCGGCGGCCATGGCGGCCATGGTGTCGCGGTCCTTGGCCTTCATGGCCTGGAAATATTTGGAGAGCGTGATCTCCTCGGGTTTTTGACAGGATGTGGTGACCAGGATCAGGAACAGTAAGGCGATACCGACCAATACTTTTTTCATGCAAATCCTCCTAATAAAATTTATGAATGGTTGCGGGATGCGCGAAACCTGCTTCCGCGCTTTGTTTTTGCCTGGTTAATGCCGTTTTGCTCATCCGCTGCCGATTATAAGTAATTTAAAATTTAAAATCAAGACAATTCAATAAATTTAATCAAAATAAGAATGCGGCCGGAAGAAGGAGGCGACTAGTTGTCCAGGATGAAATCCAGGGGGTTGATCGGCTTTTCGTAGTAGCGCACTTCGTAGTGCAGGTGCGGGCCGTTGCTCCTGCCGGTGGTGCCGACGTAGCCGATGACGTCGAAACGCTTGACGCGCTGCCCCTCGCGGACATTGTAGCCGGAGAGATGGCCGTAGCGCGTGACGTAGCCGAAGCCGTGGTCGAGAATGATCATCTTGCCGTAGTAGTCGCGCGTCTCGGCCACCAGGATCACGCCGTCGGCCGGAGCGATGATCTTGTTGCCCAGCTGGGTGGCGATGTCAACGGCGCTATGGAACTCGTAGCGGCCGGTGAACGGGTGCAGACGGTTGCCGAAAAATCCCGTAAGGATACCGCGGGTGGGCATGATGGCGGGGGTGGCGGCCAGATGCAGCTTTTGCTGGTCGACGTACTTCTCGACCATCTTGAGCGAGTCCTCGATCTTGCGGGCCTTGTCGCGGATGTTGGGCGTCGCCGGCAGGGTGTCGCCGCGCAACGGCGTTCCGGGAACCAGGGAAGGCGAGGCCGGGAAATCACCGCCGCCGGGCAGGCTGGTGCCGGGACCGCCGCTGCCGACTTCGCGCAGCGCCAGGGGCGACGTCAGGCCGGTGGCCACCATGATCTTTTCCTTGTAGATCTCCATTTGCTTGAGGCGGCCGTTCAATACGTCGATGGTGGAGGACATGTCGCTGATCTTCTGCCGCTTCTCCCTGGCGTCGGATTCCAGGCGCACCATTTTCTGCTTGTCCAGGGTCATGGTCAGGTAGTGGAACAGGATGAAGCCGAAGAACAGGACCAGGAAGGAAAATCCCAGGATTGCGTTGCGGATCAACTTGGATGAGACGGTAAATTCCTTGTTGGTCGAGGTGGCATCGGAAACGATGATGACTGAGTAGTTGCGGGCATTCTTGCTTGTTTTCACTGTCATGACCCTTTCCGGGCGCCCCTATTGTATAGCGGTCGAAACGCGTTGTCAACCATTGAGCTTACGCCGGGACGGCGATCTCCCTGACCTTGCTGGCGATGCGCTCCAGTGGCGTTCCGGGAGGGAACACGTCGCGGATGCCGATCTGTTTCAACTCCGCCATGTCGGCGGCGGGGATGATGCCGCCCAGGAACATCGGCGGCGGCGTGATCTTTTTCTCCCCGTACACGGCCATGATCTTGCGGCATAGCTGGATGTGGGCGCCGGAGAGAATGCTCAGGCCCACGACGGAAACATCCTCCTGGATCGCCGTGTTGACGATCGTTTCCGGCGACTGGCGCAGGCCGGTGTAGATGACCTCCATGCCGGCGTCGCGGAGATACTTGGCGACGATCTTGGCGCCGCGGTCATGCCCGTCCAGCCCGGGTTTGGCGATCAGTACCTTTATTCTGTGCATGATATGGCTATTTTCGCCCAAAAAAATTAAAAAGTCAATGTTTTAACTTGACATTACGGATGAAAAAGTGATAAAGATTAGCGCAGACGGTTGTTTTCCAGGAGGAGCAGTATGAGTAAAAAAGTGATTGTTTTGGCTGATAATAGCTATACAATCCGCCGCATCGTCGAGCTGTCGTTCTCGGAGATCGAAAATATCGAGATCCGCAGTTTTGAAAACGGCTCCGGGATCAAGGAAAAACTGCTGCAACTGGCCCCGGCCGTGGTGATTGTCGACGTCAAACTGCCGGAGTTCAACGGCTATGACGTGTGCCGCTTCGTCAATGAAACCCCGATCCTGAAAAAATGCCGCGTTTTCCTGATGAAGGGCAGTTTTGAGCCCGTCGACAACGAAATGCTCAAGAACCTCAAGTATGAGGACATCATCACCAAGCCCTTCGATTCCAACGCCCTGGTCGGCGTCGTCATGAAGATCGTCAACCAGGACGAGCAGGGCCCGGCGGCCGGATTCCCCGACGAAGGCCCCACGACCTTCCCCGAGGATTTTCCCGAGATCGAAACCGAAGTGCCCGAAAGCGAGGATATCAGCTTCTCCGATATCCGCGGCGAAATGGATGCCCCGCCGTCGTTCGAACGCCCCGCCGCCGCCGGCCCGATGCTGGAGCGCGACGAGATCCTGCCCTCCGAGGAGATCACCCAGGGCACGCAGCCGCTCAAGGACAATCTCATGCCCCAGGAAAGCGAGGAGACCATCCGCAATCCCTTCGAAGAAGAGCCGGCTTTCGAAGAGATCAACATGGCGTCCCCCGCCCCCGCGACCGCCACTCCCCTTGAATATGAGAAAGCGCCGCCAGCGGCTTCGCCCGCGGCCGCCGATCACCGCGACGTCTCCGATGAGTTCCATGATCGCTTCCTGGAAATCGCCAACGAGGATACTTCCGAGGACCTGCTCAAATCATCCCTGGTCAATTCGCCGCTCGCTGATGCCGACGATCTGCAGTTCCCCGTCGAACTCAAGGACGAAGTGCCCGGCGTTGACGAAAAGCTGTCGCTGGAGTTTGAACAGACCGATATGGGCTCCCCGGCCAAGACCCTGTATGCCGGGCCGGGCAAGACCGATTTTTTCGGCGACGGCCTGAAGGCGCCCGCGGCGAGGGAGCTGGAATTGCCCGTGGATAAAGTTCCGCAAAAAGAGCGCAGCCCTGAAAAAGTCAGGCCGGAAGCGCTTTCCCCTCAGGATGAGCTGGCGCGGCTGAGCGGCATGACCAAGCGGGAAAGCAAGCCCGAGCACCCGCCCGCGGCGGCGGGTCCTGTTGCGGACGCGCAGCGCTTCGAGCTGACCGGCAAGCTGGAAGACAAGCTGAACCAGACGATCAAGGAATTGCTCTGGGAGATCGTCCCGCCCCTGGCTGAAAAGATCATCAAGGAAGAGATAGACAAGATCAAGACCGAGTTGAACGACAGCGGCCTTTAATATTTTTTTGGAGTCTGAACGTGCTCGAACAAAACATGGAAAAAGCTTATGACCATTTGCAGACCGAAAGCGACTGGTACCGCCGCTGGGAGGAAAAAGGACTGTTCACCCCCGCCGCCGAACCCGTCGGCATCCCTTTTTCCATCATCCTGCCGCCGCCCAACGTAACCGGCTCCCTGCACATCGGTCACGCCCTCACCCTGTCGCTGCCCGACATCATCCTGCGCCGCAAAAAAATGCAGGGCTTCCACGTGCTGTGGCTCCCCGGCGTTGACCATGCCGGCATCGCCACGCAGATGATGGTCGAAAAAAACCTCAAGAAGGAGACGGGACAGAGCAAGGAGGACCTCGGCCGCGAGCGCTTCCTGCAGCTGGTCTGGGACTGGAAGAACGCGTCGGAGCAGCGGATCGTCGGGCAGATCAAGAAACTGGGTTTGGCGCTGGACTGGAGCCGGATGAAGTTCACCCTGAGCGACGAGATGCAGCGGGTGGTGCGCACGGTTTTCGTCGCCCTCTATCGCGAGGGCAAGATCTACCAGGGAACCTACATGGTGAACCGCTGCCCCAGCTGCAAAACGGTGCTTTCCGACCTCGAGGTCGAGCACAAGGAAGTGCACGGGCGGCTGACGTATATCCGTTACCCGCTGCGCCTTGACCCGCAGCGCTGGGTGGTGGTGGCCACCACGCGGCCGGAGACCATGCTTGGCGACGTGGCGGTGGCCGTCCATCCCAAGGACGCCCGCTACAAGAAATTGATCGGGCAGGAGCTCCTGCTGCCCCTGTCGGGGCGCGCCATTCCCATCGTGGGCGATGAGGACGTGGATCGGGAATTCGGCACCGGGGCGGTAAAGGTCACGCCGGCCCACGACCCGGCCGACTTCAAGATCGCCATGAAGCACCACCTGGAAAAGATCGTGGTCATCGACGAGCAGGCGCGCATGACCGGCCCCATCCCGGAAAAATTCGTTGGTCTGGACCGCTTCGCCTGCCGCCAGGAAGTACTGAACGATTTGCGCGCCCTGAACCTGGTCGAGAAGGAAGAGGAATACACGCACAACGTCGGCCATTGCCAGCGCTGCGAAACGGTCGTCGAGCCGAACATCTCCAAGCAATGGTTCCTGAAAACGGCCGAGCTGGCCCCGCCGGCCATCGCCGCCGTCAGGGACGGCGAGATCGCCTTCATTCCCGACAAGTGGAAGAAGGTTTATTTCAACTGGATGGAGAACATCCAGGACTGGTGCATCTCGCGGCAATTGTGGTGGGGACACCGCATCCCCGCTTTCTACTGCCAGGACTGCCAGCAGGTGGTGGTGAGCGAGGAGGACCCCAAGGCCTGCCCCAACTGCTCCGGGGCGCGGCTGGTCCAGGACGGGGACGTGCTCGACACCTGGTTCTCCTCGGCCCTCTGGCCCTTCACCACCCTGGGCTGGCAGGATGACAGCGCCGACTTCAAGACATTCTACCCGACATCGATCATGGCCACGGCCTTCGACATCATCTTCTTCTGGGTGGCGCGCATGATCATGATGGGCATTCATTTCGGCAAGGCGGTCCCGTTCCGCGAAGTGCTGATCAACGGCCTGATCCGCGACGAGAAGGGCCAGAAGATGAGCAAGACCAAGAACAACGCCGTTGATCCGCTGGACATCATCCGCGAATACGGCGCCGACGCCCTGCGCTTCACCCTGGCCATCCAGGCGGTGCCGGGCATGGATATCTCGCTCTCGGTCAGCCGCATCAAGGGCTACAAGGCCTTCGCCAACAAGATCTGGAACGCTTCGCGCTACGTCATCATGAACCTGAAGGAAGATGAGCGGGCCACCTTCGACCCGCAGCGCATCAGCGACGCCGACAAGTGGATCCTGCACAAGCTCAACGCCACGGTGGAGAAGGTGAACGCCAGCTTCGACGAGTACCGCATGTACGAGGCGGCCGACCTGATCTACCACTTCATCTGGGACGAGTATTGCGACTGGTACCTGGAATTTTCCAAGAGCGACCTGGCCAGCCCCGATACGCGCGCGGTGCTCAAGCTGACCCTGCTGCGCATCCTGCAGCTGCTGCACCCGTTCATGCCCTTTATCAGCGAGGAGATCTACCAGAAGATCAAGTCCGACAGGGAGTTCCTGATCCAGACCGAGTTTCCGGCCTTCAGCAGCGAGTTCGTCTTTCCCGAGGCCCACGCCGCGGTCGAGACCCTGAAAAAGGTGGTGGCCGAGACGCGCAAGACCAGGACCGAGAACCGCATCGAGCCCAACAAGAAAATCCCGGTCTTTCTCAAGTGCGATGCGCCCGCGGAGCGCCGGCATCTGGAAAAGCACCTGAAGTATTTCGATTTCCTCAGCCGCAGCTCGAAAACGGAAATCGTTGCCGATCTCTCGCTCCTGCCCAAGGGGTTCCGCGGCGTCAGCCAGAACTGGGAGATCCTGCTGCCCTTTGTCGACGACACGGACCGCCAGCGGGAACTCACGCGACTGCGAGGCGAGCACGACAAGCTGGCCAAGCTGATCGCCCAGAACGAAGCCAAGCTCAGCGGCGGCGGCTTCGCCGACAAGGCCCCGGCCGAGGTCATCCTGAATTTCAAGAAGAACCTGCAGGAAATCATCGAAAAAAAGGCCAAGCTCAGCAAGACCATTGACGACCTCGCCTGACCCGTTCCGTCTCATCCGGCTGGACCGCTGCCGCTCGACCAGCGACCATATCAAGGAGAACTTCGCCCGGCTGGAGAAGGACCTGCCGCTCATGGTTTGCGCCGGCTCCCAGTCCGGCGGCCGCGGGCGTGAGGGCCGCAACTGGGCCTCGGCGCCGGGGCTCGGGTTGTACGCCACATTCGCCTTCCGCTTCCCCGACACCCGGGCACTGCCTCTCCTGTCCATCGCCGCCGGCGTCGCCGTGGCCGACATGCTATGCGCCTGGACCGGAATGGAATTTGATCTGAAGTGGCCCAACGACGTTCTGGCGGGGGGCATGAAGGTCGCCGGCATCCTGTGCGAGAACATGGTGGCCGGGGAGAAGATCACCTGCCTGGTCGGCATCGGCATCAACGTCAATCAGTTGGCGGAGGACTTCCCGGCCGAGCTGCGGCAGCGGGCCGCTTCGCTGCGCATGCGCAGCGGGAAGGAATGGCCTCTGGGCGACGGCCGCGGCCGCCTGGCCGCCTGCCTGGCCGACTGGCTGCGGCGCCTGGGCGCCGGGGAGGCGGGCGCCGTCCTCGATCGCGCCCGGGCCTTGAGCCGCTCATTCCTGGGCCGGGAGATCCAATTCCGCCAGCAGGGGAGCGAGCGGCGCGGCATCTGCCGCGGGCTGGCCGACGACGGCGGCCTGGTCCTGGAAACGGCGGACGGCGAGGAAAAAATCTTTTACAACGGCGAGGTCATCGGCTGAACGCGGCTCGCGAGCGGGTGGTCCGGCTTCAAACCTTGAAGATGACGTTCAAATGGCAGAGGGTGATCTCGTCCTCGGCCTTCAGCTCGTGCTTGACGCCGGTCTGCAGCTTGTTGCCGTTCAGGAACGTGCCGTTGATGGCCCCCGGCTCCTCGGAGAGGTAGAACTTGCCGTCCTTGAACTGGATCTTGGCGTGCTTGCGCGAGATGTATTTTTCCTCGTCCTCGTCGGTCAGGTCGATGTCGGGGACGAAGCCGGTCGTATAGTCGCGCCGGCCCAGGAAAGTCTGGGTTTTGGTCAGCTGCACCAGGCGGTTCGAGCGCTGGATGATCAGGTAGGCCTTGATCTCGCCGCCGATCTTTTCCGACGTCTGGTCTTCCTTTTTGGCTTCCTTGCCGGCCGCCTTTTCCTTCTGGGCCGGAGCGGCGGCAGCCTGCTCCATCAGCAGGGATTGGATCTTGATGTGCTTCTCGCTCAATTTTTTCAGGATCTTCAGGGCGATGTCCGGTGTCTGCTTGAGCATCTCGGTCAGGGATATGTAGGGGATCTTGATCAGGAACGAATCCTCGATGACCTCGACGGTGTAGATGGCGTTCTGCTCGCTGTTCAGGGACTCTTCGCCGAAGAAATCACCCTTGGTGAGCGTGGCCAGGATCTGGCCCTGGCCGTCGTGCTTCAGCTGCACCTTGCCCTTGTTGACGATGAAAAAGTCGCTTTGAATGTCGCCTTTCTTGTAGATGACGTCGCCGGCGGAATATTTACTGATGAATTTCTTCAATATGTCCATTGCGCTTTGCCCGTTATTCTATAGAAGATATTTTGCTTTGTCAATTTATCGGGCCGCGCATTTTTCTTTTTCCGGGCGGCGGCTTTCCTTGCCACGAAGGCAAAACTATTCTACAATCACCCCGCCGGCCCCGCGCGGCCGCGGCGCGACAAACGGTTTCTGTAGGACAACATGAAGGACGAATTCTCTTTCCTGTACCCCCCGCCCGGGACACTGCGCCGCGGCGATGCCTCCCTGGATATCCGCAGTGTGTGCTACCCCCTGGAGATCTTCAAGAAATTCGATTTCCTCTTCGAAACCTTCGGCGTAGGCAACCGCAGCCGCGGTCTGCAGGTCGTTTTTCAGGAGCCGCCCCGCTCGTCCCCGGCGAAGGGCCCCGGAGCGGGGGGCGAGGAGTATGCCATCGATTGCGGCGCGGGCCGGGTCGTGCTCAGCGCCTCTTCCCCGCGCGGCCAGTTCTATGCCCTGTCCACCTGGTTGCAGGTGCTGGCGTTCCACGGCGGCGCCGGCGTCATGCCCGCCTTCGCCCTGCGCGACGCGCCGGCCGTTTCTTTCCGCGGGGCCTGCCTTTCCGGTGAGCCGGGGACCCTTGCCGACCCGGCCGTGCTGCGGCGCGCCTTCCTGAAGCTGGCCCTGCTCAAATTCAATTGCCTGGCCCTGCCGGCCGCGCTGGCCGCGGAGGCGGGTTCGCCCGCAAGCGCCGCCCTGGCCACCCTGGCGCGAAAAACCGGCATGGAGATCCTTTTCCTGGACCCGGACCCCGGCGCACTCGCCCGCCTCGCTCCCGTTGGCGGCAGGTCCGGCGGCCTTCCCGCCGGCCCGGTACGCTTCCCCGAAGGCGCCGGCGGGGAAAAAAACTCTCCAGCCGCGTGGTTCGAGTTTTTCCTGGCGCATGGCCGCTCGGCCAAAACCGACGGCAGCGGCACGGCGGTCTGGGGCGACTTGTTCCTGAGCCACCGGGAATGGATACGCCGGATTCCCCGCGACGTCCTGGTATTGAACCGCGAGCAGGGGCACGAGCGGGGCGATTTTTTCAAGTCCGCGGTGCGGCCTTTCCAGGAGCACCATATCCGCCAGGTGCTCTGCCCGGCGTTGTGCGGCCGCGGCCGCTTCATCCCTGATGCCCGCGCCGCCATGGCCCGGGTCAATGCCGCCCTGGCGGCCGTTGAAGCGGGGAAACTGGCCGGGGTGTTGCTGGCCGCCGGCGAGAGTTCCGGGACCGACTGCCTGCCCGCAGGATCGGCCATGGTGCATTTCCAGGCCGGCTGCCAGCTCTGGAGCGGACGGCCGCCGGGGCCCGCCGCCTTCGGTCGCTGGGCGCTGGGCCGTGACGAACCCGACCTGTTCCGCGTTTTTTCGTTCCTGGCGCAGGCCGAACAGCGGCTGCCCCACGCTCATGACCGCTATTTTTTCGAGGATCCCCTGCTGGCCCCCTATTCCCGGCAGGGCGATCCCCGCGAGATCGAAGCCCATTTCCGCAAGGCCGCCCTGTACCTGAAAAAAAGGCATGTCGCCGCCGATGAGCTGACCGGGTTCTTTGTTTTCGCCGCCAGGCTCTATGAAGCCATCGCCGCCAAGGTGCAGCTCTCCAGCCGCCTGGCGGCGCTGCTGGAGACGGCCGGCGGCGGCGAGACGATCCGCCAGCAGGCGGCATGGCTGCTGCGGGCCGTTGTTGAATTGCGGGGGCTTTATGCGGAATTGCGCGGCGGCTTGCTGCCGTCCGGGAGCCTCAAGGACTTCGACATCCTGGCGGAGCGCTTCACGCAGCTGGGCCGGGCCGCCGCCGCGCCCGACGCCAGGGGCGCCCTGCTGTCGGCGCTGCGGAACAACATCCCGCTGAACGCGGCGGATACTTCCCGGCCGTGAGTGCGGCCGGGGAAGCGGTCCTGCGGACGGCTAGACCCCGTTACACTTCGACCAGCCGCAATTGGCGCAGGTGGGGCATTTTTCGTCGCTGACGCTGCTGCCGCAGATGGGGCAATTGAGGCCGTTCATATCCTGATGGTGGGTGTTGACCTTGCCGACGTGGGTTTCCAGCACCTTGGCGATGGCGTCGGGGATCGACTGGATCAGCTGGCCGTTGGAAAAGATCGGATCGGCGCCGCCGATGCCCTTGAGCTGGTTGACCACTTCCTCGGTTGAGATGCCGCTGCGCAGGGCCAGCGAGATCAGGCGGCCGATGGCCTCGGCGTCGGCCATGGTCGAGTAGCCGCTTTTGCCGATGGAGGCGAAGACCTCGAAGGGTTTTTTGTTGAAATAGGTGACGGTGATGTAGAGGTTGCCGAGGCCGGTGGAGATTTTGTGGGTGGTGGAGGGGATGGCTTCGGGGCGTCCGAGCGGCTTGGGTTTTTCCTCGCCGGCCTTGTTCAGCACCTGCACGGCCCGGCAGCCGTCGCGGTAGACGGTGATGCCCTTGATGTTCATGTCGAAGGCCTGCAGGTAGGCGGCGGCGATCTCTTCGCGCGTCGCCGTGTTGGCGAAGTTGATGGTCTTGGAAACGGCGCTGTCCACTCCTTCCTGGAATACCGCCTGCATCTTCAAATGATCGATGGGATCGATCTCCTGGGCGGTGACGAAGTAAGCGGGCGGGGTCGCCCCGGGATGCTTTTCCTGCCACTCCTTGAAGAGGGGATGGATGTCGCTCATCTCGCTGTCCAGGATCTTGGAGATCACCTGGAAGGCGAATATCGGCTCGATGCTCGAGGAACAGCCCGCGATGCGCGAGATGGTCCCGGTCGGGGCGATGGTCAGCACCGAGGCGTTGCGCATCTTTTGCCCCTTGTAAACCGACTTCTCGATGTTGGGGAAGCTGCCGCGCGTCTCGGCCAGCAGGCGCGAGGCCTTGACCGCTTCCTCTTTCATGAACGAGATGATCTTGCGGCCCATGGCGCGCGCCTCCTCCGAGTTGTAGGCGATGCCCATGCGGATGAGCAGGTCGGCAAAGCCCATGACGCCCAGGCCGATGCGGCGGTTGGCCTTGGCCATCTTGTCGATCTGCTCCAGCGGGTAGAGATTGACGTCGATGACGTCGTCCAGGAAACGGATGCCCAGCTGGATGATGGCGCGGAATTTTTCCCAGTCCAGCCGTTCGGGCGCTTTTTCATCGTACATGTTGAGCAGGTTGATCGAGCCCAGGTTGCAGGCCTCGTAGTCGTGGAGCGGCTGTTCGCCGCAGGGGTTGGTGGCGCGGATGGGACCCTGGGGGGCGGTCGGGTTCAGCTGGTTGACCTTGTCGATGAAGATCAGGCCGGGGTCGCCGTTGCTCCAGGCCGAGTCGACGATCAGATCGAACACCTCCTGGGCGCTGGCCCGGCCGGCCGTGGAACCGTCCATGGGGTTGACCAGGTCGTAGGGGGTTTTCTCCTTGATGGCCTGGATGAAGGCGTTGGTGATGGCCACGGAAATATTGAAGTTCTGGGCGGTGATCCCGTCGCGTTTCATGGTGATGAAATGGGTGATGTCCGGGTGATCGACGCGCAGCACCCCCATATTGGCGCCGCGGCGCGTGCCGCCCTGCTTGACGGCCTCGGTGCCGGCATCGATGACCTTGAGGAACGAGACCGGTCCCGAGGCGATGCCCTGCGTCTTGCGCACGAAGCTTCCCGCCGGGCGGATGCGCGAGAAATCGAAGCCGGTGCCGCCGCCTTCCTTGTGCACCAGGGCGGCGTTCTTCACCGTTTCGAAAATGCCGTCCAGCGAATCCTCGATGGGCAGGACGAAGCAGGCGGAAAGGCACATCTGGCGCTCGGCGCCGGTCAGGGTCGGAGAGTTGGGCATGAAATCCTTGCGCATCATGGCCTGGAAAAAATTTTCCTCCCACAGCTTTTTTTCGCCGCTGCTCCTTTCGGCCTGGGCGATGAAGCGGCAGACGCGGCGGAACAGCTCCGAGGGCTTGCTCTCCACCAGGGTCCCTTTCTCGTCTTTTTTGAAATAACGGGCGCGCAGGATCTTCAGTGCGTTCTCGGGAAAGTTTTCCATTCGGCTCTCCTTGCCTATAAATCTAGTTGATGCCCGATTATAAAGCGCTAAATGTAGCGTGTCAAGATGGTTTTTCAGAAAATTTTCTGAAAATTTTTCTTGACAACCTGTATTTATATATATTATTATGTGGGAGAAAATGGGACAAAATGGGATAAATGAACGCTTCAGGGGCAGCTATATCGCCACGATCGATGACCGTGGCCGGGTGAAGATCCCTGCCAAATATCTTTCCGTCCTGGACGGGGGCTTCGGCAGGGAAACCTACCTGACTTCGGTCAACGGCGACCATGTCCTTTTCTATCCCATGAAGGTCTGGCAGGAGATCGAGCGCAAGATCGCCGCCATCCCCATGCGCGACCCCGAGATGGAGGAATTCGTCAGCCGCAGCAGCTACTGGGGCACGGAGACCGAAATCGATCCCAAGGGCCGCATCCTGATCCCCGCCGACCTGCGGGCCGCCAGCAAGCTGGAGAGCGGGCTGCTCATCCTGGGCAAGATCGACTACATGGTGATCTGGAACAAGGAGGTCTTCGAGGCGCGCTACATGGGCGGTCAGTTCAGCGACGAAAAACTGAACCGGGTCTCGAGGTTGCTCAATGAATTTTCCTCACTACCCCGTAATGAATAGGGAGGTGCTGGAGATCTTCGCCGGCACCCGGAAGAAACTTTTTGTCGATTGCACGGTGGGCGGGGGCGGGCACAGCCAGCGCCTGCTCGCGGCTTTCCCGGAAGCCGGCCTGATCGCGATCGACCAGGACGGCGAAAGCCTGGCCCTGGCCCGGGAGAACCTGCGGGAATACGGGGAGCGCGTGCGCTTCCACCAGGGGACCTACCTGCGGCTGTTCGAGGACTTCGACTGCCGGCGCCTGGATGTCTCCGGGGTCCTGGTCGATCCGGGGATCTCCACCGTGCAGTTGCGGGACGGCCGGCGCGGCTTCTCCCATACCCAGGACGGCCCCCTGGACATGCGCAAGGATGCGAGCTCCGGCCTCACCGCCGCCGACGTGCTCAATTCCTTTCCCGAAGAGCGCCTGCGCGACATTTTTTTCAGTTTCGGCGAAGTGCCCTTTGCCCGGCGCCTGGCCAAAGCCGTGATCGAAAGGCGCCTGTTCACTCCCTGGAGCTCGACGGCGCAGCTGCGGCTTCTCATCGAAGGCCTGACCCACTGGCATCCGCGCCGCGGACTGGTGCACCCGGCGGCCCAGGTTTTCCAGGCCCTGCGCATCTTCGTCAACCGCGAGCTCGAGGGCCTCGACGCCTGGCTGGAGAAGATCCCCGGACAGCTCCCGGCGGGCAGCCGCGTGGTCTTCCTCACCTACCATTCCCTGGAGGACCGGCTGGTCAAGCGCGCTTTCCAGGAACTGCAGCGCCGGGAAAAAGCCGGGCTGCTGCAACCCTTTCCCGCCAAGCCCGGCCATGACGAGATCGAGGAAAATCTCGCTTCGCGCTCTGCCAAGTTGCGGGCCCTGGAGGTCGCATGAACAGGCGGCAGCGCTCCCGCTCCGCGATCCGCCTGGCCGTCCTCGCCTTCTTCATTTTTCTCGTGCTGTTCATCTACTCCAGCATGAACCTGATGAACGTCGACCTGGGCTACCGGCAGCATGAGCTGCTGCTGGCCGAGGGCCGGCTGCGTCTGGAAATCGATTCGCTGCTGGCGTGCAGGGCCGGCCTGCTGAGCCTGGAACGCATTGAGCGCATTGCCCGCGCGGAGCTGGGCTACCAGTATCCCGAGCCCGGACAGATCGTCACGGTCGTGGAGAAGGGCCATGAACGCTAATCGCCAGGAAAAAAAGCGCTTCTTCGCCCTGACCATTTTTTTCTTTCTCTGGATCTTCGCCATCAGCTTCAAGTTGTTCAACATGCAGGTGCTCGACTATACCACCTACATGGCCAAGGTCAAGGCCCAGACCCATCGCGTCGAGGAGCTTCATTCCAAGCGCGGCACCATCACCGACCGCAACGGCGAGATCCTGGCCATCTCGCTGCGCTCCAAGTCGGCCTTCATCAGCAACAAGGACAGCGCGCTTTCCCTCGCCGCCTTTCGCGAGTTCTGCCTGCGGCTGCCGCTCTCCGGCGCCCAGAAGGTGAATGTCGCCAAGCGCATCCGCCGCGGAGAAAAATTCATCTGGCTGAAGCGCAAGCTGACCGACGAGGAATACCTGAAGGTCAAGTCCCTGGCCGAGGTCGGGACAACGTCCGGAGCTATCGATTTTCTGGACGAGTATCGCCGGGTCTACCCGCAGCGCCAGCTCGCCGCCCACGTTCTCGGCGGCGTGGGCATCGACGAGCAGGCGCTGGGCGGCATCGAGACGAGCCTGAACTCCGAGATCAAGGGCCACGGCGGCAAGCTGAAGGTCCTCATCGACGCCCGCAAGCGCATCTTCCAGTTCAAGTACCTGGAGCAGCCGGTGCCGGGTCGCGACATCCACCTGAGCATCGACGCGCCCCTGCAGTTCTTCGTGGAACGGGAACTGGCGGCGGCGGTCGAGTTGTACCGCGCCGCCGGCGGCGCCGTGATCGTCATGGACAGCCGCAGCGGCCAGGTCCTGGCCATGGCATCCAACCCGAGCTACGACCCGGAGACGATCTGGAAAACCCCCCTGCCGGTCCTGAAGAACAAGGCGATTTCCTTCCTCTACGACCCCGGCTCCACCTTCAAGGTCGTGCTGGCGGCATCGGCCCTGGAGAACCGCGCCTGCGGCCGCCAGGAAACCTTCGACTGCCACAACGGCGTCTACGCCATACGCGACCGGCAGATTATCGACATCCACCCCTACGCCCGGCTCTCTTTCGACGACATCATCGTGCACTCGAGCAACATCGGCGCCGCGCAGGTCGGCATGCGCCTGGGCGGTGACAGATATTCCCAAACCATCGGCCACTTCGGATTCGGCCGCCGCACCGGCATCCGGCTGCCGGCGGAAGAGAACGGCATCGTCAATCCGCCGCAAAAATGGAGCGGCGTCTCGCTGGCCTTCCTTTCCTTCGGCTACGAGATCGCGGTGACGCCACTGCAGATGGCGGCCGCCTTCAACGTGCCCGCCTCGGGCGGCTTTTTCGTGCGGCCGCAGATCCTGCGCGCCGGCCCGCCTGACGGCGAGCGCGAGCGCGTGCTCTCCGCAGGCAGCAGCGAGCAGCTGGCGGAGATCATGACCGCCGTCGTCAGTCGCGGCACCGGCAAGAAAGCCGGCATCGCCGGCCTGGAGATCGCCGGGAAAACCGGCACGGCCCACAAGATCAAGACGGGGAAATATGCCGGCAGCTACGTTTCCTCATTCGGCGGTTTTTTTCCGGCCCGCGATCCGCGCGTGACCATGTTCGTGATCATCGACGAGCCCGAAGGCCTGTACTTCGGCGGCGACGTGGCCGCGCCTGTTTTCAAGTCCATCGCCGAGAAGATCATGCTCTGCCTCGGCATGTTTCACGATTCCGCGGCGCAAAACGAGATCCGCTTATGAAATACCTGGATGAACTTCTTGGCAAGCACGAGTCCCTGGCCTGGCGCGGCGACCTGCACGTCGTTGTCAGCGGCATCGAGTTCGATTCGCGCCGCGTGCTCCCCGGTGGCTGCTACGTCGCGGTCAAGGGCTTTCGCGAGGATGGAATCGCCTATGTCGGCGATGCCGTCGCCCGCGGCGCCGCCGCCGTCGTCTCGGTCCACCCGCCCGCCGCGGAATACCCGCAGGTCACCTGGGTGCAGGTCAAGAACGACCGTCGGGCGCTGAGCGCCATGGCCAGCCGCTTTTTTGACAATCCCTCGCGGAGCCTGAAGGTGATCGGCGTGACCGGCACCAACGGCAAGACGACCACCGTGGCCCTGGTCCAGGAACTGCTCGGCGCCGCCACCACCGCCGCCATCGGCACCCTGGGCATGAGCTTCGCCGCCAGCTCCCGGCCCACGAAACTGACCACGCCGGAGGCCCCCGAGCTGTTCGCCTTCATGGCCGATGCGGTCAAGGCCGGCTGCGCGAACCTGGTCATGGAGGTCTCCTCGGCCTCACTCAGCCTGAACCGCGTCGACGACATCGCGTTCTCCCAGGCGGTGTTCACCTCCTTCTCCGGGGACCATCTGGATTTCCACGGCACCATGGAGAACTATTTCGAGGCCAAGCTCTCCCTGTTCAAAAAGCTCGGCAGCGACCATTGGGCGATCATCAACGGCGATGACCCCATGGGGCCGCGCATCATCCGCGAGCTGAACTGCCGCTATGTCACGTTCGGTTTTTCGCCAACGGCCGACATCCGGCCGTTGAAATACGCATTCAGCATGGATGGCATCAAGGCCGTGCTGCAGACGCCGCGCGGCAAGATCGAGTTCCAGAGCCGGCTGCTGGGTCGCTTCAACCTGCTGAACATCATGGCGGCGGTCAGCTCGGCCCTGGTCAAGGGCGTCGGCGCCGACCGCATCAGCGACGCCCTGGCCGCCTTCATGCCGGTCAAGGGCCGGGCGAATATCGCCTATGCCGGAGATTTCCTGGTCGTGGTGGACTATGCCCACACCGACGATGCGCTGGAGAACCTGCTGCGGGCTTTCCGCGAGGTCACGCGGGGCAAGTTGCTGCTGGTTTTCGGCGCCGGGGGCTCGCGCGACAGGACGAAGCGGCCGCGCATGGCCCAGGTCGCCGGCCGCCTGGCCGACCGGGTGGTGGTGACCAGCGACAACCCGCGTCAGGAGGACCCGCAGGCCATTATCGCCGACATCGTGGCCGGCTTCGACCCCGGCTTCACGGCCTATCAGACCGAACCCGACCGCCGGGCGGCCATCGGCCTGGCCCTGGACATGGCCGCTGCCGGCGATGTGGTGCTGATCGCGGGCAAGGGGCATGAGAACTACCAGATCTTCAAGGATCGCACCGTCCATTTCGACGACGTCGAGGTGGTGCGGGAAAAAATGGAGCCGCGCCATGCCTGAGCTCGCCATGGCCGAGATCGCCGGCGCCGTTTCCGGCAGCGCCGACCGCCGCTTCGCCGCGCTCTCGTTCCAGGGCTTCCAGTTCGATACGCGGGCCATGAAGGCCAACACGCTGTTCTTCGCCCTGCGCGGACCCAAGGCCGACGGGCACGATCATGTCCGCGACCTGCTGGCTGTCCCCGGGGCCGGCGCCGTGGTGCGCAAGGATTTCGCTCCCGGCAGCTTGCGCCTGCCGCTGCTGCGCGTCGACGACCCGCTGCGCGCCGCCCAGGACCTGGCCGCGTACGTCCGGAAAAAATATCGCGCCATCCGCTACGTCGGCATCACCGGCAGCGCCGGCAAGACCACGACCAAGGAGTTCGCGCACCAGATCCTCTCCCAGGGGCGCCGCTGCTTCCGGGCGCCGCAGAACTGGAACAACTGGATCGGCCTGCCCTTTTCGCTCCTGCAGCTCTGCGGCAGCGAGGAGGCCGCCGTGTTCGAGCTGGCCATGAGCGACCCGGGCATCGGCGAGATCGACCGCCTGGCGGGGATCCTGAAGCCCGACGTCGCCGTCCTGCTCAACGTTTTTCCGGTGCATCTGGAATTCCTCAAGACGCTGGCCAACGCCGCCCGCGCCAAGGGGGAGATCCTCGGCTACCCCCAGGCCGACGGCTGCGCCTTCGTCAACGGCGACCAGCCGCTGCTGCGCCGGATCGCCCGCGGCCGCCGCGGGCGCATCGTCTTCTTCGGCAGCCAGCCGGCCCACAACCAGGTGCTATTGAAAAAGGTCGTGCGCCAGGGCGACGGCAGCCGGCTGCTCATCTCCTTCTTCGGCATTGATGAGGAGTTCACCGCGCCCCTGGTCAGCCGCACCCAGGTCGAGAACCTGTTCGCCGCCATCCTGGTGGCGCAGGCGCTGGGGATGAAGAACTTCGAGATTCAGGAGGCCGTATCCCGGCTGCAGCCCCTGGCGGGACGCGGCCAGTTCCGCCGCCTGGATCGGGTCACCCTCATCGACGAGACCTACAATTCCAACCCGGAAGCCCTGAAAAGAACGCTGCAATGGGTGGACGGGGAATACGCCGGCCGCAAGGTCGCCGTGCTGGGCGATATGCTGGAACTCGGCAGGAATGAGCGGCGCTTCCACCGCGAAGCGGGCCGCTTTTTTGCCGGCCTGCATTTCGACCTGCTGCTGACCGTGGGCCGCCGCGCCGAGGCGATTGCGGCCGCCGCGCGCCAGGCGGGATTTCCGACCCGGCGCATCTCCTGTTTCCAGGACGCGCTCGCGGCCGGTGAATTCCTGCGCCGGGATCTCGAGCGCGACCGCAAAGCCGTGGTCCTGTTCAAGGGTTCGCGGGGCATGGCCCTGGAAAAGGCCATCGCGGAGTTCAGCCGTGGATAAGAGAACGATCGCGGTATTGGGCTTCGGCCGGACCGGGCAAGCCGTGCTGGCCTACCTGCTGGTCCATGAGCCGCGAACGCCGCTGCTCCTTTTCAACGACAGCGAGATCCTCGACCTGGAAAAGCGGCGCGCCTTCGAGTTGCGCGGCGTGCGCTTCCTGACCGGCGCCGCCGCCTTCGCCGAGCTTGCCGGCTGCCAACTGGTCGTCATGAGCCCGGGGTTCGACGGCCGGCAACCGCGATTCGCCGCGCTGCGCCAGGGCGGCTCCGAGGTGATATCCGAGATCGAATTCGCCTGCCGCCGCCTGCAGGCCCGCATCATCGCGGTCAGCGGCAGCAACGGCAAGTCGACCACGGTCAGCCTGATCCAGCATCTGCTGACCGCCGGCGGCATGCGCAGCCGCCTGGCGGGGAACATCGGCACGCCGCTGATCAGCGAGGTTGATGACATTCCGCCCGGTTCCCTGGCGGTCCTGGAGCTGTCCAGCTTTCAGCTCGAGGAAATCGACCGCTTCCGGCCCGAGGTGGCGGTGCTGCTCAACATCACTCCCGATCATCTCGACCGCTATCCCTCCATGGCCGAGTACAGTGCCGCCAAGTTCAACCTGTTCCGCAACCAGGAGCCCGACGACGTCATGGTGCTGAATGCCGACGACCCCCTGCTGCGTGACGCCGCCAAGCTCGGCCGCGGCCGGCCCTTCTGGTTCTCCGCCAGCCGCCCCGGGATCAACGGAGCCCACATCGAGGGCCGTGACCTCATCCTGGACATGGGCGGCGGGGCCAGCGAAACGGTCTCCCTGCGCCGAAATCCCCTGCGCGGTATCCACAACCTGGAAAACATCATGGCCGCGGCCCTGGCCTGCCGCGCCGTGGGACTGACGGCCGCCGCCATCGAGTCCGGCCTGGCCGGCTTCCGCGGCTTGCCGCATCGCATGGAGGACGCGGGGCGGGTCGGCGGCGTTGAGTTCATCAACGACTCCAAGGCCACCAATGTCGATGCGGCGCTGAAGTCCATCGCCAGCATCGACGGCGAGCTGGTGGTGATCCTCGGCGGCAAGGACAAAGGCGGCGATTTCGCCGCCCTGCTGGAGCCGCTGCGGCAACGGGCGCGCCGGGTATTGCTGCTGGGCAAGGCCGCGCCGCTGCTGGCGGCGCAGCTGGCGGAGCTCGGCGAGCGCCTGGCTTTCGTCCGCGACCTCGCGGACGCGGTCGCCACCGGCTACGGCGCGCTGCAGGCCTGCGGCGGCACCGTGCTGCTGGCTCCGGCCTGCGCCAGTTTCGATATGTTCGACAATTTCGAACAGCGCGGCGAGGTCTTCAAGGCGGAAGTAGCGCGCCTGCGCGAACGGGAGCATGGACATGGTTAAAGCCAGCGGCATCGACCGCACCCTGGTCGCCGTTTCCCTGCTGCTCATCGCCATCGGCTTCCTGATGATCTTCAGCACCACGACGGTCATCGCCCGGGAAAAATTCGGCAACAGCTTCCATTTTTTCAACAAGCAGCTGCTGTATCTCGTCCTGGGGCTGGTGGTCTTCCTTTTCCTGATCCTGTTCCGCTCGCCCTTCTACCTGAACCCGCGCCTGGTCATGGCCATCATGGCCCTGGCCTTCACCGGGCTGTCGCTGGTCTTTTTCTTCGAGAAGGTCAACAGCACCAGCCGCTGGATCCGCTTCGCCGGCTTGTCGATCCAGCCCTCGGAATTCGCCAAGATCGCCCTGGTGCTCTACCTGGCCATGATGCTCAGCCGCCATGACGCCGACATCAACAACCTCAAGAACCTGGGGCTGCTGCTGCTGCCGGTGGCCTTCATGGAGGGTTTGATCCTCAAGGAGCCCGATTTCGGCAACTTCGTGCTCATCGGGGCGATCACCATGGTCATGCTGTTCATCGCCGGCCTGCGCCTCAAGTATTTCCTGGTTTTCTTCCTGCTGCTGGTCCCGCTCCTCCTGCTGCTGATCCAGGGCAGCCCCATGCGCAAGGTTCGCATCGACAGTTTCCTGAACCCGGAGAGTTACGCCGCCACCACCGGCTTCCAGGCCACGCAATCGACCTATGCCATCGGCTCGGGCGGGCTGTTCGGGCAGGGGATCGGCAATTCCACCCAGAAGCTTTTCTACCTGCCCTATGCCTACTCGGACTTCGTCTTCGCCATCATCGCCGAGGAGACAGGGTTCATCGGCGCCCTGGCGGTCATCGCGCTGTTCGTCCTCTATTACCTGCGCGGCATGGTCATCGCCCGCCAGTCGGACAACCCGCACACCTACCTGCTGGTGACCGGCCTGGTGGCCCTGATCGTGTTCCAGTCCATGATGAACGTCTCGGTGGCCGTCGGCCTATTCCCCACCAAAGGCATCCCGCTGCCCTTCATCTCCTCGGGGGGGACGTCGCTGCTCGCCTCGCTGATGATCACCGGCATCATCCTCAACGTCTCGCGCCAGCGCAAGGTGGTATTCACCAATGATTGAAAGCAGCCGCATCAAGAAGATCCACTTCGCCGGCATCGGCGGCTCGGGCATGTCGGGCATCGCCGAGGTGCTGCACAACATGGGCTTCCAGGTCAGCGGCTCGGACATCGCCGAGAACGACACCGTGCGCCGCCTGCGCGCCCAGGGCATGCGCATCGCCATCGGCCATGCCGCCGCCAACGTCGGCGACGCCGGGGCGCTGGTCTATTCCAGCGCCATCTCCGAGGATAACGTCGAGGTCCTCGAGGCGCTGCGGAACAAGCTGCCGGTCATCCCGCGGGCGGAGATGCTGGCCGAGCTGATGCGCATGAAGTTCTCCCTGGCTGTTGCCGGCACCCACGGCAAGACAACCACCACCTCCATGCTGGCCGCCATCCTCACCCAGGCCCGCCTCGACCCCACCTACGTGGTCGGCGGCCGGCTGAAGATCGAGGGCAGCGGCGCCAAGCTGGGCTCTTCGCGCTACCTGGTCGCCGAGGCCGACGAGTCGGACGGCAGTTTCCTGAAGCTCTATCCCAGCATCGCCGTGGTGACCAACATCGAGAACGACCACCTGGAGTTTTACGGGCGCATGAAGAACCTGGTCCAGGCCTTCCGCCAGTTCGCCGACAAGGTCCCATTTTACGGCGCGGTGATCCTGAACAACGACGACGCCAATGTGCGCAAGATCATGCCGCAGATCCGCAAGAAGATCGTCACCTACGGCTTCGGCGCCGGCGCCGACCTGCGGGCGCTGCGCGTGCGCTGCTCGAGCTTTGCCTCCAGCTATGAGCTGCTCGTGCAGGGACGCAGCATGGGCACGGTGCGCTTGAGCGTCGGCGGCCGCCATAACGTGGCCAACTCGCTGGCCGCCATCGCCGCCGCCCTGGAAGTCGGGGTCGACCTCGAGACCGTCATGGCCAGCCTGGCCCGCTTCACCCTGCCCGAGCGCCGCTTCCAGGTCCTCTATTCCAGCCCCGGGCTGCTGGTCGTCGACGACTACGCCCATCATCCCAGCGAAATCAAGGCCACGCTGCGGATGCTGCGGGCCGGCTCCCGCCGGCGGGTGGTCGCGGTCTTTCAGCCGCACCGTTTCACCCGCCTGCACCTGCTGATGCGCCAGTTCGCCACGGCGTTCCGCCGCGCCGACGTGCTGGTGATCGCCAAGCTCTACACGGCCAACCAGGAGGAGATTGCCGGGGCGAACAGCCGGGCGCTGGCAGACAGCATCCGCGCGAGCGGCCAGCAGAACGTGTTCTACCTGGAGAGCTTCGAGGAGATCAGCGACTTCCTTGGCAGGGAATTGCAGCCGGGAGACGGCCTGGTCTTCCTTTCGGCCGGCAACCTCACCCGCCTGGCCCACGAGTTCGCCGCCGCGATGGAGGCGTTGAAAAAATGAAAGACGCCCTGGGCGCTTCCCTGAAGTTCGAAACCGAGTTCTTCCGCAAGAGCAACAACCTGACCCTGACGCGCGAGAAGAAGATCCGCTCCATCCAGGTGCGCACGGTGCACATGCTGCTGCTGCTGGCGCTGGCGGTGCTGGCCGGGCTGGTGATCTCGCGCGCGGCCGAATTCCTGCTCCGCTGGGACGCCCTGCAGGTGCAGCAGTTCCGCCTGCGCCGCCAGCCGCTGTTCGCCCGCGCCCGCGTCGCCGCCATCCTGGGGCAGTACGGCGGCAACATCCTGGCCATGGACCTGCAGGACCTGCAGGCGCAGCTCACGCAGGTGCCCGAGGTGGCCGGGGCTTCCATCCGCCGCATCCTGCCCGATACGGTGGAG
The DNA here is from genome assembly GCA_963732485.1 of Candidatus Aminicenantota bacterium. Lineage (GTDB taxonomy): Bacteria > Acidobacteriota > Aminicenantia > UBA2199 > UBA2199 > UBA2199. The sequence continues at coordinate 258,354 of CAVSZS010000005.1, forward strand.
ATCGATTTCACGCTGCGCCGCCCCTTTTTCCAGAGCTACCGCAACGGGCAGTACCTGCTGCTGGATGCCAACGGCCTGGAACTCGGCCGGGAAAGGGAATGCCCGGCCGGCCTGGTGGCGCTGCGCGCCGGCGACCGTGCCGCCGTCGAGGCCATCGCCGCTCTGTCCCGGGAGCTGCGGCCGCTCGGCGACCAGATCGAGTACGTCGCCTACGACGAGCCCCACGGCATGGTGCTGAAGCTGCGGGCCGTACCCGAGATCATCTACCCCGGGGATGGGGATTTCGCCGCCAAGATCCGCCGCTATTTCAGGATCAAGGAAAGGCTGCCGTTCGCCGCCGCCGCCATCCGCAGCGTCGACCTGCGCATTCCCGGGCGCATCTATTTCGCATTCGAAGAGCAATTACAGGGGAAGCCATGAAAAGCAATTACCTGGTCGGCATCGACATCGGCACCAAGAAAATCTGCACGCTGATCGCCCAGATCAAGGCCGACGGCGAGAAAGAGGACGTGGAGATCATCGGCTACGGCGTGACCGAGTCGCGCGGCCTGCGCAAGGGCAACATCGTCAACATGGAGGCCACGGTCGAGGACATCAAGAAGTCGATCAAGGACGCCGAGCTGACGGCCGGCGTCATGATCGAGTCGGCGTATGTCAACATCTCCGGCAAGCACGTCCAGAGCATCAACGCCAAGGGCAGCATCAACATCACCGGGCGCAGCAAGGAGATCAGCCGCGAGGACCTGGAGCGGGCCATCACCCACGCCAGCGCCATCATGCTGCCGGCCGACCGCGCCGTGCTGCACGTGCTGCCCCAGGAGTACATCGTCGATTCCCAGGATGGCATCAAGAACCCGGTGGGCATGGTCGGCACCAACCTCGACGTCTACATCCACATCATCACCGGTTCGCTGACCGCGACCAAGAACCTGCTGCTGTGCCTGAAGAAGGCCAAGGTCAACGTCCTGGGGACGGTGCTGTCGCACATCGCCACTGCCGAGGCGGTGCTGACCTCGGACGAGAAGGAGCTCGGCGTGCTTTCCATCGACATCGGCGGCGGCACCACCGACATCGCCGTCTTCGAGAAGGGCTCGATCAGCTACTCGGGAACGATCCCGCTGGGCGGCGACAACTTCACCACCGACCTGTCCATCGGCATCCGCACCGCCATCGACCGCGCCGAGAAGATCAAGCGCCGCTATGGCTGCGCCATGGACCCCAACCTGAAGGACGAGACCATCGAGGTGCCGTCGATCAGCAGCAAGAAGCCGCGGCAGATCTCCACCTCGATCCTGATGAACATCCTCAAGCCCCGGGCCTACGAGATCTTCGAGATGGTCAAGATGGAGATCGAGAAGGAGGGGCTGCAGAACTCGATCAACGCCGGAGTGGTGATCAGCGGTGGCACCGCGCTGCTCGACGGCATCCTGGACGTGGCCGACGGCATTTTTTCGATCCCGGTGCGCATCGGCTATCCCCAGGGTGTCGGCGGCCTGATCGACAAGGTCAACACCCCCGATTTCGCCACGGCCGTCGGGCTGATCAAGTACGGCTTCGCCGACATGAAAGACAAGGGCTACATTCGCAATAAGCCGAAGAACGTCATGCAAAAATTCAAGGATTACTTCGGAATCTAGGAGGGACACATGGACGACAACGACATCAAGATCACTTTTGGCCGCGAAAAGAAACGCGGGGCGGTGCTCAAGGTCATCGGCGTGGGCGGCGCCGGGGGCAACGCGGTCAACCGCATGATCGAGGAGGACCTGAAGGGCGTGGAGTTCATCGCCGTGAACACCGACCTGCAGGTGCTGTCGACCATCACGAAGCCGGCTTTGCAGCTGCAGATCGGTGACAAGATCACCAAGGGGCTGGGAGCGGGATCGAACCCCGAGATCGGCGAGCAGGCGGCCCTGGAGGACACGGGCCAGATCATCGAGGTCCTGGAGGGGGCGCACATGGTGTTCATCACCGCCGGCATGGGCGGCGGCACCGGCACCGGCGCCGCGCCGGTCATCGCCAACCACGCGTCGACCATGGGCATTCTGACCGTGGCCGTGGTCAGCAAGCCCTTCCTCTTCGAGAAGGAGCGCAGGATGCGCGTGGCCGAGGACGGCATCCGCAAGCTGAAGGAGAACGTCGATGCCATCATCGTCATTCCCAACCAGAAGCTGCTCGAGCTCGGCGACGCCAATATCACCTACAAGAACGCCTACAAAAAGGCCGACGAAGTCCTGCTGCAGGCCGTGCGCGGCATCGCCGACATCATCTCCTCCACCGGCGTGCAGAACGTCGATTTCGCCGACGTCAAGGCCACCATGGCCATCCGCGGCGTCACCCTGATGGGCACCGGCGAAGCCAAGGGCGACAACCGCGCCGAAGAGGCCGCCAACCGCGCCCTGAACTCGCCGCTGCTGGACAACCAGTCGATCGGCGGCGCCACCGGCATCCTGTACAACATCACCGCCTCGGCCGGCCTGACCATGAGCGAGATCGAAAAGATATCCGAGCTGATCACGCGCAATGCCGACGCCGACGCCACCATCAAATTCGGCGTCATCGAGGACGCGGACGCCGGCGATACCCTGCGCGTGACGGTGATCGCCACCGGCTTCAAGGAAGGGCGCCACGAAGCCCAGGGACGCGCCAAGGCGCCGACCCCCACCTATGTTCCCATCGAGCCGGCCTACCGCCAGCCGACGCCGCAGGCGCAGATGTTTCTCGGCCAGGGCCGCCCGGGAAGCTCGGGGGTCGACCTGCGCAACTACGTGAATGACGGCAATATGCCCAACATGACCCACGGCCCCGAGAACTTCGAGGACCCGCTGGACGTGCCGACCTTCCAGCGACTGAATCCGATCAAAAAGAAATAGGAAGGCGGAAGCACCCAGGCCCGGCCCCGGCAACCTCCCCGGGGCCGCGGCCGCGATCCGTCCCAGTCGAACCGGCACGGGCGGGGAGCCGTTTCGTTAGTTTCGACTTTTCCGAAAAACAAAATAGTAAAGCGGCATGCCCAGCAGCAGGGTCAGGATCGCGACTATGGATTCACGCGGACGTTCGAGAAAGGAGAAAACGAGCATCAAGACGCTGGTCGTGATGAAGAAAATCGCCGCCAGGGGAAAGCCGATGAGCCGTCCTGCCGACATTCCCCGCTGCCGCAGCTTGAACAAGCCAAGCACCGCCAGGATGGGGAAAATGCCGAGCGCAAAGCCCAGGTAGGTCAGCAACTGATCGAAGGTGCCGATCAAAACCATGGCGCAGGCGATCAGGCCCTGGAACAGGATCGATTTCGACGGCACATGGTAGCGCGGATGCACATCGGCCGCAAAGCGGAAAAAGAGATTGTCCTGGGCCATGGAAAAATATACGCGCGGCCCCAGCATGATGTAAGCGCTCAAGGAAGAGAAGAGGGCGAATGCGATAAAAACGGAGACGACCTGCTCCAGCGAGCGTCCGAACAGCTTTGCCGCCGCCAGGCCGGCGATCGAAGCGGTCCCGGAAATTTCACCCCGTGGCAGAGCATAGACATACAGCAAGTTCATGGCCAGGTAGAGGACCACGACCACCGCTGTCCCCAGAATGAGGGAACGGGGCAGATTCTTTGTCGGCGTCCGTGCTTCCGACCCGATATATGCCGATGCGTTCCAGCCGCTGTAGGCGAACATGATCCACAGGAAGGAAAGCCCGATGCTTTTGCATTGGGCCAAACTGAAGCTCAGCTCCCCTCCCTGGAATAAATGCCCGATGTTCCCTTTTCCGAAAGCGAACCCGGCTGTCACGAACAGGATGATGCCGGCGATCTTGATGAGCGTGAGCCCGTTTTGGATGCGGGCGCCGAAGCGGACACCGCGGCGGTGCATCAGGGTGAAAATGACGATGACGGCCATGGCGTATGTTTTTTTGGCAATGGTTCCGGCGCCGGGCCCTGAGACGATTCCGATATTCAGGATGACGGGGAACGCCCGGGCCATGTATTCGACGAACGCGAGCGCTGCCGCGGCGATCGGCGCCGAAAAACCGACAAAGAATGAGATCCAGCCGCTTAAAAATCCGGCCAGCGGGTGGAACAGCCGCGAAAGGAACGCGTACTCCCCGCCGGCCTGGGGAAATGCCGCGGCCAGTTGCCCGTAGCAGACTGCCCCGCAAAGCGCTCCCAGCCCGCCGATGAGCCACAATGCCATCATCAGCAACGGATTGGGCAATTCCACGAGCAGAAATCCCGCCAAGGTCAGGACCCCGGCGCCGATCATGTTGGCGATGACGATATTGGTCAGCGAGAACAGCCCCAGTTCCCGCTTCAGCCCGTTGGGACAGGCGCCCGGGTTTCCGCTCTGCCCGGGCTGGGGGCATTCCCCGGCGCATTCCGTTGCGGCCGTGTCGCTCACCGCTCCGGACGCTGAGCGGCCCTCCATTCGTGAGAGCGCTGGGTCCGCGGTCATCGGCTCATGTCAATGCGGAATATGGATATGAGGAAATTATTCTCCTTGAGGAATGTCTCTTGCCGCTCCAGGGCGTATCCGGCTGCGTTCATCTGCTGGATGAGGGCTTCCGCGGTCGTGCTTTCCCGGCCGGTCTCGTGGATCGATAGCCACTCTCCGATCGCCAGCCTGCCGCCGGGCTTCAGCGCGGGGCGGGCGCGGCGCAGCAGCGCCACCGGGTCGGTGAAATGATGGTATGAGGAGACGATCCATATCAGGTCCAGGCGGCCAACCGGCAGCTTCGGATCGGTCACATCGCCCAGAACAATTTCAACATTTTCCAGCCCCCAGCGCTGGCAGCGCCGGCGCAAATGTTCCAGGGCATCGGCATCGATATCTTCAGCATACACCCTGCCGCTGGTGCCGACACGCACCGCCAGCTGCACGGCATAACGGCCGCGGCCGGCGCCGATTTCCGCTACCGCCATGCCCGGTCGGACGCCGATGGCGTCGAGCACCTTGTCCGGAGGCTGCAGGCGGTTCAGCCGGGCTTCATTGGCGTTTTCCGGGGTCAGCACATCGGTGGCCCGGCCGTGCACCACGAAACTCAACCCGATCAGAACCAGAAGAACAAGCGGAAGTATCCTTGAAACTCTCATTTGCGATCCTCCATTTCTTTCTTGGGGCGGTGGCCTGGGGGAAAAGGCGTGCCGGGAGAAGCGCATCCTCCCGGCACACACTCTCTCTCAGTTACCGCAGCTTCCCGTTCCGGCCTTGGTGCATGACTTCGCCTGGGCAAAAGCGCCCGTGATGCCCTCGGGGGTGACGATGAAATGATCGCCGGGAAATTCGGCCAAACAGAAAGGGACGTCGTAGCCGGCGTTCTTGGCTTCCTTGGCGAACTCCTGGTAGCGCACTTCGCCGTTGACGGCGTGCATCGGGAAGACGGAGCGGGCTGCCAGCCGATCCATGGTGTAATAAACGCCTTTTTTCACGGCCACGATATCGCCGAAGCCGCAACCGCTCACCGGCGCGAACAGGATGTCGGCCTTGAGCCCGAGGTCGGCCAGGAAGTCGATCTCTTTCTTGAACGGCCCTGAAAAATCGCGCTGACGGTTGGCATGGTCGCCGGGATGGAAAAGGGTGACCCCGTCCACCTTGACGAAATAGCCCTGGCCGCTGTCGTTGGATTCGATGGGGATGATCTCCAGGCCGTTGATCTCCTTCTTTTCCCGGTTGGGCAGCAGGGTGTAGCCCTCGGCATTCTCTGGCTTGAAGCCCATGATATAGGTGATCTTGGGCAGGGTCTTCCGCCAGGTGAATATCGCCGGCAGGTAATGGTCGTTATGGGCATGGGATGCGAACACGGTCACGTCCAGGTCCCGCAATTCCAGGGGGTTGATGGCGCCGTTGGCCAGGGCCGGCTCATCGGGGAGAGTGTCACCCTTCCAGTAATCGAAAACCAGGAAATGGTTCCGGGTCTTCACCGCCCAGCCCGAATGGCCCAGGTACCAGACCACGGCCTGGCCGGCGGCCAATGGTTCGCCCAGCCAGGGGCGGTCTGCGACCTTGCTTTTCCCGTCGCTGGCGGCGCCCTTTTCACGCAGCAGCGAGGAAATGGCCTTGTGCTGATAGCGATCGGCATAGTACAGCGCGGAATTGCCGGCATTGTCCATTTGGCTGACATCAACCCCTTTCTCGATCAGCATGGCGCAGATCTTGCCGTAGCCCCTGGCCGCGGCCAGGTGCAGCGGCGAGAGCAGGCTCTCTTTGTGCGTGATGTTCAGCCTGGCTCCGGCAGCGAGCAGCATGGCCGCGACTTCCGCGCTTCCCCTTTTCGTGGCCATGTCCAGCGGCCAGAAGCCATTGTCGCTCAGGGCATTGACATCGGCGCCCTTGCTGATCAGCAGCGAAACAACCTGCGGGGAACCGTGCCGGGAAGCGAAATGCAGGGCGGTGGCGCCGAGGCCCGTCTTCAGGTCCACCGCCATCCCTTTTTTCAGCAGCAGGTCGACGATCTCCGGCGACTCGCCGCCGGCCGCTTCATGCAGCAGGGTGAACCCCTCACCCCGGCAGAGCGTGACATCGGCCCCCTTCTTCAGCAGGAGCTTGAACACCTCGGTCTTGCCCGCCCACAGCGCGTAGTGGATGGGAGCAGCGTCGTGCGTGGTCTTGAGGTTGACCTTCGCCCCCTTGGCGATGAGCAGCTCGGCCACCTTCAGGTGCCCGCCTTCGGCGGCGTAGACCAGCGGCGTCTCTTTCTGGATGTTCAGCTCGTTGACGGCGCCGCCCTTGGCGATCAGGAACCTCACCACGTCCAGGTGGCCGCCCTGCGCGGCCCAATGGAGCGGCGCTTTTTCATTGTGGCCCTTGGCGTTCACCAGGGCCGGGTCCTTGGCCAGCAGCTCCCTGACTTTGGCCAGGTCGCCCTTGAGCGCCCTCTCGTGAATCTCGGCGCACCAGCCTGCTGAGGCCAGCAGCAGCAACAGCCACAACAACAGAACTTTGACGTGTTTCATGTTTCCTCCTTATTTACGTTCATGTTCATTGGTGTTCAGCAGAATTTATTAATGCCAACCTTCCCAGCATGAGGAAGGTCGGCGGAGACTGAAACGCATCCTTGCTCAGAGGAAAATCCGTTGTGCCAGGGAATCCATGCGGCCCCGTTTCAGCCATGAAGCCAAGGTTGCCGGATTTGTCCGGAAATAATTCGAACCGCAAACAGGCTCCGAAATATGTTGAATAAACCAGTTGGCCTTTCGTAATATCGATAATGGAAACAAAGGCTTTCCTGCGACCTAAAAAAGATGAATTGAATAATTGATCCGAAGCCGGATAAAAGGAATCCAAGGCGTTCCCGGAAAGGGGAAAATCGGCCGAGTTTGTCGTGCCTCCAATAACTACGCGATCCTTGTCGAGAAAGTCCGCTGCGGTGATGGTATCGAATTGGCTGCCGCCCAATAGCGTTGAGTATTGCAGCGTCATATCATCCGAATTGAAAATCGAAAAGAAGCAATCCCTTTCCCCCTTGTTTTTTTTGCTCACTGCATTTTCAGTGACCGGAAAATTTTCCGCGTTGGTGCTGCCTGAAACCAGCAATCGGTTCGGGGCAGCCCAGGTGATACTGGCGCTCGCATAACCTCCATCCCCCAGGTAGCTTAAATAGAGAACTTTTGTTCCGGTTGGATTGATTTTTGCCAGGAAGTGATCGAGACCGTTTTCAAATCCGCCTACTTTGGGTCTGATAAGATTCTTTCGAATGGCATTATCCGTAACCGGGAGGTCGGCCGCGACAGTAAAGCCGGTTGCATAAATATGATCCTTGTTGTCGATTGTCAGATCGGTTATCGTCTCATATACTCCGTTTCCCAGAGATGTGGAAAACAAAAGCTTGTCACCAGTGGGGCTGAATTTGGCGATGAAACAGGCCTGTTTGGTATAGTTGCCATGAATGACACCTTCTGTAGCAGGAAAGTCGGGGGAGCAGGTGGCTCCACCAATGACGATATTTCCTTTGGAGTCAATTTTGATGGAATGCGCCGTGTCTTCCACTTTCCCGCCAATATATGTGGCAAAAACGATATCACTTCCTGATGGATTCAATTTTGCAACATAAACGTCACCGGCCCATTCGCCCTCTCCGTTAAAGCTGGTGTCGCAGACTCCGGGAGTCACGGGAAAATCAGAGGAATGGGTGCCTCCCACCACATAGACATACCCCTCGCCGTCGATCGTGATCCCGGTGTGATGCTCTCTTTTTGTGCCGCCGATCAGCGTGGCGAATACCACGTTGCCTTCGGGGCTGAATTTGGCCACGAAAGCGTCCGCTTCGCCCTTGAGTTCTCTTTGAAACGCACCTGCCGTGGCCGGGAAATTTCTGTCCCTGGTATTCCCCGAGACGTAGATAAACCCGTTGGCATCGGTGACGACATCGAACGCCGGGAAAAACCTGTCCGTGTGCGAGAGATAGGTGGCAAACCCGAGACCATAGGACATGACGCCTGCCAGCTTTCCGGCTTGCGCCGGCACGATTCCTTGTCCAAGACAAATTCCGATTAGAATGGCAACAACTTTTTTTAGCATTCGATCCTCCGTTTATTTCTGCTCCTCGTTTCCGACATTCTCTTGTGCTCTTCCCGGGGCGTCGCCTGCTCTAGAGACGCGGTGGCGCTTTTTTTGTCTACACCTGTTCCGTTCAATATTGGCCTCCTTTTCTGGAAAGTTATTTATTTAGTTGTTAAATGGATATACCTTGTATTGCTGATCCCTGAAAACGAGCAGCCCGAAGGGAGAAATACGGATGCCGGAAGGCTGGAAGCCCGGGGCACAGACCGTCTCGCTCTGCCGGTCGGGCCGGATCTCGCGGATGGTGAAAACGGCACCGTTGGCGAAAACGACATGGAGGTTGTCGCCGCCCTGCTGGTAGGTGTAGGGAGCGGAACTTGCCTGCAGCCGGCTTTCCGTTAGTCTTTCCATATCCAGCCGGAAATAGTCCCGGTTGACCCGGTAGACCACGCCGCGGGATTCGTAGCCGCCGATCCGGCGCGGGCTTTTTTTAAAATTCCCCTGCCGCCGCAGCAGCAGGGTCAAGTCTTCCCCGGCCCGGTACAGGCTCATGCCCGAGGGTTCGAAAAGCAGGATCCGGTCGCGCCAGACGCTCAACGACTTGCTGTTGGCCAGCTCCTGCGTCCGGCCCGCCGTGTCCAGCCTGTACAGGCGAGGCGCGCTGAAAATAATGAAACTCGGCGGGGCGCCGTCCAGGTAGAGGACATAGCTGATGTCCGGATCGTAGAATTCGCCGGCGATGTGAATTTTTTGGACATGGCCATTCTCGATCCGCAGCAGCATCGCTTTTTTCAGTTTCGGGTTTTGCAGAAGCAGGGAGTAGGTCCTGCCCCGGCTGGAGCCGATCTCTCCGGGATAGCCCCCGGCGACGAACCAGTCCGCTTCGAAGGTGTAGAGCGTTTTCAAGTCGCCGGTCCGGAGGTCGAGAGCGCTGAGGCGCATCTCGGCGCAGGCCTTGTCGCGCCGCGGCTCGCGGGTCAGGCAATACAGGGTGCGGCCGTCAGCGGTTTCCCGCAGCGCGATCAGGCAGCCGCGGAAGTGCCGCCGGCCCTGCTCCACCGTGATCTCGCTGTACCGGCACGAGTTCTTGAGGATAAGCCCCCCGGATGTCAGGTAGAAGTTCTTGATGCCGGCGGGAGCGGTGAGCAGCGCATGCCCGGCGATCAGGCCGCTCAACAGGAGCACGCCGGGAAAGAACCTCCTGTTAAAGGTTGACACCGGTTTGATGTCGTAGCGCTGGAACAGGACAAAGAAGAAAAGCGGGAAGATCAGCCCGACGGCGCCGGCCTGCCGGATGGCCTGGCTGATGTCGCGGCCGCTGTCGAGGAGCGTTATAAGGAGGACCTGGCCGACGGCGAGCAGGCAGACGACGAAGAAGGCGCTGACGAAGTTTTTGAAGCTGATGGAAAAGGCGATCGCCAGCAGGAAAAAGCCGGCGTAAAGAACGGAAAAATCGGCAGGCGAAAGGAATGACGGGAACTGCCAGGCCCGGTGCAGGCCCAGATAGATCAGCAGCAGCAGCGACGCGCTCAGCAGGCGCGGCAGGACCTTCAGCAGCAGCAGCCGGCTGCGGGACAGGGGCAGAGACAGCATGTATTCCCCGGCGTTTTCCTGCCTTTCCCTTTCGAACAGGGACCAGCCTGTGAAGGCGGCGTAGAGCAGCAGGAAAATTTCCAGGGCCGGGACCAGGTACGCATCCTGGTCGCTGAAGCGGATGCCCGCGATCAGGGCGGCCAGGACCGCGAAAATGACCGCGCCGTCCTTGAGCACGCGCTTGGCTTCAGTGGCGAGCATATTCGCCTCCTATGAAGGCCCGCAGAATTTCCGCCAGGTTCAGGTGTTCGACGCCGCCCAGGCGATGGATCTCGGGCACGTAGGGATAGACGTACATCTCCAGGGTGTTCTGCCATTGCCTGGAAAAGACGACCGGGACACCGTCGGGGACGGTGGCGCCGAAGAATTTGACGAACGATCGCCTCAGCGCGTCCACGTTCGCGTCCAGGATGATCCTGCCTTTTTCCATGACCAGCACCCTTTCGGGAATGCCTTCGATCTCGAGTGCGGACTGCGAGGCCATGATCACGGTCAGCTGCTTTTCCTCAATGAGACGCAGGATGGCTGTCAGAAAAATTTCGCGCAGGTGGGGATCGAGAAAATGGACCACGTCATCGACAAAAAGGTAGTCGGGCGCCGCGGCCAGGGCCAGCGACAGGAAAAAAACGGTTTTTTCGCCCTTGGAGAGGGAAGCGACCTTCCGGCCGGGGGCGAGTGACAGTTCGTCTACGACCCAGTCCGGGGAGCGGCCGTAGAAGTGGGCGTGCATCCGCGTCGCCTCCTTAACGCTCATGCTTTCGTACAGGCTGATCGAGGCCGGGATGTAGGCGATCTTCCTGCGCGAGCGCGGGTCGGCCCGGCGGCCCGCGTAGCGGATCGACCCATGGCTGGCGCCCAGGACCCCGGCCATGGCCCGGAGCAGGGACGTCTTCCCGGCGCCGTTGGCCCCGGCCAGGAGGATGCTCTCTCCCTTGTTGATGGACAGGCTCAGGTCATCGACCGCCCGGATTTTTCCGAAGCGGACGCAGAGTTTGTCAATGGCGATCATGGGGGCTCCTGATTCCGGAAGGCTTCATTTCTGTTCCTCCAGATAGTAGCGGAGAACGAGCTGCCGGGCCCGTTTCAGGCGTTTGGACACGGTGCCGTGGCCGATGCCCATGGCGGTGCCGATCTCCTGGCAGGAATGTTCGCCGTATTCGCGCATGACCAGCACGTCGCGCAGCCGGCGCGGCAGGCGGGTGATGGCCCGGCGGACGCTGCGGATCTCCTCGGTCCTGCGGGCGAGGTCTTCCGGGGTCTGCCAGCAAACGGCGCTGAATTCGGACAGGGGCTGCAGCGGTCCGCGCACTTTGCGGCGGCGCATCTGGTCCAGGCAACTGTTGCGGGCGATGCACAGCAGCCAGGCCTGCACGTGCTCGGGGTTGTCGCGGCCGTAGCTGGCCAGCGCCTTCACGTAGGTGTCCTGGGCAAGATCGCGGGCATCGGCGGCATTGCCCATGAAACCCAGGCACAGGCAGAACACCCGGTCCAGATAGGCGGTCAGGTCGTGCCTGCCGTCGGCGGTTGTTGCCGCGTCATGCTTCCGGGATTCCACGGCCCGCGGGCGGGACCCTGCGCCGGCGACGGCGGGAAACAGGGAAACGGCAAGCTGGGCCTGCATCACTCGCCTCCTTCCTGCGGGAACATCTCGTCGAGAAGGCGGCGGATCTGCTGGCGCGAGAACCCCATTTCGATCGCCCGCTCCGTGAATTTCAGGAATTCCTCGCGCAGAATATCGGATTTGTTCAGGTCCAGCTGCTCGCTCTTCTCGACCCAGAACCCCACGCCCGGCCGGCCGTTGACGATCCGCTCCTGGGTGAGCTCGCGATAGGCGCGCGCCACCGTATTGGGATTGATCTTCAGGAAAGCGGCCAGGTCGCGGATGGACGGCAGGGGCTGGTTTTCGCCGATGATGCTCCTGGCGATGGCCTGCTTGATACTTTTTTTGATCTGCTCGTATACGGGCGTCGGCGAGGCGAAGTCGATGATCAGTTCGTTCAGCAGCATTTTACTCACTGTATCACAATAATAATACAGCAATACGGCATTGTCAACATTAAAATTTATTTTTTTTTATTAAAATCATTTTTATTCTGAAATTGAGTTAGCCGGGGGGGAATTCAGGTTGAAATCCGCAGGGATTTCCCGTACAATATTCCCATGAATAAAGGCGAATTGCCCGCTGGAGAGGCTTGATGATCGTTGCTGACACCCTGGTCCGCCGCATCGGCCAGCTGGTCAACCCCGCCTCCGACCGCGTCGCCCGCGGCGCCCAAGCCGATTCGCTGCGGGTGGAGCGCGACGTCTGCGTCGCGGGACGGCAGGGAAAGATCTGCTACATCGGCCCGGAAAAGGATCTGGCCGCCCACTGTCGCCTCGAGCCCGGGGGCGTGGAGCTGGACGCAGGCAACGGGGTGGTCCTGCCCGGCCTGGTCGATCCCCACAGCCACCTGCCGTTTGCCGGCACGCGCCAGGACGAATTCCAGTTAAAACTGCAGGGCGTCAGCTACCAGGAGATCGCCGCGCGCGGCGGCGGCATCAAGGGCACCGTGCGCAAGACGCGGGAAATCGGGCACGACGAGCTGGTCGCGGTCTGCCGGCAGCGCCTGGACCGCATGCTGCTCAGCGGCACCACCACTCTGGAGGCCAAGAGCGGCTACGGCCTGGACCTGGACACCGAACTGAAGCAGTTGCGGGCGCTGCGGGCGCTGGACGGCCGCCACCCGGTAGCCATCGTCCCCACCTTCATGGGCGCCCATGAGATACCCGACGAATTCCGCGGCCGCGGCAGCGACTTTCTTGAGCACCTGCTGCAGGGCATCCTGCCCCAAGTGCGGCAAGAGCGCCTGGCCGAGTTCGTCGATATTTTTTGTGAGGAGGGATATTTTTCCTACGCCCAGGCCGAAACCTATCTGGGCCGCGCCGCCGCCCTGGGCTTCAAGATCAAGATGCACGCCGACGAGTTCACCTCCAACAATGCCGCCGAGCTGGCCGCCCGGCTGGGCGCCGTCTCGGCCGAGCACCTGATCGCCGTCACCCCGGCCGAGATCGCGGTTATCGCCGCCTCCGCGACCGCCTGCGTGCTGCTGCCCGGCGTATCCTTCTTCCTGCGCCTGGGGCGCTACGCCCCGGCGCGCGAGATCCTGGCCGCCAACGGCATCGTCGCCCTGGGGACCGACTTCAACCCGGGCAGCTCCATGATCTCGTCGCAATTGTTTGTCTTTCACCTGGGTGTTTTCCAGATGGGCCTGACCATCGAGCAGGCCCTGAATGCCGTGACCATCAATGCGGCGTACGCCGTTGACCGCCAGGGGCGGGTCGGCTCCATTGCCACGGGCAAGGAAATGGACCTGCTGCTGCTCGACATCCCCGACTACCAGTACCTGGCCTACCACCCGGGCATCGATCCCGTGAGCGCCGTGCTCAAGGCCGGCAAGGTCGTGGTCCGGGACCGGCGCATCGTCGGCGCGTGAGCGCGGCAAGGAGGCGCATGTTTCGCAAAACCGCGGTGGCCGGCCACTTTTACCCGGCCGACAAGGGCTCCCTGGAACGCCAGCTGCAGGGGCTGGTGCCTGCGGCCGGCGAGGGCAGCGAGCGGCGTCGCGTCCTGGGCCTGCTGGCCCCGCATGCCGGTTATGTCTACTCGGGCGCCTGCGCCGGTCAGGGCTATGCGCGGACGCAATTGACCGAGACGGTCATCATCCTGGGCGTCAACCACCGCGGCGCCGGGGCCGAGCTGGCCGTGGACGGCAACGACTACTGGGAAATGCCCATGGGCAGCGTGGAAGTCAATTCCGAGCTGCGCTCGCGCCTGCTGGCCGGATCCAGATTGTTCCGCCTGGACAGCGAAGCCGGCCGCCTGGAGCACTCGTTGGAAGTGCAGGTGCCCTTCATCCAGTACGCCAGCCCGGCGTCGCGCATCCTGCCCATCGCCGTCGCCGCCGAAGGCCTCGACGAGCTGCTGGCCGCCGGCGAGGAGATCGCCCGCCTGTTCAGCGCCGACGCCAGCCTGATGATGGTCGCTTCCAGCGACATGAGCCATTACATCCCGGCTGCCCGCGCCCGCGAACTCGATTTCAAGGCCATTGAGCGTCTGCTGCAGCTCGACGCCGCCGGCTTGTACCGCACCGTGCGCGACAACCGCATCTCCATGTGCGGCGTGGCGCCGGCAGTGATCATGCTCAGCGCCGCCCGCGCCGCCGGTGCTACGGGCGCCGAGCTCGTTTGCTACACCCATTCCGGCGCTGTGTCCGGGGACATGAACGAAGTCGTCGGCTACGCCAGCCTGGTCGTCTATTGAGCGCCATGAACGCGGAACAGCGGACACCAACAACGGCGGCGGGCGACGGACCATTGATCCTGGCCCGGGCCGATCATCCCGTTTCGCGGCGCCACATCGACGCCGACGCCCTCAAGATCATGTTCCGCCTCCAGAACCTGGGCTTCACCGCCTACCTGACCGGCGGCGCGGTGCGCGACATGATGCTGGGGCGCACGCCCAAGGATTTCGATATCGCCACCGACGCCCGCCCCAACCAGATCCGCAAATACTTTGCCAATGCCTTCATTATCGGCCGTCGCTTCCGCCTGGCGCACATCCGCTTCCGCGGCGGCAAGGTGATCGAGGTGGCGACGTTCCGCAAAGACCCCGGTCCCGCTGCCGCGGCCGGCATGCCTGACGGAACCGTCCCCCAGGATGGGGCGCCGCAGCACGCCTTCGGCACGCCGGCGGAGGACGCATGGCGCCGGGACATCACGGTGAATGCCCTGTTCTACGACCCGGCGACAATGACGGTCATCGACCATGTCGGCGGCGTAGCCGACCTGCGCCAGGGCCGCATCCGCATCATCGGCGAGGCGCGCGAGAGATTCCGCGAGGACCCGGTGCGCATCTGGCGGGTGATCCGCTACGCGGCCCGGCTCGGGTTCGCGATCGATGCCGAGGTCGGGGCCGCCATACGCGCCGAGCGCGGCCTGCTGGCCGGCTGCTCGGAAGCCCGACTGTACGAGGAGTTTACCAAGGACCTGCTGGGCTCGGGAGCGCAAGCCGTCTTTAGCCGGCATCGCGAATACGGCGTGCTGCGCCTGCTGCTCGGGACTATCGGCGCGGCGCTCGAGGACGATGCCGCCATGTTCGCCGCTTCCAGTTCCCTGCTGGCCATCGCCGATGGCGAGAAGGAAGCCGGGCGGGCTCCCGGGCTGGACGAGCTTATCGCGCTGCTGCTCTGGCCCTGGGCGGCGCCGCAGTTGGCCGGCGCCGGGCCCGATCCGTTCGTGGCCCTGAAAAAAGCGTTCCTCGGGGCGGGCATGGTGGTGGCCCTGCCCAAGAACATGCGCGCCCAGGTCATCGACCTGCTGACCCTGGCCGGCCGCATGACGCGCGCCCTGGGCGACGGGCACATGCGCTGGTCGGCGCGCCAGCGGCCCGGTTATGGACTCGCGTCGCGGTTGTGCTTCATGATCAGCCAGGGGCGGGTTCCGGAGGAAGGGGAATCGTTCGAACTGCTCTTCGCGAAGGCGTTTCCCGGCCGGCCTCCGCAAGGCAGCGGCCGGCCGCGGCGCCGGCGCCGCCGGAGTGCCCGTCCCCAAACTTCAGTGACGAGTGACAAGTGACGAGTAACCAGGAACAGCAAAATATCGTGGTAATGGGGTCGCTCTTCTCTCGTTACTTGTCACTCGTTACTTGTCACACTGAGTTCCTCCTCGCACTAAAGGCTTGACGCTGGCAACCGTTTCCCCTATAATTTTTTTTCACCATGAGATCCAAGAAGCTCCTTTTTCTGCTGGCCGTCCTGGCCCTTTCCTGGGGTTGCCGGCGGTCGCGCCCAGTACTGATTCCGGAAATTGGCCCGCCCCTCGTTCAGGAAGAAGTCTGCACCTGGACCGGTCTCCTGGCCGGGGAGGCTATCTTCCCCTGCGCAGGCGGCATCGGCTGGGTAGACGCCGCGGGCCGGATCATCGCCTGGAACGTTGAATCAAAAGCCATTGCCGAAGTCTTCGCCGTACCTTTCGCGGTCAAGGTGCCGCCTTTTCGCCAGGGAAACTTCCTGCTGCTCCAGGACAAGGCCAGCGATCGGCTCCTGATTTATGACCTGGCCGCGTGCGCGGTGACGTTCGAAGCCCTGCATCTGGGCGCAACGCATATCCTCGGCGTCGATACCGACTGTTTGGTCTACCTCGAGGGCGAGAGTTTGACGGTGAATTTCTGGCGCCGCCCAGGCGTCGTTTTTCGTACGCCGGCAGGCGAAGCGCAATTCTTTAATTGCCAATTCACTCCGGAGCGGGTACTGATCTCGGAATATGAGCTCCTGAACACGTTCTGGAAAAAGAGCGGCAGGTTCGAATATGAGCACTTGCCGCAGCCAGCTGTCTCCCCATTTTACCTGGATGGCGAACATATTTATTATGGCTCCATTGAGCGCTACCTGGTGAAGTATTCCATCGCAAAGAAGCGCCTCTCCTGGAAATTGAAGCTGGGCCAGATGCTGCAGCGGCAACCCGTTGATTTCGCCGGAACCATCATCGCCAGCCCCGCCGATAACAACGTCCTGCAAGTGAACAGGAAAGGCAGCATCCTCTGGTGGCAGGCGCTGCGCTCGACCATGAGCTTTGACCTGCTGCCCATGACCGAGAACCTGGCCGCCGTGCTGCTGAACCGCGAGATCAAGTTCATCGACCCGCGGCGCAGGAAGGTGACCGTGTTCCAGGGCACGGCGCGGCCGCTTGGCCCGCCGCTGGCCTTCGGGGGCGACTTGTACTTCATGACGCGTGACAAAGAGCAGGCCTACCGCCTGTTGCGCGTCGGCAACCGCTACGGCGTCGATATCGCGCTGGAGCCGTCTCCGCACTGGGTCGGGCAATCGCTGCGCTTCAGCGTGCAGCCGCAGCACCTGCTCGAACCGCGCTGGGAATGTGTGATACTGGACGCCCAGCAACGGCCGGTGTTCAGCAGGAGCGTGGCCGGGGCGGAGAAAACCCCGCTGGTCTGGGTGCCGCTGCAGCCGGGGAAATACCTCATCCGCGTCCAGGCCCGGGGCACCAACCGCGATGCCCTGGCCGAAGCGTCGGTCCGAGTGCTTGACCCGCTGCAGGTCGTGCCCGCATTTTATCTGCACTTTTGACCGGGACCGTGGAGGCGCGATGAAAAAGAAATGGCTGCTGGGCCTGACCGCCGGGCTGCTGGCGCTGGGGGCCGTCGCCCAGGAAAAGAATGTGTGCGTCCTGGAGACCGAGAAGGGGACGCTGGTCTTCCGCCTCTATCCCGAAGTGGCGCCGCGCACCGCGGCGCGCATCGGCGAGCTCGCCGACAGCGGCTTCTACGACGGCATCCTTTTCCACCGTGTGGTGGCCGATTTCGTCGTCCAGGCCGGCGATCCGACCGGGAGCGGCGAAGGCGGCTCGGGCCAGGCGATCCCCGCCGAGTTCTCGCACCTGCACTACATCCGCGGCTCGGTGGGCATGGCCCGCGACGACGACATCCATTCCAACGACAGCCAGTTCTTCATCTGCATCACCGACCAGCCTCACCTGGACGGCAAATACACCCTTTTCGGCCAGGTGATCCAGGGCGAGGACGTGCTGGATCGCATCCGCCAGGGCGACAGGATCCTGC
The DNA here is from genome assembly GCA_963732485.1 of Candidatus Aminicenantota bacterium. Lineage (GTDB taxonomy): Bacteria > Acidobacteriota > Aminicenantia > UBA2199 > UBA2199 > UBA2199. The sequence goes on from CAVSZS010000005.1 coordinate 276,042, forward strand.
GCCTGCGCACGCGCCGGGAATAGGATGTTCGCCCCCCTGGCCGCCTGGCTGCGCCGGCAACAGATCCGCTTCAGCGAGAACGCGGCCATTGCCCCGCACCTCTATTTCCGCATCGGCGGCACGGTAAGCCTGCTGGTTATTCCCGCGACCGCGGACGAACGGCTGGCTGTCTTGCGCGAGCTCGCCGCGGCCGGTACATCCCGGCCTGGTCATCGGCGGCGGCTCCAACATCGCCTTCGCCGACGGGCTGACGCGGGCCGCCGTCGTGCTGGCGCCTGTTCCCGCGCCGCCGGCCCCGCCGCTCGCGGCGGCGGACGGTCGCTCGCTGCAGGTCGACGGCGGCATGCGCAACCAGGCGCTGCTCTCCTGGTGCGCGGCCAACGGCGCCGGCGGGCTCGAGTTTCTTTCCGGCATTCCCGGCACCCTGGGCGGGGCGGCCGCCGTCAATGCCGGCGCCTTCGGAGGCTCCATGGCCGACGTGCTGCTGGGGGCCGATATCGTCGACGAGAGGGGAGAGGTGCGCGCCGTGGACGCCGGCTACTTCTCCTTCCGCTACCGCGACTCGCGTTTCAAGCTCGGCAGCGAGGCCCTGCTGGCCCTGCGCCTGGCCGTCACTCCCGGGGACGAGGCGCTGATCGCCCGGAAAATCCGCGACAACCTGGAGTATCGCGTGAAGCGCCATCCTTCCTATCGCCTGGCCTCGGCCGGCTGTTTTTTCAAAAACCCGCTGTCCGGGGGCGTCAAGACCTCGGCCGGAAAGCTGATCGAGGAAAGCGGCCTGAAGAACACGGTGCTCGGGGACCTGGCCGTGGCCGCCGAGCACGCGAACTTTCTGCTCAACCGCGGCAGCGGCACCTTTGCCGACCTGCAGCGCCTCGAAGAGAAAATACGCGCCGCGGTGGCCGCGCGCACGGGAATCGTCCTGGAAAGGGAAGTGATCTATGTTTCAGAGGACGGAAAGAAGTACTAGTTCGATCTCTTAGTGGTAGTGATAGTGGTTGTGATAGCCAGAGAAGAATGAATTCCAATGGCGGTGTCAATAAATGAGATCGGTTGAAGGTAAACGGTTTACGGTGGACGGTCAGAAAAAGGAACACTAAGACTTAAATCCCAAATCCCAAGCACCAAATTCCAAATAAACTTCAAATTCCAATGACCCAATGACCCAAACGAAAACGCTGCCAAGGCAGGGTTTCCTTTTTAACTTTTCACTTTTCACGTTTCACTTTTCACATATTCTATTTAAGCTGAAAAAAAGGGAAAGGCGGCGGCGCCTTTCCCGTCGAGAACGCGTTGAAATCTCAAGCCGGCGCGAACGCCGCTATTTGACCGCCCTGCGGCCGTCGCTTGAGCGGGTGGCCATCGTCCCGGGCTTGACTGAGTCGCCCGAAGCCAGGCGCGTCGCGGTCCAGGTGGCGCTGGTGATGTCCTTGTTGCCGACGGTCAGGCCGGCGAAGGTGGCGCTGCCCGTCATCTTGTCCTTGCCGTCGAACTTGCCGCTGATCTGGATGTCCCACGTATTGTATTCGATGGTGACGTCCTTGCCGGAGAGCGTGTAGGTGCCGGTGTCGGAGAAGTTGTCGATGAAGGTGCCGCTCTTCCTGTCGCCGCTGAAGATCAGTGTCCAGACCCAGGTGTGGGCCGGCGACGTGGAGGTGAAACTGAAATCCCATTTGCCGACAATCTCGTATTTGGTCTTCAGGACTACCAGAACCAGGACGGCGGCGATGGCGCCGACGGCGACAATGCCGATGACGATGGGCAGGATGCTCTTTTTCCCTGGCTGGGTGCTGGCGCTCCCTTCTTCCTCAACAAAACCTGGGGTCTCCCCCGCCGCCTCAATTTCCGTGCCGCCCTGGCCGGGAGCCTGGTCGGCGCGCAACGGCATGGTCGACGCATGCAGCAGCGCAAGGAAAGTAAAAGCCACAAACAAGGCGATCGTTTTTTTGTGATTTTTCATGATGGCAACTCCTCCTGTACGGCACTATATTAAATAGAAATATAATAAAGTCAACCGTATATCCTCCGAGCCGGCGCCTACAGGCGCGATTGGGCCAGGGTGATCGCCGTCACCCTGGCGCCGCCTTTTTTCAGCGCCGCGGCGCACTTGCGCAGGGTGGTGCCGGTGGTGGTCACGTCGTCGATGAGCAGGATGCTCTTGCCGGCGACCTTGTTCCCGGGCGGCCAGGGCGAAGGCGCCGTCCAGGTTGGCGTGGCGCTGCGCCTGGCTCAGGCCCACCTGCGGCCCCGTGCTTTTCGTTTTGGCCAGAACCCGGGGCCAGAAAGCGATCCCCAGTTCGCGGGCCAGCACCACGCCCATGGCCCGCACCGGCTGGAAGCCATGCCGGCGGTTGCGGTCGGCCGGAACCGGCACCACGGCGTCGAAGGGGCCGGGAAGCCTGGTGCGGACCGTCTCCAGGCACAGCTTCGCCAGCACGTGCTTCAGCGGCTCGATCTCCCCGTACTTGTAGAGGATGATGACCTGGCGCAGGGTCCCTTCGTAGGCGGCGCAGGAGAGGTGGCGGTCGAACGGCGGCGCCTGCAGCAGGCAGGCGCCGCAGGCATCGACCCCGTCGGGGACAAACTTGCCGCAAATGCGGCAGGCGTGGTCCGCGGCCGGAACGACCCGCTCCCGGCAATCCCGGCAGATGATCTTTTCCCGCGCCAGTACCAGGTCGTGACCGCAGATGCGGCAGCATGGCCGGTAAAGCCCTGTCCGCGCCAGTTGCAGGAGGGCGCCGCCGGCCCGGCCGAGCGCTTTTCCTATAGACATCGCCGGCTGGGAGATTTCCGGCCCCGATCCGGCTCCAGCGGGCATGCAGGCGGGGGCAGGACCGGGAAGCGGACCAGGGTTTTCATGGTGTCTCCGTTTCGCCGCCGCGATCGCGCCGGAAACTGTCGCGCAACCCACGGCAATCCCCATTGTATGGCTTCGACCCATGGCTTGCAAGCGGCGCCCGTCCGTCCTTCTTGGCGCCATCGTCCAGTTTATGATAGAATTTCCCCTGCGGGCGAAAGCCAGGAGGAGTAGATATGCCGAAGAGCGCTTATGAGAAGGCCGGGGTCAGCATCGATCGCGGCAACCAGGCTGTCGAGCGCATCAAGTCCATGGTCAAGCGCATGGGCGTGCAGGAGATCGGCAAGTTCGGCGGCTTCTTCCCCCTGAAGGGCGCCATGAAGAACCCCATCCTGGTTTCCTCGGCCGACGGCGTGGGTACCAAGCTCAAGGTCGCTTTCATGATGAATGTCCACGACACCGTGGGCCGCGACCTGGTCAACCATTGCGTCAACGACATCCTGGTCTACGGCGCCCGGCCGCTTTTCTTCCTGGACTACCTGGCCGCGGGGCGGGTCGATCCCAAGGTGGTCGGCGCGGTCGTCTCCGGCGTGCTGGACGGCTGCCTGGACAACGAGATGGTGCTGCTGGGCGGCGAGACTGCCGAGATGCCCGGGTTTTACCAGGAGGGCGAATACGATATCGCCGGTTTCATCGTCGGCATCGTGGGCAAGGAGAACGTGGTGGACGGCACGTCCATCCGCAAGGGCGACCTGCTCATCGGGCTGCCGTCGTCGGGGCTGCACACCAACGGCTACTCCCTGGCGCGGCACATCGTTTTCGAAACACTCAACCTGAAGGCGAGCAGCACGGTCAGCGGGCTGGAACTGTCCATCGGCCGGGAGTTGCTGCGCGTCCACCGTTCCTACTTGAAGCCGGTCCAGCCGCTGCTTGCGGAAAAACTGCTCAAGGGCATGGCGCATATCACCGGCGGCGGGCTGCTGGAGAACGTGCCGCGCATCCTGCCGGAAAGCGCCGCCGTGGTCATCGAAAAGACCTGGCCCGTGCCGCCGCTGTTCTCCTTCCTGGTCCAGGCCGGCAGCATCGCGGAAACCGAGCGCTACCGCGTCTTCAACATGGGCATCGGCATGGTGCTGGTCATCGAGCCCAAAAAACTCAGCCGCGTCGAGGCGGTCCTGCAGGCGGCGGGGGAGGAGTACTTTCTGATCGGGCAGGTGACCGAGAACCGGGGCGGGGCTAGGGTGCGCATCCAATGAAAACATGGGCGGCGGCGATCGTTCTGTTTCCGTTCCTGGCAATGGCTTTGCCGGCGGCCAGCATTTACGTGGTCAGCTACGAGAGCCAGGCCGACGTGAAGGTGTTCGTGGTCACGTATGAAAGCCAGGCCGATCTGTGCGTGCGCCGGGTGCGCTACGAGAGCCAGGCCGGCGATGCCGACGAATTCTGGCATTATGTGAAGTACGAGAGCCAGGCCGGCGTGAAGGTTTTTTTTGTAAACGTCGAAAGCCAGGCCGATATCAGGGTCCATTTCGTCCGCCATGACAGCCAGGCCGGCTGGCGCACCCAGAGCCCCTTCCAGGGCCGGCTGGCCGCGGGGGTCCGGTGAAGCGGGCGGTATTGCTTTCGTTCCTGGCCTTCGTCGCCATGAACGTTTTTCTGCCGCTTCATGCGGGCGAGACGTTGACCCTGGCCTCGACCACCTCGACCCTGGATTCGGGGCTCTTTGACGCCCTCATTCCCCCCTTCGAAAAAAAATTCCATTGCACGGTGAAAATCATCGCCGTGGGCAGCGGCCAGGCCATCCGCCTCGGCCGTGACGGCAATGCCGACGTGCTGCTGGTCCATGACCGCGAGGCCGAGGAGAAGTTCGTGGCCGACGGTTTCGGGGTGGAACGTCTCGATGTGATGCACAACGATTTCGTCCTGGTGGGGCCCGGGAACGATCCGGCCGGGGTCCGCGGCCTGAAAGCGGAGGATGTTTTCAGGAAGATCGCCAGCGCCGCCGCCCCCTTCGCGTCTCGCGGCGACGACTCCGGCACGCACAAGAAGGAGCAGCAGCTGTGGCGGGCGGCCGGCCTCGCCCCCACCGGCGCCTGGTATCTCGAGAGCGGTTCGGGCATGGAGGCCACCCTGCGCATCGCCAATGAAAAGCGGGCCTACTGCCTGGTCGACCGCGCCACCTGGTTGGCGCATCGCGGCGAGATCGACGCGCTGGTGCTCCTGGCGGAAGGCGATGGCCGGCTGTTCAATCCGTATTCGGTGATCGTCGTTTCCCCGGCGAAGTTCGCCTGGGTGAACGCCGGGCTGGCCGCGCGTTTCGCCGGCTTCATCCGTTCGCCCGAGGGCCAGGCCATCATCCGCGACTTCGGCAGGGAGCGCTTTGGCAGCGCCCTCTTTTTCCCCGATGTCGTGCGCTGAGACCCCGCTGCCATGAGCTACCTTCTCGACGGCCTGCGCCAGGGCGCGGCGCTGCTGCTGCCTCCCGGGCGCGAGATCCTGCAGGTCATCGCCCTGTCGCTGCTTGTCTCGGGGGCAGCGACGGCACTGGCCTCCCTGGCGGCCATCCCCGCCGCCCTGTTTCTCGCCCTGCGGGATTTTCGCGGCAAGCGCATCGTGGTCGGCTTGCTCAATACCGCCATGGCGGTGCCGGCCGTGCTTATCGGCCTGCTGGTGTACGGGCTGGTCAGCCGCCGCGGCCCGCTGGGGGCGCTGGGGCTGCTGTTCACCCCGGGGGCCATGGTCCTGGCCCAGGCGCTGCTGGCTTTTCCGCTCATCACCGCCCTGGCGCTGGCGGCGCTGAAAGGGGTGGCGCGCGAGACCCGCGACCTGGCCTTGTCGCTGGGAGCCGGCCGCAGCCAACTGGCCGCCGCCGTCATCCGCCAGGGACGCTTCGCCTTCCTGACCGCCATCATCGCCGGATTTTCGCGGGTCATCGGCGAAACCGGCATGACGCTGATGGTCGGGGGCAATATCAAGGGGCAGACGCGTGTTCTGACCACGGCCATCTCCCTGGAAACGATGAAGGGGAACTTCGAAATCGGCATCGCCCTGGGCATCGTGCTGCTGCTGGCGGCGCTGGCGATCAATGTGGCGCTGCAGGTCGCGCAGGGGAAATAATGGAGATCCGTGTCGCGGGACTTGGGCGCAAGGCCGGCAAGAAAACCATCCTTGACGGCATTGACCTGGAGTTCTCACCCGGGCAGGTCAACGTCATCCTCGGCCCCAACGGCGCCGGCAAGTCGACGCTGCTGCGGCTGCTCGGGCTGCTGGACCGTCCCGGCAGCGGCGAGATCACCTACGACGGCCGCCGGCTGAGCGCCATGAGCAACCGCGAGCGCACCGCCATGCGCCGGCGCTGCGGATTCGTATTTCAGGCGCCATTGCTGCTTTCGGCCAGTGTCGAGGCCAACCTGCGCTTCGGGGCGCGCCTGCGCTCGCTGGCCGTCGACAACGAAGCCGTTTGCCGGGTGCTGGCAACGACCGGCCTGGCCGGGAAGGAAAGACAGGAGGCGCGACTCCTCTCCGGAGGCGAAAAGCAGCGCCTGCAACTGGCGCGGGTGCTTCTGCTCGATCCCGATTTCTATCTGCTCGACGAGCCCACGGCCAACCTCGACCCGTTGAGCGTGAAGAATATCGAGGCCGCGATCGCCCGGCTGGCCCGCGAAGGCCGGACGGTCATCCTGGCCACGCATAACCTCACCCAGGCCCGCTTGCTGGCGGGCAGGATCGTTTTCCTGCAGGCCGGGCGCCTGGTGCAGTCGGGCTCGGCCGCCGAGGTGCTCAGCCGCCCGCTCTCCCTGGATATCGCCGAGTTCTCCGCCGCCGAGAACATCCTCAACGGCACGCTCTCCCGGCGCGACGGGCGCACAATCCTCAATTGCGACGGACTCTGCATCGAGGTCGTGAGCGGGCGGACATCGGGACGGGCGGCCGCCGTCATCCGCCCGGAGGATATCCTGGTCTCGCCACAGCCGCTGGACTCCTCGGCCCGCAACTCGTTCCCCGGCACCGTGCTGACCGTTTCCGACCTGGGCGCGGTCATGGCCCTGGGCGTCGATTGCTCGGGAGTCGTTTTCACCGTCTTTCTCACCCGCATCTCCTGCTCGCAGATGGGCCTGGCCCCCGGCAGCGCCGTGGCGCTGACCTTCAAGGCCACCGCCGTCCACCTGCTGGCCCTCGACTGAAGCCGCCACTCGCGCGCTTGCCGCTGCTAGAGTGAACTCCATTGTTGCAAAATGTAACCAATCACGTTATAATTAAGGTATGGCAAAAAAGGACAAGTCCGCTTTTTCGCGGAGAAATTTCATCGGCACGTTCGGCGCCGGCTCATTGCTGCTCCTTGCCCCGCCCTGGGCGCAGCGGCTCCGCGCCGAGCCGGATGCTTTTTCCAAGATCTTTCACGTCGAGAATATTCCCGACAACCCCTTTACCGATGGCGACAATCGCCATGCCGGCGTGGATGTTCTTTTAACGCTGATGCATGCTCAGGGCCTGCCCTTTTACCGCAGCAGCGCTCCCGTGCCCCTCGCCGGTCCGGGGGGGATGATCGCCGCCGACGATGTGGTGCTGATCAAGGTGAACGCCCAGTGGAAGTACCGCGGCTGCACCAACAGCGACGTGATCCGCGGCCTGGTGCAGAAGATACTGGCGCATCCCGACGGTTTCCGCGGCGAGGTCGTGATCGTGGAGAATGGCCAGGGGCGCGGCAGCCTGAACTGCGACACCGGAGGCGCCGGGGCGTACGACAACCATGACGTCCACGCCAATGCCGAGAACGAGGCGCACTCTTTCACGCATCTGGTCGAGCAGGTCTTTGCCGATGCGCGCGTCTCCGCCTTTCTCTTCGACCCCCTGCGCTCGGTGTTCATCGGCGCCGACGACCACCTGACCGACGGCTACCGGCGCTACGAAGATGTTTCCTATCCCTGCTTCACCACCGCCGGCAACCGGCGCGTCGAACTGCGCGAGGGGATCTGGAACGGAGCGGGCTACAGCCAGAACCTGAAGCTCATCAACGTTCCCGTGCTCAAGCACCACGACAGTGGCGGCTCCGAGATCACCGCCAGCCTGAAGCATATGTACGGGTTGCTTTCCATGGCTGACGGCTTCGGCGAGCGCCACTATTTGCGCCTGGGTGAAACGTGCGGCAAGATGATGGTCGCGGTGCGGCCGCCGGTGCTGAACATCATCGACGCCATCTGGGTCTCCCTCACCGCCCTCAAGGGCTTCCCGGTCGATACGACCCGGCGGCGGAATACGCTGGTCGCTTCGCAGGACCCGGTTGCCCTGGACTACTGGGCGGCAAAGTATGTGATCTATCCCATTGATGGCAATCCCCGCCACCATCCCGGCACCGAGAAAATCAAGCGCTGGCTGCAGGCGGCCGAACAGACCATCAACGGGCGCGGCGGCCTCTATCATCCCGAGATGGGGATCGCCGTGGGCCTCGTCAGCGGCGACGAGTCCAGGATGTCCGTTTATTCCGACCAGGCCGGCCCCCCGGCCTCCCTGCTCCTCACTCACCCCGTTGGCGGGGAAAGCTGGAAACGCGGCTCCACCCAGACCATCACCTGGAGTTCCAGCGGCGATGCCGGCGCCCAGGTGAAAATCCTGCTTCTCAGCGGCGCCATCACCAAGCTGACCATGACCAGGACGGCGTCCCTGGCGGGCGGTTCCTTCAAGTGGAGCATTCCCGCCGACCTGCCGAAAGGCAACCAGTACCGCATCCGCATCATTTCCAGGCAATATCCCTCTCTCCAGGATACCAGCGCCCAGGTTTTTTCCATCGGCATGGCCCCGGCCGGGACAAGGTTGAGCGTGACGGCGCCGGACGGCGGCGAGTCCTGGAAACGGGGCAGCCGCCAGAACATCACCTGGGGTTACAGCGGCCAGCCGGGCGCTGATGTCGTCATCCTGCTTTTGAAGGCGGGAAAAGTGGTCCAGACCATCGCCGCCAGGGCCCAGCTGGGTTCCGCCGGCGCCGGCAGCTTTTCCTGGCTCATCCCCGCCTCCTTGAGCAGCGGCGGTGATTATGCCATCCGCGTCCGTTCGCTGGCGTACCCCGACTGCCGCGACCAGAGCGCGCGGATGTTCACCATCAGCCGCTGACGGCCGGGGGCCGAGCCGCCCGCGAAAAGCCCGCGTTTCTCTTCTTGCCTCTTTGCGCCGCCAAGCGTATACTTCCTGTCTGAACGGCGGACAAAAGGAGAATGCGCCATGGAAAAGGTAGTGCTGCAGGCCGCTGACCTCGACGGCTATCTGACTGCCGCCGACAACGAGGCCATCGCCTGCGTGGGCAGACTGTACGACCGGGCGCTGGCCGATTTCGTCATCCTGGAGCAGGGCGGCGCCGGCAAGCGGACCGCGGCCGAAAATCGGTTGCTGGCCATTTTCAACGAGCTTGGCGAGCGCCTGCAGGCGGTGGTCGCCGTTGAAAAGCGCATCCATGTCTTTTCCCTGGAGACCCCGGAGTTCATCCATGGCGAGGCGTCGCGGCTGGTGGCCAAGCTGCGCGACGAGCGCACCGCCAACCCCGAGTTCGTCTATTACATCCAGCGCGCCTATGAGATGCTCTTCAACCTGGCGTTCGCCGGGCCGCATTGCCTGGAGCGCCACCCGATCTTCGTGCGCACGCCGGTGACCGTGCCGCAGGCCAACTACGCCGTGCACAAGATCCCCGATATCGACGCCCAGACCGCCAACAGCGTCATGTGCGTCATGCTGCGGGCGGCGCTGCTGCCGTCGATGATCGTGGCCAAGGAGATTCAGGAATATTCGTCGCGGCATACCGTTACGCCGTTCGCCCTGTTCAAGATCAGCCGCGACGACAGTCGTTGCGAGGACGACATGGCGTACGTCCTCGACCTGCGGCGCTCGTATTTCCATATCGCGGAGCTGCAGGGCCGTGACCTCTTTTTCGCCGACCCGATGAACGCCACCGGCGGCAGCCTGGTGACGGTGGTTCAGTACCTGCGCTCGCAGGGCGTCGCGGCGCGCTCCATTCGCTTTTTCAACGTGGTATCCACGCTGAAGGGGGCGTTGCGCATCGTGCGCGCCCTGCCCGAGGCCGAGGTGTACACCCTGTGGATGGACCCGACGCTGAACGAGAAGGCCTATATCCTGCCCGGCCTGGGCGATGCCGGCGACCGCATCAACGGCCCCGACCGCCCCGACAGCCCGCGCGATATCATCCAGCTGATCGCCGACTACGGCACGCGGGTGATGGCGCTGTACCGCGACCAGGTGCGCCAGATCGAAAAGATCGTGCTCAATCGCTGACCGGCCATGAAGCGATTCACGCGCCGACTGTCCCGCTGGCTTCCCGACGCCGCCTATTTCCAGCTGCTGTATCTGAAATCCCATGGCCGCATCCTGCGCTCGCGCCGGCCGCGCACCTTCAACGAGAAGCTGCAGTGGTACAAGCGGCATTACCGCGACCCGTTGATGACCACCCTGGCGGACAAGCTGGCGGTGCGCGGTTACCTGGAAGCGCGCGGCCATGGCCGTCTGCTCAACGAGTTGTACGGCGTCTACGACCGGCCCGAGGAGATCGATTTCGACCGGCTGCCGGAGAGCTTTGTGCTGAAGGCCACCCACGGCAGCAACATGAACATCATCTGCCGCGACCGGAAGCACCTCGACCTGGAAAAGAGCCGCGCCGAGATGAGGAGCTGGCTCGCCCGCGATTATTATCATTCGGGGCGGCAATGGTGTTACAAAGGAATCCGCCCCAGGCTGATCTGCGAAAAATACCTGGAGAATGAGGAATTCGGCGAGCTGCTCGATTACAAGTTTTATTGCTTCGGGGGTGAACCCGAATTCCTGTGGATTTGCAGCGGCCGCTATGGCGCCGCTGGCGTCGCGTACAACGCCTATGACATGAAGGGACAGCGCGTCCGTGTCTTCAAGGGCAAGCCCGCCTGCGACCTGGACGTCCGCATTCCGGCGGATTTCGCGGCCATGGTCGCTGTCGCCCGGGAGTTGTGCGGAAAATTCCCGTTTATCCGCGTCGACTTGTACCAGGTCAACGGCAAGCTGTTCTTCGGCGAGTTCACGTTTTACCCGGACAGCGGCACGGTGCCTTTCAGCCCCGACAAGTACAATACCGTTTTCGGGGACCTTTTTATCCTGCCGGGAAAAGAGAATCCCCCCCGGGAACTCAACAGGACGGATCCGTGAGCCGCCGCGCCTTTGCCGTCCCGCCCGCGGATGCGATCCGCATCCTCAACCTGGACGTGCAGGTCCACAGCTACGCCGGCTTGAATGAGACGATCGGCCGCATCGTCCGCTCCGCGGGCCACGCCATCGTGCCCAACGTCAATGTCCATTTCGCCAACCTGGCCTGCCGCCGGCCGTGGTTGCGCGATCTGTTCAATTCCTCCCCCGTCAATTTCTGCGATGGCGCCGGCATCCAGCTGGCGGCGCGCATCCTGGGCGGCCGCATTCCCGAGCGCATTACCTACGGCGACTGGTTCGACTCCCTGGCCGATTTTTGCCGCCGCGAAAACATCAGCCTGTTCTTTCTGGGCGGCCGACCGGGGATCGCCGAGCAGGCGGCGCAGAAGCTCACTTCCCGTCATCCCGGCCTGGTCATCGCCGGCGTGCACCACGGCTATTTCAACCGTGACCGGCGCAGTCCCGAAAACACCGCGGTAGTCGCCGCCATCAACCGCTGCCGGGCCGATATCCTGCTGGTCGCCTTCGGCATGCCCCTGCAGGAGGAGTGGCTGGCGCAAAACTGGCAGGATCTTGCCCCGGCTGTCGCCCTTACCGGCGGGGCGATCCTGGATTACCTGTCCGGGCGGCTGCGGCGCCCGCCCGCCTGGCTGAGCCGCCGGGGCTGCGAGTGGTTGGGCCGATTGCTCATCGAGCCGCGGCGGCTCTGGAAACGATACCTCATCGGCAACCCGCTCTTCCTGGCGCGCGTCCTGCGCCAGTTGTTGCAGAGCGGGCGGCTTTCCTGCAAAGGCCCGACATGAAGACGCCGGCCGCACCGCCGACAGCGGTGGTCATCTCGCAAACCGACTGGGGCAGGGTCTGGGTCTTTGCCCACGACCTGGCCAGTCATCTCGCCGAAAAAGGGCACCCGGTGGTTTTTTTCAACCCTTTTCCCAAGCGCTTCCCCCGTTTCAGGGAATGGCGCCGCCTGCTGGGGCGGCTGCTGGACTGGCCGCAACTCACCCGCAGCGCCGGCCATCTCCGGCCTGCCGGATTGCGGGTACGAACGCCGCTGACGCTGCCTGATCGCAATCGCCTCTTCACCTGGATCAATCGCCGCCTGCTGTTGCCGCGTTTGAAGCGCATGGTCCCTGCCAACGACGGCATTTCCCAGGGACCGTGGGTCTTTGTTTTCCTGCCTTTTGCCACGCCGGTGGCCTTTGCCGCCATGCTCGCGCCCTCGCGCCTGGTCTATGCCCGGCGCGAGGGCTACGGCGATGATCCGTGCCTGAGGCATTTGCGCAACCTGGAGAGCGACCTCTTGCAACGCGCCGACCTGGTCATCGCTTCGGGAGGGGTCCTGGCAAACAAGAGCCGCAATCAGGAACGCCGGGTATTGGATATTCCGGGCCTGGTCGATTTTTCCGTGTTTTATCGGCCGCCGAAGCCCCCGGCCGCGGGAGTGCCGCTGTGCTGCTTTTTCGGCCATGTCAATGAGCGGGTAGACCTGCCATTGCTGCTGCGGGTGGCGAAACGTTTCCGCTTGCGTGTCATCGGCCCCGTCCAGGGAGGCTGGCCAACGGGTACTCCCGGCGAGATCATGGGCATGGTTCCCACGGAGAGGGTAGCGGAGCTTTTGGCTGATTGCGATGTGGTGGTCATCCCTTACCTCCTGAACTCCTTCACCCGCAATATATTTCCCTACAAGATCTTCCAGGCTTTTGCCCAGGGCAAGCCGGTCGTCGCTACCCGCCTGCCGGCGCTGGAGCCGTTTTCGTCCCTGCTGTACGTTGCCGGGAGCGCGGAGGATTTTTTGGAACAGATCACCCGTGCGGCCGGCGAAGGCATCGAAGTCAAGCGTCGGCGCCAGGAAGCGGCCCGGCGGCAGGATCGCCGCCTGGTCCTGGAATCCCTGCGCCTGAGCCTCATGGATGAAACGGCGGGGGCGACATGAACCGCTTTCGCGCCTGGATGGAGTTCGCGGTGCCCAAGGGCTCCTTCAGGGCGGACGTGGCGACGCTGATGACCGGAGCGGCGTTGGGCCAGTTTCTGCTTCTGGCTGTTTCCCCCCTGCTTACCCGCCTGTTCGCGCCGGCAACCTTCGGCGCTTTCGGCGTGTACCTGTCGCTGGCCGCTATCGTGGGCGCCTTGAGCAACCTGCGCTTTGACCAGGCGATCATGCTGCCGAAGGCAGCGCCGGCCGCGGCCCGCCTCTTCTGGGCCGCCCTCTTTTCAGCGGCGGTTGTCGCCGCGGGCACATTGGCCTTTTGCCTTATTTTTTTCGGCCGCATCCTTGCCGCGCTGAGGATCAAGAGCCTGTCCGGCTGGATCCTGCTTCTGCCGCTCTCGGTGTTTTTCTACGGCACAACGCAAGCGCTGATCTCCTGGTCGACACGGGGCAGGAAATTCGTCCGCCAGTCCCTTGCGCAAGTGTCGCGCTCGCTGGCGATCATCCTGGTGCAAGTCACCGCCGGCATACTGCGCTCGGGACCTGGGGGGCTCATCGGCGGGGCGCTGGCCGGAGACGCTGTCGCGGCCCTGGTCCTGGCCTGGCAGGTGCGGCGCGAGGACGGCGGCGTTCTCAGGCGGGAGTTGGTGTGGCGCAAGGTCAAGGCAGCGGCTTGTGAATACCGTGATTTCCCCCTTTTTGGCTCCCCGCAGAACCTGCTGAACGCGGTCTCGCAGAATGTCCCGCTGTTGCTGCTGGCGAAGTTCTTCGGTCCCGCCGTCGCCGGCTTTTACGTCCTGGGAGTGCGCTGCATCCAGGTGCCGATGAATTTCCTGCTCACCTCGCTGCGTCAGGTGTTCTTTCAGAAGGCGAGCGCGACCTGCAACAGCGGCGGTGACGTCTTTGGCCTCTTTCGCCGGGCCACCCTCGGTCTGCTGGCCATGGTGGCGCTGCCGGCGGCGGCGGTCGTCGTTTTCGGGCCGGAGATTTTCGCCTTCGTGCTCGGCCGGCAATGGGCCGCCTCCGGCGAGTATGCGCGCTGGCTGGTGCTCTGGCTGGCGCTGATGTTCGCCAATGTCCCGGCGGTGCTGTTCGCCCAGATTTACCGCAAGCAGCGGGCGGTGCTGCTGCAGGACATCCTGCTGCTCGCCTTGCGGGTTCTGGCCCTGCTGATCGGCGGCCGGCGCGGCAGCCCGTTGCTGGCCATCGCCCTGTACAGCCTGGTCGGAGTCGCCTTCAACCTGTTCGTAATTCTCTGGGCCGCGAGCTTTCTGCGCCGGAGCCGGGGGGCGTCGCCGTGGGCATCCTGAATTTCCTGGGCGATGTGTTCCTCCCCGGGCCGGTGCCTGCCGTCGTGCCCCTGCGCGGAGAATACGTCCTCAACCTGGAGGCGCCCCTGACCCGGGTTTCACGGCCGGTGCCCGGCAAGATCAACCTCAGAACCGAAAACCTGCATTTTGTCGCCACGTTCGGGCGCAATCCGGTCGCCGTGTGCCTGGCCAACAACCACATCATGGACCACGGCCCCGCGGGCCTGCAGGACACGCTCGATGCCCTGGCGGCGGCGAACATCGCCTGCTTCGGCGCCGGCCGGCAATCCGACCACTGCCGCAACCCCCTGCTGCTGGCGAGCGGCGGCAAGCGGCTGGCATTGCTGGGCTACGTATGTTCGAGCACGCACCCCGTTTTGGCCGTAGGCGACGAGCCCGGTGCGGCGGGCCTCGACCCGGAGCGCATTGTTGTTGACATGCGCCGCTCCCGGGAAGCGGGGGCGGACAGGGTCATCGTCCAGTTGCACTGGGGGGAAGAGGATGTCGGGCTGCCCAGGCCGGCCGATATCGCCATCGCCCACCGCATTGTCGACGAGGGGGCGGACCTGATCATCGGCCACCATGCCCACTGCATCCAGAGCATTGAGACGTATCGCGGCCGGCACATATTCTACGGTCTGGGGAACGCCATCTTCCCGGATACGGTAAGGGAATCCCATGATGCGCATGGCCGGCGGCTGGCGAACCGGCAGATGCCGTGGGAAGAGCGGAACCGCCGCTCGCTGGCGGTCGAGTATGACGCCGAATCGGGAGCGGTCGCCGTGCGCCTGCTGCGCTTCAAGGACTCCCTGGCCGTTGTTCCCGGCACCCTGCCGCAGCGGCGGTTCGCGTTCAGCAAAGGGGCGGCTGCCCGCTACCGGCTGAAATACGCCTGGGTGCTGCGCTGGTCCATGCTGCGGCGCCTGGGGGCGAGCTTTCTCGCCCGGCCGCGCCTGCCCAGGAAGGAGAACCTGCGCTGGCTGGCCGACCGCTTCAGGACAGAAAAGAAAGGATAGCGCTCCGCTCGGGCACCATCCCCACTCGTGGGATACTCCAGTATCGATCAATCCCACTCGGGGGTCGCGCCCTTCGGGCCCCCCTAGGGGGTCGCACCCTGGCGGGATGCTGACCCCCAAGGGGTCGCACCCTGGCGGGATGCTGACCCCCAAGGGGGTCGCACCCTGGCGGGATGCTGACCGCTGATCAGAATATTTTCCGGTAGATGTGGCAATAGGGGCTGCCGCCCTTTTTTACATAGTAGTTCTGATGGTCGTCTTCGGCCGGCCAGAATTCGCCGGCCGCCGTGACGCGGGTGGCCACCTGAAAGCCCTTGGCCCGCAGAGCCCCGAGCAGTTCTTCCGCGACCCGGCGCTGGCTTTCGTCATTGAAAAAGATCTCCGAGCGGTATTGCGTGCCGATGTCCGGTCCCTGGCGGTTGACCTGGGTGAAATCGTGGGTTTCGAAGAACAGCCTGGCCAGTTCCGCGTAGGTGACGATGGTCGGGTCGAACACCACGCGCACGGCTTCGGCATGGCCGGTGTTGCCGCCGGCGACCTCGTAATAGCCGGGCCGTGTGGTATGGCCGCCGCTGAAGCCCGCGGTCGTGGTCAGGACGCCCTTGACCCGTTGCAGGTGGTATTGCGTTCCCCAGAAGCAGCCCGAGGCGAAAATGGCCGTTTCTGTCTTGCGGACATCGGCGGGGATGAAGTTCATGGAGATGGAATTGACGCAGTGGCGCGTATCCTTCGCGGTGAAGCCCTCGCCCAAAAAGACATGCCCCAGATGGGCGCCGCAGGCGGCGCAAAGGATCTCGGTGCGCTGCCCGTCCTGGTCGTCCTGGCGACGCACGGCCCCGGGGATCTCCTCGTCGAAGCTCGGCCAGCCGCAGCCCGAATCGAACTTGGCCGTGGACAGGTAGAGCGGGGCGCCGCAGCGCTTGCAGGCGTAGGTCCCTTTTTCCGTAAAAGCGTGGTATTGGCCGCTGAAGGGCAGCTCGGTCCCTTTTTGTACGATGACCCGCACTTCTTCGGGGGTCAGCTTGTCGTCAGGCATAGACACCTCGGTCCTGGCCGTCAGCACGTAGAGCGCCGCGGTCACCATTAATGAGATTAAAATGGTTGCATATTTCATCGCTATAGTAATAACGCGGATTTGCCGAGTTGTCAACTATGAATGCGAACGTATGAAGAATGCCCGCGCGTTTTGCGGGCATGTCTCCAGGTATGGCGGATCGCTTTTTTGGCCGGGATCAGTCTTTTTTCTTTCCGGTCAGCACATACAAGGCGAAAAGGATCAGGACGCCGATGTAGAGGTAGGGAACAGCCCAGGGCCATAGGGGATGGGAATTGAAAACGGTCTTCAGAAAATAGAACTTGGCGGCGGCCACAACGGTGATCAGCAGCCAGATGATGAAAATTTTCTTAAAGGCCATATGGTCCTCCCTCGCTCTATTCTAGCGCCACGGCGAAAAAGATGTCAAGAGGAAAGGCTAAAAGAGATAAAAAATTAGTGAAAAGTGAAATGTAAAAAGTGAAATGTGTCCGGAAAAGAAGAACGTTTGAACTTGGCTCAAATGATCTCTTGCCTATTCACCTTCCACTTTTCACTCTTCACTTTTCACTTTTTACTGTTTTACGGCGTCGTCAAGCAGCTTTACGATCTTGCTGGCCAGCATGTCCACGACGGCCTGCTCGCCCTTTTCGAAATTGTAATAGGCGATCGCCTGGCTCAGCGTGGTGTCCTTGGCGAATACGTGTTTGGGCCGGTTTTCGCTCATGTAGCCGTTGGCGCGGCGGAAGGCGAAAATGTCCCGGTCCCTGAGGGCCAGGAAGCGGGTGTTGAGCGCGGCCATCTTGACCCCGTAGCCGGCATAGAGCTTTTCCAAGCGCGGCAGCAGCACGGCGGCCTCGGGCTTGTCCCTGGCCAGAACGGCGGCCTCGGCCACGCACTGGTCGAAGGCGGCCAAAATCTCGTCCACGATTACGTTGCCGCTGGCGGGCGCCATGCTGCCGGCCTTGGCCGCGGCGGCCTGCGTACCGAGCTTCTTTTCCAGCTGGCCGGCGATTTCTCCGAATTGCTGCGCCACTTCCCCCCTGTCCTGCAGCATCGCCTCGAAGGGCGTCGGCTTGCGCTTGGGAGCGAGCAGGAGGATCAGCGCTGCCACCAGCGCCGCGACCAGGATGACGGCAACGATGAGGATGGCGCGCATCTTTTTATAGGCGCTGGCCTGTGCGTCGTCTTTCTGCCGTTCCAGGCCTCCGATCAGGGACTGTACGCCCTGCATCTCGGTCCTGGCGTTCAGCACCGCGGCCATTTCCCTGGCGATGTCCGGGGCCACGTTCTGCGCCGCGGCCAGCTTCTCTCCCAGGTCCTTGAATTGCAGTTTCTGCCGGGCGGCAGTCTCGCTGGTTTTTTCGTTGCTCCTGGCCAGGTCGCTGGCCAGGGCGGAGATCTGTTTGTCCAATTCGCCGTTGACCTTCTTTTGCTCCTGGCGCAGCTCGTCGATCAGCTTCTGCAGCCGGGCCGACTCCTCCTGAATGGCGGCGATCGCCGCCGCCAGAGGCCTGCCAGCCGCTTCCCGCGCCTGGTTGGCCGCTTTCAGCTCCTCTTCCTCCCGGGCCAGAAGGTCGATGCCGCCGGCGATCTCCTTTTTTTCAGCGTCGGTCACCGCCGGGTTCGCGCCCTTGTTCTGCAGCTGGGATTTCTCCCTGGCGATCGCCGCCAGCCGTGACAGCGCGTGCTGCGATTCCTTCTGGTCGCCCAGCAGGGCGTTCTTTTTCTCGTTGAGCTGGCCGTCCTCCTGCCGCTTCTTGCCCTCGATATCCTTTTGCGCGACGCCAAGGCGCTCGTTCTCCTGCTTTTTTATCGCTTCGCTTTCCTGCTTCTGCTTCTGCAGCAGCTCTGCCTGGGTCCGGCTTTCGTCCAGGGTTTTCTGTGTGTCGCCAAGAGCGGTCTTCAGGTCGGCGTAGGCGGAAATATCGCTTCTGCTCTCCCAGGCCTTTTGCCCGAGGGCGACCAGCTGGCCCGCATGGATCTTTTCCTTATCCTTGAGTTCAGAGGTTACTTTGTTCAGGGCTTTCCTGCGCTTTCTTTCCTTCATACCCTCTTGAAATATCAGTTTCAATCCCATGCGTCACCTCCAGGTAAACGGGCTGTCGCTTGAATTGTAAGAGAAATCGTGACGAAATTCAAATCCGCCCCAGGCGGCAGGCGTCGCGGCCGTCACTCCAGGCCGGGAAATGTTTTTTGTCTTGCCTGCTTGGCGGCGCCGCGCTTTTTCTTTTCATCCAGGCGTCGCGCCTTGGCGGCGGCGCCGGGGCGGGTGGGCCGGCGCGGCTTGGGCGCGCTGGCTGCCTGGCGGATCAGAGCGAGCAGGCGCTCCATGGCGTCGCGGCGGTTGGCCTCCTGGGTGCGGAAGCGTCGGGCGTCAATGGCCAGGATGCCCTCGCGGTTCACCCGCCGCCCGGCCAACGCGCGCAGGCGGCGCTTGACCGCCTGGGGCAGGGACGGAGAGCGGTCGAGGTCGAAATACAGTTTGACCGCCGTGGATACCTTGTTGACGTTCTGGCCGCCGGGGCCCGATGCGCGCACGAACTCGAGCGAGATCTCGCTTTCCTTCAGCACGATGCCCTGGCCGGCTTCGATGTCCATGGTCAGTGGCGCTCCGCCGCAGCGGGTGAACGCCGGTAGCCGCTCAGCACGGTGGTGGTGCGAAAGCGCTTCCGGATAAACAGGAACCCGCCCTGGCCGGATATGGTTACCCGGGTCAACAGCCACCGGTCGGGGCGCGCCTTCTCGTACTGGTAGATGGTCCACAGGCTGCGGATGCGCGGCGGGAGCGGGGCCAGGGAGAACTCCAGCTTGACCGGAACGCCGCTCCCTTCTTCCAGCCAGGCCATGCCGCTCCAGGTCAGCTTCTCCTTCTCGCCGTTGCGGACGATCGTCGTCTGGTAGGTGAAGTCGAAGCGCTGGCAGTGGCGGCCGTACAGCAGGTGTCTCTCGCCGCTGTTGCTGTAGCTCACCGCCGCCTGGCGCTCGGGATCGAACGGGCTGTCGGAGATGGAAACGGAGTAGTAATCCTGGTCGTCCACGTCCTCGCCCAGGCGCGGGTCGCGGATGCGCACCTTTTCCTTCATCCTGGCGGTCGTGTCCTCGCCGTTTTTCAGCGAGCGCGTCAGCTCGGTGATCAGCCGGCCGTCAGCGCCCGGGCGCAGGGAAAAGAACAATTGCGTGACCGAAGAGGGCTCGTCGCGGCGGTTCAGTATTTGCGAGAGGATCGTGATCCTTTCCGGGTACCAGGTGCGGTTGCGCTGGTGGATGGCTACCGCCCGCTGCCAGAGCCCCGCCGGCGCAGCGCCATCGGCGGCTCCCCGGTCCGCTGCCCCGGTCCGAAAGAATGCCAGCGTCGACAGCGTCAGAAGCAAGACGGCCCTGGCTGTTCTCATGCCACCTCTCCTGGCGCGGGCTGCGCCTCAGTCCAGCAGGCGCCGCTCGCCCTCGAGGTTGCGCAGCGCTTCGATATCCTGGGTAACTTCCATGCAGCCGAGGTATTCGCCGCCGTCCCCGCGCAGGGCGAAGAATTCGATGACGACCAGATGCCGTTCCTCGCCGACCTTGGCCCGGATCCAGAAACGGGCCTGCTGGCGCGTGCCGGCTTTCATCTCGGCCACGATCTGCTCCACTTTGCCCAGGCTGCTGGCGGGATGGCATTTGCGGAAGTTGAGCCCCATGCTGGTCTGCGGGCGGTGGAACAGGCGCGTGTCGTTCTTGTTCCAGGCCACGACCTCGTCATTGGCGTCGATGACGGTGATCTCGGCCGGGAGGGTCTCCAGGGCGGCCTTGACCAGCGTTGCATCCATGCGGTCGAAAATGAACATGGGAACCTCCTTTTGATTTGCCTGGCCGGTATTGCCCCGTGCGGCCCAAACGCAACCGCGTGTTCTCCGCTCAGGCGCATCTCTCAGGGATTATATGTTTTTTCCCGGGGATAGTAAACCACGGGCACGGGCGAAATTGACAATGAGATGACGAAAACGTATCATGGACCGGGGAGATGACATGGAAGAAAATCGCGATGAGCGCATGCCCATCCTGCTGGTCGACGATGAGACTCAAGTCCTGCTTCTCTACAGCAGCATGCTGCGTTCGGCCGGGATCGAGCCGATCGTCAGCCTGGATGACAGCCGGCGCGTGCTGCCGTTCCTGCGCGAGCACAGGGTGCTGGCCCTGTTGACCGACGTGAACATGCCCTTTCTCAACGGCCGGGACCTGCTGGCCCAGGTCAAGCAGGAGTTCCCGGAAGTTCCGGTTCTGGTCGTCACCGGCGTGGACGACATCGAAACGGCGGTCGATTGCATGCGCCTCGGCGCCAGCGACTACATGGTGAAGCCGGTGGAGCGCAACCGCCTGGTTTCCAGCCTGCAGCGCACCCTGGAGATCGCCCGTTTGCAGGACCAGGTATCATCGCTGACCCGCCACCTGCTGACCGACGGCCTGAGCAAACCCGGGGCCTTCGCGCACATGGTCACCGGCAGCCGCAAGACTGCTGGCGATGTTCAAATACGTCGAGGTCGTCGCCGCCTCGCCGTTCCCGGCGCTGATCACGGGTGAGACCGGCGTCGGCAAGGAGCTGGTGGCGCGCGCCATCCACCTGGCCGGTGACCCGAGCCGGCCGTTCGTTGCCGTGAACGTGGCCGGGCTCGACGACAATATGTTCTCCGACACCCTCTTTGGCCATAAGAAGGGGGCGTTCACCGGGGCCGAGAGCAACCGCGACGGCCTCATCTCCCAGTCCCAGGACGGCACGCTGTTCCTCGACGAGATCGGCGACCTGAGCCCCATCTCGCAGGTCAAGCTCCTGCGGCTGATCCAGGAAAAAGAGTATTACCAGCTGGGCATGGACCAGGCGAAAAAAACCAATGCCCGCATCATCTGTTCGACCAACTACAACCTCAAGCAGCGCGTCGAACAGGGGGCTTTCCGCAACGACCTTTATTTCCGCCTCAACACCCATGTCATCTCCGTGCCGCCGCTGCGCGAGCGCAAGGAGGACATCCCCGTTCTCCTGGGCCATTTTCTCCAGGAGTCGGCGCGCGCCCTGCGCAAGCGAACTCCCACGCCGCCCCCTGAATTGCTGGCCCTGCTGGCCGCCTACGATTTCCCCGGCAACATCCGCGAATTGCAGACACTGGTCGTCGACGCCGTTTCGCGCCACCATGCCGGCGTCCTCTCCATGGAGAGCTTTCGCAAGGCGATCGGCGGCGGTACCCCGCTAACGCCCGCCCGTGACGTTGATACGAACGGCATGAGCCCTGAGTCCTTCCTGGGGACCATGCCTTCTTTAAAGCAGGCGGAGGACTTCCTGGTCCGCCGCGCCCTGGAGCAGGCCAAGGGCAACCAGGGGATCGCGGCTTCGCTTTTGGGTGTTACCCGCCAGGCCCTGAACAAGCGGCTGCTGCGAAAAAAAGGCAAAAAAAACTGACCCGGCGCCGCTGCGCTCTTTTTTACCGGGTCCGCTTCTCTCCCCTGCGCCAATGGTTTATTGAGGACAAAAGTTGCGGTTAATTTAAAAATCATTTGCTATAGCCTATTCCCATTTCTTTGTCTCTTCAACTGGCAACTTTTGTCTCTGTGGGTCTGAAGTTGCCAAGAACTGAGGAAATTCACCGAAAACGGCTTCAGTAAAGCATTTTTTTGACGGGACCGAATTGGAACGCATCGTGCACCTACTTTGGCATGAAAGACCAAAGGAGGTCGACGATGAAGAAAACGACATGGGCGATTGCGATACTGATGGCGGTTTTCGTGCTGGTGCCGGCTGCCAGGGTGGACGCGGTTTCCGAAAAGACGATCGTGCTGGGCAATGTGATCGGCAGCGGCGTGACCACGCTGGCGCGCGGCCTGCTCCAGGGCAAGGTCCATAACCTGAAGGACGCGGTCAAGATGCTCACCTACGGCGCGGCCTCCGGTTTCGGTTTCTACGAGGCCAAGAAGCAGGTTTCCGCCGGGCATACGCTTCAGCGGCGTTCTGCTGGCCAACCTCTCGGCCTCGGTCATCGACAACGTCACCTCCGGGGAAGGGCCCCTCTCCTATCTCGGCTTCACCCTGCCGCTGGTGCGCCTGGAGATTGCCACGCCGCTGGCCAGGCGCAACCGCTCGCTGCTGCGCTTCACGGTGTCGCCGCGCGACGCCATCAGCCTGGCGATGGCCTTCAGCAAGTCGGACCGGGTCTCGCTGCGCGGCGGCATGCTGGCGTTCGAGGCTGACACGCCGCTGGCCGCGGGTGTACGCGGCTGGGCCTACAGCATCTTTCCGACCGTGGTCAGCGGCAAGCCCGAATCGGTTTACCGCCATGAAATGGTGCACGTGGTGCAGAGCCTGCAGTTGATGGCCGCCTCTCCCGAGCCCCTGGTCCATGATTACCGGCGCGAAACGGGCAAGGCCAGGCTGCTGGATTTCGCCGGCGTGCGCCTGCAGGCCATCGGCCTGGTCAACGATCTGACCCTGGCCAAGTCCCAGTCGTACAACCGCTACTGGAAAGAGGCCGAGGCTTACGCCCTGGTCATCTCCGAGTAACGCCGCCGCCGCGCGTGGAGGAAATCATGAAACTGATGCAACAGTTGAATCCCGAGCCGGGCCTTGAGTTGGACCTGAGCATGGCCAATGAACTGCGCATTCCCAAGCGCGAGGTCGCGGCCGACGTCACGTTCCTTTATACGCCGGGCCGCTCTCAAAGCTGCGTCTTTTTTCTCAACTACTATTCGCCGCAGCGCCGGGGCGAGGAGAGCCTGGCCGAATACCTTGATTCGATGGACTCCTTTCTGCCCCTGCGCGACAAGGCCAGCAACGAATTCTTCATCGTCCACGTCAACCAGATCGTGATGGTGCGGGAAGCGCTGGCCATGGAGGCGGGCGGCGGGCGGCCGCTGAGCCTGGTGCTGGAGAACGGCGTGCAGCTGGCCTTGCATACCGTTGATCCGCGTCACGCCTGGCGCGCGCGCCCCATCGACCTGCTGAACGAGCCGGGGCGCTTCGCGGCCTTTATCGCCGACAACCATGTCCGCGTCCACGTCAACAAGCGTTTTATCGTGCGCGTGGAGGGGATATGAGCGCCTCGCGACAGTTCATCGATGCCCTGGTGCGCATGCGCGGCGAGGCGCTGGTGATCAATCCCGAAGAGCCGCCGCACATTTTTCGCGGCGGCCAGAAGGGCTACCTGCTGAAAAACACCCTGAACGAGGAGGCCATTCGCCGCATCGATGAAGAACTCATGACCGAATTCGCCGGCCAGGAGAGCATGACCTATTCCGGCTGCGTGATCGGGCGCAAGAGCGAGGATGGAACCATCCGCCTGATGCTGACCGCCGCCGTTCCCGCAGCCGCGGAGCCCGCCGGCAATGAGTCCGGGCTCGAGAATTTGCTGCGCGCCATGGTGGCCGACCGGGCGTCCGACCTGCATGTATCGGCCGGGTGCGCGCCCCTGCAACGCGTGGACGGCGGCATCCTGCCGTTGGCCGGGCGCGCGCCCCTGAGCGAGGCCTGGCTGCAGGAGCAACTGGAGTCGATCATGCCGCGGCGCAACCGCGAGGAGTTCGCCGCCACCCAGGACACCGATTTTGCCCACGAAATCCCCGGCCTGGCACGCTTCCGCGTCAATGTCTTCCGCGACCAGCGCGGGCTGGGGGCGGTACTGCGCTGCATCCCCTCGCGTATTATACCGGCCGCCGACCTGAACGTTCCCCAGCCGGTGCTGGACCTTTGCGGCATGCCCAAGGGGCTGATTCTGGTCACAGGGCCGACGGGATCGGGAAAGTCGACCACGCTGGCCGCCCTCATCGACCATATCAACTCCACCCATCCCGGCCATATCATCACCATCGAGGACCCGGTCGAGTTCATCCACCCCAACAAGCGCTCGCTGGTCAATCAGCGTGAAGTGGGCACGCATACCGATTCGTTCAAGAAAGCCCTGCGTGCCGCCCTGCGCGAGGACCCCGACGTCATTTTGGTGGGGGAGATGCGCGACCTGGAGACCATCGCCATCGCCGTGGAGATGGCCGTGACCGGCCACCTGGTACTGGGCACGCTGCACACCTCGACCGCCTGCGGCACCGTGGACCGCATCATCGACCAGTTCCCCGCCGACCAGCAGAACCAGATCCGCACCATGCTGGCCGACGCTCTGATCGGCGTGGTTTCGCAGATGCTGTGCCGCCGCGAGGGGGGCGGGCGGGCCGCGGCCTACGAGGTGATGATGGTCAATGCCGCGGTGTCCAATCTCATTCGCGAGGGCAAGACGTTCCAGATTCCGACCATGATGCAGACCGGCAAGGCCCTGGGCAACCGCATGATGAACGACTCCCTGGCCGACCTGGTCGAAAAGGGCGGCGTGCCCGTGGAGGAAGCCCTTTCCAAGGCCATCGACAAGGAGGGGCTGCGCACCCGCCTGCGTTCGCGCGGCCTGCTGGCGGCTTGAGATGAAAAAGCCTGCGAGCGCGAAAAGGGACTGGCAACAGCCGAAACTGCTCATACTGATCCGCGCCCGCCCCGAGGAGAACGTGCTGCTGGCCTGCAAGGGAACGTTCGCTTCCGGGCCGCAGCGGCCCCAAGGCTGGGCCTGCATTCACCCTGGGCACGGCCCCTGCCAAAGCCAGGCGAATTCCTAGTTCAATCCAGTACTTCGGCGATTTTTTCCACGATGGCGGCGCGGCTGCTGGGCTTCTCGACGAAATGCACCTGGGGCAATTCCAGGCCGGCCCGCTTGAGGAAGCCCTCGCCGTGCCCCGAGGTGAAGATCACCGCGATCCCGGGGTGCAGCTTGCGGACACGGTCGGCCACTTCGATGCCTGAAATGCCGGGCAGCACCACGTCGCAGAAGAGCAGGTCGAGTTTCTTTGTTTCCGCGGCGAGCTTCAGGGCCTGGTCGCCGTCGCTGGCCACAAGCACCTGCATGCCGAGCGAGATCAGGATTTCGCGCATGAGCTCGCGAATGCCGGATTCATCCTCAACGAGCAGCGTCGTACGGCTGTCGAAGCGCCTGCCGCTGGCGATGGCAGGCGCGGCGGTCGCCTTTTCGGCGACGCGGGGCAGCAGGATGTGGAACGTAGAGCCGCGACCCGGTTCGCTCTCGGCCCAGACGCCGCCGCGGTTCTGAGCGACGATGCCAAACACCGAGGCCAGTCCCAGCCCGTGCCTTCGCCCTTGGGCTTGGTGGTGAAGAACGGCTCGAAAATGCGCGCCAGAACCTGGGGGTCCATGCCCTGGCCGCTGTCGCTGACGTGGATGGCCACATACTCGCCCGGGGCCAGCCCCGCGTGCCCGGCGGCAAAGGCATCATCGACCGACTGCGGTGAGGTGGCGAGGGTCAGGTTTCCCCGCAACGGCATGGCGTCGCGGGCATTGAGCACGAGGTTGATCAGCACCTGCTCGATCTGGGTGGGATCGATCAGCACCCGGCCGGAGTCGGCATGCAGGTCGAGTTTCAGCGCGATCCCTTCTCCCAGCAGGCGGCGTACCATGCGTTCCAGGTCCTTCATGGCGCCGTTGATGTCGATGACGGCCGGGGCCGTCGCCTGGCGGCGGCTGAAGCCCAGGATTTTGGCCACCAGCTTGGAGGCGTTCTTCCCGGCTTGCAGGATGACGCCCAGGCGCTCGCTGTTCTTGTTGTTCTCGTTTTCGTAGAGCAGCATTTCGGAATAGCCGTTGATGATGGTCAGGTAGTTGTTGAAGTCGTGGGCGATGCCGCTGGCCAGGTGCCCCAGCGAATCCATCTTGGCCGCCTGGATCATCTGTTCCTCGAGCTTTTTCTCCTTGGTGATGTCGGAGGCGATGCTGACGAAATGGCTGATCTCCCCCTTCTCGATCCCGCACCGGCGAGATGATGGCGCGCTGGAAATAAATCGTGCCGTCCTTGTGGCGATTGAGAAACTCGCCGCCCCAGGAGGCGCCGTTCATGATGGCGTCCCACATCGTTTTGGCTTTCTCGTCCTGGGGCACGCCGCTGCCGAGAAAGCGGACATCGCGGCCGATGATCTCCGGCGGGCTGTAGCCGGTCATGGTTTCGACGGCCGGGTTGCCGTAGACGATCTTGCTCTCACGGTCGGTGATGAGCACCGCCTCGCTCGAGGAGTCGATGGCCGTCTGCAGCAACAGCAGGGTTTCCTCGCGTTTGCGTTTTTCGGTGACGTCGCGGATGATGCCCTGAATGCCGTTGGCGCCGCCGGCTTTGTCGATCATGACGTTGGCCGTGACCAGCCCGAAAAGGATTTCGCCCCCCTTGTTGCGCAGGCGGATCTCGTGGTCCTTCAGGGACTTCTTGTCCCTGAGCTCGGTGACAAACGCTTTCCGTTCCCGGGGATCGGCATAGAGCTGGTCCGGTTTCCTGCCGATGATCTCCTCGCGCGCATAGCCGAAAAGGTTCACCCCGGCCGGGTTCATCTCCTGCAGCCGGTCTTGCTGGTCGACGATATAGATCACGTCCTGGGAATTTTCGAACAGGGAGCGGAACTTGGCTTCGCTGGCCTTGATCTGGATCTCGAAGCCGTGCTTGTACAAGGCCATCTCGATGGTGGTCTTCAGCTCGATTTCCTGGAAGGGCTTGGGAATGTAGCCGTAGGGCTGGGTGCGCTTGGCGCGGTCCAACGTCGGTTCGTCGGCATAGGCGGTCAGGTAGATGATGGGGATGTCTGCCTGCTCCTGGATGCGCTCGGCGGCGCTGATGCCGTCCATGTCGCCCTGCAGGCGGATGTCCATCAGGATCAGGTCGGGGAGTTTCTGCAAAGCGGCGGTGACGGCGCTTTCGCCCGTGCTGAGAATGTCGATCACGTCGTAACCGAATTTTCTCAGGGCGCCGGCGATGACCGAGGCGATGATGGCTTCATCTTCGACGATCAGTATCCTGGCTTTGCTCATGATCAGACTCCTTCATGCGCGGGCGTGTTGTTGGAATTCATCGTGGCCGGCGATCCGGCGAAAATCAGGCGGAACTCCGTGCCCGGGCCGCTGTTGACCTTGAGCTCGGCCTGCAGCTGCTGGGAGAGCATGGAGACCAGTTTCATGCCCAGTTTCCCCTCCTTCTCGGCAGCCCGGTCGGTTGGCATGCCGATGCCGTTGTCGGCGACGATCAGCTCGCAGCAGCGGATGACGCCGTGTGCAGCGTGGCGCTCTCGTTTGACTGTCGACACATCGGGCTTCCTTGCTGAAGCCAAACCAATGCGGATCTCGCCTGCGCGTTCGTCCGGAAAGGCATGTTTCAGTGCATTGGTGACCAGCTCGTTGCGGTCAAGGGCGGAATGGCTCCCATTTCCCCGGTGCGGATCTCCGCGAGGCCTCGGGTCGTTCCCACCCAGACGCGCTCTGATCCTTCCACCAGGAGCGCCCCCTGGTTGGTGTCGCTGGCTGGGAGGCCCTGGTCGGAACCGAATTGCTGGTATTGGGCCGGATCCCCGGTTTGACGCGGATGACCCCTTGGTCTGATCCGATCCATATTGTGCCCTGGGGATCCTGTCCGATGCTGTACAAAACTCCGATATTCTGGAGCTGGTCCGGTCCGATCAGGGGAGCGACGGTCCAGCCGGAAGCGTTGCGGCGGACGGACAGGACCGCCGGCGGATCATACTGGGCTACCACTCCTTCTGCCGCGGAGAGGAAAGAGACACCCATTGGCCCACCGCCGCGGCTGCCGGTCAAAGGCGGCAGTTGCTTCCATTTTTCGCCGATACGGCAGTAGGTTTGGTCCAGGAAGATCGCCCAAGGGCGCCCCAAGTCGTCTTTCATTAAATCCACGATCGCTTTTTCAACCGTTTCCGGGAGCGGATCCCAGGTCCAGGTCCAGCCGCCCCTGCCCCAGGTCCCAAGGATCAGGCGGCCAAGGGCGTCGATCACCCATAGTTTATTGCCCTGGATCACCGGTCCGCGCCGGACGGCGATCTCTGCCGAGAGCATCGGGATCGTTACCTGTTCGCCCTTCAGCGTTCGTATCTCTACCTTGAATAACCTGTCCTGATTGCAAATATACAGCCGGCCGTCAGGCCCGAGTTGCATGCTTCTGGCCTTCGGCACACCCGGCACGGCTTGCCATCCTGAATCATCCTGCCGGAACAGGCCGGCCTCGCCGGCCGCCCATAGCCTGCCCAGGGTGTCGCGCAGGATGCCCCAGGTCAGGTCCGCCGGAGGATAGCCCGGTCCCGCGTGAATTCGTACCATTCCCCGGGCCGGCAATCTGGCCAGCGCCCCGTTCGAGATCCAGATGTTGCCTTCCCGATCCAGGCAGAGTACTTTGGAGCCAGGCAGGCTGATGTCTTGGGGAATGGGCTGGCGGGTGATCGTTCCCTGGAAGACACGCAATATCTGACCCTTCTGAGGTATCCAAGCCCGTCCGTCCCGCAGGAAACTGATGCGGTGGTTGTTGTCAGGGCGGATGTCCGGCACGACTCGCCACGTCGCGGCTCCCGGTGCCAGGTGATAGAGGTGCATGCCCGTGAGCAGGTAGAGATGTCCTGCGCCATCGCTGCCCACCGGACCGCGCTGCTGCTCGCCCGGGGAAAAGGAGATCGTCGGCAGGGGAGTCCAGGCGTCGTCTTGTTCCTGCCAGAACCGGCCGCCGCGATTGCTCACCAGGCGGTGCTCCGCCCAGGTCAGGCCGGCTTCCCCCTGGGCGTCATCTCCTGGAAGCGTTAGTGGCAGGGGCTTGCCATCTCCGGTGATCGTGAATGCACGCCCGGAGGCCATGATGGCCGAGGTTCCCGAAGGGTGGAGAAATATGCCGTCGGTGCGCGCTGCCCGAAGCGGTTCATATTGCCGGATACCGGGTTCCACCCGCCATCCGCCTTTTTCAAGGATCGCCAATCCTCCTGAACTCAGCACCCAGAGTCGTCCGGAGGGATCTGCGGCTACGCTGCAAATGCTTCGCCCTGCTAGTTCCGGCGGCAGTGACACCGGCAAAAAGCGGATGCCGTCGCCAACGAACAGGCCGCCCAGTTCCGAACTCACCCAGTAGCGCCCCTCCCGGTCCACAACCATGGAGGAGGGAAAAGCCTTGTTGAAGCCGCTCTGATGGTCCAGGACATAGGCGATGGGAATCCCTTCGGGCACCGCGGCCATGATGGCGCAGACCCAGAAACCAACAAAAGCGCTGAGCATGACCAGCCGGCGGCCGGTTTTTTCAGCGGCCTTGTTCAGCATCTTTTTTAGAGGCTTCCGCCGAAAGCCCGGCGAAAACCAGGCGGAACTCCGTGCCCGGGCCGCTTTTGACCGTGAGTTCGGCCTGCAACTGCTGAGAGAGCATGGAGACCAGTTTCATGCCCAGTTTCCCCTCCTTCTCGGAAGCCCGGTCGGCGGGCAGGCCGATGCCGTCATCGGCGATGGTCAGCTCGCACATCGAAGCCTTGTACAACGTTCCGCTTTCTGTTTTTACGCCGACAAATCGGGCTTGCTTGCTGAAGTGCAGGCCGATGCGGATCTCGCCTGTGGCGCCCGGCCGGAAAGGCGTGCTTCAGGGCGTTGCTGACCAGTTCGTTGACGATCAGCCCCAGCGGGATCGCCTTTTCGATGGTAAAGAGCATGGGTTCCAACTCGAATTTGGCGGTGATGCGGTCGCTGGCGACGCTGTGCGAAATGAAAAGGTTTTCGATCAGGGCGCGCAGGTATTCGTCGAACGCGATTTCGGCCAGGTTGTGCGAGCGGTACAGCTTCTCGTGGATCAGGGCAATGGAGCGGATACGGTCCTGGCTTTCGCGGAAAATTTCCTCCAACGGCCTGCCGGCAGCCTGGTCGGCCTGCAGGGTCAGCAAGCCGGAAATGATCTGCAGATTGTTCTTGACCCGGTGGTGGATCTCCTGCAGCAATACCTCTTTTTCCTTCAGCGACGAGCGGATCTGTTCTTCGGCGGCTTTTCTCTCGCTGATGTCGTGATTGACGGATATCGTCCCGGCCGGATTGCCGGTGGCGTCCTTCAGGCTCGTGATTGTGCTTTGCACCGGGATCTGCCTGCCGTCGTGGAGATGGTGGATGAGCTCCCCCGACCAGAAACCTTCCCGGTCCAGCGCGGCAATGACTTCCTCCCGGCTTTGGTAGCGGTATTCCGGCCTGATCAGGTCGTGGAAGATCCTGCCGGCGGCTTCTTCCTTTTTCCAGCCGTAGATCCTTTCCGCCGCCCTGTTCCATACCTTAATGATGCCATTTTTCTCGGTGGAGATGATGGCGTCGGAGACATTCTGCAGCAGGTCCGCCTGGTATCGGTTTTGTTCCTCGGCGCGCTTGCGCTCGCTGATGTCCTTGGAAACGGCCAGGAAGCCGCTGGGTTTTCCTTGCGAGTCGCGCAGGAAGGAAAGGGAATTTTCCACCCAGACGATGGAGCCGTCCTTGCAGAATTCCTGCAATTCCAGGGAGCGGTTGCGCTTGGGATCGGCCGTGCCGCTCATTTCCAGAGCCATCTCCTCCTGGAAAACGTCCCGGATTCTGGCGAGTGAATCGCGGGTCAGCGTTTCCTCCAGGGTCTGTTTCAGGGCTTCCTCGACGGTGAAGCCGCGCAATTTGAATATGGACGGGCTGATGTACGTGAATCTCAGGTCCCGGTCGAGCACGGTGATGGTTTCAGCCGTGTTGTCGGCGATCAGGCGGTATCTTTCTTCGCTCTCGCTCAAGGCGGTCTCAGCCTGCTTGCGCTGGGAAATGTCGCGGCAGATGAGCAGCAGGGCAATGCTCCTTCCCATGGTGTCCCGCAGCGGCGCCGACGACACCTCGCCCCAGAAGGTCCGGCGGTCCTTTCGCCGCAGCCTGTACTCATTCACCTTGGGGGGCGATTGCCCGGAGAGGATTTCGACCATACGTTCCTGCACCTTGGAAATCTCGGCGGGCTCGACAAAATCGAATATGGAAACGCCGACGATGTCGCTTCCCGAGGGAATGCCGAAGAGATCCATGGATTTGTCGGAGCAAAAAGTGACCCGGCCGCCGGCATCGACGATGATGATGGCGTCCGGGGAGGTCTGTACCAGCGTGCGGTAGTATTCTTCGGACTCGAGAAGATGATCCTTGCTTTCACGCAGGGATTTTTCGGCCAGCAGCCGCTTGATGGCCACGGCCGCCAGATTGACCAGGGCTTCGATCGTGTGACTGTTGCGTAGCTCCTTGCCTTTCTTGAACGCCAGCGCGAGACCGCCGAACAGTTGGTTTTCCCAGGAGAACCCCATAGAGTACATGGCGGTGATGCCCATGGTCTTCTCGATCACGCGGCAGACGCTCCGCGGAGTCGTGCGGTCGGTGAGGGTGAACAGGCCGGCGTGGATCGGGAGCAGCTTGCGCGATACGAAATCTGCGAATTCCGCCGGGCTCATGTCCTTGAGGAGGAGGATCGTTTCCTCGGGAGCGCGGCCCAGTTTGCGGAGGAGTAACTCATGGAAAGGGGCGATGCCCTCCATTACCTTCGGCTGCAAGCCCTGCCGCTCCTCGTCGTACAGGGAAAGCAGCAGGTAGTCGGCGCCGGAGATCGTGCGGATCACGCCGGACAGGTAGCGGTATATCTCGTCCAGGTCATTGATATGAACGAAGCGGTCGGCCGCCTCGGACAGGATCCGCAGCTCTTCGGCATGGCGCTGCAATTCCCCGTCGGTCCTCCTTTTTTCCCGGCGCAGCCGGGAATCCTCGATCACCCTTCTGACCGCCGGGCCCAGCCGGGCCAGGTTGTTCTTGAAGATGTAGTCGGAGGCGCCCAGGGTGAGAGTTCCGATGGCCATTTCCTCGCCGATCGATCCGGACACGAAAATGAATGGAATATCGGGCGCCTGCCGCCGGGCGATCTCCAGGGCAGCCAGGCCGTCGAATCTCGGCAGCTTGAAATCGGAAAGGATGACCTGGGGCTGGAAATCGGCCAGGGCTTCGCTGAATGCCCTCCTGCTCTCTACGATGCAGGGAAATGAAAGCGATTCCGGCCCGCCGCAGTTCATGTTCGACGAGCTCGGCGTCGGCGGGGTTGTCCTCCAGGATCAGCAACCGCAACGGGCCGGGTTCAACGTTTCTTTTTGTTTTGCTCATGGGTGGCAAAGGTGATGTGCACCGCTGTTCCTGCGCCTGGTTCAAAGATCAGCGTGCCCTCCAATTGCCCGGTCAGCATGCTGACCAATTGCAGGCCGAGGCTTTTCTGGTTTTTCACGTCAAAGCCAACGGGCAGGCCGATGCCGTCGTCGGCGACGGTTAATTCGAATGTAGGGGCACAGCGCGCTGTGCCCTTCCCGTATTGCCCGTTCGTTTCCTCATTGGGGGCACGGCACGCCGTGCCCCTACGTTCTTGCAATGAAATGCGGATGTCGCCTGCCCGGCCGTCGGGGAAGGCGTGCTTCATGGCATTTGTCACCAGCTCGTTGACGATCAGCGCCAGGGGAATGGCCTTGTCGATGACCAGCCGCAGCGGTTCCAGATCGTAGAGGATGGTCGGCGGCATGGCGACCTGGGCGTGGGCGCTGAGCAGGTTGCCGACCAGGTTGCGAATATAGTCGGCCATGTCGATGTCGGCCAGATTGCCGGACTGGTAGAGTGTCTGGTGGATCAGGGCCATGGTCCAGATGCGGCTTTGGCTCTCCTTGATCACCCGCAGCAGCCGCTCGTCCTCGATGTGCGCCGCCTGCAGGGACAGCAACCCGGAAATCACCTGCAGGTTGTTCTTTACGCGGTGATGGATCTCCTTGAGCAGGATCTCCTTTTCGCGCAGCGAAGCCAGGGTCTGTTCCTGCGCGCGCTTGCGTTCGCTGATGTCCTGGCAGATGCCGATCATCTGCACCGGCCGGCCCGCGGCGTCGTACACCCCCACGCCCAGGGCGTTGATCCAGCGCAGCTGGCCGTCGGGCAACCGCACCCGGTAGTCGCTGTCCAGGTTCGTATGCTGTTCCAGCGCCTGCTCGATGCGCTTGCCGGCTATCTCCATATCCTCGGGATGGAGCGCGCTGTTCCATGTGGCGAACGAAGCGGCGCTCGTCCGGGGATCCAGCCCGAACAAGGCGAACATCTGCGGCGACCACTCGATCTCACCGGAAGCGACGTTCCAGTCCCAGGCGCCGGCCTTGGCCGAATCCAGCGCCAATTCCAAGCGCCGTGACGTCATGCGCAGCTTTTCCTCGGCTTGCTTGCGCTCGCTGATGTCCTCGACCGTGCCGTCATAGTACAGGATGTCCCCGTTGGCGGCCTTGACGGTGACGGCGCTCTCGCGCACGTGGATGACGGTGCCGTCATTGCGGTTCCAGGCCGATTCCAGCCCGATCACCTGCCCATGCTTCCGCAGCAGTTCGCTGAATTGGCGGCGGGGATACTGGGGTTCAAACCCCTCCTTCTCCAGGTCGCGGGTCATCAGGTCGGCGAACGAGGCATAGCCCAGCATGCGCACCAAGGCCTGGTTGGCCATCACGATGCGGCCGTCGGGAGTGGTGCGGTACAGGCCGATGGTGGCGTTTTCATAGAGGTCGCGGAACTTTTTTTCGCTTTTGCCCAGTTTTTCCGCCGCCTCCCTGGCGGCAGTCACATCGGACATGATGTGCACGGCTCCGATGGCTTTGCCGTCGGCCGTGAAGATCGGGTCCACCGCCACATGATACCAGCGGCCGCGCCAGAGTGTCTCTTCCTCCTGGCGCTGCCGCGACTTCATCATATGCTGAAAGGCGCAGGAGCTTCTTTTGTCGCTGCCACAGATCAGGTGGATGCAGTCCTGGCCGATGATCTCTTTGTAGGCAAGCCCCAGCAGGCGGTTCATGGCCCGGTTGCACTGGCGGATGGCGCCTTTTTCATCGAGCAGACAGACGGCGTCGTTCATGGAATCGAAGGTGGTGCGCCAGCGGGCCGCGGCCGCCTGCAGGGCTTCTTTGTCGCGCTCGCCTTCACTGATGTCGCGGATGTAGCCGCCCACGCCGATGCGGTTGTCGCCAAGTTTTACCGGGAATTTGCGGGTCTCGAAGGTCAGGTCGCCGATCGTTTCTTGGCTGACGTGGACTCTGTTTTTGGTCAATGCCTGCCTGTCTGTTCTCCGGCACCTGGCGGCCGCGCTTTTATCCAGCAGTTCCGCATCGGTTTTGCCGATGATCTCTTTTTCCTCTTTTTTGTAAAAGCGGCATAATTCCTTGTTGGCCAATAGATGCCGGAATTTCTCGTCCTTGAGAAAAGCCATGTCGCTGCTGGAATCGATGAACGCGTGGTGTAGAAGCTCATTGGCTCGCAGCGATTCCTCGGCTGCCATTTTTTCCGACCGGAGTCGATGGTTGGCCAGGGCATGCCTGACGGCCTCAGCCAGGCGGGCCAGGCGATCCTTGAGCAGATAGTCGTCGGCGCCGGCGCGCAGGACGGCCACCGCTTTTTCCTCGCCGATGCTGCCGGTGACCACGATGAAGGGCGTGAGCGGTTGTTTTTCCCTGGCAAGTTCCAGGGCTTGCAGGGCGTCGAATTTCGGCAGGGAGTAATCGGCGAGAATGAGCTGCGGACGGTATGATTTCAAGGCCCGGAGAAAGCCGCCGCGGGTATCCACCCGTTGCGAGACAAAGGCAATGCCGGCTTTCAGGAGCTGGTGCTCCATCAGTTCGGCGTCGGCGGGGTTGTCCTCCAGGATCAGCACCCGCAGCTCGGGGCTTTTGTCGCCTTTGGACTTTTGCCGTTCCGGCAGCTTTTCCCGATAGCCTTCATTCCGAACGCTGGTCTTGATCGCCTTCTTTTCTTTCTTCATCCTGTCTCGTTTTCCCCTCTTCTTCCTCCCTGCATCCTCAACCCTATACCCTAAACCTTCCTCCTACCGCGGCGCCTGGTTGAGCAGCACCCAGTACAGTCCCAGCTCCGAGACCGCTTCCACGAACTTGTCGAAATCCAGCGGCTTGACCACGTAGCTGTTGACGCCCAACTTGTAACTTTCCACGATGTCGCGCTCTTCCTGGGAAGAGGTCAGGACGACCACCGGGATCGTGCGTGTCCTGTCGTCGGACTTCATGCGCCGCAGCACTTCTCGACCATCTACCTTGGGCAGTTTCAAATCCAGGAAGACGACCTTCGGCGGCGGCGTTGTTATTTGCCCGGCGCAGGTGCCGGTTGCGAAAAGGCAATCCAGGGCCTGGGCGCCGTCACTGACCACCTTCACATGGTTGGTCAGGTTGTGTTTTTTCAATGCCCGCAGGGTCAGTTCGACGTCAGCGGGATTGTCCTCGACCAAAAGGATCTCCATGGGGTTCATTTGCTGCATGTCATCCTCCCTTCCGAAAATACGAGTCCTTGCATCCATTGTAAGTCGTGCTGAAAGAATAAGCAACTCCGGCTTTCATCCTGCCTCAGCTGGCCGGTGCCGGCTCAGCCATTCCGGGGTTGGCGTCTTTTGGCAGGGAAAAATAAAAAGTCGCCCCTCCGTTTTTGCCGCTCTCCGCCCAGACGCGGCCGCCGTGGCGCACGACGATGCGCTGGACAATGGCCAGCCCGACCCCGGTGCCTTCGAACTCGTCCGTGCCGTGCAAGCGCTGGAACACGCCGAACAACTTGTCGGCATAGGCCATGTCGAAGCCGACGCCGTTGTCCTTGACGTAATAGACCGTTTCCCCGATTGCCGTCTGGCCGCCGAATTCGATGCGGGCTTTGGCCTTGGGCCGGGTGAATTTCAGGGCATTGGACAAAAGATTGAGCAGGACATGGTACAGCATGGAGTGATCGCCGTAGGAAATGGGCAGGACGCCTACCTTGAATTCAATTTTCCGCCCTTTCTCCAGGTTTTTCAGTTCCGAGAAAATGGTCTCAGCCAGAGCGGCCATGTCGACCGCAGCAAACGTTATCTGCTGGCGGCTCAGGCGCGAGAAGGCCAGCAGGTCGTCGATCAGGCGCCCCATTTTCTGGGTGTTGCCGGCGATGATGTTGAGCAGGCGCTGCCCCTCATTGTCCAGCTTGGGGGAGTAATCTTCGAGCACGATTCGCGAGAAGCCGTCGATGGCCCGCAGCGGGGCGCGCAGGTCGTGGGAAACCGAGTAGGAGAAGGCTTCCAATTCCTTGTTGGCGGCTTCCAGCAGGGCCGTGCGCTGCGCAACCAGTTGTTCGAGATGGTTCCTGTGTTTCATCAGTTCCTGCTCCGCTTCTCTCTGCTCCGTGACATCCATAACTGCGGACTGATAACCAATGGCTTTTCCCTTCTCGTCTTTGACGGTGGTCGCCTGGCCATGGGCGATGAAGGTCGAGCCGTCATTCTTCTTCGCGGCATAGTCGCCTTCCCACTGGCTGGTAGTGTTCAGGGCGGTGACGATGGCAACCGCCTGGTTCGGATCGTTGATGAAATGCAGTAGTGGCTTGCCGACAACCTGATCCTTGCGCGGATACCCCCAAACCCGAAGGAAGGCATCGTTGACCTCGGTGATTATGCCGTTACTGTCCGCGATGCTGTTGGCGGCTATGGACACATCGAATACAAGGTTCTTGAGCAGCAGTGCTTTTTCCATCCGCATGCGCTCGGAGATGTCCAGAAAAACTCCCTCGATGCGCTGCGGCCGGTCGTTTTCTTCCTTGACCAGGTGGGCGCTGGCCAGTATGGTGATCTTGTCTCCATTTTGTGTTTTGGCTTCGATCTGGTAGTTGCTGATGGAGCCGCTGGCCGCGAACGCCAGCAGGTATTCTTTCCTCTGGTCGGGATACTGCCAGAAATCGGGGAGTTGAATTCCTTTTAAATCTTCATGAATGTCAAATCCCAAAATACGGTTGAATGCCTGGTTGTGTTCCAGTAATTTCCCATCCAGGGTGACGCTGTAGTAGCCTTCGTCCAGGGTGACGACGGTCTCGCGGAACTTGCGCTCGCTCTCTTGCAGCGCTTCTTCGGCGTGCTTGCGCTCTATCAGCCGCCACATGCCTTCCATGAGCAGGGTCAACTGCTGGACGTCGTCCTGGTCGTAGCCTTCGGTTTTGTTGCCTACGCCCGCAACCATGACGATCCTCGAGCCCGCGAACACGGGAGTATTCATGTGGCGCTTCACGGCTACGTGACCCTGTGGGCAGCCTTTCTTCAACGGGCTGGCGGCGGCATACTCGTTGGTGATGACGGCCTGGCGCTGGCGCACAGCTTCGCCCCAAAGGCCGGTGCTTTCGACAGGATACACGATCGGCTTATCGATGATGGCGCACTCCGCCATGGCGGATTTCGACCATGAGTGCATGGTGAGGACACTCTCATCATCGTTGAGAAACGCCAGATAGCCGATCGTGCTTCGCGTCAAGCGCACGGCTTCTTCCAGGGCAAAATCGGTGATCTCTTTCAGCGAGGCGTCATTCATTTGATTCAGTTTCAGCAGCGTTTGTACTCGTTGAGAGTTCAGCACGACGGCTGCCTCCGCCTGCTTGCGCTCGGTAACGTTATTGAACGTGACAATGAGATTGTCTGCCAGGAAAGAGGCGTAAAGCTCGCAAATGATCACCGACCCGTCGTGGCAGGTGACGCGGTACTCACCGGTGTTGACCCCCTGGCTGGAAGAGCGCGCCTTTTCCAGGAAAGGTTTCCAACGCGCGATCACCTCATTCCTGTAGTCGGGATCGGGGTAGGCGAGCTCGTACCACTCCGCCGTGGTAGGCGCCGTATGGCCGAAAAGGGCGAGGGCGCTGCTGCTCCAAAAATCGATTTTGCTATCCTGAACATCGACGATGGCGATAGGGAACGGCGTGGCATCCAGAATAGCGCGCAGGCGCTCCTCGCTCCGGCGAATGGCTTCTTCGGCCTGTTTGCGCTCGGTGATGTCCGAGTGAGTTCCCACAATTCTAATCGCTTTTCCGTTGTCATTAAAAATTGCTTCCGCCCTCGACAGAATATCCACCCAATGCCCTGCTTTATGTTTCATTTTAAATTCCAACACAAAGCGGTCTATTTGCTTCGAAATGAGTTTCTGTTGCAGCGCCCAGGATTTCTTGACGTCCTCCGGATCGGTTGTTTTTTCCCACACGGAAAAATCATTGGCAAGCTCGTGATCCGCATAGCCGAGCATTTTTTTCCATCCCGGGGAGTAATAGATGGCGTTGGTTTCAAGATTCCAATCAAACAAGCCGTCATTGGACGCTCTCATTGCTAGATGAAATCTTTCCTCGCTATCCTTCAATTTTTCTTCCGCCTGCTTGCGCTTGCTGATATTCTGGATAATCGCCAGGAAATATTGGGGATTTGCGTTCTGATTGCGGATGAGCGAGATGGTCGCTTCGCCCCAGATGGTCCTGCCGTCCTTATGAAGGTAGCGTTTTTGTACTTGACTGATCGCCAAATCACCTCGGGCGATGGCTTTCATTTCATCCATGCCGATCAGAATGTCAGCGGGGTGAGTGAAATCGGCGATGGTTTTTCCAACCAGCTCTTCCGGGGAGTACCCGAGCGATTCAGAAAATGCCTTATTGCTGCCGATAAATCGCTTGTCGAGGCCTACCATGACAATGCCCACTGGAGAAAACTCAAAGGTCTGGCGGAATTTGGCCTCGGATTCATGCAACGCTTTTTCTGCCAGCTTGCGCTTGCTGATGTCGATCCACTGGCACACGACGTTAACCAGTTCACCTTGGGCATTCGCAATCGGGAACATGGATACGTCGATGTGCATGTTGTGCGCTTCTTTGAAATCGATGCTCCCAGCCCCGGCAGCCATCCACGGGATGCTGAAACGGGCGGGTTCATGCCTTGCGAAAACCGCCTTAACCTGGGGCATGACGCCCTGCTTTTCCAGGTTTTCGTCGTTGAGCACGTTGTATTTGCCTTCAATCTGATCTTGGCTGAGATGGATGGCTTCGCACAGGGAGCGGTTCACCCTGATGACCGTGCCTTCGGCGTTTGAGATCCACATGGCAAAGGGGCTCATGTTGATGATCATTTCGAGGAACGCCCTGGCCGATTCAATTTCTTCTTCCGCTTTTTTGCGCTCGCTGATGTCGACCACGGTGGTGATGAAGTGCAGCGGCTTGCCGGCCGCGTCGCGCTTGATGGCCACGCTGACGTCCCCCCAGACGGTCGAGCCGTTCTTATGGACGTAGCGCTTGTTGAAGCGCGCCGTATTCTGCCGGCCTTGCAGCAGCGGTTCCAGCACCTTCTGGGTGGAAGTGATCTCGTTAGCCGGGGTAAGTTCCTGCCATTTTGTCTTCTGCAGCTCTTCCCGGCTGTAGCCCAGCATGTCGCAGAAGGCCTGGTTGACGTTGATCTCGCCGTTCAGCTGGGTGATCGATTTGCCGACGTTTGCGGTCTCGAACACCTGCTTGAACTTTTCCTCGCTTTCGCGCAGGGCGTTTTCGGCTTGCTTGCGTTCGCTGATGTTGCGGATGATACTCTGGTAATACTTTTTGCCATCGATGGCGATCACCCGGGCGCTGACCTCGACCGGAAAGATCGAGCCGTCTTTTTTCATGTGCCAGGTTTCGAATATCGCCCCAAGCATTTCTTCGGTCTGTTTATACTCGGCCGCAAGCTTGCTGCGCTCATCCGGAACGCGCAGGTCGCGCAGGTTCATCTTCAGCAGCTCTTCCCGGTTGCGGCCGTAGGCGAGCATGGCGCGCTCGTTGGCTTCCAGGATCTGCCATTTCTCGTCACTGAGCAGGATGATGTCATTGGCGTAGCGGGTCAGGTAATCGAAATGCTGGGCAAGCGCCAGCCTCTGGTTTTCAGTTTCGAGCTGCCGTTGCTGGAAGCGGGTCGCCTGATAGCGCCATAAGGTGAGCACGACCAGGGCGGTGGCGATGATCAGGGCCAGGACAACGGAGAAAATGACTCTGGCGCTGCGGCGCAGCGGCGCTGTGATCTCTTCCTCGTCGATCTTGGCCACGATGAACCAGGGCGTGTCAGGGATGGATCGGCTTACCGAGCGGACGGCGATGCCGCGGTAATCGTGGCCCGCTGTAATTCCGACTTTTCCCAATACCGCCAGGGCGGCGGGAAGATCCATGTTGTGGAGGGGCATGCGCAACGTCATGGCCGCCCCCTGGCGGTGGCGCAGTTCATTGAGGAACAATACGTTCTCGCCTTCCCGTTTGACCAGCAGCGTCTCGGCGCTGGGGCTGTGAGTGGGCCAGGACTGTATCATGGGATAAAGAAAGACGGACGGGTCGATGCGCAGGAAAACGCAGCCAACGATCTCGTTCCCGACCAGGACCGGCGCCACCAAGTCCAGGTGGATGTGGGGCACTTTTGGATCGCGAGTGCAGATCGGATAGTGCCATGTCCCGGTTCCTGAGAGCGGTTTCCATGGCTTTAAACCCCTGGCTGCCGATGGCTCGCATGGTGCGGAGGTGGCGGACAGGATGACTTCGCCCCGCCGGTCCAGGAGCATCACGTTCTCATAATGATAATTGCTGCGCATGGAAGCCATCCAGCGCTGGATGGCGATTCTCCTGGTCTCCCTGGAGCGGTCGCCTAGAAAAGCGGCCAATTCCGCGACCATGATCGGGTTTTGCTGGATCAGGCGCGCGTCGCCGGTTCTTTCCCGCAGCCAATCCCGGATTTGAATGGCTTTCAGGTCGGCGATGGCTTTGAGCTGGGTGGTTTGCTCATGAATGACGGCTTTTTTCTGTTTTTGATAGTACACGTAACCGGATACGGCGATGGCGCCGGTCAGCAACAGAAAAATAGCCGGCAGCAGCCGGTTCATATTGCTTGATTTCTGCAGAAGAACGCCAGCTTCTTTCCTTCCCCTGTTCATGACATCCTCCAGGCCGGACGCTCCCTTTCGTTAAAAATATACGATTATGGGTTTTTATTGTCAATGTAATTTTAATTATTACTCCTTAGTCGCTGGCGGGTCAGGACGGTCCTGCAGCGGGCCGCGGCTGATTTGGCGGTCGTCGGGCGGCAATGAATGGGCGGAGAGCGGACCCCTGAGACGTTTTTTGCGCCCCGCCTGAAGTTGCCGTTCCCGCAGGAAGCAGTAGCCTGGCGCGTTTCCGGTCTGTTTCGGGTTCTGCCTGCGCCGTTTGTCGTATGCCTCCATTGAAGCTGAAAAGACCGGGCATAAGGCTCACGCATAAAATTAATCGAAGAGAGCCTATATAAAAGCGGTTTTTTGGCATACGCCTGAAGAACCGGCTTGGCACCGCTTATGCTGCATGAATGATGTGAGGTCGAAAATGGAAGAAAAAAGGATGTCGAACGCGTCGGATGTGGGAATCGGGACCATCCTGCCCCTGGGCAGCTATCATATTGAAGAGGAAGTGCTGTTGCTGCGCGTGCGCCTTGACGGGACGCCGTTGATCTGCCTGATCGATGGCGAGCGGCGCGTGAAAGAGATCCTTGCCGCTCCGACAACGGCATCTGCGCTCCGGCAGGCGCCCCGCGGCGAAGTGGCTTTTGCGACGCATGGTGGCCATGAAGGCGAGCCGGGTTCGGAAGATGAGAACGACCGCCGGAAATATGCCGATGCCGTTGACGGCCTGGTAAGCAAATTCGAGGCTGCCCTGCAGCGTTTCAGCGCCGATGGTCGGGCCACGCTGAGAAAGCTGGCCGCGGTACTCGACCGCCGCAATTTCCGCCTCACAGTCGAGTATCGTGACGGCGGCGCGTCCGGATTGAAGGCGTACCTGATCCGCGAATTGTTCAAGCGCACGGTGCGCGAGGAGCGCGGCTTCAAGGTCCTGCTGCTTCTCAGCCACACGATCGCCTTCACCGCTAACGGGCAGCCGGAACGCCTGGAGACGATGAGCCTCGAGCAGCAAAAAACGCTGCTCAAGGAGTTCATGGACTTTCTCAAGGTGCCCGGCCACAAGCGCATCGACCCGCGCATCTTCCAGGAGATCCATGAAAAGTTCGGCAGCTGCGAATACGCCAACCTCAGCCGCGGCGGCGTGGGCTTCTTCATCAAGCCGCTGTACGACCGGGAAATGGCGGAGATGAAAGCCGCGATCATTACGGAGCAGAACTCGAATTACATCGAGCAGCTGTTCATCAACTCCAGCCGCGAGTCGCTGGATTTTCTTTATGAAAACACCCTGGCCTACCTGAAGGCCCTGGCCATCGTGCGCCTCTATGCCAGATCGAACAAGAAAGAACGGGGCGGCGACAGCCGCATTATCGAGCATGTCCTGCGCGACCTGATTGTCTTTCGGCCATCCTGGGTGCGGACGCAGGCCACGGTGCAGGGGATGACAGCGTGAAAGACGGTAGCCGCGGGGCGGGAGGAAACATGTGTGAAAGTAAAGCGAGGATCCTTTGTGTGGATGATGAACTGGTCAACCTGAAACTGTATGACGCGTTCCTGCAGCCGCAGGGCTACGAGGTGCTGCACGCCAGCAGCGGCCCGCGGGCGCTGGAGATCATTCGCGCCCAGAAGGTCGACCTGGTGCTCCTGGATGTCATGATGCCCGACATGAACGGTTACGAGGTGTGCCGGCACATCAAGGCGGACCGCGAGAACGGCGGCGTCCCGGTGGTCATGATCACCAGCCTGCAGAACCGCAAGGAGCGGACCAAGGG
Organism: Candidatus Aminicenantota bacterium; assembly: GCA_963732485.1. Lineage (GTDB taxonomy): Bacteria > Acidobacteriota > Aminicenantia > UBA2199 > UBA2199 > UBA2199. The sequence continues at coordinate 318,663 of CAVSZS010000005.1, forward strand.
CATTGAAGCCGGCGCCGAGGACTTCATCTCCAAGCCCATCGACCAGGGCGAGGTGCTGGCCCGCATCCGCATGCTGCTGCAGATGAAGGAACTGCACGAGCGCCTGGGCCGGGCCTATGCCAGCGTCACCGGCCTGGCCACCTTCGGCGCCCAGGCCCTCAAGTCGTTCGACCCGCAGGACTTTGAGCTCATGCCCCAGATCGACCGCCTGGTCGGGCAGATCATCCAGCAGAGCGGCGAGACCATCGACCGCCCCCAGGCGCTGGTCGTCAGTGTACGCGCGGAAACGGCCTGGAAGTGGTTCTACTATGAGGCTCCGTTCCGGGAACTGAGCCGGCAGGAATTCGTTTTCGATGCCCGCGATTCGCTGGTCATCCCCGCCAGGGGCGAAGCGACGTTCTTTTTTGCCGGCCGCTCCGAGTTCGCGGCCAAGGGGCTGGAGGCCTTTGTCGGCCGCCTGGAAGACCACCCGCTGCTGCCGGCCACCTTGACCAATCTGTTCTGCTCGCTCAGTTCGGAACTGTGCGTCTTTGCCGCCAATTACGGCCGCGAGGTCAGCACCCATGAGGCGGCGGTGCTGAACACGCTGGTCACGCAGAGTTTGTTCTTCAAGCTGCTGGCCGACCAGGTGGACCGGGCGGAAGAAGACATTGCCCATACGGTGGCGGCCCTGCTGCGCATCGCCGCTTTTCATGACGGCGAGCATGGCCGGCACAACCAGCGGGTCGGCGAGTACAGCGCCCTGCTGGCCCGGCATCTTGGGCTGGGCGAGCCCCTGGCACGCGCCATCCAGCTGCAGGCGCAGCTGCATGACGTGGGCAACATAGGCGTTCCGGTCGAAATTTTGAAAAAAGAGGGCGCCCCCGACTTCAAGGAGTGGGAGAGCATCCGCGCCCACACCCGGCTCGGCGCCGAGATCATCGGCGATCATCCGCGCCTGGCCATGGCCCATGCCATCGCCCTCAGCCACCACGAGAACTGGGACGGCAGCGGTTACCCCAATTGGCTGCAGGGGGAGCAGATCCCGCTGGCGGGACGGATCGTCGCCCTGGCCGACCGCTACGATGCCCTGCGCGTGGAGCGGCCCTACAAGCCGGCCATGGACCATCAGGCGGCCTGCGAGTTGATCTGCGGCGGCAGTGAGCGGCTCAAGCCCGAGCACTTCGACCCCGCCGTGCTCGCGGCGTTCCGCGAACTGGCCCCGCGCTTTGCCGAAATCTTTGCTGTTTGCCAGGAGCTGTCCTGCGAACGGAGGGCCGGATGAACAACCAAAATATGCCCAGTTCCCTGCCCGAGTTCGAGTCCGACGTCCGCCAGCTGAAGGCGGTGGTGACCTTCATTATGTATGGCCTGCTGTTCCTTTTGCTCAAGACCATGTATGAGAGCGCTCTTGACCTGCCGGATGCCTCCACGCCGCTGCTCCTCGTCGCGCTGTCCTTCCTGCTGGTTATGATCGTGCTGCTGTTCAACCGCTTTTCACGCAAGGCCATCGGGCGCATCACCGCCTATGCCGAGGCGGCGCAGACGGCGAACCAGGCCAAGTCGGATTTCCTGGCCAGTATGTCGCATGAGCTGCGCACCCCGCTGAACGCCATTATCGGCTTTTCCGAGGTGCTGGAAACGGGGCAAGCCGGCGAGTTGAGCGAGAAACAGCAGGAATACTGCGGCGAGATCCATGCCAGCGGGCTGCACCTGCTGGCACTGATCAACGATATCCTCGATTTGTCCAAGATCGAGGCCGGCAAGATGACGCTGGAACTGGAGCCGGTCGACCTGTCCACGCTCCTGGCGTCGAGCCTGGCGATCGTGCGCGAAAAGGCGCTGCACCATGACATCGCCCTGGAATTGCGCCTCGCGCCCGATCTGGGAGCCGTTACGGTCGATGCCCGCAAGTTCAAGCAGATGGTCTACAACCTGCTGGCCAACGCGGTCAAGTTCACCCCCGACGGCGGTCGCGTGCTGTTGTCGGCGCAGCGTTTGTCGTCCGGCGTCTTCGAATTCGCGGTCAGCGATACCGGCATCGGCATTGCGGAAAAAGACCTGCGGCGGCTCTTCCTGCCATTCGAGCAGCTCGACGGCTCCCTGGCGCGGAAATATGAAGGTACGGGGCTGGGCCTGTCCATGGTCAAGCGCCTGGCCGAGCTGCATGGCGGCGATGTCAGCGTGAGCAGCGTTCCGGGGCGCGGCAGCCGCTTCGCGGTGTGCCTGCCCTTGCGGTTGCCTGCTGGTGCCCAGGCGTTTGCACCCGTCTTCGGGGCGATCCCGGCCGGGGCTTGAAAAAAAAGGAGAAAAAAATGGAAACCAGAATTTCAGAGCGCTTTGATCCGGCCGGCCCCATCTTCGGTTACTTCGAGCTCACCAATGTGGTCACCGGCGAGTTTCTCAATCGCGAGGAGTTTATCATCAAAAACGTCTCCATGAGCGGGATCAGCGTCATGTCCAACTACCCGCCGATCATCGGCGATTCCTATCCGGTCCTGATCCGTTACGGCGGCGACAAGCACTCGTTTACCGTCAAGATCGTCCATTCCCGCATCCTGCGCTTCCAGAACCAGATGGAGGGGATCTTCCGGCCCGGCGTGGTCTATGCCACCGGCTGCCAGATCTCCTTTCAGAATGATTTCCAGAAGAAATTGATCCTGGGGATCATCCAGAACGACTGCGGCATCCCCACCGCTGCCGTCGCGCCCCTGGCTGGCCTGGAAATGGCCATTGCGCTATAATTGACCCATTGGACGTGACCCGCATGGAGGCGAGATGATGCCCGCTAACCTGCACAGGTTTTTCCGGCCGCGGCACAGCGATGAGTTGATCTATGAGATCAGCGCCCAGATCAGCGCTGAACTCGATCCCGCCCGCCTGCTGCGCCTGGTCGTCGAGCGCATCCAGGCCGCTTTGGGTTTTTCTTACTTCGCCATCCTGCTCAAGGAGGGCCATGACCTGGTCATCCGCGCCGTCACCGAGCATCCCGAAGCGATCATCGGCAGGAAAATCCCCTGGGGACAGGGGCTCAGCGGCCGCTGCGCCTTGAGCCGCAAGGAAGTGCTGGTGGCGGACCTCTCCGGCAACGAGTTTTACATTCACCTGGGCGACAGCGTCTTCCGCTCGGAATTGGACGTGCCGATCGTTTTCCATGACAGCGTCCTGGGGGTGCTCAACGTCCAGAGCGTTCGCAAGAACGCCTTCCACCGCGGCGATATCCAGTTTTTGCGCATCCTGAGCAACCAGATCGGCGTCGCCCTGCACAATTCACGCGTGCTGGCCCAGATGCAGCTGGTCCAGGACATCGGCTTGAAGCTGGTCTCCATCATCAATCCCGACGAGCTCTTCATGTCCATCGTGTCGGAGACCCGTTCGCGCCTGCATTACGATACCTGCGCCATCCTGGAGAAGAGCGAAGGCCAACTCGTGTTCAAGGCCTCCAGCGATGAGTTTCCCAAGGAACTGCTGGGCTTGAAGATCCCGTTGGGACAGGGCATCACCGGCCGCTGCGCCCTGGAAAGAAAGGTGATCAACGTTGGGGACGTGCGCCAGGACCCGGAGTACATCCCCTCGGGCATCGAGGGCATCCGCTCCGAAATCGCCTGCCCGGTGACCTCTGGTGGCGAGCTGTTGGGCGTGCTGACCGTCGAGAGCCAGCAGGAAAACGCCTTTAACGAGGATGACGTCCGCCTGCTGTCCATCCTGTCGCAGCAGGTGGCGGTGGGCATGCGCAACGCCAGGATGTACGCCGAGATCGAAAAATTGGCCGTCACCGACCCGCTGACCGGCCTTTACAATTATCGCTATTTTTACCAGCGCCTGGGAGCCGAGCTGGCCCGCTGCGACCGCTATCACCACCCGTTGTCCGTGATCATGGTCGACCTGGACGACTTCAAGAAGATCAACGACCATTGCGGCCACCTGTTCGGCGATCGCGTGCTGCGCGAGACCGCCCAGGCCATCCGCGGCAACATCCGCCGCTACGATGAGCCCCTGATCGTGCACACGGGCGAGATCGACATCGTCTCGCGCTACGGCGGCGAGGAGTTCATCGTCATCCAGCCCGACACGGCGGTGGAGGGGGCCCTGGTCTGCGCCGAGCGGCTCAGGAATCTGCTCGAGGTCCGCTTGGGGCCCCGGCTGGGCATGCCGTGCAGCGATCAGGCGCCGGCGCGGGTGACCGGCAGTTTCGGCGTGACGGCGTTTCGCGAAGGCGAAAGCATGGAGATTTTCATCAAGCGCGCCGATGAGGCCATGTACCTGGCGAAGGAACAGGGCAAGAACCGGGTCGTCGTGCTCTGACGCCGCCCGCTCTCAGCAGGATTCGAGCTGCTCGACGAATTCGCGGTATCCCGCCGGGGGAGATTGGATTTCCACGCCGAAATCGATCAGGTTGGAGAACGAGCGCTTGCCGCTCACCCAGCGCACCACCCCCTGGAGTTTGAAATTCAATGCGCCGGCTTCCAGGATGACGTCGACCGCGGGGCCCTTGGGGAATGACGGCGAGGACAGCAGCATGCCCTCGCGGGAGATGTTGAACAGCAGCGCCCTCTCGCCGTCCACTTCGACCAGGGTTTTGATCTCGATCCTGGGATAGCGCCGTTTTTCCACTCCAGTGTCGGGATGGCGGGCCGGCCAGCGGCGCGCGGGCGTCCCCGCGGCTTTTTCCAGGGCGATGCCGCAATGCGGGCAGGTCCAGGCCTGGTCGGAAATCTTTCCCTTGCATTCGTTGCAGGTGGTCATGGCCATGGGACTCCTCCTTGCCGGATGAATTTCATCTGCCGTTCCGCAGCCGCCTTCAATCGGCCAACTTGTCCCGAATGACGTGGATCTCGGCAAGATGCGCCAGGAACAGGTCGAAGATCTGCGGATCGAAATGGCTGCCGCGGCCTTCCCGCATGATGGCCAGCGCCTCGGGCTCGGGCAGCGCCGCCCTGTAGACGCGGTCGTTGACCAGGGCGTCATACACGTCGCAGATGGCGACGATGCGCGCGCTGAGCGGGATGGCGTCGTGGCTCAGCCCGGCGGGATAGCCGCCGCCGCTCCATTTTTCGTGGTGGTTCATCGCGATCTCGCGCGCCAGCTCCAGCAGGGGGATGCTCGTCCCCTCCAGGATGCGGGCGCCGATGCGCGTGTGCTCCTTCATCTGCTCGAATTCAGCGCTGGTGAGCTTGCCTGGTTTTTTGAGGATGGCGTCGGCCACGCCCATCTTGCCGACATCGTGCATGGTGGCGGCCAGGCGGATCTCGTCCGCCGCGTTTTCATTCCAGCCTGCCGCGCGCGCCAGGACGGCGGCGTATTCGCCCATGCGGCGGATGTGCTCGCCCGTCTCCTCGTCGCGGTATCCCGACGCCGTCACCAGGCGCAGGATCACTTGTTCCTGGGCGCTGCGGATGTCGGCCGTGCGCTCGCGCACCTCGCGCTCCAGTCGCTGCTCGTACTGGTCGCGGTCCAATTCGAGCACGCGGCGGCGCAGCGAGTTGGAGACGCTGATGAAGAGTTCGTTGGCTTCGAAAGGCTTGATGATGTAGCCGAAAGCGCCCAGTTCGAGGGAACGCACCGCGGTCGCGTGGTCGTCGACGGCGGTCAGCATGATAAAAGCGGTGCCGGGGCGGATTTTTTTGACCGCGGCCAGGAGCTCGATGCCCGACATGCCCGGCATGTTGATGTCGCTGATGACCAGGGCGTATTCCTCTTCCGCGATCGCCGCCAGCGCCTGGGCGCCGCTGTCGCAAACCCTGGAATCATACCCTTTCACTGTGAGCAACTGGCTCACCAGGCGGGAAATATTGGGTTCGTCGTCAACGACCAGGATGCGGGTGGGGCTCGAGTCCTTTGTCATGATCTTCTCCGGCGCCGTTCCCCGGCGATCCCTGCCGCTGCGGCCGTGCCGCCAGGCGTCTGGCGCGATGAGCGCATTATACTAAAAAATGATAAAAAATTCATCTGCCGCGGTCGCGGGCGGCGGCGGGCCTCAATTTCCGTCGCGCCGGCAGAGTTTCGCGATGCGCTTGGCCAGGGCCATGATGGTCAGGATGGGTGGATTGCCAAGGGCGGCGGGAAACAGACTGGCGTCGGCCACGAAAGTATTTTCCGGCAATCTGGCGTCGTGCAGGGTTTTGGCGGCGGCAGCGGTCAGGGGCAGCATGCCGCCGGGATGTCCGGCGTTGAGACTCCCGAAAAAAAGCCGGTTCTGGTCCACCCCGGCGCGCTGGAAAATCTCGCTACAGGTGGCAACGGCTTCTCCCAGGCGCTCGCGGTCAACGGCGGTCAATGTTTTCTGGATCTTTCCGTGCGCGATGCCGCCCTGGTTCTCGTCGGCCAGCTTGATCATCAGGCTGTAGATGTTCTGGGAGCGCAGGCGCCATTGGCGATTGAAGAAAAAGCTGAGATGGTCGAAGTAGGGCGAGATGATGTAGCCTTTTTTCTGGACAACGAAAGGCATGGGCAACTCGCGGTTCTGGAAACTGTCTGCCATTTCCGCGGCAACGCACAGCACCGGATCGACGAACAGCCTGGGCTCGCAGGCGATGCCGGAGTCCTGCAGGATCTGCGGCGTGCCCAGGCCGCCGGCGGCCAGGACGACCAGGTCGGCCGGAAAGAAAACTTTTTTCAAGCGGTGCCGGGCCCAGACGCCGCTGGCGCGACCTTTTTCATGGACGATGCGCTCCACCCGCCGCGAGGTCAGGAAGAGGGCGCCGCGGCGCTGCGCCTGGTCCAGCAATTGCCGGCTGTCCCACTTGACGCCGTGCGGGCAGCCCAGGACGCAGCGGCCGCAACCGCGGCAGCGGGCGTAGTCTCCCATCTTGGGCATGACCTGCGGGTCCAGCTTCATGTCGCGGCAGAGGGTGAAAAAATTCCTGGTGCGCGGGCGCCATTTTTTCTGATGGCCGGAAAAGACGGGAATTTCGCGGGCCAGCTCGCTGAACTCCTCGTCCAGGTCGATGCCCAGCGCCCGCAAGTCCTCGTCCCGGCGCAGGGCATTGCCGGTGCTGAGGGTCGTGGTGCCGCCGCTGCCGCGGCCGCTGACCAGGATCATGTCCGCCCCGGCCTGGCGGATCCTCATGGCGGGAAAGAGCCAGCCGATCTCGCGGGCGTCGGCCAGCAGCCGGGTTTTCCTGAATTTTTCGATCCAGGACAGGTTGAGTTTGAAGGGCTGGAACTCCCGGCCCGCCTCCAGGACGGTGACCTGGAATTTACCCTGGAGTTCCCTGGCGCACATGGCGCCGCCGGCGCCGCTGCCGATCACCACGGCTTTATTCATTTTCCCCGTCCGGCCATTCGATGCTGGCGCGGCAGGCCTCGGCGCCCTCGCTCAGGCGCTCTGAGAAGACGAGCCGGCCGCCGCAGATGCCGGCGACGATGCCTTCGTCCATGGCCGCCATGAAGCGGCAGGTCTCGGGAGTGTAGCGGGTCGCAAAAAACAGCGCCCGATCATCACCGCGCCCCCGGACGCGATTTTCATGTCGATGTCCAGCAAGCTGTACAGGCGCTGAATCGCGGCCGCGGCGTCGGCCCGGCTGCGGATGGGCAGCCGGCGGCGGATGGCGTGGCCCAGGTCCGCGGAACGCTCGTAGAGGCTTATTCGCAGCGCGTCAGCCGTTCCCTTGGCCAGCGATCGTTCGGCCTCATTGCGGGTGAAGCGCGCGAAGGCGAGCAGAATTTCGCGGCGGGAGCGGCCCCGCAGGTCGGGGACCTCCTGGCCGAAAGCCGCGGCCGTCAGATGGAACAGCTCGATGAGCCCTTTTTTCCCGCCAACGATGGGCAGGATCCCCAGCAGCAGCTTCAGGGTCAGGTGGGCCATGCCGCGGCGTGTTTCTTTTGCAGACCATACAGCCCCAGCACCAGCAAGCCGATGCCCCCGTCGACGACGGCGTTGGCCAGGCAGACCAGGTACGGTGCTGACCAGAAAAAATACGCCAGTGAAATGAGCGCGCTGGCGAGTTTTCCCAGGGCCAAAAGCTGCGGCATGAAGGGGTTCGCCGGTTTTTTGAACATCAGCCAGGCCAGGGCGGCGACCAGGACCATGTATGCTGCCGCCAGGATGGGGAAAAAGCTCCCGGGACGGACCGGGGCCGGGGCAAGGCCCAGCGGCAGGGAGAGACGATTGAAGAATTCCAGCACGCGCTCGGGCAGAAAAACAAAGACCAGGCCAACGGCGGCGAAGATGAGGGCCATGGCCAGTCCCAGGGAGCGGTAGAGAAGCAGCGGTTTATTTTTCATTTTTATCCTTCCTGCTGCCGCGAAGATAGAGACGGAAAAATCCGGACAGCGGCCCGAATCGCGCCTGGCGCACGACCTGGAGCGTCGCGGCGGGGTCCAGGAACCCCTGGCCGCGACCGGCGGCGCGGAGCAGGGCGAAGTTCTTGTTGATGAAGCAGGTGTTTTCGGAAGGGAAATAGGATTTCATCTCGCCGAAAATTTCCGGCAGCGGGCGTTGGCGGATGTTGCCGAAGGTCATGGGCGTGAACACGCAGGGGCTGACCTCGCCGCAGGCGTCGATAAAGACCATCTTGAAGCCGGCATTGCAGCCGAAAAACTCCCGGCTTTCAAAATGGCCCAGGTAGTTGACGGTCATGCCCGCCCGGCGGTTGGCCCGGTCCTGGATGCCGGCCAGCTGTTGCTGTTCGGCGGCGCTGATCACCATGTCCTCGTTCCAGAAAGCGGCCACGGAAGGCTTGGCTTCGCAGAGCCAGGCTTCGTCGATGTCCAGCCCGCGCAGGAATTCCAAAAATTCCTCCACCTGGCCGCTGCGGAGCATTTCGCGGCTGATCACCGCGGATACGCCGACCTGGATGCCGCCTGTTTCCTTGAACATGCGCAATGCCTGCAGGGCGGTGGCAAAAGCTCCCTCCAGGCCGCGGTTGCGGTCATGGATCTCTGCCTGCCAGTGGTCCAGGCTCACCGAGACCGAGAAAAGTCCGGCCTGTTTCAAGGCCAGCGCTTTTTCCCGGGTCAGCGAGCTGCCGGTGGTGAACAGCTTGACGGCGCAGCCGTCGGCGGCCGCGGCGACGATGCGGGCGATGTCCGGGTTGAGCAGCGGTTCGCCGCCGGTCAGCCCCAGCCAGCAGACGCCCAGCTCCTGCAACTCGCGCACGGCGCGGAGAATGGTCTCCGTGTCCATGGCCTGGCCGCTGCGCTCGCGGTTGTAGCAATAGGCGCAGCGTTGCGGGCAGGCGTTGGTCAGGCCGATCTGGGCGTGGGACGGACCGCTGACGCGCGCCAGCAGGTGGTCCTTGATGAAGCCACCGAAGGAGCGGTGGTTCAAGGGCGGCAAGTGGGAATGAACGGTCCAGTGGCCGGCGCTGTTCTTGATGCGGAACTTGCTGATATAGCGGAGAAAAAACAGGTTCAGCGCCGGGTGAACCCGGAGCATGCGCGGATGCCGCAACAAGGTGCGGGCCAGAAAGTATAAATTTTTCAAGGGGGTCATCCTAGGTGTGGAAATATACCGCGGCTGGCGCAAGAATGCAATACGGTTGCTGCCGGCGCCGTGTCGGCTGTTGACATTTGCGCCGATTTTTCCCACAATCGCCGTATGAAAATGACTATCTTCACGGCCGTTCTGGCGATTGTTTTTGCGGCCGGCCCAGGGGTCGGCGGGATGCGGCTCGCGGCAACAGACCTCCCCGGACCGCGCCTCACCCAGGAACAGGCCGGGCGCCTGGCCCGGTTGCCTTTGGCATGCCTGGGGCAGGAGTTTCCCAACAAGCCGGGCGAGACCCTGGCGGCGCCGTCCGACATCGGGTCGCCGCGCGGCCTGCATCCGGCCTTCTACGGCTGCTTCGACTGGCACTCCGCGGTGCACGGCCACTGGATGCTGGTGCGGCTGCTGAAAGCCTTTCCCGGGCTCGCGGAAAGCGCGGCGATCCGGGAAAAGCTGGCTGTCACCCTTACGGCCGGCAACATCCTGGATGAAGTGCGTTATTTCCTGAGAACGGAGGAAGCGTCGTTCGAGCGCACCTACGGCTGGGCCTGGCTGCTGAAGCTCGCCGCGGAATTGCACGATTTCGCCGATCCGCTGGCGCGCGAGCTGGAAAAGAACCTGCAGCCGCTTACCGACCTGGTCGTGCAACGCTGCCTGGAATTCCTGCCCAAGCTTGTCTATCCGGTACGCGCGGGCGAACACGTCAATACCGCCTTCGCTCTGGCTTTCGCCTGGGATTTCGCGGAGGCTGTCGGCCACCGCGAGCTGAAGCGGCTCGTGGAAAAAAGGGCGAAGGACTTTTTCCTGCGCGACGCCGGCTGCCCCCTTTCCTGGGAGCCGAGCGGCTTCGATTTTCTTTCACCCTGCCTGGAAGAGGCGGACATCATGCGCCGTGTCCTGCCGGAAAAGGAGTTCTCCGCCTGGCTGAAAAGATTCCTGCCGCAGCTGGCCGACAAAAAATTCTCGCTGGCCCCGGGCATCGTCTCCGATCGCCGCGACGGCAAGCTGGTGCATCTCGATGGCCTGAACTTCAGCCGCGCCTGGTGCCTTTACGGCATCGCCGCGCGCCTGCCCGGGTACCGCCACCTGCGCCGGGCCGCTGACGAGCACCTGCGCCATTCGCTGCCGGCGGTCGTCGCCGATTCCTACGAGGGCGGCCACTGGCTGGCCAGCTTCGCTCTCTACGCCTTGTCCGCAGCCGGCGAATGAACGTGCTGCCGAATATCACATTTATCCCTATTGCCTCAAGCTCAGGGACTGTCTATAGTTAATAGAATAATTATTCGGGGGTGACCGACGATGAAAAAACTGATTCAGTGGCTGATCCTGCCCGGTATCCTGCTCGCCGCTTGCGCCTGCAGCCGCGACCTGGTCCCGGATAGCGTCCTCGAAGGGCTGCACAAGCCGGTGATCGGCAGGCTCAACCCCGCGGCGGTCCAGTTCAACGACGCCGGCTTCCACCTGGATGTCTGGTTGCCGGCCGTGGACGACCAGTATGTCCTGTACATCAATGATCGTAAGGTCGGGCAGTGCCCCTCCGGGTACTGGCGCAACAGCGTGGGCTACATGATCTCCAAGGAATTGTTGAACGAACTCCTTGGCTCATCGGTCACCGGCGCCACTCTCAGCGTACGTGTCACCGGTATCGGCGAGGAATATGACATCTCCGGCGATTTCGAAAAATACCGCGATTACGTTTCCGAGCCGGTTCTCCTGGAGGTTCAGAAGGGACAGACGCGATTCACGGCGGCAAGGTTGTTGTTCCCCGAGTGGACCCGTTCCAGCGCGCCCCTCGTCCGTTGCGATCCGCAAGGGCGCATTTACATTTCCTGGCTTGAAGCGCTCAATGATGTCAACCAGGCATTCTTTTCCTTTTCCGCCGACAGCGGGGAGACCTGGTCGCAGGTGCTGAACATCTCCCGATCCAGCAGGTCCGTCCATCAGGTCGACCTGGCCGCCGACGGAGCCGGGCACTTCTACATGACCTGGATGGCCTACAACAGCCAAAACCACCCTGAGGTCTTCTTCAGCCGATCCGTAGACAACGGCGCCACCTGGCATGTGCCCGTCCGCACGCATCCGCAGGGCACGGATGCCGAGTCACCGACGCTGGCCGTCAACGAGCGCGGCGACGTCTATCTTGCCCGCATGCAGGCGAACGGCCCGGGGGGCCTGGAGGTGCGTCTTGCCGTCTCCCGCGACCTGGGGGCCACCTGGAATACGCGCATCTTTCCCGTAGCCGATCTGCTGCACAACTGGAAGCCGCTCCTGGCCACGCGTGCGGGTGGGCGCGTGGAACTATTCCTGGCCCGGCGTGTCGGGGAAGGATTGCTTCTGGACATCCATTCCTCCCGGGATTACGGGGTCACCTGGCAGGCGAAAACGGTCTCTGCCGGTGATTGCATTTCTTTCTCGGAGAATTCCCTGGTCCGCCTTGGGGACGGGGAGCAAGCCTACCTCTCCTGGGGCGCTGTATCCTTTGTCGGGCATTCCTTCAGCCTTTGGGAATACATCCTGCAGCGCGACAGTTCCGGCATTTGGGGCAGAGTGCAGGAGATGCATAAATTGTGCCCGATGACGGACACGAAGGCGGCCATCGTGCCCGTTGGCCGGAGCGTCGATGCGGTGCTGGACCACTCCGGCTGCCTCTACCTGCTGCGCTCGATGGACGAGGGACGCAGCTGGTCCCTTATCGAGACCGTCGCCGGCAGCGATGGCGAGTACGTCATCCATTCGCCCGACGCCGTGCGCCTGCCCACAGGAAAAACCTGCCTGGCTTTCATCCGCAAACCGGGGTCGGGAGGCGATTGTCTCTACCTGATGCAGTT